>NZ_FWFL01000018.1 GCF_900172295.1 Roseovarius litorisediminis
GATTACGCGGCCCATGCGGTGCAAATGACGAATTCCTCCTCGCCGCCACCGCCCAAAACCTCCGCAAACTGGCCAAGATCCTTCCTGCACCGCAGCAAACGCGCAAAGCCTGATAGAAAAGGCGCTCGCGCTCTGTTCAGAACCACACTTTCTGCAACAGCAACACGTTGTTTTTCCACAGAATCGGCGGAAAGTGTGAATTTGCTGCGGTTGCAAGCCTGATTTGCGCATATTCCGAAAGCGGCCCTTCAACTGGTAGCTGATTCGCATTTCCGTTCTGCGCTGCGGCGGTCACGTCAGAACCCTATCAAGGCATTCTACACAACGCGGCAAATATCTGCATTGACCGCAGGCCTGCTAGAAACTGTCAAGATTCAGCAGGGTTTTGCCAAGGATTTCTGTATACTGAAAGGCCAGTGCTCCAGTGCCTTGGCGGGTCTGATCGGAAACCGCCGTTCCCGACTCCATGACCACTCTCCAGACAAGCGCTCTACGTTGCTCAGACTATTGTCCGAGGTTCCAGATGTCGCGATGGAGGTGCCAGACCCCGTCGATCTGAATCCAATGTACCACGTACTTGGCGGCGACGACAACGCGCTCGCCGTTCTCGCCCGGCGCGGAGAGAGTGAGCGTACCAACATCAAGTGCGCTGTCGCCGGTGGCGATCACTTCGGTTGCTATCAGGTCTAGGTCAGCGAGCCCGCTTTCAATAGCACCCGCCCAGAAGGCGGCGATCTTCTCGCGGCCGTCGATACGCGCTCCGCCCGGCGGCAGGATCGCAGCATCCGGCGCATAGAGAGTAGCGACAGCGGCGCTGTCGCCCGCATTGAAGGCCGCTTCGAACTCGAGCGAGCGAGCTTCAATTGCCTCGGTCACACTGTCGGCCAATGCGGGAAATGCCAAGAGTGCAAAGGCTGTCGTCAAGAGAAATGATTTCATATCAATATCCTCGTTCAGTCGACACTGAACGGAGTGTCACCGTTTTCAATATATAACATATAAGCGAGAAGAATGCATCCTTTCCCGCGTTTGCAATTGGCAATATCGGTTGTGATTTGAGCTTCCTCCCCCGGGCACCTCTCACGCTTGCGACCACACCATGAATGACAATTTCTTACGGATGTGACCGGGCAACCCCGGAAGTTGACACCCACTCAACGCCCACTTCGTCCCGCTCTGCCGTCACTGAACCCATGAGAATGCTGCGTTGTGCACGAATGGCTGCAAAGCGAAAGCTGTGATGCGGCGATTGATACGATGCCGGATATCCGCTCAGGGCCGGTTCTGAAAAATGACTTTTTCTGAATATGCTGTGGTATTATTTGTGGTATTAAATTTAAGTAAACTAATTTATCTACTATAAAACAGTTAATTAAGAAATTAAGTATGCGGACTGTCGCTCCGCCACTACATAACGCATTGATATGTCTGACGTCAGCGCCAACGGGCCAAATTGGGGCTATTCCAGCCAGTTGATCTGAAATTTCCTTGTGCTATCATAAAATAGGCCACTTCGGCTGACAGGGGGCACTCATGTTCAATCCCACCGCAGTCGTGGCCACTGAATTTGGAGACTACCTAGCCAAAACCTATCTTCAATATTTCTCAGGGCGTAAGAGCGAATATGCCGCGTTTATAAGTGGGAGCGCGCGTATGTTGTTGGAGCGGTTGGGTAACTCCGACGCTCTTTATCACAATGCTGAGCATACAATGATGGTCACGCTGGTTGGCCAGGAAATCATCCGGGGTCAGCTTGTTACCCGTGCCGTTCAGCCGGAGGATTGGCTGCATTACATCGTGGCCCTTTTGGTACATGACATTGGATTTTCCCGCAACATCTGCGAGGGCGACACTGATACCGAAGTCGTCATCAACGAGGCAGGAGACCGAATTTGCCCGCCTCGCGGCTCGTCGGATGCCTTTCTCGCGCCATATCATATTGATCGTGGCAAGATTTACGCCCGTCAACGCTTTGGCAAGTCCGGACTGATTGACGAAGAGCGGATCGCTCGGGCTATCGAGTACACACGCTTCCCAATGCCTGATGACCCGTTCTATGCCAGTACAGAGAGCGAAGAAGCTTTGGTGCGAGCTGCAGACCTTATTGGCCAGATCGCCGACCCGTTCTACCACCGCAAGATCAACGGGCTTTACCATGAGTTTGTGGAAACTGGCTATGCGCAAAAGTTAGGCTACAGTTCACCTATGGACCTTATGGAGCAATTTCCGAATTTCTTTTGGCAGCAGGTCCAACCACTGATCGGTCCGGCGCTCCGGCATCTTGAGCGGACCATGGCTGGTAAGCAATGGGTGGCGCAACTCTATAATCATGTCTTCCAGGTCTCGCACCGGGCCAGTTGCCTTGGGCCATTCCCCGGTCCGGTAATTGCCGCGTCCCAAAACGGCGGAGATTAAATTGTTCAGGGTAATTTCAGCGCGACATTGGATTTGGTCGTTCACCTTTTCGCTGAGGCAGTCCGTCGAGGTAGTCTAGCAACAGCTTTAGAGCGATAAATTGCTGTGATATTTTCGGATGGGCGACGACCTGTTGGGTTGTAGATGTCCGGAACGGGTTGAGTCGCACAAGCCCTGCTGGTGCGGTAAAACGAAACAACAAGGGTCTGATGATAGATGGTACCGGATGATAGAATTCAGAAGCAGAGCATGGAAATTTTGATAAATTGTCAAAATTTTTAGACACTTAAGACTTCGGGAAAAAATCGTTCGAGTTGTCTGGGGACGCATAATGCAAAGACCGCGGTCAGTTCAAAGTTTGCGGGGACAAACCAAACTGCTGGAACATCTCCGGGGCCTATCGACTGCGTGTTTGAAATGTCGGCTTACAACTCGCTTGTGAGCCTCGTCATTCGCATGACACGTCGTGCAAGTGATCGTGCGGCTGCTTTATGAAATTCGATCAGGGTTTGCGTCGGCGCGCGCTCCATACGCTTTAAGTCAACGCGCACAACTTTGCTATCGGTCGATGCAATGACCCATGCTGTGCGGGGCACTTCTGCATAATAGGCGATCTCGCCAACAAGCGCACAGGGCTGGAACTCGGCGACCCGTACCCGATTTCCCGATTGGTCTTCGATTTCGGCACGCAACGTGCCGCTTAGCAGGAAGTAACATTCTGAAGATATGGTGCCGAGTCGAATAAGTTTCTCGCCTGGCGCGAGTGTGATCCGCTCCAGGGCTCCGGGATCTTCATGGTATTCAACTTCAAGCCGCTCGATCAGTTGCATTAGTCTTGCGCTTTCCACTCGGGCGCCGCCAGGCTCCTCGGAAAGCAAGTCGCCTTCGATGATTTCAAGTGCGGCATCAATGTTGGGGATTTTTTTAACGCCCTCGTTGTGTGGGCTTGCCAATGCAAACTGTTTTTCGACATCTTCGGACATTCCGGTAAAAAATAACTTGACCCCGGCCTGTTCTGAGGTCTCCAACATCCCCGCCAATGAATTTGTGGCCGACGTGTCAATACCGGGAACGCGTCTGAAATCCAGGATCAGGTATTTTATCGGCCGTTCAGATGACAACTCTGATTGTACCGCCTCGGAAAGCCTGTGGGCTGTGCCGAAAAAAAGATAGCCCGTCAGGTCGAGAACAACCAATTCTGAACCAACCTTTGACAGATAATCCGACTCTTCTTCTGAGCGCTCGACCCGAGAGCGCCTGGTTGCGCCAGTTGAACGGCTGAGGATCACCTCTGTATTCGCGTAAGAAACAATAAAAATGGCAATTGCCGCAAGCATGCCAACTGCTAGAGCAAGCAGGAAACCCACTGTGGCGGCTATGGCCACGATCAAAACCACAATGCCGTACTCAAAACGAGAGAGGCGATTCCGGCTTTCCCACAGCCAGGTGGCGAGCAAGTCAAAGCCAAGATAAGCAACGGCCATAACGAGAAGACCCGCTGGCATATACGCCAGTATATCCGCGCTGAAATACAAAGCGGCCAAACAGCCTGCTGCGGAGGCCAGGCTAGGAACTTGACCCCGTAGCCCCATGCGCCTTGCCAATATGGATTCCCCAAGGATTACGTATCCGGGAAGACCTGCGACGGTAGCGCTTGCGACATTAGCCAGCCCTGTCGCCTTCATGTCCTGTTCCGAGTTGAACTTTGCGCCAAGGGTCATTGCAATCCCCGTTCCGTTCAGGAGAGCGCCCAGCAAGGTCAATCCGGAAACAGCAATGAGTGTAGGTGCCGCCGAAGCAATCGCAGCCCATTCAATCTTAGCAAAGAAGTCTGAGTTATAAGGCAAGCTGAAACTTGTGTTGTCGAATGGGCCAAGCAACAAACCCATTTCCATCGCATCAGACAGTGAATAGCCACAAATTCCGAGCAATGCGAAAAAAGCCAGAACAGACAGGCTTAGTACGGTTGGTACGGTTAGTTCGCTTGCCTGTCGGCGTTCAATAAACGTCAGGAAAATAGCGCCAGCCACCCACGGAACCCATTTGATGATCGCGACTGAATGAAACAGCATTGTCAAATTAGAGATCGATACGGTTTCACGAGCAGCGATGCTGAGCGCGCCCATGAACAGAAGATAACCTGTTGCGGCCAGAAAACCCGCGATCACAGGGTACGGGGCGTACCTCACCAGAGCGCTTAATTTGAAGGCACCGGCCAAGAATACGACCAGTCCCGTGAAAATCCCAGTGGTTACAATAAGGCCAATGACGGTTGGAAATAAATGCTCGACTGGCACATTTCCAGTCGTTGCGATTCCGGCCGCAGCAGCACCTATCAGAACGGCGGTTACATCCTGCGGATTGCAAATGCTCCCTCGGACAGAAAGAAAAAAACTACCAACCAGAGCCATGATTGCGGCACCCAGAAGGGTCGCGTTGATACCCTGGCCCAAAAAAACTGAGAGCGGCCCGGTGTAAACCAATGCGGCAAAAGAAATCGATAAAGTCACGGCCGTTATTGCAATGACTACAAAACCGACGCCGAACATATAAATCCTGGTAAGAAAATGCATTCGACCTCAATTGCACATTGCTAGGAACGATGATGTGGCAACGCATGTTTCAAAGCAAGGAGCAATTCACCTGTGCAAGCCGTTCTGCCATTCACTCTAGTCTCATAAGAAGGCCATGGTGACGTTCGGTTCAGCTCTTTCTGGCTTGCGTGAAGGGCGGTCTTGGTGATTGGAGCGCAGGCGCGCGTGTCTTAACCTCAGGTATCGCAGATACGGAAAACAGGCTTTGTCTTCAGATTCATTGCGCCGTTAATAAAATAGTGTTTAGTAACTGGAACTCATTTCTCAAGGTCCAGATTCCTATGCATCAACTTGCTCAAAACACATTGTATGATTGGGCAGGATATTTGGGGGTAGGGTTCTACTTAGCATCATACGCGCTTTTGCAATTGGGCCTTGTCCGGGGCTCGCATTATCCCTACGCAATCATGAATCTTATCGCAGCCAGCCTGGTTTTGCTCAGCCTTTCCGTAAAATTCAATTTGTCGGCCGCGATCATTCAGATCATGTGGATCATCATCAGCACCTTTGGGATTTGCCGCCTGTATGTGATCGAACGGACCACGCGTTTCAACGAAAACGAACTTAGGCTTATAAATGATGTCCTGTACGATATGCCCAAACCACTTGCCCGCAAGTTTCTGAACCGGGGGATTTGGATCGACGCGGACGTGGGAACGGAACTGACCCGCGAAGGCGCGGATGTTACGAACCTCGTCTATCTGCTGAATGGCCGGGCGGACGTAATTTCACAGGAAAAAAGCGTCGCGTCGATCAGGGGCGGTTTCATCGGCGAAATGAATGTAATGCAACCGGGCCCGGCCTCTGCGACCGTGGTCATAGACCAGCCTTCCCGGATTTTTATGGTTCCCGGCGAAGCGTTGCGCAAGACCGCGAATACCGACAGTGAATTCCGCGCTTATCTGCAAGAGCATTTGGCCTTGGCGACACGCACTAAACTGATCGAAGCGAATAGTCGTTTGTCGCAATCAGAGCAACGGAAGTGAGCGCATTTACGGATGCAAAGTCTGCCAGTCCACAACTAAAACAGGCGGCCATCGGAGTTGTTATCGGGTTTGACAACCTGGGACACGCCGTGGCGATCGCCGCCCTTGTGTTTGCCGGAGAGATGATTGCAGGCGCGACGATCGGCATGGTCATTTTTCTGATGGCGGCCATTCTGGGAACGCTTTCTCTCAACACGCGCCGCTCTTTCGCTGCGCCGATGTTTTCAAATGTGCAGAACGTTCCTATCGCGGTTCTGATTCCGGTGATTTTTCTGATCCACACCATGGATCTGAACGACAGCGAAAAGATACTGAATGTTCTGTTGCTCCTAGGCCTTACGGCCATACTGACCGGAATCGCCATGATTGCGATTTCTGCCTTCGACCTTGGCCGGATGATCCGCCTCATTCCCTTCGCCGTCACAACCGGTTACCTGGCTGCATCTGGCACACTTCTTATCCGCTCTTCCTTTTATGTCGTCTGCGAAGGTCAGAGTTGCAGCCTGCTGACAGTTTTTTCCAATGCGGGCTCGACCGGACTTGTCCCCTTGCTGACAATTTTATTTGCCATGTTGCTGTGGTGCGCCACCCGGGTTTCAAAGCACTTCGGGACGGTATCCTGGGTGGCCTTAAGTATAGCCCTTTTCTACCTGATTTTGTTTGTTCTGGATATTGACCCCGCTGAGGCGCGAAATGCCGGGCTTTTGCCCGATAACATGAGTGTAGCAAGGGATGTGCTGGATTTCACAGCTTCGTTTTCCGCACTGAAATTCGATATCATTCTGGAAAACTGGCCCATTGTCGCCGCTGCAATTCTGCTTGGGATTTTCGGCGCAATGCTGAATGTGACCGGCGCAGAAATAGCCGTCGGGCGCGATGTGGACACGCGTCAGGAAACATTCCGCGCAGGTGCAGTCAATCTGGTGACGGGCTGTTTCGGAAGCAGCGTCAGCTATGTGAGCCCCGGCAACACGACCATCGCATCCATGATCGGGGCGAAAGGCCGGTATGCTCCGTTTGCGGCCTGCGTTGTGATGGGCGGCGGCGCGTTGTTTGCCAACGAGATTTACACCAGCGTGCCAAGGTTCGTTTCTGCCGGCCTGCTGATGTTTCTGGGGATCTCTATTGTCAATAAATGGCTGCTGTCCGAGTGGCGCCGCCAGCGATTTTCGGATTGGCTTTTAAGTTTCGCAATTGTCGCGGTTGCGCTGACTCTGAAAATGCCGACGGCTATAGTCCTTGGCATCGTTACGGCGTCTTTGATCTTTGCGGTGAACTATGGCCGCTTGTCGGTGATACGAAGCTCGGCAACCCTTGGTCGCGTCCGTAGTGCGGTTGATCGCGGTCCGCTTCAAACCGAGTTTCTTGATCAGCATGGGCACGAAATTGCAGTCGTTTCCCTGCAGGGGTTCCTATTCTTCGGATCGGTCATGCAGCTTTCGGCGCACATCCGTAACCTCTTCAAGCAAAGCCCACCCGTTAACACTGTTGTCCTGGATTTCAGAGGGGTCAGCCGAATAGATGGGGCGGCGATTGTTGCCTTGCATAAACTTGAACTGCTGGCATCCGAGAGGTCCGCTCAGGTGATCCTTTGTGAACTGAACCCACATGTCTTGCAGGAAATCGAGCGCCGATCGGTTCTTGAGGGGAGCCGCACGTTCAAAGTGTATGACACCTGCGATATCGCGCTTGAAACCCTGGAGGATGATCTGCTGCGCCGTTTGCCTCTTGCAGCCAGCGAGGAAACCGCAAAGTCTGCTTTGATTGAAATCACGGGAGATCAAGACATCGCCGAGCGGTTCTTGACCATAATGGATCGCGAGTTGGTTCCCGAAGGCACCCTGTTATTGAAGGAAGGAGAGAAGTCGGGCGACGTCTTCATTATAGATCAGGGTAGCTTATCGGTGTACATTAAGGATAGAGATGGAAAGAGTATTCGCGTGCTCAAACAAAAACCGGGGGCTATCGTCGGAGAAATCGCAAGTTATTCAGGCAAGGGCAGAACTGCGAACGTAGTCGCGGATAGTGAAACCGTAGTGTATCGTTTTGCTGAAAACCGCATAAGAGATGTGCAAGAAACCGAGCCGGTCCTGGCTGCGATCTGGCACAAAGGGATGGCGTCGGCGCTAGCCAAGAAATTGCAGCGCACGAACCAAATTTTAGGTGATCAAACCTTATGAGTTACGACTTACTTCTAGTCACGATGATTTTGTTTCAGACAAAGCATCTTGTTGCGGATTTTGTTTTGCAGTCGACCTGGATGGTTCAAACAAAAGGTATCTATGGGCACCTTGGCGGCATATGCCATTCGGGTATGCACGCTGTTCTGAGTGCTGCCATCCTGTTGATTGCACCGATTTCGATAGCGATGGTTGTTTTGCTCTCTGTCGCCGAATTCATAGTTCATTACCATGTGGACTGGATCAAAGACCGAAAATTGAAAAAATTGGGATTTACTGCTGCTCAAAAAGGATTCTGGACTTTGGCCGGCCTGGATCAGTTTGCCCATCAAATTACCTATGTGGGCATGTTTCTGATTATCACACGCATTGCGTGACTCGATCTAAATGCAGCACGCAAAAGTGATTAAAGTTGATTTTTTTTTAAAATTACTAGAAGCTTACGCTTATATGCGCGCTTCGCGCTCTACTGATTTTGATGATATTGAATGGGGTTTTCGTCATGGTGACGCATTGTGTCTCTAGATTGCTTGCGTTGATTGTAATCCCGATTTTTTCGTTTCTTTTGGCTGTTCCATCGGCAAGTGCCGAGTCCATGAAATCTGCGGTGCATGCGGCTGTTACAACAAACCCGAAAGCGCAGGCTGGAAAAGAGAATGTAAAGGCGTCAGCGCTTGAGCTGCTTCAGCTCGAAGAGGATTTCATGCCGCGTCTCTCCCTTTATGGCGAAGCTGGTGCGCAGTACTTTGATGACCCGACGCGATTGTCGCCACTGGATAACCGTCGAACCCGCTTTGGGCGTGAAATCGGACTGGCCGCAGAAGTGACGCTCTTTGATGGGTATCGACGCGCAAACCGGGTTTATCGGAATTCAGCCAGGGTAGATGAATCGATCTTCAAGTTGCTGGATGCATCAGAGACACTCGCCCTGAATGCGGTCGAGGCATATATTGATGTCATTCGCCACACTGACTTGCTTGGTGTTGCGGATCAAAACATTCGCCGGCATATTGAAATATCGCGTTCGGTCAAGAAGCTGGTCAAGGCTGGCCGTCTTTCATCAAGCGACGAGTTCGAAATAGATGAACAGTTGCTGGCGGCACGTTTGAGCCGACTGGAAGTAAAGCAAGCGCTTGAAAATGCCAAAGTGCGATATGAAACTGTTGTAGGCTATAAGCCGACTGGCAACATGTCTGTCCCAAATGTTCGAGAGCTTCCGGATACTCTGCGCGAACTGTTAATTCGAAGCGTAAGCAATAATTTCCGGGTGCGTCTGGCTGATACCCGCGTTCAACAGAGCAAGTACCAGGCTGGAATAAACCGCTCAGATGAACTGCCGGAATTGAAATTGCGTGCAGGTATCCGCCACGGCGCAGATCTGGATGGACTGTCCGGAAATGAATCTGATGCTTTTGTGGGACTTCAGCTTAATTGGGATTTGTATGCCGGAGGCCGAAAGGCTCGCCGTTCGGCCCTGAGCCGTCGAACAAGCGAGGCTTTGGCTGAAAGAGCGGAAGTTGTCCGCGAGGTGCAGGAACTGACGTCCAGAGATTGGATTTCTTATGGCACCGGGATAGAGCGCACTGTTCTTCTGGGTAATCAAAGGGCGGCGGCGCGCAAGACGGCGGATCAATATCAGATGCAGTTTGATGGCGGCACACGCAGCCTGCTGGATGTTCTGGATGCCGAAAGAACCTTTTTCAACGTACGGTTTGAAGAGGTAAGCGCGAAAGCCAGCCTTGCGTTCAGCCAGTTCCGCCTATTGGCAACCCAAAGCCAGTTAGCCAACTATTTTGGCGCCCGTCCGGCGGATGTACCGCTTATGCCCAATTACGAGAAACGTGCACGCGCGAGCCGTCCTGCTGCTATTTTCAACACTGAGATCCGTGCCCTCGAATGAAAAACAGGGTGACAGTGGCGCGCTTGGAAACGCCCTCGGAGTCTGGACCAGGTCCTGAAAAAGAGCCTGCTCTGGAAACAGCGGCATGGCTCGCTTCTTTCCACGGGTGCCCATGGACAGATAATGCCGCTACGGCACGTCTGCCTGCAAATTATGACAGCAGGGACAAAACCAATCTCGTAAAACTACTGGCCGCGGCCGGATTGAAAGCCCGTTTGGTTCTGCGGAAACCTAAGGAAATTGATCCCGCAGTCCTGCCCGCTGTCGTGTTCAGCCGCTCGGGGAAACCGATCATTCTGCTTGAATTTTTGGATGTGCACAAAAAAGCGCGCATTCTGGAACCTGCGAATGACGCCTCGGAGAGTGAAATCAAGCTGTCGGATTTGAAGCGGCGCATCACAAACGAGGTCATTTTGGTGACCGTCGACGATGAAGGAGCCGAACGCCGACTTTCAGCGGACCGAAGCAATGACCATGGACACTGGTTTTGGCGCCCGATGCGCGAGAATTGGGGCGAATGGGGGCAAGTGTTCTTCGCGGCGTTATGTATCAACACACTTGGTCTCTCGCTGCCGATTTTCGTCATGAATGTATATGACAAGGTTGTTCCAAATCTGGCCTTTGTGACGCTTTGGACGCTTGCGCTTGGCGTGAGCATCGCATTGATACTGGATTGGGCGTTGCGTACCGTCCGCGCAGGTATTGTTGAGCGTGTCGGACGACGACTCGATAACAGAATATCGGCAGGACTTTTCCAACATGCGATGGCTTTGAGGCCCGAGGACTTTTCTGTCGGGTCGATTGGCGTCGCGAGCCACATTCGTGATTTTGAAACAGTGCGGGAATTCTTTGGATCAGCGAGTTTGCTGTCGCTTATAGATCTTGTTTTCATAGGCCTGTTTTTTGTTGTCCTGTATTTGATCGTCGGCCCCCTCGCATATGTCCCGATGATTGCGGTGCCTGTAATGCTGGTTCTGGCGCTCGCGGCGCAGGTGCCGCTTGGGCGGGCGACACGCGATACCCAATCCTTGTCCCGGCGTAAAAACGCGGTCCTGATAGAAACGCTTTCCGGTTTGGATACCGTAAAGTCGCTCAACGCAGAGCCGGAAATGCAGCGGGAATGGAACCGCTCAAGTGCGATCGCGGCACGAATAGGTGGGCGCGGCCGGTTCTGGTCCAACTTCACGGCCAATGGCACGATGGCCATACAGCAGTTTGTAAGTGTGGGCATCGTTGTTTGGGGGGTGTTTCTGATTGCGGAAGGCAGCATTACGGTTGGGGCGCTGATCGCCGCCAACATACTGGCCAGCAGGGCGCTTGCGCCGCTCGGCAACATTGCGCAAACGATATTCCGGGCGCAGTTCGCATGGAGTGCACTGAAATCTCTTAGCGCGTTCATGGCGCTCCAGCCTGAGCGGGATCAGAAAATTCATAGCAATTTCAGAGTGAACAAGGGCGCGGTTCAACTGAACGATGTCACCTATACCTATCCGAACAAAGAAGTGCCCGCGGTCAGGGATTTTTCCTTAACGATCAAACCCGGCGAAACCATCGCCCTGCTGGGGCGGGTCGGCTCGGGCAAAAGCACACTGGGCAAGCTTCTCAGCGGACTGCTGGTGCCCCAACGTGGAACCATCCTCATCGACGGCCACAGTTTGGGGCAATATGATCCGTCCGAACTGCGGTCGGGGGTCGGATATCTGCCGCAGGATACCGAATTGTTCACGGGAACGCTTCGCGAGAACCTACTGATCGGATGCAGGTCTGCACCGCCGGACGAGATTGACAGGGCGCTTCACTTGGCTGGTGCGGACGAGTTCATCTCGACGCTTCCCAAAGGTCTCGATCAGTTTATAGGTGAAAGGGGCTCCCATCTTTCCGGCGGACAGCGTCAGGGGCTGGCGCTTGCCAGGCTTTTGTTGCGCCGACCCAAGCTTGTTTTTCTCGATGAACCCACCAACGCAATGGATCGCGACATGGAAACCCTGGTTGCCCAGAGATTGCGCGAGCTACCGGATAATGAAACATCGCTGATCCTGTGTACGCACCGCCCGGCACTTGCGAGTCTGGCTGACAGGATGGTTGTGATGGATTCCGGACGAAAGGTTCTTGATGGACCGCGAGACGACGTGATGTCGAGGCTCAATGGCGCGGACAACAAGAAACGAGCGGGGGAGCATTAACTATGTTCGGCGCCCGGATTGAAGAAGAATTCGTCAACAACGCCAATAGTCGTCCACCCAGGGAAACGGGCGGATCGACCAAGTTATTTCTTGCAGTTCTGATCGCCGGACTAGCTGGTTTCATATTTTGGGCCGCGAATTATGAAATCGAAGAAGTCACACGCGGACTTGGACAAGTTGTGCCGTCCAGCCAGATACAGGTTATCCAAAGCCTTGAGGGCGGTATTATTTCAAAGATTGATGTTGAAGAAGGCGACATCGTGAAGGCCGGTGATGAACTGATCCGGATTGATGACACCACGGCCGGTTCCCACGAGGGTGAACTGCGCAAACGCGAGGCGGCACTTCTTGCCGAGTTTGTCCGCATCGAGGCCGAAGCCACGAACTCTGGAAATTTGGTTTTCAGCAGCGAGCTTCAGTCGCGGGCGCCTGATGCGGTTGCGGCGCAACGCGAGGTCTACCTGTCGCGGAAGATGCAATTCGAGACGGAAGTCCGCGTTCTCAGGGATCAACTGGCGCAAAGAAAAGGCGAGCTGGAAGAGCTCGAAGCGCTTCGGGAAAAGCTGCAAAAGCAGGTTGCGCCATTGCTGAGGGAAGTCGAACTGACCGAGGGGCTTGTCGAAAGCGGGGCGGTACCCGAGGTCGAATTTTTGCGGCTGGAGGGCCGTCTGGCCGAACTCGAGGGCGAGCTTGCGATCAGCAACGCACGTCTTCCAAAAACACGGGCCGCAATTCGCGAGGCCGAAAATCAGATTGCCGCAGCGCAATCCTCTTACGTGTTGACGGCGCGTGAGCGCATGACGCTGGTGCAGGCCGACTTGTCTGTGCTCAAAGAAGCGTTGCGTGCGGCAACAGACCGGGTCACAAGGACCAGCCTGCGCGCGCCGGTGCGTGGCGCGGTTAAAACCGTACACATCACCACAATCGGCGCTGTTGTGCAGCCCGGCGCCCGTTTGGTCGAGATCGTGCCTATTGATGACCGATTGCTGGTCGAGGCACGGATCCGGCCCAAAGATGTGGCTTTCGTTCGCCCCGGCGATCCCGCGTCGGTCAAGATCACAGCCTATGATTACATCACCTACGGCGATCTGGATGGCCGGGTGGAACGGATTGGCGCAGATACGATCGAGGATAGCGAAGGAGAAAAGTTTTTCCGGGTCATGGTGCGTACCGAGGAAAGCAACCTGACCGAAAAAGGCGAAGCCCTACCGATCAGCCCGGGCATGGTTGCCCAGGTTGACATTCAAACAGGTCGGAAAACGGTTCTGAAATACCTGATGCGACCCTTCTCTCGTGCGAAGGCCGAAGCATTGCGCGAGAGGTGATTTATTTCGTCTCGGCAACGTAAACTCCATCCCACTCGTCGCCCGGCGGAGTCTCCGAGAAAGCCTGAATTCTCCGAACATAAAGGGCCGCATAGTTGGCAATGTCGATGTGTAACGCCTTCGCTTCACCCACCAGGCGATCCAAAGCCGATTGGGCGCCCGTCCAGTCTTTTTGATTATAGGCGGTGCGCATTGCTGAATTTGTCTCGCTCAAAGCGGCAAAGGCACTGTCTTCACGCATTTCAATCCCGCCCAAAAGGCCGAATATGCGCTCGGGCCGCGTCTTTCCTTTAACGCGGATCAAGTCCAGTTCGATTACTGCAAACTCGTCTTCGACAGCCCGCGCGGTGCTTTCGCCCAGAACGATTTTGATCCCGTAGGCTTTTGATTGCCCCTCCAGGCGTGATGCAAGGTTCACCGCGTCGCCAAGGGCGGTATAGTCGAAGCGTGTATCGCTGCCCATGTTCCCAACGATGCAGGTCCCGCTGTTGATCCCGATGCCGACATCGATTGGCAAGACGTCTTCATCTTCGGCGTTTTCTATGCGGTAGCGATTGAATTCCTCGATGTCTTTTTGCATCGTGAGAGCGGCGCGGCACGCGGCATGTTCGTGGTCGGCGGTTTCAAGGGGCGCATTCCAGAACGCCATCACGGCGTCTCCCATGAATTTGTCAATCGTTCCGTGTTGATCCAGAATGGGTTTCGACAGCACGGTAAGGAATTGGTTCATCAGCTTTGTAAGCCCACCTGGATCCTCTCGATATTTCTCGGAAAGAGTGGTGAAACCACGGACGTCACTGAACAGAACGGTCAACTCGCGCCGATCGCCCCCGAGCGCCAGTTGGTCGCGATTTTCCGCAAGGCTTGCGACCAGATCCGGAGAGACATATTGACCGAATGCGGATCGGATGTGTTGCCGCAGGCGTTCTTCGCGAAGATAGTTCAGGCTGGACATCAGCATAACGGATAAAATGATGCAAAAGGCGGGCCATACGGGATCAATGAGGATCTGATTGGCACTGAAAAGATAGTAAGAACTGCCAGCCCATCCCACCGCCAGAGAAATGGTCAAGGCAATCATCAGAGTCGCACCACTGCGTGGAGCGATCAGTACCACAAAGAAAGACAAAATCAGCGCTGCGACAAGTTCAACTGCAACAGCATAATTGGGTCGGTTCAGAAGCGTTTTGGATAGGATGTTTTCCAGCAGTTGGGCGTGAATCTCAACTCCGGGCATCGGTTTTCCCAGAGGTGTCGGGCGAAAATCCTCTAACCCGATCGCCGAGGTTCCGATCAAAACCAGGTGCCCGGCCAGCCGTTGAGCGGGCACGCGACCTGCCAGAATGTCTGCGGCGGAAACATAGCGCGCCCGCGATGAAGGGCTGTAATAAGGCCATACCGAACCGTTGGCGGCTGTCTCGATAAACTGTCGGGCCAGCACGACGCCTTCGACCCCGGCTTCATTCACGCGAACCGCAAAGGCGTCTCCTCCTGTTGCCACCCTCAGCAGTTCCGGCGCAAGCCCGAGACGTATTTGATTCTGAACGCCCATTACGAGAGGCACACGGCGGTAAATTCCGTCTTCGTCAGGTCGCACCGAAAACATTCCCCGCCCGGTCGCCGCATCCTCCAGTACCGGCAGATTTTGCAGGATATCCGGAAAACTTATTAAAAACCGATGCGGGTCACCGCCTATCACAGCGTGCGCTACGGCGCGCATTTTGACCTTAGTGTCTCTGTTTGCGTCATTCGTCCGTACACTGGATTGCCCAAGTATCACCCGTGAGCTGGCGATCGCCTTTGCAAAAACGTCGTCATTCCGGGGCATGCGCCTGAGTTCTTCAAGCATTTCAGGCGTAAAAGATGGATTGTCCTCGGCAATCTTCTCCGGCGACAACCGGTCGGGTTCGGAAAATACGATGTCAAATCCAAGAGCCACAGCACCGTTGCGCGATATACCTGTTACCAAGTCGCCCATGCGTGTGCGCGGCCAGGGCCATTGCCCCAATTCCTCAAGGCTGGCGTCGTCAATATCCACAATCGCTACCGGCAACCTTTGTGGTTCACGCGGCTTGATACGCTGGTAGAAATCAAAGGCCGTGAAGCGCATTTCCGATACGATGCTGGGGTCCGCAATGCGAATTGCAAGCAGGCAAAACACAAGAAGCGCGCCCAAAAGGCGCCCCAAGCCAATGCTTTGAAACAAGCCCGTGAAGAGATCTGCGTAGCGCAACTGTAAAAATACCCCGCCGCAAGAACCGAATTGCTTCACCAAAGACGGCAAAAAGCACGCCGTCAACAGTCAACTTTTTGTGTACACTATTGACGGGAAGGGCGAAATTCGACGTTCGCCGCTAAAATTTTGCTCCGAATCGTCTAGGTGTGTATGCTGCTTCAATAATTTTATGTTTATTTTGGGGCGAAAACATGCGTGACATTGATTTTTCTGAGCTATCCGTGATCGACGGAGATGTCATTTACCTTGATGCGACTGGGGTTTCTCAGGTCACCATGCCCGATGCCGGTCAGCTGTTTTCAGGTGAATTTGTCAGGTTCGGATCCGATTTGATTGTGCAGAGTGATGGCGCGCCCGATGTCCGGATAACGGATTATTTCCGCCAAGGGGAACCCGCTGATTTGCTGTCTCCCGATGGCGCAATTCTGCGCGGAGACCTTGTTGAACGTCTGGCTGGCCCCGAAGCGCCGGGCCAATACGCGCAGGTGGGCGAGACTCAGTTGGCCGATCCTATCGGTCAGGTCGAATCCGTGGAAGGTACTGCTTACGCACAACGCACTGACGGTACGCGTGTACAGCTTGATGTCGGCAGTCAGGTTTATGAAAACGACGTCGTTTTCACGCAAAGTGACAGCAAGGTGTCGGTGACTTTTGCTGACGGTACTATCTTTTCGCTCGCTTCAGATTCTCGGATGGTGCTCGATGAATTGGTTTACGAAGTGGGTGGAGACCAGAATAAGGCTGTTTTCGATCTCATTGAGGGCGGCTTCGTGTTTATCGCTGGCGAAGTGGCTAAAACCGGTGACATGGATGTCAATACGCCTACCGCCACCATGGGCATTCGGGGAACCACAGTCAAAGTTGATATGGCAACAAATGCGGGCGTGACCACGGTTTCCGTATCGCTCAATCAGGATCCGGACGGTGAGTATGGCGAAATCGAGTTGCTGGATCTCGATGGTAATCTGATCGCGACGATAACCAGCAGCGACAAGAAATGGATTATTTCGCCCGTGGATGGCGAAACTCAAGCTGTCGACCGAACGGCTGGTGATTTTGCCGATGACGCCGATATTCTGGCTGATGCAGCCAAGGCTTATGCACTTGCCTATGAACGTGTTGAGAACGGCGAGACATTCGTAGAACTCGGGACAAGCAGTCGGCAGAGAGGTACCCAGAATCCCGTCGGCGAGAACCAGGCGAACCCTCAGAATGATGGCGCGCCGGGAGATAAAGGCAGAAACGATTTAAACGATGAACCTAGTGGCGGAAATAACAACAATACACCTGACGGGTTGGAAAATGAAACCAGATTTCAGACAGACGAAGCGCCGGTCGTGCGAGAGGTCCAAGACGACAGTGTGACCAGCGGCGAGGACGCCACGATAGTTGTTTCTGTTCTGGCAAATGACACTGGTGATTCACTTATATTGGTTTCGGCGACGGATGGTTCGAATGGGACCACCACGTTGAATGGTGACGGGACGATCACTTACACACCAAATGAAAACTTCTCTGGCGTTGACAGTTTCAGCTACACGGTCTCGGACGGCCAGGGCGGCAGCGACACGGCCACGGTGACAGTCACGGTAACCCCGGTGAACGACGCGCCGGTGGCGCAGGACGACAGCGCTGTCACGGCCGAGGACGGCAATGTGCAGATCGCGGTTCTGGACAATGACAGCGATGTTGACGGCAACCCGCTGAGCGTGACGCAGGCAACGGCGCAGAACGGCACGGTGGTGATCAACCCCGACGGCACGCTGAGCTATACGCCGGATGCCGATTTCAACGGCACCGACACGATCGGCTACACGGTCTCGGACGGCCAGGGCGGCAGCGATACGGCCACGGTGACAGTCAACGTGGGCGCGGTGAACGACGCGCCGGTGGCGCAGGACGACAGCGCCGTCACGGCCGAGGACGGCAATGTGCAGATCGCGGTTCTGGACAATGACAGCGATGTCGACGGCAACCCGCTGAGCGTGACGCAGGCAACGGCGCAGAACGGCACGGTGGTGATCAACCCCGACGGCACGCTGAGCTATACGCCGGATGCCGATTTCAACGGCACCGACACGATCGGCTACACGGTCTCGGACGGCCAGGGCGGCAGCGATACGGCCACGGTGACAGTCAACGTGGGCGCGGTGAACGACGCGCCGGTGGCGCAGGACGACAGCGCTGTCACGGCCGAGGACGGCAATGTGCAGATCGCGGTTCTGGACAATGACAGCGATGTCGACGGCAACCCGCTGAGCGTGACCCAGGCAACGGCGCAGAACGGCACGGTGGTGATCAACCCCGACGGCACGCTGAGCTATACGCCGGATGCCGATTTCAACGGGACCGACACGATCGGCTACACGGTCTCGGACGGCCAGGGCGGCAGCGATACGGCCACGGTGACAGTCAACGTGGGCGCGGTGAACGACGCGCCGGTGGCGCAGGACGACAGCGCCGTCACGGCCGAGGACAGCAATGTGCAGATCGCGGTTCTGGACAATGACAGCGATGTCGACGGCAACCCGCTGAGCGTGACGCAGGCAACGGCGCAGAACGGCACGGTGGTGATCAACCCCGACGGCACGCTGAGCTATACGCCGGATGCCGATTTCAACGGCACCGACACGATCGGCTACACGGTCTCGGACGGCCAGGGCGGCAGCGATACGGCCACGGTGACAGTCAACGTGGGCGCGGTGAACGACGCGCCGGTGGCGCAGGACGACAGCGC
>NZ_FWFL01000039.1 GCF_900172295.1 Roseovarius litorisediminis
GATCCGTTAGCTATCGTTCGCGAGAAAGTTAGTAGACACACAGGACCCAGGCGTGCAAGTCAATTTCAGCTGACTACACCGATTCTGGTTAAAAGAGCCTATGGCCACCCTTATTTTAGAGAAAAAAAACCACACCTCTAATGTGTTGGGCACTAGAAAAAGCTAACTACCTAGTCCGTTTCTGGACGACTTCATTGGGAATAACATACCCCCCACTGTGATTAAGACTGGCACTGTCCTAATGCTTTCTTCAATAGGTTTGGCTCATGTGTGATTCCCTCTGGCAAACTTATAGAGGACAAGCAGAATAAACCAATTCAAGGTCGTTGTAGCTGAAGGCCTGGCCTGCCTGACAGTTAATTATGAGCATGTCTTGCCCTTCATGGTGGATATTCACAGCTGAAAGTGGTATTGGCATTTTTTTCTGAGGACACAACGAGGAAATCTGATAAATACGGCCACCTGAAGTCTAGCTCGGAGTTAACAATTTACCACGTTTAGAGCGGCCGCGATATCCTGCAGATGCATCCAGTACTAGTATGGCCC
>NZ_FWFL01000020.1 GCF_900172295.1 Roseovarius litorisediminis
CCTGTCGGCCAACTTCCACCCCGACGCCCTGGACGGCCTCGCGCCCGACGCATCAACCATGATCTCGGACCTCCACGGCTCAGGAACCTACCGCGCACATCTCGTCACCGTCATGACAAAAAGAGCCGTCAATAACGCGTGAGAAACACCCGGCGCATCGTGGAATGAGCATGGTGCGCCGGACCGCAGACCGGCCCACGAGAACAGAGATTTACTGTTCGGGAATAGCTGACAATTAGCGTGAAATCAGCGGATTGTTCGCGAAATACAGCGAACTAACCACGTCTCGGGTGTAGCGGCCGGCCGTCGGGCAAAGCGATATTGGCGACTTGTTCGGCAATCGGATCGTTCGACAGCGGGTGGGCCTGGGCGTCAAAATGCGCGGGGTCGAGCATCTTTTGCCATTCACCGCCCGAATACACCTCGAGTCCGGTAAACCCGGCCTTGTACCCCATCTTGGCGCTGCCCGGCACCCAATAGCCAAGGTAGACGTGGGGAAGCCCGTTTTCCTTTGCGATTTCAATATGATCAAGGATGATATAGGTGCCAAGCGAATCGCGTGGGCGTTCAGGTTTATAGAAGGAATAGACCAAGCTGACCCCGTCATCCAGGACGTCGGTCAGGCAGACGGCGATCAACTCGCCGGTGTCGCAGTCGGTATATTCAACCACCCGTGTGCGGATTGGCGTTTCTTCGACCATGGCCGCAAATTCAAAGGCATCCATATCGGCCATGCCGCCCTCGGCGTGGCGGCTTTCCAGATAGGTGCGAAAAAGCTCGTATTGTTCTTCGGTGGCCCAGGGTGAGGTGGCGCGTCGGTCAAGCCTTTGATTTCGCCGGACTGTTCTTTTTTGGCTTTTCGAGGCGCTGAAATCGGCCACGTTGATCCTGGCTGAAAGGCAGGCGGCACAATCGGCACAGGACGGGCGATAGAGCACGTTTTGCGAACGCCGAAATCCTTGTTTTGACAGCCCGTCATTCAGCCGTTGAGCGCCTTCGCCCTGCAACGCCGTGAACAGCTTGCGTTCCATCCTGCCTTCCAGATAAGGGCAGGGCTGCGGGGCCGTCACATAAAACTGGGGCGCGATGGGAAGTGTGTGGCGCATATTGTCTGTTCTGGTGGCTTTAAAGACAACGATAACAACGATGACCGCAGTCGCCAAGTCTGAATAGCCCGCGCCGAAAAACGGTTGCGTTTTGGGGTCAGAGCGCGGCGCGCCGGTTAACCGCCACTGTGCCCAGCACATGATCGCTAAGACCCTGGGACCGTTTGGTTGTCAGCATCAGAACAATCGAGGCGATCTGAAGCGGGAAAAACCCGCAGGAAACGGTGAAACCAAGCGTGTGCAGAAACGCCATTTGCAGATCAAACCGCTGGCCGGACAGGGTGCGGAACTCAATCGCGGTCAGTTGCATGCCCCAGGTGGCAGAACTCCGGGCGATGGTGATTACGCGGTAAGCAAAACCCACCACCAGCATCAGAAAGGGGAAAAAGAAAATCCCGGTAAAGGCCGTGAACGGCAGGATCAACAGACAGATCACGATAACCGCCAGGGTATCAACCACCCAGGCAATCAGGCGCTTGGTGGGGACATCCGCGTAAAACTCGGGCTGGGTGTCGGGATCGGGTATATGCCAGGACGGGTCGTTCATGATGGGGCCTTGTTTACAGGGATGAGGTGGCCCGGGAAACCCCGGGCCGTGTAGTTCAGGCCTCTTTCGGGGCTTTGCTGCCAGCGGTTTTGGCGCGGTCATCCATGAACTGATCAAACTCGGCCTTGTCGCGGGCGTCGCGCAGGCGCTGCAGGAAGGACTCGAAGTTTTCCTGTTCTTCTTCCAGTCTGCGCAGAGTTTCAGATTTGTAGGCGTCAAAAGCGGCGTTGCCGGTTGGGCGGCTCATGTGCATGTGACGGCGGCGATGGCTGCAAGTCATGCCGTTTGGTTTGGTGAACATTTTATTGCTCCAGATCATATAGGCAAGAAGGCCAAGGCCAAGTGGCCAGACAAAGATGAAGGCCAGAACCATGGCGACGATCCAGGCGCCTTTACCTTTGTCGTCCAGCCAGGCCTCGGCGCGCGAGAGCCACCCCATCAGGCCGGTGGCGGGGGTGGATTGGGCGAGGGTGCTCATGCGGAATGTCCTTTCGGTGGGCGTTTTGGTTAATGTGAATGCTTTTCACATCACCAAGATTGGTCTCCTGCGGCAACCTTGCAAGAGGTTATGTGAATGATGTTTACATTATTTTTATTTATATTGTAAAATCAGCGGCTTGCGCACCGGAAATTTGCAATAAAAGCTGTGGTGAAATCGCAAAAACATGGCGCGGAGAGCCCGCGGCGGCCCAGACCTGATCAAAATCCAGCAGTCGGGGATCGAAAAACGCGCGTGGTGGGATGAGGTGGCCAAGGGGCGCTACGCCGCCAATGGCAAAGCCCGTCTGCGCGCGGATCAATGTGGCGTCGGCCTTGCCAAGACACTCGTGTGCCAGCGCGCTGGCCTGTGCCGCATCCACCTGATTGCCGCCGGCAGTGATGAACAGAATTGCTGCGCCACTCTCGGAGCCGCGAAAGATGATCGATTTGGCGATCTGATCCACCGCGCAGCCGACCAGATCGGCAGCCATTTGTGCGGTGGTGGCCTGACCGACTTCAATCGGCTGGCTGTCGCACCCGGCGTCGATCAAGGCGCTGGTGACGCGTTTCAGGCTTTTTGACATCGTCCCTCGTTGACTTGGCTTGGTCACATGCGAAACTGATTAGCATGACAGATCAAGACACAGAAGCCGATCTTGCGCTTAAAGAGATTCTTGTCTGCGAGCACGCGGTTTGGCGCGCGCTTGTTGAGGGCGACGCTGCGGCGGATAAAAATCTGTTGCTGCCTGACTTTCTGGGGGTCTATCCCACAGGATTTGCCGGGCGCGACGATCACGCGGGTCAGTTGTCTGGCGGCCCCTCTGTGGAACGCTATGCGCTGACCGAGGCCAGACTGCTTGAGGTCGGCAAGGACCATCGGCTGCTGTGTTATCGCGCCGAGTATTTGCGGATCGGTGAAACGCAATCTGAGGCGATGTATGTCAGCTCGCTTTGGCAGCGCACAGGGGCGGGATGGAAGAACCTCTTCAGCCAGGATACGCGTGTCGGGGGCCCCTTGGGTGTTTGAGTTACGTCATTGACGCAGAAAACCCTTTGCCACATCTTCGCGGCTATGGATTTTGAATCGCGCATTACCCGTCTGCCCCAAGCGTTTGAGCCTGAACAGGGGGCCGAAATGCGCACGCTTTTCCCCGGCCTGCCGGGCCCGCTGGCTGATCTGATCGACGGGGCCACCGGGTGCAGCCCCTATCTTAAATCCCTGGCCGAGCAGGAAAGGGACTGGCTAACCGATGCTTTTGCGGCGCCGGAGGCCGCGATTGAGGGTGTTTTCAAAGCGCTGGCCGAAGTGGCGCCGGATGCGCTGGCTGTAGCGTTGCGGCAGGCGAAGCGACGTGTTGCGTTATTGACCGGTCTGGCGGATCTGGCAGGTGTCTGGCCGCTGGAGCAGGTCACCGGCACGCTGACGGATTTCGCCGATCTGTCTGTGCAGTTGGCAATCAGGGCATGCGTTGGGGCGGAAATCCGGCGGGGCAAGCTTCCGGGGATGGCCGACGAAGATGTCGCCACCGCCGGCGGCATGGTAGCGCTGGCTATGGGCAAGATGGGGGCGGGCGAACTGAACTACAGCTCTGACATCGACCTGATCTGTCTGTTCGATGAAACCCGTTATGCACCGGACGACTATCACGAGGCGCGGGCGTCGTTTGTGCGCGCCACGCGTCGGATGGCAGCGATGCTGAGTGACCGTACCGCTGATGGCTACGTATTTCGTACCGATCTGCGGCTTCGGCCTGATCCGTCGGTCACGCCGGTTTGCATGGCGATGGCCGGGGCCGAAGCCTATTATGAAAGTCTGGGCCGCACATGGGAGCGGGCAGCCTATATCAAGGCCCGGCCCTGTGCGGGGGATATCACAGCGGGCGAACGGTTTCTGGAGGTGCTGACTCCGTTTGTCTGGCGCAAGCATCTGGATTTTGCGGCCATAGAGGACGCGCATAACATGCGTCTGCGCATCCGCGAACATAAGGGGTTGGGCGGGGCGCTGGAGCTGCCAGGCCACAACATGAAGCTGGGTCGAGGCGGCATTCGTGAGATCGAATTTTTCACCCAGACCCGGCAGATCATTGCCGGCGGGCGCGACCCCGATCTGCGGGTGCGCGGCACGGTTGAGGGGCTGGCGCGCCTGGCCGAAAAAGGCTGGGTTCAGGACGAGGCGGCGGATCTTCTGATACGGCACTATCGCTTTCACCGCGAGGTCGAACACCGGTTGCAGATGCTGCGCGATGCACAGACCCACAGCCTGCCCACCTCCGACGATGAATTTCAGCGTCTTGCGGCGTTCATGGGGCGCGGTCCGGAGGATCTGAAAACCGAATTACGTGACCGGCTGAATGAGGTGCACGACCTGATCGAGGGTTTCTTCAAACCCGATGAGGCGGCAGATTCCGGGGATGAAACCCGGAATCTGGACAATGAGGTGATCAATCGCTGGCCCAGCTATCCGGCGCTGCGCTCAGCCCGGGCGGTTGAAATATTCCGGCGCCTGCGCCCCGATATATTGTCGCGACTGGCGCGCACGGCACATCCCAATGAGTCACTGTTGGCCTTTGATGGGTTTCTGGCCGGTTTGCCCGCAGGCGTGCAGGTGTTTTCGCTTTTCGAGGCCAATCCGCAATTGATCGACCTGCTGGTTGATATCGTCGGCACGGCGCCCGCGCTGGCAGGGCACTTGTCGCGCAATGCGGGTGTGTTCGATGCGGTTATTGCCGGGGATTTCTTTGCGCCATGGCCGGGACAAGCCGCGCTTGTAACCGAACTTGGCGCTCGTATGGACCGAGAGGATGATTACGAACGCAAACTGGACGCCGCCCGCCGCTGGCGCAAGGAATGGCATTTTCGCATAGGTGTGCATCATCTGCGCGGCTTGATTGATGCCGATTATGCGGGTGTTCAATACGCTGATCTGGCGGGTGCCGTGATCAACGCGGTGTGGCCGGTGGTTGTTGCGCATTTCGCCAAGAAACATGGGCCCCCGCCAGGGCGTGGTGCGGTTGTTTTGGGTATGGGATCGCTTGGCGCGGCGCGGTTGAATGCGGGATCCGATCTGGATCTGATCGTGATTTATGATGCAGATGGCGTTGAAGGCTCGGATGGGCGGCGACCGCTGGCCTCGCGGCTATATTATTCACGGCTGACTCAGGCCATGATCACAGCGATTACGGCGCCCATGGCCGAGGGGCGGCTATACGAAGTTGATATGCGGTTACGTCCCTCGGGCAATCAGGGGCCGGTAGCAACCGGTTGGGCCTCGTTTCAGGATTATCAAAGCAACGATGCCTGGACCTGGGAACATCTGGCGCTGACGCGGGCGCGGGTGATTGCGGGCAATGAAGACCTGGCAAAAGATGTCGAGGCCTTCCGGGTGGACCTGTTGGGCAAAAAAGGTCAACCGGATTCAGTGCTGAAAGAAGTGGGCGAAATGCGTGTCCGGATAGCCAGTGCAAAAACCCCCGATGGTCCATGGGATACCAAACTGGGCCCCGGGCGTTTGCAGGAGATTGAACTGATTGCCCAGGCTGGTGCACTGATGGCGGGCGAGGTTTCGCACGGTGTTGCCGCAGGTCTGGCGGCGGGTGTCGCAATTGGCTGGCTGGATGACGCGGACAGGGCGGCACTGATGCGCGCCTATGGTCTTTGTTGGCAAGTGCTTCAGGTGGCACGGTTGATGGGCGATCAGGCGCTTGATCCTATGCGTATCGGCGAGGGAGGCACCGCGTTTGTTCTGCGCGAAACCGGCCATGAAAACCTGCCTGAACTGCAGGCCAGTCTAGATGCCGCAACCGCCCAAGCCGGGCGTATTATTGACGCGGCATTGAACCGCAAACCCAAAGGGGTGTGACATGAAACGCGATCCGCTGGACACAAAGGGTCTGATCCGCGAGGCCTATCGCATCGACGGGATCGTCATCGGCGAATGCCGGTCGATTTTTCTGGATTGGGCCCTGTCGGTGCCCGAGGGCCAGGATGTGCAAGCGGCAATGGCCGAACTGATCGCTCGGTATCAGCCAGACAATCC
Source organism: Roseovarius litorisediminis (assembly GCF_900172295.1). Lineage (GTDB taxonomy): Bacteria > Pseudomonadota > Alphaproteobacteria > Rhodobacterales > Rhodobacteraceae > Roseovarius > Roseovarius litorisediminis. The sequence goes on from NZ_FWFL01000020.1 coordinate 6,170, forward strand.
CGATCATCCGATGACACAGGTGATGCTGGAGGGTCAGAAAAAGCCCGACGCCCCGCGCCGGCGTGGCGGCTGGCGATCACGGTCGCGCGACAGCTGAGACTCAGGTCCTCAGCGTGATGCATGGTATTTCGGCACTTTCGCAGGTCTGAGAAAACACGTAAGGGAATTGCATGACGCAATCCCCTTACCCCGTTATTCGCATGAGACCCAAGGCGCAGGCCCGCGCCATCCGGCACGGCTATCCTTGGGTTTACGACAATGAACTGGTTACCGACCGGCGCACAAAGAAAATGGAGCCGGGAACCATAGCCGTGCTTGAGGATGGCGAGCGTCAGCCTCTGGGGCTGGTGGCCGTCAATCCGGCCTCGCGCATCATGGCGCGCATGTTAGAACGTGACACTGCGGCGCAGATTGATCAATCTTGGCTTGCTGCCCGTCTGACCCGTGCTTTGTCTTTGCGCGAGCGGCTTTATGATCAGCCTTATTACCGGCTGATCCATGCCGAGGCCGATGGCCTGCCCGGCGTTGTGATCGATCGGTTTGGTGATGTGGCGGTGATTCAGCCCAACGCTGCATGGGCCGAGGTTTTCCTGTCGCAACTGACAGCGGCACTGGTTGAGGTCACGGGCGTCAGCCATGTGCTGAAAAGCGCCAGTGGTCGCGCCCGGGTGCTGGAAGGGCTGGATGACGTAAACGCAGTTCTGGTCGGGAAGGCGCCCGAGGCAGCCCTGCCTGTGCCGATGAATGGCGCCACCTATATGGCGGACCTGTTAGGCGGGCAAAAGACCGGTTTGTTCTACGATCAACGTCCCAACCATGCCTTTGCCGCGCGTCTTTGCAAAAACGCGCGGGTGCTGGATGTGTTTTCGCACGTGGGCGGGTTTTCACTGGCGGCTTTGGCGGCCGGTGCCGACTCCGCGCTGGCGATCGATGGCTCGGCCCCGGCGCTGGATCTGGCGCAGGAGGGGGCTGCAAGGATGGGAATGCAGGATCGTTTTGAAACCCGCAAGGGCGATGCGTTCGACGTGCTGACAGCATTGGCCGAAGAGGGCGCGCAGTTTGATGTGGTGATCTGCGATCCACCCGCCTTTGCGCCGTCGAAAAAGGCGCTTGAGGCAGGTTTGCGTGCCTATGAGCGCGTGGCCCGGCTGGCGGCGCCGTTGGTGGCCGAAGGGGGTTATCTGGGCCTGTGTTCATGTTCACACGCGGTGGACCTGACCCGGTTCCGCAGTGCCTGCACACGTGGCATTGGACGCGCCGGGCGTGAGGGGCAGCTGATCCACACCGGCTCTGCAGGCCCGGATCATCCTCTGCATCCGCAACTGGCCGAATCCGGCTATCTCAAGGCCTTGTTCTATCGGCTATGAAGGCGCTGCTGGACACTTGCGTGATCTATCCCACGGTGATGCGTCAGATGTTGCTGGGGGTGGCCGCCAAAGGTGTTTTTACGCCGCAGTGGTCGTCGAGGATCATCCGGGAATGGCAGCACGCTGCCCAGAAACTGGGCCCTGAGGGCGCAGCACAGGCGCAAGCCGAAGCGGCACTTCTGGCGGCTGACTGGCCCGGTGCTGAGATAACTTACCCCCCGTCACTTGAGGCGCGTTTGTGGTTGCCCGACCCGGCAGATGTGCATGTGCTTGCTGCAGCAATTGCAGGCTCGTCTGACATGATCATCACGCTGAATGCCCGGGACTTTCCCCGCAACATTCTGGCCGAAGAGGGATTAAGCCGCTCAGATCCCGACAGTTTTCTGTATGGCATCTGGCAGGCGAAACCCGATCTGGTTGCGCATGTGGGAGCAGAGGTGCTGGCGGACGCCAACCGCCTGTCCGGCAAAACCTGGGAGATGCGCGCGTTGCTGAAAAAGGCGCGTATGCCCCGACTGGGCAAGGCGCTGGCAGAATAAAATGGTTCAGGGCAGGTGACAGCCCCGAACCCCTATCACTTTATTTGAGGATCGACAGCAGGTTGGCATAGTCGTCTGTCCAGACCTTTTCACCGTCGCCGGTAATCTCTTTCCACCGTGGGTCGTTTGCCAGATCCCCCAGAGCCTCGGTTGAGCGGCTGAGCGTGACGACGATTGACGCGGTATCACCCGGGTCAACTTCGCTATTGCCGTAATACCGTTGCATGCGTGCCTGCAGGCCCAGAGCCTCGGCGCTGCGGGCCAGTGGCCTGTCGATATCGTAGTAGCGGTTGGAAATGTGGAAGACCAGTACGCCATCGGGTGCCAGGCGATCCATGTAAAGCTTGATCGCTTCAAGTGTTGTCAGGTGAACCGGAACAGAATCCGAGCTGTAGGCGTCGATAACCAATACGTCGTATTTCGTATCCTTTTGCCCTGCCAGAACAACCCTTGCATCGCCCAGATGCGTGGGGGAGTCCCCGGCGCAGGCCGACATGAAACGGAAGAATTTTGGATTGCGTGCGATGTCGTCGACCATGCGGTCGATTTCGTAGAACTGCCAGTCCTGTCCGGGCTGTTTGTAACAGGCTAGAGAGCCGACACCCAGACCGACGATACCTACCGATTGTGCCCTCATCCCACGTTCAGAGGTAAGAACCTGCGCCATCGGGCTGTTGCGGTGGTAATAGTAAAGCGGCTCGGGGCGTTCTGCGGTATCATCGGCAATGCGTTGTGCGCCATGGGTGGTATTGCCGTTTCCGTATAGTCTGAGGGTGCCGGCCTCATACACTTTATGAGAGCCGAAAAAGCTGCGATCGCGCAAAAGGCTTTTCTGCGGCACCATCATGGTTCCGGCTAGTACCAGAACCAGCATGGCAGCATAGTAAGAAGCGGTGTTGTTTCGCAAATAGGCAGCAGCCGTGATGCCGGTTGCAAAGAGACAGGTCAGAACTGTCGAAAACTCGGATAACCCAAGGTTTTTTGCGGCGAAATAGGCAACAAGTGCTGCGAACCCACCGATCACAGCGCCTCGGACAAGCGCCTGCGGTATCGATATGCCGCCCTGTCTGAGATTCATGAGCATCAGAAAGGCCAGAATGACCGTAGTACCGCCCTCGTAAAGGCCCGAGAACAGCACTGGTCCGACGATTGAATTGAACAGCCCGCCCAAAGCCCCACCAATCGACATTGTCAGGTAAAACGCTGTCAGATGCGTCGCATCGGGACGTGCCTGATAAAGTCTGTGGTGCGCGTAAAGGGCGACGATGAAGAATCCGATGATCAGATTACCCACCGAAAACCAGCTAAGGCTGACCCCGGTGAACCCTGCAAAAATCAGCATCAAAGAGGCAAGCGCCAAGCGGGTGCTCCATTTGAAAACTGTCTCGCCCAAAAGGCGTCTGTTATTGAAGGTCATCACAAAGGTGAGAAGGTAGAGTGCCAGGGGGATGACCCAGACCAGTGGAATTGCGCCGACATCAAGACTGATCTTCGACGTGACCGACAGCATCAGAGAGGAGGGAATGAATGCCAGAAACGCCCAGGTGAACACCTGTTCAAAGGTAAGCTTTGAGGTTGGTGCCTGCGTTTTTTCCTGAAGCGCTGCACTGCCGCGCGCTGACAGGCCGCTCATCAACAAAAAGGCCCCGAGCGCTGCAAAGCCTACCGCCCAGCCAAAGCCAATTTTTGACGCCCCGAAAAGTGGCTCGGCCACCAAGGGAAATCCCAGAAGCGCCACCAGCGACCCCAGGTTGCTGGCACCATAAAGAAAATAGGGGTCCGAAGCCGACGGGCCACCACTGCGCCCATACCAGAACTGAATCAGCGGAGCATTGGCAGAAAGGGCAAAAAACGGCAGACCGACGCCGACGCCGAACAACATCAGCGTTTGCCAGGCAATCGGGCCGTCAGGATCAAATTGCCACCCGCCCGGCACGGCAAGCGGCAGGAAAAAAAGCGCCAGCGCCCAGACCGCAAGATGTACGATAAGCTGAATATTGACAGGCACATGGCGTGTCAGCAGATGGGCATAAAGATACCCGCCGATAAGGACTGTCTGGAAGAACAGCATGGCGGTTGTCCAGATCGCAGGCGACCCACCGATTTGTGGCAGAACAATCTTGGTAAACAGCGGTTGAACAAAAAACAGCAGAGAGGCGCTGAGGAAAATTGTTGCGATGAAAATTACCGGTAATATCACTCCGGCGCGGTGCGGCGCCGAGGACTGAGAAAGCTGCATAATCTGTCTCCAAGAACTAAATAGTCTTCGAATAGGAAACAAAACAATCAGGAGAAAATGAGGCGCAATCTGTGCCAGTTTACGGCAACTCGCGCAGATACCAATGTGTGAACTGTGTTGGAACGGGCCGGAGTTTACTGCCAGCGCGCTTCAAGTTTTTCAATCGCGTCAATGCGCTCGGCGGTTTTGGGATGGCTCAGCAACCATGCAGGCGCGGCACCACCATTCGATTGGGTCAACTTTTCCAGCTTTGAAAACAAGGACTTCTGCGGTGAAGTGCCGATTCCGGCCTTGATCAGCAGGGCGGCGGCGTATTCATCGGCCTCGTATTCATCACCGCGCGACAGGCGGGCGGCCAAAAGCGTGGTCAGCATATTCGCGATCCAGACACCCGCGCCCGGCAGGAAGCGGCCCAGCACCATGGCCAGCGCGGTGCGCAGTGCGTTCTGGCCGGAAAAATCAATCATCCGGCGGCGGGTATGGCCCAGGGCGACGTGGCCCAATTCATGCGCTATGACGCTTGCCAGCTCTTCTGCGGTGACATCGCCCTCTTGAAATTTCTTGTAAAATCCGCGGGTTATGAAGATGCGCCCATCGGGCGCGGCCAGACCGTTGACGGGATCAATCTCATAGATATTCACCCGCACGCGCGGGATATCGAGGGCAAAGGCCAGCCTGTCGGTGATCTTTTTCAGTTTGGGATCAGCCAGTTCGGTGGACTTGGCGTCCAGCTCTTGCGCCGTGCGCCAGACCGAAAACCGGTACATGACATAGGCGTAAAGCACGGCCAGCAGGATGGGGGTAAAGCGGATCATCTGTCATATATGGGGCAGGGCCGGGGCCGGGGCAAGCCGCATCAAAACGTACGGATCGTACGAACTGTACGCGGATTTCGTACGCCCCGGTCGCGGTTTAGGGAAACGGACGTACGTTTCCTACGTTTCGGGGGCTTTTGGAGGTGGAAAGTAGGTCGGGGTGGCAAGCCGGGTAGATGTTCGGGAATGTGGAATACAGCAATTGGGACCGCGATGGCGATCACTGACAGCTGAGAAGGGTAGTATGACCGCAATGCGGACAAAGCGGTCCTTGAACATCTCGCCAAACAGCATCGATAAGTCTATCGTAACCCGCAAACACTCAGGAAAAAATTTGTGAGACCAGACACCCAGTACACTCTAAGCGAAGATATTAGTATCGCTTACCAGGTTTTCGGCGATGGCGAGGAGGACCTCGTCTTTGTTCCAGGGTGGGTCTCTAACATCGATCTTTTCTGGGATGAGCCGGTCGTTGCACGTTTCCTTACTGAGCTCTCGAGCTTTTGTTGCGTCATACTGTTCGACAAGCGCGGAACAGGTTTGTCGGACCGGGGAGATGGCGCCGCGACGCTTGAGGAACGTATGGATGACGTAAGAGCTGTCATGGACGCAGTAGACTCAGAGAGCGCCACCATTTTCGGGTATTCTGAAGGGGGGCCGATGAGCGTGTTGTTCGCCGCCACTTATCCGGAACGTACCAGTGCTCTCGTGCTGGCGGGAAGTTACGCGAGCCGTCGAGCGCATGACGACTACAAGGAAGGGCTCTCAGAGGTTGATATTGCCCTTTTGGTCGAGAAAGTACGTGCTTCATGGGGCACCTCGCTAGACATAGAGCAGCGCATTCCGAGCCTTTCGGATAATCCGAGATTCCGAAACTGGTGGGCCCGATTTCTGAGAGGCGGTGCCTCTCCATCGGCGGCCCTGGCGCTTCTGCGAATGAACCTTCAGATTGATGTGAGGCCAATTCTCACTTCAGTGCAGGCTCCGAGCCTAATCTTGCACGCTACTCGCGATCAGATCGTCAGCTGTTCGAGCGGGCGATATCTGGCCAAGAGTATCCCAAACGCCAAGATGGTCGAGATAGATGCTGACGATCATGTTCCCTTTACCGAAACCTCCGAACGTGTGTTAGCAGAGATCAGGCAGTTTCTAACTGGACAGGCAAGAAGCCAGATCGAGGAACGCGTTCTCGGAACGATCATGTTCACCGACATAGTGGGTTCGACCAAGATCGCCGATGAGATCGGCGACAGAGCCTGGAATGACACTCTCGCGGCCCATCATGACGAGGTTAGAAATCAACTGGAGATATTTGGTGGTCGCGAGATCAAGACCACTGGCGATGGGTTTCTGGCGATGTTCGATGGCCCGGCGCGTGCGATCCGTTGCGGACACTCTATCCATTCCGCGATTGAGGCGGTCGGCCTGAAAGTCCGCATTGGTCTGCACACCGGGGAGTGTACCATTTCTGATGGTGACGTATCAGGAATAGCCGTTCACATCGCAGCACGTATCGGGGGGATGGCCGATGCAGGCCAGGTTCTTGTTTCGCAAACCGTGCGCGATTTGGTGGCCGGGTCCGGCATTATTTTCGACAATCTTGGCGCGCATAAATTGCGGGGTATTGAAGGGCAGTGGTCGATTTGTTCGGCGCGGTTAAAGTAGGTCTGCTTTGGGCTTATTTTGTTGAAAAACTCTTCCTTGATCGAAGTCTGAACTGCTGATTCAATTCCTGTAATCGAGGGGGAGGACCGGCGATGATGGGACCAAGACAGGAAGCGCAACCGGCGCTGTTCTACGAGTTCTCGCTTGAGGATCATGTCCCACAGGATCACCTGCTGCGCTCCATCGACCGGTTCGTCGATCTTGGCGGCATCCGCACGCATCTTGCGGAGTTCTACAGCCACACGGGCCGCCCCTCCGTCGATCCCGAACTGCTGATCCGCATGCTGTTGGTCGGCTATTGCTTCGGCATCCGGTCCGAGCGACGGCTCTGCGAAGAGGTGCATCTGAACCTCGCGTATCGCTGGTTTTGCCGCCTTGATCTGAACGACCGCATCCCCGATCACTCGACGTTTTCAAAAAACCGACATGGGCGTTTCCGCGACAGCGAACTGCTGCGCCATCTGTTCGAGGGGACCGTCGCGCGCTGCATCGCGGAAGGTCTGGTCAGCGGTCAGCGCATGGCGATTGATGCAAGCCTGATCGAAGCAGATGCCAACAAACAGAACTCGACGCCGAAGGAGGACTGGGACGTCTCGCAGATTGATCCAGCCG
>NZ_FWFL01000012.1 GCF_900172295.1 Roseovarius litorisediminis
CCTGTCGGCCAACTTCCACCCCGACGCCCTGGACGGCCTCGCGCCCGACGCATCAACCATGATCTCGGACCTCCACGGCTCAGGAACCTACCGCGCACATCTCGTCACCGTCATGACAAAAAGAGCCCTCAATAACGCGTGAGAAACATACCGCGCCCCGAGAAACGATCGGGGCGGGAACCACCCGAAGGCCTACGACCAAAGGATCATTTGCCAGAATCGGGTCTGTGACTAAGCTGACGGCAAGATAATCTGCCATGGGAGGTAAAATATGGCCTGGACTGCACCGACACTGAAAGAAGTTAACTGCGGCATGGAAATCAATATGTACTCTCCAGCCGAGGGTGAAGGCCGCGAATACGAGCCTGATCTGTACTGAAAGACAACCGCCGCCCTTGACGGGCTGCGATAAAGCATACCACGCCCGGCGCACGGAGATTCCGCTGCCCGGTTTTTTTGTGTCAAAAAGGCAAGAGAACTGCAGAGGCCCCGCTGCCCTTTTGGCAGGTTTGCTTTAGCCGCGACGCCGGCGTCGGCGCCCCCCATCCGTATTGTCGCCGCCGCCGGTGTTGAAATTCACATCCGGCAAGGTGACAACGGTGGCCAGAATCGGAAACGGCTCGACCGCGTTGGGGATGTTGGAGGCGTTGACAAAATGTTCCTGAAAGCGCGGCTCGATCGCGGTTTCGATCTTGTGAATGCGCTGCACCGTCTGTTCGATCTCGGCCCGCGCGTCGGTGTTCAACAGGGCGATCCGCGCGCCGGTGCCCGCGGCATTGCCCGCGCTGGTAACCTTGTCCAGCGGCGCGTCGGGGATCATGCCCAGAACCATAGCATGTTTGGGGCTGATATGCGCACCGAATGCCCCGGCCAGCACCACGCGATCCACCTTGTCGACACCGAACTTATCCATAAGCAGCCTTGCGCCTGAATAAAGTGCTGCCTTGGCCATCTGGATCTCGCGGATATCGCGGTTGGTCACGGTAATGGTTGGCCCAGCCTCGGCGCTGCCATCCCAGACCATGTAGGAATAGGTGCGGCCGTCGAGAAAACAGCGATCCGTACCGGTCTGGTCGGGCGATCCGATCAGGCCGGGGCCATCCACAATCCCTTGCATGCGCATCTCGGCGACCATCTCGATGATGCCGGACCCGCAGATACCGGTGATACCCGAGCCCGCAATTGCCTCGGCAAATCCGTCATCATCCGACCACAAATCGCTGCCAATGACCTTGAACCGCGGTGCTTTGGTGACAGGGTCAATCTCGACCCGTTCGATGGCTCCCGGTGCCGCGCGCTGGCCCGAGCTGATCTGTGCCCCCTCAAAAGCGGGGCCAGTGGGGGATGAGCAAGCCAGTACCTTTTCCTTGTTGCCCAACAGAATCTCGGCATTGGTGCCCACGTCAACCACCAGCACCAGATCTTCGGATTTATCCGGCGCCTCTGACAGGGCAACCGCGGCGGCATCCGCGCCCACGTGGCCCGCGATGCAAGGCAGGATATAGACCCGGGCAGAGGGATGAATTTTCAGATCCAGCTCGGCAGCCGTTAGATTCAGCGACGAAGACGTCGCCAGCGCAAAGGGGGCCTGCCCCAACTCAAACGGATCGACGCCCAGAAACAGGTGATGCATGACCGGGTTGCAGACAAAGACTGCGTCCACGATCAGCCCCTTGTCGATCCCGGCCTCGCCTGCAATCTGATCAAACAGGGTGTTCATGCCCTCGCGCACGGCGCGGGTCATTTCGGCGGCGCCATCCTTGTTCATCATCGAATAACTGACCCGGCTCATCAGGTCTTCGCCAAAGCGGATCTGCGGATTCATGATGCCGGAAGACGCAACAACCTCGCCACTGTCCAGATCGCACAGATGGGCCGCGATGGTGGTAGAGCCCAGATCAACTGCGAGCCCGTAGATTTTGCCTTCGTAGTAGCCCGGCCAGATATGCATGACCTTGGCCGGTTGGGTGGCGTTGCCATGATGCACTGCCACTGTCACCTTCCACTGGCCCTTGCGCAGGGCAGGCTGCATCGTGTGCAATATATTCAGATCGGCCTTGACACCCTCAAGCCCCCACTGATCCTTCAGCGCAAACGCAAGCCTTTCCAGATCACCCGATGGTTCGTGCATGTCGGGCTCCTGCACCTCGACATAATACATCCGTATCGACGGATTCATGATGATTTCGCGCGCCTCGGCTCGTTTGCGCACCACCTGCTTGTGCACCTGGCTTTCTTCAGGCACGTCGATGACCACATCGCCCATGATCTGTGCCTGACATCCCAGACGACGGCCCTTTTTCAAACCACGCTTGTCGTCATAGCGTTGTTCAACCGAATTCCACTCGGACAGGGCATCGTCTGCAACGGTCACGCCATGCTTGGAAAATTCGCCGTAGCTGGGCGTGATCTGGCATTTCGAGCAAATACCCCGCCCACCACAGACCGAATCCAGATCGACCCCCAGCTGCCGCGCGGCGGTCAGAACCGGCGTACCGGCTGGAAACCGGCCCCGTTTTCCTGAAGGTGTAAACACCACAAGAGGATCATTGGACATGCGTGCACCTTGTTCCTAAAATGCCTGTTTCAGGGCGAACATAGGGCGTAATCAGACAGGAAACATCCCGCAACCGGCAGAAAAATGCACCTTGGCGGCATGTTTGCCGACTTGCGCCTAAAGCGTTTCGACTTATTGTTGGTTCAGCACAAAAAGTCGAAATTCCCTGGCCCTATCAATGCTGTGGCTGTTTCAAGTTCAAGCTGCGGATCAACTTGATTTCGAAACGCTTTAATACCAGGGAATCTTCCAGCCAAAGAGCCACACTACCAACGGGACCGGGGCTGTGGCCAGCGCGATGGTCAACAGCGCCTGCGGCACCCGAAAAACCCCCGACATGCCCGATATGAGGGCAATACCCCCACCGCCGCCAATCAATGCGTTACCGGGAATATTGATTAGGATGGCCAAGTTCAGGTAGCGGTATTTCACAACCCATTTGCCCCATCTTCTCGGTACGCGCGAGATCAGGAAGTTCACCCTTTCATCCAACGGCAACTGTTCAAACCGTTCCAGCAATTGACAGGCCCCCGTCATGTGCAGGTCAAGAAACACCCGGTGCAGCCAGCGAAAGGGCACTTTGCACCCAACCATGTAAGCCAGCGACAGGCCCAGAGTGGTTGCCAGCCAGACCGCAGGCGCCACATCTGCCCCGTTGATCATCAATAGGGACAATCCGATCTCGACTCCCGGCACAAACGGAATGGCAATCAGCAGCGCATAGATCAGCAGCACCGCAAACGTCAGCCAGGGCACTGCCCAGTCAAACTGGCTGGCCGCAAGCCACGCTTCAGCCCAGCGCATCAACTGCTGCACTGCCACAGCAAACAGGACGATCGCCAAAAGCCGCGCAAGCGTTCGAAAAACCGCAACCCGCAAGGGCGGCGGCCTGGGAGCGGGCGCAGATTCGGGGGGAAACGCGGATTTGGCCATGTATCAGCCTAGACCGTTGCGCCTACCGGCTCCAAGTGTATTCAACACCATATCACAAGTTATTCACCCATTGCGAGATTTCGTGCCTGTCGCCATCCAGCGTTGGCGCCGGACGTCGCGTGGTTGGATCCGCCATGCCAGACAGCTTGATCGGATTGCCTGCGGCCACGTATTTAGGCATTCCATCCGCCCCCAGAACATCCACCACCATGTTGCGCGCAAGGATTTGTGGATCGCGCAGAACTTCGGTCAGGTTCTGAATCGGGCCGGTGGGTACGCCTGCGGCTTCCAGCACCGTGATCCAGTGTGATTTGGGGTGCTCCAATGTCAACGCCTCGATCAGACGCTTCAGCAGGCGGGCATTTTCGCAGCGCGCCGGGTTGGTGGCAAATCGTGGATCCTGCGCCAAAGGCAAGCCCAGCACGTCGCACAGCCTTGCAAACAGCACATCATTTCCAGCCGCAATCACGAACAGGCCATCCGAGGCATTGAATGTTTCGAACGGCGTAATCGACGGGTGTCGTGCCCCCGTGGGCGCAGGCGGTATACCTGTCACGGTGGTAATTGCGATGGCGTGCACCAGAATGGCCAGCTGACTGTCCAGCATGGCCACATCCACCTTGCGGCCCAGCCCGGTCTTTTGTCGGTCTACCAGTGCCGCCAACACGCCCTGCACCAGATACATGCCCGCCACGATATCGCCGATGCTGGCACCCACGCGCACCGGGTCACGATCCTTTTCGCCGGTGATCGACATCACCCCGCCGCGCGCCTGAACAACCATGTCATAGGCGGGCCGGTGTGCGTCGGGCCCGGTATGACCAAAACCGCTGGCCGCGCCATAGATCAGGCTAGGGTATTTCCGGTGCAAGTCTTCCCAGCCATAGCCAAGCTTTTCCATCGTGCCGGGGCGGTAATTTTCCAGAACCATGTCCGCTCGCGCCAGAAGCTGTTCAAATATTGCGCGGTCCTCTTCGGCCTTCAGGTCCAATGCGATTGACTGCTTGCCATGATTCAATGCCGCGAAATAGGCGCTTTGCCCATCCTTGAACGGCGGAAAGGCGCGCGTGTCATCCCCCAATCCCGGGCGCTCCACCTTGATCACCTTGGCCCCAAGATCGACCAAGGTCATCGAGGCAAAGGGCCCCGCCAGAACATGCGTCATGTCCAGCACAAACAAATCCTGCAACGGGGCTGTCATGGGTCTCTCCTTGTCTAGTCATTTTACAGCCTAAAGGACTGACTGCCGAAGTCTCTGACCAAGATCAAGACGCCGGTCCAGTTAGCGGAATTTCAGCGTGGACTGGTCCACCCGATCCCCATCCGGCAACTTATAGTAGTCGCCTTTTGTGTCAGCATGAATGTGCCTCTCCATCAACAACCCTGTCGGCCCGTCCAGCGTACCCGCCATTACTGAAATATGATCGTTTCCGTCTTCCTGCCAGAATAGCGAAATGCCGCAAGTTCTGCAGAACCCGCGCTGCGCGCCGGGGCTTGAACGGTACCATTTCAGGCCGGTCTTTTCCAACAGATTGCGTTGCGGCAACGTAATGACCAGATGTCTTGCGGCACTGGCTGCAATGACAACCCACAACCTGCCGCAACGGTCCGGCGACCTCATACCGAACGGCACCACACTGGCAACTTCCCCGCATGTATTTCCCTTTCTCTTTTCTGCCAGGGTATAGGCAGCCCTTTTCCGCGCGTCCTCGGCTGCGACCATCCTGGTTTGGATTTCGTCAGCATGACGTTATTTGACAATCAACATGTCAATATGACAACCTATCTGTCATGAGTAAAACCCATACCCTTTATGATTTCATCTGGATGACCCGACCGCTTGTCACCCAGCTTGAAGAGGCTGTGGCGCGCGGTCTGGCAGGCACAGGCCTGAGCGTCCGGATGCGTGCGGTGCTTGAAATCCTTGCCCGCGATGGCTCGCAACCTGTTCCGGCGCTAGCCCAGACCCTGCAGATCAAGCGGCAATATGTGCAGGTGATGGTGAATGAGGTGATAGCAGACGGGCTAGCCGAAAAGCGCCCCAACCCGCGCCACAGCACCTCGCCGCTGATCGTGTTGACCAAGGCAGGCGGCGACCTGATACAGGATGTCATGACACAGGAAATGGCGGCGGTCGAGCGAATCGCTGACCGGCTGAGCGCCAGTGACGTTGATACCGCGCTCAGCGTGGCACAACACGTTCTATCCGGGCTCCGGCAGATAAACGATGGCCGGGAAAAATGACCCCTGCTGCGCTGATTCTTCTAATCTTCGGCGCCCTGACCCTTTGGGTGACGTTCACCATCCGCTACATCCGGCGCCCCACCCAGGGCCCGGCGATCGCGCCGCGCCCGGGCAGCGCCCTGTTACTGGTGGACTTGCAGGGCGTGTTCTGGAACGACGCACACTATGATGCGCAAACCCGCGCGCGGGTTGAAGCCGCAGTTCTGCGCGAGGTCGCGCTGGCACGCCAGAAAGACCAACCGGTGATCGTGCTGCGCCATGAATGGTCAACCCTGAGCACCCGGCTGCTGGCGCGCCTTACGATGAATGGTGAAGCGATACGCGGCACCGCTGGGACCGGTTTGGCCCCGCCCTTTTCCGAAGTTGCCGACCAGTTGGTGATCAAACGCGTGCAAGACGGTTTCGAAACCGGCGAGCTGGATGTGGTACTGCGGGTGCTGCGCATCGGAACGTTGAAAATCGCCGGATTGGACGGTGAACACTGCGTGGCCAAAACCGCACAGGCCGCACTGAACCGCGGCTATGACGTGGCCCTCATCCGCGACGGAATTGCCAGCATACACCCTGACCGGTTTGCCGCAGCAACCGAGGCCCTGAGCGGACAGGGGGCACGTCTGATCTGAGTTGGCGAGGTTTTACCAAAGGGCAAACAAAAATTTTCGCGCCGAGGACGAAGAAGCGCCGCTCACGCCTTAAGCGGCCGCACCCTCGCGGGATTTGCGAACATTGATAGCAATCTCTTTCAAATGCCGTTCATCCGTTCCGCAGCAGCCGCCGAAAATATCCATATGCGGTAGTCGTCGTGCCACATCCGCCATTTGCTGCCCCAGTTCTACGGGATCCCCGTCTTCAAGGTGGCCCAGCTTGCATAAGGCGATTTTCTCCATCGCGGATGCGTTCGGGCGGATGCAACGAAGCCTCTTCATCCAGTCTCCCCCGTCCAGCGCCGGTTCAAACTCCAGCGGGTGGGAACAATTGCAGGCATAAAAATCTGGCCCTGAATCGGTTTTATCATCAATATGAGAAACTGCTTCAGCAAGCGTTGGGCCGGATTTCAGTTTGCAGCTGCTATCAAGGGTCAGCCCCATCGCAAAGGGTAACCCGGCAGACTTTGCAGCACGCGTAACACCGACACTTTCAGGCAGGTTGTTGAATGTCATGGCCCAGGCCATATCAACGCCGGCCTCTTTTAACGTAGATAATTGGACAGAATGGTACTCTTCTGCCTCATCTTCGGTGATTGCCTTGTTAAGTGAATAGGCATCACCGCGCGGCCCTATGGTACCCGAGATATGGATCGTCTCGATGTCGTGTTCGAATTCCTTCGCGATATCGCGCAGAAAATCAATTGAACGATGCTGCATAGCCGCCAGTTCTGCAGGCGAATATCCCAATAATGCCCCCCAATCCGGACTGGCCCGATAATCCAGACCGTTCATGATGGCGCAGCAACCGGTTTCCGCAGCCACCAACAGGGACCGCCGCCAAATGCCTTTCATGGCCGCGACGGCGTCAGGATCATCCAGAAGCGGAAACATCGCAAAATGCGGTAGCTCAAAACCATCTTTGTACATGATTTCAGTCTCAATACCGCCTTCAGTCAGGTAAATGCGGCCAACTCTTTGAGGTGGGAACATATCCAGCAATTTAAGATCCTCCTGAGCTTTTTGTTCTATGTCTCTTGATCGCGCACGCAATTGTAGGCCCGGCCCGCAAACGCGAGCAAGGATCCCAGATTTCAGCCAAAACGTGTTGTTTCAGAATCGGGCTATTCAGCCTTTAATCATCCCTGCCGGATATCGGCCCCCAGGGACGACATCAGCGGTTCGAATATCGGGAAGGATGTCGCAATAGGGCTGCCATCATCTACGCTGACAGGCGCCTGGGTGGCCATGCCCATCACCATGAATGACATGGCGATCCGGTGGTCCAGGTGGCTGGCACAGACCTGTCCGCCGGGCACATTCCCATGGCCGCGGCCATGTACGATCCACCAGTCGGGGCCATCTTCGACTTCGACTCCGCCAGCGCGCAGGCCGGATGCCATTGCCTCGATCCGGTCGCTTTCCTTGACGCGCAACTCCTTTACGCCGCGCATCACGGTCTGGCCCTTTGCAAAGGACGCCACCACGGACAGCACCGGATACTCGTCAATCATGCTGGCAGCACGCTCGGGCGGGACTTCGATACCTTTGAGATCAGGCGAGAACCGGGCACGCAGATCGGCCACCGGTTCACCGCCTTCTTCGCGCTCGTTTTCATAGTTCAGGTCCGCCCCCATCTCGCGCAGCGTGGTAAAAAGGCCAGCGCGTGTCGGGTTCAGCCCGATATTGGGCACCAGCACATCCGAGCCGGGCGTGATGATGGCCGCACAAACCGGAAAGGCCGCCGACGACGGATCACGCGGAACAGCGATGGTTTGCGGCCTGAGTTCGGGTTGGCCGGTCAGGGTGATCACCCGGCCTTCATTCGTCTGTTCGGAAGATATTTCGGCACCAAAACCGGCCAGCATCCGCTCGGTATGGTCGCGCGTCGCCTCGTGTTCGATCACCACGGTCTTGCCCGGCGCATTCAGTCCGGCCAGCAAGACCGCTGATTTCACCTGCGCCGAGGGCACCGGCACCACATAGTGCACCGGCACCGGATCAGCGGCGCCAACAATCGTCATTGGAAGCCGCCCGCCCGAGCGCCCCACCGCCTGCGCACCAAACAGCGCCAGCGGGTCGGTCACCCGTGCCATGGGCCGCTTGTTCAGGCTGGCGTCCCCGGTAAACGTGGCTGTGATCGGACATGTTGCCATCGCCCCCATGATCAGCCTCACTCCTGTGCCCGAGTTTCCGCAATCAATCACGTTTTCAGGTTCGGCAAAGCCGCCGACACCAACGCCGTAAACGCGCCATTCGCCGTTTCCATGATCAGTCACCTCAGCCCCAAACGCCCGCATGGCCTTGGCGGTATCCAGTACGTCTTCACCTTCCAGAAGGCCGGAAATACGCGTCTCGCCTACCGCCATCGCCCCCAGTATCAGCGACCGGTGCGAGATCGACTTGTCGCCGGGGACTTCGGCGGTGCCGGACAAAGGCCCGGACTTGTGGGACGTCATCGGTGTGGGAGTGCCGTGGCCGGACATGGGCGCGCCTTTCTTCAATCGGTGTTACCCGCCTGATAGCGCAATCAAAAGGGCGCGTCCATTGGCCTTGGACGCGCCCCGCGCAGCCCTGATTTCAGGACCATCCTGGCGTTGGTTCAACAAGTTGGGTGCGCTTATTAGCCCGCAGCTGTCACGATGAATTCGACCAGATGTGCCGGTGTGGCCAGCTTGGCCTCGCCTGTGGCGCGGGCCGGGGCATGACCCGGGGCAACCCATCCGTCCCAAACAGCATTCATCTCGGCGAAATCCGACATGTCCGCCAACCAGATGATGGTTTGCAGGATACGCGTTTTATCTGACCCTGCCTCGGCCAGCAGTGCATCAACCTTTTCCAGACAGGTTTTGGTCTGATCGGCCACGCTGTCGCCGGGGTTGCCGACCTGACCGGCCAGATAGACAGTGCCGTTGTGGGTGACGATCTGGCTCATGCGGTCGCCAACGTGGTGGCGGGTGATATCTGACATCTTGGAAATCCTTTGGTTGAGGTTAGTAAAATCGTTCAGGTGACAGGGCCGCAATGGTCCCTGCGTCAAGTTCAGGTTGTTGGCTTGCAACCAGCGCCGCCATCAGGCGCGCCAGTGCCGGGGCTGTTTGTACGCCATAACCCCCCTGCCCTGCCAGCCAGAAAAATCCTTTTGCATCAGGATCAAAGCCAACCACCGGAGTGCGGTCCGGCGCAAAGGTGCGCAAACCCGCCCAACTGTGTTCGACCCGCCTGACCGAAACGGTGACCGCCTGTTCAAACCGGTACAGGCCTTCGGCCAGAACCATATCATCGGGCCAGGCATCGTGCGGGGCGACCGGATCTTCATCGGCAGGGGACACCATCAGTTTACCGGCCTCGGGCTTGGCGTACCAGGTTTCGGCAATTGAGCCGAACACCGGCCAGTTTTCCGAAGCATATCCTTCAGGTGCCGGAATCAACGCCGCCGAGCGGCGTAAAGGTGTCAGACCCACCGAGGCTACACCCGCCAGTTTTGCGATCTCATCTGCCCAGGCCCCCGATGCGTTAACGACAACCGGTGCACTGAAGTCGCCCAGCGCGGTGCGTATCTGCCAGACGCCGCCTTGACGGTGCAGGTCGGTCACTCCTGCGCCAGTGAGCGCCTGCCCGCCACGCGATTTCAGCAGTCGTACATAGCCCTGCAGCATCCGGTCCACATCGATATTCTGCGCCGCGGGCTCCAGCATCGCCGCTGCAATCCGGTCACCACGCAGGATCGGCACAAACTCCACCGCTTCGGCTGCAGTCAGCCGCTCAAGTCCTGAAGAGCCTTGCGCAAAGGCGTCCAGTTTCGGCAATTCGTCCTTGTCTGCCACAAACATCACCCCGCGCGGTGACAAAAGCGATGTTTCGCTGATTCCGGTGGGGGTCATGAAAACCGGCTCGGCCGCTGCATTTATCGCGCGCAGCGTGGCATTGCCGTAGTTGCGAATGAAAACCGCAGCCGAACGGCCGGTTGAATGATAACCAAGCTGCTTTTCACCTTCCAACACCACAACTTTGGCATGCGCCGCCAGTTCCGCCGCAGCCGAAATACCGGCAATGCCGCCCCCAATTACAATGACATCTGCTAGGGTCATGCGCCCGACTCTCCTTGGAATTCAGGTCAGGTTCACACCCGGCAGGTCACCGTGGCAACAGAATATTTGAATATGGGCGGATGTTAACCTGCCGTGTAATCTCTGATCACAAAATGCTTGGTTGTCGTTTCAAGAACATGCCAAAAGCCGCGAAACCCGTTGGGGATCAGAAAACTGTCACCTTTGCGGAATTCCTGTTCCGTGCCTTCTTCCGAGATCAGCTTGACGTGGCCCGTCAGCAGCACGCAAAACTCATCGCGGTCTGCAAAGGCGATCCATTTGCCGGGTGTGCTGGTCCATGTCCCCGCCAGCAAAGTCCCGTCCGTGCTGGTAAATCGCATTTGTGTTTCATGGTGCGGATCCCCTTCAACAACCCGGTCCGGCAGGTCTGCAAGGCGGCGTTTGGCGATGGGGCCCTCGTCTTTGAAATCAATCACGCGCATGGTGGTATATCCTTTCCGGTTTAGCTGGCGAAATGAGTGATGCCATAAAGAATGAACCCAGCGATAAAGATGGTCTGAGCGACGATCAGAACAATCGCCTGCCCGCCCACATCAAAGATCGTCTTAAGCGATGTTTTCATTCCCACGGCGGCGATGGAAACCAACAAAGCCCACTTTGACACATCCGCAAGGAAAGACTGAGCGAACTCTGGAATAAACCCAAAGGAGTTGATTGCGGCCAGCACCAGAAACATCACTACGAAAAAGGGCATCAATGGCGGGCGTTTGCCATCCTTTCTTGCGTCATCTTCGGCAAATGCACGGATCAACAAGGCAAAGGTCAATACAACGGGCGCCAACATAGTAACCCGGATCAGTTTGACCAAGGTAGCTGTCTCTCCGGTCTCATTGCTTACGGAAAAGCCCGCGCCAACCACTTGTGCAACGTCGTGAATCGTGCCGCCAAGGAATACACCTGCCGCAATGTCATCAAGCTCAAGTGCGGCGGTGATGATGGGGTAGGCAATCATGGCTATTGTCGACAATACCGTCACGCTGAGGACGGTAAAAATCAGGTTTCGCTCGGAATGCTCATTCTTGGGCAGAACGGCCGCGATTGCCATGGCGGCGGAAGCACCACAGATGGCAACCGCGCCGCCCGTCAGCAGCGCAAATCGCCAACCACGCCCCAGAAGTCTGGCCCCAAGAAGGCCAAAAAGGATGGTCAGGATGACACCGGCCACGACAAGCCCGATCAGTTGCGGACCCAGACCGATCAGCAACTCGACACTGATGCGCGCGCCCAGCAGGGCAACGCCAATGCGCAGTACCGTCTTTGAAGTGAGCGCGATACCCGGCACACAGCGCCCTTCTTCAGCAAGAAAATGGAAGGCGATGCCCAATAGCAGGGCCATCAGCATCGCGGGCGCACCGTAATGATCGGACAGGAATTGGGCCGCTGCTGCGACAACAACCGAAACTGCAAACCCGGGCCCATTTTCGGAAAGGAACGTCGGAATGCGACCAAAGAAGTCACTGGGAGAGGTCAATGGTATGGCCATCGGACAAAAGCTCCTTGGCCGCGCGCATGGTATGCGTCGCGGCACTGATAAATGGTGGAAGTTGGATCGGACGTGTAAAGAGGACGCGGTTTACGCGTCCCCTTTGTTTTTTGCAATTAGCCGATCTGTTGCTGCTGCATGTCAGCGGCGCTGATACCGGCGACAGAGACCGGCTTTTTCATCGCGTCGCGACGGAAAGGCTCGCCCAGTTCCTGGTTCAGGATGACCTCGATGAAGGTGGTTACACCGTCTTTCATCTGCTCTTTGACAGCGGTGTTCAGTACCTCTGTCAGCTGTGCCATCGACGTCACCTGCACCCCTTTAAGGCCACAGCCTTTGGCAATCTCGGCATAGTTGACGCCTTCGTTCAGCTCTGTCCCGACAAAGTTGTCTTCGAACCACAGCGTGGTGTTACGCTTTTCAGCGCCCCACTGGTAGTTGCGGAAGATGATCATCGTGATCGCTGGCCAGTCGCCACGACCGCATGCCGTCATCTCGTTCATCGAGATACCAAAGGCGCCGTCCCCGGCAAAGCCGACAACGGGTACATCCGGGCAGCCAATTTTAGCCCCCAGGATCGCGGGCAAGCCATAACCACATGGGCCAAACAGGCCGGGTGCCAGGTACTTGCGCCCTTTGTCAAAGGACGGGTACGCGTTGCCGATGGCGCAGTTGTTGCCGATGTCAGAAGATACGATCGCATCCTTGGGCATCGCCGACATGATCGCGCGCCAGGCTTGACGGGGCGACATATGGTCGGGCTGACGATTGCGTGCCCGCTCGTTCCATGTGACGCCTTCGTCCGCGTCATCTTCATGGTCCATTGACGACAGTTCCTGAGCCCAGCGGGATTTGGTCAAACCGATCAGATCAACCCGCTCCTTGCGGCCCTTGTCACCCGCGCCATCTCTGAGTTGCGCCAACAACTGCTCGGCCACAACCTTGGCGTCGCCCTGAATTGCAACGTCGACCTTCTTGGTCAGGCCGATACGGTCAGAATTGATGTCCACTTGGATGATTTTCGCATCCGTTGGCCAATAGTTGATACCGTATCCGGGAAGCGTGCTGAACGGGTTCAAACGGTTGCCAAGGGCCAGAACAACGTCGGCTTGCCGGATCAGTTCCATCGCTGCCTTCGAACCATTGTAGCCCAACGGGCCAACAGCCAGCGGGTGCGAACCGGGGAACGCATCGTTGTGCTGATAGCCACAGGCCACAGGAGCATCCAGTGCTTCTGCCAGTTTGGCAGAGGCGTCGATACCACCAGACAGGATTACGCCCGCGCCGTTCAGGATTACGGGGAACTCTGCCTCGGACAGCAGTTTTGCCGCTTCCTTGACCGCTTTCGTGCCGCCTTGCGGGCGCTCAAGACGGATGATCTGCGGCAGTTCGATGTCGATGACCTGTGTCCAGTAATCGCGCGGGATGTTGATCTGTGCAGGGGCACAGCCGCGCCATGCTTTTTCAATCACACGGTTCAGCACTTCGGCCATGCGGGACGGATCGCGCACTTCTTCCTGATAGCAAACCATGTCTTCGAACAGTTTCATCTGTTCGATTTCCTGGAAACCACCCTGACCGATGGTCTTGTTCGCGGCCTGCGGTGTCACCAGCAGCATCGGTGTGTGGTTCCAGTAGGCGGTTTTGATGGGCGTCACAAAGTTGGTGATGCCGGGGCCGTTCTGCGCAATTGCCATCGACATCTTGCCGGAGGCGCGCGTATAGCCGTCCGCGATCATGCCGCCGGATGTTTCATGCGCACAATCCCAGAACTTGATGCCTGCAGCAGGGAAGAGATCAGAGATCGGCATCATCGCGGAACCGATGATCCCAAAGGCGTTGTCGATGCCGTGCATTTGCAGGACCTTAACAAAGGCCTCTTCAGTGGTCATTTTCATTTTGGTTATCCAATTATCAGGGGTGTCAGAGAATTTCGTCGCGAAGATGGTAGTAGGGGTACATCATCCGTTGGCCCAACCGCCGGAAAGGCGTCAGGATGCCGTGGCTTGGCAGAGCCGAGGTGAAGATCGGCAGATCGAGCTCTTTTCCTTCGCCGGCGACCAATTGTGCTAAACGCTTGCCGGCCTGGGCAGAATACATCACGCCGTTGCCGCCATAGCCCAAGGCATAAAAGATCGTCTGCTTCTTATCTGGCTGGAAAATACGCGGCATCATGTCATGGCTGACATCCACCCATCCCCACCAGGAATAATCAAGGTCGATGTCCGTCAGGGCCGGGAACTTGCGGTATAGTCCGTTTTGCAAAAGCGCCAGGTGCTTGGGGTTCTCGGCGTCCAGACCCGTGATTGCGCTGCGGCTTCCGATTTGAACGCGGTCGTCAGGCAAAAAGCGGTAATAGTGGCGCAGGGTACGCGTGTCGGTCAGCGGCGATTTTGTCTGAAACCCGCACTCGGCCTTTTCGTCTTCCGTCAGCGGGCGGGTGACGATCGAGTTTGACAGGATCGGCATTAGCCGATGCTTTGTCTTTTCGTTCAATCCCGGTGGTGTGTATCCCGCTGTCGCCAAGGCCACGGCACGTGCGCGAACGGTGCCGCCGGGCGTCGTCAGGTGATGCACGCCGTTCTTGATCTTCCAGCCCATAACGGGACTGGCCGTATGGATCGTCGCCCCCAGTTTGCGGGCAAGACGCACATAGCTGAACGCCAGTTTGGCGGCATGGATCGAGGTGCCGTCCGGTTCCCACATCGCACCATGCGCTTCTTGATCGCGCACGTGATGTTCGTGCAGTTCTTCGCGCCCGATGATCCGCGAGCCATAGCCGAACACCTCGTTCATCAAGGCGCTCTCTTTTTCAAGCTTCGGCATCACCTTGGCACGGTGGGCTATGTAGAAGTGGCCACCGGTTTGCGGATCGCACTCGATATCCTCGGATCCGATCAGATCGTTGAACAACTCAAAGGCTTCGGTCACTTCGCCGTGCATCTTCTTGGCGACATCGACGCCCCAGCGTTGAATCCACTGGGATCTTTTGAGACGCCCGGACGAGATCTGCGCCTGGCCGCCGTTGCGTGTGGAACAGCCCCACGCGACGGTATTGGCCTCTAGAACCGTCGCTTTGATGCCGTGTTCCTTGGCCAGATGGATCGCTGTAGACAGTCCAGTGTAGCCTGATCCGATCACGACGACATCCACATCCATGTCACCGGACACGGGCCCATCATCTTCGGGCGGTGTCCCGGCGGTGCCTATCCAATAGGTTGGCGCATAGTCCCGGTTATGGCCGGGGCCTGCATCTATGATGGGATCATAGCGCGGATCATAGCTGGCCTTGGGCCAGTGGCGGGGTCTCTTTGAATCAGGCATCGAAATGCTCCGGTAACCAGTTGGGTGTTATGCTTTGAAGGGAGGGCGGGACTTGCGCAGCGCCTGTTTGACGATAATTTTGCCATCTCTCAGCGTGAACAGGTCGGCCCCCTGCGCCTCGACGCGCATTCCGTCTGCGCCGGTGCCGGAAAAGGTCCATTCCGATACGGCGCGATCCCCGTGCACAAAGTGGCTGTGGTGATCCCAGTGGGCGTCCTTCATACCGGCCCAGACTGCTGAAAATGCTTTGGCGATTGCAGCAGCACCTTCAACTTTGCCGCCATATACTTCGTCTCCACCGACGGTGTAGAAAACGCAATCATCAGCAAAATGGGTCATGACGCCGTCAACGTCGTGGCGGTTGAACGCATCGAATGTATCGGACAGGTCTTGCGCAGTAAGGGTCTTGGACATTGTAGTCTCCGAAGTTTTGTAAGGGTTAGGAATGAGCATCGTCGTCCCGGTAAGGAACGACCAGTGTTGGAATAGATGAACGGCGCAGCACACGTTTTGCGACGGTGCCAAGGAAAGTCTGGGAATAGCCGTGCTCATGCGCGCCAATGACGATCAGATCGCACTTAAGCTCAGCCGAACGGCGCAGGATCACTTCGGCAGGATAGCCATCGATTAGTTCGATGGATTCGACCTGCTTTTGTACTTCCTGGTCTTCGTCATGTACGTGCGCCCAAAATGCCTTTTGCCGCTCGGCCATCACCGCTTTGGCGTGGTCATGTCTGGCCTTCATCGCTGTTTCGCCTGCACCGGTGGTCTGCATAAACATCTGCAAGGTGATCTTGGCATCGTCACTCATTGGCTGCACGGCATGCACCATGTGCAACTTGGCCCCGGTTGCGGCGGCCAGGCTGGCAGCATGGCACATCGTGTAGGCCGAATGTTTGGACAGATCCGTGGCGCACAGAATATGTGTGATAGTCGATTTCATGGGAAACTCCTTTCCGACCTGCGATCAATATCCAAGGAGCCTGGGCAGCCAGAGCGATATCTCGGGCACAAAGGCAATGATGAAAATCGCGATCGTATTGATGAAGGCGAATGGCAGGGCTGCAACAGATATGTTTTCAATCGAGATGTTCGAGATTCCCGATGCGATGAACAGGTTTTCACCCAGTGGTGGGGTTTGAAAGCCAATCCCTAGGCAACATATCATGACCACGCCAAAGTGGATCGGGTCGATGCCAACGCTGTAGGCAACCGGCAACATGACCGGTACCAGGATCAGGATGGTTGCGAGCGTTTCCATGAACATACCAACGAAGAGAAGGAAGAAGATCACCAGCGCCCAGATGATGTAGATGTTGTCGGTGACCGACAGCATGCCGTTTGCAATGACGGCCGGAATCTGATTCTCAACCAAAAGACGTCCAAACACGGTTGCGGTGAACATGATCAGCAAAACCCGGCCCGTGAGCCATGTTGTGGTCTCAAGCGCTGTGAACAGTTTCTGCCAGTTCAGTTCGCGGTAAATGAACGTACCGACGATCAGGGTGTAGAAGATCGCGACAATAGCGGCTTCTGTCGGCGTGAAGAAACCGGAATAGATTCCACCCAGAATGACCACAGGAGCCATAAGCGCCCAGAAGCCCCGGTACATTTCGCACCAGATTTGGCGCGCAGACCAGCCTTCGGCGGATCCTGTATAACCACGCTTCTTGGCGATGATATAGTTCATAAGCAGCAGGCTGCCCGCGATCAGGAAAGCAGGCATAAAACCCGCAATAAACAGTTTTGGGATCGAAACGGTTTGAAACTGGCCAAATTTTTCCACAGCTTCCGGCGGGGCCGGCATGCCCAGGGCTGCAATGCCAAAGATGATCAATGGGATCGACGGAGGAATAACGATGCCCAAACCACCCGACGAAGCCGTGATCGCAGCTGCATAGGGGCGGCCGTAACCGCGTTCGATCATGGCAGGGATCATCAACATGCCGACAGCGGCCGTGGTTGCCGGACCAGAGCCCGAGATGGCACCAAAGAACAAGCACGCAAAGACTGTCGCTGCGGACATTCCGCCTGTAAATGGTCCCGCGAAACTCTCAGCCACATTAATTAGCCGTCGTGACAGCCCTGCGGCCTCCATCAACGCACCGGCAAGAATGAAAGCAGGGAGTGCCATAAGCGGGAAAGATCCCACCGACGTGAACGCGATTTGGACAAACTTGATCGGGTTTTCGTCAAGGTAGAGAAACGAGATCAGCGTAGAGACACCAAGGGCAACCGTAATAGGAGCCCCGATGACCAGCAAAAGAAAAAAACCGCCAAAAAGGATGAGGATGATTTGGGATTCCATTATTTAGTCTCCTGCTCAATATCTACAGTTTCAGCACGAATTTCTTCCAGATCGACGGCATCAGGGTCACGAAGGTTTTCACCCAGTACGATCTTCTTGTAATTCACTTGCAGGACCCGGAACGTCATCAAGGAAAAGGCGATGGGCAGAACGATGTAGACCCAGCTGAGGTGAAACCCCATCGTCTGGGACGATTGAAATCTGTTCATCTTGTTGAAGATGAAATCGATCGACAGATAAACGAAATAGACGTTGAAAAAGACCCAGAACAAGTCGGCAAAGGCCTCGATGTATTTGATGGCACCGGGGGGCAGGAATTTGAATTGAAAGGTCACCCGGTTATGCGCGCCCATCTTGGCCGCATAACTCGCCCCAAAGAACACAAACCAGACGAACATATAGATCGACAGCTCTTCGATCCATGAGAACGAGAAATCGAACAAGGTACGAACGATCACCTGCAAGAACAGCAGGCATACAAATATCGCAAGTAAGGTGCGACAGATGTAGCTTTCTATATTGTCGATTACGTGCCAGAATTTCGTCATGAGCCCCTCCCTTTCAGTCAAGGGAAGCGCCAATAGACGCCTCCCTTTTTCTTGATTGCGAATTATTCAGAGACCGGGTCGCGTCCGATTTCTGCAAGGACAGCGTTCAATTTTTCGATGCCGCCGATGCTGTCGTAAAATTTGGGCCACACAGCTTCGGTTGCCAGCTTGATGAACTCTTCCTCGTTGTTCTCGGGGTCAGAGATCTCCATGCCTTCGTCGATCAGGATTTGCTTGATCTCGGCTTCTTTCTCACGCAGGAATTTTGCCGAGGCTGCTGTCGCCGCCTTGCCTGCTTCCAGAACGATTGCCTGATCTTCGGCTGACAGTTCCTGGAAGACCTGTTCAGAAATGATCAGCGGCTCGATCGAGAAAATATAGCGGATGTTCGTGACGTACTTTTGTACCTCATAGAATTTCATGGCGTTGATGGTGGTGTAAGGATTGTCCTGACCATCAACAACCTTGGTCTGGAGACCTGCAAAGGTTTCGGACCATGCCATCGGCGTCGGGCTGATGCCCCAGGCCTTGTAGGTGTCGATCATGATTTCGTTCTTGGGAACGCGGATCACCAGACCCTGAAGGTCAGCCACGGATTTGACCGGCTTCTTGGAGTTCGTCAGAACCCGGAATCCTGTGTAAGTCCAGGCGATGATACGCACACCCGCGTCGTTGATCGTATTCTCGGTCAGCTCTGCGCCGATGGGGCCCTGTGTCAGCTTTTCCGCATCTTCAAGGCTCAGGATCACGTAGGGCAGTGAAAACACGCCGACAGTTGGTGAAAACGGCGTCACGTTGTTGATCGCGAGGAGCGACATGTCCAGCGTGCCGATCGCGGCTTCGTTTACAGTGTCCTGCTCGGAGCCGAGTTGCCCGTTCAGGAACATGGTCGCCGTGTGCTTGCCGCCGGACAGCTCTTCGAGCGCCGCAATGAAGCCCTTGCCCGTTGCTTCCTGGCTACTGCCACCGCTGTCGCCCACTGCAATCTTGAAGTTTTTCGCATCGGCCATGCCAACACTCATGATTGTTGCACTTAGCGCGATCGCTGTCGACGCCAGGATCCGTGAAAAATATGTCATAAAGTACTCCCATTGTTGCTTGCGCTTCTGAGCGCGGCTTGCAGGTAAGGATTGGCCCCACCCCCAAGCTGGATGTGCGATAGATGGAGTCTGCGACCCAGTGTTAGGGCCAGAATCTTTATTGACTTAGACCAGTTTTGCCTGAAACATTCGGGGAATGGCCAAAATTCGCATCGCAGCTGACGTTTTCTTTCTTGACCGCACCTCAAAACGGCCTTTGCAGACGCAAATAAGAGAGGCCGTCATCGCGTCGATCCTTTCGACTCAGGCCTTGCCCGGCTCTATCATGCCATCTTCGCGCAAACTTGCTGAGCATCTTGGTGTTGCGCGCATGACAGTGACCTTGGCCTATCAGGATTTGGTCGATCAGGGGTACCTGGAGACCAAGAGCCGTAGCGGATATCTCGTTGCTGACACTGATGCGATACCGCGACTAAAGATCGGGGATTTCAAGGAACCGATCACAAACAGCGACGTCTGGAAGGATTTGCTTTCGGAAAATCTCGCAGAGCGCCGACGCATTATAAAACCCAAAGATTGGCGGACGCTGCCGTATCCATTTGTTTTTGGAGAGATGGACAGCACTATTTTCAAGCACTCGGCTTGGCGTGAATGCGCGCGACAGGCCATGGGTAAACGCGATTTCGATCTTATGGCAAGTAACGAAGCCACCGATGACCCGGTACTCGTAAACTACATCTTGTCCAGGATGCTGCCTCGCCGTGGTATTACGGCAATCCCGAGCCAGCTTTTGATAACTGTCGGTGCACAACACGCGATCTGGCTGGCCATTGAACTTCTGACCCGCACGCCTTTGAAGGCGGTTTGTGAAAATCCTGGCTATCCTGACACCCTCCAAGCCCTGCGGTGGTGCGGTGCTGATGTGACAACGGTTGACGTCGATCAACATGGGTTGCCACCCGATGACATTCCGGTTGGGACCAAGGCCGTATTTGTGACGCCCAGTCACCATGCGCCAACAGGGACCACGATGTCGCGTTCGCGGCGTGCCCAACTACTTGAGCAAGCCCAGGCCCGCGATTTCGTGATTGTTGAAGACGACTACGAGTTCGAAATGAGCTTCATCGAACCGCCGAGCCCAGCCCTCAAAGCAAACGATAAAGACCAGCGTGTGCTGTATGCAGGCAGCTTTTCCAAAGCGCTGTTTCCGGGCCTCAGGCTGGGGTACCTTGTCGGACCCGAACCGGTCATCGCGGAAGCGCGGGAACTGCGCTCGATGATGCTGCGTCATCCGCCAGGTCACCTGCAACGCACAGCCGCATATTTTTTGGCGCAGGGGCACTATGATTTGCTCATTCGCGATATGCGCCGGAAATTTGCGCAACGTCGGAAAGCAATGATTGAGGCGCTCGGTAAGACCAATCTGGAGATCGCTGGCGCCGCCCAATTTGGAGGGTCCAGTCTTTGGATCAGGGCGCCCTCAGGGATTAACACGGAAAACCTGGCCAGAGAGCTGATAAACGACGGAGTCGTAATCGAGCCGGGCGCGCCATTTTTTAATGGCGATAACGCTCCCACGGAATTTTTCAGGCTGGGCTATTCTTCGATTCCGGTCGAACGGATCGAGGACGGTATTCGCCTGATCGCCGAACGCATCCAGAAGAGGTAGAAACTCAGGTATCGAACAGTGCACTTTTTCCTCAGGCAGCGATGCCAAGATTGCTGATCCTAGTGCGCGCGTGCAAATTGCGTATTGTTTCGTTGAGTTAACTTCTGGCCAGCAGTCGCGTGCCCTGCTTGAACAGGCCGGAAAAACTTCTGCTTCTGATCATTGCTGGATTTCTGTAAAAAGTCTTGCTGTGCGGGAGCGACCCATAAAGATCACATTTGCAAGGCGGAGCAAATGGATCGTGCGGATATGTGCCAGTGAAAATCTTGATGATTCAAATTCAGTGACCCAGCCGGGCGTACATGGCGAAACTATGTGTCGACCCACACCTGCCTGAAACTGGTGATGCACAGCCATCCCTGCAGATTTCAACGTCATAATAACGTTACGTCACCCAGAGTAATGCGGACAATCCAGCGCCGTCAGAGCGGCCCGCACCACGTCTTGCGCTTGTCCGATTCGCAGACGTTTCAGACGGATTCCTCTTCCAGGTGCAGCTTCATGTCGATCAGCACCTGCTGCAAATTTGTCGTCTCGCGCAGCAACCGCTTGGCCTCGTTCACGGTAATGACTCCATCCTCGATCGACTGCTGATACTCGGCCATAAGCATGGCAAACCGTTGGGAAAGCGCGATGACATCGCTGTTCACGCTGGCCTTTTCATTTGCGTTCCGGCGGCGTTCGTCAAACGACAGGCTGATGCCCTTCAACTCGGCCAAAGCGCTTGTTACATGGGGGTATGAGGCCGCCTCTTCCAGCGCTGCCACGGCATCTATTGGCATGAAGCGATCCGCATGCTCTGCGTGATCGGAATAATACCGCCCCAGCGTCGCCTTGGACTTGCCGGTCAAAACGCACGCTGGTTCGATACCCACGTCCTTGACCAGTGCCTCGGTGTGCTTTTTCAAATAACTACCCATCGTTGACATACATCCATCCCTGTAAAGGGCCCGCCGTGAAGCGGGGAAATCCCAAAGTCTTTTCCCATTAATCGCTTTATCCCGAAATGTCATTTGTAAAGCAATCCCGGTGTTTTCGGGGGGGTAACAAGTGTTCTGCGTCCCCAGCGCGGGACAAAGGGTGAGACCGGATACAACAAGAGTGTCCTTTACTGTTGTCAAGCAGTCGGAAGCGGTGCCATCGCATTCCATCCCCGGAAGTTCGCTTCCAACCGGTGGCGCCAGGCAAGCTGCAACGGTCTCACCCGTCCGTTTTCTTGTCATCGCAACAAAACAACGCCTTCGTTAAAGCGTTGGCGGGGCTCAGGCTCGTTCAACCAACACTGACCCAACTGAATATCCCGCACCGAACGAACAGATCAGACCGCTATCACCCAGCTGTAAATCATCCGAGTATTTGGAAAACGCGATGATTGAACCGGCAGAGGATGTGTTGGCATAATCCTGCAGAATATTGGGCTGCTCTCCCGGTTCTGGCGCCCGACCCAGAACCTTTTTACCGATAAAATCATTCATCGCCTTGTTGGCCTGATGCAGCCACAGGCGCTTGAGTTGATCTGGCTCGATACCTTCTTCGGCCAGATGACTGGCGATGTGTTTCGATACCAGCGGCAGCACCTCTTTGAATACCTTGCGGCCTTCCTGCATGAACTGCATATCACGCCTGTCCACCACCCCCGCCGGGCGGGTGCGGCGCAAATAGCCGTTGTTGTTTCGGATGTTATTGGAAAACTGCGTTGCGCAACGGGTGGACTGGATCAGAAAATGGGCGCCTTGCGCATCTTCGGCCCGCTCCAGTACGGCGGCCGTGCACACATCGCCAAAGATGAAATGACAATCGCGGTCACGCCACTCAAGATGGCCTGAACATATCTCGGGGTTCACCACCAATGCACAGCGAACGCTGCCCGACCGGATCATGTCGGCGGCCGCCTGCATCCCGAATGTGGCCGACGAACAGGCCACGTTCATATCAAAAGCAAAGCCGCCTGCGCCCAGCAGTTCCTGTATCTCAATGGCAATCGCCGGATAGGCGCGCTCGTGGTTTGACGCGGCACAAATCACCAGATCAACCTCGGCGGCGGTCCTGCCCGCCTTTGCAAGTGCCTTCTGGCAGGCTTCCAGCGCCATTTCTGCCATGATCCCCGGTTCGTCATCGCTGCGCTGGCGCAGATGCGGATGCATGACATCGGGGTCCAGCACTCCGGTCTTGTCCATCACATAACGCTGATGGATCCCCGACGCATTGACAATGAATTCAGACGATGACGGCTGTTTTGCCTCGATCTGACCTGCCGCAATCGCCGCCGCATTCCGGGAGTTGAACTTTTCGGCATAGGCATTGAAGGCGGCAACCAGTTCGTCATTGGTGATGACCTGATCGGGGGTGAAAACCCCGGTGCCTGTGATGGCGGGTTTATGCATGTTCTGCCTCCAATGCGTTCCAGCCAGATCAGCCCAACGCGGCCCCCGGGTCAAGACTGACGGCGCGGCACAAAATTCCGGGCCCGGGCGGAGCGACGGGCGGGTGGGTGGGGTCGCTCTGCCCGGGCCTTGCTCAGTTCACCTTGTTCGGCGGCGCCTTGCCTGCAAAAAAGGTCCGCAGATTCCGAACCGCCATCATCCCCATCGCTTCTCGCACTTCCAGCGCAGCCGTTCCCAGATGCGGCAGCAGGGTCACGTTGTCCAACGCTTTCAGTGCATCAGGCACTTTTGGTTCGTGTTCATACACATCCAGCCCGGCCCCGCCGATCTGACGGGCCTGCAATGCCCTGATCAACGCGGCCTCATCCACCACGTCGCCGCGGGCGATATTGATCAGATGCGCATGTGGCGCCATCAGACCCAGTGTTTCGGCATTCATCAGATGATGTGTTTCGGGTGTTGCCGGAACACTTAGAACAACAAAATCCGACCGCGCCAGAAGCTCTTCCATTCCTGCGCGCTCGGTTGAAAAGTTCAATTCCTTCTCGCTGCGGTTCATGTAGATGACCTGCATGTCAAACCCATAATGACAGCGCCGCGCGATGGCCTGCCCGATGCGCCCCATGCCGACGATTCCGACCGTCTTGCCAGTCATGTGCAGCCCCAGCATCTGGGTCGGGTTCCATCCGGCCCAGCGGCCTGCGCGCACCATCCTTTCGCCTTCGCCAGCGCGGCGGGCAGACATCAGCATCAGAGTCAGGGCAATATCTGCCGTGGCGTCGGTCACCGCCCCGGGCGTGTTCGTGACAATCACCCCTGCCGCCGCAGCCGCCGTGGTATCGATATGGTTATAACCCACACCAAAATTCGCCAAAATCTTACAACGGGAGTTTTCATTGCCCGCGAAAACCTCGGCCGAGAACTGGTCGCCCAGCGTTGGTAAAACCCCATCATATAGCGCCAGTGCGGCACGCATCTGGCCCACTTTCAATGGCGCAACTTCGTCGCGCACTTCCACTTCAAAGCTTTCGCGCGCAGCCTTGATCACGCGTTCCGGCAAAGGCCGGGTCAACAGCACTCGTTTCAATGCATTCGTTCTCCAACAGGGACGTCCTGATCGGGGCTTAACAGAACGATATCGCCCTGACCATCGGACAACCCCAACACGAGAACTTCGGACATAAACCTGCCGATCTGGCGTGGTGGAAAGTTGACAACGGCAATCACCTGACGACCCGTAAGGCTTTCGGGTGTGTAATGGGCGGTGATCTGCGCGCTGGTTTTTTTCTCGCCAATTTCAGGTCCGAAATCGATCCACAACTTGATCGCAGGTTTGCGTGCCTCGGGATAGGGTTCGGCACGCACAACCCGGCCGACACGGATATCCACCTTGAGAAAATCATCGAACGTGATCTCAGCCATTTGCCAACTCCCTTGAGCGATCCGAGGCAGCGGCTACCGTTTTGGCCATCAAAGGGGGCAATCCGGATTCTTCATTCATCAGCACCTCTAGCCCGGCTTGCGTTGTGCCATTGGGACTGGTCACATTCACCCGCAACTGTGCGGGGCTCTCTTCGGCAGCCTCAGCCAATGCGCCTGCGCCCGCAACGGTGGCCTGCGCCAATTGCATCGCCAATTCAGGTGGCAACCCCTGCGCCTCTCCTGCTTTGGCCAGACATTCGATCATGTGAAACACATAAGCCGGCCCTGATCCCGAAACCCCGGTGACGGCATCCATCTGGCCCTCGTTCTGCAACCGCACGACCTGCCCGACGGCGCATAGCAACGCCTCGGCCAGATCCATCTGTGCATCACTGGCGCAGGAGTTGCCGATGATAGCCGTGATACCGCGCCCTACAGCGGCAGGGGTATTGGGCATGGCACGGATGATCGGGCTTTCTGCCCCCAGCGCCGCTTCGTAAGCCGCAATGGGCGTGCCTGCTGCTACCGAAACGAACAATGTGTCGCCATTGCCCATCGCGGCAATCGCCGGCAAGGCCGCGCCCATCATTTGCGGTTTCACTGCGATCAGTACGATAGCAGGAGACTTGGGCAGATCCGCGTTGATATGAACGCCTGTTGATCGCAGCCAGTCAGAAGGGTTCGGATCAATAACCCAGACCGATGTGTTCGGCAAACCATCCTTCAGCCAGCCTTGCAGCATGGCCGACCCCATCTTGCCACAGCCCAGCAATACCAAGCCACTTTCGGCCACATGTCTCATGTCCATCAGAAATTTCCCCGTACCTGTCTTGGATTACGGGGGACAGTGTTACGCGCGCCCGTACGCCTCTGCAATGGCGACCTGAAGCGCGTCCTGAGGGGTTTTGTCACCCCAGACCACAAGCTGGAAAGCCGGATAGTAACGCTCGGCGCTCATGACGGCCGCGTTGATCATTGTATTGATCTGCTCTGGGCTGGCATCCTGCCCGCCGGCCATCACCAGACCATAACGATAGACCATCAGTTTCTGTTCGGCCCAGTAAGTAAAGGCACCTGCCCAGCAGTGATCGTTCACATCGTTCAGCATGTGATACAACACCGGCAGCTTGTCTTCAGGGGGCTCCATTTCAAAGGTGCAAACCATGCGCAGGGTTTCGTCATAGCCTGACCAGGCAAGGGTGATCGAGTAGGTGCGCCACTGCCCTTCCACGGCCATGGCGATCTGATCGTCGCCGATACGATCAAAATCCCAGTCGTGATGTTCGGCAATATGCTCGACGATATCGATGGGGTGAAGGTCTTCTTGCAAAAACTGCTCTGACAGTGCCATAGCGCCACCTCGTTTTTTGTTTTAGCGCCGGGGTCTGGCAGCGCCCCAAGCGCTAGGTGCCTGCTCTACAAGCGGGGGCTGATCCCCTCGCCCATACAAGATATGGTGGAACCTTTCCGGCGACCTGTAAAGCTATTTGTTGGGGATAGCCGCAATAAGTTGTGGATAGACTTGAAATTTAATCAAGATGGGCACGTGCCGCGCAAGCCCGGTTTTCAGACGACAAACACAGGCTGTAAGCCTGCGGTAAGTTTCAGGTCCCATCCCCCGGTTTCTGGATCAGAGCACTTTCACAGCGGAAATACGCATGCGCTTAGCAACAGGGATTGCTGGATTTTCCCCGGCGCTGGCCAACCTGCGAAAGGCCGCCTTGCCCCCCGCTTTGGGCCGTGAAGACGATATTGCATATATGCCTGTAAGGTCGGATGATCGTTCAACCGTGGCATACCTTTTGAATTAGGACCCTGGATGCGACTTCTTTATGTTGAAGACAACGAGAAACTGGCGCTGAACACCAGCATCAGTTTACAGCAGAACGGTTTTACCGTTGATGCTGTCACCACAGGCGAAGATGCGTTACATTCGGCAAAGACCTATGATTACGATGCGATCATTCTTGATCTGGGGCTGCCGGATATCGACGGGCTGTCGGTGTTGGAGGCCATCAAGCAGGCCAACAACGAAACACCCGTAATCATCTGCACCGCGCGAGATGCGTTGGAAGACCGGATTACCGGCCTGAACGCCGGGTCAGATGATTATCTGGTCAAGCCATTCAATGTGTCCGAACTGGTTGCGCGGATCAAAGCAGTCTTGCGCAGACCCGGCGGGGCCCTGGGCGTCAAGCTGTGCGCAGGCAATATACGCTTTGACACGATCGACCGCTCGGTCCAGATTGATGATGAAACGGCGCGCTTCTCCCGCCGCGAACTGGATTTGCTGGAACTTTTCATGCGACGCAAGGGCCGGATCCTGTCAAAAGACGCGATTGAAAATGCGCTTTATGGCTTTGATGAACCTCCCACCCCAAACGCGATCGAAGTTGCCACCCACCGCCTGCGCAAAAAGCTGATTGATAGCAATGCATCCGTCGGCATTCATACGCTCAGGGGGATCGGGTACATGCTGGAAGACGACGGCAAGTGACTATTTTCTCAGCGGTTTTCGGCAAGCGCTTGTCGCTCAGGCGGAATCTTATCTTCAATATTGTCACGGCGCTTAGCATCTGCATTGGCATTGCTGCAATTGTCATGATCTCGGAGTTTTTCGAGCATCTTGAAACAAACCTGGAAAATGCGCTGATAGCTGAGGCGTACGAGGTGGCCGGGCAAATCGACCCGGAGGAAAAAGACCTTGGCCTAAATCTGGATGGGCTGCGTTTTTCCGGGGCGGAGGGCATTTATCGTTACACTATTTTTGAAGATTCAGGCGCAATGCTGGCGGGGGGCGAAAGATACGACCATCTGCCGCTGTTGCTAAAATCGCTGCGTCCCGGGCGCACGGCAAAAATCACGATGCCATCTGGCCGGATAGGCGTGATTTTGAGAGCGCCGGTCGAGGGGCAGGATTTTTATATTCTCGTAACAACCTCCAAGGCCGAAACCGAGAGCAAGAAGCTGCCCGAGTTGCTACATGAGATAGAGGAGCAAATTCAATGGATTCTTTTGGGAATAGTAACCGTCATTGTGGCCGCAGTACTGGCGGCGCGCCGATCGCTTAAACCATTGGATACGATTTCAAGGCAGGCACACGATATAGGGCCCAATACCACCAGGCAACGCTTGTCAGTCGAACGGCTCCCTGCTGAAATTGTACCTCTAGTAGCTGCCGTGAACGGTGCATTTGACCGTTTGGAACAAGGATACAAGGCTCAACGCGAGTTTTCGTCAAATGTAGCCCACGAGGTGCGTACGCCATTGGCGGTGCTTCGTTCCAGCATCGACCGCATTGAGGACGCTGAACTGCGAAAAGGGCTGACAGAAGACATACAGCGCCTTGATCAGATGTTTGAACAGTTGATTGACCTTTCGCGGGCGGAATCCCTTGGGCCCACTTTGTTCGAACCCGTAAATCTCCATGATATTGCGGTGCGCGAGGCGACCGAGAGGGCCAGCTCCGCGATCCGCAGCGGCAAGATGCTGGCAGTCACCGGGGACACCGACGCTATGGTTATGGGGCATCTGGGGCTTTTGTCGATTGCCCTTGGCAATCTGGTCAGAAATGCGCTGAATTATTCCCCCGAAGGCACAGAAGTTGAAATCGAGGTGCTGTCAGGCCCTCCCGGTTGGCGGGTACTGGACCGGGGTATCGGGGTGCCTGAGAAAATAAAAGAGGGCCTGTTCGAGCGCTTCAATCGTGGCGAAGACTCTTATGGAAAGATCCAGGGATCGGGGATCGGGCTGGCGATCGTCAAATCGGTGGCCGAGGCCCATGGCGCGGTAGTCGACATAAGTGATCGTGACGGCGGCGGAAGTGTTTTTAGCTTCCGGTTCAACGCCTGAATCGCGGCGAAACCTTGCCCGACCCTGACAAATAATAAGTCCGGTAAGTCTGCTGTAAGGCAAGGACTGCCCAATGCGAATCTTAAGACAGCAAATCGGGCAAAATATGCGAGTAGAATTTATCACCGGCAATTGCGCCGAACGGCAAGAAGCGCAAAACCATATCTCCAGAGTTTACCATGATGTTTACGGCGCGTCGCTGACCAGCTTTGCGCCCCTTCTGGTGACAGCGCGAAACGTGCATGGAGAGATTGTTTGTGCCGCTGGGGTCCGTACCGCAAAAGACGGGTTTTTCTCGGACACCTATCTGGGCAGCGATTTTGGCAAAGCGCTGATCGGGCCCGATAACACGACTGTTCCGCTGACCCAGGTGATGGAAGTCGTCTCGCTGGCGTCGACAACGCCGTTTCCGGTGTTGCCAATGCTGGATACGGTTATCAGCTGGGGCCGAGCCCAGGGTATGACCTGCGGTGTATTCACCGCAACCGCGCCTTTGCGCCGGTTGTTACAGCGTACAGGTCTGGCCTATATTGCGCTTTGTCCGGCGGACAAGGTGCAAGTGGCGGACCCCAAAAGCTGGGGCAGGTATTATGACCAGGATCCGTGGGTCTGCGCCTGCACCGATGATGTTTTCACGCCAATTTCCCTGTCTCCGCGCAGTCAACGTGTTTCAACACCGCTGCGATCCGAGGCCTGTTGATGCACGCCGTATTCGAGGCTTTGTCGCGCAATGCCGCCGCGACTCCCCAAGGTGTCGCGTTTCGCGATGATGCCACCCAGATCACCTGGGCCGGTCTGGCCGCAAAGGTAACGCGGCTGGCCGCAGTGCTGAAGGATGCGCCTGATGTGGTTGCCATCGCGCTGACTGGTGGCGCTGACTGGTGGCGTTGACTATGTCGTTGCAGATCTTGCCACAACGCTTTGCGGAAAGCGTCAGGTCCCGCTGCCGTTCTTTTTCAGTCATACACAAAATGCACACATCCTGATGGATGCTGGTGTCGGGGCGGTGGTTACCAGCACGCCCGAGCTTTTCACCGCCTTGCCGAAATTGCAGATTATCGATCCGGTCGACATCCCGGACGGCCCCCTGTCCTTTCCAGACTACCTGGGAGGAGCCGACCGGGTGATCTATACGTCCGGATCATCCGGTCGGCCCAAGGGGGTTATCATAGGAGACCCTCAGTTATCGGCCTCACTGACGGCTCTGGCGTTGGTGATTAATGCCGGGCCACAGGATCGGCATCTGTCGATTCTGCCGCTGGCGCAGTTGCTGGAACAGATATGCGGCATCTTCCTGCCTATTCTGGCGGGCGCGGAAACCGTCATGCGGTTTGAGGCGACGAAAGCCCTTTTCGGCGCCCCCATAGCCGCGCTGACCGACGCCTTTGAGGAAGTCCAGCCAAGCACAAGCCTGCTGGCCCCTGGCCTTTTGGGCCGTTGGGTGCAGGATTTGAAAGCCGCATCCCGGCATGCACCCGCAAGCCTGCGTTTCGTGGCCGTCGGCGGCGCGTCCTCGTCCCCTGCGCTGATTTACAAGGCGGCGTCCGTACGCATTCCCGTGCACGAAGGCTATGGCCTGTCGGAATGTTGCGCGGTGGTGGCCATGAACCGCCCCGGTCAGAACCGCGCTGGCAGCGTCGGGCAGGTGCTGGACGGGCTGGAGGTTGAAATCATCAACAACGAAATCACCGTGACCGGACCAACCATCATGGCCGGTTACCTGAATGGCACGCCTGCACCCGAGCGTTGGTACACCGGTGATCTGGGGCATTTCGACGGTGACCGCCTGGTGATCGATGGGCGCAAGTACGCGCTGCTGGTCACTCCTGCAGGGCGCAACATATCACCCGAGTGGATTGAATCGCGCGTCAATGCTGACCCGCGCATTGTCAGTTCGGCCCTGGCGCTGCGGCAGGACGGCACGCTAATTCTAATCGTCGTGGCCGTGGCCCCCATCACCGGACCCGAGATTGTGGCCTGCCTGTCGGATGTTCCCGCCTACACCCAGCCCGACGGCCTGATCCTGACCGATCCGTCGCACCCCGACCTGGTGTTTGCAGCGGGCACCCCCAACCGGGCGGTGGCCCACCAACTGGTCAACACCGCAGACGCGCTGCCATTGGCGCCATTTCAAACCAAAGAAAGCCTTGCCTCATGACCGCCCGTTTCAAAATCGCCCTAATCACCGGTGCAGGATCCGGGATCGGCCGGGAAATGGCCCGGCACGCGGCAAAACTGGGCCTTGATCTGATCCTTGTCGGCCGGACCGAGGCCAGCCTGATCGAAACCCGGGAAATGGTGCCGGAAGCACGCGTTTCGCTTGTGGTGGCTGATGTCTGCACGGTGGAGGGGCGCGCAACGATCGTAGCGGCCGCCGGGGACACACTGGACTATCTTGTCAACAATGCAGGCACACTGAAAGTGGGCCACCTGGCGGATCTGGACGACGACGCGCTTGCACGGATGGTAAACACCAACCTGTTGGCCCCCATTGCCCTGACTCGTGATCTGATCCCCGCCCTGGAAGCCGCGCATGGGCGCATCGTCAATATCGGCTCGGTTTTCGGGGATATCGCTTATCCGTTCTTTGCCGCGTATTCGGCCACCAAGTTCGGGTTGCGCGGTTTTTCCGATGCCCTGCGGCGCGAGCTTTCGGGCCGGGGCATTGGGGTTACCTACATCGCGCCACGGGCCACCCGCACCGCAGCGCAGTCCGAGTTTTCAGCGCTGGTCGAGCCGTTGGATATGGCGCTGGACTGTGCCGAAGAGGTGGCGCGTGACGCCTGGGCCGCCATTCTTGATGGCAGGCGCGAAAGTTTCCCCAAGGGTAAAGAGCGGTTTTTTGTGAAAGTGCAGCGACTGTTTCCGTCTCTCGTAGACAAATCCGTGGGGGCTCAGGCACGCGCGCCCCAAACACTGGCAGCTTTGAAATCTGTAAGCGAAATGTAAGGCCGCGGTTTTATCCGGCACACCCTACAGGTTGATACCCCCAAAAGGAAAACCCATGAGTTACAATGTCATCCGTGCCTCCGAAGCGGGGCAGTGCGACATCACACCCGAGATCATCGGCAAAGTGAAACAACATCTGAACGACGATGGTTGGGCGCTGCTGCGTGGGTTTGATATCGATATGACCGCTTTTAGTAAGCTGACCGCGCAGATGTGCAAGACCATCACATTTGATCCGGCCCGCGAAAATACCGAAAAGAACACCCAGAAGGTGGATGCCGGTCTGGGCCCCATCGGCTTGCATATCGAAAACGGCAATACACCGATCTGCCCGGATGTGGTGGCGTTCTACTGCACCAAAGCCGCATTTGAAGGGTCGCAGACCACAATCTGCGACGGAAGAGAGGTATTTGCCAAATTCGATGACACACAAAAAGCCCGGTGGTCCCAACCCATGACCGTCAAACGCAACCTGCCCGAAGACCTATGGAAGCGATACCTGGCAAATGAACACCCTGCCATCAGCGACCCCGGCGAGGTCACGATGGAACACGTGCTGCAATTCAAAGCGGCAATCCCCAATCAGGATTTCGAGCTGTGTGATGACGGATCGATTGACTATCAAATCAAGGTGCTGCCGGTGCGCCCGTCTTCCTTGTCCAATGGACGTGCCTTTGCCAACGCCATCCTTGGCCCTTCACACAATTACGAACCACCGGTTTACACACTTGAAGACGGCTCTGTTGTTTCATCCGACGAAATCGAGGCGCTGCGCGATATTGCCGAAACCTGCACGGTAGAAATTAACTGGCAGGACGGGGATGTTGCTGTGATCGACAATACCCGCATCATGCATGGCCGCCGCGCCATCAAAGACGCCGACTGCCAGCTGTTTATCGGCATGGGGCGGATCTGAACAAGGCTTTGCCCTGAACAGCCTTTTATGTCGCCTTTTTCTCAAGCATGTCCAGACGCGCCTTAAGCGCTGCGTTCTCTTCGCGTGCCTTCTGGGCCATGGCGCGCACGGCGTCAAATTCTTCGCGGGTGACAAAATCACGATCAGCCAGCCAGCGGTCGATCATCGACTTCATTGCATTTTCCGCCTCGTCCTTGGCCCCCTGGGCCACGCCCATGGCATTGGTCATCAGCTGCGAAATATCGTCGAGCACTTTGTTACGGGTCTGCATGGGTCTTCTCCGACGTTTCATTTGCCCCCTATATGGGCTGCAAAAGGACACATCACAAGGTTGACTTCCCCCCTTTGCCAGAGGCACAGAGACGCATATGCAAGCCATGATCCCCTTCCCCGACATCTCACCCGAGATTTTCACCATTTCCCTGTTCGGGATCGAATTCGCGCTGCGCTGGTATGCGCTGTCTTATATCGCGGGCATCCTGATTGGGTGGCGTGTGGTCGTGGCCACGGTCAGGCGTGTGCATCTTTGGCGAAATGAAACCGCCCCGATGGTGCCTGCACAGGTTGAAGACTTGCTGACATGGGTGATTCTTGGGGTGGTTTTGGGTGGTCGGCTGGGTTTTGTGCTGTTCTACAAACCGTTGCACTACCTGCAAAACCCCGGCGAAATTCTGACGGTCTGGCAAGGGGGCATGTCATTTCATGGCGGTCTTCTGGGGGTGGTCGTGGCCTGTATCGTTTATTCGCGACGGCAGGGTATCCCTTGGCTATCGGTGGCCGATGTATTGTGCATGGTGGCCCCCATAGGTCTGTTTCTGGGCCGGGTTGCCAACTTTATCAATGCCGAGCTTTGGGGCCGCCCCACCGACCTGCCCTGGGGTGTGGTCTTTCCCGGCGCTTACGCACAAGACTGCCCCGATGTTATCGGGGCTTGTGCCCGCCACCCTTCGCAGCTTTATGAGGCAGCACTTGAGGGGCTGATTCTTGGCGCGGCGCTGATCTATCTGGCCTACCGGCGCGGGGCTCTGAAATGGCCAGGACGGATCACCGGTGTGTTTTTCGCAGGCTACGGACTGTCCCGCTTTGTTGTCGAATTTGCTCGTCAGGCCGATTACCAGTTTATCACGCCCGACAATCCGATGGGCTATGTCCTGCATAGCGGCGGCTATGGCCTGAGCATGGGACAGATGTTGTCGCTGCCGATGATCGCCTTCGGCGTCGGGATGGTTCTTTATGCGAACCGGCGCGGCGAATGACGGACCTTCGGGACCTTCTGATTTCCCGAATCCGGGCTGACGGGCCGATCACACTGGCCGAATATATGGCCACCTGCCTTATGCATCCCGACCACGGCTACTATGCCACCCGGGACCCGCTGGGGGCAGCCGGAGATTTCATCACAGCGCCGGAAATCAGCCAGATGTTTGGTGAATTGATTGGCCTCAGCCTTGCACAAAGCTGGCTGGATCAGGGGGCGCCTGTGCCCTTTGTGCTGGCCGAAGCCGGACCGGGGCGTGGTACGCTGATGGCTGATATCCTGCGGGCCACCCGGGCCGTGGCAGGCTTTCACGACGCCCTGCAACTGCACCTGATTGAAACCTCTGCCACCCTGCGTAAGATACAGCACCAGACCCTTTGCCGGGATGACATCATCTGGCACGACAGGGCGGATACCCTGCCTGCCCTGCCTCTTTTCATTGTCGCCAACGAGTTTTTTGACGCCCTGCCGATCCGCCAGTTTCAACGCGAGGGCAATCAATGGCGTGAGCGCTGCATCGGCTTGCAGGACGGTCACCTGAGTTTTGGCCTGTCTGACCTTCTGTCGCTGCCGCACCTAGACGACCGGCTGGAAGACACCGCTGAAGGGGATCTGGTGGAAGTCTGCACCGCCGCCACGGCAACAGCCACAACCATCGGCACTCATATTCAGACCCACGGCGGCATCGCCCTGATCATCGACTATGGCGACTGGCACGCCTTGGGGGATACGTTTCAGGCCCTGAGCCAGCACAAGAGTACCGATCCGCTGGCAAACCCTGGCCAGGCAGACCTGACCGCGCATGTGGATTTTGAAGCGCTGGCCCTTGCCACGCCGTCACGCTACAGCCGCCTGACCCCACAGGGAGTGTTTCTGGAACGGCTGGGCATTACGCAACGCGCGCAGGCACTGGCCAAAAAACTGGATGGCAGGGCGTTGGAAAATCACATTGCCGCACATCGGCGCTTGACCCACCCACAGGAAATGGGGACGCTCTTTAAGGTAGTTGCCTTTTATCCTGACGGAGCAGCCCCGCCACCCGGATTGGACCCATGACACTTGAAATTCTGACCGCCGACAGCCTGATGCCGTTCCGCCACGGGTTCTTTACCCGCAAGGGCGGGGCGTCTTCAGGTGTGTTTGGCGGTCTGAATTGCGGTCAGGGATCATCTGATCAATCCGAGATCGTCACTATCAACCGCGCTCGGGTTGCCAGGGCCATGCAGGTGGCCCCCGATCACCTGATCAGCGTCCATCAGGTGCATTCGCCTGACGTGCAGACCGTGACCGAGCCGACAACCGAACGCCCCCGTGCCGACGCAATGGTTACAGCCACACCCGGACTGGCGCTTGCCATCCTCACCGCTGATTGCCAGCCGGTTCTTTTTGCCGATGCCAAAGCGCAGGTCGTCGGCGCCGCCCATGCCGGATGGCGGGGCGCACTGGATGGCGTGCTGGAGGCCACAATTGATGCAATGCAAGCTCTTGGCGCCGAACGCAAAAACATCCACGCGGTGATCGGTCCCTCGATCAGCCAAACGGCTTACGAAGTCGGCCCCGAGTTTCTTGAGGACTTTATGGCAGACGATCCTGACAACACCCGTTTTTTCGCCAATGGCGACGGGAATCGGTATCAGTTTGACCTGCCGGGATATGGTCTGAAACGACTGCGCCGCGCCGGGATCGGCAGCGCCGAATGGACGCGGCATTGCACCTATTCCGACCCGGAACGGTTTTATTCCTACCGGCGCGCCACCCATGCAGGAGAGGCGGATTATGGGCGCCTGATTTCTGTGATCCGTATCTGAATGCGGCAAGAAGACGACGGTTTTTCCTACCCACAGCCTCAATTCAACAAAGACAGCTAAAGCCGAACCAAAATCTTTACGCGAATTTTTTTAAATTTCTCATATATTTTAATAACTTAATGAAACTTCAGACTCTCACCATAATTCACCCGAATGGCTGCGGCACTTTATTTCACCTTGTTTCAAATGGACAAAACAAGGCCCTAAAGCAACGCCATACTGGATATCAGGCCAAACTGAAAACCGGCCCCAGAAGACAAAACTTACGAGAGGACGGTAAGATGCAAAGGCGTTGGATGAAAACCATAGTTGACACCAGCAAGCAGCAATCACCCGTGCTGCCCTATCACCGATCACTTCGACTGACGCATGAATTTGCCCTGGTCAGAACATCGTTTCCAAAGGTCTGTTCCGCGTAAAGGTAGCCTACATTGGTATTGTTGATTAGTTGATTTAAGTACTAGTTCATAAAAACGGGCCGCTTCTGAAATGAGGCGGCCCAATTTGATTCGGCTGAATTTGACCGGATTGTGGCGTTGCGTTCCTGTTCGGGCAACAAAGCCAGAAGACTACCCGGGATTACCCTCATGTTAACGACAATTTCTTTAAAAACTTGACTAATATCATGGATTTATGCCAATTTGTTTTCAGTAAAATGTTAATAGTAATTGTCCTTCTGTCGTTGTCGGTGGGGGCCGGCGCGGTTGTGACAACCTGGTAAAGGTGACACAGCATGACGACCCCTATGATGACGTCCAGAGCGTCAAGCCTTATTCAATCACAGGCAAATAGATCACATTACAACCAAACTTCACTCGCAGCGAACCCGCGAAAATCGCTGGTTATGCGAAAATACCAGATTTCCTACCTGAAACCTGATGGCAGCATCGCCCAATCGGAAAACATCGGGCCTGCCACCCCTGCATTTGAAGCCGCGTTTTCCGCCTTTGCCCGTGGCACACTGATCCAGACGACCCAGGGCCCCATCGCGGTTGAAGACCTGGTGCCCGGCATGAAAATTTTGTCCTCAACACGCACGCCCTCCCGGCTGCTTTGGATCGGCTCGATGGCGCTGATACCCAACGCCCGCAATCCCTTGCAAAACCAGGCAAAGCTGACTCGTTTCATGGCCGACTCGCTTGGCATGGGCCGACCGATTTCAGATTTCATGGCGGGCCCCAGCGCCCGTATTCTGACACGCCCGTCCGACATGCGCTGCGTAGAAGGTGACGGTCGCATTCTTGTCCCTGCCCGCGATTTGGCGGATGGCATGAATATCATCGAACTCTCACCGCCACGGCCCGTAACCGCTTATCACCTGTGCCTGCAGCGACACGCCACTGTGTCAGCAGCCGGGTTCGATGTTGAAACCTTCCATCCGGGTCACGGCTTTGAACGAAATATGGGGCACAACATGCTGTCGCTGTTTCTGTCGTTCTTTCCGCATGTCAAAGAGCCCCGGGATTTCGGCAGTCTGTCGCATCCACGTCGGCCGCTGATTTCCCCGTCGGGAACAGAACTGCCTTAAACCTCAGGCCGACTTGTTCAGTCGCGCTTCGAGAACTTCAAACGGAACGCCGGGATCGTC
This sequence comes from Roseovarius litorisediminis, assembly GCF_900172295.1. Taxonomy (GTDB): domain Bacteria; phylum Pseudomonadota; class Alphaproteobacteria; order Rhodobacterales; family Rhodobacteraceae; genus Roseovarius; species Roseovarius litorisediminis. The sequence goes on from NZ_FWFL01000012.1 coordinate 37,040, forward strand.
CTTGGCGCCGCGGATCACCAACGAGGTTTTGACACTGCCGACATTGTCGGCAGCTGTCAGTTCTTCCGTCAGAAACCGTTGGAAAGTGCTGAGGTCAGGGGCCACGCATTTCAGGATGAAATCGACCTCGCCGTTCAGCATATGACACTCGCGCACCAGCGGCCAGGCGCGGCATCGCGCCTCAAACGCGCTCAGATCTGCCTCGGCCTGACTTTGCAATCCGACCATGGCGAAAACCTGAACCTCGAATCCCAGTTCGCGGGCGTCCACTTCGGCGTGGTAGCCCCGGATAAAACCCGATTCTTCCAGCGTACGCACCCGGCGCAGGCAGGGCGGCGCCGAAATGCCCACACGCTTGGCAAGCTCGACGTTGGTCATGCGACCATCGGCCTGCAACTCGGCCAGAATTTTACGATCAATCTCGTCAAGGCGGGTTGCCGACATGCTGCTCCCTCATGGAAAATTTTCAGTTTGTTATAGCACCTGCGCCAGTTTGAGCAATTATATTTCAATGCCGAGCAATATTATTGAATGTTGGAAACTCAGCCCCCGGCAACCTTCTTAAATGCCGCGTAAATTTCCAGTAACAACTGAGAAACCACACCAACTATTGCAATTGCTCACGTAACCGCTTTGCTTTGGCCGCCGCCGCATGGTTGGCCGGTGCAACTTTTGCAAATCGGTTAAGAAGCTCAAGGCTTCTTTCTTTGGCACCAACCTCGGCCTCCACAACAGCAAGGTGAAACAGAATATCCGGATTCTGAGATCCAGATCGGCGATTCGCTTCTCGCAGCGGTATCGCTGCAAGATTTGGGTCCCCGTTCAGGTAGTGAAGCCATCCGATGTTGTCGAGGATGCTGGCGTTTCCCGGTTGCAGGGCGTCGGCTGTATTTGCGAGATCAAGTGCCTCTTCCAGACTGATTTCGCGCTGAATAAAAACCCAAGCCAGTTGATTGTACCCAATATATGACTTTGGAAAAAGAACGATAAATCTGCGCAAAGCATCTTCAGCTATATCTGCCTTGCCAAGAGTGTCCGCGAGCACACCAATTTTCAGCAACGCACCTCCGTCTTCGACGATTTCAACCGCTTTTCTGTAACTATCAAGAGCTTCAGGCATTCTGCCGAATTTCAATTCCACTTCACCTAGTAGAATATGTGCCGAATAATACTGTGGAGCTTCGGAAGAAGCCGCCAGAAGTTTTGATCGGGCACTCTGCATTTCTTCCAGTCTGATGTCGGCAATTGCCGCAAAATATCGCAACTGCTGAACAACAGAACTTTCCAGAACCTCATTAAATTCAGCACGCGCCGTAAGATCGTATTCGCGCAACAACCACAGCATACCCAGTGCAGCCTTCGAACGATTTCGGGCATCCGACAAGACAGCCCAGTCGCTTGATGGCACCCCTTTAAACGATACCCCTGGAAGCAGACCATCAGCGCGAATTGCCGCCGAGGCCGCAGCGGCCGCACCCTGAGATGAAGCGGCGGCTAGAGCATCAAACCAGGCCAACGGCGCGTTCAAACTCTCTTCTGCGTTGATCGTCGCTCTTGTTTCAGGGCTTATGGGGACACCCAGGGCAACCGAAAGGGCGGCTTCTGCCATCGCATTCGCCGGTGTCTGCGTTCCCGAGGACGCTCGAATAGTTTCGAACTGGTTCAATGCAGATTGCAGGTCGCCGCTCATGGCAAGTGCAAGTGCCTTTTGGACACTCGCCTTGTGGTTTTCAAGTCCATTCAGCGCTACGCGTGGCCGGTTCATCATAAGGTTGATTTCGGCTTTTACTGTCTCGGGTCCGACAAGAACCGACGCGTAACGTTTCGCAGTTTCAAGTGCCGCTTCAAACCTGTTCTGGGCCAGCTGCATTCGGATCAGATAGGCAGCAGCCCGCCCCTCGCCAGCGTTTGATTTCAGACAACGACCGATAAGTTTTTCAGCCTCGGAAAAGCGCTGCGATGCCTCGTTAACCTGCGCCAGGGCGATTAGAGAAACGCAATCGTTCGCATCAAGTTCAAGGGCCTCTTCAAGCGCTTGTGCTGCTAGTTGAATGCGGTCCCGGGCGAATTCGGCCAAACCAAGGTTTCGAAGATAAATGGGGGACTCGGGCGCGTAGCGAACGGCCTCAACAAAGCTTTTTCGCGCGGCTTCCATGTTATTCAGCCGACCCTCGATCGTGCCAAGCAAATTGTGGGCGTAGGCGTGTTTGGGATCACGCTTCAGGGCCTGCTTTGCCTGTCGTGCAGCCTCATCCGTGTTTCCACTGCGCAACGCCAGCATTGCAGCGGCCAAATGGGGTAATGGGCTTGTTTCAAAAACATCAGCCGCTGCATCAAGCGCAAGCACTTCCCGGGCCTCATCCAGAGCCCCGGTAGCCGCAAGCGCCAAGGCATGCATCCAAAGCAATTTCTGATCATCAGGCAAGTATTTACGCACTTCCGGCGCGAGCTTCAGGATGCTGGCATAGTCGGCGCGAAGCGTTAGTTCTTCGTTCAGAATCGCGACAACTTCACTAAATTTCTTTTGCGCATTTTGTAATGCGAGTTGTTCCGGCAATTTTAAATAATCAAGAGAGCGGCCTTTTGTGCCCGGGTCCATCAGGTCCCTCGCCTCAAGATCGGGAAGAATATCGTCGGTCAGCGTTGCCGCCTGCGATGAACTGGCGAAAAATCCAATGGCAGCAACAATTAGGGCAAGACGCGTGCGTTTCATACTTTGGCACCTTTTAAACTAAAAGACCATTTTCTGCTGGTATGTAAATACTAGGGCGCCGGAAACCCGGCGCCCCAATTGAGCTTAGGCGTAACGCAAGTCTTGGCGTCACGGCATCAGGACTCAGCTTTTGCGGCGCAGGCGAAGTGCACCAAATATACCCAAACCACTTAGCAAAAGAGGTAGACCTGCCGGAAGTGGAACGACGCCATTTTGTGTCCTGCCATTTACAGTCACAGTGTCCGAGGCCGTTGTGCCGTCAGAGAAGAAAGCCTGCACTGTCCAAGTGTTCGGACCGGCAGCGATGTTGAAAGGGCTGTCGACGGTAAAGGCGCCGATACCCGAGATCGAGTTGGGATCGATCACTGTGCCGTCGGGCAAAGTGATGACGATCTTATCCACGCCGACAAGGCTGCCGCCAGTACCTTGGAAGAGCGCGATCAGGCCGCCAAGTCCGGTGGTTGTCAGGTCAACAAACGTACCATTACCGCTAGTCGCAATGGCTTGCATTGTAGCGATGCTGGCACCCGGCAGAGCCACTGAATGCACGTTATCCACACCAGCAGCAACCGCCGCTGCTGCGTTGGTAGCTGGATTACCAGCCGTGAAACCGTCCGACAAAACGACCATCTGGGTCGAGCGGCCAGCGGTTGCATTGGCGCCAGTCAACTCTGCGGTCGCAGCGTCAATACCGGATCCAATGAAAGTACCGCCACCCGCTGACAATCCGTCGATTGCGGTTTTCAACGCCGCGATGTTTGTCGCCGGAGTAAGCGGAGTCAGTGTTGTGACCGTGCTCGCGGAACTGTTAAACGCGATGATGGTCACCGACGAAGTCGCGGCAGGCAGCGCGTCGATCAGCGCCTTGGCCGCGTCTTTTTCCGCCTGAATGCCCGCACCAGATGTGGAGCCCGAAACGTCGATCACGATGGCGAGGTCAAGACCTGCCCCACCGGTTGTCCCGGTGCCGCTGGCGATACCAGTCGGTGTGATCGCAGTGCCCACTGGAGCCGTTGACCCATCTGGTGGAGACGTGAACGTTACGGTGCCGGCCGCACTCGCGACTGAAGCACCGAACATCCCGACAGAAAGCATGACTGCTGCAATAAAAGCCCATAGCCTGGACCAAAGTGGCAGTGGTGTTTTTCTGTCGGGAAAAGAAGAAGTGATTACCATGGTAATTCCCTTTCCCAGAACACAAAAAAACGTTAAGCCGCGACTTCTAAAAAGTGATATCGCAAAATGTGTCGCGATATACGCTCCGGGGTTTACCGAACAAGCGCAGCACCCTCAGATGCTACGAACTTAACCCCTTGATATTAACACATCTTTCAAGATCACGCAATCGTTACCGGTTTACAATGTGACCTCAATGTGGCGAAAATGTGTTTTTTACTTCACGTCGAAAACTCTTGGCATGCCCGGTAGGTCTTGGCATATCGCAAACAGAAGACCACGCGACACCACACCCGAATTTCCCGCATGGAGTGACTGAAATCCACTCCACTCTCTCGCATCTCTCACGAAATGTTGATTTGGCAGTCACAGGAACCACAAATTGCAGTGGTTTTCCAATAAAGGTGGCTAAACTTCTGCGCATGGCCTTTTGCCTTCTCTTTTCGGCGGCTATATCCACAAAAGTAAATTCAATGGAGTGCCCAAATGCCTGACGCCCGACACACCAAGGTTCTGATCATCGGCTCCGGCCCTGCGGGTTATACTGCCGGTGTTTATGCAAGCCGCGCCATGCTGGAACCGATTCTGGTGCAGGGAATCGAACCGGGCGGGCAGCTGACGACCACAACCGAAGTCGAGAACTGGCCCGGCGATACCGAAGTTCAGGGGCCCGACCTGATGGTGCGAATGGAAGCCCATGCCAAGGCAATGGGCTGCGAGATCATCGGCGACATCATCACCGATCTGGACGTTTCCAGCCGCCCGTTCACCGCCAAGGGTGACGGCGGTACAACCTATACTGCCGATGCCGTCATTCTGGCCACCGGTGCCCGCGCCAAATGGCTGGGCTTGCCGTCAGAAGAGGCCTTCAAGGGTTTTGGTGTTAGCGCCTGCGCCACCTGTGACGGCTTCTTTTATCGCGGTCAGGAAATTGTTGTGATTGGCGGTGGCAACACGGCCGTGGAAGAGGCGCTGTTTCTAACCAATTTCGCCTCAAAAGTGACGCTCGTCCATCGCCGCGACGAATTGCGCTCTGAGAAGATCTTGCAGGACCGGTTGTTCAAACATCCCAAGGTCGAAACTCTATGGAATCACGTTCTGGAAGAGGTGACCGGTACCGAAAACCCCAAGGGTGTTGAAGGCGTCCGCGTCAAACATGTGGACACCGGTGAAATCACTGAAATCCCCTGCAAAGGTGTTTTTATCGCCATTGGCCACGCCCCGGCCAACGAATTGGTCAAGGATACGCTGGAAATGCACAATGGTGGTTACGTCAAGGTTCAGCCCGGCAGCACCCGCACATCGATTCCCGGTGTTTTTGCCGCGGGCGATCTGACCGATCACGTCTACCGTCAGGCCGTCACCTCGGCCGGAATGGGGTGCATGGCCGCGCTGGACGCTGAGAAGTTTCTGGCTGAAAAAGAGGGATAAAATCCGGATTCGCTGCAAATTCGCGTCACTTTGGCCTCTTTTCGCCATTTCGACCAAGAGCGGCTTGAATCCTGACACAAAGCGGGGCTATGGCGCGTGAAAGGTGTTGCACGTCGTAACGCCATTATTGATTCAGTTTTATCCGAGAGTACCCATGCCCCAGCAAAACCTTGCCCCAGTACCCGAGCTGTATGTTTCTTACGAAAGCGCTCAGAAACTTAAAGTAGAAGCTGCCGACCTGATCAGCCATGATCTGACACCGCGCCAGATCTGCGATCTTGAACTGCTGATGAACGGTGGCTTCAACCCTCTCAAAGGTTTTCTGAACGAGGCAGATTATAACGGCGTGGTAGAAGACATGCGTCTTGCAGATGGCACTCTTTGGCCAATGCCTATCACATTGGACGTCTCCGAGAAATTTGCCGAGACTCTTGAGATCGGACAGGATATTGCGCTACGCGATCAGGAAGGCGTGATTCTTGCGACCATGACCGTCACTGACCGCTGGGAGCCGAACAAAACGCGCGAAGCCGAAAAAGTATTTGGTGCTGATGACGATGCGCACCCGGCCGTCAATTACCTGCACAACACCGCTGGCAAGATCTATCTTGGTGGCCCTATCACCGGCATCCAGCAACCCGTGCACTATGATTTCCGCGGTCGTCGCGATACCCCGAACGAGTTGCGCGCCTATTTCCGCAAACTGGGCTGGCGCAAAGTGGTTGCCTTCCAGACCCGCAACCCGCTGCACCGCGCGCATCAGGAACTGACCTTTCGCGCCGCCAAGGAAGCACAGGCCAACCTGCTGATCCATCCTGTCGTCGGCATGACCAAACCGGGCGACGTTGATCACTTTACACGCGTGCGCTGCTATGAGGCGGTTCTTGACCAATACCCCGGCTCGACCACGACAATGAGTCTGCTGAACCTTGCGATGCGCATGGCCGGCCCGCGCGAGGCTGTCTGGCACGGGCTGATCCGCGCCAACCATGGCTGCACCCATTTCATTGTCGGCCGCGACCACGCAGGCCCCGGCAAAAACTCGGCAGGCGAGGATTTTTACGGCCCCTATGACGCGCAGGAACTGTTCCGTAAGTATCAGGATGAGATCGGCGTCGAGATGGTTGATTTCAAACACATGGTCTATGTACAGGAGCGTGCCCAGTACGAACCGATGGACGCGATTGCCGACAAGGACGACGTGACCATCCTGAATATCTCGGGGACCGAGCTGCGCCGCCGGCTGCAGGAAGGTCTTGAAATACCTGAATGGTTCTCGTTCCCCGAGGTGGTGACCGAGTTGCGCAAAACCCGCCCGCCACGCGCCGAGCAGGGCTTTACCGTCTTCTTCACCGGCTTCTCGGGTTCGGGCAAATCCACAATCGCAAACGCGCTTATGGTCAAGCTGATGGAAATGGGGGGCCGCCCGGTCACACTTTTGGATGGCGATATCGTGCGGAAAAACCTGAGTTCTGAGCTGGGTTTCTCAAAAGAGCACCGCGATCTGAACATCCGTCGCATCGGCTATGTTGCCTCTGAGATCACCAAAAATGGTGGCATTGCCATCTGTGCGCCAATCGCGCCCTATGCCACCACCCGTCGCGCAGTTCGCGAAGATATCGAAGCCTTCGGCGCATTTGTCGAGGTACATGTTGCGACCTCGATCGAGGAATGCGAACGCCGCGACCGCAAGGGGCTTTACAAGCTGGCCCGCGCAGGGAAAATCAAGGAGTTTACTGGTATTTCAGACCCTTATGATATACCGGCCAATCCCGAACTACGGGTTGAAACCGAAGGCACCGATGTTGATAACTGTGCCCACCAGGTGATCCTAAAGCTTGAACAGATGGGCCTGATTGCGGGCTGATCACCCTTGACTGCCGGGTGTTGCCGACGCGCGACACCCGGCAGATTATGTTATGCACTTCGAATTTACATGACGCTACGTCAGCCAATTCCGACGTATGCTTTTCCCAGTCCCTGTTGGCGCTTGGGAAGCGCAGTTTCTCAACCTAAGATTCTTTGTCTCCGTGTGTAGTTCAGGGATGCAAATTCAGTCGGTCACAGCCGGCACGCAGGGGAGAACACTCCATGACCAAATTTTTCAAAATGATTTCTACAGCCATCGCCACAATGGCCTTGTCGGTCACCGTTGCAACGGCCGATACAGCTCAGAAACCTGAGCGGCTTGAATTTTCCAGCGTTTCCACACAAAGTTCAGCGCCCTTCTGGTTTCCGGCCTTTATCGCTTTCTCACTCGCAACGACCCTTGATGATGACACCCGGGTTCAGGGCGGATCGGGCAAGGAAAGGGTACTGTCTTCTGACGACCTGGATGCTCTTCGTGTCGAGCTGGGCTGGGCTTTGGGTGGCAGCAGCGCTGCTTCGTCCTTTAGAGGCGGCTCTGCGGGCAGCCTTGTCCCATATGCGGTTCTTGGCGCGGTCCTGGTATCGAACAACATCAATTCGTTCACCGACGCTAATGGAAATTCTTTTCCGACCGACGGAAAATCCAAATTCCGCGGTATCTACGGAGGCTTGAATTTCAACCTTCTGGGCAGGGCCTCGGCCAGCGCGGCCAGCAGCAGTGCCGCGGTTCTGGTGTGGGATGCTTTTTTCAATGTGGGTTGGGGCCGGGCAGAAGTTGATGCCTTCAATGGCAGCTTCACCCGCAACGAAACAGGCGCGTTCTACGAAGTGGGTACGTCCTTACAAACCGATTTTGGCGGTGTGCTTTTCGGCCCTGAACTGACGTATCGGATGTTTGATCAGTCTGTCATTGAACGCGATGAATGGACGGCTGGCCTGAAATTCACATTCCCGCTGGACAAGTGATTGTGGACTGATCGTAAAGCCAGCAGCTCAGGGCATTTCGCCGGGCGCTGTCAGCTTGGACTGCTTTCCAGAACCGCGCGCGCAGCCCTTTCGTTGGTTTCCCCAAAATAGGCTGCTTTTTCCCTCAGGGTCTCGATGTCAGGCACGCGTGCTGCATAGTCCGCCTCTGACATATTTTGCATTGCCTTATGGATGTCTTCAGCGCTTTCGCACAGGATCAGTCCAGACGTATCAAAGAAATCACCGACATTTGGACACCCCCAATAAATCGGCACAGTTTTGCACAGTAATGCATCCAACAGTTTTTCAGAAAAGTAATTCCGTTCCCGTACATTTTCGATCACCACCGAATAACGATAGGGCGCAAGCCCATCAGACTTGGCGCCAAAGGGTATGTAGCCGCCACCGATCGCATCAATCGTGACCCCCTGGCTGGCGGCCCACGCTATTGTTTCGTGGCGCAGAATATGGCCCTCTTGCGAACGTTTGGCAGACGCAATCAGAGAGCACATCCGGCTTTTGGTCACATCAAGTGTGCGCCAGTTGGGCACCCACGCCCCGCCTGCCGGAAAAAACACCCCGTTGGGAATATCGGCCAGCAGTGCCTCGTTGCAGGTCAACACCCGGTGAAACCGCCGCCAGGCCCAGCGCAGAAGCTTGATATGATGGCCGTGAATGGCACCCGGTTCCAGAACCATCACTGAAACGCGTGCGCGGGTGCCAAATGTAGGTCGCGTATACATCGTGTCCCGGGGGTGAATGATCAGATGATCGTCAGGACCAAGATCAGCCAGACACTGCCCTTCAGTACCGGCAGGGCGCCCAAGCGGCCAATCCAGTTGATCCAGCGCAATGCGCCCCGGACGCGTACCAAGTTTTTTGGAATAGGGCAGAAGGGCGATGTTTGCAGACATCAGGGAAGGCCTCACTTTCAAGGCAGCGTGATAGGGCGATAACAGGAGCAGGGCAATCCACCTTGTTACCCTCGTGACCGCTGAAATGGGTAAAGCTGAACTTCACCTGACATCAAAACCCATGCCTGTCCGGCAACGCGCACCCCGGTGATGGCGTCGCGCGCACCCAGCACTTCAACCTGTGCCTGACCCGGACGGTCCAGCCAGTGACCCTGTTCTGCAATGAACCGCGGTGACTTGATCAATCCATGATGCCACAGGTAAGCCGCCATTGCCCCCGTGGCCGATCCTGTGAACGGATCCTCTGGCGGGTTGGGAGGTGGTAACACCAAACGCGAAAACGTATCGCCCGCCTTGGTCGCGCCTTGCAGCGTCACCCAGAACGGCTCGATCACATCTTTGTTTTCAGCCCCCAGATGGGCCACCATACGGGCCAGGGCCGCAACATCCAGCACAACCCGGCGCAAAGTGTCGTGATCTTTCAGCACCGTGATACAAAACGGCAATCCGGTTGACGTGATCTGGGAAGGCGCCACAATATCATCCGCATGCAACCCACCCACAGCGGCCACCAGCTCGCGAGGTAGCTCTGCCCCAAAATTTGGGGCAACCTGCGTCATGCTGATCCAAGCCGGGCCGGCACCTGAGGTATCAATTGCAATCGGCACGATCCCGGCACCGGTTTCCAGTTTCAGCGAATTGCCCGTGACCGCCCCCCGGTTCAGCAGGGACGCCACTGTGGCGATTGTCGGGTGCCCGGCAAACGGAATTTCCCGCCCCGCCAGAAAATACCGCACTTTGACATCCGCCACATCAGAAGGCTCGAGAAACGTGCATTCCGACAGCGAGGTTTCCCTGACAAAACGCATGCAGGTCTCGGGTGACAAATCACCTGCTTCGTGCAGCACGGCACAACCGTTGCCGCCTAAGGGTTGGCTGGTAAAGGCATCGACCCAGTCAAACTGATAACTCATGATCCTTGCTCATATCTGGGGCGGAAGATTGACCGGACTATACCCCGATTTCTGCCTCTCGCGTACACTCTCGTGTATCTCTGAATCATTTGCAATCCGGCGCGGTTCCTTGAGCGGCAGATAAAAGCCCAGCACATCTTTGCGTTCTGGCCATTCCATACGTTTTGCCCGTTTCGGCAGGTATTCCAGTATCTTCCAGGCCCATGTCATTGAATCGTGCAGCTTGCCGTTGGCATCGGGCTTGGCATATTTGCGTTTGCTGTTTGCGGGGTTCCTGCCTTCGACAAGGCGTTTTGCCATTTCCTTGCGAAACCGCAAACCGTGGCTTGCGGCTTCGTCCGTCATCCATTTCAACGGATGCTTGGCCAGCCCGCTTTCCGGTTCGGGATAGCTGCCGCCAATGTCCGCGTGAACGCCCGCGAACCAATGCTGACCAATATCCTGATCCTCGGCTTGATCGTCGGGAACAAACGGGTTTGGCTTGTATTTCTGCGGCTCGCTCCATTCGGCCAGCCGAAACATCCGGCGACGCTCGTCAATTGCCATGGCATGACGAAAAGTTTTTACGCTGGGATTGGTACGTGTGTAGGGCAACGACTGCAGCGACGGCAGATACATCCTGTCCCGCCGCGGGATGATAACCGACCCGACTGTGTCCCAGCACCCCATGAAACGGATAGGGGCCCGACGCGTGCGCAAAACCTCCTGCACTCGCCAGGCGATGGTAAAATCATCCTTGTCCGAAGCCTGTTTATAAGCCGTCAGCGCATAACCGCACAGATGTTCCTGATCACGCTCCAGCAATCCCACCAGATGCATGAACCCGGCCAGCATCCGCACGGTATAGGCACCCCGGCTGAACCCGAAAAGGTAGATATCATCACCCTCTTCGTAGTTGCGCAAAACAAACTGGTAGGCCTCCAGCACATTGGCATCCAGCCCATATCCAGTGGCCAGCCCGAAAACCCCTTTGGCCTTGTTCTTGAAAGCCTCCCACGCACCACTATTGCTTATCGTGCCAACGCCGGGATGGTAAAAGGCGATCTGTGCCGCATCACGTTCCAGAATCCGATAGAACTTGAGGACGTTCGACTGGTTTTCCTTGATCTCGTTGCCCGTCCCATCGCAACAGACGACAATGGATTTAGGCGATTTTTTATTGGCCGCTTTTGCATTGACAGGTTTTTTTGAGGGTCGCGCCATCGCTTTGATCCAATCCGATCAGCCATGGCATCGATGTTATGCGCAGTCTCTGCATTTCACAACCTTAGCTGGCACCTCTTGTCGGCGCCAAACCATTTTGCCGGTCGGTCTTAGGATTGCGGGCAGGCGCAGACCGTTAGTGGACCGTTACTGGTTCCAGATCATTTTGCCGCGCCAGCACAAAGGCCAAGCGACGATCGCGCACCAGTGCCAGACGTTCACCATCGGCGGAATGCACTGCGTACAGAATCTTGCTGCCCATGGCCTGCTCTTGCATTTCTTCGGGCAGGTCCTTCACATCGACAGCCCGGACATAGACGATAGGACGGCCTGCATCGTCACCGAAATCATATCTTGTATCCATCTCACTTACCCCTTGTTAATCTTGATCTTCTGCACGACCATTTCAGGCTGGGCGCGGGTCAGGTCCACATGCAGCAGACCGTTTTCCATGATCGCTTCGCCCACCTCGACCCCATCGGCCAAAACAAAGGACCTCTGGAACTGACGTGCCGCGATACCACGGTGCAGATAGATACGTTCATCACTGTCGTCACGCTGACGCCCGCGAATCACCAGCTGCCGGTCCTCAACCGTAATGGCAAGGTCGCCCTCGCCAAAACCGGCCACGGCCAGCGTAATGCGATAAGAGTTCTGTGAGGTCTGCTCGATATTGAAAGGCGGATAGCCTTCATTGCCAGATTTGGCGCTGCGTTCCAGCATCCGCTCCAGCTGTTCGAACCCCAGCATATAGGGGTGTGCCCCCAGAGTAAGTTTCGTCATCGACACGTCCTTGACTTATAAGCGACAGCCCATTGTGCAAGACCCCATTCTGGCGGCCTGCAGAAAGAAATATGGGAACTTCGGAGCGCGGGTGCAAGACCTTTGCGATAATCCCCACATTCAGTATGTTACAGGCCTTACGCCTAAGGGAATCATCCGGATATGAACGTTTATCGAGATCTTTCGATGAAATCGGACGAGGTTTTGCTGGTTGAATTGGTAGAATTTCGCCGCCAGCACCGCGATCTGGACGAGGCGATTGAGGCGCTACAGGAAAAAGGCGCGCGCGATCCTTTGACTATCAAGCGCCTGAAACAACAAAAACTACGCCTCAAAGACATCATCGCCCGGATCGAAGATCGTTTGATCCCTGATATCATTGCGTAAAGTCACGCGACGGGTATAGTGCGCGCTCAAATATAAAGGGCGCGACATGGCTAAGGCAAAAGTAGGCATCATAATGGGCAGTCAGTCAGACTGGTCCACCATGCGCGGTGCCGCCGAAATCCTGGATGAACTGAATGTCGCCTATGAGGCAAAGATCGTCTCGGCCCATCGCACCCCAGACCGGCTGTGGGCATATGGTAAATCTGCCGTGGAACGCGGCCTTCAGGTGATTATCGCAGGCGCTGGCGGCGCGGCACATCTGCCCGGCATGATGGCAAGCAAAACCCGCGTGCCAGTGATCGGCGTGCCGGTTCAGAGCAAGGCACTGTCGGGTGTCGACAGCCTTTATTCCATTGTGCAGATGCCAAAAGGCTTTCCGGTTGCAACCATGGCAATAGGCCCGGCGGGCGCTGCCAATGCGGGCCTGATGGCTGCCGCTATCCTTGCCACGGCGGATACCGATCTGGCCACCCGGCTGGACGACTGGCGCACTGCGCTTTCCGCCTCGATTCCGGATGAACCACAAGATGACTGAACCTCTTTCCACAGGCGCCACTATCGGCATTCTGGGTGGTGGGCAACTGGGTCGCATGTTGTCGGTCGCGGCCTCGCGCCTTGGCTTCAGAACCCATATTTTCGAACCCGGCGCCAACCCGCCAGCAGGCGATGTGGCCCATGTTGTGACCACCGCTGCCTATGAGGACGAGGTCGCACTGCGCGCCTTTGCCAACGGCGTTGATATCATCACCTACGAATTCGAAAATATCCCGACTTCGGCCCTTGATATCCTTGAAGCGCTTAAACCAGCCCGCCCTGACAGGGTGGCCCTGCGGGTCAGTCAGGACCGGCTGGTGGAAAAAGCATTTCTCACTGATCTGGGCCTTAAGACCGCACCGTTTGCTGCCATCGATGACGCGGTTGATCTGGCCGAAGCCATGGCCGAAATCGGCTTGCCCGCCATCCTGAAAACCCGCCGTTTTGGCTATGATGGCAAAGGGCAGGCGCGGATTAATACCCCAGATCACGCCGAGCAGGCGCTGGCCGATATGGCAGGCGCCCCCGCAATCTTTGAGGGCTTTGTTGATTTCAGCCATGAAGTTTCCGTCATCGCAGCCCGTAACGCCGCAGGCGAGGTCGCCTGCTATGACCCGGGTGAAAACGTTCACAGGGACGGTATCCTGCATACAACGACCATCCCTGCCCGTCTTACCGCATCACAACGTACCGATGCCGTTCTTCTGGCCGCCAAAATTTTGAACAAACTGAACTATATCGGCGTAATGGGGGTCGAGCTGTTCGTTACACCCAAGGGCCTGATCGTCAACGAAATTGCCCCGCGCGTGCATAACTCCGGCCACTGGACGCAACAGGGGTGCGCCGTTGACCAGTTCGAGCAACACATCCGCGCCGTCGCGGGTTGGCCACTGGGCGACGGCAGCCGCTATACCGACGTTGTAATGGAAAACCTGATTGGCGACGACATGGACAGGGTGCCCGAATTGGCAGCCGAGGCAAATACATCGCTGCATCTTTACGGTAAATCGCAGGCGAAGCCGGGCCGCAAGATGGGCCACGTAAACCGCGTTACAAGGGGCGGCAGTCACAAATAGCGGGCTGCCAACCGCTCAGGCTTGCAGGTGCGCAACCGGGCGCAAGAATTACGACGCCCCCACAAACCTTGCAGCAGCTTCACCACTCATATAACTGACCCGTCCGCCTGCGATCGTCGCAGCCACGGTACGGGTCTTGGCATCCATTACTACAAGATCGGCACGTTTTCCGGGGCTTAGCTCTCCACGGTCCGCCAATCCCAGCACCTGCGCGGGGCCACTGGAAATTAGTGCCCAGGCAGCCGTCAAATCCGTCACGCCACTGTCGGCCAACAAAAAAGCCGCGCGGCGCAGCGACGGATAATGATAATCCGAGGCCAGCGCATCCACCAACCCCATCATTACCATCTCAATCGCGCTGACATTGCCGTTGTGCGACCCGCCCCGCACGACATTGGGCGCGCCCATGATCACTGGATCTTTGCCGGCACATGCGGCTTCAATCGCTTCCGCCGTCTCGGGGAATTCAGCAATCGTCACGCCCCTTGCACGCGCTGCTGCGCGGCCTTCAACCGTCCGGTCATCATGGCTTCCCAACAACACGCCTTGGGTCAAAAGGTCTGCGCTCAACTTGGTTAGCGCGTTTGGTACATCACCCATCCTCGCATGCAGCCCCTGCATGAATTCCAGATGTTTTTCGGGGTTGCGCCCGATGCGCAGCGCCTGCCCGGTCAGGCGTGGCGGGCGCTTTCCTTTTTCCAGCGCCTCATGCGGCAGGTGATCGTTGAACACCACATACCCAATACCATGCCGCGCAATCATTTTCTGCACCAGGTCATAGTGTTCCAGCATCGACGTCTCGAACCGGAGCTGCGCCCGCAGATCCGTCATCACGCCGGCACCGATCGCAGTTATTGCCGTAAACACCTGTTCGGCAAATTCGGGCCCGCGCATGCCCCCTTCCCAGCTGTAGAACTGCGCCAGCATGGCCGTGGTGATGCCATTGGCTGCCAATTCGGCCTCGGCGGCGATCAACCCCTGATCCAGATCCTTCATAGCCCCACGGCGGGGTGCCAGATGGCGCTCAAACCCGTCGCCGTGCGCGTCAACGATTCCAGGCAACACCAGAAATCCGCTCAGATCCACTTCGCGCCCGGTGCTATCGTCAACAATCTGCCCTTCGGCCAATGACAATGGCATGTCACCCAAGCCTATGGGAGTCAGCACCTGAGCGCCAACCAGCCGCAACTCCAGTTTATTCATTTACTACTGCCCCAGATCAGATCGCCATACTCCAGATCGTGATCAAATTTGCCGTCCCGCAGAAATGCCTCGACCTGAGCGATTACCAGCGGATTGTTCATCATGAACGTGTGGGTCACAGGCAATTCAATATGGTCAGCCATGCCATCCACCTTGGTTGATTCAACCGATACCTTGCCGTCGTCCGGCCCCTCTATCAGCGAGGAAAAATAGGGGTTGAGTGACCGGTTTCCGGCAATCACCCCCAATTCAAAATCAATGGGTGGAAGATGCGCAGGCAACCCTTCGGGACCGGTTTCAAGCTGCAGGCCTGCAGGGCCGTTCAGCCATTCAAACAGCTCAAGCCCCCCCAATTGGTCCACCAACTGGCTGCCGTGGTTCGGCGGTCCCAGCATTACGACGCGGCCCATATCCTCGGGGCGATTGTCGCGCAACCAGAACCGCAACAAAATACCGCCCATCGAATGGGTCACAAAATGCACTTTTGTTTCTCCGCAGACGCGCACCGCAAAGGGTAATGTCTCATCCGCCAGCCGCGCGATGCGCTCCTGTGTCGACGGGTAATCCGGGCTGATCACATCATAGCCCTGACGCTCCAACAGTTCGGACATCACCAGAAGCGAGGCATCACTGCGCGCCAGCCCGTGCAGCAGCACAACGCAGTCAGCCAGCGCTGGTGCAGGCAAAAATAGGGCAAGGGCAGCAATCAACGCTTTCATGCCCTTGAGATAGTGCCATTCGCCTCGTTACAACAGCCCCATTGTCACGCCTGAAAGGCCCACCATGCCCATCCGTATCGCCACCCGTGCCGTCATTGTCATCGAAAACCGCCTGTTGCTTGTCAACGCCTTCCCCGGAGAGCAAAGCGATCTTTGGTGCGCGCCGGGCGGCGGGGTTGAACCGCATGCCTCACTGCCTGACAATCTGGCACGTGAAGTGCATGAGGAAACCGGATTGACCATCAAGGTTGGCCCACCCTGTCTGGTTAATGAATTCCACAATCCAGATACCGGTTTTCATCAGGTCGAGGTGTTCTTTCGCTGCACCGTGACCGACGGTGTGCTTAGCGACAACTGGCTGGACCCCGAGGCGATTGTCACCCGGCGCCGGTTTGTAACCCACGAAGAAATGCAGTCCCTGCGGTTCAAACCCGACAGCCTGCCACATGTCGCGTTTTCGCGCGGCATGGGCTATGACCCGCTGGAGCGACTGGTGAAATGAAACCCATACCCATTAAGCCGTTGCAAAAAATTGCGGCCGAAACAGTTGCAAGGCAATTGCGCCAATCCCGACCAGCGTAAGCGCAAGAACGAACAACCACCCAAAGAACGGGATCAAGCCGATCAAGCCAGCCAAAACCGCGCCAACCACGGCGGCAATGGCTTTTTCGCTCCATTTTTCAGGAAGCCCCCGGCCCACGCGCTGCATGATCCCCACGCCAAAGGCGTAGACGCCAACAATATAGCCCGCCAACCCGGATAAAATTGCCAGCAACACCGTTGCAGGGCTTACGAGAATGCCGATCAACGTCATCGCCAGCAATACCGTCGCCCCGATCAGCGCCGCCTGGGTCAAAAACCCGAACCACAATGCCCTCAATGGCTGCTCCAAAAGACGCTGCCGCACGTTGGCCAGTTGCTCGGGTAATAAAGCAGCCGCCAGTGCTGCCATGCCTGCCACAACGATCAACCCCAACAGGAAACGACCCAGAACAGCCCACCAACTGACCACACGGTACGACGCAATGTCATGATCCCATTCACTCAGGTTGCGTCGCTCGATACGATCGGCGGGCACCACAGTTTCGGGAATTTTCAGGCTGCCAACGTTGCGTTCATAAAGAACCAACTGGCCCTCGATCTTTGCCCCGGGGTCAAAGCTGATCTCTTCGGCCGCGATATATGCGTCGCCACCAATGGCCCCGCCCATCTGTAACTCCTCTGTGGCCACGAGCGCATAGCCGCCAATATCACCCGTCAGGGCCACGGTTGAGCCTGTAGCGCGCAGATCGCCCGCGACCGGCCCGACTTTAACGTTGTAGCCCGCCACCGTGGCGTCCCCACCGATCGCCCCGGTTGAGGTCACTCTCATGCCTGCGGCATATAAATCTTCTCCCACGGCACTACCCTGTTCAACCCGGCGTCCAGCCAGATGGGCCGAGCCCGAAATTTCTGAATTTGAGCGGACAGTTTCCCCAGCCATAAACAGATCATCAGCGCCGCTCTGGTCGTGCACCACCTCCTGACCTGCGCGGAATACGTCATCTGAAATGCGCAGGCTTGCCTCTTTTTCTTCGGCCGCCAGTGCCGCGCCAAACCCTGTCAGCGCCAGTACAAAAAGCAAAAGTCGCATGGGTGCCCCCTTCTGATTTGCAGATAAATTCATAAACGGAACTTAACACGTTGCCGGGCAAGATGACTTGAGCGAGATTAATTCGCAGGCCGGATTCTGGTTACGCCTTGCTGCGCCCAACCGAGATTGCCACGCCCCCCAGCACAAGGGTCGAGGCCAGCGCGAATTGCCATGTCAGCGCTTCGCCCAGAAACACCATGCCACCCGCCATGGCGATCACCGGCACCGTCAGTTGAGACACCGCCGCCACCGACGAGGCCAGTCGTGGCAGAACGCTGTACCACAACGCATATCCCATCCCCGAGGTGACGGCCCCCGACAGGATGGCCAGCACAACCCCCTGCGCTCCAATCATTACGCCCGTCGGACCCGCGGGCAGCATCAACCCCACCAAAAGCCCCACTGGGGTAGCCAGAATGAAATTTGCTGCCGTTCCCATCAGCCCATCGCGACTGAGGCGGCCGGCCAGCGAATACACACCCCAGCCAACCCCTGCCAGAGCCATTAAAAGCCCGTGCATGACGCTTACTTTTGGGCCGGCCCCGGGCCAAAGCAACCAGACCAGGCCGGCAAAGGCCAGCGCCGCCCCGATCCAGCGCCGCAGCGGCATCGGCTCGGCCTTGATCAGGCCACCGGCAAACATTGTGATCTGTACCACGCCGAAAAGGATCAGCGCGCCCAAACCGGCATCCAGGCCCCGATAAGCAGTTGAGAATCCGTAAAGATAGACCAAAAGCGAGACCACGCCCGCCAACCGGCCTGGTCCGCCCAGATGCAGCCTGCCACGCAGCACCAGACACAAGACCGCCAATGCCAACGCCCCGGCCAGCAGCCGGATCACCCCAAAACTGATCGCATCAATACCGCCGCCCGCCAGTGCCATCCGGTTCAGCACCGAATTGGCTGCAAAGGCGATCATCGTCAGGGCAGTCAACAGGAAAAGGCGCATCAGATGCTTTCAAATGCTTTGGGGTAGGTCAATTCCTGTTTTGGCACATCCGCACCCGGCCCCGCCAGCAACGTATGCGTGATCGGATAGGGTGAGGTCAGCCCGGCCGCTCTTTCAAGGCTGAACCCCGCGCGTCCATAGAACTCCGGCTGGCCCAGCACCACAACATAGCTGCCGCTTATCCTGGCCCATTCGCTTAACAGGCCAATCATCCGCCGGCCGTTTCGCTGCCGTTGCCAATCGGGATGTATCGCCACCGGCGCCAGACATAGCCAGTCCTTAGGCTGCCGAAATCGAGAAAGCGCAAAAAACCCAATGATCCTGTCCCCCTGTGGCAACACCATTTCGCCAGCCATTGCGCCGGTTTTACGCAACGCCCTGACCAGCTTGACTTCTTCATTGCCGCCAAAGGATTGCATCAGCAAGGCATCTACCTTGCCTTCCTCACCGCGCCGCATCTCGCGGGTAAATTCCCTGTTTGAGAACATTGCACCTTTGCCCTTGAAGCTGTCCGAGTTCGAGCCCTGTTTCATCCCTCACATTCAGCAACTTTTACATTCAGATCAACACCCTGCGCGGCGGGCACCCAATGCGGTGTGATTTTCCAACCCGTTGAAGTGGGACTATGCGCATCGCGTTCCAGTATAAGATATCCATGGCGACTGACTGAAGTGATCCTGGCATGCATGTCCTGCGGCCCGAACACGCCTTTCTTTTGGTGCGGGTTTGTTAACTTCAACACCGTGGTACACGCCACGGCAGGCGTTTGGGGCAGATCCTTGGCTACCAATCCAGCCTTATCCCATGCGGTGCCACCATGACCGGCGATATGCACTTCAGTCACCACTGTCCCGGTCGCAATTGAGGCTGAAGACGACAGTTCAACCTTCTGATAAAGATGCTGATGCCCGGTCAGGATCGCCCTCGGCCAACAACTGAAATTGCCCAACCCGCCACAGCCCGCAACCTGGGCAAACGCGTTGCTGACCGCCTCAAGAACCTTCTGATCGGCAAATTGGAACTCACTGTTGTAATGCAGCAGCATCGCGGGCGGAATATGCGTCAGCCAGATCTTATCGCGCCCGCCCTCGGCTGCCACATTGAACGCATTGTTTTGGCTGGCGTTCCAGTCATTGCCACTGTCGATTACATGAAAGCGGAACGGAGGTACGGTTGTGTCATTGCGTGGAGCCACATCGAAATACCAGGCTTCCGAATAATCCGCCCCGGTCTGGCAGCCGTTCAACGCATCCCCCTCATCCGGCGCGGTATTGTCCAGAATACGAGGGCCAAACATCTCAAACCAGCCGCCGCCGAACCAGGAGGAACTACAAAGTTCGTGATTCCCGCGCACGAAAACAAAAGGCGCTGCCAGCATCATCGGTTGGGCAGCATTCAGGAACTCGTACAGCCAGTATTCAAACCGATTCCTGCCGACCCCCAGCCAAAAACCACCAAACTCGCCTTCCTCATAGAAATAGTGATGATCGCCTCCATGGATGATAAAATCCGGTGGGGTTTTGGCTATGTCTTTTGCCACGCTCGGCAATGCCCATTTCCAGATAGCGTCTGACTTATCAGGCCTGTCTTCGCAATCCTGCCACCAACGGCCACCCTTTGATTTTCCCTCTACCTGCCCCCGGCAACCGCTATCGGCCAGAAAGCCCGCTCGTATGGACTTGCCGCCATTGCTGCGCCTACCAAAAAGCGCAGGCCCAGCCATCGTCGCCGGTCGTTGCACTGCATTGGGATCGACATTGCCGGGGTAAAGCGTGGGAATCTGATGATTCAACGTCACCGAAACGCTTGCCGCAGCCGGATCCATTGCCACCGCACAGATCGCTACATCATACGTTCTGATCGGCGCCGTACTGCTGGCCAGTTGCAGGTTACCCTTCAACGCGCCGCGAAACCGGATAAACGCATTGGGAGCCTTACCCGTCACATCAACCAACGGATTTGTGCAGGCGTCCTCAACTCTGGCACCGGTCTGGACCGCCAGAATAAACCTGGCCTCCATCTGCGGCACGACATCACCGTTATTTACTCCCGGCATCGGCCCCTTAGGGCCCGGCAGGATTTGCGACCACATCGCCATCACCGAAAGCTTCGACAGGTCAGGGTCAGGCACGACATTTACCGGCACCCCGGCCACCTTAATACCTTCTTCAGCCTGTGCATTCAGCGCAATGAAGGGCAACAGCACAAAAACGGCAAGCAGCCGGATTGAAAATGAAACCACGGGATCCCCACTTAAAAACATTTAGATGAAATGGTGCACGCTCGAACCGCATCAGGGTTGTGGAGGCTTTCCTTCAAGTCAAGGGATTTTCCAAATACAAAAAAGGGGCCGCCTAAAGGCGACCCCAATCCGTCAGCATAAAGGTGCGCAGGATTACATCATGCCGCCCATGCCGCCCATGCCGCCCATGTCAGGCATGCCGCCGCCAGCACCGCCGTCTTTGGCAGGCTTGTCAGCAACCATGGCTTCGGTCGTGATCAGCAGACCAGCGATCGAGGCCGCGTCCTGCAGTGCCGTACGCACAACCTTGGCCGGGTCAATCACGCCGAATTTGAACATGTCACCATATTCTTCGGTCTGCGCGTTGAAGCCGAACGTAGCATCGTTGCTCTCGCGAACTTTGCCTGCCACAACCGAGCCATCAACACCCGAGTTTTCTGCGATCTGACGCAGCGGTGCTTCCAGCGCTTTGCGAACAATCGCGATGCCAACGTTCTGGTCGTTGTTGGCGCCTTTCATGCCTTCCAGTGTTTTACCGGCCTGAACCAGCGCCACACCACCGCCTACAACGATGCCTTCCTGTACGGCCGCACGGGTCGCGTTAAGGGCGTCGTCAACACGGTCTTTACGCTCTTTCACTTCAACCTCGGTCATGCCGCCAACACGGATGACAGCAACACCACCTGCCAGTTTGGCAACGCGTTCCTGCAGCTTTTCACGGTCATAGTCGCTGGTGGTTTCTTCGATCTGGTTGCGGATCTGGGCAACACGTGCTTCGATCTCGGCTTTTTCACCGGCACCGTCGATGACAGTTGTCTCATCCTTGGTGATGGTAACTTTCTTGGCCGAACCCAGCATGTCCATGGTCACGGATTCCAGCTTCATGCCCAGATCTTCGCTGATCACCTGACCACCGGTCAGGATGGCGATATCCTGCAGCATTGCCTTGCGGCGGTCGCCAAAACCGGGGGCTTTGACAGCAGCGATTTTCAGACCACCACGCAGTTTGTTGACAACCAGAGTTGCCAGCGCCTCGCCTTCAACGTCTTCAGCAATGATCAGCAGGGGTTTCTGGCTCTGGATCACTTGCTCCAGCAGCGGTACCATCGGCTGCAGCGACGAGAGTTTTTTCTCGTGCAGCAGGATGATGCAGTCTTCCAGATCGGCAATCATCTTGTCGCTGTTGGTGACAAAATAAGGGCTCAGGTAGCCACGGTCGAACTGCATACCTTCGACAACATCGGTCTCGGTTTCCAGTCCTTTGTTTTCTTCGACGGTGATGACACCTTCGTTGCCAACCTTCTGCATCGCGTCCGCAATCTGCTGACCGATTTCAGCTTCGCCGTTGGCCGAAATGGTGCCAACTTGGGCGACTTCTGCGCTGTCGCTTACATCGCGCGCCGCAGCTTTGATCGCGCTTACAACTTTGGCGGTTGCCAGATCAATACCACGTTTCAGATCCATCGGGTTCATTCCGGCGGCAACCGATTTCAGACCTTCGCGCACGATGGCCTGGGCCAGAACGGTCGCGGTGGTGGTGCCGTCACCGGCTTCGTCATTGGTGCGGCTGGCCACTTCTTTGACCATTTGCGCACCCATGTTCTCGAACTTGTCTTCCAGCTCGATCTCTTTGGCAACCGATACACCGTCTTTGGTGATACGGGGGGCACCGAACGATTTGTCCAGTACAACGTTACGGCCTTTCGGGCCAAGCGTTACCTTGACCGCATCGGCCAGGATGTTCACGCCACGCAGCATTTTGTTGCGGGCTTCGGTATCGAATTTGACGTCTTTAGCAGCCATTTCTCGATTTCCTTTGAATTGATGTTACGAAAAAGCGCGCTGTATCACGCGCCGTCAGCGCCTTCAGGCCATTACGCCCAGAATGTCGCTTTCTTTCATGATCAGCAGCTCTTCACCGTCGATGGTGATCTCGGTGCCGGACCATTTGCCGAACAGAACACGATCGCCAGCCTTTACGGCCATTTCGATCAGCTCGCCGCTGTCTTTGCGGGCGCCTTCGCCACAAGCAACGACTTCGCCTTCGCTGGGCTTTTCTTTTGCACTGTCAGGGATAATCAACCCACCAGCAGTTTTTTCTTCGCTTTCAACACGGCGGACAACGACGCGGTCATGCAGTGGTTTAAATGCCATCTCTGAGGCTCCTTAGCTCAAAGTTACTCCCTATGACCCTCCAAGGGGTCGTTAGCACTCACTTTGATCGAGTGCTAACGGCGCATAGCTAAGGTCAGGCTTCGGGGCTGTCAACAACGCATCCACACTTTTTTCGCCAATTTGATTGAACCGCCGGGTAGGGCCTTCTAGCTTGAGGTCATTCAAGCCCGCTTAAAAGGTGCCCAATGGTTCGACTTCTTGCTGCGATTTTATTTATGCTTCAACCACTTGCCGCCTTCGCCACCTGCGAAGGCACTGACCTGATTTCGGCTCTGTCGGATGAAGACCGGTCCAGGCTAACCGCTCGCGCCTACGCCGCGCCCTACCCCAAAGGCCTGCTGTGGCAGGCTAAACGCGACGAAACGCAGATCACGCTTTTTGGCACCTACCACTTGCTGCACGATCAGACACAATCCCATCTTGATCGTGTAAAACCCCTGATCGACAACGCTGACGCGATTTATCTTGAGGTGTCGAACAATGATCAGGCCCAACTTCAGCGCGAAATTGCGGCAGACCCTTCGATCATGTTTATCACCGACGGTGCCACCCTGCCTGATCTTCTGGGCGCAGAAGACTGGAAACGTCTTGTCGATGAAATGCGCTTGCGGGCCATACCTGGCTTCATGGCCGCACGTTTCAAACCCTTCTGGGCCGCAATGATGCTGGGCATCGGCCCCTGTGAAGCGCGCAGCGGCCTGATGGAGAAGAAAGGTATCGATGCCCGCATCGGGGATTACGCGCAGTCCATTGGAAACGATAGCCGATCGCTTGAAGATTATAGAACGCTACTGACCCTCTTTGACGATTTTCCACAAAAGGATCAACTGGACATGATCCGCCTTTTCTTTACCTGGTCCGGCGACGCCGATGATCTGGCCTATACCTTGCGCAAACGCTACCTTGATCAGGAAATCGCCCTGATTTGGGAGTTTTCACGCTATATCTCGGACGAGTTTGGCGACGCCAAAGCCGCCAGGGATTTTGAAGTGTTCGAGCAACAGTTACTGAACCGGCGCAATCAGGGCTGGGTTGAACGGCTAATGGATCAGGCCTCGGGTCAGCAGGTTTTCATGGCCGTCGGCGCAGCACACCTGCCAGGTGAAACTGGCGTCCTTCAGTTGCTTGCCGACAAGGGTTTCTCTATCACCCGTTTGCCGTTTGAAAAGTAAACAACCAAAAAGATCTCCACGCCACCACCTCTGATTGTGTATCTGCCATTCGCATCTGCGCAGACTTGCATGCGCCGCGAGCCGCGTGCAAATTAAAAACCAATGGTGAACTTACGCGCGCCAAGGCTTTTCAGACGGGGGATCAACTTATGAAAATCAAAATTAACTTTTCCAGCCGAATTTGGATTTTAGGTTTGGCATTGTCGATTCAGGGGTACAACGCTGCTGCTCAGGCCGAGCCCTCTATCCTGCCGGATTGCGACGGGGCCTATGGATTTGGTATCGTAGGGTATTCAAAGATTGACGGGCCAAATGTCGCCACGACCAATGAACTTTCCGAGATATGCTGGAACGATCAGACTGCAACTTTCCGGACGGCGCACGAATCTTCCCGCGATCTTGAGCTGACCGCCCAACAGGGCGGAACTGCCAAGTACCAGCGCCTGAATGGTGGCACCGTTTCGCCCGAGAACGAACAGCTCCAGGTTGGCACATGGGAATCCCGTCCGGACGGGAGCCTCCCTTACGTCCGCTGGACCACCGAAAACAGCCGAAGCCGTGAAGAGCTGAAAGGCAACGACTATGTCACGGCCGAAGGTTTTCTGGTCGGCACGGCCAGGTTCACTCCTAAACCCCAGCCCGCAATCTATGATGTCGAGATGCAGATTACCGGCGTGGGCGGTTCGATCATGTCGATGGTGTTCAACATGTTCCTGCCCATGCAGGGAGAAGTTGCGATCAATGGTGATGCGCTCTCGGTTTCCCTGGTCAGCTTCATGCCAAATATGGGACCGGGTGATGTGAAGCTCAACATGGATCTAACTGAAACAGACGTCGGATTTGACGGCGATGCTCACCTTAAGATGGAAAATGAACTTCTGGCAGGGGCACCCCCGATGATGTGGAAGAAAATTGATCTGCGCCTGGAAGAACTGGCAACTTTTTATTCCGGCGATGAAATGGCGTTTGTCGGCAGCTTTACCGGAGAAATGCAAAGTTTCGCCGGTGAAAGCTCACGAATCACATACTCTTTAATCGGAAGCGGCAAACAGCGTTAGAGCCTGCGTTTGTTGACGTTTGCACAAGCAGAATGCCAAAAAGGGATAGCTTGTATCTTTTGGCACAAGGCCGGTTACTCGGGCGCGGTGGCCTTCATGCTGTCACGCTGCGCGAAAACGGCGAACCAATCGTCCAGCGCATCATTCCCCTTGCGCCAATTGCGGTCGGCGTGACGAAAATCCAGATAGCCCAGCGCACATGCAATGGCTATCTGCCCCATATCAAGAGGGCCTGAAAGATGGCTCATCCAGCGGGCATTCACTGCGGTGACAGCGCGTTCGGCCTTGGCCCATTGAGCCTCGACCCAGCCATCGAACACTTTTTCGGGCGGGCGCAGGCGGTGCTCGTAAACCATCGAGAGCGCCGCTTCGAGAATGCCGTCGGCGGTAGCCTCAAGTGTCAGCGTGTCCCAGATGCGGGCCTCAGGATAAAGTTCGGTTCCGGCGTGGGCGTCCAGATAACGTGTGATCACCCGGCTGTCATAAAGCGCGGGTCCCTGTTCGCGGATCAGGGCGGGGATCTTGCCCATTGGATTGGCGGAGGCCAGATCCGTGTCGGTATCAAACGGCGTTGTCGTAATCAACTCGATCTCGACCTCGTCGATCAGACCGGTTTCATAAAGGACGACCTTGACCTTGCGGCCAAATGGAGACGGGGTGGCTGTAACGAGTTTCATTGGCAAAACTCCTTTGCTGTTGCGCTGGATCCTATGCTAGGCCTGCGGGGCTGTCGATTCCTCAATCAGACGCACCCTGCATTATGGCTGACAGGATCTGCACCTCATTTCCGATCCCATAGCCCGCGACATTACAGGCCGCACGCAGCCGCACGTCACCGGGTTTGTTCTGTCCCAGCTTCCAGGTGCCGTCGATCTGGTCGATCCGCATACGCGCCGGTACGATTTGGCGCATCATCCGGTCCAGCACTTCGGGAGTCATCTTGGCAGTGGTCCAAGGCGGCTTGGGCAGCAGGCGTGCCTCGTAGAAGGCGGATTGCCGGTCCAGCAGATCACGCAGAGTGTCAACGGGGCGCAGGTCAACCCGACCTGCAAGGTGCACCGCCACATAATTCCAGGTGGGGACCTGATCATCAACACCGTACCAGTCAGGCGAGATGTAGGAATGTGGCCCCTGCACAGCAAGGCGCGCCTGCAAGGGCACGCTCAGCATCTTCACTATAGGATTGGAACGCACGAGATGGAACTCGGCGGCAGAGCCATCATCAGACAGCAGGAACGGGATATGGCTAATCGCCGGGCCATCAGGGCCAGAGACGGCCAGCATGCCAAAGCCCTGATCGCGAGCGAACGTTATATTGTGGTCGCGGGTTGCGCCGCGATAGGCCGGATTCGGGTGCATCTGCGGATTCCTGTTCCTTTTCGACGCATCCTGCCCCCGGATCAAAAGATTGGGAAGCGGCGAATGCCTGTCAGGCAGGCAGATTCGGCGGGAAGCCAGGATCGGGGAACCAGGCCATTGCAGCACCCGGTTGCCACGCAGGGTATTTGGTCATGACGGCCACAAAACGCCTGGACGATTTGAATGCATCCAGCCAGCGGATCACATGGGGCCAGGGTTGAGCGGTAAACCAAGCAAGATCGACGTGGGCGAATTGACGAACAAAAGGCAGGATTGCCATGTCGGCCAATGTGGGGCCTGCACCAAACAGGCAGGAGTGCCGCGCCAGCAAGCCGTCGAGTGTATGAAGGAAAAAACCTGCGCGATGTTGCTCGAACCCGATATCCACATCCTTATGGCGGGTGACGTATTTGTAGCGATCAAGTGCTGTCTTGAACGGACCATCGCAGTCACAAACAAGATCAAAACCTTGTGCGGGCATCTCCAGCCAGCCTTCGGGATCGTTTTGGGCAAGCGCCCAGAGCATTATGTCAAAGCTCTCGTCGATCACCTTGCCGCCGGATTGCAGGCAGGGAACGGTCGCCGAGGGCGAGTCGGCAAGGAATTCGGCGGGTTTGTCTCGCAGGATGACTTCGCGCAGGTCCACGGTGATACCGGCGCTGGCAATCGCCAGCCGCGCCCGCATGGCATAGGGACAGCGGCGAAAAGACCAGAGAATGGGCGTGTTCATGCAACCAGACGGTTGCCGGCCGTGCCTCGGATAGTGGCAATCACAATCTGGCCCTCTGGCTGGTCGGAATCAAAGCACACTTCAGTGAACTGTTCTGTCCGACCCATGCGAGGGCTCTCCATGAGGATGCTGTGGGAACGGCCGAGTTGCGCATTAAGATGGCGGGCGACCTGTGTCTGCCCCGTCGCGCGCAGGCGGGCAGCACGGGACTTTATGTCATTGCCATTCACTTGCGGCATCCGCGCAGCCGGAGTGTCAGGGCGGGGCGAATAAGGAAAGACATGCAACCAGGTCAGGTCACAGTCCTGCACCAGTTTGAGTGAGTTTTCGAAATGAGCCTCGGTCTCGGTCGGGAAACCGGCGATAATATCAGCGCCAAATGTCATCTGAGGCCGCAACCTGCGGGCCTCTTCGACAAAGAGGATTGCATCGTCACGCAGGTGGCGGCGTTTCATCCGCTTGAGAATCAGGTCGTCACCATGCTGAAGCGACAAATGCAGGTGTGGCATCAGGCGCGGTTCTGTCGCGATAGCCTGCATCAGGTTGTCGTCCACTTCAATCGAATCGATCGAACTTATCCGCAGGCGCGCCAGGTCAGGTACCAGTTTGAGGATACGCATGACCAGATCGCCAAGACGCGGTGCGGCGGGCAGATCAGCACCCCAACTGGTAAGGTCAACACCGGTCAGCACCACCTCGTTATAGCCTTTATCGACCAGCCGCCTGATCTGATCCACCACCACGCCCGCTGGCACCGACCGTGAATTGCCACGGCCATAAGGGATGATGCAGAAGGTGCAGCGGTGGTCACAACCGTTCTGCACCTGCACATAGGCACGGCTGCGGGTGCCGAACCCATCTATCAGATGGCCTGCGGTTTCGGTGACGCTCATGATGTCGTCAACCATGGGTTTTTCGGTCTCGCCGATGAAATCAGTCGCTAGTTTACCCCATGTCCCGGGCTGCATCTTTTCAGTATTGCCAATGACCGCATCAACCTCGGGCATGGCAGAAAAGGTCTGCGGTTCGATCTGTGCGGCGCAGCCGGTGACGATCAGGCGCGCCGTGGGGTTTTCACGTCGCAGGCGGCGGATTTCCTGACGCGCCTTACGCACGGCCTCGGCGGTGACGGCGCAGGTGTTGATGACAACGGCATTGCCCAACCCGGCCCGCCCGGCCAGGTCTTTCATCGCTTCGGTTTCATAAGCGTTCAGACGACAGCCAAGGGTGGTGAATTTGGGGGCGTCAGTCATTCGACCGATCCAAGAAACTCAGGTGTCAGCACACCACTGCAAACATGCATGGTAGGGCCACTCATCCAGACGCCATCGTCACGCCAGTCGATATGCAAAGTGCCACCATCCAGGTCGATCTGCACCTTACGCCCTGTCAACCCGCGACGCACAGCGGCCACCGCCGTGGCACAAGATGACGAGCCAGAGGCCAAAGTCACGCCCACGCCCCTTTCCCACACCCGCATACGCAGGTGATCTGGGCCGATCAGGCTGGCCACCTGAACATTGGTGCGCTCTGGGTAAAGCGGGTGATGCTCGTAACGCGGGCCGAACTGGTCAAGTGGGATTGCCTCGGCATCCTCGACAAAGAAGGTACAATGTGGATTGCCCATACCGGTTGCGGTCGGACAGCCCTCGATGGGCAGTTCCAGTGTATCCATCTGCTCAGAAAGCGGAATGTCCTGCCATTCAAGTTGCGGCGCACCCATGTTGACCGAGGTGATGCCACCACCAGCGTCCACCGCATAAAGATCGCCGCGTTCCGTGGTCAGATGCAAATCGTCGCTGCCTGTTTCGTCCATCAGAAAACGCGCTATGCAGCGGGTTGCATTGCCGCAGGCCGCCGACATAGAGCCGTCGGCATTATGAAACGTCAGGTGTGCATCGCTTGGGCCATTTCGAATAACCGCAAGCTGGTCAAATCCGATGCCCGTATGGCGATTACCAATGGCAATCGCAAGACTTGGCGAAACCGGTATATCGCGGGTACGCGCATCCAGCACGACAAAGTCGTTTCCCAGCCCGTGCATCTTCATAAAGGGCAAACCGGTATTTTGGCGTTCCACCATAAAGCCGCATATAAACCCCGGTCATAGATGAATCCAGCAGGTCACGAAATTATCTTGTGTTTTCGGGGTTGACCGCCTGCTCCGCACTTTCTAGATAGGCCGCTTAGTGGGCCGTTAGCTCAGTTGGTAGAGCAACTGACTTTTAATCAGTGGGTCGCAGGTTCGAATCCTGCACGGCTCACCACTGAATTGCCGAAGAATCTGTCTCACGCGTTTGGGTTTGAATTCCCGCGCGAATTCAAACGGTTTGGCCATGCCGGATCGCGGAGAGACGCACTGGGCAGCACTTCATACCCTTGAACTTGGCCAGAGTCTCAGTAGGCCATTTTCGTCGGTGCGGTTTTTGGGAATTTTCCCTGTTAAGGGCCGATTTACAGGGAAATTTGATGGAATCGTGCGATTTCGGCACGGATTCCGTGATAATTACCATGCATTTACAGCAGGTTATTGGTGAATTTCCCTAAAACACGGAACAGGGAATTTTGAAAACTTAACAGGGAAATATTCTTCAAGATCAGGGAACGGTTTCGAATGATCAGGTGTCCGTCGTCAGGGTTTTTGGCACCAAAGGCGGCTTAAACTAAGAGAGTTTTCGGCTCATCTGGTTGATTGCATTATGCGGCACGTTGTCTGTGATGCAAGCGTCGCGCGTCGATGGTCTTTCGTT
>NZ_FWFL01000025.1 GCF_900172295.1 Roseovarius litorisediminis
CGCTTGAGGATCATGTCCCACAGGATCACCTGCTGCGCTCCATCGACCGGTTCGTCGATCTTGGCGGCATCCGCACGCATCTTGCGGAGTTCTACAGCCACACGGGCCGCCCCTCCGTCGATCCCGAACTGCTGATCCGCATGCTGTTGGTCGGCTATTGCTTCGGCATCCGATCCGAGCGACGGCTCTGCGAAGAGGTGCATCTGAACCTCGCGTATCGCTGGTTTTGCCGCCTCGATCTGACGGACCGCATCCCGGATCACTCGAGCTTTTCCAAGAACCGTCATGGTCGCTTCCGCGAAAGCGATCTGCTGCGCCATGTGTTCGAGACAACGGTTGCTCGTTGCATGAAGGAAGGCTTGGTTGGCGGTCAGGGCTTCGCGGTCGACGCCAGCCTGATCAGCGCGGATGTGCAGAAGCAGAACTCGAGCAACCCCGGGGATTGGGCAGCCCGCGAGATTTGTCCTGATGATGCACCGCGTGCCGTCCGCGAGTACCTCGACACGCTGGACGACGAAGCCTTTGGGGCGGCGACCACCGCAAAGCCCAAGTTCACAGCCCATGCTGACCCAGCAAGCCAATGGACAGCGGCGCGCAAAGGCCCTGCGTTCTTTGCGTATTCCGACAATTACCTCATCGATACGGACCACGGCATCATCATGGATGTGGATGCCAGCCGGTCGAACAAGACCGCCGAGGTGGGCGCGATGCGCAAGATGCTCGACCGGACCGAACAGCGCTTTGGCGTGAAGCCCGATTGGATCGCGGCAGATACGGCCTACGGGTCTTCCGACACTCTGGTCTGGCTGGCATTAAAGCGCCAAATCCTTCCCTTCATCCCGGTCTTCGACAAGGGTGAACGGACCGACGGAACCTTCTCGCGCTCCGACTTCACATGGGATGATGAGAACGACCGGTACATCTGCCCGGGCGGCAAAGAGATGCGGCATACATGGCGGACCTATTCAGATCCAAAACGGAATGCGCCAGTTTGGAAATCCAGAAACTATCGGGCACTGAAATCAGACTGCACAGGATGCGAGCTGAAGGCAAAGTGCTGCCCCAACGCTGAAACGCGTTCGGTCCATCGCGATAAATATGAGATCGTCAGAGACTTTGCTCGCCAATGCACCACCTCAGACTTCAATCCCAAGGCTCAGGCGCGACGAAAAAAGGTCGAGATGCTCTTTGCCCACCTCAAACGCATCCTCGGCCTGGGGCGACTACGATTACGCGGTCCCTGCGGCGTTCAAGATGAGTTCACCTTGGCAGCCACCGCCCAAAACCTCCGGAAACTGGCAAAGCTCAAGCCAATACTGCCCGCCGCAGGTTGAACCGATGGTTACGCCGTCGACATCCAAACGAAATCAGGGCGATAGCTCAAACAGGCGCGCCGAAATCAAAGACTTTTTCAACAAAATCGGCTCGAAGCCGTCGTTAGCTGCTGTCTGTACCAATGGCTGCTCAGCGGGACAAAACAGACGGTCATAGTATTAATTCCAATGTCTGGTCTTTATGCTCTGCTGCTGTGTGGCAGTTTAGATTTTTGTCCGCAGCGTCTTTATGACTGCCGCTGTTTCCTGAGCGCCAAATCCAGCGGCTTGGGCTCTGTTTACCCAAGCTGCCATCAAATCCGGTAGCTCACTGTTGATACCTGAATCTTGTGCTTGTTGCTGCAATTGGCGAACCGCTGCCCAAGCGACATCAACTGAAGCACCGGCCTCACTAATGGTATCAAATGTTCCGTTATTGATAGTTTCGGTCAGCGGGACAGCCCGATCTCCGGGCGGCAAGATTGCCGTGAACTCGGATACTGGAACGCCTTCCGCTTCACACACCAGCGCACCGTGGATCGACCCAAATATAATGCCTAGGGTTCGAGACAAAAAAGCCAGATCTACCGTAGACGGCGCCCTGATATTTGGTCCGAGATACCGAAGACCACCGGCCAGTGCACGTAATTCGCTGCTGCAATCCTCAAAAGCTTTCTGTTGACCTGCTACAACGATTTTCCCGTTTTCCGTGCCGATACTTCCAGGCCAGCACAGAATGGCACCGGCAAGAAATGACGCGTTTCGTTCCGCGAACCATTTCTCTGCATCGACCGCCTCTTTCGGCGAAGCAGTGCTAAGTTGCACGACGGTTCGTCCGGCCAACAACGCTTGGGTGTCTTTATCCTCAAAAAGCTCGGATGTTGCGCTGTAGCTCGGCAAACAGACAATGACTTTGGGACTGGCGGCTATAGCATCATCAATACTCGCCGCCTGCCTTGCGCCGGCTGCAACGAGAGGTCGCGTTTTTTCAGATGTCCGGTTCCAAACCGTCAATTCGCGATTCGCACCAACAAGCGCCATTGCCAGCGCTGTCCCCATCGCCCCAAGGCCAATCACCGAAATTTCAGTCATTTCAAATCCTCGGTAAAAAACCGTTATTTACTAGCACGTATCGAAGCCGAAGTCGCGGGTTATGTTTTTGCAACAGCGATCAAGTGCCAAATTCCGGCTTCTACAGCATTGCAGCAGTTCGTGTTCCATGCAGCAAATGCCACACTGGGCTCAGAGCGGACTTGTGGCGGCGCAGCGGGGCAAGCTTGGACTGCGCTCCGAAAGCAGCCATTCCCGAAACACAGAAAATTCAACGCTTTCAGCGGCGTGGCCCGATGCCCGGACATTCGGCTGTTCGGATCGGTCGTTGGGCTACAGAGCCTGGCACGTCCGCACTGAGCCCGAAGCGGGCTCGCGATGATCGTCGCGTTTTGATAAGTTTGACGATCCATTTGTCCGGCTTGAAGAATTGGCCTACTCTTCGTTGAATGAACGCAAAGGCAAGCGAAATCGATTTGGCTGGAATGCCAGATCCAGAACGTCTCAATGTCGATGGAACCAGTTTCCCACTCGTCCGTGTCGGTAACGGAGTCCCGGTTCTTTTCGTTCACGGGGCGTGGGCCGACCATCGGATTTGGTGCGGTTTCTGGAAGCCAATGTCCCGCAAAACGAAGTTTATGGCGATTACTCAACGCCATTTCGGATTGATGGAATGGGCGGACGACAAGCCATTCTCCCGTCAAGTTCATACCGATGATCTGATCGCGGTGTTGGCAAAGTTGGATGAACCCGTTCATCTCTTTGGCTGGTCTTATGCAGGCGGGGTTCTTTTGCGGACCGCCGCAATCAAGCCAGAACAGGTACTTTCCCTAACCATTTTCGAGCCGTCATTTGAATGTGAAGATCTGTCCGAACCAGGCCCTTTACTGCGGGCCCGTGAGGATGCTTGGAAGCGACTGGAACCTGCCTATCATATGGCGGAGGGCGGGAACCTACGGGCGGCCATGCACATCGGTCTCGAAGCAGTCTACAATATGAAAGAGGGTGGTTTCTCTGATCTACATACTGATTTTCAAAAAGTCCACTTGGACAATTGCCACACGATGCTGCCTGACCTACGCGCAGAGCCTGCAAAGCCTCTTATGTCAGAAGAGTTCAATCGAATCCGCTGTCCAGTCCTCGTCCTTTATGGCGAGAATTCATTGGATCAGTACAAACTTATGGCACAAGAAACCAGCAACAGTATTGAGAACGCCAAACTCACGAAAGTTCCCGGGGTAAGCCATGGGGGCCCTGTGCAAAGACCGGATTTGATAGCAAAAGCCGCTTTGGATTTCATTATCAGCCAGACGCATTAACATTCCGCACGCGGATTTGTGTAGTCTTGCCAAAGTCCGCTTGGTCCGCAGAGCAGACCAGACCTCACGTTAACCGAAATAGAATGACAGCTAAGCGGCTGTTGCTGCGGATACAACCGACGGAATTGGTAACCTCCACGGGCCATTCGAGCCATATTTGGATTTGATCAGCTTAATCATTGCCGCTCGGATATCGGCCAGCGCATCGGGGGGTTGCGAACGAAGAAGTATCCCACCTCGCACTGTACCCTCCATGAACAGGGTAACAATGTCGTCCGCGTTGTTTGTTTCAACAACGTTCTCCACAATGGTTTGCGAGATATCAGAGAACCCAGCATTTGTTAATGCGGGTACAACTATTTCGGGGTCCGCGTAGTCATGCAGACCAGGTCCAGGGGGCAGTTGAACCGAAGGATCGCCATGACGACCGATTACCTGAAACAAATCTCCGAGTATTGTGGGAATTGTTGGGCCGTGCCACACTGAGAAAGACAAGCGGCCGCCCAACCGCAGAACCCGATGCGCTTCTTCCAGAACGCTGATCGGGTCGGGCACGTGCAAAATGCCAAAGCCAATCGTAACAGCATCAAAACGGGCGTCTTCAAAGGGAAGGTGCATGGCATCACCCTCGATGAATTCTACTTCAGGCACATTTTGACGTGCCAACTGCAACATCGCAGGCGAGAAATCCAACCCTATTGCTTCGGCTCCGGCGGAATGCAGCCCAGCGGTGACAACACCCGGGCCACAACACAGATCAAGAGCAAGTACTCCCGGACCCGCTCCGACCTGTCGCACGAGTTCCGGAACACTTTGTGAGGTGGCACCTTCCAAACTGGCTGCATAGCTTTGAGCGGTTTCAGTTTCGGACCAACCCTTTTTTTCAACGGTTCCGAATTCAGAAAACTGGTTTGTAGTCATTGTTCGCTCCCCTGTAAGTGGGCAGGATAACACGTTTTGCTCATCTGGTGGCCTGAAACATCCTTTTTTCGCTGGACAGCTGAGTGTTACCAGTACTGCAGATTGGCTTCTTGCTACCAAATGCCAACGACCGTTCTGTCCCGCATATCAGACCCTAGCGCAGCGCGCAGCTAATGACCCGAACGAGCCCGAAGGCGACATTCTTGCCAGATCGTGCTACACCATTTACGAGGCACTCATACATCAGGAACCGCACTTTTCGGAGGACGGGTTCATGATCATGCGGATATTTCAGGTCATCATAAGACCGGGCAAAGAAGAGGAGTTCGCCAGGTTCTTCCATGAGACAGCAATCCCATTGATGAAACGGACAAAGGGTATCGTTCAGATTTTGCCCGGCGCCCCGCTAGCAGATTCACCGAGAGAGTTCAGCTTTGTGATGGTGTGGGACAACCTGGAGGCGCTGAAGGAATTCGTCGGTGAGGACTACGCGAGCCCGCACGTTGATCCGGCCGAGGCGGAACTGGTCGAGTCCCGTACTATCAAACACTACGATTTAGTCAGATAGCAAATGACTTTAAAAAACACTCCGGAGGGAAAGATGTTTAAAGGGAGATGCGGTTGCGGCGCGGTCACGTACCACATGAAAACGGCACCAATGTTCGTGCATTGCTGTCACTGCTGCGAGTGCCAGCGACAAACCGGAGCGGCCTATGTACTGAACGCCATAATCGAGGCTGATCGGGTTGAGTTCGAGGGACCGATCACCGAACACGAGCTTCCAACACCAAGCGGAAAGGGTCAGATCATCACCCGTTGCAGAGATTGCGGCGTTGCCGTCTTCAGCAGCTACATGGTCCGTCTAGGCAAGTTGCGGTATGTGCGTGTCGGGACCTTGAATGATCCGGATCAGTGTCCTCCGGACGTGCAAATCTTCACGAGCAGCAAGCAAACTTGGGTGCCGCTCAGCGAGGATATTCCCATCTTTGACGAATTCTACAAGTTCGACGAGGTCTGGCCGAAAGAGGCGCTTGACCGGTTGGAGGCTGCACTGGCCTGACGCGTTTGGCAGCATCTGCGGTGGTCCGCATTGTCCGCAACACTGACCTCTGGGTGTTAAGAATGAAGCACAAATGTCGAATGGCAGCTTTGGGGACGCCGCCCTGCAGCCTTGATGGTCTGGGCCAAGATCCGGTTTGGGCCGGTCATGTAGCTTCTGCCCTCGACATGAGGGGCGTATTTTGTTGAAAAACTCTTCCTTGATCGAAGTCTGAACTGCTGATTCAATTCCTGTAATCGAGGGGGAGGACCGGCGATGATGGGACCGAGGCAGGAAGCGCAACCGGCGCTGTTCTACGAGTTCT
>NZ_FWFL01000001.1 GCF_900172295.1 Roseovarius litorisediminis
CGGCTGGATCAATCTGCGAGACGTCCCAGTCCTCCTTCGGCGTCGAGTTCTGTTTGTTGGCATCTGCTTCGATCAGGCTTGCATCAATCGCCATGCGCTGACCGCTGACCAGACCTTCCGCGATGCACCGCGCGACGGTCGTCTCGAACAGGTGGCGCAGAAGTTCGCTCTCGCGGAAACGCCCATGTCGGTTCTTGGAAAACGTCGAGTGATCCGGCACACGGTCGTTCAGATCAAGGCGGCAGAACCAGCGATACGCGAGGTTCAGATGCACCTCTTCACAAAGTCGTCGCTCGGATCGGATACCGAAGCAATAGCCGACCAACAGCATGCGGATCAGCAGTTCGGGATCGACGGAGGGGCGGCCCGTGTGGCTGTAGAACTCCGCAAGATGCGTGCGGATGCCGCCAAGATCGACGAACCGGTCGATGGAGCGCAGCAGGTGATCCTGTGGGACATGATCCTCAAGCGAGAACTCGTAGAACAGCGCCGGTTGCGCTTCCTGCCTCGGTCCCATCATCGCCGGTCCTCCCCCTCGATTACAGGAATTGAATCAGCAGTTCAGACTTCGATCAAGGAAGAGTTTTTCAACAAAATAAGCCCAAAGCGGTCAAACAAAGATCAAGTCTAGCGCGCCAACTGAGAGCTTCAATTTCCGATACTTCTTGGCCGCGCCGCGATTAAAGGCACAAAGCGCGGACCGCGCTCTATTGAAGCAAATCGGCTCTGAGCAGCGAAAGTGATACATCAGAAGGATTAGCCTTGATGGCGCTGTCAACGACTCCTAGCGCAGCGTTGCGATCTCCAAGTGCTGCATGGATACGAACCATCATGGTCCAAGCGGCGACATATTGTGGGTCCTGAGTGACGACTTCCTGAAAAGCAGCAAGCGCCGCGTCGAATTGACGGGTCGCCAAACCGACCCCTGCAATGATGATGTGTGTTTCAGGAAAATCCGTCTTTGCGGCGAGTGATTGCTGCCATTCGCTTCGTGCCATTTGAAGCGTGCTGTTGAGCGACGGAGGCAAACGTACTGCGCTGATGGTGAGGAACTCACGAGCTGCGGCCATTCTCACGGTGCGGGATGAGTCTTCGAGCAGCGGCGCCAATCTTTGCACAGCAACACTATCCCGTACTCCTCGTTGCAAGCGAACGGCTGCACTTCGCACCATCGCATCAGAGTCGTCTAACAGCAGTGCCGTCCGTTCCGCTATGCTGGGATCATCAATCTGAATGAGCAGTTCAAGCGCACTGGCGCGCACAATGCCTGGCAACCCTCCATATGTCGCCATGCCAATTAATCCTTCAACTTCGGCGGCGGCGTTCACCCGAGCCGGCGCCAAGGTTTCTGCAAAGTGCGGGGTTGTGTGGCTCCCGTCAGGGTACCATTCGGCTACCTGCTCGGCCGCCCATGTAGCCGTCTTATCACTGTGACAATCCGAACATGCGTTCGGTGTGCGAAGTCTGACGGAAAGGTCTGGGCGAGGCACTCGGAAGGAGTGATCCCGACGACCAT
Source organism: Roseovarius litorisediminis (assembly GCF_900172295.1). Lineage (GTDB taxonomy): Bacteria > Pseudomonadota > Alphaproteobacteria > Rhodobacterales > Rhodobacteraceae > Roseovarius > Roseovarius litorisediminis. Next base: position 1,517 of record NZ_FWFL01000001.1, read on the forward strand.
CTATCCCCATGTAAGTTCTTTCGATCATATGGCAGGACTTGCATTGTGCACCCGCACTTCCGGTTTCGTGAAAATGGTGGCTGGGATCATCATAGTTTGCCAGTTTCAAAGAAGGGAAATTGCTATTTCCTGCTGGGGAATGGCACTGCGTGCAAACGGTATTGCCGTCAGCTTTTAGATCTGCCGCGTGCGCATTATGGCAATCTATGCACCCCACACCTTTTGCATACATCTTCGACTGCAAGAAGGAGCCGTAGACGTAGACTTCGTCGAGGATCTGCCCGTCAGGGTGATACAATCCTTCCCGGAGTGTTGAGAGGCGATATGCGTCATGGAAAGGCGTGCCAGGCAGCGGATTGCCATCCGTATATGGCTCGCGGCGCGCATGGCAGGACGCGCATTGTTGGATGGTCGCTTCAACCCCTCGGTTGAAATCCATCGTCAAGCCAACCTGAGATACGCCCTGCCAGTCGTCTGCGTCATAAATTAGATCTGGATCGGCCCAGATATTGTGGGCTTCGCCTGGTCCATGGCACGCTTCACACCCCACGCCGATTTCGGATTGTGTGCTGGCGTAACTGCGATTGGCTGGCGCGTAGTTCTTCTCAAATCCTGTCGCATGACACTCTGCACAGCGGGCGTTCCAATTCTTATAGGGGCCAGTCCAATGCAAACCATTGCCGCCATAAAGTTCCTGTTCAGGATAAAGATGATACCAACGCTGTTTCTCTACATCCCACACCACGTCGAAGGATTGCAGTTTTCCCGGTTCCGTCTCCAACAAGTACTGTTGAAGGGGCTCAATTCCCGCAACGCCAGCGACAGGATACTTGGTTAGCGCACCATCCGGACCATCTGTTTCGATGTAGTGGATGCCTTTGCCTTTCGAGAATCGGGTCATGACTCCAAGATGTTCAAATGACGATTGGTTGAAATCACCCAGAATGTTGGCCGCGTCCGGCGTGGTCCAAGCGAGCGCATGGTGCGACACTTTCCATGATTCGTATGCATCTTGATGGCATTCTTGGCATTGTGCTGAGCCTACGTAGTCAGGAAGGCGTTGCGGGCCAGCCTGTGCAGTATCTGAAAAGGCACTCCAGAGTAAGCAAAGCCATATGATGACTAAGAATATTCTTAACAGGCGAATGAAGCAAAGACCGTCAGTCGTCAAATGGTGCCTGATAACAACCAAGTGTTTCATAATCGAGAACAGCCTTATGTTCGCATGCAAAGGTAAACTGTTATTCTCCCGAAGCCCATTTCTGTATTTGATAATCCGCGAAAACCATTTCAGCCGGCAAGATGTCAGGTCGCCCGGATGGGTTCAGGGAAGTGCCATTATCTAATTCGATGCATCACTGTAGCCTCCTTCTGTATTCTCGTGGCGTAGTGCCTGTCCACCTGATGAAAGTTCTGGTGAAATTGGCAGGTTCAGCATAGCCAAGTCGTTTTGAAATACGCGACGTCTTCGGGCTCATTGTTTCAAGTTCACGCAAAGCGATGTTGATGGCCCATTTGTCCAAGATTTGGGAGAAAGTAGTTTGTTCATGGAACAGCTGCCTTTGGATTGAACGCACGGATATTCCTGTGGCTTCGGCCAAGTGCCCTATATTTGGCCGGCGGCCAGGTTCTAAAGCCATTTTCTGCCGATGGTATTCCTAGACCAACGCATCTTTTTAGGCTTGTGCGCCACACCGCTAGACACCTCTTCAAGCTAGGCGCCGCAGGGATCGCGAGGATGGCAACGTCGACGCCTCTCGACCACGAAACGGGAACGCCTGGTGGCCTTCAATCACCATTTCACGCCAAGAGATCGGCAGTGGTGCGATCTAGCCAGTTTCGCGGAACGCCGAAGGGGTCACTCTGTTGGCCTTCTTGAACGCTCGGACAAAGTGCGAGGCGTGTTGGTAGTGCAGGATTTCTGCGATCTCCTTCACCTGCAGCCGCGTATTGTCCAGCAGCTCGATCGCCTTACCCATCCGCCACCCCATGAAGACATTCTTGTAGGTCGTGCCTTCATCGCCGAGCCGGCGCTGAAGCGTCCGCGTAGACGTATCCAGGTAGTCGGCGATCCGCTCAAAGGAGGGAACAACGTCCGGTTTCAGGGTGTCGAGGATCAAATAGATCTGTTGCGCGATTGACGAGGGAACGTTCGGACAATCCGGTTGTAAACTCGCAAAGCCCGGCATCCTGCAACCGAGCGCAAAGATGTCGAATTGCAGCCGCGTTTCCGGTTGCCCGGTCCTGATCGTTACGTCACTGAGATCGAAGTGTCGTTCGAGCATGGACGCGTCGTCGAAGGGAACCTCGATGACCCGTGGGCGCCAAGTATTTCCGCAGATCTCAGGCAGATCATTGAACGTAAGAAAAAACGACGACGCGGCGATCCACTGTTCCTCAGCTGCGAGCGGCGGAATGTAGCGATCGATCAGCGTGACCGTACGGCCGTTCGTTCGCATGATCACCTGGTTGCCGGAAGTCATCCGGCCTTCGGGGCTCGCGGCCAAGTTAAGCGCGGCGCGCAAATCCGGAGCCGCAGCAAGTGCCTCGCCCCATCCCGGGATCGAATTAATAGAAAAATCCTTGACGATTTCTGCCGGCGTCGACGCTCCAACATCATCAGCGATCATCTCGAAGAGCCGGCTCGCCGCAATCCGTGGAAGTGAGACATCCAATCTTCCGATGTCAAAAACATTAAGCCCGGCCGCAGCGATATGCCGGTCGACGCCCACGCCGTAGCGCTCGGCCACCTTCAGAACCGGCGCCAGATAACAACCGAGAACGAAGTCAAGACGTGCCGTCATGCGATGCTAATTCGGTTGACGTGATTTCTCATCGACATTCTCACCCGGGATTCCACATTTGAAAGCCCTCCCCCAACGCTACACTGCCCTAGTCTAGAGCAAACCACTTCTCGATTGGCAACTTTTTTGTATCTGGCGTGAAATGGTAATTTATTTGAGTAAATGACTTGGCTAGGCTCGAAACGGTGACAGATGTCGAGCTCCTAGAAAGGAATTGCCATGGCAAATTCGAACTTGCGCGGTGCATGTAGATTAACGCTTGCAGTGATAACAGTGGCGCTGACTGCGACCGTGGCGTCAGCCCAATCTTCAGAGAAACCAAACATTCTTGTCGTCTGGGGCGATGATGTTGGGATCACCAACATTTCCGCTTATACGCACGGGCTAGTCGGTTATCAGACACCGAATATCGACCATATGGCTAAGGAGGGTATGATGTTCACCGACTACTACGGTGAGCAGTCCTGCACAGCGGGACGATCTTCCTTCATTATGGGACAAAGCGTGTTCCGCACAGGCTTGTCGAAAGTTGGCCTGCCGGGCGCCGAGTTGGGTATGCGGGAAGAAGACCCAACAATCGCGGGCCTTCTGAAAGCTCAGGGCTATGTAACTGGTCAATTTGGCAAGAACCATCTAGGGGACAGGGATGAACACCTGCCGTCGAACCATGGATTTGACGAGTTCTTTGGTAACCTCTACCACCTGAATGCAGAAGAAGAACCTGAGCTCGAAGACTACCCGCGTGACATGGTGCTGAAAGATGGCCGGACCTTCCTAGAAGCGTTTGGACCCCGTGGCGTGATCCGATCTTACGCTGGCGGTGAAATCATCGATACCGGCCCACTGACGAAGAAGCGAATGGAAACCGTTGATGATGAAACGTCTACAGCGGCACTCGAGTTCATTGAAAAGGCCCACGCTGACGGTATTCCCTTTTTTGTCTGGTGGAACGGGACCAGAATGCACTTCCGCACGCACGTCAAACCGGAACTGCGTGGGATTTCGGGACAGGACGAATACGCAGACGGCATGGTCGAGCATGACATGCATATCGGACTGTTTCTCGACAAGCTGGACGAGCTTGGCATCGCAGATAATACCATCGTCCTGTATTCGACCGATAATGGCGTTCATATGAACACCTGGCCGGATGCGGGTATGACGCCGTTCCGTGGCGAAAAGAACACCAACTGGGAAGGCGGTTGGCGTGTGCCTGCCATGGTCCGTTGGCCGGGCAAAATCGAGCCTGGCGCTATTTCAAACGAAATCATGCACCACATGGATTGGCTGCCAACTTTCCTGGCCGCGGCGGGTGCGCCAAACATCAAAGAAAAGCTTCTTGAAGGCGGTGTCGAGGCCATCGGCCGTGAGTACCGTGTGCACCTGGATGGTTACAACTTCCTACCGTATCTGACCGGTGAAGAAGATGAGGGCCCCCGGGAAGAAGTTTTCTATTTCACGGATGATGGCGACCTAAGTGCGCTTCGGTGGAATGACTGGAAAATGATCTTCATGGAGCAGCGTCAGGAAACCACACTTGCCGCGTGGTTCGAGCCGTTTGTTCCCCTCCGGGCGCCGCTTCTGTTCAACTTGCGCCGCGACCCCTACGAACGCGCCAACCTGACCTCAAATACCTATTGGGACTGGTTCATTGACCACGCCTATTTGATGGTGCCTGCTCAGGTCTACGTGGCGCAGTTCTTGGAAACGTTTGTGGAGTATCCACCACGCCAGAAGGCTGCGAGTTTCTCGCTTGATCAAGTGCTGGAGAAGCTTCAGGAAGGCTCGGGATCGAAGTAAGACCGACAATTCTATCACCCCCGGGCTACTGAGCCCGGGGGTGGTTCAGGATATCGAACATAATTTTGAATTGCAAAACGATATCCAAAGGGGACGTTCGATGCGGCATCTATTTCAAGGCTTTCTTTTGATTTTAGGCCTCACAATGGCTCAGAGCGCGCACGCCCAAGACGATGATCTCGCCAAGAAACTGGCAAACCCGATCGCATCGTTGATCAGCGTTCCGTTGCAGCTAAATTACGATCGCGGGATTGGGCCAAATGGAGATGGCAGTCGCTTCGTGCTCAACGTGCAACCAGTTGTCCCGATTTCCATCGGAGACAATTGGAACCTTATTTCGCGGACCATCGTCCCGGTGGTTTCTCAGGACAATATCTTCCCTGGTGCGGGCACACAGTTCGGCTTGGGCGATACAGTGCAGAGCTTTTTCTTCTCGCCGAAAGCGCCTACCCCGAGCGGGTTGATCTGGGGGATAGGTCCAGTCTTTCTGCTGCCAACCGCCACCGACGACCTGCTGGGCACCGGAAAATGGGGGGCAGGTCTTACTGGGGTTGCCCTTAAGCAAACCGGCCCATGGACCATTGGTGTACTGGGCAACCATATTTGGTCCTTTGCTGGCGATGATGCGCGGCCGGATGTGAATTCGACGTTCGTCCAGCCATTTGTTTCTTTTACAACGCCTGACAATTGGACCTTCACACTGCAAACCGAGACCAGTTACAATTGGGAGACGGAAGAGTGGTCAGTTCCAATAAACGCTGTTGCGTCGAAGCTGACCCGGTTCGGAAACCAGCCTGTAAGTCTGTTTGCCGGATTGCGGTACTGGGCTGAGAGCCCGGCCAATGGTCCTGAAGGCTTTGGTTTTCGCGCGGGTGTCACTTACCTGTTTCCTAAGTAATCGAATGCCGTGAACGGGAGAGGCTATGCTACTAAATAGAATTTCGGCGATATTGATGAGTTTAGCTCTTGGCACTAGTGCTGTCTCGGCTCAAGACGCTTTTGAGGTTGAAGGCAAGCGCGGATCAATTACACCGTACCTATGGGGGTTGTCTGTCGATGGCGACGCAAGTGTCGGTCCAATTACGACGAGTGTCGACATTCCATTCTCGGACATTTTCGACAAGCTGAATTTCGCGCTGATGGTCGAGGGTGAGTATTGGAATGGACGTTGGGGGTTACTGGGCAACCTGCTGCACTCAAACCTTGAAACCAGCAGAAGCGGACTTCTTTCCACAACGACCGATATTCGAATGACGATGTTGGGCGCGGCTGTCGCCTACAGGTTCGGTCCCTTCGAAAATGCCAACAATCGCACAGTATTCGATGCCTATGCAGGTCTCCGGCACACCAAACTGGATGTTCGGTTGACCACGGGCCTTGGGGCGACTGCAAGCAGAGATGTCAACTTCACTGACCCAGTGATTGGCGGCCGGTTGATCACCGAGCTTGGCCCCAAGTCGAGATTTGTAATCGGTGGCGACATCGGCGGCTTCGGTGTTGGCTCGGACTTCTCCTGGCAGGCCATCGGGATTTATGCACGTGACATCTCTCTGGGACAGACGCCTGCGACGCTTTTTTTAGGGTATCGGGCACTTGGGCAAGACTACACCACAGGTGGCACAATTCCTCTGACGATAGATGCGATCTACCATGGTCCAGTCATTGCGCTTAGTTTTGCATTCTAGCCCCGCGAAACTGAATGAGCATTCGCATAGTCTTTTGAAAGGAGACATCATGGCGGCCCTTACTCGACTTCTCGTTTTGATCGCAGTGATCGGGTGGAGTGGAATTACGCCCCAAACTGTTCAAGCCCAAGGGCTGGCGCGCATGCTCGACGAAAGCGGCATAGAGCCGGAAAGCCTGGCAATAATGCAAGACACCGCGAAGAGCTTGTACACCGCCAATGGCAAAGCGATTGGCGACAATAAGAAATGGACCAATGAGAAAACAGGAACCGCAGGGCGGGTTGAGATCGTGGACCTCAAAAACAATTGCGTGCAGTTATTTCACCGTGTTGAAGCCGGACGCTCAGGAAAAGTAACTGAACTGAGGACTTGGAGGTGTCGTACGGCCAACGGCGACTGGCAGATGTCAGCCAAACCGTAAACTTAAGGCAGACACTCTCATAGTTTTCCTTAGTCTCCGCTGAAGGAGAATTACGTGCCAAACTTCGTCAAACTGCTCACCGTCGTATTGGCAATGCTCTTTGGGAGCGCTTTGGGCGCGTCCGCGCAGTCCAGCGCTCTAAACACTACCTTACCTCCGGACCAGAGCATCTCACTTGAGGGAGATGTTTCTCCGGAACAGCTGACAGAATTGGTTGCCCGTATGTCTGATGACGACTTGAGGGCTTTTGTTATTGAGCAACTGAAAATGCTGGTGGCGAGTGGGAGTGACGCATCGGAAGCGCCATCGACCCTCATAGACCGCGCGACGATCCTTTGGGCAACGTTTACTGACCCCATCCTCACTGCCATCGTCCGGCTCCCCGTTCTTTTTGAACGACAAGCTGAGGCTTTCAGCGTTTTCGTTCAGACGCAGGGAGGGAGCGCTGGAACTTTCACGTTGTTTGGATTGATGGCGTTGATTTTTGCGATCGGTTATGGCGCCGAACGCGCGACGAGGTGGTACTTGGGCAGATCGCTCGACGTTGCTGCGCAAGAGGGCGAACAGTCTTTGTTGGCGTCGATTAAATACCTTTTCGGTCGTCTTGTACGCGAAATAGTTGGGCTGGTTGTTTTCATAGTTGTTGTGCGCATCGTGGGCCGGCTTGCTTTAGACGCTACACAACTATTGTTTGCAGCGCCCTTCTTTTCATACCTCATCTTATTACCGCGAGTTGGCGCAGCGTTATCGCGGTTTATTATGGCGCCCAATCGGCCGGACTTGAGGTTGGTAACGGTCAGCGACAGATGGGCCCGTTTCATTCACGTCAACACAGTCGGCTTGATGTTGCTGGCGGGCTTCAACGTCTTCGCCCTTGATTTTAGTTTCAACAATGGGATTGCGCCGGGCGAGACGCGTCTTGGCTTCTGGATCGACGGGGCCGTGTATCTCTACATCATCATCGTTGCATGGGTGGGCCGAGACGGGTTGCAGGACATGATGCGCGGGTCCGACCCCGATCGAACTGCGTACGATGAGTGGATCGCACGCGCTTACCCTGGTTTTGCCATCCTGGTTGCGGCCATTATGTGGGTTATTGTCACGATCCTTATGGGAATGAACCAGCTCGCCCAAGTTCTTGAGGGCGCACAATACGTGACAATGTTCTGGCTGCTGATGGCGCCAGCATTGGATACAGCCATCCGGGGGCTTGTGCGGCATACTGTGCCGCCCATGATTGGCGAGGGTCCACTCGCGGAAAAGGCTTATCTCTCAAACAAGCGCAGCATGATCCGTATCGGCAGAGTTTTGGTCGGCGGTCTTGTAGTGCTGATCATTGCCAATGCTTGGGATGTCTCTCTGCTGCAAGCGACGGGCACTCAGGATGGAACTGGCGACAACATACTCGCGTTTCTGCTGACCGGGATCATCGGATACATCGCTTATGAAGGTGTGTCGATCTGGGTCAACCGGTTGTTGGCAAGGGAAAAAACTGATGCCGGCGTCTCTGAAGAAACAGATGCAGGCGAAATAGGCGGGGCTGGAGCCTCTCGGCTGTCCACGGTGCTTCCCCTCCTGGAGATTACCTCAAAGGTCATCATAGCGGTTGTTTTCACGCTGTTGGCGATCGGCAACCTTGGGATCGACATTACACCCCTTCTTGCTGGGGCTGGGATCGCCGGTCTCGCGATCGGGTTCGGCGCACAGAAATTGGTGACCGACATCGTGTCTGGTGTGTTCTTTCTGGTCGACGATGCATTTCGATTGGGCGAGTACGTCGAAATTGGCGGCACCATGGGATCGGTTGAGAAGATTTCGATCAGGTCCATGCGACTGCGCCACCATAACGGACCGGTCCACACAATTCCGTATGGCGAGATACCTCAGCTTACAAACTTCAGTCGTGATTGGGTGATTATGAAGATGAAGTTCATGGTGAACTTCGATACCGACCCAAATCGCGTCAAAAGGATCTTCAAAAAGATCGGCGCGGAAATGTTGGAGCATCCCGAACTGGGCGAAGACTTCCTGCAGCCATTCAAGTCACAAGGTGTTATGGACATCGACGATGTTGGCATGATTATCCGGGGTAAGTTCATGGCCAAGCCGGGCAAGCAATTCATGATCCGGAAGGAAATCTACAACCGCGTAAAGGCTGAGTTCGAAGCCAATGGCATCGAATTTGCACGTCGCGAAGTACGCGTGGATATACCTGGCCTCGATCATGGCCGCGATCTGTCTCCAGAAGAGGAAGCATCGGTAACAGCGGCAGCGACATCCGCTGCACAACAGGCAATTCAGGCAGACACTGATCCTGAAAGTGGGAAAAAGTAAACGAGACCGTACCCATCGTGAGGCCTTTGGGCCATAGTGTCTGCTTCGTCCGCAACTCAGACATTTAGCAAAATTCCACGAATGTCTGGAGCTGGTGAAAGCGGACCTTGGAGCACAAATGCCCGGAATGACCATCACCAATGACTGCTTACCATGATGAAGCAGTCATCCGACTAAAAGAGTCAGATGACCGCTTCGAGCCCGAAGCGGAAGTGCCTTTGGCCTGCCTTTAGCGGACGCAGAAAATTTGTCGCAGAGGCCATTGGCTGCGCTGCAGAGAGAAAAGCGGTCATTCATCAGGAGCGCAGCGAGATATGCGTCACCTATTTCCGCTATGCGGACGTAGCCGACACTGCAGAGTTCTCAATTAAAGGCCACTTTCACACCAGGCGCACTAATCTGATGTCTCGGATGAAGCATCTGAAGGGCCTACCCAATCTGGGTCTTTGGCAACAAGTTCAACGGTGTTGCCGTCAGGGTCGAAAGTAAAAACACCGCGCCAGCCGACCCACTCAAAATACTCGACATTATAGTCGCGTCCCAGCTTCTCGTACCAGGCAATTACCGCGTCCTGTTCATCCCAGGGCAGGCTGAGTGCAATATGGTGAAGCGATGAGGATGAACCAGTTTTCGGCGGCGTCACGCTTGCGCTGGTCCGGCCCGCGCCCTCGACGTTATGGTTAAACAGGGCCAGTATGGCGGTGTGCCCGGCAAAACCGTCGGCAATACGCAGAAACACGATACGACCATTGTCCGGATCATTGAGTGGCTCAAGCCCGATCACGTCACGATAGAATGCAACCATAGCGTCAAGATCAATGCATCTGATGGCGATCTCGCCAATGGCGCGTGCTTTGAAACTTCGTTCAGACATAGGTCTCCTCACTTTCTTCAACGTTAAGGTCTGGAGATACCGGATGCCCAGAAATCTAGGTGTCGCGGTATCCAGTTGCAAATATCCCTCAGTTTCGTCGCTGCCGTTTGTTGACCGAGCATCAACCCGTTGGCAGCCTGCCCTGCAGAGCGCGGAGCCTGTCTTCGAAAATCATTTCCAGCGAGAACGCGACAGGCAGCGCAGGAAAAATGCGTTGTCCCCGATTGCAGACACATCCACGAGGGCCCGAACTCCAGGAAGCTGAACACTTCTGAGAGAGCCATGGATTGAAAGACGACATGGCCAATGAACCTGAAAGTCGCTGCAGGCGGCCACGACAAGTCATGTCAGGCAACCTCTTGCAGGGCCAAAACCTCGGCCGCGGCGGTCAGGTCTGCCAGAGCTTTCGGCTCATTGATGCGCCCGGTCGCTGCATCAAAGACATCGTGAAAGTTGGGAACCGAAACAGCGGCCTTCAGCTCTACCCCGAAAAACCGGGCCGAGCCTTTCGCGGAAGCCAGCACGCTTGCCGCGCCCCCGGGCCCCGGTGAGGTTGACAGATAGACCGTTGGCTTCCCCTGAAACACTTTTTGGTCAATTCGGCTTGCCCAGTCGAAGAGGTTTTTGTAGGCGGCAGTATAGGATCCATTGTGTTCCGCGAAAGATACGATCACCCCGTCGGCGGAGCCGATCTTCTCGAAGAACGCCTTTGCCGCCGGCGGTTGACCGATCTCTTTTTCCAGATCTTGGCTGAAGATCGGCAGGTCGTAGTCGTTCAGGTCTAGGATCTCGATCTCGGCCCCCGGGACCAGCGTTGCGGTAAACCGCGCGAGCGCTTTGTTGATCGAGTTCTTGGTGTTGCTTGCAGCGAAAGTGAGAATTTTCATGGGTTTTCTCCAGTTTCCGTTTCACAGGTTTTCGTAAATTTTACCGACCCTGGGCCGCATCGGCGTCGCTTTGGGATTGATACAGGCCACGTCTTGTTTCCTGCCCGAACCGGCTTGGTTGGCGTTTCGGGCCAGAAAGACACGCAGGCGGTTCAGTCGAGGGCGCCAAGTTCGCCGGCCTCATGGGCAGCGATCACAGCGGCAAGCTGGTCGGCGTCGCTCATCGCGAATGGGCCTTTTTGTACGAAAGGCTCGCGCAGTGGGGTGCCACCAAGAAGCACGGCCTGGCCGCCTTCGTTGCTCAACAGGCGAATCTCATCTGCGCCATGGGCGGCCAGCGCTGTGTCGCCGCTGAGCCGATGGCGGGTTCCGGCGAGTTCGACCTCGATGTTTCCGCGGATGGCGTGCAGCCATGTGGCTTCTCCGGGATCGGGACGATGGGTGAAGCTACCCTTAGCCTGCAGGGAGATATCGAGGATGGTGAAGGGCAGAGCGGGAGGAGTGGCGCCGGCGACCCCATTGCTCTCGCCTGTCATCACTCGCACCCGATGGCCCGGACCTTCGATCACCGGCATCTCCGTGGCCTTTATATGTCGCGAACTGGGGGCCTCCAGCTTCTGTGCTGCTGGCAGGTTGATGAAGATCTGCAAGGCGTGGGTGCGGGAACCGGGGGTAGGCGCCTCGTCATGCACCGCGCCGCGAGCGGCCTTTAGCCAGTAGAGATCGCCCGGGGCCAGTTCGATGTCGTTTCCAAGGGAGTCCTTATTGCGGAAGGTGCCAGTGCTGTCCTCGAAGAGCACGCTTACCGCCGAGATTCCGGCATGTGCATGGGGTCCGAAAGTTGGTTCGGTCATGATGAAGTGATCGACCATGATCAGCGGGTCCATCAGCCCATCAAGCTGGCGATGGATGAAGCTGAGCGCTTCAAAACCGTCGCCCCTGGTCAGTTTCTCGCCTTGCTGGGACCTGATGATCGCGGCTTGCGATGTGTGGGTTAGATCTGTGTGATGAACGGTCATATTTGCCTCCTTTTGCTGAATATGAACCTAAGATCAGAACACATATGAGAAAATTCATTGATTTGAGGACATTTCGTTCTGTATTTAGAACGCTAACTGCAAGGGAGACGGCCGGGCCATGGACCTCAATCAAGCCTATTATCTGGTGCATGTCGTTGAGAAACAGGGGTTCTCGGCAGCAGCGCGGACGCTGGGCATTCCCAAATCGAGGCTCAGCCGGCAGGTGAAAAACCTCGAAGAGGCCCTGGGCACGCGGCTCCTGAACCGGGATTCAAGACGCATGTCCCTGACAGAGGCCGGAGAGGCCTACTATCGTCACGCCAAGATGGCGCTGGAATGCATGCTAGCGGCCGAAACGGCGGTGCGCAGGGACAAGGATACGCTGGAGGGCACGGTCACGCTGTCCTGTTCGGTCGGGGTTGCGCAGTTTGCACTTTGCCGGATTCTTCCGCGTTTCCTAGCTGAGAACCCTCGTGTCGTTCTGCAAATTCAGGCGTCCAACGACTTTTCCGACCTGATCAGTGATGGCATCGACTTGGCCATTCGGGGGCATTTCAAGTTGCTACCCGACTCCGGACTGATCCAGCGTCGGCTTGCGGCCCTTGCCGTTCGCGGCGTCGAACGCCGCCTTGAATTCCCAGAAGCTGCGAAACTGATCGCGGTATTCCTCGCGATAGATGCGGTGCAACTCCTGCGCCTCGGTCAGCGGGCGTGTTACGCGCCGGGCAAGGCTGATGACCGTGTTCCGGGCGAAGTCTGCAAACAGTTGAAGAGGCAAAACCACGAGCCCGACAGTGCTGCTCACGAGCCGGCAGCAGATGTAGGCAATCCGGATCGTCAGCTGATGAACCGCGTCCCAGAGCCTGACCGCGGCCGCGGAGATGCCCTTGAAGAGGAGGTATCCCAGCGCAACCAGGGCGGACCCGGCGACCACCACACTGAAGAAGCCGATCAAGAGGTAGAGGCCGCAAAGAGGGACAAACACCCAGTTCGGCTGCGTCTGCGCCCATTTGATCAGCTCTGTGAAGAAATTGAAGTGGTGTTAGATCTTCTCCGCCAACGGCGTGAACAGCGGATGCCGTTGCCTCTGACCCTAGACTTGGGCAATGCGCTCGATCAACCAGAAGCTGGCAGCGCAACCAATGACATAGGCAGCCCCAGTTCGCGTAGCAGCGTTTAGCATAAATCGATTCACTCTCGGGATGGCGCTGCCCAGCCAGCCGAGGGCAAGAATGACGGCAATAAAGGCAAGCTGACCAGCTTCGACACCCAGGTTGAAGGCTAGGAGGGCGAGCGGCACCTCGCCGGATGGCAGGCCGATTTCGGTGAGCGCGCCCGCGAAGCCCAGTCCGTGCAGCAGACCAAAGCTGAACGTGATCAACCACGGGAACCGTTCCGAAAGCCGGTGCCGTCCCGGCGTGACCCGGGCAAGCTCCGATGCAAGAAACACGATCGAAAGAGCGATCGTCGCCTCGACCGGCGCCGACGGAACAGAAACCCACCCGAGCGTTGCGCCAGCTAGCGTGATGCTGTGGGCCACGGTGAACGCCGTGACCGCCCCGACGAGACGCCAACTGTCACGGATCAGAACCAAGAGCGCGAAGACGAACAGGAGATGATCCCAGCCTTCGAGAATGTGCTCGAAACCCAACCCGAAATAGGACGCGACGACGCTGATCTGGTCGGGCCGGGCCGGCACGACCATCACGAACCGATCTGGCGTAAGCCGTTGTGTGAGCGTTGTGCCGCCGGGGATACTATGGCGCACTAGCACATCTGTTCGGGTCGCTTCCAGGCCATGGATGGTGATCCGGCCGCCGCTCAAGCCGTCAACGCATTCTGAGCCAAACGTCGAAACCCAGGCGCGCCCGTCGAAGCGCGGAGGCGGCGGCCGGCGCGGCGAACAGTTCTCGGGCAGTTCAAGGTCGAGCCGCATTGGCGCGCCGCCGACATCCGGTCGACGCCAGAAAATGCGGAAGTCGCCACCCTCGACCTGATCAATCGAGAGGTAGCCGGGCTCGAGCGCGTGCCCGAATGCTAGGCCCGCGGGCATCATGGCACCGAAGACGACGAAAAGGAGGACCAGCGCCTTCCTCATCTTCCGTCCGGTCCGGGCAAACTGATCTTGTAGCGTTCGCGCAGCCGATCAAAGTTCATCTTGACGATGCGTTCGATATTCGCCCGGCGCCAATCGTCCCGAACGGCAACACTGACCTTTTTGAAATCCGGCGCGGCGGGTTCCTTCCGGTTGGTCACGTGCACCATGTGCATTCCGAAGGAAGAACCCACCGGCCCATGCCATTCACCCGCCTCCAGCGGAATTACCGCATCGTAGAACCCTGGACCGAAGGAATTATCGACGGTCGGGGCGCTGGAGAGGCCGACTTCACGCGGCAGCATCGTGCGCTGACCAAGCGTCATCGGGTCGGATCCCTCTGCAAGTGCTTTGCGAACTTCAGCCACTCTCGCCTCGCTGGGCCGCTCGCCTAGGAAGACCTGCTGGAAGGCCACGGCGCCCTCGATCTCGTATTTGTCGACGTTCTCGGCGAAGAACTCGCGAAGCTCTTCTTCGGTTGGCTCGATCGCTCGGGCGATCGACGCCGCGACGAACTCCATCTTCTGGCGCAGTCGCTTTCGGATTACCGCATCGTCCTGATCCAGGCCGAGCGCAAGCGCCTCGCGAACATAGATCTCTTCGCGCACGTAGTCTTCGATCAGAAGATCCAACTCGCCTCGGTTCGGTGGCCGCCGCCACGTCGCCTCGAAGGTGGCCGACAGACGATTGACAGTCTCCTCGGCTATGACGATCTCTCCGGGGCGCGAGGCTTCTTCCTCGCCGAATGCTCCCAGGACGACGAACATAGCTGCACCAAATACGAGAAAATGAACGAGAGGTTCGCGCAAGGCACGGCGGAGCAACGCGCCAGACTTCATCGAATCTTCCGTCACTAACGGTCCTCGTCGTCAGTCAGGCGTATACCAGATCGGCGAGGTGTAGGCCCGCTCCTGGGTGATCATAGGCGATTCAGCCGGCGCCTTGATCCCAAAATACTTTGCCTCATAGGCCGTCCACCGGGGCGTCGGGATTTCTATCACACGGGCATAGTAGACCGCAGGCTGCGCAGGATCGAAATCCGGGTCGGCCCAGACGGTGATAAGTTCGGGATCTCCGATGGTGTTTGTCCAAGTGGCATTCTTGATGTCCACGGTATTTCCAACGGCACCCTCACAAGCGTGATCAACGATCGCCCTCTCCGCGCAGGCTACATCGTAAACTTTCTCTCCAGTTGTTCCGTCGGCATTGAGCCAACCTTTCACGATTTGTATGCGATCGAGATTGCCGCTGTAGGCATCCCTCAACGCGCCCACGAGAAACGTCGGTGCCTTGCCCTCTGGTGCTGGTGGCAGGTCGCCACCCATTGGCACTCCCTTGGCATAGCCTTCATTCGCAGGCAGCCGACTGAGCGCATCCTTGGCCACAAAGTCGTAGCCGCCGAAGAACCGCACAGTGATGCGCGATCCGGTGGTCGCGTAAGTTTCCTTGCGCATCATCGCGTCGAAAATAGCTTCGCGCGTGTTTTCGGTTGCCCAGACAGCGGTGTAACCCGACGAAGCTTGATACCAGCCAGGCCAGCTAACGGTGTCGAAATGCCCTACATCGGTGGTCATCCGATTTTCGTTAGGCTCGGTCAGCGAATGCTTGCCAAAGAAGTTGTTCTCTTCCGCCGTGGCCATGCCGGTATGGCTGTCAGTGGCGCCCGAGGCGCCGAACTTGTATGGGTTGGTGCCGAGCCGGTCTTCCAACAGCAGTCCATTCTTCAGCGCCTCGCGAGCGTATTCGTACTGGATCATGTCCGGCTGTTTCGGCACCGGGCCAAGGTTATTGCGGTCCCAGGTTTCGTAGTCTGCAAATTCATCATTGGGGCTCAGGGCGGGGTGCGCCTCGCCATCACCCTTTATCTGGGTATATTCGTACAGTGGCTCCCACCTGGCGCGCATTTCGACGTACTCAGCAGTCATCTCCTCGCCGAATTCGAGCCTGTCGACCGGGAACATAATGCCGTTCGATAGGTTACCGTTATGGGCCAGCGTCAGCATCTGGCCGCCGGTCTTTTCCTCGTAGTTTTCCATCCATGCCCAGAGCTTGCGCGGATCCACGCCCTCGGCCACCGTCAGCGGCAGCACCAAACCCGCCTTGTCGGCTCCATCACGGAACAGCACGTTGCGGTGCAGATTGTTGCCGCCTGGAGTCGAGGTCCATTCGAACCCGATAATCGCAGTGAACTGACCGGGATTGTTATGCTCTTCAGCATCTTCCAGCACGCCGTCCCAGATCTGCCGCTGGAACTTGCGGGATAAGAGGATCTCTGGCGAATTGCCCTGAGAGAACTTGTCAACGATGTCCAACCCGGCTTCGAGCGCTACCGCACCACCTTGGTTGATGCGTTCATGCCAGTCCCGCACTGTTGCGTCGGTCATCAGCGTCGGATTGCCAGCCACCACTTCGTTCATTGCGCCCATGGCATCGGAATGGTCGGTGATCACCAGCCAGTCCAGTGGCTGGCCGATCCGCGCGCGCATGCCATTCGAGGTAGTGATCTCTTCGCCCTTGGCGAAGTTGTAAGCGTCGTCATGGGTCAGAATTACCCCCGCGGCGCGAGCGTCGAGCGACAAGGCGGTGTGCAGGTGCGTATCACCCCAAAGAGGCCTTGTGGGAAAGTTGCGTCCCGAATAGGGGGAGTAACTTCGCTGCGCCAGCACGCCGACCGTGCCCTCGCCAAAAGACTCCTGGGCGCTACCTGTGGCGGCAGTCAGTGTCAGCAGGGTACATGCCAGCAGGGGTGTCATCAGAGTTTTCATATCGGGTCCTTTCTTCAAATCAGCCTTGCGGCGTGTACCAGATGGGTGAGGTATAGGCGCGCTCCTGGCCCGAGGTTTCGGCACCTTCGGGGATCTCCACTCCGAACCGGAACGCGTCATAAACCACCCAACGCGGTGTCGGAATTTCAAGTACGCGGGTGTAGTAGAAGGCTGGAACTGCAGGATCGAAATCCGGATCGGTCCAGACAGTGCCCAGTTCTGATGCGCCGATGGTGTTCAACCAGTTCGCATTTTCGACATCTACCGTGTTGCCAACGGGCGGGACGAAGCCATCGGCGGCAGGCTGGCGGTCGTCCGACCAGGCCACATCATAGACCTTTTCCTGCAAGGATCCGTCGGCGTCGCGCCATCCTTTGACGATCTGAATCCGGTCCAGATTAGCGCCGATCGGATCGCGTAGAGCATAGACCATGAAGCTTGGCGCATCACTCGCCCTTGTGCGCAGGTCAGCACCCATAGGCACGCCTTTTTCGTAGCCACGGAAGGCGGGCTGGCGGCTGTTGAGGTCACTCTCGGTGAAATCCCATCCGCCAAAAAAACGCACCGTCATGCGCGGGCCAGTCGTGGCATATGTTTCACGCCGCACCATCGCGTCCCACAGCGAGGCGCGGGTGTTCTCCATCGCCCAGACACCGGTATAGCCCGAAGCGACCAATTCATAGCCTTCGAACGCCCCGTTCTCGTTCTTGGTAAATGGATGTTCCATACGTTTAGGCGAGGGTTCGGCAATGGTTGACTTGCCGAAATAGTTGTCCTCATCCGCAGTCGACAACGATGTGTGGCTGTCGGTGGCACCCGAAAAACCGAAGCGATATGGGTTGGTCCCAAACCTAGCCTCAAGTTCGAAGCCACGCTTTAAGGCCTCGCGGGCATACTCTGCTGCGAGCATGTCGGTGGTCTTCGCTTCGGAAAGATCGAGGTTGCCGGCATCCCAGTTCTCATAGTCCGCGAATTCATCGTCGGGGCTAAGCATCGGGTGGGCCTCGCCGTCGCCCTTGATCTGGGTGATCTCGTAAAGCGGCTCCCAACGGGCGCGCCGTTCCACGTACCGCTGATCGACGGTGCTGCCGTCGAACCTTTTGTCGGTGGGGAACATTCGCCCATTCGACAGATTGCCGTTATGAGCGAGTGCAAATGCCTTGCCACCGGTCTTTTCCTCATAGGCTTCCAGCCAGTCGTAAAGGTGGTGTGGATCAGTACTGCCGAAGGGCGGGATCGTGACCGGCGGCTCCACCAGTGATGCCTTATTGCCATTGTCGCGCAGAACCACGTTTCGATGTAAGTTGTTGCCCAAGGGAACCGAGGTCCACTCAAATCCAATGAGCGCTGTAAACCGGCCCGGTTCATTGTAGCGTTCGGCCGCGTCGATGATCGACTGCCAGACTGACTGATAGCCAGGAGTGCCGGGCACATAGTTTCCGATTAGTGCTGGCTCCACTTGGCCCTGTGAAAAGGTGGTGATCAGCTCCAAAGCCGCCGCTGCGGACTCTTCTCCACCGGCGCTCAGCGCCTTATGCCAGCGCGCGCCCTGTTCGGTGGCCATCACTGCCGGCGTGCCAGCGAAGATGTCCGAGATCATGCCCATCGCATCGGAATGTTCGGTCAGGACCAGCCAGTCCAAGGGGCGTGCTAGCCGGGCAGGCTGGCCCGACGACGCCATAACCTGTTCGCCACGGGCAAAGCGGTAGGCTTCGTCAAGCCCGGTGGTATTGCCAAAAAGCCCAGCATCGGGCGACAGCCCTGTATGCAAGTGGGTGTCGCCCCAGAACACTCGGCTGGGAAAGCCGCGGTTGGCATAGGGCGAATAGGCCTTGCCGGAATAGAGGTCGGAAAGAGATTCTTCCGAAGGCACGAATTGTGCCGATGCACCGCTCGCGTAAAGAACTACCGCTGCTAGCAAGGCAAGGCGTTTGATCATTATGGTCTCCTCCTCTTTCGCATTCCGTTCCCGGGCTACTGGAACAGAGATTTCGCTATAATGCCCGGTACAGCTTTCGGCGCGTAAGCGCGTAGTAGATCATCGCGTAGTCATCAGAAATCAGTAAGGTTTGCTGCTTTCGGATTCGGGTGGTCTTGGACTGTCGCCATGTACTCCCCGATCAATTGCAGATAGGGGACGACGAGCCATCCGTTTTCCGCACCGACATTGCGTTCCTCGCGCGGATCAGCCTCGATATTGTAGATTTCGGGCAAACCTGCCGTCTCACCCATGCGGCCAAGGTATCCTCCGGTCGTCGCAGTTCCGTCGGTCGACGAAAAGGAGACTGGATACATTCGCCACTGCCGATAGCGCACCGCGACCAGCCGATCACCGATGAACGTGAGAAGGTGCTCGCGATTGGAGTTGGGCTGTTGGCCCAGAAGGAAAGCAGACTGGTCTATTCCATCCATTGGCCGATTCGATGGAGTGTCCGCACCAATGATGTTCGCCAGCGTGGGCAAGAAATCATGGATCGAGATCATCTCGTTCGTAACGCCTGGGGCGATTCTTCCCGGCCAGCGGATCATGCCGATCGTGCGGATAGAGCCCTCCAGACCGTCGCCTAGTTCGCCGCGCCATGGACCTGCCGACCCATTGTTGATTTCGCTGACCGTCCCGCTGGTCTTGGTTGGTCCATTGTCTGAAAGAAAGATGACGATCGTATCATCCTCGATTCCGGCTTCGGACAGCGCAGCCAAGACCTCACCGGTTCTGCCATCCAGTTCCATGACGCTGTCGCCATAGGACCCTATTCGTGATTTTCCGTGATATTCTGGAGCTGAATCGTTCGGATAATGTGGTCGCGTCCAACCGAGGAAAAGGAAGAAGGGCGTGTCCGACCCGGCATGGGTATTGATGTAGTTGACCGCTGCATTCGCGATATCCCGATCCACGAAGCGCCGATACTCCAAGTCATAGGCTCGTACAGGCTTGACCGGTCCTCCTGCATGGTCCGCCTCAATGATCTGAGGAATCAGAGCTTGCCACTTTTCTGGCGCCTTCGTGCGCGCCATGCTCTCGCCGTAAAGCGTTGCCTCGGTTGTGCCGAAGAAGCCGAACCGCCATTCGTCAAAGCCTTGATTTTGGGGCTGGCTTTCTTCGTCCGAACCGAGGTGCCATTTGCCCATATAGGCGGTACGGTAGCCTCGCGACTTGAAAACCTCGGCGAGCGTGACTTCCTCGGCCTTAAGGGTGTTCGTCGTCCCGCGCAAAATGATCTTCGAGAGGCCAGAACGGATCGAGTAACGCCCGGTCATCAAACCCGCGCGGGATGGCGTGCAGCCAGGTTCCACCAAGAACTGGGTCAAGCGCAAACCCTCCGCTGCAAGCTGATCTATATGCGGAGTCGGCATGCCGCGTATCTCGCCCGCACCATATGCGCCAACGTCGCCATATCCCAAGTTGTCGGCTAGCATGAGAACAACATTAGGCTGCTTGGATTGTGCCAAGGCGGAACCCATAGCGGAGAGCCCAATAAAGAGCGCAAAAACGAACTTCATTGCATTGGTGCGCATCGGACTTCGCTCCTGGCCCGCGTTGTGGATCGATATCGCGGTTTTCTCTCGACCATAGTTTGTCGTGAGTTGCGGAGCACGATATCAGCAAAACCCCATGAGATCTAGTACGTATGACCTAATACACACTGAGCGACAATGATGGGGGGCTTTCCGGAGGGTAAACAGGCTTGACGGGTTCAGGGCTCGGCACATCGCCGGAATCCAGTGGTCAAAAGTAAAAACAAAAAATGGGCCGGCTAAGCGTGGCCCAATGACCATTCCCCTGGATCAGGGCCGCGCTGACTGATTGGAGCCGGTCGATTTGGGCTCAACTGTCAATCAATCTGCTGGAGCACCACCCAGCGGCAGAAATTCCCGCATAATTTCACAAGCTCTCTCGACAGCGCGCTCGTGCCGAACCCGACGGTCCCGACGTGTTCCGTACAAAACTGTCGTGCCTTCACTAAGCATAGCCAGAATTTGCACGAATTCTGCGGCCGCTTGCGGTTCTACTTCCGGATAAAGCTCTTCGATCTTGGCTGCAACTTCAGCCATATGACGGTCGTAAAAATTGTCGATGGTATCCCGAATAAGGTCGTCGCGAAGTGACATTGCCGGCACTGTCAGACAAAACTGGCTTGAGGCGGGCAGGGCAGTTTCGTAGCCTCGTCGGATGACAAAACGCAGCCCATTTCGCTATTTCAAAACCAGCCCCGAGGTGATCCGCCTGGCGGTGATGATGTACATCCGGTTTCCTCTTTCGCTGCGGAATGTCGAAGATCTTTTGCATGAGCGTGGCATCGACATCAGTCACGAAACAGTTCGGTTCTGGTGGAACAGATTTGGCCCGATGTTTGCAGCTGAGATCCGCAAATACAGGGTCAGTCGGATGCGTTCATACTCAAACTGGCAGTGGCATCTGGATGAGGTTTTTGTGAAGATCAATGGCGAGACCCATTACTTATGGCGGGCTGTTGATCACGAAGGTGAGGTACTGGAAAGTTACGTCACCAAGCGCCGGGATCGCAAAGCAGCATTGAAATTCATAAGGAAATCAATGAAGCGCTACGGCAATCCGGCAGTGATCGTGACTGACAAACTTCGATCTTACGGCGCTGCAATGACGGTTATTGGCAATGCGAAGAAGCAGGATACGGGACGCTGGCTGAACAATAGGGCTGAGAATTCTCACCTGCCGTTTCGACGACGAGAACGGGCAATGTTGCGCTTCCGACAGATGCGATGTTTGCAGAAATTCGTCGCCGTCCACTCTTCAGTTCATAACCATTTCAACCAGGAACGCCACCTCTACTCACGCGACATTTTTAAACTCAACCGCGCCGCTGCTCTGGCCGAGTGGCGCCAGCTTTGTTCGGCATAAGTTCAAGCGTTTGGCAGTGAACTGAGACGAGTTCGAATTGGTCTGACAGCACCGCTGCGGGGACTGTAAGTGCTGATGTTGCCTCGAAGGCGATCAGATCCGCGTATGCACCTTTTTCTGAGGAGCCCTCTGTCGCGTCCCAAAGGCGTTCTTGTGCACTCAATTGAAGGTGAAGTTCACGCCTAGAAGAACGCCTTGCTGTTCCACATCATAAACGAATCCACCATCGTTCCGGTCAACGCTGAGATACCGGAAACCGCCGACAAGAGAGGTCCTTTCCGACAATCGATATCCGTAGCCAGCAAACACATCCGCCATGAAATCGGAGCCGCCACCACCAAAAAGAGCGACCCCGGTGAGATAGCTCTTCTCGTTGAGATTATACCGTCCGCGGGCGCCAACCATGGCGTCCCACCACTGGTCCGAGCCCGAGGCCGTGCCGCCGCTTGGCCCGACCGTGAGCGCGATGTTCGTCTCCGTGTCCCAGTGGCGCACGCCGCCGATCAGGCGTACTTCGCTTGTATCCGTTCTCGATGCGATCCACTCCCCTCCCAAGGAAAGGATCAGTAACTTGTTCTCGACTGAACCTGACAACAAACCTCCCGAGCCAGTGGCGGCACCGCTCAGAGAAACATATTGGAGATCGCCCATGATACCGAACCTGTCCTTGGTCGCAGACCCGAAAAACATCGCACCAGCGTCAAGGTTTTCCAAGATATCGGAAAAAGAAGCATCGACATTTGCAGGCGGCAACGCAGAAACGACCGACGAGGTCCCAGATATGCCACTGCCCCAAAGGTAGGGGGCCAGCTCATAACTCCAGCCAGTTTCCTCGGCCCACGCTGCCGATGTCGCAAGAGTGAGTGTGGCAGCGATTACTGCATTCACAGATGCTTTGGCGAACGGTATTCGAGGTTTCATTCGCGACCTCCTAACTTCTCATTCATTCGGCCTGCAGAAAAGAAATCTGCCACCGAAGGACCCTCCCCACATCCGACACTATCGCCGGATCGGAGTGAAGTCTAGTACGGACGACCTAGCCAATTGAGCGACAGTGATACGGGTCTTCCCTGAAGCCAACAGCGCTTTAAGGATTTGGGGTTCGCCACTCCTCACTGGTTGTAGACACCCGTAACGCTGGCCGCAGGGTTGGCGCGCGCAGCGAAGCGCTGGTCTTGGCATAGCGGGGCCTAGGTGGTGGCGTGCCATCAGAAAAGGAAGAAACCAGCCGGTCGTTATTTCGGGAAAAGATACGTTGCACCCAAACGAAAACCAAAACCCTCAGGTCCACCGGTCGGGCTTTCTGCCCAGTAACGTAGGCCAGCAGATAAGCTGACAGGCTGGTCCCCAAAGCGCGTCAGTTTGGACGCAATAGCGTTGATCGGGACCGACCACTCTTCCGTTTCCCAGTCGTAACTGGACTCAGTTTGCAGTGAGAAGGTCCAATTGGTTGGCGTCGTGTAGGACGCAAACGGCTGCATGAAAGTTGAATTGACGTCTGAACGTGCTTCGTCGCCTGCAACAGACCAGATATGGTTTCCAAGAACACCGATGGTCCAGGGACCGTTTTGCTTTAACAAAACGCCAGTCGGGCCAACGCCCCATTTGCCAGTGCCCAGACGATCATCGGTTGCGGTCGGGATCAGAAAGACCGGGCCAACGCCCCAAATCAACCCACTCTGAGTGGGAGCCTTCGGCGAAAAGAAGAGGCTTTGGATTGTGTCACCAAGGCCAAATTGCGAACCAGAACCGGCAAATACGTTATCTTGCGAAACGACCGGCACAATGGTTCGGGAGATTAGGTTCCAGTCGTCACTTATGGAGAAGGGTATGACTGGTTGAATGTTTAACGCGAACCGGCTGCCCGTGTCCGCCGCACCGATGCGTTGGTCATAGTTGAGCTGAAACGGCACGCTGATGAGTGAGGCAACCGGATTGGCTAATTGCTTGGCGAGATCGTCGCTTTGAGCTTGGGCGCTTGGTGATAAGCAGAGAGCAGCGAGAAGTATGGCTGACATCGTGCGAACGCCGGTTTTCAAACAGTAGATCATCGATTGAAAATCCTTTCAGATACTAAAGTGAACCGAGCTACTTGGCACATTCGCGCACGTCCGGATTCCCCTGGCTCACTGGTTCCGCCTTATGTGGGATAAGCTCTGGAAGTAGCTGCACTTCATACGTGCAAATCAGAGCGACGGCCTTACTATTCATCTGACCTCTGCAATGGCTGTCAGTCGCACGGGATAAGCCGAACTGGAATCGTAAGAGCCAACCGCAAGCAAAAAAAACGTGCCACCGAAGGGCCTTTCCCACATCCGTTACTATCGCCGGATCGGAGTGAAGTCTAGTACGGACGACCTAGACAATTGAGCGACAGTGATAGGGGTCTTCCCTGAAGCCAACAGCGCTTTAAGGATTTGGGGTTCGCCACACCGCCGGAAATCGATGATGAAAAACTGCCATCAGACAATGGATGATGGAGCTTGACCCGATGACCGTTTCCCTGGATTACGCCCTTGCTGACTGAGCGGAGCCGGCGATTGGCCACAACGCGCAATTAATTTGGTCGAGCACCGCCAAGCGGCAGTAAGTGCCGCATTAATTCGCAAGCCTTCTCGACAGCACGCTCGTGTCGAACCCTACGGTCCTGGCGTGTTCCGTACAAAACCACCGTCCCCTCACTAAGCATTGCTAAAATCTGAACAAATTCGGCGGCCGCTTGCGAGTCTACTTCAGGAAAAAGGTCTTCGAGCATGGCTGCAACTTTAGCCATTTGATAGTCGTATAAATTGTCGATGCTATCCCGAATAACGTCGTCACGAAGCGACATTGTCCAAAGCTCACGGAAGAGTACCATTGTCTCATATTCAGCCGCATCTTTGAGAAGAAAGCGAACTAGTTGATCCAATGATGTGCTAGGGTCCTTGGCGATCTCGGCAAGAATTTGTTCAAATTGCTCCGCATATTGAGTCGTCAGCCGTTGAATTAGCGCGATCAAAAGATCTCGCTTCGACGGGAAATGATAAGTAACGTTTCCAAGCGAGAGGCCCGCGGCCTCTGCAACCTTGCGCATACTCAGATTCGCGCTACCTACTTCCGTCAATACCTGATGCGCCGCCAAAACTATGTTATCGATCGTTTTTTGCGATCCTTTAGGTCGGGCGCCTACTGTGTCGGAGGTTTCGCCACTCGGCAATTTTCTATCTTTCTCACCGCGTTTCAACTTAAACTCGCTTGTTGATGCACAAAGACTGCCCGGGATCTTGTACGCCGATCTGAATCTCCGTGCATGACTGACCTCTGATCCATTGAGACGATGATTTCAAGGGTGTCGACCGACAACCGATTGCCATAATCAAAAGCCCGCTGATGTCGTGGTCTTTTGGTTGTGCATCATTGACGTGGGCCATTGGGCATCACGTTTCAATTACCCGATATCATTGCCGAATTTGACCGAAACATCAAACCGCGCCGCCGCTGAGTGATGCGTGTTGCCTGCCGCGTCATGCGCAACAACGCGCTGCCGCGGCTCCAATAGATGAGGTCTGCCGATCGTGACCGCCCTTTGTTTGTTTGAAACCGGTATTGCCCATATGACCGGTCTTCAGTGAGGTTGCGGCCAACGGGGGCGATCCTCCTAGCATTTTCGACCTCTTCTCGTTGTCGAGTGGTGGCGGCCCAGTGAGAAGAACGGCCAAGAGGACCGCTCTCACCGGTTTTGGAGCCGTTTCGCTGGCTTCTGGACCTACGTGTCCGGCCGCTTGGAATGCGACTCGGGGTTCTGGATTGGTCGCCGATCATACCGATACCGCTGCAGCGGGCGGCCCGCGCAAAGTGTTGATCAAGCCAAGGATGCCGGCGACGACCCCCTTCGGCAGAGCGGCCTCGGCCATCTGGAAGATGGCGTAGCGACCGTGCCGGACGAGACGGGCACCGGTCTTGATCAGCCGCACGCGTAGAGAGGTCAGCGACCATGTCTCGATGTCTTTGGGCGTGGCCAGCGTCTGAAGAAAGTTTGCCAGGTTGTACGCCGGGGCGTGAAGCTGAAGCCGTACTGCGTTGGCCGCAAACTTCATGCACGAAAGCCGCGTCCACTTGAGCGCATGCTTGCCCTCCTTGATGTGCTGCTCGGCCGTGCCGCGACCGTTGTAGAAGGCCAGCACCCGTTCGTTCGGCAGGCTGCGGTTGGTGACGATGAAGCCCACGCGGGGGAACAGCTCGCCGGAATGGAACTCGACCTTGGCCACGATCCGGCGCGGCCTCGACCAGCTCTTCGCCCGATAGTGGAAGCTGGCGTAGTGGCGTACGACGTGATGCGGTGGTCGGCCGGGGCCGCGTTTGGTCAGGAAGTCGATCCGTTCATAGAGCTTCCGGTTGCCCTTGATGCGGATGGCGTAGTCCCAACCTGCGGCTTCCAGCAGGTCGAAGAGCGCCGGAATGGCGAAGGCGGCATCGGCGCGGAACCGCCGTCGTTTGATCAACGGCCTCGCCTCCGTCGCGTAGCGCGCCAGAACGGGGCGCAGCACATCTTCCCAGGGCTTTGTCAGAACGATTTTTGTTGAGACGGGCAGGGTGGCCTCGTAGCGTCTGGACATGACCAAATCATACCCGTTCAAGGGCTTTCAAAGCAGCCCGGAAATCATCCGCCTGGCGGTGATGTTGTACATTCGGTTCCCGCTGTCTCTCCGCAATGTTGAGGATCTGTTGCACGAACGCGGCGTCGAAATCAGCCATGAAACGGTTCGGTTTTGGTGGCGCCGTTTCGGCCCGATGTTTGCCTCGGAGATCCGGAAGCGCAGGATCGAAGGCATGCGATCCAGTCAATGGCGTTGGCATCTGGACGAGATGTTCGTGAAGATCAATGGCGAACGCCACTACCTGTGGCGGGCCGTCGATCATGAAGGCGAGGTGCTTGAAAGCTTCGTTACCAAGACGCGTGACAAGAAAGCGGCATTGAAATTTCTCAGGAAATTAATGAAGCGGCATGGCTGTCCTCACGTATTCGTCACGGACAAGTTGCGTTCATATGGGGCCGCGCTGAAGGAAATCGGGGCGGCGGATCGTCAGGAAACTGGTCGCTGGCTGAACAACAGGGCGGAAAACTCACATCTTCCATTTCGACGACGAGAACGGGCGATGCTTCGTTTCAGGCGCATGCGAAGTCTTCAGAAATTCGTCGCCGTTCATTCCTCAGTGCACAATCATTTCAATCAGGAACGCCACCTCTACTCACGAGAAAACTTCAAGCTGAACCGCACCGCCGCTCTTGCCGAGTGGCGCGAACTTGGCGCGGGATAAAGGACAGCGTTACTGGACTACCAGAGACGAGTTCGAATCCGTCTGACAGCACCGCCACCCACCCCTATCTCTGTCAGCCCAGCCGCCACTTCTCTGTTTCATCCCGATTTCCCGGGGTCGTCTCCGGAGGCACCATCACGCGCTTGGGCAACCTAACATACGCCGATGTCTACTTCGGTCGGGCCGAAACCATCCTCAGACGCAGTAAGAAGATCAAAAAACAGACAATCCAGAAACGCCGCTTGTTGCATCAACAGAACGCGACATAAAATGAAACAACGGCGAGCCTGATCCTCCGAAACCAATCAAACGCTTGTGTTCCAAATCATTTGATGACGGACAATCGTCATCCCCAAGATTTGCTGATGTGGGTGGACTGCGCCAATATATATCGTAACCTGTGCCTGCCGCAGTAAGGGGAACAAAAATGTATCGCATCCGGTTATTCGCTGTTCGCCACGCCCGCAGTTTTGAATGGATCTACAAAGGCGTTGAACGGGTGATGGTTGCCCTTGATCCGCTGTTTTCCCGGATCGGGTACAACAGGGTCGAGCGGCCCGTTGCTCTGATCGAAAAGGGCGTAAAAACCTTACTGTTCGATTGCAAAATGTGTGGGCAATGCGTTTTGTCGTCTACCGGTATGTCCTGCCCGATGAATTGCCCCAAGCAGTTGCGCAACGGCCCCTGCGGCGGGGTGCGCGATGGCGGGTATTGCGAGGTCAAACCCGATATGAAATGCGTCTGGACGTTGGCATGGAACGGGGCCAGCCGCATGAAAGAGGGTAGGGATAAGATACGCGAGGTTCTGCCTCCGGTAGAGCACACACTTAAAGGGTCGTCCTCTTGGCTGCGAGTGAGTCGTGAAAAGGCCACGCAAATTCGCCAGAGCCGTGATGCGGCGCGTGCCGCGCTCGCCGAGGCTTTCCCCGAGGCGCGCTTGCAGGAACCGGCGGCGGCCCCTCTGAGTGTTGAGCCGCCCAAGGCCACACAGGCGGAGGGCGAGCAATGATTGATTCTGGCGCGCACGGGGCCGATCTCCTTGCCTATTCCAAGCCACCCGAGGGTCACGTCTCGCACAGCAGGCTGGAGCGGGTGTTGCGCTCGGGCCGCTTTGCTGTAACGGCCGAGCTCAATCCGCCCGACAGCGCTGATGCTGCGGATGTCTTTGAGGCTGCGCAGCCCTTGGGCGAGGTGGCGGATGCGATTAACGCGACCGATGCTTCTGGCGCAAACTGCCACATGTCATCAATCGGGATATGCGCCCTGCTGACGCGCGCAGGCTATTCGCCGGTCTACCAGATTTCCTGCCGCGACCGGAACCGGATCGCGATTCAGGGTGATGTATTGGGAGCGGCGGCACTGGGTGTGTCCAACGTCTTGTGCCTGACGGGAGATGGTGTGGGCGTCGGCGATCAAGCGGGGGCGAAGCCGGTCTTCGATTTCGATTCTCTCACGCTTTTGCGCACGATCCGAACCATGCGCGACAAAGGTGTGTTCCTGTCCGGACGCAAGATTACCCGTCCGCCGTTGCTGTTTCTGGGCGCGGCTGAAAATCCTTGCATTCAACCCTATGAGTGGCGGCCTGACCGGCTGATCAAGAAGATTGAGGCGGGCGCCGAGTTCATTCAGACGAATTACATCTTTGACATTCCCTTGTTCGAAAAGTTCATGGCACGGGTGCGCGATGAGGGCGCGGACAAGCGCGTGTTCATCATTGCCGGTGTTGGCCCGCTTGCGTCAGCCAAGGCCGCGCGATGGATGCGCAGCAACGTTCCGGGTATTCACATCCCGGATCAGGTTATCGCGCGCATGGAGCGGGCTGCGAACCAATCGGAAGAAGGCAAGAAGATCTGCATTGAGCTCATGCAGCAGTTGCGCGAGATTGAGGGTGTAGCGGGTGTGCATATCATGGCGTATCGCCGCGAGCATCTGGTTTCCAGCATCATCCTTGAATCTGGTGTTCTGTCGGGACGACGCCGTGTGAAACGATGATAATGCACTGTCAGAGAAAACCGGCTTGAGTAGGGCAGGGTGGTTTCGTCGCGTCTGGATATGGGTAAACCTGATCCATTTCGCTATTTCAAAACGACCCGTAAGATTATCCGCCTGGCAGTGATGCTGTACCTGCGGTTTCCGCTGTCGCTCCGCAATGTTGAAGATCATGCTTCATGAGCGCGGCAGCGATGTCAGTCGTGAAGCGGTGAGATACTGTTGGCACCGATTTGGTCCGGTGTTCACCGCCGAGATACGGAAACGTCGGATCCAAGGGATGAAGTCCAGCCGATAGCGACGGCATCTGGACGAGATATTCGTGAAGATTAACGGCAAACGACATTACCTTTGGCGCGCCGTGGATCACGAGGGCGAAGTCCTCGAAAGCTTTGTGACGAAGACGCACGATAAGAAAGCCGCATTGAAATTCTTAAAGAACGCAATGCATAAGCATGGCCGGTCGGTGGTGTTTGTCACGGATCTGCTGCGCTGCTACGGCGCGGCGCTCAAGGAGATCGGCGCTGTATACAGGCAGGAAACAGGCCGCTGGCTGAACACCGGAGCGGAGAATGCACATCTGCCTTTTCGACGACGGGAGAGGGCGAGGCTTCGCGTCCGGCGGATGCGAAGTTTGCAAAAATTCGCCGCCGTTCACGCCTCCGTCTACAACCACTTCAATCAGGAACGCCACCTCTACAGCCGGGAAAATTTCAAGCTCAAACGCCGCTGCTCTGGCCTGGTGGCGTCAGCTTTGTTCCGGGTAAGCTCACGCTGACTGCCGGAAACTGAGACTGGTACGAATTAGTCTGACACCACCCTCTGTTGGTCAGCCGCTCAAATCTGTCCGGTGGGTGGTGATGTCAGGCACTTCTGCAGGATGTTCAAACAAGCCGCTAGGGCTGTGCCAGTTAGCTTATGCGGTCTGAATTGCGCAGATGAGAGCGAAAGAGTTTAGCGACGTCTTCCGCAATAAGCGTATCATGAATTGGAACATCAAGCGAGGCGCGCGCGGCTTCGATCAATTCAGGGTCGATTTGGTCGTTTCCATAAAGGTCCAGCAAATACTCCATAAAACCGGCTTTGAATTCCGGATGATACTGTAACGACAAAGAGGGGAAATCGTACTCTATCCGGGCTATCAAACAACGATCACTGCTTGTGACTTTACGCGCACCCGGCGGGATTTCGAGCACTTGATCCTGATGCATCGCAAACGCGGTGTGGCCGTCATAAGCCTGTGCGCCCAGAACCCAGCCACCTGGTGATTTTTCAACGAGTGCGCCATACGCATGGGCCATGATCTGGTGGCCAAAGCAGATCCCGCAGAGGGGCACCTGAAGATCTTTCAGCTGATTTATGAATCCGACCAGCGGGGTCATCCAGGGCAAGTTGTCGTATACGCCATAGCGCGATCCGGTGATCAGATATCCGTCATTTGCCCCCGGATCAGGCAGGGATTCGCCCGCATGGACAGCAACGCTGCTCCACTCAGCTTCTGGCAGGGCAGGTCCAAGCCAGATCGTGAACATCTCTGATATGCTGCCATGAGCATTTTGTTCAAGATCGTCGTAGGTGTCAGTTTCAAGAATACAAAGTCGCAAGGTCGCTCCTACTTGCGCCCGGTCCAGTCACGGGCAGTAAAGACCACCGAGATGGTTATGAGGATAAGTGACGTAAATACAATCAGCGTGCCGACGGCGTTGATCTCGGGCGTCACACCGCGGCGCATTGTGGAATAGATATACATGGGTAACGTGTTGTCCCGCCCGGTCAGGAAAAACGTCACTGGGATTTCGTCAAACGACAGAACAAAGGACAACAGCCCCGCGCCAAGCAACGCGGTGCGGATATTGGGCAATGTCACGTGTATGAATGTCTGGAACGGATTGGCCCCAAGGTCAGACGAGGCCTCGGCCAGAGATTTGGGTAGACGCTGCAACCGGGCAAACACTTGTGTGACCACGACCGCAAGCAGCGCTGTTGCATGTCCAACGATGACCGTTTCAAGGCTCAGGTTAAAACCGAACATCTTGAACATGTTCAACATCGATATCCCGGTTACGATCCCGGGAAGAGCAATTGGTAAAAGCAGAAGCCGACGAAAGACGGTCTTGCCGGGAAAGCGGTAGCGATGCAACGCCATGGCCGCAGGAACGCCAACAAGAAGGGTCAGCGCGGTCGAGCAGCCGGCAACATAGAAGCTGTTCCCGATCGCAACAAGCAGCTGATCGTTGTTAAACAGCTTTTCGTACCAGTTCAGCGTAAATCCGGACGGGGGCCAGGTCAGAGATCTGTTGTCGTTAAAACTAAAGATTACGAGGATCGCGATGGGCACGTAGAGAAACGCCATCACGATTGAGATGATCACCACGAAACCACTGTCGGCCGCCAATCTTGCACGTGCGGCACGGCTTCGCCGCAGTTTGCGTGGCACAGTCGAGTGGTTTAATGCAGCGTTGCTCATAATTCTACCTTGCCCGATTGCTCGAACCAGTCCGACAGCGAGATAATCGACAGCACTATGATCAGCATTACCACCGCAAGTGCCGACCCCAGAGGCCAGTTTAGCGCCGAGCCAAATTGTGATGCCATCACATTGGCCACCATCTGACCATCCGGCCCGCCGACCAGAAATGGGGCGATGAAATCACCAAAGCTGAGGCAAAAGGTCATAGTAAATCCCGCGACCACTCCTGGCATTGACAGCGGCAGGGTGACCTTCAGGAAGGTCTGAAAGTCACTCATCCCAAGATCAGCCGAGGCTTCGGAAAAGCTGGGCGGGATCTTTTCGAGGGCGGTATAAATCGGCATGACCATGAAGGGGATGAAGATGTAGGTCAGCGTCAGAACCATGGCGAACTGGTTGTACAGAAAGATACCTGAAGGCTCGTCGATCATGCCGATGCTCATCAGAAAAGAATTCAGGATGCCTTCGGTTCCGAGGATTGTTTTCCAGACATAGGCGCGCAACAGGTATGAAATCCAAAGTGGCGCAATCACGGCCATGAACAGGATCAAACGCATGGTCGTGTTTTTCAGGCGAAACACGAGGTAATAGGCAAATGGATAGGCCAGTAGCAACGAGGCGGCCGAGACCAGTGCCGCTATCTTCAGCGTGCGCAGCAAGACCTTGATATATTGCGGATCGCTCAGAAGCGTCCAGTAGTTGCCGAATTGGAAGGCGGGAACGAAAAGTGGATATTTCTTGAGCCAAAAGCTATAGGTCAGCAGGACCCCATATGGCACCAACATGAACAGGATGATCCACAGGATTGGTATTCCCAAAACCAGTTTGCCGGCATGTCGGGCGAAAAATGCCTGCGACATCATTCAGCCCTCACGCTCGAACAGAAAGACGTTTTCAGGTTCGATCCCGATGCGCACTTCGGCCCCTATTCCGGACACATCGGCGCGCGCCATGCCCAAGGGCAACATTGCGTCAATATGAAACTCAATGCCATCAGTTAGCTTGATCGTCGTGCGCAGGCTGCTCCCGTGATAGATATGTTCGGCCACGCGACCGACAAGCACGTTGGATTTTGTGGTGCTTTCTGCATCCAGTATATGGGCTTTTTCCGGCCTTATCCCAATCTGGATGTTTTCAGTGTCCGGTACTCTGTCATAGCGGGCGAGCAAGCTCTGCCCGGCGATCTCAAGATGCGTTTCAATGCCGTTTCTGGCAGTGATGCGCGCGGGCATGAAATTTGTGGTGCCAATGAAATTCGCCACATAGGTGGTCTTGGGATGCTCGTACAAATCCTGAGGCGATCCATCCTGCGCGATGCGCCCGCGTTCCATGACGATCACGCGGTCGGACATGACCAGTGCTTCTCTCTGGTCATGTGTAACCATGATAAATGTGATGCCCAGCTTATCGTGAATGTGTTTCAGTTCCACCTGCATCTGCTCGCGCAGATTGGCGTCCAACGCCGAGAGTGGTTCGTCCAACAAAAGCACCTTGGGCTCGCGTACAATCGCGCGCGCCAGTGCAATACGTTGACGTTGGCCACCAGACATCTGGTGGGGCATCTGATCAATCTTGTCTGGCAAGCCAACCAGTTCGAGTGCTGCTTTGGCCTTCTGCAGCGCGTCTGCTTTGCCCACCCCCTTCATCTTGAGGCCGTAGGCGATATTCTGACCGACTGTCATATGAGGAAACAGGGCGTAATCCTGAAACATCATGTTCACGTCACGCTTTTGCGGGGGCAGGTCCGTGACATCCTGACCGGATAGAAAAATTGAGCCGGTCGTCGGTTCCTCAAACCCGCCAATCATTCGAAGAAGGGTCGATTTCCCACAGCCGGAGGGGCCAAGAAGTGTAAGGAATTCACCATCCTCGACGCTCAAATCAACATGATCAATCCCGATGACAGATCCAAAATGCTTGCTAATGTTGCGAAGTTCGATGATGCCAGACATTTACGTTTGCTCTTATTTCAGGCGGGTGGGGGCGGCGCCACGAACACCGCCCCTCCCTGTGTGCTTTTTGGTGATTACTCGGCCTTAACCGCATTCCACACATTGGTGTAGGCTTCCAGACGCTCACCCAGCGGTTGCCACAGCAGCAGGCTGTCCAGGTAATCTGGGTCATCCTGATGCAATGCAGTAAACTGTTCTTCGGACATGCAGGATTTGGCCGCAGCCTTGTTGGCCACCGAATAGCCGTTTACATTGGCAACGCCGCATTGCCCTTGCTCGCTGAGTTGCATGTTCAGGAATTTGTACGCACATTCCTGATTAGGCGATCCTTTAACGATCATCCAGCTGTCCATCCAGCCTTCGGCACCTTCCTCAGGGATAAACTCGGTCACTTCGATGCCCTGATCGGCCAGAAGTGCGGACTGATATCCGCCCCATGTGTTGGAAATCCAAACCTCGCCGCCGGCATAAAGGTCAACCAGTTCGCCGGCGGTTGCCCAGTATTTCCGCACCAGAGGCTTCTGTTCGATCAGCTTGGCCTGCGCGTTTGCCAATTCGTCATCGCTGAGGTCGTAGATGTTCATGTTACCATTCAGCCGAGCGGCAACGTAAAGTGTCGACTTGTCGTCCCACAGCGATATACGGCCCTTCAGCTCGTCGCTGAACAACGCGGCCAGCGACGTGGGAGGGGTCTCAAATTTGTCGTTGCGATACATGAAGGGGATCGAACCCCATGTGTAGGGCATGCCGTAATACTCTCCACCTTCCTGAATGCCGTCTTGTTCCAGGAATTTTGGATAGATGTTATTCCACTCGGTAATCTTAGACGTATCGAGCGGTTCAACAAATCCGGCGTCGATCATCAGTTGGGTGGTATCAATCGACGGCGTAATCAGATCGTAGACACCGCCACCAGCAGCGAGTTTTGGTGCGAAATCATCGTTTGAGCCGACATAGGTGGCGTTCACCTGACACCCGGAGGATTCGACGAAAGCTTTAATGAAGCTGTCATCCGAATACCCCTCCCAAGTCAGGACATTAAGTTCTTGCGCAGAAGCGGCCACTGTGGACGTCACAAGGGCGACAATGCTGGCACCAATTATGGTTTTCTTCATCTTCTAACTCCCGTTGGTTTTTTTGTGTGTCGACCGGTAATCCCGGTTCCTTTGGATATTATGGGACGCAGTCCAGATATTGTTCAACATCCCAGTTGGTGACCTCTCGCAGGAAACGGGTCCATTCATCGCGTTTGTATTCCTGGTAAAGGTCATGAAACTTGCCCGGCATGGCCGATCTTATAATGTCATCTTTCTCTAGCGCTAGCAGCGCATCGTGAAGGTTCAGCGGGATCACATTTACCTCTTCCTCTCCGCCCATCCATATTTCTGTCACGTTACGCGATTCAGGTGCACCCGGGTCAACTTTGTTTTTGATCCCATCGTCCATCGCCTTTAACAATGCCCCGCAGAAAAGATGCGGATTGACCATCGAATCCACGGCGCGGAACTCAAACCGGTCAGGCGCAGAAACACGGATTGCACAAGACCGGTTCTGCAATCCCCAATTGGCCCCGATCGGGGCCCACATGCCAAAGTCGTTGAACCTGCGATAGGAATTGACGGTGGATGCCCCCAGTGCGGTCAGAGCATTGATGTGCTTGAGAGACCCACCAAGGACGTGATGGCCCAACTCGGTCGGGAGCCAATCACCCTTGGTACTTTCAAATTCGTTTGTCCCGCCTACGGAATAGGCCCAGTTTTCCTCCATTCCGGGAAGATCACCGTCGGTCAACTGCTGAACCTCACGCTTACCGCCCGTCCAGACCGAGCAGTTATGGTGGCACCCGTTGGCAGGGACACCCATGTAGGGTTTGGCCATGAAACAGGCGATCAACCCGCGTTGCCGTGCAACCTCGGCGCAGATTTGGCGGTAGGTTGTCAACCTGTCGCATGTCGGCAGCGCATCGTCGAACTGGTAATTCAACTCGACTTGTCCCGGGCTGTCTTCGCAATCGCCCTGGATCATGTCGAGACCCATCGCCAAAGCGTAGTCGGACACTTGCTTCCAAACCTCGCGCACTTCTTCAAATTGACCGATGTGATAGGCGTATGGCTTGGTCGTTCCCTCAAAGGGTTGAACCTCGCCTTCTTTGGGGCGTAACCAGAGCATTTCTGGCTCAAGCCCCACTTTCAGATAAAGCCCATTGTTGGCTTGGCGAAATTCGCGATCAAATCGCTTCAGGTTCCCGCGCGTGTCGTGTTCGTAATACTCACCGGGCTGATCCGGGTCTTCGAGGCCATAATACAATGTGCAGAACACGCGCCCAATGCGTTTATCCCACGGTAATTGCACAAAAGTTTCCGGATCAGGCAAGGCAATGCATTCCATCGCGTTCGAGTTGAAACCGATAAGCTCTCCCTGAAAATTTGCAGCGACGTTTGAGACACCGCCCATCCAGGTCTGCACACCCTTGCGGGCCTGCGTTTCCCAGTGACGTGAAGGGGCTGCTTTGCCCATCACACGCCCGGTTATCGAGATGTACTGGTAATAGATGTAGTCAACGCCCAATGCGTCGATCTTGGCGCGCACCCGTTTGACAAGCTCATCGCGGCCCGGTGCTTCTCTTTCGCGGTGATAGTCTGAGTCTGTCGGAATCATGTAAGTCTTCCCCATGTTGTCTTTTGTTATGCTTCCAGATATCGGCGCCGTTCGTCAGCACTAACCGCCGTGCGCAGGCTGGCGTCTTCGGCCAGACAAGCCGCAGTGAAATTGCGCACAAAAGCCGCTCCAAATAGTCGTTCGGCTGTTTTGCTATTCGCCATCTTATGCGCTGCCTCGAAGAGGTCACGTGGAAACGGCTGCGCGCCTTGCGGAATGTCATCAGGCCCGGCAGTTTCGGCTGCTTCGGGGGCGTTCAGGCCTCGCTCAATCCCATCAAGGCCGGCACCCAGCATCAGCGCCATTGTCAGATAGGTATTGCAGTCCGCTGGCGGAGACCTGAATTCAAGCCTTGCCGTGTCGCTGGAGGACGGCACGGATCGCACGGCAGTAGTGAAAGTGTATTCGGCCCAAGTTAACGCTTTGGGTGCCCAGGATCCTGGCGCAAGACGTCGATACGCGTTGACAGAACTGGTGCACATGGCAAAGCAGTCTGGAACAACGTCAATCATCCCGGCAATGAACGACCGCGCCAGATCATTGGTCTTGCCGTCTTTGCTGGAAAACAGGTTTTGACCCGTCTTATTGTCTTTTAGCGATAGCGTGATGTGGCCCCCGATGCCGGGGTATTCGTTCCCGAGATACGGCATAAAGCTGGCGGTAAGGCCATTGCGCCGCGCCCACGACCGTGCCGCCATACGCAAGAAAGCTGCGTCGTCGGCAGCGCGCAGGCCCCGAGCGGCACCCAATGTGGCCTCCAGGCATCCGGGGCCCAACTCGACACCAAGACCAAATAGATTGATGTCAAACCCAAGAATCTCGGCCTCCAGGTCACAGATCAGCTCAGCGTGGGTTGCGGCCGTGGTGCCGGACCAGCATTTGTTGTCGGGAGCAAATTTTTTCAGGTTTTCAAACCCGATTTCGCGCACCGAATTTTCGGTTTCATCCAGCAGAATTATTTCAAACTCAAATGCGGCATCCACCACGTAGCCCATTGCTTCGGCGCGCTCCAACTGACGGCGCAGTACTTGGCGCGGCATCAACTCTTTAGGCTCTCCAGCCATATCCATAATGATTGCCACAGCTCCCGGCTCAGCCGGATAGCGCCGGATGCTGTCGGCGTCGATTTCCTGTTTTTCGGTATAATAAGAAGTGCCGCCGACGATTGTGTCGGCGCTGTCCCAATAGGCCACCACATTGGCAAAACGCGGGTCTTGCGCCCATTGCAAAAATTGTTCGCTGCGCAAACGGCGCTCTCGAAAAATCGAGCCATAATCAAACTGCCCGACGTGCACAACATCGGCACCACTCTCTTTCAACAGCTTCTTAAGCACTTTAAATACTCCGCTTTTCAAATTTGATGGGCAATGTCAGCGGGCCGGTGTTGCCGCTGTCTGGCAGGAAATTCGCAGGTCCGTCGGGCGAGATATTCTTGAGCCGTTGTGACAAAAGCTTTAGCGCTTCCGCCATATCGCCGCGCGCGATGGGGGATCCGATACAGTGGTGTTTCCCACCCCCAAAACCAAAATGCTGCTTTTGTTTGCGGGTTATATCAAACCCATCTTCAAAATATTTCGGGTCAGAGGCCGCGGACTGAGAAAATAAGTGGAGTGTGGTTTGCGCCGGGATTTCAAGCCCCCGGAATTCGATGTCTTCGGTCGTTTCCCGGGTGACCCATGTCACCGTAGGCCTGACGCGCATCACCTCTTCAACAGCCTGTCGGCCCAGATCAGGGTTTTGGGCCAGATGCTCCCACTGGTCAGGATGTTCCAAAAACGTTTGCATCGCCAGACCCAACTGGTTGCGTGTCGTGTCGATACCGCCAAAGATTGACAGCACGATCATATCAAAAAGTTCCTGCTCACTCATGGCGGACTTGTCTGCGGCGGCATTGATAAGGGCGCCGATGAAGTCATCTTTTGGGTTCTTGCGTCGTTGTGCGACGACACCTTGTGTGTATTCAAAGAGTTCGGCTGTAGCAGCATCGACGCGCGGTTCTTCTTCGGCATAATTAACACCCAACGCATAGCCCATCTCCACGGCAAGCTCTGCCAGGCGTTCGCTTTTGTCGTGTGGAAATCCAATCAGAGCGCAGATAACCCGTGTCGCGTAGGGCTCGGCAAAGGCGTTCTGAAATTCGCAGCGTCCGTCTTCTTCAAAGTTCGCAATTAGCTCATCAGCCAACGCCTGAAATGACGGAATGAGCGAACTGACCAGCCGAGGTGCAAAGGCCGGAGTGGCCAGCCTGCGCAAGCGCGCGTGGTCGGCCCCTTCCTTGTTCAACATCATGCGCAGCCACCATTGTGACCACAATCCGGTCGTCCCATTGTGCGCAGGCCAGCGATACGAGCCCTGGCGCAAGCTTGGGTGCATGATCATTTCTTTCATCTCGTCATACCGCAAGACGGCAAGACCATAGGGAGTGCGAGCAAACCAACTTTGTTCTCTGGCGCGACGCACCTCTTCTGAACGAATTGAAAAGCCAGGATCTGTCAAATCCAGATAAGGCGCATCGTCCAGCTTTGGATTTTCCAACGCAGTACCTCCAATTCTTCGGGTTATCCGGTAAATTACCGGAGATTAGTCGGAATGTGATCTATCTTCAGGATAGCAAGTTGGATAACATCGCTTCAACCGAATTAATTTCGACCGATTGGATGCCAACATGAACCTAGACCGAACCGACAAAGCGATACTGACCCATTTGCAGAAGGATGCGCGGTTGCTGAACAAGCAGCTCGCAGCGGAAGTCGGCCTTGCCCCGTCTTCGTGTCACGAGCGTGTCAAAAGGCTTTGGTCGCGTGAAGTGATCACCGGCACGACGACAGTCATTGATCCCAAAAGCATTGGCTTCACCTTGGGCGCAGTAATATTCGCCAATATCTCGAAGGATGGTCAGATCAGCAACGATAGGCTGATGGACGATTTGATCGCCGCCCCGGAGATTCAGAATATCTATCTGGTTACCGGAAAGTATGACGTTGTGATCTCGATGATTGCCCGTGACATGGATCACCTCAAATCAGCAGTTTACAACGCCTTAACCCTTAACCGCGAGATCGTTAGTTTCGAGACGTCAATCGTTTATGATCAAAGGCGTGACGGGTCTCTGCCGATCGGATGATTTCAGCGTGCCGGGTGCAAGGTTTCCAGAATTGTCTGAAAAGGACGAGCAGGAGACCTTGGCGGCATTCTTGTGAAATGTTTGGTTATCCGATCGTTTTGCCGGGACACTGGATGCAACCGAATGAAGTTGAAACACGAAAATTCCGGGGAATTGCTTTAGTCCAGTTCGGCCAGTATCTGATCCAGTGTTGTCAGAAGCATTTCGACATCTTCTCCGGTGATCGTGAGGGGGGGGCGGATTTTCAAGATGTTGTCTTTGGGTCCCTCCGAACCCAGCAAGATCCGCTTTGCGCGCATCCTGTCTTTGACGTACGAGGCGATTTTGGTGCCTTCCTGCCGGCTCGCAGGGTCTTTGACCAGTTCGACTCCGACAAAAAGGCCAATTCCCCGCACATCGCCAATCACCGCATGCTTTTTCTGCAGTTCACGCAATCCGTCCAGCAAACGGGCGCCCTGACGCCGGGCGTTT
This sequence comes from Roseovarius litorisediminis, assembly GCF_900172295.1. Taxonomy (GTDB): domain Bacteria; phylum Pseudomonadota; class Alphaproteobacteria; order Rhodobacterales; family Rhodobacteraceae; genus Roseovarius; species Roseovarius litorisediminis. The sequence goes on from NZ_FWFL01000001.1 coordinate 41,042, forward strand.
TCCTGCAGGCCTTCGTCGTCAACGATATCAAGAACTTCTTTGCCGATCCTGCACGACAGGGTTGAACCGCCGAAGGTCGAAAAGAACTCGGGCCCCTTGGCAAAACTGTCGGCGATGGCGCGGGTTGTCACCAGCACACCCATCGGGTGGCCGTTGCCAATGGGTTTGCCCAGAACCACAATGTCGGGCAGGGCGTTTTGTTGCTCGAACGCAAAGTAATACGCGCCCAGACGGCCCAGACCGGTTTGTACCTCGTCGGCGATGCACACCCCGCCTGCGGCGCGGATTTTGCTGTAAACCGATTTCAGATAACCCGCAGGCGGAATGATCTGTCCGCCGACTGACGGAAAGGTTTCGGCTATGAATCCGGCCAGACCATGACCGTTGTCGTGGAGCCGGGCGATGGCGCCGTCGACAAGGCCCGCAAACTTGGCCGCGCGGTCCGGATCATCGCGACCAAACGAACCACGGTAATCATCGGCCACTTCGACCAGTTCCACCCAGTCCGACGGGCCGACACCGCCCGGGGCGTTAAATTTATAGGCCGATATGTCGATCGCGCCGGTAGTGTTGCCATGATAGCCGTGATCGGGCGTGACCATGCCTTTGGCGCCCGTGTGGGCACGAGCAAGTCGCAGAGCCAGTTCATTTGCCTCTGTGCCCGAATTTACGAAGAAACACACTTCGAAAGGGGCGGGCAGTTTCGACAGGATCTTTTCAGCAAATTCAGTCTGCGCCGGGTGCAGGTAGCGGGTGTTTGAATTCATCCGGCTAAGCTGATCTGCGGCGACGGCCTGAATGCGCGGATGGGCGTGGCCGACATGGGGCACGTTGTTATAAGCGTCCAGATAGGGCCGGCCCCATTCATCGAACAGGTGATGCTGCCAGCCACGCACAAGCATGACCGGGTCTGCATAGCTGAGCCTCAGGTTGTTGCCGAAATGTGCCCGCCTCTTGGCCAGAATTTCAGATTTGTCTGTCGGGATGTAGGCCACTTTGGCGTCAGGCAGGTTCATCAGTGCAGCGGGGTTGGGGCAGAGCGCAGCCCAGAGGTAATTCTCGTCCGGATCACCCACGCCGGGCCAGTCATCGCCAATGCCATCGACGCTCAGCGCCAGTTGGAAATGCAGATGTGGCGCCCAACCGCCGTTTTGGGTGGCATCGCCAAGGCGGCAAAATGCCTGACCTTTGGCGATCTTCTGACCGGGTTTCAGATGGTCGCATACCTCGGGTTCCAGATGGCCGAAAAGCGTATAAAACCTGTCTCCCTCGGGCGTGTCATGGGCCAGGATGACCATGCCGCCGTAGTCCAGCGTGTTATCGCGGTTTTCGACGACATGCACGGTTGCATCCATCGGGGTATAGAGTTGCGTACCCGCAGGGGCAAACGCGTCAACCGCCAGATGCACCGTGCGCCTGTCGGACGCCTGCCAGGGGCCGTTGCGAAAGCCAGGGGCGGTATAAATCAGCCTTGGTTCGAAATAGTAGCCCAGCCAGATCCGACCGTTGTCTTCGAATTCTTCGCCGACATGGGCAGCTTCTGAAATTGGCAAATGCAGCGGGTTGCGGGGCCAAAGCGCGTTTTCAACTGAAAGCGACCCCATCGGAGCATGCATCAGGTTTTGTCCCATGATTTCGGCAAAATTTCCACGTTCCTGTGCCAGGAAGCGCAGAATGCGCGGCGCGGACCCGGTTACTGGCAACCCACATGCGGCGCGCAACCGGGCGCCCAGCATCGCGGGGTGGATGGCGTTGTTTTCCAGAAACCGCCACGCCGGGGCCTGCGAGATTTCGACATAGGGATCGTCGGGCTTTTCCCGCGCAACGCTGGTCGACACGACAACGCTGACCGCAAGGCGCATTTGTAAAAGCGGCCAGAGCAGATCAACTTCTTGTGGTGTCAGCGGGTTGGCGCCGTGATAGCCGGAAACAAAAGCCGCCAGCGCCCGTTCGGGTTGCGGCACGTCCAGCACGACATAAGCTGCGGCGATGGCCAGATCGCAGATGCGTGGTGCGTTGCACATGTCACCAAGATCAATCAGCCCGGAAATATACCTTGGTTCCGCCCCCTTGCCGTCGACAAGGATATTATAATCATTGACGTCATTATGGATCGCTTGCCGGGGTAGGGCATTCAGATCATCTTTAATATTGGCGAACTGTTGCAGTATATCTGAAATCAGCGTCCGCCGGTCTGTATCTTCGATGACGTCCAGCTCTGCTGAAATCCAGTCAGATTGGGTCAGGTTCCACTTGAAATCCCGGTCCAGATTTGGGTGGTCATATTCTTCCAATACCCTATCAGTGGTGCCCAGTACCCGCCCAAGTTCGAACATCAAATCAGGGGTCTTGGGCCTGGCTGCGGCGTAGCTGCGTCCTGGCAACCGCTCCAACAGCCACAGCAGACGCTTTCGGCCATTGTTGTCGGTGTGCCAGACAGTGCTTGCGCCGGACGTCGTTTTGATTACGGCGGGAAATGGCAGATCAGGCGCCCGGGCAGCCAGGTGTTCCAATGCGGACACCTGCATATCGACGAATCCGGCCTCGCAATCCGGGCGCATCACCTTGAGAACGTAACCTTTGCCCGACGCTGCCCTGGCCAAAAGATTGAGATCAAATTCACCGTCCAGCGCCGTTAGGTCTGCATTTATACCCCAATGAGATACAAGGGCCTGTTGCCAGCGTTGATTCATCAGAGCGTCCAGTAAATGAGGCGGGTTAACACAGGCTGGGGGAGGGACGGTGCAGAACTGCGTCTAGCCGCCAACCATATAGGGCATGAGAACGACTTCGTTGTCGTCCGAAATAGGGGTGAACCAGGCATCACGATAGATCACACCATCAAGCGCGAAGGAAACGCCGCGCTTGATCTGTGGTTTCAATGCGGGGTGTTGCTGTTCCAGTTGATCCAGAAGTTGTTTGAAATTCGAGGCCTCGACCTCGACAAACTCCTGTCCGTCTACCAGACTTCGCAACGACCCCCACAGTTTCACCCTGACCATTTCTACCCCCGTTCGGACATTGCCTTGAGGAGTTTCGGCGGTGAAATCGGTAGCTCGGTCATCCGCACACCTGCTGCACGCGACACCGCATTGGCGATGGCGGCCAGAGGCGGCACGATCGAGGTTTCGCCCACGCCGCGCACACCGTAGGGGTGGCCGGGATTGGGGATTTCAAGGATGACTGTTTCAATCGGCGGCAGATCCGAGGCGACGGGAACACGGTAATCCAGGAAACCGGCGTTTTGCAGCCGCCCGTCGTCGCCATAGATATATTCCTCGTTGAGCGCCCAGCCGATACCCTGCACCGACCCACCCTGCATCTGACCTTCAACATAGTCGGGGTGCACAGCCCTGCCTGCATCCTGAAACACAGTGTAACGCAGGATTTTGGTAGCGCCGGTTTCGGGATCGACTTCGGTGTCACACAGATGCACGCCGAAACTTACGCCAGCGCCATCGGCATTGACCTCGTGGTGCCCGGCAATCGGGCCGCCGGTCTGATCAGCCACGGCCGCGATCTCGGCCAGGGACATGGGCGGGTGTGATCCCGCATTGGGCCCCGCCGGTTGCGCTGCACCGTCCACCCATTCCACGGCGTCCCGGTCAATGCCCCAGATATTGGCGACACGTTCGCACATATTATCGATCGCCGCGCGCGCGGCCTTGATCGTGGCAAGCCCCACAGCAAAGGTCACGCGGCTGCCGTCAGTCACATCGTTGAAACCCAGTGAATTGGTGTCGGTGATGACGGTGCGTACCTTTTCGTAAGGGATGCCCAACTCTTCTGCCGCCATCATCGAGATCGAGGCGCGCGAGCCACCGATATCAGGGTTACCCTCAACCACGCCGACCGTGCCATCAGGGTTGATATTCAGCGACACGCAGGTATTACCGCCAAAGTTGAACCAAAACCCGCAGGAAAGGCCACGGCCCTGGTTTTCACCCAGCGGTGCAGTGTAATGCGGATGGGCCTTGGCAGCCTCCAGTGTGGCGACCAGACCAATATCGTTGAACGTGGGGCCGTAAGACGACAGCGTGCCTTTGCGCGCGGCGTTTTTCAATCGGGTTTCCAGCGGGTCCAGACCCAGTTCCTGACAGAGTTCGTCAACCACGCTTTCCACGGCAAAGATTGCCATCGGTGCGCCGGGTGCGCGATAGGCTGCTTCCTTGGGGCGGTTGGTCATCACGTTCCAGCCAAGGGTTTGCACAGCCTCAAGGTCATAGGCAGCAAAGGCGGCTTGGGCGCCAAATTCCACGGTGCCGCAGGGAAAGGCACCACCCTGATAGCGCAGTTTTGCCTGTGCTGCGGTGATACGGCCATTGCTGGTCATGCCGATTTTGACATCCGTCGAGGAGGAAACAGTTGGCCCGGTGGCGCGGAATACCTCTTCGCGGGTCATGACAAGTTTCACGGGTTTACCCGACTTGCGCGAAAGCGCCAGGGCGACAGGTTCGATGAAACAGGTCGTTTTACCGCCAAACCCGCCGCCGATTTCCGAGGCGGTGACGCGCAATTGCGAGGCTTCGATACCGCACACTTCGGAACAGATGGTGCGGACGTTGTACTGACCTTGCGTGCAGCACCAAAGTTCACCGCGGCCATCGGACCCCAGCGAGGCCAGGCAGGCGTGCGGCTCGATATAGCCCTGATGCGTGGCGGCGGTTTTAAAGCTGCGTTCGATAATCTTGTCGGCCTTGGCGAAACCTGCGTCCAGATCGCCGTGGCCAAATTCGAAATGGCTGGTGACGTTCTGCGAAGAGCCCGCCGGCGCGCTTTCATCGGCACGGCCTTCCTGCACAACGGGTGCGTCAGCTTTCATCGCTTCGTCGACATCGGTTACATGCGGCAAAACCTCGTACTTGACCTTGATCAGCCGAAGCGCGCTTTTCGCCGTTGCCTTATCCACTGCGGCCACAGCGGCCACGGCATGCCCGTCATACAGCACCTTTTCACGTGCCAGACAGTTGTCGCGGATATCAGCAAAGAACTCGTCCTCGGGATTGGCAAGATCCGCATTGATGACAATCGCCTTGACGCCTTTCAGGGCTTCGGCTGCCGATGTGTCGATGGAAACGATGCGGGCATGGGCATGCGGGCTGCGCAGGATGCGCCCGACCAACATGCCCGGGGCGGTCATGTCGGCGCCATACATTGCCTTGCCGGTGACCTTGTCGATCCCGTCCGGGCGCAGAACCCGTTTGCCGATAACTTTGAAATCGCGTTTGCTGTTTTGATCGAGTGGCATGTTACACGCTCCTCATTTCGGCGGCAGCGGCCTGAACCGCCTTGATGATTTTGTCGTAGCCGGTGCAGCGGCACAAATTACCCGCCAGCCAGTACCTGATCTCGGTATCCGTCGGATCGGGGTTCTTTTCCAGCAGCGCACGGGCAGCGACCAGTATGCCGGGGGTGCAGATGCCGCACTGAAGCGCGGCCTTTTCGATGAAGACCCGTTGCAGCGTGTGCAGGTCATCGCCGTTTGCCATACCTTCGATGGTTTCAACCTCGGCGCCTTCGGTTTCACCCGCCAGCACCAGGCAGGAGCACACCAGCCTCCCATTCAGCATCACGCTGCATGCACCGCAATCGCCGGTACCGCAGCCCTCTTTGGCGCCGGTCAGACCCAAATGGTCGCGCAGAACATCCAGCAGGGTTTCATCGGGTGCGCAAATAAACTGGGCCTCGTCGCCGTTTATGGATGTGGAAATATGCAGTTTTTTCATTTTTGACCTCCGGCGCGGGCATAGGCAATCAGGGTGGCACGCTTGGCCAGAACCCCGGCTGTTTTGGTACGGTATTCCACCGTTCCGCGTTTGTCTGAAATCGGGTTGCAGGTGGCTTCGGCGGCCTGAACCATCGCCGCGATGGCAGCGTCATCCAGTTTCGTGCCCACAAGGGCCGCGCCTGCGGCCTCAACCAGCACCACGGTGGGTGCTACAGCCCCCAGGGCGACGCGGGCGGCACGGCAGGTGCCATCTGCATCCAACTCAAGGCTGACCCCGGCCGAGGCCACGGCGATGTCCATTTCGGTGCGCGGGATAAACCGCAAATAAGCGTCAGACGCATGATCCGGGCGGGCGGGCAGGAAGACCGAGGTGATGATATCGCCTTTGGCCAGCGACGTCCTCCCCGGGCCGGTGGGAATATCCAGAACGGGGATATCGCGTTCGCCAGCCAAACCGTGGATGCGGGCCACGGCATCAGCAGCCACCATAGCCGGCACACTGTCGGCGGCAGGCGAGCCATTGCAAAGGTTGCCCACCATCGTGGCGCGCCCCTGCACCTGAGTGGACCCGATCAGCTCCATCGCTTCAACCACGCCGGGCCAAAGGGCCTTCACACCGGTGTGCTCGCCCAGTTCAGCCCCCGACACGGCGGCGCCAATCCGGTAACCGCCATCTTCTGCAACAATCTCGCGCATGCCATCCAGGTGTTTGACGTCGACGATCAGGTCGGGCTCGACCATTTCTGCCTTCAGTTGCACCAGCACGTCGGTGCCGCCGGCGAGAATTCGTGAAATACCTTCTTCTCCACCAATCAGCGCCGAGGCATCCTTCAGGTTCTCAGGCTTTACGTATCTCATGTGCTATCCACCCTGTTTATTTGGCCAATCTAATAGCATGGCGTGTTGTTGGTGAAAACCAGCCGCAGACAACAGTGCGATTTTCAACCTCTTGGGTGTGATCATTCTCAGCCAAATTGCCGTAGCGCAATACCCGAAATGAATTCAGGTACCCTCGAACCAGTCGGAAACAACGAATCCAGGCAGGCTTGGACGTCCCTGGTGCACTGGATACTTGCCATGAGCAGTTTTCAGGGAAATCACCACTGCGGACAACACCGAGGATCACCGCCGCACACCGCCCGAAACCAAGGCACGCCATGCCGGTAGGCATGAAAACCAAAGCGCTTGATATTTTTCTTGTCTCAGAAAACCTCAAGCCGTCACAAAGGCCCAGAGCCTTCATCCGATTGTTTTGGTTTGTTTTCAGGCCCTGTCGCTAGCTCTTGCTGCGTTTCGGGGGGGCATTGCCGCCAAAGCCAGCGCGTGATTTGGAGGCAGATCCCTTGGTTTTTTTGTTGCCGGGTTTGCCAGGTTTGCTAGGCTTTCCGGGTTTTCCCGGAGGCGTAAACCGCTTTGAGGAATCAGCGGCCTTGGCCCAACCCTTTTTGGGTGTATCGGCGGGTTTGGTGTCGCTGGCAGCGGCGGCAGGTTTGTCCCAGACCTTTTTGGTAGAAGGTTTGCCCGCATGAGCCGGTTTTCCGGCATGTGTTGGTTTGCCTTTGGGTTTGAAGAGTTTTTCGCCTGCCTTGTGCCGCGGTTTTACGGCGCCGTCAGTGACCGCGCGTTCCAGCGCGTCAGGCTGTCGCGGTTTGCGCGGTTTGGCGGCGGCGGGTGCCTTATAGGGGGCTTTTTCGGCGGGCTTGCCCTTGGATTTGCGGGGTGCTTTGAACCCTGCGGGACCTGCGTCACTGGGGGTGTCAGACAGCGGGGTGTCCGAGTAGGGCGTTGCGGTCTGGGGTTTGGGAGTGTGCGGTCTGGCAGCCGCAGGTTTGGCGGCGCTGCGGTGCTCGGGCCGGGGTTTGGCCGAAGGGCGGGGCAAGCTGCCGAGGTCTGGTGCACTGTCGAGTTGGCGGATTGTTACGCCATCCTCAAGCTTACCTGCGTCGCCAATGCTTTTTAGAAAGCCCGGCACGGCGTTCTGCTGCAATTCCACAAAGGATTCCGCATCCGAGACGCGAATCGCCCCGATGGCATCTTTGTCAAGATTACCGGCGCGGCACAAAAGCGGCAGAATCCAACGCGCCTCGGCCCGGTCTTTCTGACCTACCGACAGGGCAAACCATGTGCTGGGGCCGAACGGCTTGCGCTCTTTGGCGGGGGCACGGGCACCGGGATCGGCAAGTTCTTCGGGCGCGGACTGGCGCGATTGGAACAGGCGCAGATAGGCGGCGGCAATCTGCTCGGGGGTGTGCAGGGCCAGCAGCTGGGCCGCAAAGGCGGTTTCGGTCTCGGTCGCCTCTTCGGTCCAGACAGGATCGGACAACAGCCGTTCCTGATCGCGTTTAAGAATGTCATCGGGCGAGGGGGGCTTGACCCACTCGGCCTGTATCTTGGCGAATTTCAGCAGGCGTTCGGCCTTTTTGGAGATCTTTGGAGGCACGATCAGCGCCGAGATGCCTTTGCGCCCGGCACGCCCGGTGCGGCCCGAACGGTGCAAGAGGCCTTCAGCGTTGGTCGGCAATTCGGCGTGAATCACCAGCTCAAGATTGGGCAGGTCAATGCCACGGGCGGCAACATCGGTGGCCACACAGACGCGGGCGCGACCGTCGCGCATGGCTTGCAGGGCATGCGTGCGCTCGGACTGGCTAAGCTCACCAGACAGGGCCACAACTGAGAACCCCCGGTTGGAAAACCGCGCGGTCAGGCGGTTGACGGCGGCGCGGGTGTTGGCAAACACGATGGCGTTCTGGGCATCGTGATAGCGCAGCAGGTTGATGACCGCGTGTTCGCAGTCCTGCTGCGCGACCTGCACCGCCTGATAGCTGATATCGGCGTGCTGGCTGCCTCCCGAAAGGGTGGTAACGCGCACGGCGTCACGCTGGTATTTCTTGGCCAGGGTGGCGATCATCGCTGGTACGGTGGCTGAAAACATCAGGGTTCTGCGGTCTTGGGGGGCTTCGGCCAGCATGAATTCAAGGTCTTCGCGAAAGCCCAGATCCAGCATCTCGTCGGCCTCGTCCAGCACCACGGCGCGCAAGCTGGTCATATCGAGAGAGCCGCGCTGGATATGGTCGCGCAGGCGGCCCGGCGTTCCGACAACGATATGCGCGCCCCGATCAAGCGCGCGGCGTTCATCACGCATGTCCATGCCACCTACACAGGAGGCCATGCGCACACCGGCTCCGGCATAAAGCCAGGCCAGTTCGCGCATCACCTGAAAGGCAAGTTCACGGGTCGGTGCGATGATCAAGGCAAGCGGGGCTGCGGCGGGGCCGAAATGCGTTTCTTCGCCCAGAAGCGTTGGCGCGATGGCCAGACCAAACCCCACGGTTTTGCCCGATCCGGTCTGGGCTGAGACCAGCAGATCGGATTGCGCAAGCTCGGGGTTTGAGACCTCTTGTTGCACTGGAGTGAGGGTTTCATAGCCGCGCGCGGCAAGAGCGTCGGAAAGGGTCTGGATCATGGAATGGGTCTGACTGTTTGGCGGATGGCGCGGGATCGCGTGGTGGCCCGGCCCGGGTGGCAGGGCAACAAGCGGCGACGCATAACGCGTGTTGGCGGGGATGTATATCACGAAATTGCCGCAGGGGTTGACTAGCTCGGTGACCATGGGATTTCTAGGGACACATAACAGTGCTGAGACTTGCCAGAAAGATGAGCGCCCGATGACAGGTTTCCCGCTTGGAGAACATACCCCTGTAGAACACGCGACTGAATTGCCCAAAGAGGTGGACGTGGCCATTGTGGGCGGTGGCATCATCGGGGTGATGACGGGATATTTTCTGGCGCGTCAGGGTACGCGCGTTGCGCTGCTGGAAAAGGGCCGCGTAGCAGCCGAGCAATCGTCAAGAAACTGGGGCTGGGTACGCCTGACCGGGCGGGATGCGGATGAACTGCCGGTAATGGTCGAGGCCAACCGGCTGTGGCAGCAATTGCAGAAGGACACGGGCGAGGATCTGGGGCTGACGCAATGTGGGATAAGCTATCTGGCGGACAAGCCCAAGCAGCTGGCAGAATATGAGGATTGGTTGGGGCAGGCCCGCGCCAATGGGATCGATAGCCGGATGATGGGCGCCGATGAGGTTGCGCAGATGTTGCCGGGGGTCACGCGGCGGTATCTGGGGGCGCTGCATACGCCGTCGGATTTCAGGGCCGAGCCCTGGGTGGCGGTGCCGGCACTGGCCCGCGCGGCGGTGCGCGCGGGCGTCGCGGTTATTGAGGATTGCGCGGTGCGAGGGCTTGATATCGCGGCGGGACGGGTCGCCGGGGTGATTACCGAGAAGGGCAGGATCAGGGCAGATCGCGTGGTTGTGGCCGGGGGCAGTTGGTCGTCTTTGTTGCTGCGCCGACACAGCGTGATCATCCCGCAACTTGCGGTGCGGGCTACGGTGGTGGCGACAGAACCGGTCGCGGATGTGTTCGGCGGGGCGGCGGCGGACAGCGATCTGGCGTGGCGGCGCCGGGCTGATGGGGGCTATACGCTGGCGCCGTCGGATGCTCACGATCTGTATATTGGGCCGGACAGCCTGCGGGCCTTGCCCAAATACCTCAAGGTGCTGATGCAGGACCCGTTCAGCCGCCGGTATCTGCCCGCCGCCCCGAAGGGCTATCCCGATGGCTGGGGCACGGCGCGGCGATGGGCGCTGGACGAGCCGTCACCGTTTGAGGCTATGCGGGTATTGAACCCGGCGCCCAACCGCCGCACGGTTGCGCGGGTCATGGATTTGTTTCAGGCCCATTACCCTGGTCTGGGCAAGGTTGGTCTAAAGGCAAGCTGGGCTGGAATGATTGATGTAATGCCCGATGTGGTCCCGGTGGTGGACCGCGTGGATGCCCTGCCGGGGCTGCATATCTGCACTGGCATGTGCGGGCATGGTTTTGGTATCGGGCCTGCCTTTGGCCGGGTGATGGCCGATCTGGTAAATGGGCGCGACTTGGGTCATGACATGACGCGGTTCCGGTTCGGGCGCTTTGCCGACGGATCGAAACTGGTGCCGGGTCCGGGGTTGTAAAAACCGCGATTTTGATCGCGGAGGGCTTGTCGGGACAGAGTGATTGCGCCACGCTGCGGCAAAATTTTTCAGCCCAAGGACCACCCGATGCCCGTCAAGAACCGCTTTGCCGAAATGCACGATGAAATCACCGCCTGGCGGCGGGACATCCACCAGCACCCGGAGATATTGTTCGACACCCATCGCACCAGCGCACTTGTGGCTGAAAAGCTGCGGGCCTTTGGTTGTGACGAGGTGGTCACTGGCATCGGGCGCACCGGTGTGGTGGGGGTGATTCAGGGTAAGACCAACGCCTCGGGCAAGGTGGTGGGGCTGCGGGCTGATATGGATGCGCTGCCGATCCATGAGGCGACAGGGGTGGCGTATGCCAGCCAGACGCCGGGAAGGATGCATGCCTGTGGCCACGACGGACACACTGCGATGTTGCTTGGCGCGGCGCAATATCTGGCCGAGACGCGCAATTTTGATGGTACGGCGGTGGTCATTTTCCAGCCCGCTGAAGAAGGCGGCGGTGGCGGCGGCGAGATGTGCAGGGATGGTATGATGGACCGCTTCGGTATTCAGGAGGTTTACGGCATGCACAACTGGCCCGGTGTGCCAGAGGGGACATTCGCGATACGCCCGGGGCCGTTTTTTGCAGCGACCGACAAATTTGAGATCGAAATAGAGGGCAAAGGCGGTCATGCGGCCAAGCCGCATGAGGCAATTGACCCCACTGTGATTGCAAGCCATCTGGTGCTGGCCTTGCAGACAATTGCCAGCCGCAATGCCGATCCGGTCGAGCAACTTGTTGTCTCGGTCACGTCGATGAAAACCTCGTCTGAGACATTTAACGTGATCCCGCAGAAGGTGCATATGATGGGCACGGTACGCACGATGAGCAATGCGATGCGCGATCTGGCAGAGGAAAAGATGGAGGCGCTGTGTCGTAGCATCCCCGAGGGATTTGGGGGCAGGGCGGTGCTGGACTTCGAACGAAATTATCCGGTGATGGTGAACCATCCGGACCAGACCGACTTTGCCGCCGAGGTGGCGCGCTCGGTCAGCGGGCAATGCGAAGAGGCGCCGCTGATCATGGGCGGTGAGGATTTTGCCTATATGTTGGAAGAACGCCCCGGCGCCTATATCCTGATGGGCAATGGTGACACAGCAATGGTGCACAGCCCGGAATACAACTTCAACGATGCGGCCATCCCGGTCGGGTGCAGTTGGTGGGCCGGGATTGTCGAGCAGCGGATGCCGGTATGAGGGCGGCTGGACGGAAGTATTGCCGGAAAGCTGAATTTTCCCTGCTGACCGTCTGGTAAGTCAGTCCGTCGGGACGATTGCCGCACATGTATAATTCATCGGGCAGCATAGTGGTATAACCCAAGCATCCGCAGCGTAAAACCCGGTGGCAGCCCTCAGCGCAGGACGTTCAGAGCGAACAGCGCTTAAAACCGAATTTTCGATATTGTGGTCGATATCTGAAATCAGAAACCCGGCATATGCTTTGGCCATATAATCCTTGTTTCTGCAGCCGCGGGATTGTCAATCCGCTGGTTGTAGAAATACTTAATGCCGAGTTACAGTTTAACCGCAGCAATGATTGGACTAACAAGCACCTTGTCTGCCTTTTGGCTAAATTGTCGTGAGACGAAGTGAAAGTTGTGAGCGAATGAAAAAATTTGGCCTTGATGCTACGGATATTCGCATCCTAAGCGCGGTTCAGCAGCATGGGCAACTGAGCAAAACCAAACTGGCTGAGCTAGTGAACCTGTCACCAACACCGTGTTGGGCCCGCCTGGACAGGTTGAAGGCTGCGGGCTACATCCGTGGATATCATGCCGAACTCGCACTTGAGCGTATCGTTGATTTTACTCAGGTCGTTGTGACTGTCTCTCTGACCCATCACCGCAAGGGGGATTTCGATCGTTTCGAGGCCGCTATCAGGGCCTTGGACGAGGTCACCGAATGCATCGCCACAGGGGGTGGGATGGACTATGTGATGAAGACGGCGACACCCAGCCTTGCGTCGTTTCAGGCGTTGATGGAGACCCTTCTGTCGGCGGATGTAGAGATTGACCGTTACATGACATACATCGCGACTCGGCAGGTCAAATCAAGCCAGCCAAATCTTGCAAAACTGATCTCCGGGGCAGGCTAACGCCTCCGTGCGTCCGATTGTGCCGACTAGGATGCGAAAATCGGTCTGATCAGTCTGCGAGCAGGGCATTTTCAGTCCGCTTTCATCAACTTTCCCGGACTAAACACTCGTCAGGTTTCAACACTCCTGGGCCTTTCTGGCCGCAGATAACAAGGGCGAAAACATGACACAACAAGATGACTTCCAAGCACAACTGGATGACCTGCAAACGGAAGATTTTGGCTTTGGTACACAGATCCGCAAATCTCCTTATTTCGATGCAACGGTTCGCTGGGGCGCAAAAGGATTTTCCGTTTATAACCATATGTATATCCCACGCGATTTCGGCGATCCGGAACAGAACTTCTGGAATCTGGTAAACGACGCGATCCTGTGCGATGTGGGCGTTGAGCGCCAGGTCGAAATCACCGGGCCGGATGCTGCCAAATTTACCCAGATGCTGACGCCTCGCGATCTGTCCAAACTGGCGGTGGGACAGTGCAAATACATTATGATCACCAATGCCGATGGCGGGCTTCTGAATGATCCGATCCTGCTGCGGCTGGCCGAGAACAAATTCTGGATTTCGCTGGCTGACAGCGACATCCTGCTGTGGGCGCAAGGCCTTGCCGTGAATTCCGGGATGGATGTCACGATCTGCGAACCCGACGTGTCACCGCTGCAATTGCAGGGGCCGAAATCGGGCGAGATCATGAAAGCCCTGTTCGGCGACGACATCATGGATCTGAAATACTACTGGCTGCGCGAGTTAGAACTGGATGGCATTCCGCTGGTTGTGTCGCGCACCGGCTGGTCAAGCGAACTGGGTTATGAACTTTACCTGCAGGATGGATCACGCGGCGATGAGCTGTGGGAAAAAATCATGGCAGCGGGCGCGCCCTTCAACCTCAAACCCGGCCACACATCCTCGATCCGCCGGATCGAAGGCGGGATGCTGTCGTATCACGCCGATGCGGATATCACGAACAACCCGTTCGAACTTGGAATGGACCGGCTGGTGAACCTTGATATGGAAGCCGATTTCATCGGCAAGGCCGCGCTGCGCCGCATTAAGGAAGAGGGTGTGACCCGCAAACAGGTCGGTCTGATTATCGAAGGTGACCCGCTGAAAGGCCCGAACACTTCTTATTGGCGCATTGTAAAAGACGGCGTGGTCATCGGCAAAGTCACGTCTGCTGTCTATTCGCCGCGTCTGGAGCAGAACATCGCGCTGGCGATGGTCGCGACAGAGCATGCCAATCTGGGTGCGCGGGTGAAAGTCGTGAACAGGTCCGGCGTTGTCAACGAACCCGGAACGGAAAACGCCACCATCGTGGAGCGCCCGTTCTACGACCCCAAAAAATCTATCGCAGCCGCCTGAGCGCATCGGCCAAAATAGGGAACCGACGAATGTCCGACCTTTCGATCGAACTGCACTGGCAGCGCGTTGAACCCGCGTTGACAACCGGAAAATACTCGGCCGCACATACCGTGCAGTACAACGCCAGCAATGAAGTCCAAGTGGACGCCGCCCCGGATTGGGGCGGTGATCCAGACAATACCAATCCTGAACAAGCCCTCGCGTCGGCCCTGTCCAGTTGTCACATGATGACGTTTCTTGCACTGGCCGCCAAAGCCAGCTGGCCTGTCGCAAGCTATCATGACTATGCCGAGGCCCATCTTGGCAAAAACGCCCGGGGCCAGATGTCGGTAACCCGCATCGACCTGCATCCGGTGGTGCGCTTTGATACCGGATTTTCGGTGGATGAGGCGAAACTGGCCGAGATGCAGGACCGCGCGCACCGCTATTGCTTTATCGCCAACACGCTGGCCGACAGCGTCGAAGTGAATGTTCTCTAAAACCCGAAGAAGGATCTGACCCGTGCAAAAAAGCGATATTCTGCTGCGTGATCTGGATGACGATGGCATCCTTCGCCTGACCCTGAATGATGTAGGGCGGCGCAATGCCCTTTCTGAGGCGATGCTGGCAGAGCTGGGCGAGGCCTTTGTCTCGGCGGGCGCCAATAAGGCGGTGCGCGTTGTCATTCTGGCCGCGAACGGACCGGCCTTTTGCGCGGGTCATGATCTCAAGGAAATGACCGCCGGCCGCGAGGGGCCGGATGGCGGCAAGGCTTATTTTACCAAGGTCATGACCCTGTGCTGCGGCGTCATGCAGGCGGTTGTAAACTGCCCCAAACCCGTTATCGCCGAGGTTACGGGAGTTGCGACTGCGGCAGGTTGTCAACTGGTCGCCAGTTGCGATCTGGCGATTGCGGCAGATACCGCTCAGTTCAGCACACCGGGTGTTCACATCGGCCTGTTTTGCTCCACACCCATGGTGGCCTTATCGCGCAATGTGAATAACAAACATGCGATGGAGATGCTGCTGACCGGCGATATGACATCCGCCGAGCGCGCGGCAGAAATCGGCCTTGTCAACCACACGGTTGCCCCCGAGGCCCTGCAAGCGGCCACCCTTGAAATGGCCCGCAAGATCGCCTCGAAATCCAGCATGACGCTCGCAACCGGTAAACGGGCTTTCTACGCTCAACGCGAGATGCCCCTGGCCGAGGCCTATGACTACGCCGCTCAGGTGATGGTCGAGAACATGCTGGCCCGCGATGCCGAAGAAGGCATCGGTGCTTTCATCGAAAAACGCGCGCCCCAATGGCAGGATATGTGAGCCTTATCATGGAAAACCCCTACAACACCGGCCTGGATCGCAACCCGGCGAATTACCAACCGCTGACGCCGCTGACCTTTCTGGAACGCGCCGCCAGCGTATTTCCCAATCACACTGCAATTGTGCACGGGTCTCTGCGGCGCAATTACGCCGAATTTTACACACGTTCCCGGCAACTTGCCTCGGCATTGACTAAGAATGGGATCGGTCGCGGCGATACTGTGTCAGTGCTGCTGCATAACACGCCGGCGATGCTGGAATGCCATTACGGGGTGCCGATGTGTGGCGCGGTCCTTCATTCGATCAACACACGCCTGGATGCTTCGATTATCGCGTTCCAGCTTGACCATGCGATGGCAAGGCTGGTGATCGTGGACCGGGAACTCATGCCGTTGATGCAAGATGCCCTCGCCCTTGCCACGGTGACACCGGTGCTGATCCAATACGACGATCGGGAATACCATGGCGAGCGAACAGAGGTTGAAGCTGCCGATTACGAGGTATTTTTGTCCCGTGGCAACCCGGAATTCGCCTGGCTGATGCCCGAAGACGAATGGGATGCGATCTCGATCAACTACACCTCCGGCACCACCGGCGATCCCAAGGGCGTCGTCTCGCACCACCGCGGCGCTTACCTTTTGGCGCAGGGCAATGCGCTGACCACCTCGATGGCAAAACACGCGGTTTACCTCTGGACCCTGCCGATGTTTCACTGCAACGGCTGGTGTTTTCCCTGGACGATGTCGGCGATCATCGGCACCCATGTCTGCCTGCGGCAGGTCCGGGCTGAACCGATCTGGAACGCGCTGGCCGATGAAGGAGTGACCCATCTTTGCGGCGCGCCCATCGTGATGTCGCTGATGATCTCAGCGCCCGAGGCCGAAAAACGCGCGCTGGATCATACCGTGCAGTTTTTCACCGCCGCCGCCCCGCCGCCGGAAAAACTGCTGGCGGATATGAAGACCGCAGGCTTTGACGTGACCCACCTTTATGGCCTGACAGAAACCTATGGCCCGGCGGTGGTGAACGACTGGCATCAAGGCTGGTCCGATCTGCCTCCGGCCCAGCAGGCCACCCTCAAATCCCGGCAGGGCGTGCGCTATCTTGCGCTTGAGGGGCTTGATGTGCTCGACCCCGAAACCATGTTCCCCGTACCGCGTGACGGCAAAACCATGGGCGAGGTGATGTTTCGCGGCAATGTGGTGATGAAAGGTTATTTCCGTAATCCCAGTGCGACACAAGACGCCTTTGCCGGCGGCTGGTTCCACTCCGGCGATCTCGGGGTGATGCATCCTGACGGGTATATCCAGCTTAAAGACCGATCAAAAGATGTCATCATATCAGGTGGTGAAAACATTTCCTCGATCGAAGTCGAAGAAGCACTTTACCGCCATCCCGCCGTCGGCGTCACCGCCGTCGTAGCAATGCCGCACGAGAAATGGGGCGAAACGCCCTGTGCCTTTATCGAGCTTGCCGCAGGTCAACATTCCGACGCCGATACGCTCAAGGCTTGGTGCAAAGAACAGCTTGCACCCTATAAGGTGCCCGGCAAGTTCGTCTTCATGGACATCCCGCGCACCTCGACCGGAAAGATCCAGAAGTTCGCCCTGCGCGAACAGGCGCGAAAAATAACGAGCTGACTAATGCTCCGGATGCCCCTCCCTCAAGGGGCATCCGGCACGCATTTCAAGGTGACTTGCGCCCCTAGTTAGCGCTGATTGAATTTCATACGAATTTCTTGCTCCCCGCATACAATGACAAATTCGCGCGCTTGGCACCATTTGCCCTCTGCAACGCAGCAGCGAATTCGTCGCGGCGCAGCAGTTTTTCATGTTGCGAGCGCGCGCAGTGCAAAATGTACAGATCTGGGTTGGGCCCAAACCGATCATCTGTTGGGTCGGCCAAGCGCTGCTGAGACTTTTGCATCAGGGCTTTGCCGCTTGAGACTTGAATTTACTCTCTCTCGGACCAAAGCTGCTGGTAGACCGCCTCAATCCCGTCGACTTCGGAGCGGATGCTGAAACGGGTCTCTGCGGCGGTGCGGGCGGATCTGGACATTCTGGCGTGCCGCCTGTGATCGCTGAGCAGAGTGGCGAGGGTGTCGGCGGTCGCTTGCGGGTCATCGTCGGGCACGAGCACGCCAGCGGTGCCCTGATCCGAAAAGCTGCGGTAATAGCCCTGATCCGTAGCTACGAAAGGCACGCCGCTTGCCATGCCTTCGAGCGGCGCCATGCCGTAGCCTTCGTAGCGCGGCAATTGCACCACGGCAGACAATGCACGCAGAAGCGGGGGTAAGGCATCGGGGGCAATCTCGCCCGGGAAAAGGATGCGGTCGCTTAGCCCTGCATGAGCGATCTGCGTCTTGAGCCCGTCCAGAAAGCCCTGATCGGATTTGGCGGCGCGCCCGATAATCAGCGCGCTGACATTGGGATGATCGGGCAGCAATTGCAGCATGGCGGCGACAAACTGGTCGGTGCCCTTTTCGGGGCGTATACGGCCAATTGTGGCGATACCCTGCTGGCCGGGATACCCAGTGGCGGCCCAGGCGGCATCGCGGTTGCTGGCTGGTGAAAACCGCTGGATATCAACCCCATGGGGGACGATGGCCCGGACGTGGGGAACGAATGTGGCGGCTTTTTCGGTTGTGGCAATGACGGCGTCCATACGAGAGATCAGCCAGCGGGGAAAAGCCGAGTGGCGACGGATTGCAGCAGAGGTAAAGACGATCCTGACCGGCAGGCGCAACACGTCGCGGGCCCAGAGAGCCGTGCGCATTTCAGAATTGCGTCGAACGTGCCAGATGGTGAAAGGGCGGTTTGCCGGCGGGGTGCGCGACAGAAGTATGGCCTGCACCCGGGTGATCGGATCAGGGCAACCGGGCAGTGGGACCCCTGCGAGCGCCATGTCGTATCGCGCCATTTGCTGCCGGACGACACCGGCGGCGGTGGCTGACACGCCGGTAAAATTCCGGTTGAAATTCGTGACAATCAGTTCGGCCATCGGCGGCGCCTGCGGTGAGGATGGATTTTGAGTATTTCAGGAAAAATGAAAGTCATTGTCACTCTGTTTTTGCAAGATCGAGCGCGAGGCAGAGATCATGGGTGATATGATCGAGCATATCCTCTTGTGCGGTGACAAAGGAGCGGGATTTTTCGCGCATGGCGGTCAGCGCTGCCGGATCCTTTATAAGGGTATTGATGGCCGCCGCCAGGGCCGGGGCATCGGCAACCTCGACAGCGCCGCCGGTCGCATCGAATTCGGGATAGGTTTGGGCGAAATTGGCGTAGAGCGGCCCGTGCAGAACGGCGGAGCCGGCATAGGCGGGTTCGTAGGGGTTGTGGCCACCAACGGGGCTGAAAGAGCCGCAGAGGCAGGTAATGGGAGATAGCGCATACCACAGGCCGGTCTCGCCCAGCGTATCGGCCAGATAGACTTGGGTTTCGTCGGTGATGTCGTCGCCGGTTGAGCGGCGTGCGACAGACAGGCCCGCGCTGGCTATCATTGACTGGATCGTCGGTGCGCGTTCGGGATGGCGGGGCACCAGGACCAGAAGCAGATCGGGGTGGTCGCGCAACAGTGCCGTATGGGCGGCAAGCATGATCTCGTCTTCGCCGGGATGGGTTGAACTGGCCAGCCAGAGGGGACGCGCCTTGAGCGTGCCGCGCAGTTTTTGAAGGGAAGCGTTATCATAGGGCACAGGGCCCGAGACGGATTTCAGGTTCTGACCGGTTTGTGCATGTGTCAGGCCCAGATCATGCAGGTGCAGGGTGGTACGGGTATCCTGTGTGTGGATAAGCCTGAAGACCCCCATCAGGTGGGCAGCGGTTTTGGGTGCACGTTTCCAGTTTCGGGCCGAGCGGTCAGAGATGCGGGCATTGAGCAAGGCCAATGGGATACCGGCGGCATGGGTCTGGCTGAGCATCAGGGGCCAAAGCTCGCTTTCCACAAAAATTGCAGCGTCCGGGTGCCAATGCGTCAGAAACCGGCGCATAGCGCTGCTGGTGTCAAGCGGCGCAAACTGATGCTGGCAGCGTGGCGGCAGGCGTTTGGCAACAACCTGCGCAGAGGTGGCGGTGCCCGACGTGATCAGGAATGACCAGTCGGGGTGTACCGCGCCCATATGGGCGATGAGGCGCAGGATTGACAGGCTTTCACCGACCGAAGCCGCGTGGAACCAAAGCAGCGTGCCGTCGGGTCGATTGGCGCTGGCATGGCCCATCCGTTCCGGCAGGCGGGAGGGGGAGGTCCCCTGTGCCTTTAGCTTGGCTGAGACGCGGCGATAGGCCAAGGGGGCGATTAGGTTGGCCGCCGCACTGTAAAGGCGGATAGGCAAAGGCACGCGGGCGGGCGCCATCAGCCGCCGGTGTGACTCATGTGGCGGGACATTTTTCCGTCCACAACCTGGCGCGAATAGTCGAAATCGTGGCCTTTGGGTTTCAGCGCAATGGCGGCGCGAATGGCGTCTTGCAGCGGCGCGTCATCACCGGGATTGTTGCGCAGGGGCGCGCGCAGGTCGGCCATGTCTTCCTGGCCCAGGCACATGTAAAGCTCGCCCGTGCAGGTGAGGCGGACGCGGTTGCAGCTTTCGCAGAAATTATGAGTGAGCGGCGTGATGAAGCCGATTTTCTGTCTGGTCTCGGTAAGTTCGACATACCGTGCCGGGCCGCCCGTCCGTTCGGCCAGATCGCGCAGGATGAAGCGTTCGGCCAGACGTTGACGCAGATCGGACAGCTTCCAATACTGATCCAGCCGGTTTTCGTTTCCAATATCGCCCATTGGCATGACTTCGATAAACGTAAGATCCATGTCGCGGCTGGCGCACCAGTCAACAAGCGTAAAAAGTTCGTCCTCGTTGAAACCTTTTAGCGCCACGGTGTTGATCTTGACCCTAAGACCTGCCTTTTGTGCCGCATCTATGCCCCGCATGACCTGGGGCAGACGTCCCCAGCGGGTGATATCGGCGAATTTCTTCTCATCCAGTGTGTCAAGCGAGATGTTCACGCGGCGGACGCCGGCCGCGTAAAGATCAGCCGCAAACCTTTCCAGCTGGCTGCCGTTTGTGGTGAGCGTCAGTTCCTTGAGCGCACCGCTGTCAAGATGGCGGGTCATGGCGTCAAAAAAGGTCATGATACCCTTGCGAACCAAAGGCTCGCCCCCGGTTATGCGTAGTTTTTCAACGCCCAGATGCACGAAGGTCGTGCACATGCGATCCAGTTCTTCAAGCGTCAGCAATTCCTTTTTGGGCAGGAATGTCATGTTTTCCGACATGCAATAAACGCAGCGGAAATCGCAGCGGTCGGTGACTGAAACGCGCAGGTATGAGATGGCGCGCTGAAACGGGTCGATCAATGGGGTTGTCATGGACAAGAACCTATGTCGCGGTTTGGTTGGGGGCAAGGGTGATGTTGGCAATTGATACCGATCACCTGCATGACTAATGTCGGGTCATGAGACAGTTTTTTGTGATGGTGCTCTGGATTGCAACCCTGCCGGGTTGTGCAATGCTGGAGAGGGTGGCGGGGAAGCCGGCGCCCAAACTGCCGGAACCTGCACCGGTTGAAACCGCCGAATCGGGAGTTGTGCCGTCTGGTGCGGTACCGACAGGGGCCCGAACGGTGGAGGAGTTTGACACCACCTCGGCGGCGCAGCGAGCGGCAGCGGTTGCCGGGGTTGAAAAGGCCGCAGGTGAGCGTGATCTGGGGCGGACCATTGCGTCGCTTGGATCCCCGACCGAGCCCGGATTCTGGTTGAAAACACCACTGGTGTCCGAACCGGCGCGCGGACGGGTGGAGTATGCAGAAACCGGCAGCTCCGTTGTGTTGGACCTGATCCCGATTGAGGGGGCAAAGACTGCTGGTAGTCGGATATCGCTGGCCGCGCTGCGTCTGTTGGGGGCACCGCTGACAGGCTTGCCTGAAGTTCGGGTCTTTCTGGTTAAGAACTAACAGAGCGCCGATAGCGGATGTGAGATGTGTACAATAGCTGCGCAGAACGGAAGCGAATTTCGGATTTCTCTGATTTTAAGAAGTTAATAAAATGTAATAATAACTTACGGTTAGCGTGCGAATCTGCTGCGGTTAGACTTGACTTTGCGAACGGTGTCGTCTACAGGTTGTGACATGCTGGAAGAGGTGCGCAAACGACCCCGGGTGTGACCCCGGCGGTCGTTTTTTCATGTCTTCACGATGCGGAGGGGCCCGGAGAATGGCAATCGCATGAGGCAATGAGCACACATGGTTTTAATCACCCCCGATGAGGGGCCCACGGGCCTGACGACCTCGATCAACTCGCTTGAACGCCAGTTGGCGGACATGAAGGAGGACCTTGAGGCGATCTACGACAAAATCAGAGCCGGTGACTTGAGTGAATTGAAAGAGGCGAACAAGGCCACAGCCGAAATCCGGCAGTGGTTGAAAATCGCGATTGAAGCGGAGGCGCAACTTGAAAAACGCAGAAAACACGAAAAAGGCATCGTCCACGACTTTGCCCTCGACTTTGACGATGCACGGGCTCAGATCGGGTGCCGCCTGGATCGTCTCAGAAGGGCAAGATGCCCAGGACGAGTTCCTCGATGCGCTGAGTGACGGCGAGTTGTTGGCACTGCCGTTTATCTTTGAATTCTGGGCGCTGGAGCATCAGTTGCCACCCGAAGGCGACTGGCGCGCCTGGGTTGCGATGGGCGGGCGCGGTGCGGGCAAGACTCGCGCCGGTGCCGAATGGGTGCGCGCGCAGGTGGAGGGGGCAAAACCCCTGGATAAAGGGCGTTGCAAGCGGCTGGCGCTGGTAGGCGAGACGATTGACCAGGTGCGCGAGGTGATGATCTTTGGGGAAAGCGGTATCCTGGCCTGCTCGCCCCCCGACCGGCGACCGGAATGGCAGGCGACGCGCAAGCTGCTGATCTGGCCAAATGGGGCCACAGCACAGGCGTTTTCGGCGCATGATCCTGAGGGATTGCGCGGGCCACAATTTGACGGCGCCTGGGTTGATGAACTGGCAAAGTGGAAAAAGGCGCGCGAGACCTGGAACATGCTGCAGTTTGCTTTGCGGCTGGGCGAGGACCCAAGGGTATGCGTGACCACCACACCGCGCAACGTAGGCGTGCTTAAAGAACTGCTGGAGGCTGACTCGACGGTGGTGACATCGGCACCAACTGAGGCAAACCGGGCGTTTCTGGCGGAAAGTTTCCTGGATGAGGTGCGCGCAAGGTATGCGGGCACGCGACTGGGGCGGCAGGAGCTGGACGGTATTCTGGTGGATGAGGCCGAGGGAGCGTTGTGGACGACTGCGGAGTTGGAAGGGGCCCGGGTAGACAAGCTGCCAGAACTGGATCGGATTGTGGTTGCGGTGGATCCGCCGGTGAGTGGCAAGACCACATCGGATGAGTGCGGGATTGTGGTGGTAGGGGCCATAACCCAGGGGCCGGTGCAGGATTGGCGGGCGTATGTTCTGGCCGATGCCAGTATTGGCGCAGCAAGCCCGGCAAGCTGGGCTAATGCCGCCATCAGGGCGATGGAGCAGTACGGGGCCGACAAGCTGGTGGCCGAGGTCAATCAGGGCGGTGATCTGGTGGAACAGGTGATCCGGCAGGTTGATCCGATGGTGCCGTTCAAAAAGGTGCACGCCAGCCGGGGCAAGGTGGCCAGGGCCGAGCCGGTGGCGGCGCTATACGAGCAAGGGCGGGTGCATCATGTGCGCGGGCTGGGCGCGCTGGAGGACCAGATGTGCGCGATGACGGCACAGGGGTTTGAAGGCAAGGGCAGCCCGGATCGCGTGGATGCGCTTGTCTGGGCGCTGACCGAGCTGATTATCGAGCCTTCGGCCAAATGGCGCAGCCCGCAGATAAGGGCAATCTAAAGCGTTAGAACGCGTTTTGCCGGCTGGTTGGGCCTGTCTTTATTTGGACAGATTTCCGCGGGTAGAAAGAAAACAGCCGGGCCCAAGGGCCCGGCGTTATCGTTTTCACGTAGGTGAAACTTCAGGCTGCCTTGCGCTTGCGCCGCACGGGTAAGGCGTTCGAGGCAGAACTGCGCGGTTTGACCGAGGCGCTTAACCAGCCTTTGGGCAGGGTTTACCAAAAATCGTGCAGTGCGGTGCTGGGCGACGCAGACTGCGGTTTTGATCTGACCACGCCCGGCTATGTGACCGAACCTGCTGTGGAAGTGGTCGAGGATCGGCGGGTTTTCCGATTTACTGCGCTGGAAGGTTTTGCTGAAGGTTGGTTTCGCCATGGGGTGTTGCGCGTGACCAGCGGGGCGGCCACCGGGTTGCAAGGTCTGATCAAACGCGACCGGGCAGAGGACACGGGTCGGGTGATCGAGCTGTGGCATCCGCTGCGCGCGCAGGTGCAGCCCGGAGACGGCCTGCGGATCCAGGCGGGGTGCAACAAACGCATGTCGACCTGCCAGTTCAAGTTTAACAATCTGGGCAACTTTCAAGGGTTTCCGGACATTCCTGGCGATGACTGGACCATCACCGACCCGCGTAAATCGGGTCGTCTGGATGGTGGGAGCCGCCGGACATGAGCAATATCGGAGATCAGGTGGTTCTGGCTGCACGCGGCTGGATCGGCACGCCCTATCGCCACCAGGCATCCTGCAGGGGGGCCGGTACCGATTGTCTGGGCCTGTTGCGCGGTGTCTGGCGCGAGGTTCTGGGCGACGAACCCGAACGCCCACCGGCCTATTCGATGGACTGGTCCGAACCTGCCCGCGTCGAGGCGCTGTGGCAGGCGGCAAAGCGTCATCTGTTGACCAAGGCGCTGGAAGACGAGGCACCGGGGGATGTTTTGCTGTTCCGGATGCGCGACGGATCGGTGGCCAAGCACCTTGGACTGGCTGGAAAGACCGGCGCGCAGGCCACATTCATTCATGCATATTCGGGCCACGCGGTGGTGGAAAGCCCCCTGAGTGCCCCCTGGCGGCGGCGCGTCGTGGCCCGGTTCAAATTCCCTCAGGAGGGGTAGATCATGGCGACAGTAATTTTATCGGCGGCTGGAGCTGCTGCCGGTGGCGCAATCGGCGGCTCGGTTCTTGGGGTCTCTTCGGTTGCGCTTGGTCGATTTGCAGGGGCGCTGATCGGCCGGTCGATTGACCAGCGGCTGATGGGGCAGGGATCAGAAGTGGTTGAGAGCGGCCGCGTCAGCCGCCTGCGCCTGACAGGTGCCGGCGAAGGGGATGCGGTCGCACAGGTTTTTGGGCGCATGCGTGTCGCGGGCCAGGTGATCTGGGCTACAGAGTTTCGCGAAGATGTAACCGTGACGGGTGGCAGCCGGGGCGGAGGTGGCAAAGGCAGGCCACCCAGGCCAGCCACGCCCACGCGGCACGAGTTCAGCTATTCGGTCAGTCTGGCGATTGCCTTGTGCGAGGGCGAGATTACCAATGTGGCCCGCGTCTGGGCTGATGGCACCGAAATCTCCCGCGACAGCCTGAATATGCGCCTTTATCGCGGGACAAGGGACCAGCTGCCGGACCCCAAGATCGAGGCGGTTGAGGGGGCCGGCAATGTGCCCGCCTATCGCGGCACAGCCTACGTAGTGATCGAGGATCTGGAACTGGGCGCCTTTGGGAACCGGTTGCCGCAGCTGAGTTTTGAGGTCTGCCGCCCGTCGCAATCCGGTCAACCTGGCGCCGCGCTGGACCCGGCCCATGGTATCCGGGGGGTCGCCATGCTACCCGGCAGCGGTGAATATGCGCTGGCCACCAGCCCGGTCCGAATGAATTTTGGTCTTGGGGCCGGTGGGTTGGCCAACGTGAATTCCCCCTCTGGCAAGGCGGATTTCACAACCTCTCTTGAGGCAATGACCGGTGAATTGCCGGGCTGTCGGTCGACCTCGCTGGTGGTCGGCTGGTTTGGTGACGATCTGCGCTGTGGCGAGTGCACCATTCGGCCTAAGCTGGAACAAAAGCAATTCGACAGCTCGAACATGCCGTGGACGGTGTCAGGTCTCAGCCGGGCAAGCGCCGGGTTGGTGGCCCGAGACGCCACAGGCAAGCCAGTCTATGGCGGAACACCCACAGATGCTTCGGTGATAGAGGCCATTCTGGGCCTGCAGCAGGCGGGTCAGGAGGTAATGTATTATCCGTTCATCCTGATGGAGCAGGGGCCGGGCAATGGCCTGCCGGACCCCTATAGTGATGCTGTAGATCAGCCGGTTCTGCCTTGGCGCGGGCGGATAACCACGTCAAAAGCGCCGGGTCAGCAGGGCAGCCCTGACGGTACGACAGTTGCCGAGACAGAAGTGGCCGCATTTTTCGGCACCGCGCGTGCCGCGCATTTTTCTGTGACGCCGGTCAACGGGCCTTCGGCGCCCGCGTCCCAGCCGAACGGCCCGCTTGATCTGCTCAGCTTCGGGGGCCCAACCAAGCAGAGCCCGGTCAGCTATAGTGGTCCGGGGGAATGGAGCTACAGGCGGTTCATTCTGCATCAAGCTGCGCTATGCGCCGCCGTTGGGGGCGTTGAAAGCTTTTGTATAGGCTCGGAAATGCGCGGGTTGACGCAGGTGCGCGGGCCCGACAACGGCTTTCCCGCAGTTGCGCAACTGATCGAGCTGGCCGCCGAGGTGCGCGCGCTGCTGGGGCCGGGTGTCAAGATCGGCTATGCTGCCGACTGGTCCGAGTATTTTGGCTATCAACCAGGAAATGGCGACCGGTTTTTCCATCTCGATCCTTTGTGGGCGGATGGCAATATCGATTTTATCGGCATCGACAATTACATGCCCCTGTCCGACTGGCGTGATTGCACGGACCACAAGGATGCGTATTGGGGGGCGATCTACGATCTGGACTATCTGCAATCGAATATCGAAGGCGGCGAAGGCTATGACTGGTTCTATCATTCCCCGCAGGCGCGCGCGGCGCAGATCCGCACACCAATCACCGATGCGGCCCATAACGAGCCATGGATCTGGCGGTTCAAGGATATCCGCAACTGGTGGCTGAACCCGCATCACGAAAGGGTTGGGGGTGAACGTAACCCCGTGCCAACCGCCTGGCTGCCGCAGTCAAAGGCGATCCGCTTTACCGAATTTGGCTGTGCTGCCGTGGATAAAGGTAGCAATCAACCCAACAAGTTTCTTGATCCCAAATCGTCTGAATCCAGCCTGCCGTATCATTCTGACGGTCAGCGGGACGATCTGATGCAGTTGCAATACCTTCGCGCGATGATCGGTTATTGGGGGGATCCCTCGAACAATCCGGTATCTGAAGAATATGGCGCGCCTATGGTGGATATGGAGCACGCCCATGTCTGGGCTTGGGATGCACGCCCTTTTCCGTATTTCCCCAACAATCGCGGGCTTTGGTCAGATGGTGAAAACTACGCTCGCGGACACTGGATAACAGGACGCACATCGGCACGGACGCTGGCATCGGTTGTGGACGAGATCAGCACGCGTGCTGGGCTGAGACATCTGGATGTCAGCGCGCTGCACGGGCTTGTACGAGGCTATCTTGTGGACCAGGTCGGCGAGGCACGAGGCGCGTTGCAGCCGCTGATGCTGCGGTACGGGTTCGACGCAGTCGAGCGTGACGGTGCTTTGCGTGTGAAATTGCGCGACGGAGAGGTCGACCATGTGATCGACCCCGACACATTGGTGCGCGATCCAGAACTGGCTGGCGTGATGGAGGAAACCCGCGGCAGTGCGGCTGAACTTGCAGGCCGGGTGCGGCTGCGGTTTGTCGAGGCGGATGGCGATTATGAGGTTATTGCCGAAGAAGCGATATTGCCGGATGACACAACACATGCGGTCTCAACCTCGGAAATGCCGCTGGCGATGACCCGCGCCGAGGGGCGCCAGACGGTTGAACGCTGGCTGTCCGAGGCACGGGTATCGACCGATACGTTGCGTCTCTCGCTGCCACCTTCACAGCTATCGGCAGGGGCCGGTGATGTGCTGGCTCTGCAAGAAAGCGGCGGCAAGGGCCTGTTCCGCATCGACCGGGTCGAGCAAATGGGCAACGCCCAGAGGATCGAGGCGGTGCGGGTTGAGCCGGAAAGCTATCGCCCGATCTTGATTGACGAGATTGCCGCACGGCTGCGCCCGTTTAATGCGCCGGTGCCGGTGGCGCCACTGTTTCTGGACTTGCCGTTGATGACCGGTGAAGAGGTGCCGCATGCGCCGCATGTGGCGGTGATGGCTGATCCATGGCCGGGATCGGCGGCGCTGTATTCATCGGACTCCGATGCTGACTACCGGCTTAACAGCATTTTGGCAGCCCGCTCGTCGGTGGGCATCACCGAAACGCCCTTGCATCCGGCGCGCAGTGGGCTGATTGACCGGGGGGAAGGGCTGATCGTGAAAATGCGCTTTGGCGAGTTGGAAAGCGTCGGCGACGATGCGCTTTTGTCGGGCGCCAACCTTTGTGCCATCGGGGATGGTATGCCGGGCGGGTGGGAGTTGTTTCAGTTCCGTGATGCCGAGCTGGTCGACATCGATACCTATATCCTGCGCCACCGGTTGCGTGGACAGCTGGGCACTGATGCTGCAGGGGTATCTGCCTGGCCGCCCGGTTCATTCGTGGTGCGGCTCGATGGCACGCCGCCGCAGATCGAACTGGCCGAGGCCCGGCGCGGCGTGGCGCGGCACTACCGGATCGGCCCGGCGGAACGCCCGGTTGACGACCCATCGTATCAACATGCGGTGTTGGCCTTTGACGGGATCGGTCTGCGCCCCTATGCGCCGGTGCACTTGCGTGCAAAGGAGCAGCCGGGCGGTGATCTGCGGGTCAGCTGGGTCCGGCGGACCCGTATCGGTGGCGACCGCTGGGACACACCCGAAGTGCCTTTGGGCGAGGAAAGCGAAAGCTATCTGGTCAGGGTCATGCAGGGCCCCGCAGTGATCCGACAGGAGATTGTCAGCACACCGGGCTGGGTTTATGGCGCGGTTGCGCGGGCGACTGATGCGCTCAGTGGGGAGTACCGGATTGAGGTGGCGCAAATTTCAGCCAGCTTCGGACCGGGCGTATTTGCAGGGTTGCCCCAAACCGTCTGAAGCACCTTAACCGCGCGCGCACTGAATGCACTTGGCGGCGGCTGGATCAAGTTCCAGTCGCCGCGTGGCAATGTCATCGCCGCAATCCTCGCAATAGCCATACTCGCCGTCTTCAAGCCGTGCCAATGCCGCCGTCAGACGGGTTTTCTGGGCCTGACGCCGGGCGTGGTTGGCCTTGGCCATCGCCTGATTCTGCAGGGCGTCCATTCGGCTCAGCCGGCCCACTGCCTGTTGATCCAGTTGCACCGTCGCCTGTCCAGCCTGTCCTAGTGCGTCCTCGTTTTCCAGTTCCTGCATCCGCGCAAGGATGATTTCGCGGAATTTGGCCAGTTCGGAGTCATTCATATTCATTATCTCCGTCATCACGGCTTTGCATTTTACCATCCGTGCCTATCTGGTATAGTCAAGCACAGTGGAAGGAGCATGCAAATGGCTGAGACACGTAAAAAATTGGCCGAGCTTGACCCGGTCTGGGGGCGCATTCGGGCCGAGGCCGAGGATGCCATCGCCCACGAGCCGCTGTTGGGTGGCGTAATTCACTCGTCAATTCTGCACCACAGAAGTATCGAAACCGCGCTGGCCTACCGGATTTCGCTGAAACTGGCTTCAAGCGAGATGCCTGAACAAATTCTGCGCGAAATCTGCGATGAGGCTTTCAACGCCTCACCCGATATTGCGATGTCGGCGCGGGCCGACATTGTTGCCGTCAATGACCGTGACCCGGCCTGTGACCGGTTCATTCAGCCGCTGCTGTTCTTCAAGGGGTTCCAGGCGATTCAGGCCTATCGCGTATCGCACTGGCTGTGGACAGAGGGCCGCCGCGACATGGCGCGTTTTGTTCAAATGCGTTGCTCGGAAGTGTTCGGCGTGGATATCCACCCCGGTGCTGTCATCGGCAAGGGCATTATGATCGACCATGCCCATTCCATCGTTATTGGTGAAACCGCTGTGGTTGGCGATAATGTGTCGATGCTGCACTCGGTCACCCTTGGCGGGACCGGTAAGGAAGAAGAGGACCGTCACCCTAAGATCGGCAGCGGTGTTTTGATCGGGGCAGGGGCCAAGGTGCTGGGCAATATCAAGGTTGGCAATTGCAGCCGTGTCGCGGCCGGTTCCGTGGTGCTGGAAGAAGTGCCGCCGTGCAAGACTGTCGCCGGTGTGCCTGCGCGAATTGTGGGCGAGGCCGGTTGCGATCAGCCTTCTGTGGCGATGGATCAGTTATTGGGCGTGCGCTGAACTTGTAACCAATTATAAGACAAGGGCTTCTGGCTGGTTTTTGCTCTGGCGGCACTGGCCGGTGGTTCTGTGCCGAGGCTACACTGGGTCTGGAATTGGCAGCACCGATTTGCGACTTCAGTTCGAAGCCATGGCCTGTCTGGACTGCAGCACCCGGCACGGCGCGAACAGGTCAAGATTGCCTGTGCGCTCTGTGGTCTCGATGTTCAGCATCCCAAGTACCGAGTGGAAAAAGTTGTCGTGTGTAACGGTCTTATCTTCACTGTTTTCAACGCAGTTATAATCGAGTGTCATGTCGCTTCTGAAGTTGTCCGACATCCACAATAGCATCGGCACGCGTGTTTGTTCCTCGGGGGCGGCCCAATAGGGGGCAGCATGAAGATACAAGTTGTTTTCTCCAAGAGATTCTCCGTGATCAGACACATAGATCAATGACGTACTGAGGTTTGATAGGGTCTCGAGATACTTGATCGTATTTGCCAGTTGCAGGTCGGTATAGGCAACTGCATTGTCATAGGCATTAACGACTTCCCCGGGGGGGCAATTTGCCAGATCTGCATCTCTGCAATCGGGAAGGAATTTGGCAAATTCTGTTGGGTAGCGCTCAAAATAGGCCGGTCCATGATTGCCGATCTGATGCATCACGATAACCGTGTCATGAGTGATCGTTTCTGCCTTTTGTTGCAGCAGTTTCAATAGAATACCGTCGTTGCACTCTCCATTTGAGCAGAATTCTGGATCGTTTGCCCGGTTATAGTTTGAATAGGGGACGCGCTTTGCCACGCCCATATCGCCGGTATTTGCATCCCACCACTCGACGTCGTAACCGGCGCGCACAAGCAAGTCCAAAAGGTTTTCGGTTGCAACGGCTTTTTCAAAGGTGAAATCCGACCGGTTGTATTTTGAGAACATGCAGGGGATGGACACGGAAGTGGAGGTTCCACAGGTCTCGACACCCGCAAAGGACAGAACATTCAGTTTGGCAAGCTCAGGCGTCGTGTTGCGCTTATAGCCGCTAAGCCCCCAGTTCTGGTCGCGCAGGGTTTCGCCGATAACCAAAAGGGTCAGAACCGGGTGTTTGGCGTGTGCCACGAGTTCGCCCTTGCGAGCATCCAGGCCGATCTGCTGAAACTCCAGCGATTGAGCACGCCACATCATCTGGGCGTATTGGATGGCGCTGTTAACCGGGCCAGCTGGGTGCAGTATTTTTCTCAGTCCAGGTGACTTCTTCAGCGAGAAACTATAAGTTTGATAGTTGCTATAGGCGACACCGAAAAACAATAACCCGCACACAAGCAGCAACAGGTTGTGCCGCAATGCCGATTTCAGAAATGGCGGGTGCGATACCCGAACCAGAAGCACGACCAGCGACGGGATAACCGCGAAGGCAACCATGTACCGGATATAAGACAGGGTGAACAGGTTTTTGGATTCGTTCGCAGTAGTTCCCAGGATATTCTGGATCATCTCTCGGTCAATAACGACGCCCATGTTCTCGTGAAAATACGAGGCCCCCGCAGCTATTAAGATATTCGCGATAAGGACGGGTTTTAGCAGCCAGCGGTTGGTAAACAGCAGAATATACGCCATGCTCAATCCCCAGATGCCGACGACGAAGAGCAAAAAGAGACTGGGCTGGGATTTCAGCAATCCGTAGGACCGCGACCAAAAAGAAAAATTGTAGGCCGACAATAGCCATAGATTGACAAAAACGACCAACAACAACCCAGAAATAGCCGGGCGTGACCGCCACATCTCGCTGAAAGATGCTGGCGTGTTTGGTGTTTGAGTTGAAATACCGGGTGCTGCAGGTTTTTGCATCGCTTTTCCAAGAGACGGTTTGTTGCCCTGCCTTGGCGATCAATCCTTACAGCTTACTTACAAAGCCATGTATTTTTTCAGTCCTTTCGGGATCTTAGGGTTGAAACGCAAAAACCTTTTTTTCAGGCAGAAATTCGCCTGTTTTTGAAATGCATCCACTAAATAACCAAGACAATGATTGTCCGGAAATCCCCGGTTGCGGATGCGCCATGGCCTAGGCAACTGTTTAACTGACATGCCGGGATGGCTGAACCAAACTTTGTGTTGTGATGAATAATCCGCCGGGTGACCGGGGGCGGTTCGAGCGATGCTGTCGCCAACGCAACACAGCCCGGCCCAGGACCATCACGACATAAAAGCAATGGATCAGGGCCGCGCTGAGGTTGAAATCTACCAGCAGTGAAATCAACACGCAGGTCGAGGCGCTAAATACCAGCAGAAAATACGCTGGTGGGGAACTGGTCAGCCGTCCTGTGCAGAGACAGAAAAACCCCATGACATAGATCGTGAACCCCAGCAGGCCCACGGCCCGGAATACCAATATACTGTCAACGGCTGAAAATCGTACAACGCCATAAAAATAACCCCAGAAGGTACTGATAATCTTTTGCAAAATTTACCGCGCTACAGGTGCGGCTACTGGTACTGGTAATATAAGCAGGATGGTTCGATCGCCATGAATGGTAAAGTATGGAAAACCTGACCCTATGGTTATTTCGACATGAAAAACCACTCCTTCATCTCGACGGAATGGTTATTTTTCAGGTGGCGGATCCGGATAGCCGGTCAGGTTACGACAACTGGTCAAAGGCTTCGATCGCCTTGGCGCCGTACATGTACCCGGGGCCACCATTCATCATGACACAGACATTGATCGTTTCGGCCACTTCTTCGCGCGTGGCGCCTGCACGGATCGCGGCCTTGATGTGAAACCCAATACAGTCGTTGCACTGTTTCGACACCCCAATGGCCAGCGCGATCAGTTCTTTATGTTTGGTGCTCAACGCCCCTTCGGCCAAGGCTGCGTTGTGCAGGGCGTGAAATCCTTTTGCGGTCTCGGCCTGCTCGGAGCGCAACGGGCCAAGAAGCGAGGAGGTATGTGCAAGTGTGTCTTTCCAGTCCATCGATTGTCTTCTCCAAATTTTCCCAGCGATACCCCAGCACGGGTTTGGAAAACTTGAGACAGATCAGATCGGCAAAAGAAAAAGCCCCGGAGAGGTACCCGGGGCTTTGAAATTGGCGAAGGTGGGGGCCTCAGGCCAGCATCATCATCGGATTTTCCAGGTTGTCGACGATATGCTGCAGCAGTTCTGCGCCGAGCGCGCCGTCGATCACCCGGTGATCGACACTCAGCGTGCAGGACATCACAGTGGCCACAGCCAGTTCGCCATCATCGCCGACAACGGGCTGTTTCTTACCCGCGCCGACGGCCAGAATGGCGCCATGCGGGGGGTTGATCACTGCGTCGAAATTATCGATGCCGAACATGCCCAGATTCGAGATGGCAAAGCTGCCCCCCTGATATTCATGTGGGGCCAGTTTGCGGTCGCGGGCACGACCGGCAAGGTCTTTCATTTCGGCCGAAAGGGCCGACAGCGATTTCATCTCGGCGTCTTTCAGCACGGGCGTGAAAAGACCACCCTCGATGGCCACGGCCACAGCCACGTCCGAGGGTTTCAGTTGCAACACTTTGTCACCGGCCCAGACGGCATTGGCCGCAGGCACTGCCTGCAATGCCAGTGCACAGGCCTTGATGATAAAGTCGTTGACGCTGAGTTTGACACCGCGCCCTTCAAGTTGCTTGTTCAGCGTGCTGCGGAACTTCAGCAGCGCGTCCAGTTTGATGTCGCGCCGCAGATAGAAATGCGGCACGGTTTGCTTGGCTTCGGTCAGGCGGGCGGCAATGGTTTTGCGCATGCCATCCAGCTTGATCTCTTCGTATTCGCGACCCTGATACATGGCGGCGACAGCATCGCCCGACGGACCCGAGGGCGCGGCTGCGGCCTTGGGGGTTGCATCAGAGGCTGCGGCTGCCGGGGCGGCAGTGGCACCGGCCTTGGCGCCTTCCACATCTGCCTTGACGATCCGGCCATGCGGGCCTGACCCGGTGATCTGGCCCAGGTCCAGCCCCTTGTCAGCCGCAATCCGGCGCGCCAGCGGTGATGCAAAGATGCGGTCACCCCCGGCGGCTTTGGGGGCGGCGGGGGCGGGCGCCGCGGCGCCCCCTTTGGGGGCCTCCTCGGCACCCGCGTCGGCCTTTTGGGCCTCCGGTGCGGGGGGGGTCGGGGCGGTGGACACATCGCCGATGTCATCGGCCGTTTCCCCGTCTTCCAGCAGCACGGCGATGGCGGTATTTACCTTCACGCCTTCGGTGCCCTCTGCAACCAGGATCTTGCCGATGGTGCCGTCATCAACGGCCTCGAATTCCATCGTTGCCTTATCGGTTTCGATCTCGGCCAGCAAATCGCCCGAGCTTACGGTATCGCCTTCTTTTACCAGCCATTTGGCCAGGGTGCCTTCTTCCATGGTGGGGGACAGGGCGGGCATGAGAATTTCTGTAGGCATCGCGTCTTGTCTCCTTACCGGTAGGTCACTTGTTTGACGGCCTCGATCACCTCGGCGGTCGAGGTCAGCGCCAGCTTTTCAAGGTTGGCCGCATAGGGCATGGGCACGTCCTTGCCGGTGCAGTTGATCACCGGGGCATCCAGATAGTCGAATGCGCGCTCCATGATCACCGCACTCAGATGGTTGCCTATCGAGGCCACCGGCCAGCCCTCTTCGACGGTCACACAGCGGTTGGTTTTCATAACACTTGCCAGAACCGTATCGTAATCAAGCGGGCGCAGGGTGCGCAGATCAATCACCTCGGCTGAAATGCCGTCTTCGGCCAGCTTTTCAGCCGCCTCAAGCGCGTAGGTCATACCGATACCAAAGCTGACGATGGTTACATCCGTACCTTCCCGCCAGATACGGGCCTTGCCAAACGGCACGGTGAAATCATCCAGCTTGGGTACCTCGAAGGTGCGCCCATAGAGAATCTCGTTTTCAAGGAAGATCACCGGGTTGGGATCGCGAATGGCCGATTTCAGCAGGCCCTTGGCATCCGATGCCGAATAGGGCTGTACCACTTTGAGGCCCGGCACCTGCGCATACCATGCGGCATAGTCCTGGCTGTGCTGCGCGCCCACGCGGGCCGCAGCCCCGTTGGCACCGCGAAACACGATCGAGCAGCCCAGCTGACCACCCGACATATAGTTGGTTTTACCGGCAGAGTTGATGATCTGATCAATCGCCTGCATGGCGAAGTTCCAGGTCATGAATTCGACAATCGGTTTCAGACCACCCCAGGCAGCCCCGACACCGATCCCGGCAAAGCCATGTTCGGTAATCGGCGTGTCGATCACCCGCTTTGCGCCGAATTCTTCCAGAAGATTCTGGGTAATCTTGTAGGCGCCCTGATATTCGGCCACCTCTTCGCCCATCACGAATACTGTATCATCGCTGCGCATCTCCTCGGCCATGGCCGAGTTCAGCGCTTCACGCACCGTCATGGTCTGCATTTCGGTGCCTTCGGGCCAGTCGGGGCTCAGATCGGGGGCCGGGGCCGCAGGTGCTGCGGCCTGAGCAGGGGCGGCCGTCGCGGGGGCTTCGGCGTCGGCGGGCGCCGCAGCGGGCGCGCTTGCCGCACTTGCGATGTCGTCCGCAGTTTCGCCCTCTTCCAGCAGCACGGCGATGGCAGTGTTCACTTTCACGCCTTCGGTGCCTTCCTCTATCAGGATCTTGCCGATCGTGCCTTCATCGACGGCTTCGAATTCCATCGTGGCCTTGTCGGTTTCGATCTCTGCGATGATATCACCGCTGCTGACGGTATCGCCTTCCTTGACCAGCCATTTGGCCAGTGTGCCTTCTTCCATCGTTGGCGACAGGGCGGGCATCAGAATTTCGGTTGCCATGTTTGTTTTCTCCTGAAATCGCTGTCGCTTATGCGTCTACGTAAATGTCGGTCCACAGTTCTTCGACTGCGGGAATTGGGCTTTCCTTGGCAAACTCGGCCGAGGCGTTGACGACGCCTTTGATCTCTTTGTCAATTGCTTTCAGATCGTCTTCGGTGGCGTGTTTGCCGGTCAGAAGCAGCTCGCGCACGTGTTCGATTGCGTCTTTTTCCTCGCGCATTTTCTGCACTTCCTCCCGCGTCCGGTACTTGGCCGGGTCCGACATCGAGTGGCCGCGATAGCGATAGGTCTTGACCTCAAGAATGTAAGGGCCTTTGCCGGCACGACAGTGGGCCACGGCCTTGTCGCCCGCTTCTTTGACCGCCAGTACATCCATCCCGTCAACGGTTTCGCCGGGGATACCGAATGCCGCGCCGCGGGTGTAGATATCCGGGGTCGAGGTTGAACGTTTCTGCGAGGTGCCCATGGCATACTGATTGTTCTCGATCACGAAAACAACCGGCAGTTCCCAAAGTGCGGCCATGTTAAAGGTTTCATACACCTGTCCCTGGTTCGCGGCGCCATCGCCGAAATAGGTAAAGGTGACATTGTCATTGCCTTTGTACTTGTCCGAGAACGCCAGCCCAGCACCCAGCGGGACGTTGGCACCGACAATACCGTGGCCGCCATAAAAATGCTTGTCCCGGCTGAACATATGCATCGAGCCGCCCTTGCCGCGCGAATACCCCCCGCTGCGGCCTGTCAACTCGGCCATTACGCCGTTCGCTTCCATCCCGCAGGCCAGCATATGGCCATGATCGCGGTAGGTGGTGATACGTTTGTCGCCCTCTTTTGTAGCAGCCTCAAGGCCGACCACGACAGCCTCTTGCCCGATGTAGAGATGGCAGAAGCCCCCGATCAGACCCATGCCATACAACTGACCCGCCTTTTCCTCGAATCGGCGAATCATCAGCATGTCGCGATAATATTGTTTGAGTTCGTCAGCAGAAACGTTTGGTTTCTTTACAGTTTTCCGGGCGGCCATCGGCGGGCAACTCCTTGTCAATACAAATAGTTTAGCATTAAACTATCTAATACACGATCTCCGTGCGTCTGACGAGGGTGAATTTGCCGCAAGGTCTGGGCATGCGCGTGACCGGATCATAGGCGTATAGTCCAAGGCCGCCTGCCACGGCGAATGAGTCTGCGATGGTAAGGCGACTTACCGGATCACGATCTCGTCGCTGCGCAGCAGGCCCAAAACGTCGCGCGCCTGCTGATCCAGCAGATCAAGATCCAGATAGGTGTCTGACAACCGCAGGGTCAGGTTTTCCATCCGTGCAACCTGATTGGTCAACTGATCCAACTGGACCTGAAGGGCCTTGCTTTCGGCCTCGATCTCGGCACGGCTGAACAGACCATAGTCGCCCTGCACGGCGGCAAAGGTGAAATAAACCCCGAGGAAAAAGGCGATGGTAAAAAAGATCAGCGCGCCAAGCGCGGGTCGTTTGCGGGGGGTCATGTCTGGTCTGCCTCTTTATCCGCCTCTGACGGGCGGTCCGTACACAATGCCACAAGTGATTCGCTTTGTGAATCCCCCTTTCACACAAAAGCTGTTGCAGGATACGATTGCACCTGAGAGGAGAATCTCCGATGCCCGATACACCGCCACGCAGTGCCCTTGCGACCCATGAGGTAACAAACCAGCCCTTGCCCCGTGGTGATCTAGATCTCTGGGCGCAGGATCCGGCGTTGCGTGATCACGCCGCAGGCGCCGGGGCAGATACCGAACATCTGGCAGGATACGGGGCAAAGATCGGCACACAAGCCATGCAGCAGGCGGGCAGGGATGCAAACCGCCACAAACCGGACCTTGTCCTTTTTGACTCGGGCGGGCGGCGTCTGGACGAGGTACGGTTTCATCCGGCCTATCACCAGTTGATGAAAGCCGGCATTGGCGCGGGCTATGCCGCGATCGCGTGGGAAGGGGGCAAGGGCGGCCATGCCACACATGCCGCCATGGTCTACCTGACCAGCCAGATCGAGCCGGGCGTCTGCTGCCCGATGACCATGACCTATGCCGCTGTGCCTGCCCTGCGGGCCGACAAGCCCCTGTTTGACCTGTGGGTGCCCAAATTGACCGCACGCGTCTACGATGGCGCGTCAAAACCGCTGGGGCGCAAACCAGGCGCGACCCTTGGCATGGCGATGACCGAAAAACAGGGCGGCTCGGATCTGCGCAGCAATGCCACCACCGCCACGCCCGATGGAGACGGCTATCGGCTGCGCGGCCACAAATGGTTCTGCTCGGCGCCGATGTCCGACGGGTTTCTTACGCTGGCACAGGCCCCCGGGGGACTCACGTGTTTTCTGGTTCCGCGCTGGCTTGAGGGCGCGCGCAATGCAATTCAGATTCAACGCCTCAAAGACAAGCTGGGCAATCACGCCAATGCCTCGGCCGAGATCGAATTTGCGGATGCGGTAGCGCATCGGCTGGGCGAGGAGGGGGCCGGTATCCCCACCATCATCGAAATGGTGCACCACACCCGGCTGGATACCGCCATGGCGCCTGCTGGATTGATGCGGGCGGCGCTGGATCACGCGCATCACTGGGTCACACACCGCACGGCGTTTCAGAAACAACTGATCGACCAGCCGCTGATGCGCAGTGTTCTGGCTGATCTGGCACTGGATTGGGAGGGCACGCTGGCGCTTGGCCTGTATGTCGCGCGGGCCTTTGACGGCAAGACGGAACAGGATCGCGCTTTTGCCCGTCTTGGCGTGGCTTTGGCCAAGTTTTTGGGAAATAAACTGTGTCCGCCGCTGATTTACGAGGCGATGGAGGTGCTTGGCGGCATGGGCTATGTCGAGGACACAGCCTTGCCGCTGCTCTACCGCGAGGCGCCGCTCAATTCGATCTGGGAGGGGTCAGGCAACGTGATCTGTCTGGACATCCTGCGCACGCTGCGGCGTGCACCGCGGGCGGGCGAGGTGCTGAGCCTTGAGCTGGGCCGTGCCACCGGGCAATATCGCCAATTCGATGCGGCTGTGAAAGCGCATATGGCGCGGTTTCCCAAGCTGCCCGAAGAAGGTCAGGCGCGCTGGTATGTCGAAAGCCTGGCCACTTTGCTGACGGCCGCAATTCTGATCCGTCAGGCCCCGGCGGCGGTGGCCGAGGGCTATGTCGCCACCCGCCTGAGTAGCGACCGCGGCCGTGTGGCCGGC
Organism: Roseovarius litorisediminis; assembly: GCF_900172295.1. GTDB lineage: Bacteria > Pseudomonadota > Alphaproteobacteria > Rhodobacterales > Rhodobacteraceae > Roseovarius > Roseovarius litorisediminis. The sequence continues at coordinate 79,792 of NZ_FWFL01000001.1, forward strand.
GCTATCGGCCCGGTGGATCACGCCGCCATTCTGATGCGGCTGAACGGCTGAACGCGGTTTTCCGATTTCGGTGGTTTTTCAAAACGGAGCGCGCTGACGCGCGCGCATGTTATCTCGTCAGGCGGCCTGCGGCCTTTTCCTCGGGGTGGGTGGGGGTGATGTGACGTCTTTGAAAGCCGGCGCAAGGCCCGGGATCTGACAGGACAGCGCCGCGGCGCAGGGGCAGCCCCCGCACCGCTGGTCCGGGTCAAGCAGGCAGGTGGATGTTGAACCTGCGCCGGATCTCGGCATCGACCATCGGATCAAACCGGGCGGCTGATCTGTTGGACAGAATCTGTTCCTTGCGCGCGATGGCATTGGCAATCAGGTCGGGCTTGCCGTTTTCGTCCCATTCCTTTGGGCTCATACGGTTACCAAGGGCAGGATAGACATAATCGGATTCCATGCGCGCCAGTGTCTGGTCCGTGCCCAGATAATGGCCCGGCCCACCTATGCAGACCTGACGGATCTGATCGACGGCCATGGTTTCTTCTGTGACTTCAATCCCGCGGACGCAGCGCATGGCATGGCCGATCAGGTCATCGCCGAGAATGAGCGATTCCAGACAGAAACCCAGGAGAGAGGCATGCATGCCCGCGGCTTCATACACCATGTTGAGGCCCGAAAGCCCCGCCATGACGTTCGAGCACATCATTTCCCATCCGGCCTGCATGTCAGGCAGCTTGGCATCGGCTATGCCGCCCACGGCACCGCCTGGCAGGCCGTAGTATTTATGCATCTGCGCACAACCCGAACTGAGAAGCGCCTGTTCGGCCGAGGCGCCAGTCATCGCACCGGTCCGCAGATCAAGCCCAAACGGCCAGGTGCCGAAAATCGCGGTGTGGCCGGGTTTGACGGCGTTGACATAGACCAGACCAGCCATGCATTCGGCGGTGGCCTGCACGATGCCGCCGGCAATGGTCGAAGGAGTCGTGGCCCCCGCCATGCCTGCCGACAAAAGCAGGATGGGCATGCCGCCTTTGATGCATTCCTCCATCACCTGACAGGATTCTGTGGCGAATTTCATCGGTGGCACGACAAAGCAGTTGGAGTTCGAAACGAAAGGCCGCTCGCGCCATTTGTCTTCGCCGCCGGCGATCAGGTGCAGCATTTCCAGCGCGCCCTTTACATAAGACGGATCCGTAAATGAGGTGCCTACGTGTTTGGTGGTGCCCGCAGTGCAGCCGTAAAGCGTGTTCAGGTCCATTTCGTAATTGTCGGTGATATCACGACAGACCATGGGGCGCTGCACGAAATGGATGTTGTCCAGAACATCCGAGATCCGCGCTGCATCGTGCAGGTCCTGCAGGGTGCAATGACGGTAGTTTTTGCCCTCGATGTCAACCAGATGCACGGCCGCTCCGGCGGTGCCGTAGTGCACCTTTGCGCCTGCAAGGTTCATGTCGCGTTTCGGGTCACGGCCAAAAAGCGTGATCTCGCGGTTAGCTTTGGCGATTGTGTCCTCGATCAGCGCGCGGGGGAAACGGATGCGCCCGTCATCGCCCTGAATGGCCCCGGCACCGGTCAGGTAATCAACGCCACTTTGCGGGGCGTCAGCCAGGCCGATCTGTTCCAGTGCATCCAGCACCGAATTGTGGATATTGGTCATATCCGTATCGGTCAGGGGCCTGTATCGCCCGCCTTCCATGCCGGGACGAATGGGGCGCATGGCGTCAGATAGGGGGGCGGCACGGCTGGCTTTGCGGGCGGCACGGCCACCGGCGCGTCGGGACGGGGTTGCAGTCATGTTCTTGGTATCCTGTGGTGTTGTCAGTTGAGGCGAAAACTTATGCCGCAACTGGCCTTCCACGCGCTGCCCGACCCCGGGCCGCGCCGATGGTACGGGTGATGATTGCGATCTTGGCACATGGGATCATGGCCATAGAACTCCCTGCATTTTTCGGGCAGTCGGCATGATTCCCCGGGGCAAGTCTATTCCGTTAACGACGGATGTCGTAAATGAACCTCAGAGGTCGTTCGATTTGTATCAACGGGACTCGCGGGGTAAGTCACCGGCCAAGGATAGCAGGTGGCCTATGGCGTCTGCCAACCGCTCGTCCGCCACGGTCAGCGCCACGCGTATGTGGCCCGCGGCGGCCTTGCCGAAACTTTCGCCGGGCATTACCGCCACTTGATGCGTCTCCAGCAGGCGGTTTGCGAAAGCCTCGCCGCTTAGCCCCGTCGTGCGGATATCCAGCATGATATACATCGCACCATCGGCGGGAATGGCGCGCACGGTGGTCTGCCCCGCCAACAGGCCTAGCACCAGATCACGGCGGCGGCGGAAGGGTGCGGCCACCTGTGCCTCGAACGCTTCCCCCTGCGCCAGCGCAAAACACCCGGCCTCCTGAATGAACCCAGGTATGCCATAGGTGGTGTGGGTGGCCAGAGTGCCCATATGGTAAATCGCCTCTTCCGGCCCAACGACCCAACCCAGACGGCTGCCGGTCATGGCATGGCTTTTTGACAGTGATCCGATCACAAGCGTCTGCGCTGCCATTTCCGGCAGGGCGCGCGGGGTCAGGTGGTCGCCTGACCAGACCTGGGTGTCATAAACCTCGTCCGAGATCAGCCAGAGGCCGTGCGCCTGACAGACCCGCGCGATACCTTGCAGCGTCTCACCTGAATAGACCACGCCCGTGGGGTTGTTGGGCGAATTGATCAGCAGGCTTGAGGCCCCATTTGCCATTGCGGCAATATCCGCCGGATCGGGCTGAAACAGCCTGTCTGCCCTGGCCTCGACGGCTATGGGCACAGCGCCCGCACCGCGGATGGTTCCGGTGTAGGTGGCATAATAAGGGTCAATCAACAGCGCTGTGTCGCCTTGGTCGCAGGCGGCATTATGGGTCGCGAACAGTGCTGATTGCCCACCGGGGGTAACCAGCACATTGTCGGGCGTGGTTTTAACACCGGTGCGTTCGCTGACCCGCCTGGCCACCGCGTCGCGCAGGTTCTTGTTGCCATTGAACATGGAATAACCGGTATGTCCCGCCAGCGCGGCCTGATACATGGCGTCCAGTATGCTGCGGTCGGTGCCAATATCATGTTCGCCAATTGTCAGTTGCGTCACATCCATGCCATCCGCCACCATCTGCTTGGCACGATAATACACATCCCACCCGTCAGACCCTCCGCCGGTCAGCCCGGTAATCCGCTTTGACAATTGCATGGCTTACCTCCGTCGTGCTGTCGCCCGGACCCATCCACCCAATCGCCCGGTTGTCAATCGATTTCAACCGGATCCCCCAACAGATACCTGGGCCCCTGACCCCGGCGCGCCGCCTTGTCGCGTTTATTGTAAAGCGCGCAGGTTTTCAGCGACAGGCAGCCGCATCCGATGCATCCGTCCAGCCGCGACCGCAGTGCTTGCATCTGCGCGATTCTTGCATCCAGAACGGCACCGAATTTGCGCGAGATGCGCGCCCAGTCGCCTTTGTTTGGCGTGCGGTGCTCGGGCAGGGTGGCCAAAGCCTCGCGGATCTCGGCAATGGAAAACCCCAACCCCTGCGAGATCATGACAAAACTCAGCCGCCGGATGTCCGACCTTGCATAACGCCGGTGCCCGCTTTCGTTGCGCTCAGGCAGAACCAGCCTTTCATCTTCATAATACCGGATCGCCGAGGGCGACAGGCCTGTGCGCTCGCTCACATAGCCGATTGTCAAACCGCGGTTTTCTAACCGTTTGTTTGGCATGGGAATTTTTCCTATTGAATTAAAGTTAACTTGAAGAATTACGTTGGAAGCCGAAAAGAATCAACGTGAAGGGAAATCATTATGAAACTGGAACATGTGAACATCACCGTGCCCGAACCCAAGACAAGCGCGGCAATTCTGTGCGATATTTTCGGCTGGCATGTCCGCTGGGAAGGTGCGGCCAAAGACAACGGCTTTACCGTGCATGTGGGCGATGACGACAGCTATCTCGCACTGTATGCGCCGCAAAAGGACCTTGAACCGCTGGGGGACACCTATAGCCGGATTGGCGGCATCAACCATGTCGGCGTGGTTGTCGATGACATCGACGCCACCGAAGCGCGGGTCAAAGCCGCCGGATACACGCCCCATAACCATGGCGACTATGAACCGGGACTGCGATTTTATTTCGACGGCCCCGACGGGATTGAATTTGAAGTCGTCAGTTATTCCTGAAGCTTGACGCCCCGGGGGCGGCTGCCTATGGTCGCCCCCCATGAGACCGAACACCAGAACACCGATTTGCACTATTTGCTGCATTACCTGCTGAGATAACTCAGGCGGGCTGTTCTTTCTCATTCTAATTCTGGATCGAAGTTGGTAAGCCCGCCGCCAAGGCATGCGCGCGAGGACGATATGACTTTGATCAGGCTTTATAACACCAGAACCCGCAAGAAAGAGGATTTCAAACCCCTCGATCCCGATAACGTGCGCATGTATGTCTGTGGCCCCACGGTTTACGACCGCGCCCATCTGGGCAATGCGCGCCCGGTGGTGGTGTTTGACGTGCTCTATCGGTTGTTGCGCCATGTCTATGGGCCCGATCACGTGACCTATGCGCGCAATTTCACCGACGTCGATGACAAGATCAACGCGCGCGCCGCTGAGTCTGGTCGCTCAATCGGAGATATCACCGCCGAGACAACCCAATGGTTTCTGGATGACATGGGCGCACTTGGCGCGCTAGAGCCCGACGAGATGCCCCGTGCCACACAGTATATCCCACAGATGGTGGCGATGATCGAAGACCTGATCGCCAAGGGCCACGCCTATGCCAAAGAAGGCCATGTCCTGTTTCGTGTGCGGTCTTACAAGGACTACGGCAAGCTTTCAGGCCGGTCGGTCGATGACATGATCGCGGGCGCCCGGGTTGAAGTCGCGCCGTTCAAAGAAGACCCGATGGATTTTGTCCTGTGGAAACCCTCAACCGAGGATCAACCGGGCTGGGACAGCCCATGGGGCAGGGGCCGCCCCGGCTGGCACATCGAATGCTCGGCGATGGCCTATGAATTGCTGGGCGAGTCGTTTGACATCCACGGCGGCGGCAACGACCTGATGTTCCCGCACCACGAGAACGAGATCGCACAAAGCTGCTGTGCCCATCCCGAGGGTGGGTTTGCGCAGGTCTGGATGCATAACGAGATGCTTCAGGTCGAGGGCAAGAAGATGTCCAAATCGCTTGGCAACTTCTTCACGGTGCATGATCTGTTGGAGCAAGGCGTGCAGGGTGAGGTGATCCGGTTTGTGTTTTTGAGCACGCATTATCGCAAGCCGATGGATTGGACGGCGGAGAAGGCGGAACAAGCGCGACAAACGTTGATTGAGTTCCAAAAGATTGCGCGGGGTCACACACCGTCAAGCCCGCCGGATTGGTTTGTCTCGCTTCTTGCTGATGACCTCAATACTTCTCTGGCGCTTTCGGCATTAAGAGATGTTGCAGAGGCTGGAGATCCGGCTCAGTTTGTCGCGGCAGCTAATCTTCTCGGACTTCTTTTGCCTGAAACGGGATATTGGTGGAAGGAAGAACTTTTGGACACTGTTTTTGTTGCAGGTTCACAAAGTCAATGGAACCATGTTCCTTTGGTTCGCTCTGCTGCTAAAAAGTGGCAAGAACTGCGTGCAAACAAGCAATACGAGGAAGCGGACCGCCTGCGGAACCAATTGGAGGAAGCCGGCGTTGAAGTGCGAGCGGTAGCTGCCGGTGTGAGCGCATACATGGGGATAAGTTTAGACCCCGCCAAACTGGAGGCCCTCAAATGAGACGCTACGCCGAGGAGGGCAGCGCCCGCGCCGCGCGGGGCCGGTGTGAGGGGCACCCGAGTGCCATGAAACGCAACGATCGTACTTGCCGCGCCGTTGCAAAAGCGCCCGCCCCGTGGGGGGGCGGTGCGGGCGCTGCCCGGGCAAGCCGGGCGAACACACAACAGGCGGGGTTACTATGACACGCGAGCGCCTCTACCTTTACGACACCACCCTGCGCGACGGGCAGCAGACGCAGGGCGTGCAGTTCTCAACCCCGGAAAAGGTCCAGATCGCCAAGACCCTCGATAAACTTGGGCTTGATTACATCGAAGGTGGCTGGCCCGGGGCCAACCCGACCGACAGCGCGTTTTTCGATGACGCGCCGAAAACCCGCGCCACGATGACTGCCTTTGGCATGACCAAACGCGCCGGGCGCTCGGCCGAAAACGATGATGTTCTGGCTGCCGTGATGAATGCCAATACGCCCGCAGTCTGTCTGGTGGGCAAAACCCACGATTTTCATGTCGATACCGCGCTGGGCATCACGCTGGATGAGAACACTGAAAACATCTCGCGATCGATCGAGTACCTGGCGAAACAGGGGCGCGAGGCGCTGTTTGATGCCGAACATTTCTTTGACGGCTACAAATCCAATCCCGGATATGCGCTAGAGGCTGTGAAAGCCGCCTATGACGCCGGTGCCCGCTGGATCGTGTTGTGCGATACCAACGGCGGCACCCTGCCGGTTGAAATCGGCCAGATCACCGCTGCCGTCATTGCCGCAGGAATCCCCGGCGATCACCTTGGCATCCACACTCATAACGACACCGAAAACGCGGTTGCAGGATCGCTCGCGGCCATTGATGCCGGTGCGCGGCAGGTGCAAGGCACGCTGAATGGTCTGGGCGAGCGGTGCGGGAATGCGAACCTCACAACGCTGATCCCGACGCTGTTGCTGAAAGACCCTTATGCCAGCAGCTACCTGACCGGCATCACACTTGAGGCTTTGAAAACCCTCACTCAGGCCAGCCGGCAGTTGGACGATATCCTGAACCGTGTGCCGATGCGGCAGGCGGCCTATGTCGGGGCTTCGGCCTTTGCCCACAAGGCCGGGCTGCATGCCAGCGCGATCCTCAAAGACCCGACAACCTATGAACATATCGACCCCGAACTGGTCGGCAATGCCCGCATCATCCCGATGTCCAATCAGGCGGGCCAGTCGAACCTGCGCCGCCGTCTGGCCGAGGCGGGGCTGGAGGTCGACAAAAGCGATCCTGCCTTGCCGCGCATTCTGGACGAGATCAAAGCGCGTGAGGATCGCGGGTATACCTACGACAGCGCGCAGGCCAGTTTCGAGCTGCTGGCGCGCAAGGAACTGGGGCAGTTGCCAAAGTTCTTTGAGGTAAAGCGCTACAAGGTCACGGTTGAGCGGCGCAAGAACAAATACGACCAGATGGTTTCACTTTCCGAGGCGGTTGTGGTGGTCAAGGTGGACGGCGAGAAAAAGCTGTCCGTGTCCGAATCCATGGACGAAAGCGGTTCGGATCGCGGCCCGGTCAATGCGCTGTCCAAGGCGCTGGCCAAAGATCTGGGGCGCTATCAGGACGTGATCGAAGACATGCGTCTGGTCGATTTCAAGGTGCGTATCACCCAGGGCGGCACCGAGGCGGTGACCCGTGTCATCATCGACAGCGAAGACGGGCAGGGGCGGCGTTGGTCGACTGTGGGCGTCAGCCCCAACATAGTCGATGCCTCGTTCGAGGCGTTGCTGGATGCGATAAACTGGAAATTGCTGCGTGCTGAGCGATGATCTGAACGCCTGCGCCGATCTGGTGCGCCGCGCCGATCCTGACAGGTTTCTGGCGGCCATGGCGGCCCCCGTCGCGGCTCGGCGCGTGCTGTTCCCGATCTATGCCTTCAATGTCGAAGTGGCGCGTGCGCCCTGGGTCACGGCCGAGCCGATGATTGCCGAAATGCGCCTGCAATGGTGGCGCGATGCACTTGACGAAATCGGGTCGGGCAAAGTCGTGCGGCGGCACGAGGTCGTGACACCTTTGGCCGATGTGCTGGAAGCCCAAGGCACTGAATTGCTGGATCAGCTGGTGGCGGCGCGCCGTTGGGACATCTATCGTGAGCCGTTTGAAGATACGGCGCAGTTCCGCGATTATCTGGATAGAACCGCGGCCAATCTGATGCTGGCCGCCGCCCGTCCGCTTGGCGAGGTTGATGCCGGTGTCATCCGCGACGCAGGCTTTGCCCATGGCCTTGCCAATTGGTTCCGCGCCATCCCGGCGCTGGAACGGGCAGGGCGTGTTCCGCTGACCGATGGCCGTCCCCAGGCGATTGTGGCGCTGGCAGAAGAGGGGCTTGACCGTCTGGCACGGGCCCGACGCGAGCGGGCCACGATCTCACGCCTGGCCGGTGCTGCGTTGCTGCCGCTTTGGCAAAGCGGCGCTTTGCTGCGTCAGGCACTGCAAGATCCATCGCGCGTGGCGGATGGGGTGCTTGGCCTGTCCCCGATCCGTAGCCGGACAGGCCTGTTGCTGCGTGCCACAACAGGCCGCTGGTAACTGCTGTCAAACGGAGACGCCTGCGGCGTCACAGGTTTTGGGCGGCCACGCGGTGGCCGCGGAGGGCAGACGGCGTGGATCATTCTTAAGGTCGGTGGTGAGGAGAGGGCCGGTGCCTCCGGCGGGGATATTTGGGGCAAGAAGAAATGGCGGGTCAGTCCATCTCTTTTGGTCGCAGCATCAGCCAGATCAGCGCAGCCCCCGCCAGCACCAGAAAAGGCACCATCGCAAGATTGACCGAGGCCCAGCCATCCTGTGCATTTCCTCCTGAGCAGTTCATCAGCCCGCCCGAAGACAGAGAGGCCAGTGTCACCCCGCCAAAGACCAGCAGATCGTTCAGCCCCTGCATCCGGCCACGCTCGTGTGGTTCGTGGGCGCCGGCCAGCATTGTGGTGGCCCCGATAAAGCCGAAATTCCAGCCCAGCCCAAGCAGGATGAGGGCAATAAAGAAATTGCCAAGCTCTACGCCCTGTAGCGCTACAATCCCGGCACAGGTCAGGATCAGCAGCCCGAGACCGACGATCTTTTCCACACCGAAACGGGCAATCAGGTGGCCGGTAAAGAAGGACGGGGCGAACATGGCCAGCACATGGCCGGTCACGATATCGGCGGCATTGCCCTGGGTGAAACCGCAGCCGACCACGGCGAGAGGGGTTGATGTCATCACCAGATTCATCAGCGCATAGGACACCATCGCACAGATCACCGCCACGGCGATACGCGGTGTCTTGAGCAATTCCATGCGGGTGCGCCCGCGTGGCGTGTCGGCGGCTGGAGGGACGGGTTTGGGAATGTCGATAAAGAAGAACAGAAGTGAACCGATCAGGTTTATTGCCACAACAGCAAGATAGGTTCCCATAAACGGAACAATCAGGGCCTGGCTGGTGGCCTTGACCAGTTGCGGACCGATCACCGCACTGGCCAGCCCGCCTGCCATCACATAGGAGATCGCACGGGGGCGGAAATTTTCGCTGGCCGTATCGGCAGCCGCGAACCGGTAAAAACCCTGCGCCGACATGTAAATGCCGCTGATCAGGCTGCCCAGCAGGAAGATCGGAAAGGAGGCCAGATAGAGCCCGTACGCCGCGACTGAACCGCCCAGTGCGCCAGCCCCGGCGCCGATGAGGAACCCGGCTTTGCGGCCCCAGCGTTGCATGACGGCCGAGATCGGCGTCGCAGCCAGCATCGAGCCCAGAACGATCAGTGAAATAGGCAGCGTGGCAAAACAGATATTCGTTGCCAGCGATTGCCCGGCCAGCCCGCCCACCACAAACATCATCGCCATTTGCGAGCCCAGAAAAGCCTGGGCCAGAATCAAGACCAACACATTGCGTCGTGCGCGATTGTCATCAGATAACGGGGCCCGTCCGCGTCCTGACAAGGGGGCGGGGGCCTCGGTTGGCGGTCGAATGGAACTGGTATCGGTCATTCGCCAACTGCTAGCGTCACGGCGTAGGGCCTGCAAGCGCTATTGGGCAGTATCAATCAGATGCGCAAAAGAGCCGTAGACGCGCCCCTTTGCCAGCCCCATATCGGGCAGGGCCACTCCTTCGGCATCGCGTGCTGCAAAAAGCGGCGCACCTTCGGCCCGAAGCGTGCTGGCATAGTGAAATTCATGACCCTTCAGAGCCGCCTTGAATGGGCCGGTCAGCGGTGTGAGGTGACGATAGCCCAGATGCAGGTGGCGTTCGGCAAAACTGGTCTCTAGTCCCAGCAGGCCGGCCATGGCGTGGTCTGTTCCTTCTGCATCTTTCAGACCCTCACCTAACACCATGTATCCGCCGCATTCTCCATATATGTCAGCAACTAATGAGGCTTTCCTCAGGCTTGACATAAAGTGTGAAGCCGCCGCAAGCGTCGCGGCGTGTAATTCCGGATAGCCGCCCGGCAGGAAAACGAAACCGGCCTCGGGTACAGGTTCATCCGCCAGTGGTGAGAAAAACCGAAGCTCGGCCCCTGCAGCCTTCCAATCTTCCAGCAGATGCGGATAGGCAAAGGCGAATGCCCGGTCTCGTGCCACGGCAATGACCTGCGCGGGCGGGTCCTGTCGAGGCGCGCCGCCCTCGTGGGGCAGCGGCACGGCCAGAGACATCAGCGCCTTGCGGTCCAGTGTTGTGGCCAATGCATCGGCGGCGCGGTTCAGAAAGGCCTCAAGATCGGGGCGCTCTTCGGCCTGAACCAGCCCCAGGTGGCGCGAAGGCTGTTTCAGCCCGGCGTCGCGCCGTAGCGCCGCCAGAACCGGCAGGCCAAGCGGGGCCAGGGCACGGCGCAGCATTGTCTCGTGCCGGTCAGACCCAACGCTGTTCAGAATCACACCGGCCAGGCGCACATTCGGGTCATGTGCTGCAAACCCGGCCACCAGCGGAGCAACCGATCCGGCCATGCGCCCGGCATCCACCACCAGAACCACCGGCAGCGCCAGATTGCGCGCCAGATCAGCCACCGCACCTCGACCATCAGGCGGTGCCCCGTCAAACAGGCCCATCGCGCCTTCGATGATCAAAAGACCGTCACCTGCGGCCAGATCCCGTATGCGCTCGGGCGTCATCGCCCAGGCATCCAGATTGGGGCAGGGCGCGCCGCAGGCGGCCTCGTGAAATCGGGGGTCGATATAATCGGGCCCTGATTTGGCGCCGCGCACCGATACACCCTCACGGGTAAGCAGCCGCAACAACGCCAGAGTGATCGTGGTTTTGCCCGAACCCGAGCTTGGGGCGGCAATAATCAGCCCGCTCATGACGCCTCGGCAGGGCGTCCGCGTCCAAGTGGGTCAAGGTTTCTGGGGGAATCTCCCGCCATCATGCCTTGCCAGTCCAGTACTTGACGCATCAGGACAGATCGCCCGACACACAGGATCGCAGGCGGCTCCAGTCCGCTGTTGGCGATGTCCGAGGCCATGCGCCCCAGTGTTGTCTCGAGCACTTGCTGATCCGGCGTTGTGGCTGCGCAAACTACGGCGCAGGGCTCATCCGCTGGGCGACCTGCGTCCAACAACGCTGTGCTTATCCGCTCGACATGTTTCATGCCCATGTAGATCACCAGTACCTGACTGCCTTGCGCAATAGCGCGCCAGTTCAGGGAGGAGGGCGTTTCACCCGATTGGTCGTGTCCGGTTACAAAGGTCACCGATTGGTTCACATCGCGGTGGGTTACCGGAATGCCCGCATAGGCCAGCCCGCCGATGCCCGCGCTGATGCCGGGAATAATTCGGACGGGTACGCCGTGCTGTACCAGCGTCTGCGCCTCTTCTCCTCCGCGGCCAAACACAAACGGATCGCCGCCTTTCAAGCGCAACACCCGCTTGCCCTCTTTCGCCATGTCCACCAACTGAAGCGAGATATCGCGCTGTTTGGCCGAAGGTTTGCCGCCGCGTTTGCCCGCGTAGACATGTTCGGCCTGCGGGGCCCAGTTCAGAATGTCCTCTTGCACCAGCGCGTCATAGATAACCACATCAGCCTGCCGCAGCGCATTGAGCGCATGCAGGGTCAGCAATCCCGAATCGCCCGGACCGGCACCGCACAACCATACCCATCCGGGCAGCAGTTCGGGCCATTGCCCGTTGGGTAGGGAAGGTGAGTCGTTCATTCCCTCTATATGCCGTTTCGGCAGCTATTGGAAAAGGTCGCAAACGACTTTGGTGACCCCGGTCTGCGACATCGGAGGCCCGACTGAACGTTGCTGCGCGCATTTTGTGCAAAACCCACCTGTAAACTGTGAAGACCCTACATAATTTCAGTGGGGCGTTGCATCGCGAAATTGGTAATTGGCCTTGCCCGTGAGCGTGCCTATAGTCCGCCCTGAGATGAGCCGGAAACCCGATACCCCTCTGCGCCGCGGCTGGACCACCGGCGCTTGTGCCACGGCTGCTACGCGCGCCGCGCTGATGATGCTGTGGGGCGAAGGTCGCCCGGATCGGGTGCGCATAACCTTGCCCAAAGGCGAACGGCCAGAGTTTGAGATTTCACGTTCGGATCAGGGGGATAACTGGGCCGAGGCTGGCGTGATCAAGGACGCGGGCGACGACCCTGACGTGACCCATGGCGCATTGATCCTGGCCCGCGTTACGCCGTCCAGCGGCGGTATAATTTTCCGCGCTGGCACGGGCGTTGGTACGGTCACCATGCCCGGTCTGCCCATCCCTCCGGGCGAGCCTGCGATCAACCCGGTGCCACGTCAGATGTTGACAGACACGGTCACCGAAATGGCGGCCCGTCTGGGTCAAGCCCCTGAAATTGAAATAACAATTTCTGTTCCCAACGGGGCGAAACTGGCCCGCCAAACATGGAATCCCCGGCTTGGCATCAAAGGTGGCCTGTCAATTTTGGGTACAACAGGCATCGTGCGCCCGTTCTCTTGTGCGGCCTGGATCGCCTCGATTCACCGCGGGATCGACGTGGCCCGCGCCGATGGTCTGACACATGTTGCTGGCTGCACCGGATCGACCAGCGAAAAGGCGGTTCAGGATCTGTACGGCCTTCCGGATCACGCCATGCTGGACATGGGAGATTTTGCCGGGGGGTTGTTGAAATATCTTGCGAAACATCCCGTGCCGCATATCACCATCGGGGGCGGAATCGGCAAGATGACCAAGCTGGCCCAGGGCGCGCGTGATTTGCATTCGGGCAGAAGTCAGGTGGATTTTGATGCCTTGGCTTCCACATTGGACATTCCGGAAATAAAATACATGAATACAGCGCTTCAAGTATATGAAAATGCACGGGAAAAAATGGCATATTGGGTTGCCGAAAATGCCCTGGCCCAAGTGCGCTCGATGCTCCCCGAGTGCGTCACTGCCGACACGGTAGTGATCGACCGCAAGGGCACTATTGTTGCAAGGGCAGGTGCATGACGTTGTTGTTGCTGGCAGGCACAGGTGAGGCCCAACAGATCGCCCGAACGCTGACCGAGTGGGGCACCGATGCTATTGCATCGCTTGCCGGGGCAACCCGGAGCCCACGCACGATTGGGCTGCCCACAAGAATTGGTGGGTTTGGCGGTGATGACGGGTTTTGTGCTTATCTGCACGAGAAGGGTATTACCGCGGTTCTGGATGCCACACACCCGTTTGCTCATCAAATCTCTGCCCGTACGGCCCGCATTTGCAGACACGAAGGTATTCCCTATTGCCAGCTTTTGCGCCTGGAATGGCGCCCCGGGCCGAAAGATCAATGGATATTCATCGACAGGGAAGAGGATGTCGCCTGCCACATCCCATCGGGATCAAATGTTTTTTTGGCAACCGGACGTCAAACCCTGGATCGGTTTGCCAACCTTGGTACATGCCGCCTGACCTGTCGCCAGATTGATCCACCTGACCGCCCTTTTCCCTTTCCCAACGGGGAATTTCTGGTGGGTCGCCCGCCCTTTTCGGTTGAGGAAGAACGCGAATTATTCAGGAAACTCAAGATCGACTGGCTGGTGGTCAAGAACGCAGGTGGTGACGCACCGCGCACCAAACTAACTGCGGCGCGTGAATTGGGCATTCGCGTCGCCATGATCAATCGCCCGCCTCAGCCCGAAGCTTTCAGGGTTCGCACGATTCAAGAGGCGCTGGATTGGGTGGCCGCCTTGTGATCGGCCGTGTCATTGAAACCGCTGAAGATCTTGAAGAAGGTATGTCGCATCTTGGCGCTCAATGCCCGCGCCTTGCCCGGGCTTATACGCAGACCGGTCGGCTTCCGCTCAGACGCAGACCAGATGGGTTTGAGCAGCTATTAAGCGCGATTGTCAGCCAGCAGGTCAGTGTGGCCTCAGCCAGTGCCATCTGGGGCAGGATGACAACGGCAGGGCTGACCACACGACCTCAGATCGTCGCCGCCAGCGATGATGATTTGCGGGCTGTGGGTCTGAGCCGTCAGAAAATCCGATACACGCGCGCGCTGTGTGACGCCGGCATCAATTATGCTGCTTTGAGAAACGCGCCGAATGAAGAGGTGATCGCAACCCTCATCCAGGTACCCGGCATCGGTACATGGACGGCCGAGATTTACTCCATGTTCAGCCTTGGTCGCGCCGATGTGTTTGCCCCCGGCGATCTTGCCCTGCAGGAAGCCGTGCGAATTCTGTATGACTTGCCGGATCGGCCAAATGAGCGGGCTCTGCGGCAGATGGCCGAACAATGGAACCCCTGGAGATCGGTTGCCGCGCGGCTTTTATGGGCTTACTACCGTCTGACGAAGGATCGGGAAGGGATAAGATGACACGTGTTTTGCAAGCAGGCCGCAAAGGCCCTCTTTCGGGGACGACCCGATCCGTTGTGGTTTTTTTGCATGGATATGGCGCCAATGGTGCTGATTTGATAGGGCTGGCCGACCCTTTGGAGGAGCATCTGCCAGACACTTTGTTTGTGGCCCCGGATGCACCCGAGACAATCCCGGGCATGCCCATGGGGCTACAGTGGTTTCCGATTCCGTGGATTGACGGCTCGTCCGAGGAAGAGGCCGAACGGGGATTAATAGCCGCGGCAAAAGATCTGAATGCCTTTCTTGATGCGTTGATGGTGGACGAGGATGTTCTGCCCGAACAGGTGGTGATTTTTGGCTTTAGTCAGGGCACGATGATGGCCCTGCATGTGGCCCCGCGTCGGGAAGATGCCGTGGCAGGTGTCGTCGCTTTTTCCGGGCGGCTTTTGTCACCGGAGCTTCTGAAAGATGAGGCGATCAGCAAACCGCCGGTTCTTTTGGTGCATGGTGATGCAGATGATGTGGTGCCCGTGCAATCCCTGCCACAGGCTGCCGAGGCACTGCAGAACGCTGGCTGGCAGGATGTCTACGCCCATGTGATGAAAGGTACAGCCCACGGCATTGCCCCAGATGGGTTGTCGGTAGCGCTGGCCTTTATGCGCGACAAACTGGGGCTTTAACCCGCACCAGCGGTGGTTTTTAAGAATGGAGCGCGCCTTTGGCGCGCACATTTTTGTCTCGTCATCGGCCTGTGGCCGCTTCCTCGGGGGCGGGCAGATATAAAAATTTATTGGTGCAGGGGTGATGACTTCGCCGGGACAAGTTCAGTTGCTCTGGCGCGACGCGATCACTCCCACAGGCGGGGCTCGGCCATTTCAAGAGAATTGCCGGCCGGGTCGCGGAAGTAGATTGAGCGTGCGCCATTCGGCCATGTGAAATTGGACTCGATCGGGTAACCTGCTGCCTCAAGCCTTTTGCGCCAGGCCGCAATTTCTGTAGCGCTGACGGCGAAGCACAGATGCCCGGGCCCGCGCGCTCCGTGTCCAGGAACCTGCAGGCGCGGATTGGAAGAGCCCCCAACGGTGGCGCGTGGGTCAAAGATCAGCAGGATCGTTGTGCCAACGCGATAAAAAATATGCCGTCCGTCAACGCGCGCCAACTCGGGCAGACCAAGGACCGTGCCATAGAAATCAGCGGCAGCGTCCAGATCATTCGCGTAGAGCGCGGCCTCAAGAACCGCGACGGGGCTTGGGGCGGAGGGAAGAGAATCATTGGACATGGGCTAAGTGTATGAGGTGTAAGTCGTTTGTACAAAATTGATGGCGAAGTTTTGCAGGTATCGAAAGGTGAAAGCGCTTTTCGCCAAGCCGGGCTCAGTCACCAGATTGCCACGATATCACTCTTTCTGCTGCTCAACATGTGCCCCAATATACCGTCTTGCCAGAGGTAAAACACGATATATAGTGGGCCTTGTGGGTGGGGCATGGGTGCCCGCGCCGATACCGGAACGTAGCAGCAGTCTGGGCAGAGGCACAGGAGTGGTATGGACGGAGATTTCAGAACCGAGTTTGTCAGGGAACCCGCCGCGCTGAGACAGTATCCGGCGCTGGTGCTGAATGCGGATTACAGGCCGCTTTCCTATTATCCTTTATCGTTGTGGAGCTGGCAGGAAGCGGTCAAGGCTGCTTATCTGGATCGCGTTGATATTATTGCGGAATATGACCATGTGGTGCATAGCCCAAGTACCGAGATAAGAATACCTTCGGTGATTGTGCTGAAGGATTATATCAAACCTCAAAAGCGCGTTGCATTTACGCGCTTTAATTTATTTCTAAGGGACGAATTTTGTTGCCAGTATTGCGGAGCCAAGGGCGATCTGACCTTTGATCACGTAGTACCCCGGGCCAGTGGCGGGGTAACAAGTTGGGAAAACGTTGTGGCCGCCTGCAGTCCCTGTAATTTACGCAAAGGCTCCAAGAGCTTGGCACGTGCAAATATGAGTCTGCGCAAGCCCCCGCGCGCACCGGGGGCCGAGCAGTTGCGCAATATGGGGCGCAAATTTCCCCCAAATCACCTGCATGAAAGCTGGCTGGACTTCCTGTATTGGGACGCCGAATTGCAGGCCTGAACTGCGCAGGAGGGACATACATTTTGGCCATAGTGAAATAGATTCCGAAGATTTTTTATTCGCACTACAGGATGAGTTTTCTAGGGCGTTCTGCGTTCGGGGCCTGTGTTTTCATGAGGTCGGCAGAGGTTTGTGTCAGGATGTCGATCCCAAACAGAATAAGGCGCCGCAGCCGGGCGCCTTTTAAGCAGGGTAAGGCATTTCGCATCACACCTGTGATCCAGCTTTTTCGCGAAACGTTCCGGTTGGATCGTTCCGGTATCAGGATTTCGCCGCGGGTTCCTGACGCGATGGCTCGGTGTTGACCGGTTTGCTGGATTTTGAGTTGAGCGGATCATCCTGACGCTGAACCGAGCCCTCGAAATGGGCGCCGGATTCGATGGCGATGGTTTTATGGATGATATCACCCTCGACCCGGGCGGTAGACGTCAGGCGTACCTTAAGGCCCCGGACACGGCCAACGATGCGGCCATTCACAACCACGTCATCTGCGATCACTTCGCCTTTGATGGTGGCACCTTCGCCGATGGTCAGCAGGTGCGCGCGGATGTCGCCCTCGACCGTGCCTTCAACCTGAATGTCGCCGGTGGTTTTCAGATTGCCCGTCACGTGCAGATCTGATGACAGAATCGATGCAGGCGGTTTGGCCTTGGGTGAGGCGGCCCGGAACTCAGCACCGGTGTCGGGCTTGTAGGCGTCCGGTTTGCGGTCAGCCGTTGCAGGCGTGGCCGCGTCTTCGGTTTTTTTAGGGGCGGGATCGTTGATTTTGCTTTTAGAAAACATCGTTTGCAGCCTTGATATAGATCATGGGATTGACGGCCCTGCCGCCGACACGAATTTCGTAGTGTAGATGCGTGCCTGTGGAACGTCCAGTGTTGCCCATATCACCAATCCGTTCCCCACGCGAGACCCTTTGACCCTTCTTAACGTGTATTTTAGACATATGCGCATAACGAGTCTCGATTCCAAACTCGTGTTGAATTTTGACCATGCGGCCATAGCCCGAAAGCCATTCGGCGTGAATCACGACGCCATCGCCGGTTGCGTAGATCGGGGTGCCATGAGGTGCCGCAAAATCGGTGCCTTTGTGCATTCGCCCCCACCGCATGCCGTAGCCCGACGTATAGCGAAACCTGTCTTTGACGGGAATCGCAAAGGGCGCCTTTTGTGCCGCGATCCGATAAAGATTCAGACGGTCCATCTGATTGAGGATACGATTCGCGCGCAGGGCGTCCGATGACGGGTCATCGCCACGCGTCGAGAAAGACAGCGGCATCATCGGGCCGCCCTGGCCGGAATAGCCACGGCGCACGGTGCTGAGCAGGCTGTTTGTATCCATGCCCGCCGCGCGGAACATCTTGTCAAGCGGCTCGACCGAAATGGTCATGGCTTCTTCCAACTGGCGGAAAATCTGATCGTTCTGATCCTGCATCAAGAGGATCTGCTGCGCCATTTCATCGGCCTGCAGCAGCGCAGACTGGGCGTTTTCAGTTATCTGGTCGCGCTCGCGTGCGGTGTCTTCAAGTGCTGTGGTCAGAAAATCAAGCGCGCCGTTTTCCGACGCAGCGTTGCCAGTGCCGGTGCCCGGCAGGATACCGTCGTCCTTAAGCGCCACCGCCAGGTTCTCGGCTTCCTGCCGCGCGTTTTCGCGTTCTTTCATGGTGCGGCGCAGGGTGCTCTGGATAACTTCGATACCGGTCGATAGCTCGCGGCGACGGGTTTCTGATTCCAGCAATTCGGATTGCATCGCCGAAATTTGTTCCAAAGCTGAGTTGAATCTTTCCTGCGCAGCAATCGCTTCTTCTGCGCGCTTGTCCCGTTCTTGAGACAGAGAGTTCAGCCGCGCCTCGTAGGTGTTTTGGTCGCGTTTGGCCTGTTCGCGGAAATTGCCCGATCCGATACTGTCCATCAACAGAATGGCCGTAGCGATAATGGCCCAGGCCACGATAGCCGAAGCGCCCAGAAATGCGGTTAGCTGAGTAACAGGCCGCAGACGAATAAAACGGGTGTCAGTGTCCGAGCGTAAAAATACCCGGCGTTCCGGAAAGTGCCGCTCGAGCAGCGCATCAAGTTTGATTGCGAGTCGTGTTCGCACGATTTCCCCCCGTTCCCCGTTTTCTTCGAATTGGGCGCTATTTGCAGCTTCCCCCAGCGCCTTCCGGAAGTGCTTAGCCAGTGCTTAACGTTTGGGCAAGAATTTTGAACCAGTGGTCAGAAAAATTGGGCCATTTGCTGCCGCGACGGCAAAAAATCGCCGATACGCAAGGGCTTGACTATCCTTTCGGGTGGCGTTCTTCGGCAAGGGGCCAGTAAAAATCGGGCGGCAGCCCGGCCTCGGCGCGTTTCTCTTCGTTGAACGGAGGCTTCAGGGGGCCATGAAAATAGGTTCGGACAAGGTGGTGGAACACCTCTTTGGGGTCTTTTTCGTGCCGCCCGCAAAGAAAGTGAAACCATTTTGATCCATAGGCGACGTGACCTACCTCTTCGGCGTAGATAACATTCATGGCAGTGACGGCTTTCTCGTCGCCAGCCTTCTGGAATATGTCGATCATGCCTGGTGTGACGTCCAGGCCACGCGCCTCCAGCACCATCGGCACAACGGCAAGGCGGCCCATGAAATCACCGGCTGTATCTTCTGCTGCGCGCCACATGCCGGCATGGGCTGGCAAGGCGCCATAAAAGCTGTCGTTTGCTTCAAGACATTCGCATATCAGATTGAAATGTTTTGATTCTTCGTCAGCGGATTTTACCCAGTCGTCATAAAAACCCAGGGGCATCGGAATTTCGCTGAACCGCGCGATGATATCCCAGTGCAGATCAACGGCATTCAGTTCGATATGCGCCACAGCATGCAGAATCGCGATGCGGCCCTTCTGGCTGCCGGGGCGCCGTCGGGGTACGTCGCGTGGATCCAGAAGCGTGGGACGTACAGGGCGGGCGGGCTGCATCGGCGGAGCGGCCGTACCGATCTCGATCAATTCGCCCCCCTCACGGGCTGCAAACCAGGTACGGGCGTGGGCCCGTGAAAGGGCGGTTTTTTCATGGCCGTCTGCGGTGGTCAGCACCTCGACGGCCATTTCAGACAGGGTTTTGGGAGTCATAGGGCGCGCGCTGCTTCCAAAACTTCCTCGGCATGACCGGGGACCTTGACCTTGTTCCAGACCCGGGCGATCCGGCCAGTGCCGTCAATCAGAAACGTAGTACGCTCGATCCCGAGAAATTTCTTGCCGTACATACTTTTTTCCTTCCAGACAGCATAGCGCTCGCAGACATCGCTGTCGGCATCCGACAAGAGGGCCACCTGCAGCCCGTGTTTGTCACGGAACTTGTCATGTTTGGCCAGTGTATCCTTGGAAATGCCGAAAACCGCAATGCCGGCAGCGTCAAATTCGGATTTCAGACCGGTAAAGGCGATGGCCTCGTTGGTGCAGCCGGGCGTGTCGTCGCGCGGATAAAAGAACAAAACAACGGGTTTCGGGTATAGCCCGGACAATGTGATTTCGCCGCCGCCATCGCGGGGCAGGGTGAAATCTGGGGCAGTTTCTGCGATTTCAGTCATGGCTGATCCTTGTGAAGCGAAAAAGTGAGTTTAATATTAGCGCGCAACAAGCGAGAATACAGGCATGAGGCAATCAGGATCGGCAAATAGCCGTCCGATCGGATCGAATGAGCGATAATACAGATCAAAAACCGCACCGCGGGCGAGGCAAAAGGATCGGGCTTTGGGCCTTTTGGATCCTTTTGGTGGTCTGTTGCGCGGGCGCGATTGGTGTTTATTCGGCGATTGGCAAACAGATCAGCGCGCCCGAGTATCTGCGTAAGAAGATTGTTGACCGTGCCAACACGGGGCTGCACGGCATTACTCTGGCCTTTGGCGATGTGGCTGTTGTGCTTAGCCGCGATCTGGTGCCGCGGCTTGTTCTGCAAAATGTCAGGGTCCACAACAATGCCGGCGCCACATTGCTGAACCTGTCCGATGTGCAAAGCACGGTGGCACTGAAGCCGTTGTTAAAGGGGCAGCTGCAACCAGCGTCCATTCGGTTGTCCGGCGCCCAGCTCAGGTTGCGGCGCGCGGCGAACGGAACAATTAATATCGCATTGGGTGAGGCCGGGTCGTGGGCGGAAGAAACCAATCTGGCCGCCATGATCGAACGCATTGATGCAGTTTTGCTGCAGCCGCAATTTGCAACCCTCGACAGTGTGACTGCCGACAGCCTGACAATGCGCTACGAAGACGTCCGCGCTGATCGTACCTGGATTGTGGATGGCGGGCGGATGTCTCTGACCCGCAAAGGCGATGACCTGCAGATCAGGGCAGATTTCTCGCTGTTGGGCGCGCGCGACTATGCCACCACTCTTGAAATGAACTATGCTGGCCGCATCGGTGAACTGGCGGCAAATGTAGGGTTCAGCTTTGAAGACATGCCGACACAAGACATCGCCGGTCAATCACCAGCACTGGCATGGCTTGGCGCACTCGATGCGCCGATTTCCGGTGCATTGCGCGCCTCGATTGATGGCAATGGCGAACTTGGCCCGCTGAACGCGGCGCTTCAGATTGGTGCAGGTGTTCTTCAGCCGACCCCGGAAACCAAGCCGATCGCCTTTACCTCGGCGCGCAGCTATTTCACCTACGACCCCAAGGCGCAGCGGATTCAGTTCAATGACCTGTCGCTGGTCAGTAAATGGGTCACGGCCCAGGCGGAAGGTCAGGCCATCTTGCTGGGCATGGAAAGCGGTTGGCCGGAAGAACTATTGGCGCAGATCCGGGTGTCCGAGATCAAAGCCAACCCTGATAACCTGTACCCCGAACCGATCTCAATTGATGCGGCAACCATGGATATGCGCCTGCACCTGGACCCTTTCCTTTTAAGTCTTGGGGAAATGAGTTTTGCCGATCAGGGGCGCCATCTGGTTCTAAACGGCAAGCTTGGCGCTGAAGCGGGCGGTTGGAACCTGGCGCTAAATGGTCGAATGGATGCGCTGACACCCGAGCGTCTGTTGCAGCTGTGGCCGCAAAGCGTGAAGGAAAAGACACGTAACTGGATCGGTGAAAACGTGGTCAAGGCGGCGCTGAGCAATATTCAGGTCGCCGTCAGGTCGTTGCCCCAGGAAAAGCCCAGCCTGTTTCTGGGATTTGATTATGAGGCGCTAGAGACCCGTTTCATCAAGAAGGTGCCCCATATCACGGGCGCATCGGGCCACGGATCGCTTTATGACGACCGGTTTGTGATTTCGGCGGACAAGGGGTTTGTCACGGCTGCGCAGGGTGGGCGGATTGCTATTGACGGAACCAGTTTCATTATCCCCGTTGTGCGGGTCAACAAGGCCCCCGCACGGGTGCGCTTGCAGACCGATAGCACGATCACAGCGGCGCTTTCGCTGTTGGATGAAGAGCCGTTTCAGTTTCTGAGCAAAGCCGGACAACCCGTCACCCTGGCAGACGGACGCGCGCAACTGAAAGGTCGGCTGGATTTTCTGCTGAAACCCAAATTGCAGCCGGATGAAGTAGCCTTTGATGTGGCAGGCAAACTGTCAGGCGTGCGCAGCGAGACACTGGTGGAGGGCCGGGTTCTGGCGGCCAGCGAACTGGCGGTCACTGTCAACAACACCAGGATTGAGGTGGGGGGTGTTGGCCGCATCGGGCGGGTCCCGTTCACCGGAAAGTGGCAGACCCGGTTGGGCAAGCAAGCCGAGGGCAAGAGTGCCGTGACCGGCAAGATAGAGCTGTCCGAGCAATTTGCCGATGAATTCAGCATCGGGCTGCCGCCGGGAAGCATCTCAGGCAGCGGATCTGCGGATTTCAGAATTGACCTGGTAAAGGACAATCCTGGTCGCTTTGTGCTGAAATCCGATCTGTCCGGTGTCGGGCTGAGCCTGCGGCAATTGGACTGGAGCCTGCCACAAAGCACACGCGGCAGTCTTGAAGTGTCAGGCCGTCTGGGCAAGCCACCCGCGATTGATCTGATCAGTCTGGATGCCGGGGGCATGCAGGCACAGGGCACGGTCAGCTTGAAATCTGATGGCCAGCTTGACCGGGCCAAGTTCAGCCGGGTGGCCATCGGCACCTGGCTGAGCGCGCCCGTAGAACTGATCGGGCGTGGACCAGGAGCGGCGCCTGCGGTCCGGGTGAGTGGGGGGATGATTGACCTCAGGCAAACCTCATTGAGTGGCGATGGATCGGGGCGTGCGGCCCAGAAACGGGGCGGCCCGGTGACGCTGTCACTGGATAGGCTGCAGGTTTCCGATGGTATCGCCCTGCAGAACTTTCAGGCGGAGCTGGATATGTCCAGAGGCGTTGACGGGAACTTTTCCGGCAAGGTCAACGGCGGCGCGGAAATCACCGGTCGTGTTGTGCCCCGAAACGGCCGCAGCGCATTCAGAATTCAATCCATTAACGCCGGCGCGGTCATGAGTTCGGCCGGAATGTTGAAAAAGGCCCGCAACGGCGATATGGACCTTGTCCTGATCCCGGCGCCTGAACCTGGCAGCTATGACGGGCAATTAAAAATCATGGGTATAAGGCTGAAAAACGCCCCGGCACTTGGGGCTCTGCTGAATGCCATCAGTGTTGTCGGCCTGTTGCAGCAACTGGATGGTGAGGGCATTCATTTTAGCGAAGTCGATGCGCGGTTCCGGTTGACGCCCGAGCGGGTGACGTTGTTAAGCGGCAGTGGGGTTGGCGCATCGATCGGGATTTCGATGGACGGTTATTACTTCCTGGAAAGTGGGCGTATGGACATGCAGGGGGTCATCTCGCCAATCTATTTGGTGAATGCCATAGGCGGGATGTTTACCCGCAAGGGCGAAGGGTTGATCGGGTTTAACTACAATCTGAAGGGAACGGCCGCCAATCCCCGGGTTCAGGTGAATCCGCTGTCGGCGCTGACGCCGGGTTTGTTTCGTGAAATTTTCCGCCGGCCAGCGCCTACGGTGTCGCAGGAAAGGGGTGGAGCACCGCAACCGATCCAGCCGCAACAACCCGAGAAAGAACCTGAACCAGAGCAGGACGTGTCACGATGAAGCTGAGCGATTTCGATTTCGCCTTGCCGGAAGATCTGATTGCAACGCGCCCCGCACGGCCGCGCAGTTCGGCGCGGATGCTGGTAGCAACAGGCGATTCCATAACCGACGCATGTGTCAGTGATCTGGGGCAATGGTTGCGCAAAGGGGACCGTTTGGTGCTGAACGACACCAGGGTAATTCCCGCGCGGCTGACCGGCCAGCGCAGACGCAGTGGCGATCAGGGCGACAGCGTGGCACGAATAGAGGTGACACTGCTGGATCCGCAGGCCGATGGCCACTGGACGGCGCTTGTCAAGCCGCTGAAAAAGTTGCGTGAGGGCGAAGAGGTGCGTTTTGGCGCGGGTCTTTCGGCAATTCTGACTGCCAAGGTGGACGGGCAGGCGGTGCTATGGTTCAATCTGTCGGGAGATGAATTTGATGATGCCCTGGCCCGGGCAGGCGCGATGCCGCTGCCGCCCTATATTGCTGCAAAACGGCCTGCGGATGCCCAGGACAAGACCGACTACCAGACCGTATTCGCCCGCAACCCCGGTGCTGTGGCCGCGCCGACAGCCTCGTTGCATTTCGACGAGCAGCTGTTGCAAGGCCTGCGCGACAGTGGCGTCGCCTTTAGCCATGTCACGCTGCACGTCGGGGCGGGGACATTCCTGCCGGTCAAGGTCGAGGATGTGACAACGCATAAAATGCATGCCGAATGGGGTGAGGTAAATGCGCAGGCGGCGGAAGAGATTGCCGCGACAAAAGCTGCGGGCGGACGTATCATTCCGGTGGGCACCACAGCGCTGCGCCTGATTGAAAGTGCTGCGCGTGGTGGGCAGATCGCACCCTGGAGCGGCGAAACTGATATCTTTATCTACCCGGGGTTCGAATTTCGGGTGGCTGATGCGCTGATGACCAATTTCCATCTGCCCTGTTCAACCTTGATGATGCTGGTGTCTGCCCTGATGGGACAGGACCGGATTCGGCGGATTTACGGCCACGCCATCGCTGAAAAGTACAGATTCTTTTCTTATGGCGACGCTTCATTGTTGATCCCATAGAAAAACACTGTCACCGGGGCGTTTGTGACACGGTGTGAGTCGTGTTTTGCGGGCAACCACGGTTTTGTTCGCTATAGTGAGGCGTCAATCGACAGGAGACGCGCGATGATCAAGGTGCTGTCCAGTGCTTGGGCCCTGCTTTTGGGCATGATGCTTTTGCAGGTCGGAAACGGCATCCAGGGGACACTTCTGGGTATCCGTGGCGGGATCGAAGGGTTTTCCACATTCGAGATGTCGGTTGTAATGTCGGCCTATTTCGTGGGCTTTCTGTTCGGGTCGCGGATGGCGCCAGAAATGATCCGTCGTGTGGGCCACGTGCGGGTCTTTGCTGCATTGGGTTCACTTATCTCGGCGGTGCTGATCCTCTATCCGGTTCTGGCCAACCCCTGGGCCTGGGCGGCAGGGCGTATCCTGATCGGGTTCTGTTTTTCGGGCGTCTATGTGACGGCGGAAAGCTGGCTGAACAATTCAGCCACCAACGAGACGCGCGGTCAGGCATTATCGCTTTACATGATCATGCAGATGATCGGCATCGTATCAGCACAGGGTGTGATGGTTCTGGCCGATCCGTCGGGCTATGTGTTGTTTGTCATTCCTTCTGTTCTGGTCTCGCTGGCCTTTGCGCCGATCCTGTTGTCGATCAGCCCGACACCGGCTTTCGGATCTACCAAGCCATTGTCTTTGCGGGAGATTATGAAGATTTCTCCACTTGGGTGCGTTGGCATGCTGCTGCTTGGCGGGGTATTCTCGGCGCAGTTTGGCATGGCGGCTGTGTACGGCGCCGAGGCCGGGTTGAGCGTTGGGCAGATCTCGGCATTTGTGGCGGCGTTTTATGTCGGCGCACTGTTTATTCAGTACCCATTGGGCTGGTTGTCGGACAGGATGGACCGCCGGGTATTGATTACCGGGACGGCTGTTGTCACCGGGTCTGGCGCGCTGATCGGGATGGTTTTTGGGGACTTCTTTTACATGTTGCTGGTTGCTGCCTTTCTGGTCGGGGGCACGTCAAACCCGCTGTATTCGCTGTTGATCGCCTACACCAATGACTTTCTGGAGCATGATGATATGGCTGCCGCCGCGGGCGGCATGGTGTTCATCAACGGACTGGGCGCCGTGGCCGGACCGCTGGCGGTTGGCTGGATGATGGGAGTCATCGGGCCAAGCGGGTATTTCCTGTTCATTGCAGCGCTGATGTTTGCCATGGTGGGCTATGCTGCCTACCGGATGACACAGCGGGCAGCAACGCCGGTTTCCGAGACCGACAGCTATGCGCCTGTGCTGCCGTCTTCGTCGCCGATGGCGGTGGAATTCGCCCAGGAATACGCCATTGAAACCGCTCAGGAAGAGCATATTTAGCGCAGTGAAGCAAAATATGTCGCAATTGTAGTAATAATTTACTGTAATTCGAAAGTAAGTTGCAGTTAACGTGAATTAATTATCATAGGCAATGCAAGGAGTAACCCTATGGTGGCGCCGGAAGAGGTACTGAGTTTTTGGTTGGATGACGTGGGCCCATCGGGTTGGTACGATGCCTCGGATGAGTTGGACAAGACCATTCGCGACAAGTTTGAGACCGCCTGGAATGAAGCCCGAGAAGGTGCATACGGCCTATGGCTGACATATCCCAGCGGGACACTGGCCTATATTATCCTGATGGATCAATTGCCGCGCAACATGTTCAGGGGGCAGGCCCAGGCCTTTGCCACCGACAGACATGCCAATGCCGCGGCCAAGGTCGCGGTCCATCGAAAATGGGACATGCGAATTGATGAACCTGCCCGGCAGTTTTTCTATCTGCCGATGATGCATTCCGAAAACCTGTGCGATCAGGAACGTTGTGTCCGGCTGATGTGCGAACGCATGCCGGTATATGGTCCTGCAAATCTGTTGCATGCCCGCGCCCACCGCGAGGTGATCCGGCAGTTTGGGCGGTTCCCTTATCGCAATGCCGTATTGTCGCGCGCGTCTACCGAACCCGAGCAGGCCTATGTCGCCAAAGGCGGCTATGGCACAACCGTTCGGCAATTGCAGGCGGACGAGGCCGCCTGAAAAAGGTTGTGACAACCAACGCCTGATTGATGTCCCCGTGGCAATACGCAGCGGGGATGTCTTAGTGCGTTGTGGTTTTCCAGAAGATAGTTTAATACCAAACTAAATTTCGAAACGGAGGGCGGCATGGCGTCGAAGGCTTTTGACATGATCGTAATCGGGGCGGGCCCCGGAGGCTATGTGGCCGCTATTCGCGGCGCGCAGCTTGGTCTGAATGTGGCTGTAGTTGAACGCGAACATATGGGTGGCATCTGCCTGAACTGGGGGTGCATCCCGACCAAGGCGCTTTTGCGCAGTTCGGAAGTGTTTCACCTGATGCACCGCGCCAAGGAATTTGGGCTCAAGGCCGAAGGCATCGGCTATGATCTGGATGCGGTGGTCAAACGCTCGCGCGGGGTGGCCAAGCAGCTGAATGGCGGCGTGGGACATCTGCTTAAGAAAAACAAGGTTACCGCGATCATGGGCGAGGCCAGTTTGCCCGCCAAAGGTAAAGTGTCGGTCAAGACCGATAAGGGCACCGAAGAATTGACCGCCAAGCATATCGTTCTGGCCACCGGTGCACGGGCCCGCGAGTTGCCGGGACTTGAGGCCGATGGCGATCTGGTCTGGACCTATAAACATGCGCTGGTGCCGCCACGGATGCCGAAAAAGCTTTTGGTGATCGGCTCGGGTGCGATTGGCATCGAATTTGCCAGTTTCTACAACACGCTTGGCGCCGACACGACCGTGGTTGAAGTGATGGACCGGGTGCTGCCGGTGGAAGACGCCGAGATTTCGGCCTTTGCCAAAAAGGCCTTCAAGAAACAGGGCATGAAGATCATGGAGAAAGCCATGGTCAAGCAACTGGACCGTGGCAAAGGCAAGGTGACCGCGCATATCGAAGTGGGTGGCAAGGTCGAAAAGCAGGATTTTGATACGGTGATTTCGGCCGTGGGCATTGTCGGCAATGTTGAAGGGCTGGGCCTTGAAGCATTGGGCGTCAAAGTGGACCGAACCCATGTGGTAACGGACGAATATTGCCGCACCGGTGTGGATGGGCTGTATGCGATTGGTGATATTGCGGGTGCACCATGGTTGGCGCACAAGGCGTCCCACGAAGGCGTCATGGTGGCCGAATTGATCGCAGGGGGGCATCCGCACCCCGTCAAGCCTGAAAGCATCGCCGGTTGTACCTATTGCCATCCGCAGGTGGCCAGCGTGGGACTGACCGAGGCGAAAGCCAAAGAAGCGGGTTATGACATCAAGGTCGGCCGTTTCCCGTTTATCGGAAACGGCAAGGCGATTGCCCTGGGCGAGCCCGAGGGGCTGGTGAAAACCGTGTTTGACAAGAAAACCGGCGAGTTGCTGGGCGCCCACATGATTGGTGCCGAAGTGACTGAACTGATCCAGGGCTACGTGGTGGGTCGCCAATTGGAGACCACCGAAGAGGACCTGATGAACACCGTCTTTCCGCATCCGACGTTGAGCGAAATGATGCACGAATCCGTGCTGGACGCGTATGATCGGGTAATTCACATCTAACGCCCGAGCATTGATCAACCGGGCATCTTTTACGAGTGAGGTAAAACGCGGGTTCGTCCCGCGTTTTGCGTTTTTGCGAAACTGTTGTAAACTTCAGACGTGGGGGCTCGTTGAAAGGGAATCAACGGATGTCAAAATTGCGACGAATTGGTTTTTTAGCGGCCGTGCTATGCGCAACATCGGGCGTGACCTTTGCCCAATCCCCAGGAAGTGACTGGCAGGGTCCTTATGTCGGCGTTCATCTGGGCGGTGCCTATGCTGATTTCGAAAACAGTGTCCCCAGCCTTCCGGGGCCAACCGGTGATGCCAGCAGCGGCATCGGCGGTTTTCAGTTGGGCTATAATTTTCAAAATGGCGATATGGTTTTCGGACCCGAGATTGATTTCACCCTGATGGAGCTTGAGGGCAAATCGGCGGGCGGAAAATTCAGTGAAGATTCGATGGCATCGCTGCGATTCAGGGCGGGCAAGGTTGTTGGGGATTATCTGATCTTTGGCTCGCTTGGTGTGGCCTGGACGGAAACCGACATTGGGTTCACGGGTACGGCCTCGGCCTCGGATTATGAACCCGGGGTTATGGTCGGCGGCGGCGCCGAGCGGTTTATCCGCGAGGGGCTGAGCGGCCGGATTGAAGCCTATTATGTCGATGTGCCTAAATCCAGCCAGACAGTCAGCGGCATCCCGACATCGGCCGGGTCGCAGAACCTGTTGTTTCGCGCCGGGCTGAACCTGCATTTCTAGATAAGGCGGCTGGCCCGTAACGGGACCGGATGGCCAAAGGAGGGACGGATGACCAAACACTTCAAGACACGCATGTTCAAATGGATAGCCTGCGGTACAGCCCTTATGACGCTGACCGCCTGCGGTGGCAGTGCCGGCGGTTTCTTTTAAAACCTAATCCAGTTGCTAGGCAGGTTGATTGACGAGCAAGTCAGCAGAAATGCCGGCCAATGTCATTTGTTCCCCTATTGTTCGCAATTTTAACTTGGAAGAGTCTGTGACCTCAACTATCTGTTAACCACCAAACCCCGGGGGAGCAGATGGCTGATCTCAGACAAATCGAGGTACGCGGCGCGCGCGAACATAATCTGAAGAATATCGATGTCGATATTCCACGTGACCAGCTGGTGGTGATCACCGGCCTTTCCGGTTCGGGGAAATCTTCGCTTGCGTTTGATACCATCTATGCCGAGGGGCAGCGGCGCTATGTTGAATCGCTGTCGGCCTATGCGCGGCAGTTTTTGGACATGATGGAAAAGCCCGATGTGGATCACATCAGTGGTTTATCCCCGGCAATTTCCATCGAGCAGAAGACAACCAGCAAGAACCCCCGTTCAACCGTCGGCACGGTGACCGAGATTTACGACTATATGCGACTGCTGTTTGCCCGCGTCGGCACACCCTACAGCCCGGCGACCGGCAAGCCGATCGAGGCGCAGCAGGTTCAGGATATGGTTGACCGGGTGATGACCATGGAAGAGGGCACCCGCGCGTTTCTTCTGGCCCCGATAGTGCGTGACCGCAAAGGCGAATACCGCAAGGAATTTATCGAGTTACGCAAGCAGGGGTTCCAGAGAGTCAAGGTAGACGGCGCGTTTTACGATCTGGATGAACCGCCGACACTGGACAAGAAATTCCGCCATGACATTGACGTTGTTGTTGACCGTCTGGTGGTCAAAGAGGGGCTTGAGACACGGCTGGCAGACAGTTTCCGCACCGCCCTTGATCTGGCCGATGGCATAGCCATTCTGGAGACCGCGCCAAAAGACGGCGAGCCCGAGCGCGAGACGTTTTCCGAGAAATTTGCCTGCCCTGTCAGTGGGTTCACCATCCCCGAGATTGAACCGCGGCTGTTTTCATTCAATGCGCCTGTCGGGGCCTGCCCGGAATGTGATGGTCTGGGCATGGAACTGTTTTTTGACGAGCGCTTGGTGGTGCCGGATCAGAGCCTAAAGATTTACGACGGGGCGCTGGCCCCGTGGCGCAAAGGCAAAAGCCCATATTTCCTTCAGACGATCGAGGCCATTGCCAAGCATTACGAGTTTGACAAGAACACCCGCTGGAAAGACCTGGCCCCGCATGTGCAGCAGGTGTTCCTGTATGGCTCGGGCGAGGAAGAAATCCAGTTCCGGTATGATGAGGGTGGCCGAGTGTATCAGGTCAGCCGCGTGTTCGAAGGTGTCATTCCCAATATGGAGCGGCGCTATCGTGAGACCGACAGCAACTGGATTCGCGAAGAATTCGAGCGCTACCAGAACAACCGCCCCTGCGGAACCTGTCACGGTTATCGCCTGCGCGAAGAGGCATTGGCCGTGAAAATTGCCGGGCTGCATGTGGGGCAGGTCGTGCAGATGTCGATCAAAGAGGCATTCGACTGGTGCGAGACCGTACCCGCCAATCTGACCAATCAGAAGAACGAAATTGCCCGCGCGATCCTGAAGGAAATCCGCGAGCGTCTGGGATTTCTCAACAATGTGGGCCTTGAATATTTGACGCTGAGCCGGAATGCCGGCACGCTGTCGGGCGGGGAAAGCCAGCGGATCAGGCTGGCCAGCCAGATCGGCAGCGGGTTGACGGGTGTGTTGTATGTACTGGATGAACCATCAATCGGATTGCATCAGCGCGATAATGGACGACTGTTACAGACCCTGCAAAACCTGCGCGATCAGGGCAATACGGTGATTGTGGTCGAGCATGACGAAGAGGCCATTCGCACCGCCGATTACGTGTTTGACATCGGCCCCGGGGCAGGCGTGCATGGCGGGCAGGTTGTCAGCCACGGCACACCTGAACATGTAACTGCCGATCCCGCGTCGATCACCGGGCAATACCTGTCGGGGACCCGCGAGATCGCGATTCCCGAAAAGCGGCGCAAGGGGAGTGACAAAAAACTCAAGGTCATCAAGGCGTCTGGTAACAATCTCAAAGATGTGACGGCCGAGTTCCCTTTGGGAAAATTTGTTTGCGTCACCGGGGTTTCCGGTGGGGGCAAGTCGACCCTGACAATTGAAACGCTGTTCAAAACGGCCAGCATGCGCCTGAATGGTGCCCGCCAGACACCGGCACCTTGCGAGACGATCAAGGGGCTGGAGCATCTGGATAAGGTGATAGACATCGACCAGCGACCCATCGGGCGCACACCGCGGTCAAATCCGGCCACCTATACCGGTGCTTTTACGCCCATCCGCGACTGGTTTGCCGGTCTGCCTGAATCCAAGGCGCGTGGTTACAAACCGGGCAGGTTCAGTTTCAACGTAAAAGGCGGGCGCTGCGAGGCCTGTCAGGGCGATGGTGTGATCAAGATCGAAATGCACTTTTTGCCTGACGTCTATGTCACCTGTGAAACCTGTCAGGGCGCGCGGTACAACCGCGAAACGCTTGAGATCAAGTTCAAAGGCAAAAGCATTGCCGATGTTCTGGATATGACGGTCGAGGACGCACAGGGGTTTTTCAAGGCGGTGCCCAGCATCCGCGAAAAGATGGACGCACTGCAACGGGTAGGACTTGGC
The DNA here is from genome assembly GCF_900172295.1 of Roseovarius litorisediminis. Lineage (GTDB taxonomy): Bacteria > Pseudomonadota > Alphaproteobacteria > Rhodobacterales > Rhodobacteraceae > Roseovarius > Roseovarius litorisediminis. Next base: position 111,570 of record NZ_FWFL01000001.1, read on the forward strand.
TATATCAAGGTGGGTCAGCAGGCGACGACGCTGTCCGGCGGAGAGGCGCAGCGAGTGAAATTGTCAAAGGAACTGGCCAAACGATCAACTGGCCGGACATTGTATATTCTGGACGAACCCACCACGGGCCTGCATTTTGAGGATGTGAAGAAACTGTTGGAAGTGCTTCATGAACTGGTTGAATCCGGGAATACAGTCATCGTGATTGAACATAATCTGGATGTTATCAAGACAGCCGACCATATCATTGATATCGGCCCCGAGGGTGGCGATGGCGGTGGTGAGATTGTAGCCACAGGCACACCGGAAAAAGTAGCCGAAGTGCCGCGCAGCCACACCGGGCACTACCTGAAAGCCATGCTGGCAGCGCGGAAAGTAGCCGCAGAATAGGTCGTTGGCAGGCCATGTGTTGGGAAAACCAAACGCCCCGCCTGGAGACGGAGCGCTTGATTTTCTTAGAAGTAGGTTGAATGACCGATTAATTCAGAACAGCCACGGCGGCACCAACCAGATCAAGTACTTTACGCGTGTCGCGGTCAACGCGGTAAATGTAGTCACCCACGCGGTAGTAACTTTCATCAGGGTCCAGACCATGGCGCCCCGGGTGACGAATGACCGAATAATCATCATGTATCCGGTCACCGATGCGGTAGCGGTGATGGCTCTTGGCATGGCCGGGCGGCAAGCAGCCGTTGTGTTTTTTGGCCAGACCGGGCGGGCAGTCTTTGTAATACTTTTGCCCTTTCGAGCCATCGCCCATGGCAGCACCAGCCGAGAGGGCCATTGCTGCAGCGGTAAAATATAAGGCCAAGCGCATGATCTTTGTCTCCTTTCCCCCTATTTGGGGGGGCGAGCCCTAAACGCCAAGGGGAAAGCGGACCATGCGCGAAACATTGCCGTTATTTTTTCTCAAGCGGGCAGGTTGAGATACCCAAGATCGAATAGAGCGCACAGTTGCCCATCAGGCCGGTTACCAGCGGGATAATCCCGATCAGGTACAGCCAGCTATAGCTACCGTCGCGGTTCATGAAAAAACCTGCGATCAGGGCAAGGCCCACGACGATACGCAGAATACGGTCGATTTTGCCGACGTTCTTGGTCATGATTGATCTCCTGTCATGATGTTTGGGTAACTTATACTATAGGTTATATGTTGTGTCTGTGACGGCGTCACAAAGCCGGGTCATTTTCCTGCCACGCTTTTCTGTTAGTCGGTCACGCAGGTGAAAGACGGAGGCAGAAGAATGTTTCAGATCAGGGCGGTAGTGCTTTCATTGGCCATTGGGGGCATTAGCCTTGGTGTCGCAAAACCCTTGCAGGCAGGGCAGCCAATTCACGAAAGCCTTGTGGAATGTGCGGTGCTGGTTGAGCTGTTGATCGGTGAACAAACACCGGTTCCGGGTCAGAATAAAATGTTGGATTTTTACACCCGGGCAGCACATCTGATGCGGACCGAGGCCGCCAGACAGCGGGACATGGCCTATGTTGCAGAAACGAGCCGCGTCAAGCGGGCGGCCTGGCACCAGCGGTGGGACGAAAACGGCTGGGACGAACCGGAAAACCGCGAAGAATTGGTAGAATGGTTCACCTATTGCATGAAACTGGGCCAGCATCTGAAACTGCCCCTGTAACATGGCTAGCTATCAGACCCGGCAAGTTGTTCCAGCGCATCATGATCCAGCAACTCGACCGTACCCCGGCCGGTTTTGATCCAACCCTTCCGCGCCCAGGCTTCGAACCGGCGCGAGATTACCTCGCGGGCGGATCCGATCTGAATGGCCAGATCTGCGTGGGTGGCATGGATGACCGGCGTTTCCAGGGACAGTTTCAGCAGACGGGCGGCTAGACGGCATTCCACCCGCTGAAAGGCGACGCGTTCCAGCAGGTGCATCATGGATTGCAGGCGCAGGGCAAAGGCCTGAAAGACGAAATCACGAAAGATGTCTGACACGCTCATCAGGTGCAGGAAGGTGTCGCGCGGGACAAGAACCAGTTCGCTGTCGCGTTCGGTTACGGCCTCGCCCGAGTAATCGTCACCGCCCATCAGCCCAAGGGTGGACTGGATGCAGCTTTGGCCCGGCTCAACCGCGTAAAGCAGAATCTCGCGCCCCGTGGGTCCGGTCAGGAAAATTTCAACCCGGCCAGACAGCACGATGACAAAACCCTTTACCGTTTCGCCAGGGTGAAAAAGAACCGCGCCCTTGGGCACCTGCATGGGTTTGAGGCGCTCAAGGATGGTCATGGCCTCAGGCTCAAGTGCGGGAATGCCGCTGGCCCGGGCCACCCAACCCATCAGCCGCGCCCGCGTTTTTCGAACCGGGGCAACATCGCGCTGAAATCGCGGCCCTTGCCGTCTTCGTCTTCGACGAATTGGGCATAAAGATCACAGGCGGCCTTGCCCATGGGCGTGTCGGCATCCGCAGCCTCGGCGGCCTGTTGCGACAGGCGCAGATCCTTGAGCATCAGGTCGGCGGCAAAACCAGGCTTGTAGTCATTGTCGGCGGGGCTTTGCGGACCAATGCCGGGGGCAGGGCAGTAGGCATTCATCGACCAGGAATAGCCTGATGACGTGCTGACCACATCGAACATCGCCTGACGATCCAGACCCAGTTTGTCGGCCAGGGCAAAGGCCTCGCAGGTGACAATCATAGTGGCGCCAAGGATCATGTTGTTGCAGATCTTGGCGGCCTGACCATTTCCCGAGGGGCCGCAATGCACGGCCTTCTGGCCCATGACGTCAAACAACGGTTTGGCGGTGGCAAAGCCGGCATCATCGCCGCCGACCATAAAGGTAAGCGTGCCTGCCGTGGCTCCACCAACACCGCCCGAGACGGGTGCATCAAGCGCGGACAAACCGGCCTCTTGCGCCTGTTTGGCTACTGCACGGGCGCTTTCAACGTCGACGGTCGAGCAATCCAGCAACACGGCGCTTTTTTGCATGACCGGGATCACCTGATCGGCGACGCGGCGCAGGATCTGGCCGTTGGGCAGCATGGTGATCACCACGTCGCGGCCTTTTGCGGCCTCTGCAGCGCTGGCGGCCATGGTGACGCCGTCAATTTGCACATCAGCCATATCAAAGCCTGTTACCTCATGGCCCGCCTTGGCCAGGTTGGCAGCCATCGGCCCGCCCATGTTGCCCAGTCCGATAAATCCGATTTTCATGGGTCAGTCTTCCTTTTCAAACGTCAGTTTTTCGGGGCCAAGCGGCATCAGCATCTTGGTCACCGCCATTGAGGGCGGGTTGTCCAGATCATGCTGCCAATTGGGGTTTCTGTCCTTGTCGATGATCGCGGCGCGGATTCCTTCAAGAAAATCCCCATGTTCCATGGCACGGTAAGTGAAGCGGTATTCCATCTCAAGCGCCTTGCGGATGTCTAGTGACGGGCCACGCAACCGGTGGATCATTTCAACCGCTGCGGCCATGGACAGCGGCGAATTGCGCGATAGACTTTTCAGTGTTTCTGCTGAAAATGCACTGCCATCTGCACGAAGAGAATTAAGGATGTCACGCAGGGTTTCACCGCCAAAATGGCTGTCTATTTCAGGCAGCAGGTCGGTCATCACGCCTTGTGGCGGGGCCATGCTGGCTGCGGTGATTGCTGTTACGCAGCCTTCGGTCTCTAGCTGTGCGATCAGGTCGGGCCAGAATTCAGAAGGAATGTATGTGTCTGCAAATCCAGCGAAAATCGCATCGCCGGCACTCATGCGGGCTGCGGTTAGCCCCAGATACTCGCCCAAGCGCCCAGGTGCGCGGGCCAGCAGCATTGAGCCGCCCACATCCGGCACCAGCCCGATACCGCATTCGGGCATGGCGATCTGACTGTTGTCGCAGACAATGCGATGCGAGCCGTGGCACGAAATGCCCACGCCCCCACCCATGGTAAAGCCCTGCATGAAGGCGACATAGGGTTTGGCGTATTCGGCGATCTTGGCATTCAGGCGGTATTCATCGGCCCAGAATTTGCGGCCGTAGGCGAAATCACCTGCTTTGCCCGTCTCATACAGTTTCTGGATATCCCCACCGGCACAAAACGCCTTGTCACCTTCGGCGTCGATGATCACCAGCTTCACCGCGTCATCATCGCCCCACCGATCAAGCGCGTCTTCAATTGCCAAGGCCATGTCATAGGTCAGGGCATTGAGCGCCTGAGGGCGGGTCAAAGTGATGCGGCCTGCCTGTCCCGCGATACGGATATTGATGTCGCTCATTGGTCCGCCAACAACTGCCGCGCCACGATAAGGCGCATGATTTCGTTGGTGCCTTCCAGAATTTCGTGCACCCGCAGGTCACGCACCAGCTTTTCGATGCCGTAATCGGCAAGGTACCCATAGCCGCCATGCAGTTGCAGGCATTGGTTGACGATGTTGCTCCCAGCCTCGGTTACGAATTTCTTGGCCATGGCGCAGAATTTGGTGGCATCGGCCGCGCCGGTGTCCAGCTTCCACGCGGCCTGCCGCAGGAAGGTGCGGGCGGCCTGCAGCTCAATCTCTAGGTCGGCCAGCCGGAATTGCAGTGCCTGAAACTGGTCGATGGATTTTCCAAATGCCTTGCGTTCAGACATATATTGCAGTGTCAGGTTCAGTGCAGTCTGGGCCGCGCCCAAGGAACAGGCGGAAATGTTCAGACGCCCGCCATCAAGACCAGCCATCGCATATGTGAAACCTTTACCCTCTTCACCGACCAGATTGTCAGAGGAAATGTTGCAATTATCAAATTGAACCTGTCGAGTGGGTTGGCTGCGCCAGCCCATTTTATCCTCAAGCCCGCCAAAACTCAGGCCCTCTGCGCCGTCCTCGACATAGACAGTGGAAATGCCCTTGGGTCCGTCCTGACCGGTGCGAACCATGACGACATAGGCATCGGAATATCCGCCGCCCGAAATAAACGCCTTGGAGCCATTCAGCGTATAGCCTTCATTGGTACGCTCAGCCCGGGTTTTGAGGGCCGCGGCATCGCTGCCTGACCCCGGTTCGGTCAGACAATAGCTCAGCACGGTTTGCATACTCAGCACACCCGGCATGACCCGCGCCTTCATGTCGTCGCTGGCGAAGGTATCCAGCATCTTGGCGCACATGTTATGGATTGACAGAAAGGCCGCAACCGATGGGCAGGCCATGCTGAGCGCCTCGAACACCAGCGTTGCATCCAGCCGTGTCAGGCCCGATCCTCCAGTTTCCTCAGAGACGTAAAGCCCGCCAAAACCCAGTTCGGCGATCTGCGGCCAAAGTTCTTTCGGTATGGTGCCGTCGCGTTCCCAGTCGCGGGCATGGGGCGCGATCTTGTCCTGCCCGAAAGCATAAGCCATGTCGAAAATGGCGGTTTGTTCTTCACTCAGGGCAAAATCCATAAAGGCGCTCTCCAAAACGTCTAATTGAACACCTGTTTAATTGCCAAATCTTACAGGAGTTTTGCAAGGCCTGCGCTGGCAATTTTCAGAGGTCAGCGTGGAATTCTTCGATCAGATGCTTCACCACCGCCTGCATGGCGTGCTTTTTGTCATCTCCGGCCTCAAGCGCGTCCAGATAAACCTGTCGCTGACGGTCTGAACTGTTTCCAGACTTCAGAATGTCGCGTGATTTTTCGATTTCGGTGAGCGAGTCGAAAAATTCGGCATCTTCGGAAACCAGCTCGATCATTTCATTCATAAGATCGGTGAGCGATACGATTTCACCGCGCCCAAAATCAATCAGCCCCTCGCGGATACCATAGCGCTGCGCGCGCCAGCGGTTTTCGCCGATCAGGAATGTATCGTAGATGCGCCAGCGCTGGTTCTTTGCCGCCAACCGCCAAAGCATGCGGGTCAGGGCCTGGGTCAGCGCGGCCAAAGTCAGTGTGTGTTCCAGCCGCGGCTGCACATCGCAGATACGCGATTCAATGGTGGGAAACTTGGATGAAGGTCGAAGATCCCACCAGATTTTCGACCCGTCTTCGATGACACCCAGATCAACCAGCGCCCCGACGGCACGTTCAAATTCGCCGAAGCTCTCCATACGAGGGGGCAGACCGGTACGCGGCAGGTTGTCGAACACCGTCAACCGGTAGCAACTAAGCCCGGTGTCATACCCCTGCCAGAAAGGTGAGGAGCAGCTAAGCGCAAGAATATGAGGTAAAAAATAGCTGAGTTGATTCATCAGATCGACACGGCGGTCAGGTTCCGCGATACCGACATGCACATGCATCCCACAGATCAGCATACGCTGTACGACGCCCGCCAGATCGCTGGACAGGTCGTTATAGCGTTCTTTGTCGGTGTGGGTCTGGTTGCGCCAGTCCGAGAACGGATGGCACGAGGCCGCAATCGGAGCGAGGTTGAATTTGGCCGCTTCGCGGGCCACGCTGCTGCGCAGACGTTTTAGGTCTTCACGGGCCTCGCCGACAGTGCGGCAGACCTTGGTGCCGATTTCGATCTGGCAAGTCAGGAATTCAGGGCTGACCTGATCCTCAAGGTCATTCTGGCAGGCGGTCAGCAATTCGGGCGGGGCGTCGGCAAGGGCAAGGCTGTCGCGATCAACAAGCAAATATTCTTCTTCGATGCCGATGGTGAAATCTGGTGCTGCCGACACTTGCATACTCCTTATTCAGGTAATCCTGTAACGATGCCCGGCCTGCGAGCGGTTTGCAAGTTAGAGGCGTTGATCTGTGCTGTGCTATCGAGGAAATGGGCCGCGCAGCACTAAGGGGTGATTGTTACGTCTACTATGAAGGTCGGTTTTCTTGGTCTGAAACGCAAAGGCGGCCTCGAAAGGCCGCCCATTTAAATTTAATTCAAACCCGGCAAGCCCCGGTGAACGCCAGGGGCAACCGGCCCTAAGTGGGGCCGGATGCCGCGCCATCCGATCAGTCCATCGCCTTGAAGTTAAACTCGCCGCCTTCTTTGATACCGCTCGGCCAGCGCGCTGTGACGGTCTTGGTGCGGGTGTAGAATTTGAACGAATCCGGGCCGTGCTGGTTCAGGTCGCCGAACATCGACTTCTTCCAGCCACCAAAGGTGTGATACGCCAGCGGCACCGGGATCGGCACGTTTATCCCGACCATGCCGATATTGATCCGGTGGGCAAAGTCGCGCGCGGCGTCGCCGTCACGGGTAAAGATCGCAGTGCCGTTGCCATATTCATGGTCCATGGCCAAGCCGACAGCTTCTTCGTAAGAGGCGGCGCGCACGGTCGACAACACGGGGCCAAAGATCTCTTGCTTGTAGATATCCATGTCCGGTGTGACGTGGTCGAAAAGATGCGGGCCGACAAAAAAGCCGTTCTCATACCCCTGAAGCGAGAAATCCCGGTTGTCGACGACAAGTTTGGCACCCTGATCGACGCCGGACTGGATCAGCCCAAGAATACGCTCTTTGGCTTCGCGGGTCACCACGGGGCCAAAATCAACATCATCGCCGTCGGTGTAGGGGGCCACACGCAATTTCTCAATGCGTGGTACAAGTTTCTCGATCAGGCGGTCAGCGGTTTCATCACCCACCGGAACCGCAACCGAAACGGCCATGCAGCGTTCGCCTGCAGCGCCAAAACCTGCCCCGATCAGGGCGTCGGCGGCCTGATCCATATCGGCATCGGGCATGACAATCAGATGGTTCTTGGCCCCGCCAAAGCATTGCGCCCGTTTGCCGTTGGCCGTGGCGCGGCTGTAGATATACTGCGCGATGGGAGTGGAACCGACAAAGGACACCCCCCCGATGATCTCGTGATCCAGCAGGGTATCCACGGCCTCTTTGTCGCCGTTCACAACCTGGAAGACGCCTTTTGGCAGACCCGCTTCAACAAAAAGCTCGGCCAGGGCCAGAGGCACCGAAGGGTCACGTTCGGACGGTTTCAGCACCACGGCATTGCCGCAGGCCAGTGCCGGGCCGACGTGCCACAGTGGCATCATGGCTGGAAAGTTGAAGGGCATGATGGCGGCTACAACGCCCACGGGCTGACGCATGGAGAAAATGTCAATCCCGGGGCCCGCGTCGTCGGTGTATTCGCCTTTCAGCATGTGCGGCGCGCCAATGCAGTATTCGATCACCTCCAGCCCGCGCTGCAGATCGCCTTTGGCGTCGGGGATGGTTTTGCCATGTTCTCGGCTCAGCATTTCGGCCAGCTTGTTCATGTCGCGGTTCATCAGGCCCACCATGGCCATCATTACCCGGGCACGCCGCTGCGGGTTCATCGCCGCCCAAGCCACTTGTGCCGCTGCGGCATCTTCGACGGCCTTGCTGGTCTCGGCCGCCGTGGCCATCGGGCAGCTGGACTGTACTTCGCCGATTGCCGGGTTGAAAACGTCCGAGAAACGGCCGGATGTCCCTTTGACATGTTCGCCGTTAATGAAATGGGTCAGCTCTTGCATCACATCCTCCTATGAAATTGCGCGCAGCGTACCGTTGCAATTTTGATTGTAAAAGAGGCAATGTTCCAAAAGAGATTTGCAAAAATGCAAAAGGTGAGGTGAATGGACGCGCAATGGGATGATCTGAAAATCTTTCTGGCTGTGGCCCGCCGCGAAAGCCTGTCGGGGGCAGGGCGGGTACTAAAGATCGATCCCGCCACGGTGGGGCGGCGGATTGCCCGGCTTGAGGCCGCCTATGGCGCGCCCTTGTTTGCCAAATCCCCCACAGGGTATGCGCTGACCGATGCGGGCCAGCGCCTGATGGGCCATGCGGTGCGCGTGGAGCAGGCGATTGAGGATGCCGCCGAAGAGATGATGGGCAAGACCGGCGGGCTAAGTGGCCAGATCCGTATCGGTGCGCCGGACGGCTCGGCCAACTTCCTGCTGCCGCAGGTTTTGGAAAAGATATCAGACGACAACCCCGATCTGGACATTCAACTGGTTGCCCTGCCGCGTGTTTTTAACCTGACACGGCGCGAGGCTGATATGGTGGTGGCCGTCAGCCCGCCCAATGCCGGACGCCTGACTGTGCAAAAAGTCGCCGACTACAAACTGCACCTGGCCGCGTCCCGCAAATACCTGGAAAAATATCCGCCGATCAACACTCTGGCTGATCTCAGCGGGCACCGGATTGTCGGCTATATTCCCGACATGATTTTTGACAAGGAACTGGATTACCTCAGCGAAACCGGGGTCGAGCGGGTCAATCTGGCATCAAACTCGGTTTCGGTGCAGATCAACTGGGTCCGGCAGGGCAGTGGCATAGGTATCGTTCATGATTTTGCCATCCCCTGGACCCAGGGCATAGAAAAGATTCTGACCGATGAAATCAGCCTGACGCGCAGCTTTTATCTGGTGCGCCATGCCGATGACCGGCGGCTGGAAAGGCTGAACCGGTTTGCCGCCGCCCTGGTTGAAGGCATGCGGCACGAAGTGGCGCGGCTGGAAGCGCTGACTTGACAGGGCCGTGCGCATGCGGGAACCTTGGGTAATTGAAACACTTAATTGTGGAGGCCCGCCATGCTGGTACAGCAAATCCTTGCGTCCAAAGGGGATAACGGCGTGATCACAATCACGCCCAAGACTTTGATTTCGGAAGCGGCAAGTATTCTGGCCGAAAAACGCATAGGCGGTCTGATTGTATCAAAAAAAGGCGATACAGCCGATGGTATCCTTTCAGAGCGTGATATCGTTCGGTCCCTGGCGATGCGCGGGGCGACCTGCCTGACGGACAAGGCCGAAGACCTGATGACGCGCAACCCGGTCTGCTGTTCGCGGCAGGACACCTCAGATGCAGTGCTGACGCGGATGACCGACGGGCGGTTTCGCCATATGCCGGTGGTGGAAGACGGCAAACTGATCGGCATCGTGACAATCGGCGACGTGGTCAAGGCGCGCCTGCAGGAACTGTCGATGGAAAAGGATGCCTTGCAAGGCATGATCATGGGCCACTGACCCCGGTTTTTACTGTTCTGGACCTATTACGGGTACTACCCACTTGCATTCTGCGACGCGGTATTGTTGCGTGTGGCCCGAATTCATAGCTTAAGAGGCGTTCCATGCGCATAGGCCTTTACCCCGGAACATTTGATCCGATCACCCATGGACATATCGATATTATCCGACGTGCCTCGGTGCTGGTGGACAGGCTGGTGATTGGTGTGGCGATCAATCGCGACAAGGGGCCGCTGTTCACATTGGAAGAACGTGTCGTGATGATCGAGCGCGAATGCGCAAGGCTTTCAGATATGACCGGAACCGAGATTGTGGTGCATCCGTTTGAAAACCTGCTGATCGACTGCGCCAATGATGTGGGGGCACAGGTTATCATCCGCGGCCTGCGGGCTGTAGCGGATTTTGAATACGAATTTCAGATGGTTGGCATGAACCGGGCGCTGGATAATTCGGTTGAGACAGTGTTCCTTATGGCCGATGTCCAGCATCAGGCGATTGCGTCAAAGCTGGTCAAGGAAATTGCCCGGTTGGGCGGCGACGTGACCAAATTTGTCAGCCCGCCGGTGAAAGAGGCCCTGCTGGCCAGGTTTGGCTGAAAGTTCGGCCGACACTTCACCTTACCGCAGGTTCGACCGATCGGCTTTATCCGGTAGTGCCTCCGAATCGCGGCGAGACACTGTCCCAATTCCTCTTCAGGAGTGTGGTGATTCAGGGTCTGTCCCGATCGTTCGTTGGCTGCCGCCTTCAGGTCGGTTCCCCGTTGCGTGACCTTACCGCAGCTCCTCTGTCTTGAACAACCGGACCTTCATCCCGCCATGTGACACGGGCGTACCCACTGGCCGGAAGGGCAATCCCGTCGCCTTCACCAGCCCGGTTTCGGAGGTCACAATCCCCACGCGCCAGCCGGAAAACCGGTCCAACAGGGTTTTGCCAAGGGCGCCGTAAAGCCCGTAAAGCTGCTTTTTCTCGCCGATCCGCGCGCCGTAGGGCGGGTTCACGATTACCAGCCCCGGCGCGCCGTCGGGCGGTTCCAGATCACTGACCGCGTGCTGCGCAAAATCGGTCAGGTGTGACACACCGGCGCGTTCGGCATTGGCCCTGGCCGACGCGACAGCGCCGGCGTCGCGGTCGCTGCCATAAAATCGAAAAGAAGTCTCGGCGGGCCCGCCGGCGCTGCGCAGCTTGCTCCAGGCGTCGGCATCAAAGCTGGCCAGGTCTTCAAAGGCAAACCGCCGCGACCGCCCCGGTTTCAGCCCTGCGGCGATCTCGGCGGCCTCAATCACAAAAGTGCCTGATCCGCACATCGGGTCGACCACCGGCTCGGTCCCGTCATATCCGCATTGGCGCAAAAACAGCGCCGCCAGATTTTCGCGCATCGGGGCCTTGCCCACCGCCCCCTTGTGGCCGCGCTTGTGCAACAATTCGCCTGAGGTATCGACACTGAGCGTGCATTGGTTATCCTCGATGCGCAGGTGCAGGCGCAGGGGGGGCTCGCCAGCTGCAGGCGCCCCGGTTACATCCTGAACCGCACGCGCCACGCGCTCGGCAGCAGCGCCCTGGTGGTATATTTTCGACTTGTGGCTGGTTGCCTCGACCTCCACCGCAACACCCGGGCGCAGCACCTTGTTCCAATCCAATTCATGCGTTTGGGCTTCTAACTGATCCAGATGCATCGCCTGAAACCGTGCCACTCTTGCCAGCACCCGGGCCGCGCCGCGGATCTCAAGATTGGCGCGCCAGACATCCGGCCATTTGCCCCTGAACCGCACGCCTCCCACCATCGCCTTGGGCTTGGGAAACCCGCAGGCCAGGACCTCTTGCTTCAAAGCCAGCTCTAGCCCCGGGGGGGCCGTCAGGAAAATCTCGAAAGCACGCTCATGCATGGCACTTCAATCTTTCATTTTTCCGGAAATACTCCGGGGGACTGGGTTGAAATCTCCCTTGATTTCAACCTTGGGGGGCTGGGCCCCCATGAATACATAAAGCGTGGCGCAGCCACTCATTGTGAAAATGTCCCGCTCACAGCTTTGACAATAGCGCAGGGGTGGGCCAGCCGTCGGCTGGAAGCCCCAGCTTCTTCTGCATGTCCTGCACTGCAGCCCGTGTGCCCGCGCCCAATATGCCGTCGATCTTGCCCACGTCATGACCGAGCGCTGACAGCTTTTTCTGTAAGCGTTTCATGTCCGGCCCCGACAGACCCGGCTCAGGGCTGCCTGCGTCAAATACCGGCGCTCCCTGTAGTCGGTTGGCAAAATATCCCGCGGTCAAAACATAGACAAAGCTCTGGTTCCATTCGAAATAGACGTTGAAGTTCGGATAGGCCAGAAACGCAGGGCCCTTGCGCCCTTGCGGCAGAATCACGCTGGCGGGCAGGTGCCCAGCGATCTGCCCATGGCGCGGCCGGACGCCCAGCCTGGCCCAGTCATCGGCCTTTTTCGTGGTCCGCAGCCCAGTCTGTGACCAGTCCAGCCCATCCGGAACGCTCACCTCCTGCAGCCACGGCTCGCCTCTGCGCCAGCCCAGCCCGCTCAGCATCCTGGCGCCCGACATCAACGCATCCGGTGCAGACCCCTTTAGGTTCACGTGCCCGTCACCATCGCCATCCACACCGTTTTCCAGAATGTCGCGCGGCAGCATCTGTACCATGCCAATCTCACCTGCCCAGGCGCCGGAGGTACCTGTCGGGCTGAAATCGCCCTGTTCGAAAAGCTCCAGCGCGGCAAACACCTGCGGGCGAAACAGATGCGGGCGGCGGCAATCATGCGCCAGCGTGACCAGAGCATTGAGCGTATTGAAATCGCCCTGAAACGCGCCAAAATCCGTCTCGAACGCCCAAAAGGCCAGCAAGACACCGCGATCAATGCCATAGTCCCGCGCGATCCGGTCAAACACGGCATCGTAATTTTTGGCCATTGAGCGGCCCTTGTTCAGGCGGTTTGCGCTGATCAGTCGCCGGGCGAATTCGGAAAAGGGCATTTGAAAAACCCCCTGCCGTCTGTCCGCATTGATCACCCTGACGTCTTGCCGCGCGCTGGCAAAGAACTGGTCAACTGTTGCCCGGTCGTGGCCTTTGGCCACGGCCTCTTGTTTCAGATCGCCAATGAACCCTGAAAAACTGCCTCCGCATTGCGCCAGCGCCGAACCCGCCGTCAAAGCGGCGGCGGCCAATGTGATGATGAAACGCATGGGTCCCCTCGTTACTGGAAAATTCGCGTCAGGTTACGGTTCGCATCAGCCCAAGACAACCGCGATGGCAACAACCAGCCCAAGCGCGGCGGCCCAGGTGCGCCAAAGTGCGTCGCAGGCGGCGTCGATCTCGGACGGCCCTATCGTTGTCTTTCCGGCCGCATTGACGAAAGGAAAATCGCGCATCTCCCCGTCATAGGATCTTGGCCCGGCCAACGCCACATCCAGCGCGCGTGCCATCGCCGCTTCGGGCCAGCCGGCATTGGGCGAGCGGTGCATCGGCGCCTCGCGCTTAATCTCGACCCATCTGTGCCACAGCCCGTGTGTGGCCACGATCAGCAGAGCCGTAAGTCGCGCAGGCACCATATTCAGCAGGTCGTCAAACCTTGCCGCAGCCCAGCCGAATGCCTCATAACGTGCGTTGCGATAGCCGATCATGCTGTCAGCAGTGTTGGTGATTTTATACAGCAGCAGCCCCGGCAGGCCCGCAACGGCGAACCAGAAAACCGGGGCGATCACCCCGTCGCTCAGGTTTTCAGCGGCCGATTCAATCGCCCCTCGCGCCACAGCCGGGCCATCCATTGTCTTGGTGTCGCGGCCCACGATCATGGCCACCGCGCGTCGCCCGTCAGCCAGTGACAGGCGTAACGCATCTGCCACCGCGCGCACGTGGTTCACCAAAGATCTCTGTGCCAGCAGAACGGCGACCACCAGAACCTGCACCATCCCGCCAAGGGTTTGCAGGATCAGCCCCAGCAGTACGGCACCACAGCCCAGCAGGAACATCGCCGCCACCCCCTTGGCGCGCCGCGTCGTGCCGTGGTTCAGCTTCTGGTCCAGCCAGCCTACTGCGCGTCCCATCACAACGGCCGGATGCGGCACCCGGTCCCACAGCCACTTCGGCTCGCCCAGAACAGCGTCCAGCAGCATTCCGAACGCCAAAATCACAACGTCGCCTCCGGACGGTTGTGCCCGGTGGCCGCACTCAAACCGCCGCCATGATTTCGGCTATTGGTCATGATTAGCTTTCGTCACTTTCGGGCAGTGGCGGATGGCGGGTGATGAAATGCCCCTTCACGCCTTGCGGCCATTGCCGGAACGGCACCTGTCCGCTGTCTGATTGTGCATGCATCTCGGCATAGTCCACAATCGCCGCGGCCGCCTCGGCGCCTGGTTCGAAGTTGCCCAGCGTATAGGTCAGCTTGCCTGCCGCCTGAATGGCAACGTTGCAGCCATGCTTGCAGCCCATCAGGCACGACACCCGCCGGGTTTTCACGTCGCGCCCCTGTGCGTGCTGTTCGACCAGTTCGGCCATATCCTCGCCATGGGGACGGCTATGATGCGCCTCGTTCCAGTCGTCGCGTTTGCAGGTGTCACAAATGGTGATCCAGGTTGTCATAAAGGCTCCACAGGTTAGGACGGCCCTTTCAAGCGGAATTCCGCACAAGAAACAAGCGTCCAGCACGCAAAACGCTCTCGGAAAAAGGATGTTAACGATTTGTTAACACTTCGGGCCAATCAAAGTAGATGTATATTGCGTAAACCATTTACCTTCGTGACGGTGCCTATGAAAGTTCTGATTGTTGAAAGCGAACCTGCCCTCGGCTGCCTGTGGCAACGCCACATGCAGCGCCAGGGGTTGGAAGTTCAGCTTGAAACCGAGCAGACCGGCGCCATCGCGGCGCTTGAAATACATAGCTTTGACGTCATCGTACTGGACCTGATCCTGAAAACCGGCAGCGCCTTCGCCATCGCCGATCTGGTCAGCTACCGCTACCCGGATACTCAGGTGATCTTTGTCACCAACACGTCTTTTTTCTCGGATGGATCAATCTTTGCACTCAGCGCCAATGCCTGTGCCTACCTGCAATCCGACACCCCGCCCGAAGACCTGACAGCCTTGGTCGAACATTACGGCAATTCGGTCTGAGGGCCGGGGCAGGCCTGGGCGGGAATTACCGATTGCCCCGCTTCCACAACCTGCTGCCCGGTTCTGGTTCATCCCAGTCTGGTATCCACCACCGAACTGCGTTCAAGCGTGCGATGCACCGGGCATTTGTCGGCAATTTCCAGCAATTTCGCACGTTGTTCATCGTCCAGATCACCGGTCAGATGGATCACGCGGATGAACTTGTCCACCTTGGCCTCCGTGTGTGCATCTGCGTCCTGTGCATGCACCTTGTCGTGGCAGACATCCACGCTTATGTGCTCCAGCGGCCATTTTTTGCGCCGCGCATACATCCGGATGGTCATCGAGGTACACGCCCCCAGCCCTGCTGTCAGGAAACCGTAGGGCGACATGCCCCTGTTGGCACCGCCATAGGCCAGCGGTTCATCGGCCAGCACATGATGATCCGGGCCTGAATTGACATCCTGCAAAAATCCGTTTGGATCAGCCTCGCTGACGCGGACAACACCTTCGGGGGCGCCAGGCGGTGGGGCAGGCGGGTTCAGATCCAGATAACGTGTGACCCAAGCGGCAATCACCTGGGCTGCATATTCCGCATCTGAGGGGTCGGTGATCAGGTGATCGGCATCGTCCAGCGTGACAAAGCTTTTGGGATGTTTGGCTACCCGAAAAATCTCGGCTGCGTTCTCGATCCCGACGATCTGATCGCGCGGGGCGTGCAACACCAGCAACGCCCGGTGCAACCCGGCAATCTCTCCTTCCAGTGTTTCGGCCTTGACGTCATCGACAAACCCCTTGCCGATCCGCACAGGCCGTCCACCCAGATTGACCTCGGCCACCCCATCGTTTTCGATCTTGGCCAGCGCATCGCCAAAGTTGTGCGTCACATGCCCAGGGTCAAACGGCGCCCCTATGGTCACCACCGCCTTGACGCTGTCGATCTGACGTGCCGCCCCCAGTACGGCCGCCCCGCCCAATGAATGCCCGATTAGCAACGAAGGCGCCATGCCACGCCCGTCCAGGGCCTCGGCGGCCAACACAAGATCGCGGATATTCGACGTGAACGAAGTGTTTTCAAACTCACCCTTCGAATGCCCCAGCCCGGTGAAATCGAACCGCATAACCGCAATGCCGGCCCCCGCCAGCCGGGCCGAGATACGTTTCGCCGCCGGAATATCCTTGGAACAGGTAAAACAATGCGCAAAAAGCGCCGTTGCCAGATGTGGCCCGGCGGGCATATCCAGACGCGCGGCCAGTTCATGACCGGCATGGCCGGTAAAAGTGATACGTTCGGTGGCCATGACGGCTCCTTTCGACGGTGTTGCCTACAGGGTAAGAAAGCCGGTGACCAAGTGCCACCCCTGTGACAACTGCGTAACGGTAAGGTGAGGTGCCCGAAATGTTGAAGTTGTTCTCCGGGTTTGGCCTTAACCCAGCCTCAGGTTTACGGCGAAACCATTTAGCGCCAGAATGCCATCCATTCGATGAGGTCTGCCAGTTTTCGGCTAAGAAACAGCAGCGCCAAGCCGTCGTTCATAAGCTGGTCCAAGACCAGTGCGCTAAGAATAATCGCACCCAGGGCCAGGGCAATCTTGTTGGTCATGATCGGGCACACTCCGTCAACCTAAACGCGCGCCTTGATGCCAGAGTGGCCTCTTGCTGTCACGCTTGTTGTTTGACCTCTAAAACATTGTCCTTAACCAGAGGTGTCTCAAACAGATCTTCGATCAGAAGACCGACGAGTGCCCCGCGCCCGGTAACGCCGGCTTTGCGGTATATCCCGTTGAGATGGGATTTTACCGTACCCTCGGCAGAGCCGCGTAGCGCCGCAATTTCAGGGATCGACAGGCCCTTGATGGTAAAGTTTGCCACATCCTGTTCGGCCGGTGTCAGTTTCCAGCGGTCGAAATGGCCCTGAATAATGTCGTGAAACGCGCCCGCTGCCACCGATACCTGACGTTCCAGATGCGACTTGCGCCGCAGCAGGGTCATCAGGTAGCGGGTTTCGAACATTACCGCGGCAATCAGGCACAGGGCGGCCATCGCTTCGATTGCAATATGCAGATTGGCCAAAGCACCTATGCCTTCGGGGCGCGCATCTTCCAGCACATCCCACAGGAAAAAGGTGACGCAGATAGCCTGTATCAGAATCAGTGCAAACAACGCGACAGGTTTGTTTGGATTGGCGTGGATCATCTCACCAGATTTATGTCATCCGGTACCGATTTAACACCTGTTATCATGGCACGTGGCAGGTTAACGCCTGTGCGGCGGCTTTCCCACAAGACGGCGGCGATATGCGCGATGATTGACAGTTCGGCCCAGTGCACGAAAACCTCGTGTGCTTCTTCCACCCATTCGACGCCCCAGAAAATATCTGTTGTCATCAGGTGACCGGTCAGGCCAATCAGCAGCATTGACGCCAGTATATTAAAGATCATCAGCGCCCCAAGCGGGGAATGCCCCAGATGCGTGCGTCTGCGCCGGGTCGCGATATCAGAAATCTGCCCGATGACCTCGGCCTTGCCGGGGGTGAAACTGGTAAATTGTGCACTGTCAGGCCCAACAAAGCCCCAGAGCGTCCGCAGCAGAACAAGGGCGACAATCGCATAGCCCACCCATTCGTGTATCTTGCTGTCATCATCCAGGATAAGAGCGTTTGCGGTAAATCCCGCAACCAATGACCAGTGAAAAACCCGGACCAGCGGATCCCAAATTTTATAGCTTTTCATGTCTATTCTCTATTTTGCGAAAAATTGTGCTGCGCCGGGCCTGCACCCAGGCCCGGCGCATCGGATTATCAATCGTCAGATTTGGTTTTGACGACATTCAGATCCTTGTCGAAATAGATCTCGAACTTTTCACCATCTTTCATGGCATAGGTTTCGTACATGCCGTCTTCGGTTTTGACTTTGCGAACCTCATAACCCTGGTCGGCCAGGTTGGTTTTGATCTGTTCTACGACAGCCGCGTCCGGGGTGCCCGAGATCTCGCTGCTGGTCGCCAGAGTGGTTGTTGCCGTGCCGGCCAGAATAGCGAGCGAAAGAGCGATGATGCGTTTCATGTAGTCATTCCTTTCAGTGGGGGATGCAGCGTCTGATGCTGCAGTGACTGCTACATGAACCTTTCCGAAAACTTACAATATCGGTCAAAGGTTTATCCGTTGCTTTCTGCAACTATGGTTGAGACGGTTTTTGCCGACCGGGCATAAAAAAACCCCGATACCGCCGAGGGTACCGGGGTTGAAATACTATTCAGGGTTGTCGGCGGATTATCGCAGACTTCCCATTGCCACGGCGACATCGGCCATGCGGCACGAGAAACCCCATTCGTTGTCGTACCAGGCCAGTACCCGTACCAGACGGCCACCGATCACCTTGGTCTGCTCGGGCGCGAAGATCGAGCTTTCTTCGGTATGATTGAAATCGATCGAAACCTTGGGCTCGGGGTCATAGCCCAGCACACCTTTCATCGGCCCTGCTGCGGCTTCGGCGACGATCTGATTCACGTCGGCCTCGGTCACATCCTTTTTCGCGATAAAAGTAAGGTCAACCGCCGAGACATTCGCGGTAGGTACCCGGATGGCCGATCCGTCAAGCTTGCCTTTCAGCGCCGGAAGAACCTCACCCAATGCCTTGGCCGCACCGGTCGAGGTAGGGATCATCGACATGGCGGCAGCGCGGGCGCGATACAGATCCTTGTGGCGGCGGTCCAGCGTCGGCTGGTCGCCGGTATAGGCGTGGATCGTTGTCATGATACCCGATTCAATGCCGATGCCTTCGTGTAGAACCTTGGCCACCGGCGCCAGACAGTTGGTGGTGCACGATCCGTTCGAGATCATCCGCTCACCAGCCTGCAGTTCGGCGTCGTTCACGCCAAAAACCACAGTACGGTCGACGTTCTTGCCGGGGGCCGACAGCAGAACCTTGCCGGCGCCACGTTCAAGGTGCTTGCTGGCTTTTTCGCCGTCGTTGAATTTACCGGTACATTCCAGAACCACATCAACACCGGACCAGTCCAGCTCGTCCATGTCATAGGTCGAAAACATCTGCATCGGGCCGCGGCCCAGATCCATCGTACCATCGCCAAGGGTAATCTCGTTGGCGAAACGACCGTGTACGCTGTCATATTTGATCAGGTGGGCGGCGGTTTCCAGCGGGCCGGTCGCGTTGACCTTGACGACCTTGATGTCGCTGCGGCTGCTCTGAGCAATATGGGCAAGGGTGCAACGGCCGATCCGGCCAAAGCCGTTGATACCGACGGTGATGGTCATGGGATGTCTCCTGCGAGCGTGAAGTTGCCTGCGATATAGACCTACGGGCGGTGTGCCGAAAGGTGAAAATCACCAAAACACATGCTGCTAGCGTTAACCGTTATCGCAAAAGGCGGGTTTTTCCCGGGTCACGGGCAGGCTTTGGCACTGTTGCCTGGGTGGACTGGGCCGGGTGGGGCTCTCCTGACTCGGCTGTTTATCGCAAAATGTGCTATGATGCGTGGCATAGTTGAAATAGCCGAAAGGCGTTCGAAGGTAAATAAATATGCGCGAGCGATTACGATACGCGCGATGGGCAATCGTGGTACTGCTATTCTGGCTACCCTCTGTTGTGACGGCACAGGAATTTGTTCCGGCGCAGATACCGGGGTTCTTGACCACACAGGAAAGGGTAAAACAGGCATTGGCGCAGCCGACCACCGAGTCGGGTTTGCTGCAGCTTTTGCGAAGGCTGGTGGTTTGCGTTTCTTCCCGACAACTTTCTGAAAGGCTGGGGGCAAGGGATGTTCGCGTTGTTTTGATCAACCAAAACAATTTGGCCGAAGCAATCCGATTGCGAGAGTGCAATCTGTTCATTTCCGGCGAAGCAGCGCGGCGGCTAAACATCATGTATGCACCCCCGGATGATGTTGGAGACGTTAATGTCCCTCCACCGGAGATTGATAACGAAGGTCCCGTTATCCAATTCCGCCAGAATGAATTTACGGGCACAACCGGCGCGGTGCAGATTCAGGCAGCTATTACCGATCCAAGCGGTGTGGCACGGGCTGTAATTGAAGGGCCTGATGGTGTGCGGCCAATGGCAAACTCATCGGGGCGTGTTTATCAGGTGCAGTTTCCGTTGCCCGGTGACTATTTGCAACAAAGCCTGATCGTGCGGGCGCGCGATGGCCGCGGCAACGAGAGTGAGGCCAAAACGGTTGTTCGCCGTCTGCCCGCATGTGGCAGGAGCGAGGGCGTCAACGTTGATCTTGTAAAACGGGTACAAGAGGATCTGAACGCGCTAGGGCGGGCTGGGGGGCAGGTTGATGGGTTGGCCGGTCCGGGAACATGTCGCGCAATAGCTGAATATGGATTTGGTGAATCGTTTGAGTGGCCCGTGCTGGCGGGGCAACTGGCGCTTGACAGAATTACGCTTGACGCACCTGACCGGGTTGAAGGCCCAGAGGCGCGCATTCCAGTGTCGGTTACGGTAAGCGACCCCCGGCGCACAGGGGCCGTGCGTCGGGTAGAGATGCTGCGCGGCGGACGGGTTGCTGCTTTTCGTGACGTGCAGTCCGGTTTGGCACGTTTTGACGTCGCGTTGAACGAAGGTACACGCGAAATACTGGAATTCCGGGCGGTTGACGCGCGAAACCGCGTGCTTGCCCGGGATAAAACACAGGTTGCCCGCAGTGCCCCTGTTCAACTGAATATCAGTGCCGATGGGTTGTCGGACGGGAGGCTGAGTTCAGAGGAATCAAGTGTCGTTCTGCGGGTTGCGATTTCCGGCCTGGCAGCAGGGCAGGTGGGCTATCGCAGCACGGGTGGGCAGGGCGATGTCGCAGATTTCCGGGGTCGACCGGTAGAATTTGAAGTGGCTATGCCGCTACCGGGCCAAAGCCATACCCTGCAGTTTGTAGCGCTGGACAGCCAACGCAATACGCACGACACGCGCGAGATTATTCTGATGCGTCAGAAGGTGACGATCAGTATCGCACCTGGCCCGGAGCTGGAACTTGATGAGGGCACAGGCCAGCTGAGCGTACTTCTGATCGGGGCACGGGTGGGTACGCGCCTTGAAGTGCAAGGGCCGGATGGCCAGGTGCTGGACCGTGGTCGGCACCGCCCAAACCAGAGCTGGACAGCTCGCGTAAAGATGCCAGAACCCGGCGGGCGTGAAAACGTAGTCGCAGTAGCATTCGACAGTTTTGGGGCTGAATTGGTAAGATCGCAGCCTGTGACGCTTGTCCGTCCGGCGGCGCAGTTACCGACGTGGGTGATCCCCGCTGTTGTTGGATTTATCCTGCTCACAGGTTTGATTTCTGGTCTGGTGTCTGTCGTCCGTAAGGGCTTTCGCCGGCGTCCACCCAAGACACCGACGCCCACAGTGCGGGTGGTTAGTGTACCTGACAGCGCTCCCGAGGTGGAGATTTTGCCAGAACTGGTGCCGTCTTTTACCCTGCGGGTCGAACCCGGAGATCCGGCTGAACCTGAGATCGTATTTGATGAAAAAGAGGATGGAGACGGGTCATGAACGATAACAGAACAGTGGCAAAAAGCATTTCGCCCGTTGAGTTCAGCAATCTTGTCGAAGCCGTAAAATCGGCCCTGACAAAGGGCGATCCGGGTGTTCGTCTGGCAGGTGCCGCACTGGATGGCAGCACGTTGCAAAAAAGTGTTGCCAGCGCGGTGGAAAGCGCATTGTCGATCACCCTGTTCGACGCCCTTTTGAAAGGCTGGTACGGGGCCAAGGCTATTAAAAATCTGATTGGCGAGGATGGCCCCACAGATGACAAACCCCGGGTCGCGGGGCTGGCCAGTCATAAATTGAAGGTTCGCTATGTGCCCGAGATACATCTGAGTATCGGTGATCTGGTTGATCTGCGAAAAGTTTCGATACCGATCACGCTGGAAGTCGAGGCGACGGGTGTGGCCTTGACGGTTGTCAATCGCAAGATAACGGCAGCAACTGCTGGCTATTTGCAGCCCAAGATAACGGTGATGGTCGAGAAAGTGAAACTTGCCGAGACCAAGCTGCAGAGGATTGAACTATCGGGGAATCTGCTGTCCCCGCGTTCTGTCGAGGGTGCAAATCATGCGGCTGGCGCAAATGCGCCCGGCGTCGCAAGCTGACACCGGGCGCTAGGGGGTCTTGGCTAAATATCCGCCGTCAGAGCAGCGATTTGACCTTTGCAGCCACGCCTTCGGCCGTGATGCCGAATTTTTCAAATAGCGTTTCGGCCGGGGCCGAGGCGCCAAAGCCTTCCATCCCGACAAAGCCCGCTCGCGCCTCGCGGCCACGCTCGCCACACAGCCAGCGATCCCAGCCCTGACGCACGGAAGCCTCGACACCGACGCGCACGGCACTGCCGGCGGGCAGGACACGCTTGCGATAGGCTTCGTCCTGCTGCTCGAAAAGCTCCCAGCAGGGCATTGACACAACGCGTGTGCCGATACCTTCGGCGTGCAGCATGTCGCGGGCTTTCATCGCGATTTCCACTTCCGATCCGGTGGCCAGCAGAATTGCTTCGCGCTTGCCCTCGGCCTCAGCCAGAACATAGGCACCCTGTGCGGTGAGGTTCTTGTTCTTATGTTCAAGCCGCAGGGTGGGCAGGCCCTGACGGGTCAACGACAGAACTGATGGGGTTTCCTTTGACATCAGCGCCAGTTCCCAGGCTTCGGCGGTTTCCACCGTGTCGCAGGGCCGGAAAACCCAGGTGTTGGGGGTAGCGCGGGAAATCGCCAGATGTTCCACCGGCTGGTGGGTGGGTCCGTCTTCGCCCAGACCAATGCTGTCATGTGTCATGACAAAGACCGTCGGGATACGCATCAGAGCGGCCAGCCGCATCGACGGGCGGGCATAATCGGTGAAACACATGAAGGTGCCACCATAGGGGCGAATGCCGCCATGCAGCAACATGCCGTTCATGGCTGCGGCCATGCCGTGCTCGCGAATGCCCCAATAGACATAACGGCCCTTGCGGTTGTCCACGTCAAACACTGTCATATCGCCCGACTTGGTATTGTTCGATCCCGTCAGGTCGGCCGAACCGCCTACCGTTTCGGGCATGATCGGGTTGACCACCTCAAGCACCATTTCGCTGGACTTGCGGGTTGCAACTTTTGGGGCCTCTTCGCTGATCTGCTTTTTCAGCGCCTTGATTACGGCGCTCAGCTTTTTCGGTGTTTCGCGGGCAAAGATTCGGTTGAACAGCGCCTGGCGCTGGTCGGACAGCTCGGCAAAACCTGCCTCCCAAGCGGCACGGTCAGCGGCACCACGGCGGCCAATCGCCTCCCATGCGGCCTTGATATCACGGGGCACTTCGAAGGGTCCGCTTGTCCAGCCGTAGGCAGCTTTGGCGGCGGCCATCTGATCTTCGTTGGTCAGCGCGCCGTGACCCTTTGAGGTATCCTGCGCCGCGTGCCCCAACGCGATGTGGGTCTTGCACGCGATCATGGTGGGCTTGCGGGTTTTCTTGGCGGCTGTAATGGCCTCGTCAATCTCGGCCGGGTTGTGACCGTCAATTTCCAGAACCTGCCATCCCGCCGAGCGGAAGCGTTTGATCTGATCGGTCCGATCCGACAGGTCGACCGTGCCGTCGATGGTGATGTTGTTGTTGTCCCAGAACACAATTAGCTTGCCCAGGGCATGGCGGCCCGCAAGGGTTATCGCCTCCTGGCTGACACCCTCCATCAGGCAACCGTCGCCGGCGATCACATAGGTGTGGTGATCAATCAGTTTGCGGCCGAACCGGGCGCGCAGCATTTCTTCGGCCATGGCAAAGCCCACGGCATTGGAAATGCCTTGTCCCAACGGGCCGGTCGTGGTTTCAATGCCTTTGGCGTGGCCATATTCGGGGTGACCTGCTGTTTTCGCACCCCACTGGCGAAAGTTTTTCACCTCTTCCAGCGTCATGTCTTCGTAGCCGGTCAGGTGCAGCAGCGAATAAAGCAGCATCGAACCGTGGCCCGCCGACAGGATAAACCGGTCGCGGTCAGGCCAGTCGGGTGCCTTCGCATCGAATTTCAGATGTTTTTCAAACAACACCGTCGCCACATCGGCCATGCCCATGGGCATGCCGGAATGTCCGGAATTGGCAGCGTGAACCGCATCCAGCGTCAGCGCGCGGATCGCGGCTGCCTTGGACCAGTGTTCGGGATTGGCAGAGCGCAGAGCAGAGATATCCACGGCGGGTCATCCTTTAAAGTGGCAACAGATGCAGGCTGCATATCAGCCCAGCCTCAAAGATCAAGCGCAGCGCGCAGAGTGACTTCAAGGGGGGAGCATTTTCCTGGGCCTTTATGTAGACTTGGGCCAAATCCGCCCAAAAGGCGATTCGTGAAACAGGCAACCAGTAAACGGGGATATGAGGAGATGAGCCAGATAGACGAGCTTCAGCGCCGGATAACGGCGGCTTTGGACCGCATCGGGCAGGGGCTGGATGGGCTATCCACTGCAGCCGGTCCGTCAGCGTCCGAGGACGAAGGCCTCAGGCAGCAACTGGAAGAAGAAACTCTGGCAAACGCCCAATTGCAAGAGCGGGTAAAGGCACTGAAGGAAAAACAGCAGGCGCAGGCCGCGATGGCAGAGCTGGCCCAGTCCGAGCAGGCTGAAGCCCTGCGTAAACTGGATGCCGAACTGCAATCGCTGCGCAAGGCAAACCAGCAGCTGCGCGAAAACAACCAGGCCCTGCGCGACGCCAATGCCGCCGGTGTGGGCGAACCGCATCTGATCAACAAGGCAATGCTGGCCGAACTGGATGGACTGCGCGCGGCACGCGCGGCGGACCGCGCCGAGATTGATGCGGTTCTGGCTGATCTTGGTCAGGCAATCAGCACAGCCGAAGATGGCGGAAACGAAACAGCCGAGGTGGAGGAAGCCTGATGCCCGAAGTACAGATCGAGATTGGCGGACGAAGCTTTGATGTGGCCTGCCAGGCCGGTGAAGAACACTACCTTCAATCGGCCGCCCGAATGCTGAACGAAGAAGCGACGGTTCTGTCGGCCCAGATCGGGCGCATACCGGAAGACCGGATGCTGCTGATGGCCGGGCTGATGCTTGCCGACAAAACGGCAGGGGTTCAGGACAAGCTGCGCGAGATCGAAGACAAAATGGCCGAAAAAGAGGCCGAGCTGGAACAGCTGCGCAATGCGCCACACCCCGAACCCCTGAGAGTCGAGGTGCCGGTTGTCCCCACCGACGTGACCGATGCGCTGGCAGAAATTGCCGCGCGGGCCGAAGCACTGGCTGAAACTGTGGATGGCAAGGTAAGCGGATAGATACCCAAGGGCGCTCCTAAGAAATCACGAAGCTGAAAAGGCTCATCCGGCGTTACTCCTGCCGCACAAGGCACACGCGCAACGGTGCACTTGGCGGCGCCGCAGAAAGGCAAGACCCTGGCGATGAAATGGTTTCTGACGCTTTTGCTGATCATTGTGCTTTTGACTGTTGGTTTGATGGTTGTCGTGCGAATGGCGCCCACCGAAGGGGCGGTCTGGCACCAGATGCCTGCGGCCATTACCAACCGCGACACCACCAGCGGCGCCATGCGTATCACCGGGGCGGGTGACGACGGTCTGGCCCGGCTTGATGCTATTATTCGCCAAACGGCGCGCACCCGACAATTGGCTGGTACGGTGGAAGAGGGGATGATCACCTATGTCACCCGCTCGGCCCTGTTTGGTTTTCCGGATTACACCACCATACGACAGGCCGGACCACAGATCGAAATCTACGGCCGGCTGCGCTTTGGCTATTCAGATATGGGCGTCAACGCCGCCCGCATCGACCGCTGGCTTGAGCTTTTCCGAAAGGGAGGATGAAAGGCACCCATCCGAAATTTCGCGCCACATGGGTACGTTCAACGACATCTGGCACTGCGCCATATAGGCCCTGCCATCTACGCGTATGCAGGTCATTTCGCCCAGTTCCACCCGGCTGCCGTCGCGGTCGGTGCAATAGCATTCCACCGTTTTCCCGCCAATCGTTGCGTCCGCCAGAACTGGGGTTGCGCCCAGAAAAAGGATCACGATCAGTCTCATGGCGCAACGATAGCACAGTCATGCCCCTTGACCAAATCCTAAGGATACGACAGATGCTCAGCCCATGGTGCCTTTGGACAGACTAGAACAGATCACGCAACGCTTTGAATTTCTCGAGGCCAAGATGGCCGACGGGGGCAGCGATTTTGCCAAGCTTGGACGCGAGTATGCCGAGTTGCGCCCGGTGGTTGCCGAAATTCAGGCCTACCGGCAGCTTCTGGCTGATATCGAAACCGCACAGGCGATGCTGAGCGATCCTGAAATGAAGGATCTGGCGCAGGAGGAACTAGTAGAACTGCGCGCGCGCCAACCCGAATTGGAAGCGGCCCTGCAACTGGCCCTGTTGCCCAGGGACAAGGCCGATGCCCGCCCCGCGATCATCGAAATCCGGCCCGGTACGGGAGGGGATGAAGCCGCGCTTTTTGCCGGCGACCTGTTGCGCATGTATCAGCGCTATGCCGAAA
The DNA here is from genome assembly GCF_900172295.1 of Roseovarius litorisediminis. Taxonomy (GTDB): domain Bacteria; phylum Pseudomonadota; class Alphaproteobacteria; order Rhodobacterales; family Rhodobacteraceae; genus Roseovarius; species Roseovarius litorisediminis. The sequence continues at coordinate 137,981 of NZ_FWFL01000001.1, forward strand.
ACAAGGGCTGGAATTTTGAGATCATCGAATTGAGCGAAAGCGAACTGGGCGGCATCAAAGAGGTTGTTGCCCATGTTAAAGGCACAAACGTCTTTGCCCGGCTCAAGTTCGAATCCGGTGTGCACCGGGTGCAGCGCGTGCCTGAAACCGAAAGCGGCGGGCGTATCCACACGTCAGCGGCCACCGTGGCCGTTCTTCCCGAAGCCGAGGATGTGGACATCCAGATCGACGCGAATGATCTGCGGATCGATACGATGCGCAGTTCGGGCGCGGGGGGGCAGCACGTTAACACAACCGATTCCGCTGTGCGGATTACCCACCTGCCCACCGGCATTGTGGTGACAAGTTCGGAAAAATCCCAGCATCGCAATCGCGAGATTGCCCTGCAGGTGCTGAAGAGCCGGCTGTTTGATCTGGAACGTCAACGTATGGATGACGAACGCTCGGCCAATCGCGCCGCTCAGGTGGGCAGCGGCGACCGTAGCGAACGCATCCGCACTTATAATTTTCCGCAGGGCCGCATGACTGACCACCGCATCAACCTGACGCTATACAAGCTGGATCAGGTGATGCAGGGCGATCTGGATGAGGTGATTGATGCCCTGACAGCAGATGCGCAGGCGACGATGCTGGCGGAGATGGACGGGTGAACGAGACCGAGACCCTTTCCCGTGGCGCAGGCATCCTGGCAGAACATGGCATTACTGACGCCCAAAGAGAGGCGCGCCTACTATTGAGGGCCGCCATCCCGCGCCGCTACGCAGATTACGAGGCCGCGATGGCCGGTGGAATGGAAGAGTCGTTTTTTGACCTTATCAAGCGTCGCTGCGCACGAGAGCCGATGTCGCACCTTCTGGGATATCGGGATTTTTACGAACATCGTTTCAATGTCAGCGGTGATGCGCTTGATCCACGCCCCGAGACGGAAACTTTGGTTATCGCGGCGCTTGAAGGGGCCTTCTCCCGATTGCTTGATCTGGGGACAGGGTCGGGCTGTATTTTGCTCAGCCTTCTTGCTGCGCGGCCAGAGGCAACAGGTGTCGGCACTGACGTGTCGGACGCCGCCTTGCGCGTTGCGCGCTCAAACCTTGCCAGCTTGGAACTTGAAGGCCGTGCCGCGCTGATACAGTCCGACTGGTATGACATGATCGAGGGGTCGTTCGATCTGATCGTCTCGAACCCGCCCTATATCGCGCTGGACGAGATGGAAGGCCTGGCACCGGAACTGTCCTTTGAACCCCGTAAGGCCCTGACTGATGAAGGTGACGGGCTGGGTGCCTATCGCGTGATCGTGCCGGGGGCACCGGCACATCTGAAGCCTGCCGGGCGGCTGATGGTTGAAATTGGCTGGCAGCAGGGCAGGGCGGTGCGTGACATGTTTGCGCAAGCCGGTTTTGACAGGATACGCGTGCTGCCCGACCTTGATGGCCGTGACCGGGTGGTTAGTGGAATCTGGCCCGGGTGACGTGCCGTTTGCAGCCAAACAGGTCACAAAACTAATAAAAACGTTCGTTTCCTCTTGTGTACCGGCAAATCCCATGGTTAGTGTGGTCCGGTCAAGATGGTGGATGCCTTTTGGGCGGTCCCGCTTGACACCAAGCCAATATATGTCCGATCCGGGTAAATTTTTCGGCGCAAGGGGCGCCAATCGGATCACAAGGCAATTTAAGCATAGGGCTGGACAACCAAAACATGAGATCATCCAAGTCACGTTCGCGTAATAAGTCGAACCGCAATAGCAACCGGTCGGTCGGCAATGTCGTAAATCGGGTATTCGACAGCTCGGGCCCCGAGGGCAAGGTGCGCGGTACCCCGCAACAAATTATTGAGAAGTATAATCAGCTGGCACGCGATGCCCAGTTGTCGGGCGACCGTGTTGCCACGGAAAACTTTCAGCAACACGCCGAGCATTATCTGCGCCTGCTGGGCGAGGCCCAGAAAGAACAGGACGCCCGCCGCGAGCAGCAAGAGCGTGAAAACCGCGACCGTCAGGCCGAACGGGATCGGCAGGCCGAACGCGACCGCGAACGTATTCAGCGCCAAGAGCGCGAATCGAATGTCGGTGGCAGCGACCCTTCCGAAGCCCCACAGCCCGACATTTTGGGTACAGATAGTGCTGACAGCGGGTTGGTAGAAACCCCCGAAACTCAGGATCCCCCCCCGCAGAAACGCCCGCGCAAGCCGCGCGCGAAAAAGCCACCTCAGTCGGTCGCGTCCGAAGCGCCCATCGGTGACGAGGCCCCGGCGTCGAAACCCGACGCGCCTGAAGCGGCCGAGTAGCCGTCGCGCATTTTCGGACATGACATCAAAGGCGCGTGGCCACAGGGCCATCTCGCCTTTTTAGTATGTGAAGTTGTTCAAGTCGTTTCGGATCAGCTTTCCATCAACCGGGCCAGTGCGCAAAACTGTTCCAGTCCCACGGTCTCGGCGCGGTCAGTGGGCTTGATTCCGGCCTGCGTCAGGCGATCTTCGATGTCAGGCGCCAGTCCCTTGAGGGCCGCGCGCAGCATCTTACGGCGTTGATTAAAGGCTTTGGCAACAACCTGCTCCAGAATTCTGGGATTCGCCGGAAAGCGCGGTTCGGGCAGGGCGGTCAGATGCACCACGGCGCTGGACACTTTGGGCGGCGGGGTAAAGGCGCCGGGCGGCAGGTGCATGACAATCTGTGCCTCGGAACGCCACTGCGCCAATAACGCCAGCCGACCATAGGCCTTGCTTCCTGGCTTTGCCACAATCCGCTCGGCCACTTCGCGCTGGAACATCAGCGTCAGGCTTTGCCAGAACGGTGGCCAGTCTTTCGGTGTAAGCCAGCGGATCAGCAATTCGGTGCCAACGTTATAAGGCAGGTTGGCAACTACGCGGATAGGCGGGGCGAGGTGCGCCAGCGGGTCAAGCTCCAACGCGTCGGCATTGATCACGTCCAGCCGCCCCGGAAAGGCGGCGGCGATCTGTTTCAGTGCGGGCAGGCAGCGGATGTCCTTTTCAATTGCCAGCACGTGACGGGCGCCTTCTGACAGCAAACCCCGGGTCAACCCGCCAGGGCCCGGGCCAATCTCAAGCACATCGCATGCAGTCAGATCACCTGCCTGTCGGGCGATCTTGGCGGTCAGGTTCAGATCCAGCAGAAAATTCTGCCCCAGAGATTTACGCGCCGAAAGCGCATGATCGGCGATCACCTGCCGCAACGGGGGAAGATCGTCGATTGTGCTCATGCCTGCCGCGCAGCGCCCATCCGGGCTGCCATCTTCAGCGCTTCGATCATCGAGGTCGGGTTGGCAATACCTTGCCCTGCAATATCAAACGCCGTGCCATGATCGGGCGAGGTGCGAATGAACGGCAGACCAAGAGTCACATTTACTCCTTGGTCGAAATCCAGTGTCTTTATAGGAATGAGTGCCTGATCATGGTACATGCAGATCGCGGCGTCATAACCCTTGCGGGCGCGGGCGTGAAACATCGTATCTGCTGAAAGCGGTCCGCGCAGGTCAAGCCCTTCAGCACGCAGCATATCCAACACCGGAGTGATCAGTTCGATCTCTTCACGTCCCATCTTGCCACCTTCGCCGGCATGCGGGTTCAGGCCTGCAACAGAAAGGCGTGGCGCTTTGACGCTGAAATCTCGGATTAGTGCGGCATGTGTTATGCGGATCGTTTCGGACAAAAGATCAGATGTCAGCGCGTCGGGAACCTTGGCCAAAGGGATATGAATTGTTGTGGGCACCACCCGCAACTGGTCGCTGGCCAGCATCATCACCACGCGGTCCACACCCGCCAGGGCGGCCAGATATTCAGTATGGCCGGGATAGGCAAACCCGGCGCCATCCTGCAGCGCCTGCTTGTGAATGGGCGCCGTGCACAGGGCCAGTGCTGCGCCGGAGTCTACCAGTTCCACACCGCGTGCGATCACGTCGATAACGGCCTGCGCGTGGGCCGGGTTCGGCACTCCGTGGGTCAGCTTGCCGGTGAAATCATGACGCAAGACCGGCAGACCGCGTACCGCCGCCTCAGAAGTTTCAGCCGGATGGGTGATTTCAACCAATGGCGTTCCTGGGGGTACATGTAGGGGATCCCCCAACAGGAAAAACGGCAATTCCGCCCCTAGCTGCGCCCAGGCCATGGCCGCAAGTTCCGGCCCGATACCTGCCGGTTCGCCGCAGCTGAGTGCGACAGGCAGGGTCATTCAAACTCGATGATCCGTGCCTCGGCACGCAACTGCTCAAGATAACCGTTGGCAAAGGATTCAAGTCGCCGGCTGCGGATGAAATTGGTCAGCTCGTCGGTTGACGGGCCTTCACCATCTATTTTTGGCGCGCGACCGCACAGCATCAGGAATACAAGCGTCTGGCCATCAGAACGCGTCAGTGTGGTTGACACTTCGCCGGGGTCCAGCTTGGCCAGTTCCATGGCGATATCCTGCGGAATCTCCTCGGGGGCCTTGCTCCCGCGTTCAAGCACCTCGGGCGGCTGACCCTGAGCAATGCCGTAAAGATCGTCGCAGGTATCCGTATCGGCCTTCACGCGGGCCGCTCTGGCGCGGGCCTGATCGCTGCGACCGCCGGGAATGTAATAGGCCGCGTATTCAATGGCCGAATATTCGGGCGCTGGCGTATCCAGTTCTTCGATGTCGCGCAGTTGGAAAAGCGCCACGGCACCATCCAGCGGCAGGGGGTCTGATACCTCGCCGGGCGCCAGTGCGATCACAACCGAGCGTAACGCCGGGGGAAGATTGGTGATTGGCACCCAATCCAGGCGCCCGCTACGCCCGCGGCTGGGGGCTGCCGAATACTTGCGTGCCTCGGCTGCAAATTCAGCTTCGGTGGTGATTTCAGAAATACGGGCTGCCCGCGCCTGAACCGTCTGGGCCTGGCTTGGGGGGGCTGGCATGATGATCTCGGAGAGAAGAACCCTGACACCAGAGCCGCCAGAAATAGCCGCTTCGGCGCGTTCTATATCAGCGTCGCTGACCGAGACACGCGGCGCGAATTTAGCGCGTGACAATTCGCGCCAGGTCAGGCCCGCGCGTACAAATTCACGGAAGGACGGTTCTGAAACGCCTGCGCCATCGAGTGCCCGAGTGAACTGTTCTGTGGTCATGTTAGCACGCCCGGCGAATTCCTCCATGCCATCGGCAATATCGCTGTCTTCCAGAATGAGGCCGTTTACCCGTGCCGCATCCAGTTTCAGCCGGTCCTCGATCAATTGTTCACGGGCCAGCCTCTGGGGGTCCCCCGGCGCGCGAAACAGCGTCAGCATCCGCGCACGCTGTTCGATTTCATAGCGGGTAATGGCCTGGTCGTTGACCTTGATCACGGGTTCAAACAGGTTTTGGGCCACGACGGGTGTCGGGGCAAGCCATCCAAAGCTTGCCAGCACAGCCGGCAGGGCCATCGCGGCGATGAAATTGCGCATTGTAGATGTCATACTGCTTATTTCCTGCAAGTCCGGACGTAGCTCTTATCGCCGGTTTTTGTCGTAAAGCCCCTAAGCCCAACAGTGAAGCCGATATCGGTCGATGGTTCAAGAATAGTGGAAGAGGTAAACCGACGCGAGACCGAAATCGCGATATCAACACACTCATTGGTATAATTCACCCCAACACCTGCGCGAATGCTGCGATCTGCAATAGCGTCGTAGCGCCATTCGGCATTGCCGGTCCAATGCTTTGCCACCCGGTAACTGCCGTCAAACGCCCATTCCGAAACCGTTCCGGGCCGCTCTTCGGCAGGGTCATTGCGCAGCCAAACAAAGGTCGCGCCGATATCGGCAAGATCGTTGCGCCAGCTGGCTCGGGCTTCGGCTTTGGTCGGGTCAAATGCATCGTCAAAAAGGCTGCGCGCGGTCACGGTCAGACCATTGGCATTTTTGAACTGCCCTGCAACCAGTACATCGGAAAATCTGGTCTGCAGTCCGGACACCTTGCTGAAGCTGGGCGAGCCATCGCTTTCCAGTTGTTGTTCGTCACGGACAACCTGGCCAAGAGCCAGCGAACTTTGCCATCCATCGGGATCAATCCGGGTCCAGTTTACACCGTAAGCGGCCATCGTTCCGCGTTCGCGCCGGTCTGGTGCTGAGTAATGCGACAGGTTGAAAAGGTTCCCCTCGTCAAATTCGATACGTGTATTTTCATCATTGGGAACGTCCGGGTTCGATCCGCCAACCCAGGCCAGTTGCACCATCGGTTCAATCACATGTGACACCCCGGTGCCGGTTACCTTTTGCAGCGGCCAACGCAAGTGGACGGCAGCAGAAGGCGTGACTTCGCTGGCTGATGACGCACTGGTTGTACCGGCCTGGTTGATTTCAAAGCCATCGAAGGCAAGCCCGGTCTGGACCTTACCCAGAACGCCGCCGGGTAGAATCCAGTTGCGATGCCAGTCTGCGCTGGCGGTCAGGCGGGTTACGTCGCGGCCGTCTGCAAACCGGTCAAAGTCGGCGCCATCTATTTCCAGATCAGATGAACGGAAGTGATTGTGGGCTGCCGCCGCCAGAAACAACTCCCCTCCCAGCCGGTTGGGGAAAATCCGCCGCTGGTATTCGGCATTGGTGACCAATGTCGGCAGGGTCGAGTTGCTTTCACCAACCCGCAGGGTTCGGAAGTGCGTGACCGCTCCGCGGATGTATTCATCGCGCCGGGCCCGTTCGGCCGCCACTTCGCTGCTCAGCCGGTCCTTGTTGGAATAGGAATAATCTACCAGGTAGGTATCATCGTTCACTGCCTCCAGATTGAAGGTCAGCTGGAAATCCTTTGGCAAATCAAATTCACCTTCGGCAAAGATATACCCACGCTGACTGCGCCCGCCCAGATCATCATCCGACGCCGCCCCTTCAACTTCGATCGTGCCGTTGCGAAAAGCCTGCCGATAGCGAAATTCAAGTGTCCGCGTCTTGGTGGACAAAAAGGGCGTCAGCGTCAGGTCTTTGTGATCTCCAATACGAATGAAATACGGAACCTTGGCACCGAAACCCAGCAGCGTCGAATTTTTCAGCGATGGGATCAGAAAGCCCGTCGCGCGCTCCAGTGTCGGATCGGGTAACCGCAGGCGTGGAAGATAGAACACCGGTGTATCCAGTACCCGCAACTGTGCGTCATCAAAATACAGTTGCCGTTCCTGCAGATCATGGATCACCCGCCGCGCCCGGATCTGCCAGAGTGGTGGGCGTCCGTCGTGGCAAACCTTGCACGAGGTCACCGATGTTTTGTAAAGCTGCATGTAACGGCCGTTGACGCGGCGCAGTTCGTTGGCAGCTAGTTGGACCTGGTTTTCCATCACGATCCGCGCACCCGACAACAGACCGTTTTGCAAATCACCGTCCAGCATTCCGGCATCCGCCAGAATCAGCGTATTGCCCTGTTCCTGCAGGATGATCGGCCCGGTAATTTCCAGCGTGTCCTTGGCGCGGTCATAGGTGATCGCCTTGGCTTGCAGGCGTCGGCCCTGATATATCGCCTCAACATTACCTTCGGCGACAAGCGTATCGTCGCCCGACAGATACACGTCATCCGCCACCAATATCGCAGGCAGTGATGGTGCGCCCGGCGCCGTTTGCGCAGCAAGGATCACAGGCAGGCTGACGCAGGCCAGCAGCACCCCTAAAAGCAGATGCAATCGCTTCATCCGTCCTCCATGTGCAGAAGGATGCCAATCGCCAGAAAAAGCGAGGCCACCGGTGGCGCCCATGCGGCCAGCAGCACAGGTATCTGCCCGTTCTCACCTAAAATCTGCGCGAAATTCCGGATGTAATACAAACCGAACCCCAGCATGATTGCTGTCAGGACTGAAACCCCGGTATTGCCAAGCCGAGTGTGGCGCATCGAAAAGGCTGCGGTAACCAGCACAAGCGCGATAAGGAAGATTGGCTTTGCCAGCTCCATCTGAAACCAGACCGAATAGCGTCGGGCTGAAAATCCGGCCTTTTCCAGTTGTCGTATAAAAGCGGGCAGATCCCAAAGCGGGATGTATTCAGGTTTGCCAAAACTGTCGATGATCCCCTCTTTTGTCAGTGCCGAGGGAACCGAGTATGTCGCCAGCGTCAGGGCTGTGGATTCAGGGTTTCCCCCGCGCATGAGATCCCACAGCTTCACATTGCTCAGCAGCCATTCGCCATTTCCCAGCGTTGCCTCTTCTGCATTGATCCGGCGCAGCGGCGCGCCGTCCTGCGTAAAGGCTATGAATGAGGTGTCATAGAGTGTGCTGAGATCCGAACTGGCGCGGCTGGCATGGATCACTATCTGCCCATGCAAATCGCCCTGCCGCAGCCATAATCCTTCGCTGGAAATTGCCAGAACATTCGATCCGCCCTGGCGATAGCCTTTAACCAGATCACTGTATCGCTTGGACGAGGCTGCAACGATCGGGTTCAGCATCGTCACCGATATCACTCCCACTGCCGACGCTACCACAAGTGGGCCGATCAGGGCGCGCAGGGCTGAACGTCCGACAGCGCGCACCACAACCAACTCGGAACTGCGTGCCAGTCGCACGAACAGGGCTGCGGTGGACAGGATCATGATCAGAGGCAGCATTTCATAATTGGCGCTCGGCAAGTTCAAAAGAACAATTTCAAGCACACCGCCAAAAGGCAACTCCGAGAAATCCTGCAACTCGTCCATAAGGTCGACCAGAGTCAGCAAAACCACAAAAATCATGAAAATGCCAAGAAAGGTCCACAGAAATTTACGCGCGAAATAGGCATGCAGGATCATGTGGCTTCTCCTGCGGTAAAGCGTCGGAATACAAGGCGTTTCAGCGCCCCCGGGCGCGAGGACCAGAAAAGCAGCACAATTGTCGTTATAATGCCGACCAGCACCGGAAAATACATCAGCGGCCACATGGTGCCGTTTTTCAGAACAGGCCCTGCGACCGCGCCTTCGATCATCTTGATCCCCACCAGAAGAACAAAGGCCGTCAGAATCTGCCACCAGACGCCAAAGCGGCTATAGGTCCCCAATAGCAGGGTGGCAAATCCGATCATCGCTGCCAGAATGCAGATCAGGGCCTGAGTGAACCTGCTGTGCAACTCGTACATGACATTGCCGTATGTCGCCCCGCTGCGTTTCATCACCTCGTCAGGGCGCAGCACAAGGTCAGGTGTGGTGGCAAACTGGACATTATCCAGATTGGTCGGCCCCTTGGTGATCAGGCTGCTGATATCATAGGAAAAATCGTCGAAATGTGTTGTGAATAGTCGGTTCCCGTCGCGCCGAAGATTCTGCGCCAGCCCGGCAACCATGACCAGTTTTGTGCCATCGCCCTCCTGAACAAGATAGGCTTGGGTCGATGAATAGGTAACGGGCACATCGGCATTGCGCCGGTCTGACAGAAATACGTTTCTCAACTCACCTTCGGGGGTGATGTCGCGGATATAAAAGGTAATTCCGGGGGCAGGGTGCAGAAATTCGCCTTCGGTCAGCAATTTGGCCGTGATGTTCTGGCTGATCTCGGCGCGGCGCAGCTTTAGCTGGCTCTGGCTTGCGGGCACCAGAACGTGGGTCAGCAGCGACATCATCGCCGCGATAATCACACCGTAGACAAAAACCGGCCGGATCAGGCGCCATGGCGAATATCCCGTCGCCTGCATCACCGTCAGCTCACTTTCGGTACTCAGACGGTTGGTGACAAAAACCGACGAAGCAAAGGTGGCGATTGGCAAGGTGGCACTGATCACCGCCGGCAGTGTAAGCGCCGTAAACTCAAGAAAAATCCATGCTGGCTGGCCATCACCGATCAGTTTGTCGAACATGCGCACGGCCCTGTTGATCCAGAAGATCGACACCAGAACCAGTGCAAAAAAACCGAACATTACCATCAATTGCGACAGCATGTATCTGTCGAATCTGGTCACTCATTTCCCCCTGCGACAGCTGATTTGGGTGTCAACCTATCGGAATTGAGCGCGGGGGAAAACTGCTAAAAAGCGCTGTCCGACTCAAGGCTCGTTGCGTCGCTGCAATCGGATCCGGCGGTGTGGTGACCGTTGCAAACGCTTTAACTGGTCAAGGCCGTCATGGCGCGCTAGGACTAAGGCAAATCCACCTAAGGAGCAGCTTGATGACTACACCCGTTTCCGTATCTTTTCAGGATACCGACCTTGACCAGATTGCCACCGCCAAGGGCCGCGTGGCAGTTGTTGTCACCCCTGACGGCAAACTGGATGCCGGGGCGCGCCGGGTGAACCGCCTGACCAAAGGTGCGTTGACGCGGATGGTCGAAAGCGGGGCCGTCGAAAAGATGAAACCGGGTGAGATCAAAACCCTGGCCTGGCCTGCGGGTATGGCGGCGGATGCCCTCGATGTGGTCTGTCTGCCACGCGCTGCCAAGACAGAGGATTTCCGCGCGGCCGGCGTTTCCCTGGGCCGCGCCAAGGGTGATGCCGCGCTGCTGGTGCTGGCAGGTCAGGTTCGTAAACCTGCCGAGCTGACGCTGGGTATTGTTCTGCGCGCCTACAGCTTCACGGCCCACAAGACTTCTGAGGCAAAAGAAAATGGCGACGTCACCCTGATGGTCGCCAAACCCGAAGAGGTCCGCGCCGAGACGGCCCCGGCGTTGGCCGTCGCCGAGGGCGTATTCTTTACCCGCGATCTGGTCAGTGAACCGGCCAACCACCTGACGACCACCGAATTTGCCAACCGCATCAGCGCGATGAAGGATCTTGGTCTCAAGATCACCGTGCTGGACGAGGACAAGCTGGAAAAGCTGGGCATGGGGGCGCTGCTTAGCGTTGGACATGGCAGTATCAGCCCTTCGAAAGTGGCGGTGATGGAATGGAATGGCGGTAAAAAAGGTGACGCCCCATTGGCGCTGGTCGGCAAGGGCGTGGTGTTTGATACCGGCGGCATTAGCCTCAAACCCGCTGCCGGCATGGAAGACATGACCATGGACATGGGCGGTGCGGGCGTGGTGGCCGGCGTGATGCGTGTGCTGGCCTTGCGCAAGGCCAAGGCTAATGTTGTCGGCCTTGTCGGTCTGGTTGAAAACATGCCCTCTGATCGTGCCACCCGCCCCGGTGATGTGGTGACCTCGATGAAAGGTGACACCATCGAGGTGATCAACACCGACGCCGAAGGCCGTCTCGTGCTGGCCGACGTGCTGTGGTACGCGCAGGAGCACTACAAGCCCCGCGGCATCATCGACCTGGCTACCCTTACGGGTGCCGCCATCGTGGCACTTGGCCATGAAAACGCCGCTGTTCTTACCAATAATGATGACCTCTGCAAGGCCTTCCTCAAGGCCGCCGAGGCCGAGGGCGAAGGCGCCTGGCAGATGCCAATGGGCAAAGCCTATGACAAGATGATGGATAGCCAGATCGCCGACATCAAGAACAGCGGCGGACGTCCTGCCGGCACCATCACCGCCGCGCAATTCCTGCGCCGGTTCGTGGCCGAAGATATGCCATGGGTCCATCTGGATATCGCCGGTGTCGCTTCGGTCAAGGCCGAGACGACCTATGCCCCCAAAGGGGCGACTGGCTGGGGTGTCATGTCGCTCAACCGTCTGGTCGCGGATATGCTTGAGGGCGATTGATGGGGGCGGCCTATTTCTATCACCTGACACGGCACCCTCTTGAGGTGACCTTGCCCATGCTTCTGGGCAAGGCGCGGCAGGCAGGTTGGCGCGTGGCCGTTCGCGGGCGCGATCAGGCCCGGATGGAGTGGCTGGATGAAAAGCTGTGGCTGGGGGGGGATGACGCGTTTTTGCCCCACGGGCTGGCTGGCCGCCCGCACGCTGCCGACCAGCCGGTTCTGCTGACCACCGATGTGGCCATGCCAAACGGGGCCACCTGCCTGATGACGGTCGACGGCGCCGATGTGGCGCCCGACGAGGTGCAGTCGCTTGATCGGGTCTGCGTGCTGTTTGACGGCAACGATGAACCCGCGTTGCAGACCGCACGTGGCCAATGGAAGGCTCTGACCGACGCGGGGTGCCCGGCGCAATACTGGTCGGAAGAGGGTGGTCGTTGGGAGAAGAAGGCCGAGAAATAAAGTTTTTGAAACGCGTATACTCCTGACAATACACGTTCCAGATTGGGATGCCCGGTGCCTTCACGCGGTTCCAGGCGGGATCAACGCCAAGGGCATATCTGAGCCCACTGCAGTCAATCCATAACCGATCTTCGCGCTGGCCGAACAAATGTTTCCATTTTTGCCGTTGTTTTGTGCTACGTTGCAATCATTAGAAAAAATGGGGGAAATCATGTCTGATACACACAAAGGTCAGTGTTTTTGCGGAGCTGTCGAAATCGAAGTGACGGGCGAACCCGCAGGGATGGGCTATTGCCATTGTGAAAGTTGTCGAACGTGGTCTGCGGGCCCGGTTAACGCCTTTACCCTCTGGGACCCCGATGCGGTAAAGGTGGTAAAGGGCGAAGAGCACATCCGGCAATATAACAAGACCGAAAACAGCGATCGGAAATGGTGCGATAAATGCGGCGGCCACCTGATGTCAGGACACCCTGGGCTTGGTCTCACGGATGTTTACGCGGCAATTATCCCGACGGTTGATTTCAAACCCGGAATCCACGTCAATTACGCTGAAACTGTTCTTCCCATGAAAGATGGATTGCCAAAGATGAAGGACTTTCCTTCTGAATTCGGCGGTTCAGGAGAGACTGTTCCGGAGTAGACCTGCCAGGGCACCGGTCATCTGACGCCATCGGTGGCGAAACTTCAACGGGTGGCGGTTTTTTAAAAAGTCGCTTTCCGGCTTGGCCGACATCGAACGTTTACCGTGTCAGAACCAACTTGCCGCCACCGATCTCAACGCTTGTCCAACGCTGCAGATAGCTCATTCCCAGCAATGATTTGTCCATCTGCCCTTCGTTGACCACTGCACGCACGCCTTCGTCGCGGATGGGGCCAATAGCAATGCTTTCCAGGCGAACCGGGGCTGTGCGCACCTCTCCATTGGCGGTATAGGCGCGGCCCGCATAGGCCAGATTGGCTGTATCGATGCCGGCGCTTTGCGCATCTTCCTTGGTCAGAACAATTTCTGACGCCCCGGTATCGACAACAAAATGAATGGGCTCGCCGTTAACCTCGGCGATTAGGTAGTAATGCCCGTCCATCGCGCGAGGTAGTTCAATCCGGCCGTCCTGCGCCAGCACTATTTGCGTCGGGCGCACCGTCTGGCGGATATCGCCCCAAAGGCCAACGGCGGCGATCACACCTACAAAAATCAGGCCCCAGACCAGTGCCTGCTGCGTCAGCTTGCCAAGCGAGTTGCGGTTTTGGGCAAAAAACCATGCCAGTATCGCGCCCCCAAGAAGGACAAGATACATAAGTCGGGCGGTATCAAATTCACTCATGGGATCCATATATGCAGGTCGGGCCGGGACTTAAAGATTACCCGGCAAAACCGAATCCTTTCAGACCATCCAGCACGAATTGTACCGCCAGTGCCGCCAGCAGCATCCCGAACAGGCGCGTGACAACGATGATCCCGGTTTTGCCCAACAACCGCTCGAAAAGTCCGGCAATAAGGAAACTGACAAAAACCAGCACCACGACAAAGCAGGTCACTAGCATGACCCACGAAAATCCAACCCAACCGGGCTGCTGGCCCACCAGCAGGATGACCGAGGCAATCGCACCCGGACCCGCAATCAGCGGGATGGCCAGGGGAAAGACCGAGGGGTCAGGGTGGTCGTCGTCATCAGCCCGGTGTTCGCGCCGTTGCGTACGGCGTTCGAACAGCATGTCCAGTGCCGTGAGAAACAGCAAAATCCCCCCGGCAACGCGGAAAGCCGACATTGAAATGCCGACAAATTCCAAAACCGAATCGCCAAAAGCCGCAAAAACAGCCAGAACGCCGATGGCCACAAGACAGGCGCGCAGGGCAATCTTGCGTCTTTGCCTGCTGTTTAGCCCCTGGGTGACCGCAAGAAAGGCAGGCACCAGCCCCGGAGGGTCCATAATGACAAACAGCGTCACAAATGCGGTAATCAGAAAGGATGAATCCATGGTACTTTCCGGGTAAGTGCACTCAGGGGTAGGGGGCCCGTTCAGGATGTGCAAGCCAAGAGGAGCGTAAAATGCCGAAATTTGAAGAATTTGCAGCACTGGAGTACCAGGGTTGGTCGGATAATGCGACGGCCGGATCCTATGCCGGGTGCTTTGCAAAAGCAGCAGCACAATGCGTTCCGGTGTTTGTAGCGACAGTGCAGGCCAGGCCTGGGGTCCAGGCACTCGACATGTGTTGCGGTCATGGCGTTGTCGCGCGCGGCCTAGTGGATGCCGGCGCTGACGTAACGGCGCTCGATTTCTCTCCTGCGATGCTGGAACTTGCTCGCCGTGCAGTGCCCGAAGCAGATATTATCGAAGGCAATGCCATGGAACTGCCGTTTGAGGATAACAGCTTTGATTCGGTCACCATCGGATTCGGGATGCCGCATATTCCCGAACCGCAGCGCGCCCTTTCCGAGGCCAAGCGTGTGCTGCGCCCCGGCGGTCGCCTGGCCTATACAGTGTGGCATGGTGATCCGTCTGTTTCGGTTGTCGGAGACGTCTTTGGGGCGATCAAGCAGCATGGCGATCCTTTGGTTGCCTTGCCGCCCGGTCCCGATGCCCATATCCGCGCCGACCCCGAGTTCTCTTTGCCTGAGATGGCCACGGAAGGGTTCCTGGATGCGAAGATCCAAACGATAGCGTCTCATTGGGTTGTGGATGACCCCGGTGCGCCATTCGACTTTTTCTACGAAGGCACTGTGCGCGGCGGCGCCGTGCTGCGCGCGCAGTCGGAGGCCTGTCAAGCTGCGATCCGTCAGGGGGTCATCGATAAGGTGCTGTCGAAATTCGGCGCCACGGGACCGTGGACATTGCCCGTTCCGGCAGCCATGGTTTCGGGTATCGCCTGATCTGATCGGACCTTAGGGTATTCGCGTAAAAACCTACCAGGTATTAAAACGCAGCGCGTCCCCTTGTGCAAATCAGATTTCGGCGTGTTCCAACCGCTCAAGCGCGGCCATCCAAAGGGCTTCGGCACGCACCAGGCCGTCTTCGATTTCGGCATATTTCTTCTGCCAATCGGCGACACCGTAAGTATCTTCATAGATCGCAGGGTCCGCCAGTTTAGCAGCCACTTTTTCGCGCATTTCATTCAGCTTTTCAACGCGTTGCTCGCATATCTTCACGTCTTTCTTGAGCGCAAGAATTGCATCGCGCGACGGGCGTTTAGGCTTATTGGTTTTGGGTTTTTCGACCTTGGCAGGCTTGTCATTGCCCAGCAACATCGCCCGGTAACTTTGCAGATCACCCTCGTATGGGGCGACTGCGCCATCCTTGACCAGCCACAACCGGTCCGCCACCAGACTTAGCAGGTGCATATCGTGGCTGACCAGAATTACCGCACCAGAATAAGCTGTTAGCGCCTCCACCAAGGCTTCGCGCGATTCGATATCCAGGTGGTTGGTCGGCTCATCCAGGATCAGCATATGCGGCGCATCCAATGTCGCCAGCATCAGCGAAAGCCTTGCCTTCTGCCCCCCGGAAAGCCGTCCAACCAGCGTTTCGGCCTGTTCCGACCCGATACCAAAGCCCCCCAGCCGGGCACGCAGGCGCGATGGGGTCTCGGTCGGGCGCAGACGGCGGATGTGATCAATCGGGGTTTCATCAATGTGCAACTCATCCACCTGATGCTGCGCAAAATAGCCCACGCGCAACTTTGACGCTTTGGTCATGCGGCCCTGCATTAGATCAAGTCTGTCAGATAACAGTTTGGAAAGAGTTGATTTTCCTTCACCGTTCCGACCCAGAAGGGCAATCCGGTCATCTTGATCAATGCGCAGATCCAACCGTGACAGGACCGGTTTGCCGTCATAGCCGACAACACCGTTTTCGATCCGGATAATCGGCGGAGACAGCTCTTCCGGCGTTGGAAAAGTGAATCGTTTCAGCGCGGCTTCTTGCGGTGTGGTGATAGGTTTGAGCTTGGCAATCATCTTGAGACGCGATTGCGCCTGAACCGCCTTGCTGGCCTTGGCGCGGAACCGGTCAACGAAACTTTGCAGATGTGCGCGCCGCGCGTCTTGCTTGCGCGCTTCGGATTCTGCGGCGGCCAGACGGGCCGCGCGGGCTTCGGCAAAAGTCTCGTAACCGCCTTGATATAATGTAAGTTTCTTGTCCTCAAGGTGCAGGATTGACCCCACCGCGCGGTTTAAAAGTTCGCGGTCATGGCTGACGATCAGCACCGTGTGCGGATAGCGCGCCAGATAGGTTTCAAGCCACAAGGCCCCTTCAAGGTCCAGATAGTTGGTCGGTTCGTCCAACAGCAGCAGGTCAGGCTGAGAAAACAACACCCCCGCCAGCGCCACCCGCATCCGCCACCCGCCCGAGAAATCCGAGCACGGCATCTGCTGTTCAGCACTGGTAAACCCAAGGCCACGCAGGATGGAAGAGGCCCGGGCCTCGGCCGACCAGGCGTCGATATCAGCCAGTCGGGTCTGGATTTCAGAGATCCTTGCAGCATCAGTGGCAGTGTGTGATTCTTCTAGTAATTCGGCACGTTCCGTGTCTGCGGCCAGGACTGTATTGAGCAGTGAAACCTCGTTTGACGGCACCTCTTGGGCCACGCCGCCGATGCGGGCGCGCTTGGGCAGGGTGATCTCGCCGGTCTCAAGCGCCAACTCGCCACGGATCAGGCGGAAAAGAGTGGTCTTGCCGGTGCCATTGCGACCGACGATGCCCACCTTGTGGCCATCAGGAATGGTGGCCGAGGCGTGCTCGATCAGCGGGCGGCCCGCGACGGAATAGGATATATCAGATATGCGCAACATGGGGCACGCATGCCGCATGCGCGCGCTGGCGTCAATCGCGGCTTTTCAAGTGGGTTTGGCCATGGTATCGGGGCCGCAATCCTGAAGGGGCGGGCAAAGGGCCCGACCGGAACAACTGAAAAGAGGCTGACATGGCTGTTGAACGCACGCTGAGCATCATCAAACCCGATGCAACCAAACGTAACCTGACCGGCAAGATCAATGCAAAGTTTGAAGACGCAGGACTGCGTATCATTGCACAAAAACGTATTCACCTGACGCCGGCACAGGCCGGTGTGTTCTACGAGGTGCACAAAGAGCGCCCGTTCTATGGTGAACTGTGTGAGTTCATGGCAAGCGAACCGGTTGTGGTTCAGGTGTTAGAAGGTGAAGGCGCCATCGCCAAGAACCGCGAAGTGATGGGCGCAACGAACCCCGCAGATGCAGCCCCCGGCACAATCCGCGCCGAATTTGCTGAATCGGTTGGCGAAAACTCGGTCCACGGATCGGATGCTCCTGAAACAGCAGCAGTTGAAATCGCTTATTTCTTCTCTGGTCTGGAACTGGTCGGTTAAGCTATTCATCCGAACACAATGCTTGGGGCGGCTCATCAACACTGGTGGGTCGCCCTTTGTTTTCAAACTGGTAAATTTTGCACGGATCTTTCAACAACGGGTTGAGCGCGCTGTGTGCGCCTGGCAAGATTGACCTCAAGCAGGTTGATATTCCGGACATTCGCATTGTAGGCGATGTCGAATAAATCACCGATCAGCGGAATGGACCCTATCACAAAGTCTATTACCAGATTGAACATCATGTAAGCTAAAGCACCAGGAGTGGCGCCAAGCTGGCGCGCTTTCCAGACCAACCAAAGGGCAGGCGCCATGGCTGCTGCGTCGCCGATGACGGGAATGAAACCCAGCAGGTTATCCAGCCCCACCGTAAGTTTTGTGCCGGGAATGCGGAACAGCGCATCAAGCCTTTGGGCGACGTGTTTCAGGCGTTCCAACTCGGAATTCAGGTCCTGTTGAGTATGATTTCGCATTATGTATACATATGTATGCATAATATGATTTCTAAGTCGAAATCGGAAAAATATTGCCGCGGTACCGGGTGTTCTGAAGAGCAAGAAAACCTTACTGCAAAAAAATATATATTATAAACAGTAAGTAAATACTGGAAGCTGATGTGAATGGATGAGGTTCCAATCAACATGCGCCGTTTAGCCGGCCGGGCTTTAACCGCTAAAAGTCAGATACTTGCGAAGTCAGTAATGATCGGCTTTGACTTGGTGGTTTCTGGCTTGGGTTTGGGCTTGGCCGTGGATTGGGGCGTCTCTTGTTCTCTTGGTTTCGGCTTTGAACTTGCCATTGGGCTGCTCCTTTCAAAAAGGCAGTCCAGTCGGAGAGCGCCCGACTGGCGCCAACTGATTATTCTGTAAGAAAAACACATGAAATGGGCGTATTTTTGGTCGAATTGCTTCGGAAATCAGGTCAGTTCAGGGCATCCACCCGGTTTATCGGGAAAAATTTGTCGAAGGCTTCAGGTTGTGAATGCCAGTTTTTATGATGTTTCAAGGCGATATTTGCTTACGCTTGCAATTCAGTATGACATTTCGCATCCTAAGGCATCCCTGGTATCGTTTGACGATGTAACCTGCGGTAGAAAAAGGACATTCAATGCCCGGCAGCAAGTTTAGCCAGGATCCACACAAGACAAAAGAAAACAGGGAAAAAAACCTGGAAACGGCAATTGGCCGTGAGGTGCGGGAATGCCGCCGACAACGCAATATGACGGTCGCTGATCTGGCCGAAGTCACGGGGTTGTCTGTCGGGATGTTATCCAAGATCGAAAATGGCGTAACGTCACCATCGCTGACAACCCTGCAGGCCCTGTCGGCAGCGCTGAGCGTGCCGGTAACATTGTTTTTCCGTCGGTTTGAAGAACGGCGAGAGGCAGTGCATGTCAAGACCGGACAGGCAATCGAGATGGAACGTGCGGGAACGCGCGCAGGGCATCAGTACAATCTGTTGGGTCATTTGGGTTCGAACAACAGCGGTGTGGTGGTAGAGCCTTATCTCATCACGCTGACTGAAACTTCTGATATTTTCCCGACGTTTCAGCATGAGGGAATTGAACTGCTCTATGTACTGGAGGGCGAAGTGGGCTACCGCCACGGTGACCAAAGTTTTCATCTGCGTCCCGGCGACAGCCTTTTCTTTGATGCCGACGCACCACATGGCCCGGACGAACTGATCAAATTACCGATCCGCTACCTGTCCGTCATTGCATACCCGCAATCAAATCACTAAATTATTCCTGGCAGGAAACAAAAATTCTTATGGTTGAAAACCTGATGGGGATTGGATAGCCTGCGTCGGAACGACTCATGGAGATGTCAAATGTGTGGGATTGTCGGACTATTTCTGAAGGACAAGTCACTGGAACCCAAGTTGGGTGAAATGCTGACGGATATGCTGATCACCATGTCGGATCGCGGCCCCGACAGCGCCGGGATTGCGGTTTATGGGGATGATCACGAGGGCTTTGCCAAGCTGACAATTCAGGCCGCAGACCCTGCGACAGCTTTTGAAAATCTGGACAAAGACCTTGCCGCTGCGATCAACGAACATGTCACGGTCCGGGTAATAGATACCCACGCTGTTATTGATCTACCTGAAGACAAGATGGCCGAGGCACGTGCGGCGCTGAAAGAGTTGCGGCCAGGTGCCCGGGTGATGAGTGCCGGGGAAGTGATTGAGATTTATAAAGAAGTCGGCCTTCCCGGCGACGTCGCGAAACGCTTTGATATTCCCAAGCTTACCGGCACACATGGCATTGGGCATACGCGGATGGCAACGGAATCTGCGGTGACAACTCTTGGTGCGCACCCGTTTTCGACCGGGGCGGATCAATGTCTTGTGCACAACGGTTCATTGTCGAATCACAATTCTTTGCGGCGAAAACTGGCCCGAGAGGGTGTGACTGTTGAAACAGAAAACGACACCGAGGTGGCGGCAGCCTACCTGACCTGGAAGATGCAGAACGGCAGCACTCTGGGGGAAGCACTGGAAAGCGGACTGAATGATCTGGATGGCTTCTACACCTTTGTCGTCGGGACCAAAGACGGCTTTGGCGTTTTGCGCGATCCGATCGCCTGCAAACCTGCGGTAATGGCCGAGACAGATCAATATGTCGCCTTCGGCAGTGAATATCGCGCACTGGTCAATCTGCCCGGGATTGAAAACGCCCGCGTATGGGAGCCCGAACCCGCAACCGTTTATTTCTGGAACCACTAAGATGCAGACATTTGATTTGGAACAAAACGGGCTGCGCGCCCTGAACAAAGCCTTGCAGGTAACCGATCCAGCCAGCAATCAGACCGCTTGGGAAGTGGTGAATGCCCGCGGCAGCCACGCGATCGCCGTGGGTCTGGATGCGCCGATTGAAGTAACGGTGCGCGGATCGACAGGGTACTATTGCGGCGGCATGAACAAGCAGGCGACGATAACCATTGACGGCTCGGCCGGGCCGGGCACGGGCGAGAACATGATGTCCGGCAAGATCGTGATCGAAGGCGATGCCAGCCAGTATCTGGGCGCCACAGCGCATGGCGGGCTGATTGTCGTCAAGGGCAATGCCGCATCGCGCTGCGGGATTTCGATGAAGGGGGTCGATATCGTGGTACATGGCAATGTCGGGCATATGTCGGCATTCATGGCACAGTCGGGCAATCTGGTGGTGTGCGGCGATGCGGGCGATGCGCTTGGCGACAGCTGCTACGAGGCGCGGTTTTTTGTGCGCGGCAAGGTCAAAAGCCTGGGCGCGGATTGCGAGAAAAAGGAAATGCGACCCGAGCATATCGAGATACTGACGCGGCTGCTGGCCGAGGCAGGATGCGATGCCAAACCGGAAGAGTTTACGCGCTATGGTTCTGCCCGGAAGCTCTATAATTTTGATGTTGATAACGCTGCGGCGTACTAAGGGGTTGAAAAGATGACAGATAAAAAAATCCCCATGACCCTGCCACGCCAGTCGGCCACCTTCACCAACGAGGTGAACAGTGAAATTCGCCGGGCGGCAGCGACGGGCATTTATGACATTCGCGGCGGCGGGGCCAAGCGGCGCGTGCCCAACTTTGACGATCTGCTTTTCATGGGCGCGTCGATCTCGCGCTACCCGTTGGAAGGCTACCGAGAAAAATGCGAGACCTCGGTCACCATCGGCGGGCTGCATGCCGAAAACCCGATTGAGCTGGATATTCCGATCACCATTGCTGGCATGAGCTTTGGCGCGCTGAGCGGTCCGGCGAAAGAGGCCTTGGGGCGGGGGGCCTCGGCGGCGGGGACGTCTACCACCACCGGTGATGGCGGCATGACACCCGAAGAGCGCGGGCATTCGACCAAGCTGGTCTATCAGTATTTGCCGTCGCGCTATGGGATGAACCCCGACGACCTGCGCAAGGCCGATGCGATTGAGATTGTTGTGGGTCAGGGCGCCAAGCCCGGTGGCGGCGGCATGCTGCTGGGTCAAAAGATCAGTGACCGGGTGGCAGAAATGCGCAATTTGCCCAAAGGGATCGACCAGCGGTCGGCCTGTCGGCATCCCGACTGGACCGGGCCGGATGACCTGGAGATCAAGATACTTGAGCTTCGCGAGATAACTGGTTGGAAAGTCCCGATATACGTCAAGGTGGCGGGCGCACGACCTTATTACGACACCACGCTGGCCATCAAGGCGGGGGCGGACGCGATTGTGCTGGACGGGATGCAGGGCGGTACGGCGGCGACGCAGGATGTGTTTATCGAACATGTCGGTCAGCCCACACTGGCAATTATCCGGCCCGCGGTTCAGGCGCTGCAGGATCTTGGCATGCACCGCAAGGTGCAGCTGATCCTGTCGGGCGGTATCCGCTCGGGCGCGGATGTGGCCAAGGCGATGGCACTGGGCGCCGATGCGGTCTCGATCGGCACAGCGGCGATGATCGCGATCGGCGACAATGATCCCAAGTGGGAGGCCGAGTATCAGAAGTTGGGCAGCACCACAGGGGCTTATGACGACTGGCACGAAGGTCGTGACCCGGCGGGCATCACCACGCAGGACCCGGAACTGGAAAAGCGTCTTGACCCGATCGAGGGCGGACGCCGGTTGCGCAATTATCTGAAGGTAATGACGTTGGAGGCGCAGACGATAGCGCGGGCCTGCGGCAAGAACCATCTGCACAATCTGGAGCCCGAGGATCTGGTAGCGCTGACAATGGAGGCTGCTGCCATGGCACAGGTGCCCTTGGCAGGCACAGAATGGTGGCCAGGCAAGCCGGGAAGCAGTTTCTGAGACAAGTGAGAGGGGTAGCCATCGGCTGCCCCTTTTGGGTGACAACAGCGAGAGGACAAAAAACCATGACAAAAGATCTGGCCGCTTATGCCGCAGAAAATGGCGTTAAGTATTTCATGATTTCCTTTACCGACCTTTTCGGTGGTCAGCGGGCCAAACTGGTGCCGGCACAGGCGATTGCCGACATGCAGGAGGATGGCGCGGGTTTTGCCGGGTTTGCCACTTATCTGGACATGACGCCGGCCCATCCCGATATGCTGGCCGTGCCTGATCCTGACAGCGTGATCCAACTACCCTGGAAGCCCGAAGTGGCCTGGGTTGCCGGGAATTGCGTGATGGAAGGGGAAGATGTGGCGCAAGCCCCTCGCAATGTCTTGCGTCGCCTGATTAACGAAGCCGCTGCAGAAGGTCTGCATGTGAAAACAGGAATTGAGGCAGAGTATTTTCTTCTCACCGCCGATGGCAGCGCGCTAAGCGACGAGTACGATACGGCAGCCAAACCCTGTTATGATCAGCAGGCCGTGATGCGGCGTTATGATGTCGTGCGTGAGATCTGCGACTACATGCTGGATCTTGGCTGGGGGCCGTACCAGAATGACCACGAGGATGCCAATGGCCAGTTCGAGATGAACTGGGAGTTTGATGACGCTCTGAAAACTGCGGATAAACACAGCTTTTTCAAATTCATGACCAAATCGGTCGCGGAAAAACACGGTTTCCGCGCAACATTCATGCCCAAGCCCGTTGAAGGCCTGACCGGTAACGGTTGCCACGCACATATCTCGGTCTGGGATGCGCCGGGCGACAAGGCGAAAACCAATGTTTTTGCGATCGAAAAGGGCACTGGCAAGGGACAGGTCGGTGAGCTTGGTCTGTCAGAGAAAGGTGCGTATTTTCTGGGCGGGATCATGAAACACGCCTCTTCTCTGGCCGCAATTACCAACCCGACGGTGAATTCCTACAAGCGCATCAATGCGCCGCGGACCATGTCAGGGGCCACATGGGCCCCGAATACCGTCACCTGGACCGGTAACAACCGCACGCATATGGTACGTGTTCCGGGGCCCGGTCGTTTTGAGCTGCGCTTGCCGGACGGGGCGGTGAATCCTTACCTGTTGCAGGCGGTGATCATCGCGGCGGGAATGTCAGGTATCCGCACCAAAGCCGATCCGGGTCCACGGTATGATATCGACATGTATGCCGAAGGGCACACCGTGAAAGGGGCCCCCTTGCTGCCGCTGAACATGCTGGATGCGATGCGTCAATATGACAGTGACACAGAGTTGAAGGCGATGATGGGCGAAGAGTTTTCAGCCGCCTATCTGAAGCTGAAACAAAAGGAATGGGATGCGTTCACAAGCCATTTTTCCGCTTGGGAAAAAGAGCACACGCTGGATATCTAAAGGCAAGGCATGGGGCGGGAAACCCCGCCCCATGCCTTGGTTGAAACCTGTCAGATGGGATGGTCCGATTGAGCGGCTTTGCCGCCCATTTTTTATATAGAGGGACGCTGTTCCTCGAGCACCTTGGGGAATTTTGGCAAGTAGAAAGGCAGCATGGTCTGCTTTTTCAATTTTCGTGGCGGCAATCCGAACGGCGCGGCTGCTTTTGGGAGGAGTTTCAGTCGCGCCGTCAGAAGCGTCAGGCAATCATTTTTTCCACAACCTCGCCAAAGGAGGACGGGGTGGGGACGATTGTAACGCCTGCCTCGCTGAGGATTTCCACCTTTTCCTGCGCGGATTCCCCAAAGGCTGACACAATTGCGCCCGCATGTCCCATGCGACGCCCTTTAGGCGCCGACAGACCTGCGATATAGGCCGCAACAGGCTTTTTCATGTGATCGCGGATATAGGCGGCGGCTTCGGCCTCTTGCGGGCCGCCGATTTCGCCCACCATCACTACGGCATCGGTGTCGGGGTCGTTTTCGAACAGTTCCAGAATATCGCGGAACGATGAGCCGTTGATTGGATCACCGCCGATACCGATGGAGGAGGATACACCGATTCCTTTTTCCTTCATCTGACTGGCGGCCTCGTACCCCAAAGTGCCCGAGCGGCCAATGATGCCGATGCGACCGGGCAGGTAAATATGCGGCGGCATAAGCCCCGCAAAGGCCTGACCCGGTGTGATGATCCCTGCACAGTTGGGGCCGATCAGACGCATGCGGTTTTCCGATTTATAGCGCCGCATATAACGTTTGACGTGAATCATATCCTGCGCCGGGATGCCGTCCGCGATGCAAACGCAGGTCTTGATGCCCGCATCGGCCGCTTCCATGATTGAATCAGCAGCAAAAGGGGGCGGCACAAAACAAATGGCCAAGTCGG
This sequence comes from Roseovarius litorisediminis, assembly GCF_900172295.1. GTDB lineage: Bacteria > Pseudomonadota > Alphaproteobacteria > Rhodobacterales > Rhodobacteraceae > Roseovarius > Roseovarius litorisediminis. The sequence continues at coordinate 162,388 of NZ_FWFL01000001.1, forward strand.
CCCCGGTTTCGGCCACGGCCCCTTTGACGGTGTTGAACACAGGCAGTCCATTATGGGTGGTACCGCCCTTGCCGGGTGTTACGCCGCCCACCACGTTGGTGCCGTGGTTGATCATGTCCTGCGTGTGAAAACTGCCGATACGACCTGTAAGGCCCAAAACCAGAACTTTAGTATCCTTGTCGATCAGAATAGCCATTATACAGGTTCCTTCTGGCTTGCTTCTTTCCAGGCCGCTACGACCTTGCTGGCGGCGTCGGTTAGAGTGTCTGCTGTTGTGATATTGAGCCCGCTGTCGGCCAAAAGCTGGCGACCTTCTTCTACGTTGGTGCCCGCAAGTCGCACCACGAGCGGCAATTTGAGATTAAGTTCCTTGACAGCACGCACCACGCCCTCGGCGATCCAGTCGCAGCGGTTAATACCGGCAAAGATGTTGACCAGAATTGCTTCGACGTTTTTATCGTTGAGGACGGCCTTGAATGACATCAACACCCGTTCTGGTGAGGCACCACCGCCGACATCAAGAAAGTTGGCAGGTTCACCGCCGGCCATCTTGATCATGTCGAGCGTAGCCATAGCCAACCCGGCACCGTTAACGATACATCCAATTTTACCCTCAAGTCCGATGTACGAAAGGCCACGATCCGAGGCATATGTCTCGCGTTGATCTTCCTGGCTTTTGTCGCGCAGTTCGGAAATGTCAGGGCGACGGAATAGTGCGTTTTCATCAAAGCTCAGCTTGGCATCAAGCGCCACGATCTCGCCGGATGTAGTAACCACCAGCGGGTTGACCTCGACCATATTGGCGTCCAGTTCGCTCATCGCGCGATAGCAGCCGATGATGGTCTTGGTTGCCTGCGGGATGAGAGCGGCGTCAAGCCCCAGTTGAAAGGCAATTTCGCGCGCCTGAAACGCCTGCATGCCAACGGCTGGATCGACCACAGAGCGGATGATTGAATCGGGCTCGTTTGAAGAGATTTCCTCGATTTCCATGCCCCCCTGGGCCGAGGCCACAACGACAACGCGTTCTTCTTTACGGTCCAATACGAAGCCCAGATAGATTTCCTGCGCAATGTTCGTGGCTTCCTCGATGTAGAGGCGGCCCACCAGCTTGCCCTGGGGGCCGGTCTGATGTGTGACGAGCTTACGCCCAAGCATCCATTGGGCAGCCTCGGCGACCTCTTCTTCGGACGAACAGATGCGGACGCCACCCGCCTTGCCACGTGCGCCCGAATGGATCTGAGCTTTGACAACCCATTTGTCGCCGGACAGTTCGTTACTGCGGTAAACTGCCTGTTCAGGGCTGTAGGCGATGCCGCCGCGCGGGACCGCCACGCCAAAGCGTTTCAGCAGCTCCTTGGCCTGATATTCATGAATGTCCATCTTCGGGCCTCCTTATATTTTCTGGGCCGCGATGGCGTCAGCCACGGTCAGCACGTTGTTGGCCATGCGCTCTGATGCGGCGTCGATCAGTTTGCCATCAAGGGCGGCAGCCCCTTTGCCCTGGGCCTCGGCCTTGCGCAGTTCTTCGATCACGCGGCGGGCGCGGGTAACCTCGGCCTCGGGCGGCGAAAATACATCGTTGGCAAGATCAATCTGGCTGGGGTGAATGGCCCATTTCCCTTCGATCCCCAAAGCAGCGGCGCGTTTGGCCGACAGGATATAGCTGTCAGGATCGCTGAAATCACCGAAAGGCCCGTCAATGGCGCGCAGGCCATAAGCGCGGCAGGCAACAGTCATGCGCGACAGAGCAAAATGCCATTGATCGCCCGGGTAATCGGGATTCAGACCACCGATCACAACGGTACGCGCCCGGTTTGACGCGGCATAATCAGCCACACCAAAATGCATCGCTTCCAGACGGCCGGGGGCGGCGGCGATGGCTTCGACATTGGCCATGCCGAGGGCGGTTTCAATCAAAGCCTCAAGACCGATCTTATGGGTGAACCCCATGGATTCCTCGATCTGGGAGACCATGGTTTCGACCGTGTACATGTCGGCGGGTACGCCCACTTTGGGCACAAGAATTGTATCGACGTGCTGCCCGGCCTGTTCAAGGATATCAACCACGTCACGGTACATGTAATGCGTATCCAGACCATTGATGCGGATCGACATGGTTTTGCCTTTCCAGTCGATGTCGTTCAGCGCCTCGATGATGTTTTTACGGGCCTGGACCTTGTCCGGTGGGGCCACGGCATCTTCGAGATCCAGAAAAATGTAATCGACGTTACTTGCCGCCGCTTTTTCGAACATCGCCGTGTTTGACCCCGGCACCGCCAGTTCAGAGCGTTGCAGGCGTTGTTTTTTCAGAGGGTGCAGCGTGTAGCTCATGGATTGTCCTTCCTCCCACGATTCGCCGGGATTGGCGGCTCGGTTGATTTCTTCATAGATTGAGTGTCGCGCGGAAATGTTTTGAGAGACACTTACGCACGGGTAACAAAGCACGCCCGGGGTTGGAGGCTGGGCCCGACCGGGTAGGGATGACTACCTACTTTGCCCTTTTGGGGATGCGTCAGCACACCAGCCGGTGAGATGTTGAACGCACATAAAAAAACACCCGGATGGAGCATCCGGGTGATCATGTTTGGGAGAGATAATTGTTTTTAGACAAAGGCTTGCCTGGCAAACCTTGGGTGCTTAACTAACCAAGTCGCGCGGCGTCTTTCCGGCAAGGAACGCCTCAAGGTTTTCAATCGCACGAAACCCCATGGCGGCACGTGTGCCGTCGGTGGCACTGCCAAGGTGCGGGGCCAGAACGACATTTTCATAAGATAAGAAACGCGGATCAAGCGCGGGTTCATTGTGGTAAACATCAAGGCCCGCAGCGGTCAGTTTGCCACTGTCCAACGCGTCAAATAACGCGTCCTCGTCGACCACGTCACCGCGGGCTGAATTGACCAGAATACAGCCCTGTTTCATTGCGCCAAACACCTCGGCATTGATCAGCTTATAGGTGTCAGCCCCACCGGGGCAGTGCAGCGACAAGAAGTCGGACTGAGCGGCGACGTCGTTAATGCTGGGCAATTGCGTGGCGTTGCCATTGGCCGCCTTGATGTCATCCGGAACGTCCCAGGCATCCTGAAACACGATTTTCATGCCAAAGCCAAAATGCGCGCGTCGCGCCGTTGCCTGTCCGATACGGCCAAAGCCCACGATCCCTAATGTGGCACCGCTAACCTTTTTGCCAATCATATGGGTGGGGCGCCAACCCTCCCATTTTCCGGCGCGGGTTTCACGCTCGCCTTCGCCAATGCGGCGTGCGGCGGCCAGCAATAGGCCCATGGCCAGATCGGCGGTGCAATCGGTCAGAACGTCCGGTGTGTTGGTAACCGCGATACCATTGGCGCGGGCGGCGTCCACGTCGATATGGTTATACCCGACGCCGTAACTGGCCAGAATTTTCACCGTGCCTTTGGCGGCCGGATAGAATTCGGCCGGGATTTTGTCCGATACCGTGGGCATGATCACGTCATAGGTCGTTGCCGCGGCCATGAATTCGTCATGACTCATCGTGGTGTCTGGGTCGCGAAAGGTTACGTCGCCAACCTGCGCTACGCGATCCAGCGTTTCCTGCGGCCATTTACGGGTGACCAGAATTTTGGGCTTTGCCATAATCTTTCTCCTTATGCCACCGGCTTGCGATAATGTTCCTGCGCGGCCGCCACGCCCGAGCCTGGCACGATCTTGGCCCCGGCATCACGCAGGGCCATTTCGGCAGCCGAAATGGCACCGCACAGCATGACCGGGTTCAATGACCCCAGATGCCCGATACGGAATGCCTTGCCCATCAACTTGTTCAGGCCCGTTCCCAGTGACGTCTGGTACTTGTTGTAGGCCCCCGAGATCACATCACGGGCATCAACGCCTTCGGGCGCATAGATTGCCGATACGGTATCCGATGCCCATTCAGGCCCCCGCGCGACCAATTCGCACCCGTCCCAGGCGGCGACTGCCTTGTGCACACCTGCGGCCAGCCAGCCTTGACGCGCCCAGACATTTTCCATGCCGGCCTCAAGCAGCATATCAAGCGAGACCCTCAATCCACGAAACAATTGCGTGGCGGGCGTGTAGGGGAAATATCCATCACCATTCAGGTTCAGCATATCCTGAAGATCGAAATAACAGCGTGGCATCCGGGCGTTGGCGCGTGCATCCAGTGCTTTTTGGCTGACGCCCAGTATACCAAGGCCTGCCGGCAGCATGAAACCTTTCTGAGAGCCGGACACCGCGCAATCGACGCCCCATTTATCCATCTCGAACTCGACCGACCCGATCGAGCTGACCCCATCGACAAAAAGCAGGGCAGGGTGGTTGGCTGCATCAAGGGCGGCGCGAACACCTGCGATGTCTGATCCGACGCCGGTTGCTGTTTCGTTTTGGGTGGCAAAGACCGCCTTGATCTTGTGCTCTTTATCGGCGGCCAGCTTTTTGGCGTATTGCTCAACCGGTACGCCTTTGCCCCATTCAACGTCGATCACATCAACAACCAGCCCCAGACGTTCTGCCATATCGACCCACAAAAGCGAAAACTGGCCAAAGCGTGACATCAGTACATGGTCGCCAACGTTGAGGGTGTTGGTGATGGCGGTTTCCCACATGCCCGTGCCTGATGACGGATAAAGAAAAACTGTGCCGGTTTCGGTGCGGTAGACTTTTTTCAAGTCGGCAAGCAGCGGCTTGGTAAATGCGCCAAAGTCGGGTGCGCGCATGTCTTCCATAGGAATGTTCATCGCCTGACGCACAGGCTCAGGAACATTGGTGGGGCCGGGAATGAATAGGTGCTGGTTGCCGTACATTGTGTGTCTCTCCGATGGTTTGTGAATTTATCGGCGGGAAATCACTGGCAGGTAACGCCCGTTGGAATGGTCGTAACGAGCATTGGCGAAGTGGTGCCACCTAACGGGTAGGAGCAGCCACCCCTTTGGGTGGCGACGGAACGGCATGCGGCTGCATACAAAATTATTGTTTTATTTCATCGGTTTCCAATGCTTATTTGTCGCAATATGCTGTTCTAATCTTTCGCTAAGGTGATGTGATGGGCCATGCAGAATCGTGACATGACAGTACCGGAAGTAATTGTTGCCGACAGACAGTTGATTGTTTGTCAGGGCCTGGGTTCGCTTGTTTCGCAGATTGAAGAGGTCAGGCTTGGGCCATTCGCGACCGATCAAAAAAGCCTTAGAAAAGCGATTGAATCGGTGGATGGGCCGACAATCGTAATCTTGGGGGTGCGTCTGGCAGATGGTGACCTGAACGTGGTGCTTGGCAATCTGCGCAAAGACTATCCGAAGGTAATGGTCGTTGTCGTGGCTGAAGAAACGGAATTTGCGTTTATCCGCACGGCGGTAAAGTCAGGCGCGAATTCCGTCTGTATGATGAGCCACATCCTGACCAGCCTGCCAAAGATTTTGGGCAAACTGGTAGAGGGACACAGTATCGTGCCAACCGATATCTTAAATCGCCTGACCAGCGAGCAGACGGATACCCTGTCGCGGCGCGAACACGAGATATTGGGGCTGCTTGTAAACGGGCTGACCAACTTTCAGATTTCGGCCCGGCTGGGTTTGTCTGAGAATACCGTGAAATATTACCTCAAAGCCATTTATCAAAAGTTGGATGTCAACTCGCGGGGGGGGGCCATCGCCAAATACGTGGCTGGCAACTACTGAACTTATTGTTCATCTACTTCGATCAGATGCCAGCGCACGGCATCATTTCGCACCGGATCAAGATTATGCACGCGCGCGCCAACGCCAACCAACTGGGTGACATGGAATGGAATTAACGTGCCGGAATTTTGTCTGAGATATTCCTGCGCAGCGACATAGAGCGCACGACGCTTGTCAAATTCCAATTCTTTTCGCGCGGCTTCAATCAATCGGTCAAATTCAGGATCCTTAAAATAGCTCTCATTCCATTTAGCAGTCGAATGGAACGCCTCATTCAGGGCCTGGTCAGCAGGTCTCTCGCCCCATGCTGTGGCTACGGCATCCTTTTGGCGCCAGACCTCTGACCAATAGCCATCTGCAGCGGCCTTGATGATATTCACCTGAATACCTGCCGCAGCAGCCTGTTCCTGAAAGGCAACGGCCATGGCGGGCCAGGATTGGTCGATTGTCGAAATATAAAGATCAAACGACAACCCGTCCGCATACCCCGCTTCTGACAAAAGCTTGCGTGCTGTTTCGATATCGCGCGGGCATTCCATCGACGCGCGATACTGGTCGTTCGGCGCCACTGGTGTGTCACAGGAAACAACACCGCCCCCATCAAGGGCCAGTTTCAACAGGTCTTCGCGGTTGACGACCATGCGCAGGGCCCGGCGCACGCGGACGTCATCAAAGGGTGCGACATCAGTACGGAAAACCAGACCAGTCCAGTTGCCGGTAGGCACCTCCTGAGTTTTGTAACGGTCTGATTTTATAAGTGCACGCCGCAGCAATGGTACAATGCCGCGCTCCATATCAAGTTGCCCGCCCAGAAAGGCTTGCAGACGGGCCTGAGCGTCGGGAATGCCGATCACCTCTACATGGGCGACACCGGGAAGACCTTCATAATATTCAAGGTTGGCGGACAGCTTGGTTATGCCGTCAGGATCAAAAACATCAACCTTGAAGGGACCGGTGCCGATGCCAAGGGCTGCAATCGTTTCCCCGGAATTTTCAGGGATGATTCTGAGTCGAGGGTCCATAAGTTGCAGAGGCAGGTCTGCAAAAGGCGATCCAAGCGTGAGCTGAACCGTGTGGTCATCCAATGCTTTGGCCGAGGTGACCATCTTGACTGCAGATCGTGCGGGGCTGGCGCGGTCCGGGTCCATGACCCGTTCAAAGGAATACACCACATCGCCCGCATCAAAAGTGCTGCCATCGTGGAAACGTACACCTTCGCGCAACTTGAAGGTCCAGACAGTGCCGTCTTCATTGGCTTGCCATGATGTCGCCAGATCGGGTTGCGGTTTGCCCTTGGGGCCCGGGCGAACAAGCCGGTTCATGATTTTTTCGATGATTTGCAGCACCCGGCCTTTCGAGGCCGGATCGAGGCTTGAGTGAGCCCCAAATCCGACATTATGGGCGTGGCGAAAGGTTCCTTTGGGTTCGGCTTGAACCGCCGAGGTTAGAATTAAAGAAACCAGAATGATGCTGCTCAGATACCGCATTGCCAAATTCCTAAAAGACCCATGATACATTTGTGACGCAACCCGCCGAACAAATCAATTGAATGAGGTCGATGGCATTCGGGCCGTCTCACTGTCTGAGCAAATTGTCCTACGAACTTTATTCTGCCGCCAATTTGATAACAGGTGTCATTTTCGCGAGAATTTCGTCAGGCAAATGGCATTTGATCTGATGGCCATCTTCCAGATACCGAATAGAGGGAACCTCCTTGTCGCAAAGTCCGCCCGCAACTTCGGTTTTCCAGCGGCAGCGTGTTTGGAACGGGCAGCCCGGCGGCGGGTTCATGGCAGACGGTATATCGCCGTCAAGCACGATATGTTCCTTCACGATCGAGGTATCCGCAATCGGAACTGCCGATAGCAAAGCCTCTGTATAGGGATGGTAAGGCGGGGCAAAAACCTGATCTGTTGTGCCCATTTCAACCACATGGCCCAGATACATCACCATCACTCGATCACTGAGATAGCGGACGATCGACAAGTCATGGCTGATAAACAGGAGCGTCGTCTTGTTTTCGCGCTGAATTTCCATCAACAGATCGGTTACAGCAGCCTGAACCGAAACATCCAATGCTGACACAGGTTCGTCTGCGACAACAATTTTGGCGTCACCTGCAAAGGCTCGGGCGATGCCGACGCGCTGTTTCTGGCCTCCCGACAACTGCCGAGGCATGCGGTCGGCAAAGGCACGGGGCAGTTTTACCAGATCAAGCAGCTTCAGCATACGCTCCCTGCGTTCGGTATCGTTGGCTCCGATGCCAAAAACCTCAAGCGCACGGATGATCTGACGGCCAACCGTCATGGACGGGTTCAGCGTGTCAAACGGGTTCTGGAACACCATCTGAACCGAGGACACTGTTTGCGTGTCGCGATCTTCGATCGGGATGTCCTGAATTTCCGTATTTCCTAGCAGAATCTTGCCGTCAGTTGCCGTTTCTAGACCCATCAGAACCTTGGCAAATGTAGACTTGCCGCAGCCGGATTCGCCAACAATCGCAAGGGTTTCAGATTCGCGCGCCTCAAAGGTTAACGTCTCGTTGGCTTTGACGACTTTCATATTGCCAGAGCTACCAAACAATGCGTTCGCTGCCACCTGATAATATTTCATGAGGTGGTCCACCTTCAGAACAACGTTGCCGATCTTACCTTTTTCGGTCGTTTCCTTTGCGACTATCGGCGCGTCCCAGTCGATGTCCCTGAAGCGCAGGCAGCGGCTTTCGTGACGCGCATCGCCTTCGACCGGCGCCATCGGGATGAAGCCCTGGTCGCAATACCCTTCTTTGAAATAGTCGCAGCGCGGTCCGAAATTGCAACCATGCGGCCGTTCATGTGGCAGTGGAAAGTTGCCCGGAATAGCAACCAGCGGGCGGGCATTCTTGTCGGCGCCGGGCAGGGGGATTGAGCGGAACAATGCCTGTGTATAGGGGTGCTGCATCTTGTCGAACACATCCTCGATCGAACCGCGCTCGACGGCCTCGCCCGAGTACATTACGCACAACCGGTCGCAGGTTTCCAGAATCAGCCCAAGGTTATGCGAGATGAACAGCATTGAGGTGCCGTATTTTTTACCCAGATTCTTTACCAGTTCCACAACGGCGGCTTCGACGGTCACATCCAGCGCAGTTGTCGGTTCGTCCAGGATCAGCAAAGAGGGCTTTGACATCAACGCCATGGCGATCACGATGCGCTGTTGTTGCCCGCCCGAAAGCTGGTGGGGATAGCTATTTAGGATACGCTCGGCATCGGGCAGCTTCACGTCCGTTACCACCTCCAAGGCACGACGATAGGCCTCTTCCTTGCTGACGCCCTCATGGATCATCGGGACTTCGGTCAACTGCTTGCCGATTTTCATCGCCGGATTCAACGACGCCATCGGTTCCTGATAGATCATGGCAATTTCGTTACCGCGAATATCCCGCAGTTCTTCGGCGGACATTGCAGACAGGTCGCGCCCCTTGAACTTGATCGAGCCGCCAACGACTTTTCCGTTTACGCCCAGATCCTGCATTACACCAAGGGCAACTGTGGATTTTCCGCATCCGGATTCCCCTACCAGGCCAAGCGCCTCGCCGGGCATGACCTTGGCTGAGAAATCCATCACCGCCGGGATTTCGCGCAATCTGGTGAAAAAGCTGATCGACAGCTTGTCGATTTCCAGAATTGGGCCATTGTACTCTGCAAGCTTGCTCATCGTATCAATCCCTCAGGCTTTCTTCGCGCAGCCCGTCCGCCAACAGGTTCAGACCAAGCACAAGGCTTAGCAATGCGAGCGCGGGCGGCAGCGCGGGGTGCAGATAGACCGACAACAGTTTGCGCCCTTCGTTGATCGTAGATCCCCAGTCGGGGCTTTCGGGTGGCAGGCCCAATCCGAAAAAGCCCAGGGTGCCCAGCAGGATGGTTACATAGCCGATGCGCAGGCAGAAATCGACGATCAGTGGACCACGGACGTTGGGCAGGATTTCCCATAACATGATATACCATGGCCCTTCCCCCCGGGTCTGCGCTGCGGCGACATAGTCGCGCGATTTGATGTCCAGCGTCAGGCCCCGCACGATCCGGAACACTGTGGGCGAGTTTACAAAAACCACCGAGACGAACACCACAAGCAAACCGCCCGGGATATCAAACCCATCAATGGCCGCCGGAAGGATACTGATGGCCGAGTTGCCGCCCGACTGAGAAATCAGCGACAGATATAGCCATCCGCCCACAAGCGCGATCAAAGTCACCATGATGTTGCGCGCTGCGGGTTGCGTGTGGAACCGCGAATTGACCAGTACGAAAAGAAAGATCAGCGGGAAAAAGAACAGCACCGCTGCCATGTATTGCGGCAGGCCTGTCAGGACGATCTCGGGCGTGACCAACAGGTAGAAAAGAAGAATTACCGGGAAGGCCAGGATAAGGTTGGCGATGAATGACAGGATGGTATCCAGCCGTCCGCCGAAATATCCCGCAGGAAGCCCAAGTGTGATGCCGACCATAAAGGCAAAAAGCGTCGCCAGCGGTGCAATCCGGATCACGACCCAGGCCCCGGCAATGACCCGGCTGAAGACATCACGCGCCAGATTATCGCCCCCCAGCAGGTAATGCGGGTATGGGACTGAGTTGTCGGGCACAGGCGTTCCCGGCACTTTGTTTTTCATACCCGAAAGCTGTGTCAACGGATCATGGGTCAGGATCAGGTCAAGCGACCCGAAGAAGCCAGCATAAACCCAGAATATAACGATACAAAAACCGATCATGCCGATCATGCTGTCGAACAGTTTGCCATAAAGGCCCAGCCGACGTTTGTAGGCGATTGAAAGCCAGAATGTCGCGATCATCGCAATCCAGACCGGTAGAAGCTGGATGAGTATCTGGATGAAAATTCCGGATGCGGAAAGTGGTTCCATGTCTCAGCTCCTTCAGGATATGCGGATGCGTGGATTCAAATAGACGTAACCGATATCTGAGATCAGCTGCGTCAGCAGAACCACGACGACGGAAACTACGGAAACGCCAAGCAACAACTCGATATCGTTGTTGCTTGCAGCCTGCACCAGAACCCAACCAAAGCCCTTGTAGTTAAAAAGTGTCTCGACGATCACGACACCGTTTAACAGCCAGGGAACCTGCAGCATGATCACCGTGAAAGGGGCAATCAGCGCATTGCGCAGCGCATGTTTGAACACGATAGTGGTGAATTTCACGCCCTTCAGCCGCGCGGTGCGGATATATTGCGCGGTCATCACTTCGGCCATCGAGGCGCGGGTCATACGGGCGATGTATCCCATACCATAAAGCGCGATGGTCAGCACCGGCAGGGTGAAGTTTGCAAAAGTGGCATCATCCATCGCGCTGGTTGCACTGCCCTTGAACCATTTCAGCCCAACGGCCGAGGATGCGAAAACCGCTATAAAGATAACACCTGATACATATTCAGGCGTGGCCGTGCTGAGGATAGAAAAGGTTGAAAGCGATCGGTCGGTGCGCGACCCTTCTTTCATCCCGGCCAGAATCCCCACGATCAGCGCGCTTGGCACCATCACCAGAAGCACTGTCAGCATCAGTTTGCCGGTAAGGGCAAGGCGTTTGGCGATGGTTTCCGAAACGGGCTCTTTGAAAACACTGCTATCGCCCCAGTACCCTTGCAGGATGCCACAGAATGTCGGGGCATCCGCGGGATCGATGCCTTGTCCTATACAGCGGCCTTTCACCTCACCGTCTTCAGTGGTGCGCTTGAAACCCGGAACCACACCCAGCCATTCGCCATATTTGATGACGTTCGGCCTAAGATAGCCGTTCGTGCCAAGCCATGTGGTGACCTGCTCATCGGTCATCCGCATGTTGCCTTCGAACTTGGCAACCTTTTCAAGGTTTGGATAAAGGTTCGTCAGAAAAAAGACGATATAGGTCAGGCACACTGCGGTCAGGAGCATAACCCCCAACCGGCGAAGAATGAAAACTCCCATGACATCCCCATTTTCAGGTCGCAGAAACGATGCATCTTTGCGATGCTTGTGGTTCAGGTCTCAGCCTGAGGTTTCCGCAAATTCAAGGGCAGGGCCGCCAAGTTCAGCGGCCCCGCGCAGAACGTATATTAGGCAGACCACCCGAACTTGTAATGGTGATGTTCGAACGAAATTTGCTGATCCGTGCCGGTCAGTTCTGGCTTGGCATTCCGGAACAGCTTGCGCCAGTAAGGCTGAATGGTGACGCCTTCGTCCTGGATCAGTTTTTCCATTTTTTCCATTACCACACGGCGTTTCTCTGCGTCCGCCAGAGACAGAGCCTCATTCAGCAACCCGTCAAATTCGGCGTTTGCCCAACCAAATTCGTTCCAGGCTTCACCCGAGCGATACGCAAGTGCGTGGATCTGAACACCCAACGGCCGATGGTTCCAGTTGGTGGAACTGAACGGGTATTTTGTCCAGTCGTTCCAGAAGGTAGACCCAGGCAAGACCGTCCGTTTTACTTTGATACCGGCATCGCGAAGCTGCGCTGCAACCGCATCGGTGGTGTTCTTGCGATAGCCGTCGTCGATTGAAATGATTTCATGCTCGAAATCTTCCATGCCGGCCTCTTTCATCAGTGCAAGCGCGCCTGCAGGGTCGTGCTTTTGAGGAGGCAGTTTGGCGTATTCGGGGTGCACCGGCGCCACGTGATGGTTCTCAGCGGTAACGCCATTTCCGTTCAATCCCAGTTCCAGCACAATCGCGTTGTCAACTGCCATCTGAAGTGCTTTGCGCACACGAACATCGGCGTAGGGTTTCTTGCCATCCACTTCGGCAAGCTGATTGGGCCGGATCACGACTGTGGCTGCGGTGGCCACTTCGGATGTCGGCCATCCGATCGAATCCAGAAGCTCGACAAACTCGCCTTCCGATCGATGGACCATGTCGATCTCATCCGCATCTGCCGCGGCAACCCACGAAGCCGGGTCGGTGCCATAATCGATGTATTCGATACGGTCCAGGTAGGGGCCGCCGTAAACGTCGGTGCCCCACCATGTGTGGTTTTCGTTGCGCACCAAAGTGGCCTTTACACCGACCTCAATCTCTTCGATCAGGTAGGGCCCGGTACCAACAGCGTCTTTGCCCTGTTCCGGGTCATAGCTGCTGTGAACAACGGCTGACGGATAGTCTGCAATGCCCGGAATGATCGAGATATCGGGTTTCGGCATCTTGATAAGAACTGTGTGGCTATCGACGGCGGTAACTGCGCCTTCGATCACTTTCTGGCTGTCTTCGTCGATCAATGTGGCCATACGACCGGCCATCGAGTTGCCTTCTACGGTCTTGTCGGACCAGCGTTCAAAATTGCGCACCACGTCATCGGCAGTAAAGTCGTCACCGTTGTTCCACTTCACACCCTTGCGAACCTTCAGCGTATATTGAGTGGCGTCTTCGTTCGCTTCCCAGCTTTCCAGCAACATACCGCGGAACGTGCCGTCGTTGTTATATTCTACCAGATATTCCAGTGTGCCGCGGGTAACGTTGGCAATTTCCGACCAGTCGGCGGTACGGGTGTCTTTGGTGCCGCGAACTTCCATCTGGCAACGCAGTGTACCACCCTGTTTGGTCTCTGCATGTGCTGCGGTGGGCAGGGTTGCACCAATCAGACCATAGGCCGCTGTGCTGCTGACACCCAACGCTGTTGCACGTGCGAAAAACTCACGCCGGTTGAGTTTACCTTGACGGAATTCCTGGGCGTACATTTCTGCCGCAGGGTGGATTTCACCACGTTTGCAATGTTTTCGGTTCATTTTTTTCTCCCTGTTTTCGAGTTGTTTTTTTAAGCATAGCGCCATTTCATTAAGCGTTCGCTGCTGGATGCCATGTTCAGCAAACTTTCCTCAATCCGGGTCTATACTTAGTAGCATTTGGAGCGGTTTTGTGCGGTCGGGAATACAATCGACTTTCAAATTGTGAACTTCCCATCCCCAGAAACACTGCTGTTTGCAGTCGATATATACCTATCGTGCTGTCAGGTAGCTTAGATGCCTGGCGCGAGTAAAAAATGACGAAATTCGACGTGAAATTGTATTTTAGCGACACGTTGCTGACCGGTAAAAATTGCTTTTCCAAACGATAGCCAGTTTTTTTTAAACTCATTGGGTGCGTTTTCTTAAGGATATTCTTAAACCTCGGTTCTTGAACGCAGCTTCTGCAGCGATGTATTTCACGATATGATTTTGTTACTTTTGCCGGGTACACCCAAGTAATTCGCCGGAATGCTTGCAAAGTTGACAGGATGTTTTGAAATAGTTTTACATGACTGTGCTAACCGCCTTTCCGGGGTTTCTGAAACTGTTCGGTTCTGGCATCACAGACTGGTCTCTTTGACCAGATATGATCTGTGAAGATTACTCTGGACCGTAAATTAGGCGCATAAGCCTGAATAATGAAGTGGTAGGTTTTATCGATTTTTCTTGTTCTGGAAACCTGCCAAAGTATGTTCGGCGAACAATCAATAAAAGGCTTCTCAATAGCCTGGGACGCTAGATCCCGAAAATGACCAACAGAGGAGAAACAAATGAAACTCAAAGCAACTATTTTTGCGTCAATTGCAGCAGGGGCCCTGGCTGCCACCTCGGCTTTGGCCGAGACCGAGCTGACCGTTTATACGGCGGTCGAAGCAGAGGACCTGGCGCGCTACGCGGAAAAGTTTAACGAGGGCAACCCAGATATCAAAATCAACTGGGTTCGCGACTCTACCGGTATCATTACGGCGAAACTGCTGGCTGAACGGGACAATCCGCAGGCCGATGTGATCTGGGGCCTTGCCGCGACTTCGCTTTTGTTGCTGAAGTCCGAGGGAATGCTCGAGGCTTATGCGCCTGCTGGCGTAGAAAAGCTTGATCCCAAATTTGTCGACGGTGACAACCCGCCTGCGTGGGTCGGCATGGACGCCTGGGTGGCCTCGGTTTGCTATAATACAGTCGAGGCAGAGAAGGCAGGGCTTACGCCCCCTACATCCTGGAAAGACCTTACAGATCCGCAATATGCAGGTCATGTGATTATGCCGAACCCCAACTCTTCAGGTACGGGATTCCTTGACGTTTCAAGCTGGCTGCAGATGTTTGGCGAAGAGGGTGGCTGGGAATATATGGATGCGCTGCATGAAAACATCGCGCGCTATACCCATTCCGGCTCGAAGCCGTGCAAACTTGCAGCGGCGGGTGAAATTCCGATTGGCATTTCGTTTGCTTTCCGCGGTGCCAAATCAAAGGCAGCGGGCGCACCTCTGGAAATCATCGTTCCAAGTGAAGGTGTGGGTTGGGACATGGAAGCAACTGCGATCGTCGCAGGTACGGCCAATCTTGAAGCAGCACAAACGCTGGTCGACTTCACTGTCACCAAAGAAGCCAACGAAATGTACAATTCTGGGTATGCTGTTGTCGCCTATCCCGGTGTGGCCAAACCGGTCGAACATTTCCCGGATGGTCTTTTGGATGCGATGATCGACAACGATTTTGAATTTGCCGCCAATAATCGCGCAGCAATTCTTAAGGAATGGCAAAGCCGCTACGACGGTAAGTCCGAAGCTAAGTAAGGCGTCGATGCGAGGGGCGGATTCTGCCCCTCGCATTTCCTCGCTTTCTTCTCATCTCTGTTGGATCTTCCCCTGGTTGCAGCCGACCGCGGCAGGATTCTCCACGCAAAAAAGTTTCAAGGACTTATCACGTGACGCAAACAAACCCATCCGGCGAACCGTACCTGAGCATCGAAAACCTGTGGAAAGCCTTTGGGACATTTCTTGCGCTCAAGGATATATCGCTGGAAATCATTGAAGGTGAGTTTGTCTGCTTTCTCGGGCCATCCGGATGTGGAAAGACCACGCTGTTACGTGCTATCGCGGGCCTTGATCTGCAGACCAAGGGCAGGGTGCTGCAGGATGGCAAGGACGTGTCAAACCTGCCGCCGTCCGAACGTGATTTCGGTATAGTTTTCCAATCTTACGCACTGTTCCCCAACCTTACGATTGAAAAGAACATCGCCTTCGGGCTTGAAAATACCGGGCGCAAAAAGCCTGAAATTGCGGCGCGGGTGAACGAGCTGTTGCAGCTGGTTGGCCTGCCGGAGCAAGGTAAGAAATATCCCGCACAGTTGTCAGGTGGGCAACAACAAAGGATCGCTCTGGCGCGGGCGATTGCAACCAATCCCGGCCTTTTGCTGCTGGATGAACCGCTTTCAGCCCTGGATGCCAAGGTGCGTGTGCATTTGCGTCATGAAATCAAGGAATTACAACGCAAACTTGGCGTGACTACCGTCATGGTAACGCACGATCAGGAAGAAGCACTGTCGATGGCCGACCGGATTGTGGTGATGAACCAAGGGGTCATTGAACAGGTTGGAACCCCAACTGAGATTTACCGGGACCCAACAACATTGTTTGTGGCTGATTTCATTGGCGAAATGAACCAAATTAATGCGGTGGCCGGCACCTCGGGGCGGATTAAAATTGGCGAAGCTGAAATGATATCCCGACCTCATAACTTTGCGGCCGGCACACCGATCATCGCGGCGATACGACCCGAAGATGTTATTCCACACGGGGACGATGCCCTGTCGCCCGGGCTGACGGATGAAATATCAACGCAGGAAAACGCTTTTGAGGTTACCGTCGATGAAATGGAGTTTCTTGGATCGTTCTGGCGTTGCCGACTGGCCAGCAAGCGGTTTGGCGACACCGAGTTGATCGCAGATTTTTCGATTAATGCAGTGCGTCGTCTTGAACTGGGCGAAGGCAAGCAGATGATGATCGAGTTACCTGATGATCGTCTGATGGCATTCGATCGCAATGAGGCCACGCAATGACGGTGCCTTTGACTCATACATCACGAATGCCTGCCGGGCCTGTTGTCAAAGGTAAGTTGAGCCGAGACGATCTGATCATGCGTGGTGGCATGATGGTGATTGCACTGTATCTGGTGGTGACGCTTGCCTTGCCGCTTTATGCAATGCTTTCGAAATCTTTTTCGACCTACCGGTTCGAGTTAGCCAATTACGAATTTCAGGTCAGTGATGAAAGTGGGGAATTCGAGGGCACGATTCTACGCGCCAGCGACCTGAATGCCAGCACCGGCGCCTATACCGCGACGGAGCTAAGCGCCGGGTCGGATGGGCGCCTTGGAGTAACCAACTTTTTCCCCGAATTCAGCTTTCGCAGCCCGGTCAAGTATCAGATTCGGAATACGGTCGAGGATGGTCGCTTTCTCGTTGGATCTACTTTGCACGATGGCACTGAATGGGTCACGCTGGATTCCAACACATTTCGTCGGGTCCAGTTAAGGCCGACAAAATCAACGGGTGTGGACAACTTTGTCAATTACTTTTCGACGCCTGCGCTGTTCAACTCGATCAAGAATTCGCTTTGGATTTCAGTCGTTAGCACAATCGTCACCGTCACCCTTGCGTTTTGGTTCGCTTATGCGCTGAACCGAAGCTGTATGCGGTTCAAGGGGCTTTTCCGGCTGATTGCCATGGCGCCGATCCTGGTGCCATCACTGCTGCCTGGCATCGCGCTTGTATATCTATTTGGCAATCAGGGCATGTTGAAAGAATTGCTGTTTGGTGCCAGTATTTATGGGCCGATCGGCATTGTAATCGGATCGATCTTTTTCACTTTCCCGCATGCGTTTTTGATTATCTCAACAGCGCTGGCTATTTCAGATGCCCGCCTATACGAGGCAGCCACCAGCCTGCGTGCAACGCCTTGGCGAACCTTCTGGACAGTAACCATTCCCGGCGCGCGCTATGGGCTTATCTCGGCGGCGTTTGTTGTGTTCAACCTGGTGATTACCGACTTTGGCTTGCCCAAGGTGATCGGTGGGCAATTCAACGTGCTGGCGGTCGACATCTACAAACAGGTGATTGGTCAGCAGAACTTTGAGATGGGCGCGGTGGTGTCGGTTGTTCTGGTGGTTCCGGCCATTTTTGCCTTTGCGATTGACCGTCTGGTGCAATCCAAACAGGTGGCCCAGTTGTCGGCCCGGTCGGTGCCTTATCAGCCAAATCCAAATCCCCGTACAGATCGGATTTTCCTGATCTATTGCAGCCTGATCGGCTTGTTTATTGTCGGGCTTCTTGCGGTTTGCCAGTTCGCGGCTTTGATCAAATTCTGGCCATATGATCTGAGCCTGAGCCTGAGCAACTACCAGTTTGACAAAATGGATGGCGGTGGCTGGGGGTCGTATTTCAACTCGATCAAACTGGGGCTTTTGACGGCGGTTGCGGGCACGTCCATTGTGTTCTTTGGTGCTTATCTGGTGGAAAAATCAAACGGCTTTAAAATGGGGCGTTCCCTTTTTCAGATGTTTGCCATGTTGCCGATGGCAATCCCGGGTATGGTGCTTGGACTGGCCTATATCTTTTTCTTCAACAACCCGAACAATCCGCTGAATCCCCTCTACGGGACGATGGCGATTCTGGTGATCTGTTCGGTCACGCACTTTTACACGGTGTCGCATCTGACAGCGGTGACCGCGTTAAAGCAGATGGACCGCGAGTTTGAGTCTGTTTCGGCATCGTTGAAACAACCCACCATGAAATTATTCAGCCGGGTTACCGTGCCGGTTTGTCTGCCTTCGGTATTGGACATTTCGATCTACCTTTTCGTCAATGCCATGACAACGGTTTCAGCGGTTGTGTTTCTATATTCACCCAAGACAACGCTTGCCTCGATTGCTGTTCTGAACATGGATGACGCAGGTGATATCGCACCTGCAGCGGCGATGGGCATGATGATCTTTTATACCAACGCGGCGGCGCGCCTGCTGCACCTTCTGGCTTCGAAAGGGGTGCTGCAGCGGACCCAGGCCTGGCGCAATCGTTAATCAAGAACCTTTGCCACCAGGTCGGACCGGGCCGGGCGGTTATTTTTCTATCTGGGCGGCGCTGGCGAGTTCCATAAAGGCACGGATCACCTTGACGTCGTGCCTCTGGGTCAGGTGCACGATAGTTTCGCTCATCCGGATAGACAGGTTTTCCAGGCGAATCTTCATCAGCCGATCATCCTGCACGTATTCTGCTTCGGACACAAAACCAATACCTGCTCCGGATGCGACGACCTCGCGAACGGCTTCGCGACCTTCGGCAACAATCACCGGTGTCAGTGTAATCGCGTGCTTTGCGGCCTCTTCTTCCATGTATTGACGGGTTTTCGAACCCGTTTCACGAAAAATCAGTGGCAGTTCAGCCAGCTCTTGCAGACTTATGCTTTTTTTCGATGCGGGTAAAAACCCCTTGGCGGCAAAGGCCGTTATTTCGGTCGCACCCAAGTCGATACTTGCCATGTCCTTTCCCGAGGGCAGGTTTCCGACAACACCGATTTCCGCATCATAAGCGCGCAACGCTTCCAGAATATCTTCTGTATTGCCGGCCCTCAAGGATATGGCAACGTCTGGATAACGCCGGCGAAAACGCCCCAGAATATCTGTTACGTGGTGGGCCGAATCGGCGATGATCCTTAATTCGCCGTCAATTGCCGCGCTGGTCTCGGACATGTAGTCTTCGATCTGTTTTTCAATCTCGAAAAAGCGCTTGGTCAGTAAAAAAAGCTGTTCACCCGCTTCGGTCAGGCGCACCCGCTTTCGCTCGCGGTGAAATAACAGGACATCATGGTCCTGCTCAAGTTTTCGAACCTGTTCGGAGATCGCTGGTTGCGTCAATAAAAGCGCTTCGGCTGCGCGTGAAAAACCACCCATCAGGGCGACATGGTGAAAGGCTTTCAATTGGCTGTGGCGCATAAAATTATTCCATCGTATCTCTATAAGCTAAACCTATATTTCGATTGTTAATTGCAATTTCACATATGGATAGAGTTCCTGCAATGGTGTTTCAGAAGCGCCTTTTCGGAGTAGTCTGATGAAAGCCCCCAGCACGAAAATTGAACCACCCCGTTTGGGCGAACCCTATCTTTTAACACCCGGCCCGCTGACCACCTCTTTTGCCGTGAAAGAGGCGATGCTGCGAGATTGGGGCAGTTGGGATGATGACTTCAGGGCCATGACCCAAGATATGCGCACGCGCCTGTTATCCCTGCTAGGGGACGGCGCGGACGACTTTGATTGTGTTCCGATGCAGGGCAGCGGTTCCTTCGCGGTCGAGGCAATGTTGGGGACGTTTATTCCAAAAGACGGCAAGGCACTGGTTCTGGCCAACGGGGCTTATGGGCTACGTTCGGCCAAAACAATGGAATACCTGGGACGTGAACATGTTGTGCTGGACAAGGGTGATTATCTACCGCCACGCGGCCAGGAGGTAGCGCAGATATTAGCAGACGACTCGGCGATTACCCATGTGGTGGCCATCCATTGTGAAACCAGTTCTGGCATCCTGAACCCAGTTGAGGAGATATCGGAAGCCACCTATGCGGCGGGCCGCAAATTGCTGGTCGATTCGATGTCGGCTTTCGGCGCCATCCCGTTGGAAGTTTCAAAGGTCCGGTACGAGGCAATGGTTTCCTCGGCGAACAAATGCATCGAAGGAGTGCCCGGTTTCGGGTTTGTCATTGCCCGCAAATCCGAGCTGGAGGCGTCCAAAGGTAATTGTCATTCACTGTCGCTGGATGTGCATGCACAATGGGACAATATGGAAAAAACCGGACAGTGGCGGTTCACCCCACCCACCCATGTGGTTGCCGCTTTTCTTGAGGCGCTGCGCGGACATGAAGCCGAAGGCGGTGTGGCGGGGCGGGGCGCACGATATACCAACAACCGCGATGTGATGGTGGCAGGCATGCGCGATCTGGGGTTTGAAACCCTCCTGAAAGATCGCTGGCTTAGCCCTATTATCGTGACGTTTTTCTGCCCTGCCGATCCCAATTTCGAGTTTTCTCGATTTTACGGACTGATGAAGGACAGGGGCTTCATTATCTATCCCGGTAAACTGACAGTGGTTGACAGTTTCCGTGTCGGCTGTATCGGGCAGATGGACGCCGAGGTTATGCGGCAGGTTGTGACCGCCGCCAAGGAAACGCTGGCTGAAATGGGTGTCGCAAGCGCTGCCCCTCCTGCAGCTGCGCTGGAAGAACGTGCCAAACTGGCCGCTTGATTACAAAGGAATACAGGTATGACGATCCAAACACCGGTTGTAGCGAACGACCGTATTTATTCAGCGCCGAAGGTTTGCGCGATTTCGATTTGTCTGGACGGGTGCGAGCCCGCGTATCTGACGGAGGCTATTTCGCGGGGTCTGATGCCGGTGCTGAAGCGGATGCGCGAAACCGGGACGGACCGTCTGGCGCATTCGGTGATCCCGTCGTTCACCAACCCCAACAACCTGTCGATTGCCACCGGTCGCCCGCCGAGTGTGCATGGCATCTGCGGCAATTACCTGATTGACCCCGAAAGCGGCGAAGAGGTGATGATGAACGATGTGCGTTTTCTGCGCGCACCGACGATCTTTTCGAAATTCTACGAGGCGGGTGCGCGTGTTGCGGTGGTCACTGCCAAGGACAAGCTGCGGGCTCTTTTAGGCGCGGGGCTGAAATTTGACGAAGATCGTGCGGTGGCGTTCTCATCGGAGCGTTCGGGCGAGACCACCCGGGCCGAGCATGGGATCGACAACGCCAGTGCATGGCTGGGCATGCCGGTGCCCGAGGTTTATTCGGCAGAGTTGTCGGAGTTCGTCTTTGCCGCCGGGGTGAAGCTTCTGAAAGAGTGGCAGCCCGACGTGATGTATCTGTCGACCACCGATTACATTCAGCACAAATACGCCCCCGATCAGCAGGGTGCGCTGGATTTTTATGCCATGTTCGACAAATATCTGGGCCAACTGGATGACCTGGGCGCGGCCATTGTCGTGACCGCCGACCACGGCATGAAGCCCAAGCACCATGCGGACGGGTCGCCCAACGTGATCTATGCGCAGGATCTGATGGATGCGTGGCTGGGCAAGGATGCGGCCCGGGTGATTCTGCCGATCACCGACCCTTATGTGGTGCACCACGGCGCGCTTGGCAGTTTTGCAACCGCCTATCTGCCTGAGGGTGCGGACAGGGCTGATATCATGGCCAGGCTCCGGGCCCGGGAGGAATTGATTCTGGTCATCGACAAGGCCGAGGCGATCAGACGGTTTGATCTGCCGGGCGACAGGATTGGCGATATCGTCATGATTTCGGGCGAGAATATCTGCATCGGCACTTCTGAGCACCGGCATGATCTGGCGGCGCTGAAAGAGCCCTTGCGCAGCCATGGTGGCTTGACCGAACAGGAGGTGCCCTTCATCGTGAACCGGGTCATTGATCTGCCGAACCAGCCTGAGTTGCGCAATTTTGATGCGTTCTTTTATGCCACCGCCGCTGCGGCACTCTGAGGGAAGGAACCCGATATGAAAGACACGATTGAAGTCCGCCATGAGGGCATGCGTATCGGCGGGGAGATTGTCTTTACCGATGATGTGATCGAGGTAAAATATCCCTACACCGAAGACGTGGTGGGCACCGTACCTGCGGGGCAGGCCGAACACGCCCGCCGGGCGTTTGAGATTGCCGCCAATTACACGCCGAAGCTCAGCCGCTACGAGCGCAGCCAGATCCTGCAGCGTGCCGGCGAGCTGATCGGCGAGAAGCGCGACGATCTGGCGAAATGGCTGACGCTGGAGCTGGGGATTTGCCACCAGCACGCGATTTACGAGACAAAACGCGCGCAGGATGTGTATCAGTTCGCCGCCGGGCAGGCGATGAATGACGATGGCGAAATCTTCAGCTGCGATCTGACCCATAACGGCAAGGAGCGCAAGATCTACACCACGCGCGAGCCGGTGCGGGCGATCTCTGCGATCACGCCGTTCAATCATCCGCTCAACATGGTCAGCCACAAGATCGCGCCGTCGATTGCCACCAACAACTGCATGGTCTGCAAGCCGACCGAACTGACGCCGCTGACCTGCATCGCGCTGGCGGATATCCTGTACGAGGCCGGGCTGCCGCCCGAGATGTTCCAGGTGGTGACCGGCCTGCCGGGCGATATTGGCGATGAGATGATCACCAATGACAACATCGACATCATCACCTTTACCGGCGGCGTGCCGGTGGGCAAGATCATCGCCGCCAAAGCCGGGTATAAACGTCAGGCGCTGGAGCTGGGCGGGAATGATCCGCTGATCATCTGCAATGATCTGACTGACGCCGATCTGGACAAGGCCGCGACGATTGCGGTGGCGGGCGCGACGGGCAATTCCGGTCAGCGCTGTACCGCGGTGAAACGCATTCTGGTGCAGGAAAGCGTGGCCGACAGGTTTGTGCCGCTGGTGCTGGAGAAGGCCAAAAAGATCCGGTTCGGCGACCCGCAGGACCCGGCGACCGAGCTGGGCTGCGTGATCCATGCGCAGGCGGCTGAACTGTTTGAAAAACGGGTCTTCATGGCCGAAGAGCAAGGGGCCGAAATCCTCTATCACCCCGGCCGTCAGGGCGCGCTTTTGCCACCCATCGTGGTGGATAAAGTGCCCCATGACAGCGAGCTGGTGATGGAAGAAACCTTTGGCCCGATTGTGCCCATCGTGCGTGTCCCCGATGACGACGCCAAGGTGATGGCCATCTCGAACTCAACCCAGTTCGGCCTGTCCTCGGGCGTCTGCACCAATGACCTGAACCGCGCCATTGCCTATATCAACGGGCTGAACGTGGGCACCTGCAACATCTGGGAACAACCCGGCTACCGCATAGAAATGAGCCCCTTTGGTGGCATCAAGGACAGCGGCAATGGCGTCAAGGAGGGCGTCATCGAGGCCATGAAGTTCTTCACAAACGTCAAAACATACTCCCTCCCTTGGCCAGGGTGAAACAACTTAATCTTCCTGACACGCGGGCCCAATTCCGGGCCCGCCTTTTTCTCACAGGTGCAAGATGGTCCTTAAAATCGTTCATACCGAGGGTGAATCCAACACGTCGGACGCCCGGCAGACATGGTTGAAAAAATCCATCGGCCCAAAATCTGAACCGCTATTGAAACGTGATTCCGATGTGTTCTTGCACCAAAGCCTGTCCAGCCCCTGTGTGAGTACGATAGCAAAGGCCGAAGGTATCTGGATCGAGGATATGGACGGTCGTCGCTTCATGGATTTCCACGGGAATTCCGTTCATCATATCGGATATGGCCACCCCCGTCTGATCAAGGCAATCAAGGACCAGCTGGATGATCTGCCTTTTGCCCCGCGGCGCTTTACCAATGATCCCGCGGTCGCGCTGGCAGAAAAACTGGCCAAAATAGCCCCTGGTGACCTAGGCAAAACACTGTTCACAACGGGCGGTTCAGATGCCAACGAAGTGGCCCTGAAGATTGCTCGTGCAGCCACCGGGCGGTTTAAAACCGTATCATTCTGGGATGCCTTTCACGGCGCCGGCATGGGGGCGGCAAGTGTAGGGGGCGAAGCGACTTTCCGCAGCCATATTGCGGGTCCGCTATTGCCCGGCGCTGAACACGTGGCGCCCTTCGCCTGCTATCGCTGCCCGTACAATCACGCCGGCCCCGATGTTTGCGGGCTGGCCTGTGCCAAGATGGTTGACTACGTGTTGGAACGTGAAGGCGACGTCGCCGCTGTCATTGCCGAGCCGATGCGTGCCGTACCCTATGTGCCGCCGCCGGGATTCTGGGCTGCCGTACGCGACGCCTGCAACCGGCGCGGGGCGCTGTTGATCATGGATGAGATTCCGACCGGTCTGGGTAAAACCGGACGCATGTTTGCTTTCGACCATGATGGGGTAATCCCCGATATCGTCACTATCGGCAAAGCTTTGGGCGGGGGAATTCTGCCTATCGCCGCTTGCATCGCGCGGCGTGATCTGGATGTCTGTGGCGATTTCGCCATCGGGCATTATACGCACGAGAAAAACCCGGTGACAGCCCGAGCGGCGCTGACAACCATTGAAATCATCGAAGATGAAGGATTGGTCGAACGATCGGCTGAATTGGGCCAACATGCAATGCAGACCCTGCAGGATCGCTTGGCCGATTGCCCGATTGTGGGTGATATTCGCGGTCGCGGTCTGATGTTCGGAGTCGAGATTGTCGAGGATCGCGCTGACAAGACGCCAGGCAACGCAAAGGCCGAGAAAATCTACTATGCGTGCCTTGAGGCAGGGTTGAGTTTCAAGATCAGCCAGGGATGCGTTTTGACCCTGTCGCCACCGTTGACGATCGCGCGCGCGGATCTGGACCAGGCGCTGGACATTGTGGTAACGGCGATCAAGGCCGCCGCGTGACGGGATCGTCGGGTCGATGTCACTCGGCGCGGCCCGTCGCAGCGTGGTTTTCTATGGCGGCGTCGGTTGCAATGATTAACGGCATCTCGTGCAGGTTTAACAATGGATTTTCTGACGCTTCGAACATGTGGTTTGGGGCAGTAGCATCCATTGTTGGCTCCGAACTCTAAGAAATTGTAATATCTTGAAAAATCACCCCTTTTGTCTGCATCCGCAGCCGGGGATCAGCCGATTTAACCAGAACTTCACGCCCTTCGATCAGTTCCAGGCACCGTTCCAGCGTTTCTGATTCCAGGCGTTCCATCGCCTGTTGGGTATAGAATGTAAGATGCGGTGACAGGATCACATTGGGATGGTCGAAAAGCGGGCTGAGCGGGTGGCCCCGGCGGGAAAGCGGTTCATTGCTAAAGACATCCAGCCCGGCCCCTGCGATCCACTTTTCGCTGATAGCGCGAACCAGCGCGTTTTCATCGACGATTGCGCCGCGCGATACATTGATCAAAAAGGCATTCGGTTTCATGGCGCGCAATTCTGCCTCACCAATCATGCTGCGGGTTTCATCATTCAGCACGCAGTGGATAGTAACAAAATCACTCTGCGACAGAAGGTCGGAAAGATTATCGATTTTTTCGACGCCAAGCTTGCGCATATCCTCTTCCGGAGTGTGAGGGCTGTAGGATATCACGCGCGCCCTGAACCCCAATCCGGCCATGCGGGCCATGCTGCATCCGATCCTGCCCAAACCGATAATACCGACGGTCTTGCCCGCAATATCCGATCCCAGCCAGGTTGGCTCGGGCCAGGCCCATCCGGTTGCATCCATCTGCCGGTTTAGCGGAATCAGATTTTTGGCCAGGGCCATCATCAGGGCAAAGGCGCCCTCGGCGACAGTTTCTTCGGCGTATTCCGGGATGTTGACGACAGTCACCTCGTTTTCGATCGCCGCGGGAATGTCTATGGCATCGATTCCGACGCCATATTTTACGATGCCCCGCAAATTTTTTGCCGTCTCGATAACTCGCCGGGTGATCGGCGTGTAGCACATAAGCAAAAGTCCGGCGTCACGAACTGCATCTACCAGATCATCCTCGGAAATGCCGTCGGGAAGCAGCACCAGATCATGTCCGGCGTCCTGCAATGCCCCGTCCAGCAGCGGCGTTTGCAGTTCTCGGTCTGTCCTGACGATTTTCATATACTATCTTTCCAAGAAGCGGGTGTGGCACTTCCCTGATTTTTACGGGGTTCGATAACGTGGTGTTGCCAGGCGCAATCGGGCCCGTCTATGAAAAACGATCAGGGCGGTAGCTGGAGAGGTCAATGTTTGTATTTCGGGCCATCACCAAATCGGCCGCCAGGCGCCCGGTTTTGGGGCCCATCATGAACCCCCAGTGGCTATGCCCAAAAGCAGCTGTCAATCCAGGTTGGCCAGGGATTGCCCCGATGGCAGGCAGGCTGTCAGGGAACGAGGGGCGAAAGCCCGACCATGTGTTGTAGTCCGCTTTTCCCAAATCGGGGCACATCTGCCGGGCAACCGTTGCAAGGGCCCCTGCGCGGCGATCGCTTGGGCCAGAACCCAGCCCGCCAAATTCAGCGGTGCCAGCGGCGCGCAGCCCCATGTCCATACTGCTGGCCACGAATTTTTTATCCATGTCCATAACCGAATTGTTCAGAGTCACACCGGCATCGGGAAAGACAATGTGATAGCCGCGCTCGGCCTCAAGCGGCACCTTTACCCCCAATGGTGCCAGCAACCTTGCTGACCAGGCCCCGGCACTCAGAACCACCTGTTCGGCGGCGTGGGTGCCTGAGGATGTTATGATTTGCCAAGACCCGCCATCGTCGGGTTTAAGCTCGACGACCTCGGCCTGAGTGACAATACCGCCAAGCAATTTCAGTTTGTCCAGCAGCACCGCACAGATGCGGCCCGGGTCAGTTGCCCGGGCCTGGCCCCGGATCAGAATCGCGCCCGAGAAGTCGGCGGACAGTGCGGGCTCGATCCGGCGCAATTCGGTCCGGTCTATACGTTCCGGAGGAGGGCCATATTGGCGGCGCAAGTCCATTTCGAATCCGCTCAGATCCAGTTTGGCCGGGTCCCGACTTGCCATCACGTAGCAGCTTTCGCGGATCAGATCCTCGTGCCCGGTGCCTTTGAGATGCTGACGATACAGATCGACATTGTCGTGGTTCAGCATATGCATTGCTGTTGCGATGCGCTCAACCTCTGCCTGACGGCCTGCCTTTAGAAAACGCAGCGCCCACGGCAGAAACCGGGGCAGGTAGGTAGGATGCAGGGCGACCGGCCCCAGGGGATCCAGCAACCAACGCGGAATGCGGCGCCACGTTCCGGGTAATGATTGCGGTACGACCGCGAAGGGTGAGACTACACCGGCATTGCCCATCGACGCGCCTTGTCCGGGAGTGTCACGGTCAAAAAGCTGAACGCGAACGCCACGTTCGGCCAGGGTGAGGGCGGTGCAAATGCCGACAATGCCTCCGCCGATCACGGCAACCGGATTATTGGTTTCGCTGCTCATGCCGGGTTCCCCGCTGTGCGCCGCTGCGCCATGATCTGGAATAGTACGGCCGGAGCAATAACAACCAGTGCCAACAGGTCACTGGTAAGGCTTGGGGCGACCAGCAGAACACCGCCTACGACCATGCTTAGACGCCACAGGCCTGACAGGCGCATCAGGAAGAAGCCCGAGACCGCTGTGGCAATCACAAAAATACCCAAGCCGCAGGTGAGCGACACCTGAAGGAACGAGGTAAGGGTGAAATACTCGGGCAGCACAATCAGCATCGTGGGCGCATAGACAAAGACCATCGGCACCATCAGTTTGCCCAGTCCAAGGGTAAAGGCACTGACCCCTGTACGGAACGGATTGGCATTGGCGATACCGGCGGCAGCGTAGGCCGAGGCACAGACCGGTGGGGTGATTTCCGATATCACGCCGTAATAGAGAACAAACATATGGGTGGCCAAAGGCGGCACGCCCAACTGGCTGAGGGCCGGGGTGGCGACGGCCACCAGCATTATGTAAAGCGCTGTCGTCGGCAGACCTGCGCCCATCAGGATGCAGGCCATGGCGATCAGGACCAGTGACACGAATTGCTGGATGCCGCCCTGGGTAAAGGCCTCGCCGGGCAGCCAGCCGATCAGCGGATGAAGGCTTGCCGCGATATCGGCCGCCCCGTTTGTGACCATGAAGCCAAGGCGAAAGCCGATACCGGTGGTGTTGATCACGCCCACGACGATGCCTACGGCGGCCGAAGCAGCGCCGACGGCCAACGCATATTGGACGCCGACATGGAAGCTGTCGAAGAGATCCTTGAAGGTCTTGCGCTTGTTCCGGTTAAGGGCCCCCACCAGCGTCAGTGCGGCAAGGATGCCGGCAAGGCTCGGGGAAAAACCTTCGCCGCTGAGGGGAGAGGCTTTCCAGAAAATAAAACCCAGCAATGCCAGCGGGATCAGCAGGGTGGCGGGTTTGTCGGGGGCGCAAAACCCCACAACAATGCAGAGCGTCAGCCCCATGAAGGCTGCCATATTCGGTGAATAACCGGAAAACAGCACCACCAGCAGGGCAATCAGCGGGATAATGGTGAACCAGCCATCGCGCCAGACCTGCGCCACTTTCGGCAACTGGTCTTTGGGGTAGGCGTGCAGGCCCAGTCGTTTGGCGGTGAAATGCACAATCGACAGCACACCGATATAATGCATCAGCGCGGGTACGATGGCGGCTATGACGATGGTGGTATAGGGCACCTCAAGATACTCGGCCATCAGGAAACTGGCAGCACCCATGATCGGCGGAGTGATCTGGCCTCCGGCGCTTGAGGCCGCCTCGACCCCGCCGGCGAAATGCCCCGGATAACCCATCTTCTTCATATTGGGGATGGTCAGCGACCCGGTAGAAACGGTGTTGGCGATGCTCGAGCCCGAGATGGTGCCGAAAAATGCCGACGACACGACCGAGACCTTGGCAGGTCCGCCGGTATAGCGCCCGGCAAGGATCATCGCGTTATCGACGAAGAATTGTCCCAGCCCCATGCGTTGGGCAACGACGCCGAACAGCACAAAGTGAAACACCACCGTCGAGACCACCCAGAGCGTGACACCAAAGATACCTTCCGACGGAAAGTACATGTTGTTGATGAACTGGTGCCAGTCCACGCCGGGGTGTTGCAGGATCTGCACCGGCATATAGGGGCCAAACAGGGCGTAGGACATGAAAACCAGAATGATCAGCGGAAGTACAAAACCGATGGTGCGGCGGGCGATCTCAAGTGTGGCGACAACCAGAATCGTACCAAGCACCACATCGGTTTGGGTCGGGTTACCTTGACGCAGCGCCTGTTCCGGAATGTCCAGTCCGAACCAGGTGAAGCCCCGCCAGCTGGCCCATAAAAACAAGGCCGCAACCATGCCCGCCAGCGCCAGCGCCCAGTCAAACAGCGGCACATTGCCGGGTGACATCGCTTTGCCTGAATAGGCCAGCGTGCGGGCGTTGCGGATCAGGGGGAAGCTGAGAAAGATAAACAGGAAAAGCCCTGCCAGATGGATACCCATGTGGATGTGATCCACCGGCGTGCCAAATCCGGCGGTCCAGATGTGATAGAAGGCAAAGGCGATCATGGCCCAATACAGAAACTGCGACACCACCGGCCCGTTGTCACGAGTGTTGAGGGCGCTGTCGTATTTCTTTTCCAGTTCTTCCAGCTGTTTTTCGTCAAGCTGTGTGGAAATTGGATCAGAGGTCATGGGATCACTGCCTTTGCGGGCGCAGATCAGGTTGCGCCAGTTGGTTTGGGAATGCCGGGGGGTGAAAAAAGGGCGGGCACCAATGGCCCGCCCCCGAATGGCTGCTTATTGCAGCATTCCAATTTCGCGATAGTACCGCTCGGCACCCGGGTGCAGCGGCACGCCGATGCCTTCAACCCCGTCAAGGGCGGTTTCAACTGTGATGACCTTGGCCTTGGGGTGGCCGCTGTCCAGCAGTTTGCGCGCAGTATCCGACCAAAGGGCCTTGGTGATTTCATAGACCAGCTCTTCGTCCTGATTGGCATTGGCGACCAGCATGCCCGACACGGCCAGCGTATCGACATCGTATTGAACGCCGGGATACGTGCCCCCCGGAATTTTCGACTTGATGTAATAGGGCACAGCATTATTGCCGGCGGTCAGTTCTTCGTCGGTCCAGCTATACAGCTCCATGCCTTTGGTGTTATCAAGCTGGATCATCGCCGCCACAGGCGTACCGGCAGCGTAGAAATAAGCATCCAGCTGACCATCGGCCAGACGTTCGGCACTTTGAGTATTGTTCAGCTCGGCCTCTTCAATGTTATCGCGGGTGATGCCCTGGGTGGCCAGAATAAGCTCAACCGCGATCTGCGTGCCCGATCCGGCCTGTGCAATGCCCACGCGCTTGCCTTCCAGCGCTTTCAGGCTGTCCAGCGTCGTCCCCTTGGGCAGCACCAGATGCACGTCTTCGGGGAACAGGTTGGCAATCACGCGCAGGTCCTTCTTGGCATTGCCTTCGAACACGCCGGTGCCGTTATAGGCAAAGTTCAGCGTGGCAGCCCCGGTCAGCCCGGCCTCCATCTGGCCTGCCTGAATGGCATTCACGTTATGGGCCGAGGCATTGGTCGACTGTGCAATCGCCACAAGACCGGGCACACCACAGTTGCCACCTTCTCCGCAGGGTCGCGAGCCGGGCGGGTTTGAGATGGCGTTGGCAATCAGCCCGCCGATAGGGAAATAGGTGCCTCCGGCGCTACCGGTACCAATACGGAAGAATTTCATCTCCTGTGCCGATGCGGTGCCGATCATCATGGCACCTGCCACGGCGACAGCTGCAAATCTGGTAATCATTTTCATATTTTTTCTCTCCGCTGTTGTACAAATTGGGAAATTTGCCTTGAAGGCCAGTTCGACAACGTGACCTGCAAGATACTTGCCCCTTTAGTGAGCAGGATGGTTGCGCAAAAAAAACATAAATACAAATTGCAAATTTTTCTCTGAACATAATAAATTCTAATATAGAGATTGGGTATGAACATGACCCAACTTACCGTTTTTCGCGAAATCATGCTGTCAGGATCGGTGTCACAGGCCGCTCGTAATCTTGGTCGCACCCAACCCGCCATCAGCAGCACACTTGCCACACTGGAGGCCGGGTTGGGATTTCAGCTGTTCGAGCGGCGCGGCAAGCGACTGTATCCAGTGCCTGAAGCGCATTATCTGCTGGAAGAAGCCACTCAGATACTGGACCAGCTAACCACGACGGAACGCAATATTCAGAACCTTAAAGCCCTCCAAAGTGGCGAATTGCGCATTGTCGCTATGCCGGGGCCTTCGGTATTTCTTGTCCCCCAGCTGGTTAGCCAGATTGCAAAAAACAACAATGATATCCGTGCGACGGTGGTCACCCGCAGCTCGCCGCAGGTGCATCAACTGGTATCAACCCAAAGTTACGACGTTGGCATTGCCGATCTGGGGGTGGAATATAGTCTGAACACCTCGCTTGTGCGGTCCGAACCCTTTGCCAGCGATTGTTTGTTTGCCGTTCCTGCCAATGACCCGATGGCGCAGAAAAAGGTGTTGCAACCCGCTGATCTGAATGGCCGGCCATTAGCGACGTTGCACAGGGAGCACCACAGCCATCGTGAAATTCGCAGAGCTTTTCAGGTTGCCGGTGCGGAGTTGGTGGTACGTTTTGAAACGCAGTATTATCTGCCCTTGCTGACCTATGTCGAAGAAGGGCTCGCTTGTGCAATTGTAGATACATTGACTGCAGAAACCTATCGGCACTATCGCGGAGAGGCTGCGCACCGTGTTGTTTTCCGCCCATTCAGTCCTGAAATCACCCTTTCTTTTGCAACGCTGACCCCGGCACACCGGCCACCGTCACAACTGGCACAGGCCTTCATTTCGTTGTGGCGGGCCAAAGTTGACAGTGTGAATTCCCATTGGAATGCGAATGAACGTTGAATGCATGTGATTGCACGCCCTGCCTATTTGACAAGCTTGAGGATGTCGCGAAAAGATGGGTGTTCGGCCGATCCGAGCCATTCAAAGATCACCATTTCAGTTGTCACGATCTCGGCGCCGTGGCGGGCCATTCGTTCAAGGGCGGCTCGTCTGTTCTGCGGGGTTCGGGAACCAACGGCATCGGCGACCACAAACACCTGACGACCGGCATCAATCAGGCCAAGCACAGTCTGAAGGACGCAGACATGGGCCTCGCAGCCAGCGACGACGATTGCATTCGTTCCATCTATGTGGCCCGCAACCTTTGGTGTGCGTAGCGCGTCAAAAGTCATCTTATGCAGCACTTCACCGGGATACGGCGCAAGCTTTGTCAGCGTGTGCCCCAATTTTTCTGGGTTCTGCTCGGTATAAGTCAGGGGCAGATTCAGATATCTGGCCGCTTCGATCAGGCTGAACGCATTGCTTATCACAGCGTCTGAGTCATGAATGGCTGGCATCAACCGGGTCTGAAAATCAATCACCAAAAGG
Organism: Roseovarius litorisediminis; assembly: GCF_900172295.1. Lineage (GTDB taxonomy): Bacteria > Pseudomonadota > Alphaproteobacteria > Rhodobacterales > Rhodobacteraceae > Roseovarius > Roseovarius litorisediminis. The sequence goes on from NZ_FWFL01000001.1 coordinate 194,763, forward strand.
TCAGAGCTTGCAGAGTTCAGTGTCAGCATATCGGCCCCCCTGATGTGAAACAGGTTCCGCTTATACGAATGCGGAACATCTAATAATCCTTTTCAAAGAAGATACCCAGCCCGGTACCGCCTTCATTGTCAAGGCCACCCTTGACCGTCAGGCGCGAGTTTATGTCAAGGTTCAGGTTGATCTCCTGTCGGCCCTCGCTGTCGGCTGTAACCTCTGAATAGATATTTTTGGACAGGTAGGCACCTGCCTTGACCTGTGTTGAACCTTCTTCGGTTGAAGAAATGTCAAGATCGCTCAGACCGACCGTGTCACGCAGGCGGCCCACAATGTCATTATTGCTGCGGCCAGCAAGCGTGGCGACAGCCGAGGCAAGTTGCGCTGCCTGAAAGGGTGAAACCGTATCCAGTCCTCGGCCGAACAGAAGGCGCGAAACTACTTCCTCTTGGGGCAACTCGGGTTGGGATTGGAACGTAATTTCCGGTTCGCTGGCCAATCCTTCGATAATGACCTGAATTGAAATGTCATCCGACTGGGTTTCGGCAACAAATCTGAGGTAGGGGTCCAGGGCGCCGCGAAGGTCTATCAGCCCTTCAGTCAGATCCAAGCGTTTACCCAGAATATCAAGCCGACCGCGGATCAACTGGAAAAAGCCACTTGGTACGACATTGTTAGTGTCCCCGGTCAGAAACAAACGCCCCCCCAGTTCTGCATCCAGCCCCCGGCCGCGTACAAAAATTCGGTTTGGGGCGTTGATCGTCAAACTTAGAGGAAATGGTTTGCCTGGTTTGGTTTCGGCGGTCTTCACAAGACCGGCCCGCGCGCGCGTCGCCCTGACATTCGCAGGTTCGTTCAGATGTTGAATATCGGGCAATGAAACGCTTGCCGCAGCAGTCGAGGACGGTATCCGAACTGTAGTCTCATCCAGCTGCAATTCACCACCGATGCGCGCACCGCCAGTCAGGGGCCCGGCAATAGCGACGTTTCCGTTCACGGTCGTTTCGTACAGAATGCGGTCAGTCAGTACGGCGTTTTCCAGATTTGCAGAAATGTCACCCACGAACGGGGTTGCCAGGTTGATCGTGCCGGCAACCGTAGCCCTGCCGCCGTCGCGTAATTGCCCCGCCATATCAATTTGCGCACTACCAGACGCCAGCGAAACAGTGCCAGCAACGTTCTGGACTGCGAACTTCAGGGCAGGAAGCGACAGGCGCGCATCGTTGGTACTGATGGTGCCGGAAAGCGCAGACAGAGTCGGAGGGCCGGAAAGCCGAAGGTCAAAAGCAGCATTGCCCTGAACGGAACGCGGCGTGATGAAGTTGTTGGCAAGTGCCATCGGAGCTTTACCGGTCAGGGCCAGATCAACACGTTCGCCGTAATTTACAATGTTGCCTTGCACGTTTGCTGTGGTGCCACCGGGGCCGATGGCGCTGAGAGCGACAGCAACGTCACGCGCATCTGGACCAAGATGCGCAATCGTGCCCGAGGCGCTTAACGGGCCGTCAAAGCCCGGTGCAAGAAGGCCCAGATTTGCAAGACGCCCATTGATCTGCAGCGGTCCAGTGCCGTTATCGTCACCTTTGATATCCAACTGCAGTTGCGACGATTTAAGGGACAATGAGCGGATATCAAGCTGGTTTCCCCTGCGCCCTGAAACCGTACTGAATGTCAGACTTCCTGCTATCAGCTGATCAAGAGTGGCAATGCCGGTTTTCACGCCATTGCCATTCAAACTGGCCGAAACCTGAAAGTCCTGACCTTGCAACGCGCCTGATCCGTCGAGCGAAAGATCAAGTTTTCCTGCCAGATTATGCTTGGAAAGGGCTGCAAATCGGGACAGGTCATTGATTGTCGCTTGCAGGTTTCCGGTGACCGGTAACCCCGGTCGTTCGGGTGAAACCGAGCCGGCGGCGTTCAGGGTTGCATCCGCCACTTGCAGGTTCAAAGCAGTCAGGGTTACGTCGCCGCCAGCCTGCCAGCTGAAATCCGAAGCAACTCTAGCCGGGCCTGACAGCTTGGGTTCGACTAGCGATATGTCAAAGACCTGCGCGGTAATCCCCAGTTTTCCCCGGTCGGTGTCAATCCGACCGGCGGCATTCGCCGACAGGGCGTCATTTATAAATGCCAGCTTTCGCAGCTCCGTGCCGGAAGTATCGCGCATGACTGCAAGCTGCATATTGCTTTTGCCCGCCAGTAATGGATCAAGACGCGGTGTGCTGGTGTTCAGATCTGTCGTCTGGGCGTCCAGCGTGATATCAAAGGCGCCGCCCAGAAGCGTGCCGTTACCCGACAGCGTTGCATCTGCACGTCCCGCCAGTCCCCGATTTGCCAATGGGCCAAAACGCCCAAGATCGTCAGCGACAATCCGCAAATGCCCTGAGGCGGGGAATCCTTCGGACAGGCCATCCAGAGTTGCGTCGCCCTCAAGCTGGACATCGCCTGACTTCAGGGTGAGATCGCTAACTTCAAGTGGCGCGTCTTCCTGCCAGTCAATATCGGCACTACCGTTAAGGGTTGTACCCATTGCCTTTGCAAGTGCCTGATCTGAATTTTCGATACCATCAACAGAGACCTCCAGGCGCGCCGAGACAGATTTCACGGTGGATTGCCCGATCACACCTGTCGCAGACAAAGTGCCCCTTGCTACCTTCAAGGCATTTTGTTCCAGTTCGGAAAAGGTGATGTCCGCCTGCCACTGATTATCCTGCTCCGCGTCAAATCTGGCTGCGACCTGCGCCTTTTCCACCCAGGTCCCCGGGCCGGAAATGGGAAGCCTGATCCGGGTGCCATCACCAAGTTGACCATTCAGGTTAAAGTGGACGGGCCAGTGATCAGCGTTAAGTTCAAGCTGGCCGGAAAGTACAAGCGCGGCGGATGCAAGCGTCAGGTTCGATATTTCAACCTTTCCGCTATCCGATGCCACCCCCTCTAGTGCAAGGCGGCTTTGATCGCCAAAGAAGCGTCGGTAGTCGGGCTTGAACAACGGGGCAAGATCGCCTTGCAGATTGGCGGAAAATTGCTTTCCTGGCTCATTTGGCGACTGCGTCGACTGGATCTGGATGTCGCCTTGCAGCCGGGGTTCGCCGGCGGAGGCGAGGGTGATCAGCGCCGTGAAATACGAAAGAGGATCTTCGCCTTCAATCTGCAGGTCCAGGGCCGGGCGGTCGGGCAGGCCCAGAAGGTTGGCGGCAATTCCATCTTCATCCTCGCGAAGATCCAGCTTCAGCGCCAGAACGCTTGTGAGGTTCGAATACCCTGCATCAAGTGTCAGTTCACCACGGCCGTCGGTTCGCGAAACTGCAAGATTGGCTTGACCGTTGCCAGAGCCCAGAATTGCACTGCCCGTCACCGACAATTCAGCCTCGGCGCCAAAAACGGCCTGGCCTAGGTATACAAGGTCTGCGCTGATTTCACCGATACGAATTGAAACCGGCAGTTCGGGAAGGGAAAAGTCGGTGGCCTCTGCGTCGGCGGGCGACAGACCTGCATCGCCTTTGGGAAGACGCGGCAGCAGGATTTCCTCAGCGTTCAGACGGTTTACCTCAAGCTTTCCTGCCAGCAACGCACTGCGCGTCCAATCCAATGCCACGTTGTGGAGGGTGATCCAGATGCCGTTGTCATCCGCGATGGTCAACTCTTCGATCGTCGCGGAAGATGACAAAGCTCCTTTAAAGCCCTTTATCCTGACCTCTCGACCAGCGTCAGAAAGATTGTCTTCCAGCAAAGCCTGCAAATATCCGCGGTCATCCTGACTTGTATCCTGCGCCCAACCGGCAGCCGCAAGAAAGGCAATCAGGGTTATGATCACTAATGTCCGCATCAGAAGGCCTGTCCAATTCCGATGTAAAGTTCAAAGTCTGTACCACTGCTGCCATCAATTGGTGTCGCGACATCAACCCGAATCGGGCCAACCCCAGTTGTATAACGCGCGCCAATCCCGGCGCCGCTGTGCCAATTTCCATTCTCAGTAGCCCATGCATCCTGTCCGACAAACCCTGTATCCGCAAAGACAACCAGACCCAGTTTGTCGGTTATGTCAGCACGCACCTCGCCGCTGAAAGCCATGAAAGACCGCCCCCCGACACGCCGTCCGCCGCTGAGTTCCACAGCAAGCGATTGGTAAGGCTGCCCCCTGACCGTGCCCGCCCCACCGGAAAAAAACAGCATATCTGGCGGCACATCTGCGGTGCTGGCCCCGGCGACAGAACCCAGCTGAGCACGCGCCGCAAGGGTAACGCCGTCGTTGGCGCCAAAACTGCGATAAACCCGGGTATCCGCATAAACCCTGGCACCGGTTGTGCTTTCATCAAGCCCGATAAACGGGTCGGTGTGAAGGTCGATGTAAAACCCTTTGGTGGCATCCAACGCGTTGTCACGCTTGTCCAGCGTAAGTCGCAGAGGAAAGATCAGGTGCTGAATGCTGCGCGATCCCAGATCGTCATCAATTTCAGTGTAGCGATAGGTTATCCCCGCCTCACCTGTCAGTTTGTCCGAGAATATGTGGCTAAGGCCAGCGCCCAGCTGAATATTGCGTTCCCGGTAGTCCGGGTCGTCAAGTTCTTCCAGTTTTGCCAGCAAAAACAGACTGGTGTCTGGTGTGAACGTGGCTGGGCGCTCAAATCGGGTGGACAGGCGGTAGTCGATACCACCCGAATCCCCGCCGATTCCGCTTATTTCGCCGTCAAATCTTAGCCGCTCAGCCCCGCCCAGCAGGTTACGGTGCAGCCAGAAGCCTGAAAGTGTCAGACCTTCCAGCGATGAAAGTTCGGCGCCAACACCAACACGTCTGCGTTTGGCGTCGGTCAGATCGGCTGTAATATCCAGAGTGTCACTGGGACCGGTGCTTTCGTTTTCTTCCAATACAACCGACCGGAAGGCGCCGGTTCGGCGTAGCCGGGTGGCCGCTTTGCGAACTTCGTCCGGTGAGTATACGTCGCCCGTGGGCAGGCCTGCAATTTCACGTATACGCTTGTCTCTGACCCGGCCCTGCCTGGCGATATTGAGATTGCCAAATCTAAGCCATGGCCCTTGAGACAGACCAATATCTGCAGAAAGCGTATGCTTTTTGTGATCGGCGGTAATTTCCTGTGATACGACCTTTGCCTTGGCATAACCAACTTCGCGCCAGCGCAATATGCCGGCAGCGGCAGCTTCCCCGATCAGATCGCCCCGGGCCTGCTGGCCTTTGGCAAAACCTTCTGGAAGTGTTGTTCCGTTGGCCAGGGGGGCAATTCGTGCGGTGGAAAAGAAAAAGGGCGCCCCGGGCCGCACGTCAAGCGTGACCCGGTCAATCCGTTTCGGGGTTGAAAGTGGGGGAATGTTGGCGGCCTCCTGGCCATCGACATTGATTTTAATGACACCGCCAAAATATCCTGCGGCGTAAAGTACCCCAACCAGACGGGCATAGTCGGCCTGCGCTGCGGCAAGCATGTCTTGTGGAGTCACGTCTTCGCCTGCCGCCGTGGCAATACTTAGCGATGACCGGCGCAGCTTTTCCCCAAAATCCTTTGAGACGCCAGGGGCGTTCAGGGTCACTTCGGTCGCTCCCACGCTTGCGGCCAGAAAGGCAAAAACTGCAAACGCCAGAACCGGGCGTGTGACACGTGATTCGAACAACTCAGGACCTCCAATACCGCACCCCCTTTGTATCGCATTGTTAGGTGCGGGTTACCACGCTATCGGCGAGTTTCCCCAGTAGGCGGAAATCTACCGAACAGGGGCAAGTCTTCAGTTCGGCAATGGATTTCGCTGCAACTCTGTCTCCAGCGCCCTCTCGATTGTTCCTCTGGGAACGGTGAACCTTGCCAGCAGGTTATAAAGGACAGGCGTGACAACCAGCATCATCACCGAGGACACAGCCAGCCCCGCGATAACGACAGTCCCGATTGCATTGCGACTTTCGGCACCAGCGCCGGTGGCCAATACCAGCGGCAGCGCCCCAAGGATGGTTGAAAGCACCGTCATCACGATTGGCCGCAGCCGCAGGACAGAGGCCTCGATCACGGCATCGCGCACCTCCATACCTTCATCACGCAGTTGATTTGCGAACTCGACAATCAGGATGCCGTTCTTGGCAACCAGTCCGATTAGCAGAATGATGCCGATCTGACTGTAAACATTCAGCGACAGGCCACCAAGGGCCATGGCATAGATCGCTCCGGCGATCCCTGCAGGCACAGTCAGGATAATGGTGACCGAATGAAGGAAGCTTTCAAATTGTGCGGCAAGCACAAGAAACACGATCACAATCGCCAGTATAAAGACAACCCCCGCGCCGGCAGAGGTGTCCTTGAAGGTGCGCGACTGGCCTTCATAACCAAGTTTGGCCTCGGCAGGAAGAATATCGCGCGCTGTATCTTCGATTTTAGTCAGGACCGAGCCCAGATCATAACCTGGTTCCAAAGCACCGGACAGCTGGATCGATGGCAGCCGGTCAAACCGCCGCAGTGACGGGGCGGCGGCGTTTTCCGTCAGGCTGACCAATGCGCCCAGGGGCACCAGGCTTTCGTTATCGCCCGAACGAACAAAGATATTTGTAATGTCCGAAGGGTCGCGACGATCTTCTTCAGAGGCTTGCAGCAAAACAGGATATTCACGACCACGGCTTACAAATGTTGTCACTTCGCTTGATGCCAGCATGGTTTGCAGCGTGTTTGCGATGGTATCAACCGAGATCCCCAGATCATCCGCCCGGGCGCGATCTATGTTGATATCAAGTTGCGGAAGATTCTGATCAAAATTGATTTCGGGGTTGACCAGGCCGGGTATCTGTTCGGCTTTCTCCAGCATGGCCAGGGCCCAGACCTTGACGCTTTCAAAATCGGGACCACCGATGACAACCCGCACAGGCGTAGAATTGCCCCTCAGGCCCAGGCCGGCCGGGGTGACCGGAAAGCCCCGGGCGACCGTAACCTTATTCATTTGAGGGGCAATTTCAGCAACAACATCCGCAATCGGGCGATCCCGTTTCTCCCACGGGGCCAGACGAAAAACGACAAACGAGCGCCATGCACGGTTGCCCCAACCCGTAAAGGTAAAGACGGTTTCGATCACGCCGCTTTGGCGCAGGGGTTCAAGAATTTCTTCAACTTGTTTGGCAGCGATGTCGGAATGAGAGATGGTGCTGCCCTGCGGGGCTGTAAGCGGCACAAAGCCAACGCCACGGTCTTCACGCGGGGACAATTCCCTTGGAAGGCCGTTATAGAAAAACGCGGCCCCGCAGGTAATGGCAAGGGCCAGTGAAAGAACCACCACCGGCATTTGCAGCGATTTGTTCAGGATCGCGGCATAGCAGCGTTGAAAAAGAGATTTTTGCGTGTCTGTTGAAGTTTTCCCCTTCAAGTCTTTGGCGCGCAGCAGTTTTGCTGCCAAAGCAGGACAGGCCGTAAGGGCCACGAAGGTTGAAATGGCGACAGTGCCCGCCATGACCCAGCCAAATTCGACAAACAGGCGCCCAACCTGCCCGGGCATGAAAGACAGCGGAACAAACACGGCGATTAGCGTGACAGATGTTGCGATGACCGCAAAAGTCACCTGCCGCGCGCCACGCAGGCTGGCCACCAAAGGAGATTCGCCATTTTCAATCCGGCGCTGAATGTTCTCCAATACGACAATTGCATCATCCACGACCAGACCGATGGCCAGCAAAAGCGCAAGTAAAGTCAGCGTATTCAGGGAAAATCCCCAGACGCCGATAAGGACAAAGCAACCGATCAGCGATACAGGAATTGTGATGGCCGGAACCAGAGTTGCGCGCAGGCTGCGCAGAAAGAACAGGATGACAAGAACGACCAGCGCCAGCGAGATCATCAGCGCGATCACCACCTCGCGGATTGAGGCGCCGACAAACAGGGCATCATCCGATCCGATGATGATTTCAAGGCCCTCGGGCAGCGAGGGTTTCAGACGATCAATTTCGGCCCGGACGGCTTTCGAGATCGCAAGTGTATTTGACTGGCTCTGGCGCAGAATTGCCATACCGACGGCGTCGGCGCCGTTCGTGCGCACGATTGTGCTGTCATCCGCCACGCCCGGTGCAACACGTGCCACATCCCCTAGGCGGACGGGATAGCCTGCGACACTTTCTAGCACCACATCGCGAAAATCGTCAACGGATTGCAGGCGACTGTTCAGACGGACGGATAGTTGGCGATTCTGGGATTCAACATTGCCTGCTGGCAGTTCTATATTATTGCGCCGGAGGGCTGTCTCGATATCGGCCACGGTAAGTTTGCGGGCTGCCATGGCGCGACGATCCAGCCAAATACGCACTGCAAAGGGCCTTGCACCGTAGATGCGTACATTGGCCACCCCTTCGAGTGTTGCAATACGATCAACGATGAAGCGGTCAATATAGTCAGTAATTTCGGCCGTTGTCATGCGGGTCGAGGTGATGGCAAGACGCATCACCGGGTCGGCATCTGCATCGCTTTTGATGACCGCAGGCTGATCGGCGTTTTCAGGTAGTTTGCTGGTCGCGCGGCCCACCGCATCGCGTACGTCATTCGCGGCCTCGTCAATGTCTCGCTTGGTGTCAAATTCGATAGTGACCTGGCTGCGCCCCTGTCGGCTTTCCGAACTGATTGACCGTATGCCGGTGATTGAGGCGACAGAACCTTCAATTGGTTCGGTGATATCGGTGTCGATCACTTCAGGCGCCGCACCGCGATACGCTGTGGTTACGGTGACGACAGCGTTATCCACATCGGGCAATTCGCGTATCGGAATGGATTGCACCGCGGCTATGCCGAAGATCACGATTAACAGGCTGACCACAGCCGCCAGCACCGGGCGCCGTACTGCGATATCAGACAGTGTCATGAGCCACCATCCGTTGTCATTGCCGGGGTTGGATCATCGCCAAGAACATTTACCGGGCTGCCATCGCGCACTCGTTGCAACCCGCGAACCACGATCAGGTCACCTTGCTCTAATCCGGACACGACAGCCACGATCCCGCCAAGGCGTTGGCCCGTCTGTACAGGTTGACGCAATGCCTTGCCGTCCTTGATCACGAACACATATGTATCCGCGGCCTGAAAAATGATCGCCTCCTCGGGTACGACCAACTCGTTGGATTCAGATAAGGTCAGGGTGATCGACATGAACATGCCTGCGGGCAGGATATGGTCTGGATTGGGAATGATAGCGCGGGTCTTGAAAGATCGGCCAACCGGGTCGATACGGCTGTCTAACGCTTCAATCCGACCCGCGAACTCTCGATCCTTGAAAGCTGAACTGGTGGCGCTGATCGCCTGACCAGGACGGATTTGGGCAAACAGGGTCTCTGGCAGTGAAAACTCCACCTCGATTTCAGACAGATCATCCAACCGGGTCAACAGGTCACCCTCGGCGACACGGGCACCCAGGTCGACATCGGTCAGCCCCACAATTCCGTTAAACGGAGCCCGGATTGTGCGCTCTTCCAGGCGCCGGCGGGCACGGTCCAACTGGGCTGTGGCTTCGGCCAAAAGTGCGGTGGCTTCTTCCTGCGAGGCCCGAGCCACGGCATTGGTTTTGCGCAGCACGTTGATCCGGTCGAGCGATTGGCGCTGTTGAGTCAGACGTGCTTCGGCTTCGGTAAAATTGGCGCGCTCGATCGTATCGTCGAGACGTGCCAGAACGTCGCCTTTGGCAACCTGAGCGCCAGGTTTGATGTTGATTTCAACAATACGCCCCTCAGTTTCGGGCACGATTTCAACGGACTGGCGCGCACGCGTTGTGCCGACGGCCTCGATGGTCTGTTTCAGAACACGGAGTTCAGCGCGCGCCAGTTCAACTGAAACAGGGCGCGGTCCAGCCTGCTCTGACGCAGTGGGCGCGGTGGGAGCGAAATAGGTAAAATAGGCCATGTACCCGCCGTACGCGACGCCGGCGAGCAGGCATAACACTAAAAACTGTTTCCAGACTGACAATTTCCATCCCCGATATCGGGTTCCGAGACCCTGACACGACCAGCAAAAAGCATAGTCAGTTAGGGAAGGTATAGGAAGTCTGCCTAATGGCAACTAATTGTGATGCGCCCTAGTGACGAGGGAGTGTCATTTGCGGGTCGTAGGGGCAACTGTCTATCACATGGGCAGGGGTGATCTTTCCAATGATATCAATGCAAAGCTTCCTGCCCGGAACCGCTAGAGCGGGGTCAACAAAGGCATATGCCAGATTTTTGCCAACCCGGTGGCCCCAATCACCCGATGTGACTGTTCCAACCACCCGATCGTTCAGCATCACCGATGCGCCGCCGTGGGCCGGTGCGTCGGTGCCGTCTACGACAAGTGAAACAAGTCGCTTCCTTGGGCCGTTTTGCTGCCGTGCTTGCAAGGCTTTTCTGCCGATGAATTCGGGTTTGTCCATTTTGACAAACCGGTCCAGTCCGGTTTCGAACGGATCAAATTCGGTCAGCAGCTCGGCCTTCCAGTGCAGGAAACCTTTTTCAAGACGCATCGATTCGATCGCACGCGCGCCAAAGAGTGTCATCCCATGGGGTTCACCCGCGGCGCGCAGGGCAAGGTAGGCCGCATAAAGTTGGTTGTTCGGAACATGAATTTCATAGGCTAACTCCCCGGAAAAGCTGACCGAAATGACCGTTGCTGGCGCTATTCCGACAAAACATTCACGCACGGAAAGCCATGGGAAGGCGGCTGCGGACCAATCCGCACGGCTTACCGCCTGCATCACTTCGCGCGCTTTTGGACCGGCCACTACAAGAATGGTCTGATCGTTGGTAAGCGACCGGATCTGCACATCGTCCTCGGGCGTCAGATGTTTCCGCAGCCAGTCCATATCATGCCATTCGGCTGCTGCTGCAGACCCGTACCAAACGCGACCACCCGGTAGATTGGCGATTGTTGCCTCTGACTTGATCATGCCGTGATGGTTCAGCAAATAGCCCAACCCAACGCGCCCGGATCTGCGGGGAACATTGCCGCAGATCATGCGATCAAGGAAGTCATGCACGCCATCGCCGGACAGTTCATAGCGGTTGAAGCCATTGACCTCGGTCAGGCCAACGCTGTTTTGAACCGCGGCCACTTCGCCAGCGATTACAGAAAATGCCTCATTGAAGTGGAAGCAGTGAGTCTCTTTGAAATCTGGGGTCGGTTTGAAAAAATCTGCACGTTCCCAACCATTTACAACGGTAAATTCAGCCCCTTCGGCGGCAAGAACAGGTGTAAGAGGTGTGGTTTTGACGGGGCGGCCTGCCGGGCGGTGTTCGTGCGGAAAATGGAAGCGGAATTCGTTTTGGTAGTCTTCGACGGCCTTGAGCGCACAAAGTTCGACATTCCCGTGCCCGGTAAAACGGCGCGGATCCAGTGGCCATGTGTCATAGCAGGCTTCGCCATGGACGATCTGTTGCGCCAACAGCCACCCATGCCCGCCACCTTCGCCAAGTCCGGCGCGTAAGCCTATGATACAAAATGCGTTTCGTTTTCCGGGTATGGGTCCAACCAGGGGGGCGCCATCAATGGTATAGGTTATTGGCCCGTTGACCACGGTATGGATGCCCACCTCGGTCAGGGCGGGCATTCGGGCAAAGGCCCCTTCCAGTACGTCCGTGACGCGATCAATGTCGTCCGGGCAAAGCGCGTTGACAAAATTCGGGTCAATCCCGTCCATGCCCCAGGTCCTGCAGCCCTGTTCGTAAAATCCAACCAGAAGGCCGTTTTTCTCTTGCCTGCAATAGTAGTCGCTGATCGGACAGCGCAAAAGTGGCATGCGGTGGGCCGCATCACGGATGGCGGGGATCTCTTCGGTCAGGAAATACTGATGTTCCATCGACATGACAGGGTGGTGCACCCCCATCATCGCGCCCACCTCGTTCACCCGGTAGCCGCAGGCGTTCACGACAACATCGCAATCTATATCGCCTTTTTCGGTATGTACGGTCCATGTGTGGTCCTTACGCTGGGTCAGGCCAGTAACCGGAGTGTTCCGGTATACTTCGGCCCCGGCATTGCGGGCGCGGCGGGCCAATGCCTGACAAAGCTGCGCAGGGTCGATATCGCCATCAAGAGGGTCCCAAAGGCCTCCCAAAAGATTTTCGGTTGAGATCAGAGGGTGGCGGCGGGCGCATTCGGCGGCGTCGATCACTTCGAAATGCACGTCCATGCCACGCGCCATGGACGCAAAGTGGCGGTAGCCTTCCATCTGTGCCTCGGTGTTGGCCAGACGAATGCCGCCGTCACCGTGATGGTAGTTTATCGGATACTCAGGATCATCCGATAACTCTTTGTAAAGGTTTATGGAATGGGTTTTCAGACCCACCATGGTCTGGTTCATTCCAAAATTGGTAACCTGAGCCGCCGAATGCCAAGTGGTGCCGCTGGTCAGTTCGTTTCGTTCGACCAGCACAACATCATTCCACCCCTCCTGTGTCAGGTGGTAGAGGGTCGAACAGCCAGCAATGCCGCCACCGATCACAACACAACGGGTTTGGGTTTTCATCAGATTCTCCGATTGGTTTTAAAAAGCAATGACGGAATTTTTCTAAGAAAGGTCAATGGAACCTTAGGAGTTTCGAAGAAGTCGTAATTCACATATGAGATAATAAGAAAAGAGTAAAATTTCTTGTTGGGGAGGGGGTGGATAGGTTCCATGGCGACAACAGACCCGATCGCAAAGGTTTTGCGCGGATTTTGCCGGAGTTCATGAATGACCGAAAAAAATGGCAGGGCATCGCGCCGGTCGGGCCGACGCGAGCGGATGGCGAAACGCGCGGCGCCGCCGCTGGTAAATCCAGCGTCACCGGGGCAGGTTGGTGGTTTCTATAGACCACTGAGCGATGCAGATCTGCTGGCGATTTACGATACCGCGCTGCGACTTCTGGAACAGCTTGGAATAGGAGAAGTGCCTGCCAACCTGGCCGAGGTTTTGTTGAAGGCAGGGGCGCAGCATTTGGGGTCGGGACGGTTTTCCTTGCCGCGATCGCTGGTCGAAGATGCCATTGCCCGGGCGGCCAAAACCTTTGTTCTGCACGGACGTGACGAGGCCCGTTCGATTGAGGTCGGTGGCAACAAGGTATACTTTGGTACCGGTGGTGCGGCGGTGCAGACCCTGGACATGGACAGTGGAGTTTACCGTTCCTCAACGCTAAAAGATTTACATGATTTCACAAGGTTACAGGACACTCTTAACAATATTAGCTGGTTCACGCGCTGCTGTATTGCGACTGATGTACCTGACCCGTTCGATCTGGATGTCAACACCGCCTATGCGTTGATCAAGAACACAACAAAACCTGTAGCAACCGCTTTTACCCTGGCAGAAAATGTCGCGCCGATTGTCGGGATGTTTGACATTGCAGCCGGAGGAGACGGTGAATTTGCCAGGCGTCCGTTCGTAAAGGCACATATCAGTCCGGTGATTTCGCCCATGAGGTTTGGCGCGGACGCGGTGGATGTGGTGTTTGAATGCCTGCGCCACAATATTCCGGTTTCCTGCATCACGGCGGCGCAATCGGGGGCTACGGCACCGGCAACATTGGCAGGTTTTCTGGCGCAATCATTGGCGGAAACACTCGCCAGTCTGGTGATGGTTCATGCTATAAAGCCTGGACATCCAATGGTTTTTTCCAATTGGCCGTTGGTAATTGACCTGCGAACCGGGGCCTTTGCCGGTGGCGGTGGGGAGATTGCTGTTTTGAATGCGGCCTCAGCGCAATTGAGTAATTGGCTGGGGCTGCCGTCGGGCGTGGCGGCTTCAATGACCGATGCCAAGGCAATCGATGCCCAATACGGGGCTGAAAAGGCCATGACGTCACTTGCTGCAGCATTGGCAGGGGGCAATCTGATTTACGAATCTTCGGGTATGACAGCCTCTCTTCTGGGGGCAAGCTTTGAGGCGTTCATCCTGGATGACGAAATGCATTCAAATACTTACCGGGTGCTGCGCGGTATCGAAGTGACCGAAGAAAACCTTGGATTTGACGCCATTTGTGACGCGGTTCTGGGCGAAGGGCATTTTCTGGGCGGGGCCCAGACCATGGCGGCGATGGAGCGGGATTATTTCTATCCGTTATTGGCTGATCGTGACAATCCCAGGGCCTGGGAGGAAAAAGGCGCGCCCGATGCCTGGGCGCTGGCGCGCAAAAAGGCACGAGAAGTGCTGGCCGAACACCATCCCAATTATCTGACGGCGGATCAGAACGCCGCGATCCGGGGGAAATTCAGGATTTTATAAGGCTGCGGTGCATGGAAGGTCGTTAAGGTTTGTGGGTGGATACCGTGCGAAACGCACAGCACCCACAAAGCGCAGCCCTAGTTCTTGTTGCGATCAGGCAGAAGAGTGAAGATTTCCGCAAGCCAGGGTTGCCGCTCGACCATGGGATCGATGGCGCGTGATTGTACCAGCCGACGCAGGGTGCTGTTGACTGAAACAACCAGGTTGTCAGCAAGCGCGTCGTTGGTGAAGACCGACAGATATCGGGCGAATCCTTTGCCGGGAAACGGGATCAGACTGATCGCACGGTTAAAGCGACGCGCGCGCATGTGATTGGTGGGGGTCGTGATGGTCCAACCGTCGCCTTCGGCCACGGTATTCATGATCGACTGGGTGCTTTCAAATTCGAACCGGTTGGGCAGCGACAAGCGCAGGCGGCGCAGGTGTTGTTCAATCTGGATTCCCATGATTTGGCTTTGGCTGTAGCGCAACAGGGGCAGGCCGGATTTATCGGCAATGTAATCCTCGGGCGCGATGCCAAGGCTGGCAGGCACGGCCAGAACGAACGGGTCACGTAACAGCGGGTACTCTGTCAGATCAGACTGATCGAACTGAGGCCGTGTGGCGACGCCAATGTCGATATCGCGATTGCGCAGCAGCGCCAAAATGTCGTGGCTGGGCCGTGTCAGATGACGAAACGCGCAATTGGGCATACCAGCGGCGAGAATACGCGCCAGTTCGGGGGCGATTTCGCTGTCAAAGTCCTCGACCAGGGCCAGGCTTAGGTTGCGTGTTTCAGAAAGGTCACCTGATTGCGCCTCAACCTCGGCCTTGCGCAGGATGCGCAGAGCTTCGTCGGTGTAGCGCAGGAAAACGGCACCGGCAGGGGTGACGCGCATGGGGCGGCGGGTGTGATCGAAAAGGGATACACCAAGGCTGTCTTCGAGGCGACGCAGGTGATGCGACGCGGTGCTGACCGACAGGCCTGCCTCGTCGGCTGCACCCTGAACCGAACCGGTGCGCGCGACAAGCTGAACGATTTCAAGCCATTTTAGGCTGAGTTTTGATTTTTTCATGCCTTGTATTTCGGTTTGTCATAAGCGCGCCTGGCCCAGCCGGAGTCGGGGGCATTTTTTAACCAGATATTTTAATCATCGAAAAGTAAAGCGGGGCGTTGGCCAAGGCGCGCTCTAAGCCGCGAGGCAGTGCTGTTGAATTTCCTGAAGCGTCTCGAGCCAGATTTTGGGAAGATCGTCCAGAAACTGATCTGCGGTTTCGAGATCGCCCTCGATCACAAAGGTTTCAGCCCGACTGAGCATGGATTGCAGCGAAACGGCCCCGAGGGTGGCTGCTGTTCCGGCAAAACTATGCAGACGGGCTGCGAATTGCCGGGCGCCTTCAGCCTTGAGGCTGGGCAAGCCATCAATCAACCCCTGACCTTCGGACTCAAATCCGTCTAACAGCTTTGCAATTTTACGATCCGGCAAGACAGCGGTCAGTTGATCCAGCACCTCCCAGTCGATGTTGGCCGGTTTTCTCGGCGGTTCAGGCGGTTGTTGATCGCCGGCCAGAAGCTGTCGCAACACATTGCGGCGCAGGGGTTTGGACTGTACAGCATCAAAGCCTGCGGTTTGCATCTGCAAATCATGCTCGGGCTGGTAATGCGCGGTCAGGGCGATGATACGGGTGCCAGCGCAGGGGCCGCCTTCATTGCGGATCCGGCGACTTGCCTCGATGCCGTCAAAGCCGGGCATGTTGATATCCATGAAAATGACGTCAAACCTGGTTTGATTGGCGGCTGCAACGCCTTGGGGGCCGTCAACAGCCAGAGTAACCCGATGACCGTCTTTCTGCAGGAGTTCACACAGAACCTGCCTGTTGGTAAAGTTGTCTTCGACCACAAGGATATCCATGCGGTCAGCTTTCCGAGCCTCGTCCGGAAGGTCGGGTATGAGCGTGACATCAGAATGCGCCCGTGGCAATGGAATGCGCACCCAGAAAAGGCTGCCTTCCCCTTTGACACTTTCCGCACCGATTTTGCCATTCATCAGCGAGACAAGGTGGCGGGCGATACCCAAACCCAGGCCTGTGCCTTCAATATCGGGGCTGTTAGGATCGGTAAGGCGCACAAAGTCATCGAATATCCGTGGCAGGTCACTCTCGGCGATCCCGATACCGGTGTCGCTGATCTGGAATTCAACTTCGTCGGTGGGATGGTCCGGCCCCCCGAGACGTGTCACCTCGATCGCGATCTCGCCGCCGCGGGTGAATTTGATCGCGTTCGCGATGAGATTGAGCAGAACCTGATTAACACGGTCGCGATCACCCTGAACCAATTCGCCGTTGGTTTCGGGCTTCAGCAATGTCAGGCTGTTGTCCTGTGCGGCGGCAATGGGTTGTTGGCTGTGCAGCAGGTCTAGCAGCAGATCATCAAGATCAAAGGTGCTGTGAGAAAGCGTCAGTCGGCCCGCATCGGCCTGTGTTACATCAAGCGCGTCGTTGATCTGATTCAGCAGCAGTTGGCCAGAGGACTTCATGATTTTGGAATAGCGTTCCTGATCTTCGCGAAGCCCGGTTTCTTCGAGAAGGTCCAGAGACCCCAGAATGCCATTCAAGGGCGTGCGCATTTCGTGGCTGATCATCCCAAGGAAACGGGCCTTGGCGCGTTCCCCGACAAGGGCCTTGTCGCGGGCGCTTCTGACGTCAGCCTCGGCTTTTAAGCGGTTGGTGATGTCGCGGATGAAGCAAACGCACACCTCGTCCCCCGAACGTGCGGCCTTGTTCGCAGACAGTTCAACCGGAAATTCCAGCCCGGTCTTGTTGCGGGCAATCAGGTTTGTGCTGCGGTTGGGCCCATTTGCGCAGGACAAGTTAAGTTTTTGGGCTGACAGAGGCGTAAGCCGGTTTGTGCCATCGTCCGATCTTGAGAACAAAACCTGTGAAATGCTGACCGGTGTTTCTGCTGCGCGCAAAAGGGCAAACATCGTTTCAGCCGCACCGTTGGTGTCGATGATCTTGCCTGTTGCATCCACAACCAGGATGGCGTCTTGCGATGTATTGAGGATGGTTGCCAGGCGGTTGAGCGTGATGCGGTTCTGAAAGGCCCGTTTTCGATAAAGGTGATAGAGACGCCACAAAAGGATCATCAGCGACAAAAGGGCCAGCAGCATCAGCAGGCTGAGTACGGACAGGTTTACCAGTTTTGACGTTATGAAGCTTCGTTCGACCTCGGCCAGGCGAGCGTTGACCATGATGCCTGCGGCTGACAAACGGCGGATCGGGTCGGTTAGACCGGTAGTTGCGTCGAGCAGTAGCTGACGCTGGCGAATGAGGCTTGCATCATCGGCGTCAATGATTGTGACCATGCGGTCGAGTGTTTCGGAAATCTCTGACAGTTCGGTTCCGGCGGCTGTATCCGCAAGCGCCAGTTTGTAGCTTTCGCCGTTCTTGATTGTTTGGGTCCGGCTGTAAAGAATGTCAAACCGCTGGCGCAGAATCTGCAGCTTTTCGGGATCAAGCGTATCCGGGCCGACAATCGCATTGATCAGCTTTAGCTGATCCACCTGAAGCTGGGTAATGGTCCATGGCATATTGTCGCGATTGGTGCTTTTATATTCATCAAGTTTGAGGAAGACCTGAGCGGTAAGGATAGCGGTCGCCACAAGGCAGGCCAGGGAAATTCCGCTGTAAAGCGCAAGTTGAACCCGTCGGCGAAACAGGTATTTCATTATTTTTCGCAGTGACATGGCGACAGGCCCGGTTGCTACCTTACAGGCCGTAGCTAGCGTGAAATCGTTATCCGGTCCAGTTGCCATATACTGCGCGAATAGATGGTCTCGGTTCTGAAAGCCGGATTGGAATCGTAATCATAGACCATCCAAAGCGGCCCGTTCTGGCGGGCGGACATGGCTTTGCCGTTGCGCTGGTATGCCAAAAGTGGTCCTTCAGGTGTGATGTCGGCGGCAGGAATTGTAACGCGGTAGCCGTTTATCGCGATCAATTCCAGATCAACGGCCTCTCGGTCTAGCATCGTCAGCAATGTGCTTAACCGAACACCACGGAATGTCTGTGTGCCTTCGGTCCAGATTGTTGTTGTGTTGATTTCATCAACGGGAAGTTCTTTGAGATCTTCAAGTGTCAATCTGATCTGTTCGCTGATGGAGCAATCCTTTTCCTGCATATCGATTGTCAGCAGAACTGCCGCATCGGGCGCTTTTATCAGGGTGGTGTCCTTAGCATGGGCTACAGGTGAAATCGCCAACACAATCAGAAACAAAAAGCTTTTCCAGAAGATTACCAAATTACCAGACCTTTCAACTAAACAACTTATCACCTTATGATCGAGTTTGAGCTATCCCCCTATGCAATTGGATAGGGGGAGGGTATGGTATATATACCAATGCATCTTCTATATATGTAATGAGGCGCCTGTGGGAGGCTGCCGAATTGGGGAATACTGCGGGTGTAAAGCTTTAGAATGCCTGCAAATTTGAAAGACGCCAAAATGCGCAAGTTGCTACTGGCCGATGACCATGAACTGGTTCGCGAAACGATAGCTGAATTTCTTCGCCTTCAGGGCGGTTTTTGCGTTGTGTCGGCCAACAGCCTGGATAGCGCACTTGCCACACTGGATAAGGAAGGTCCGGTAGATCTGGTATTGCTGGACTATGCGATGCCGGGGATGGATGCCCTGACGGGGCTGGCCACGATGAAGGCACGTGCCGGATGCCCGGTTGCGATCCTTACTGGCACGGCGCCGCCCGATGTCGCCAGACGGGCGCTTAGGGCCGGGGCGGCGGGATTCCTGCCAAAAACGCTGGCGCCGCAGTCACTGGTTGCGGCGGTGCGCCATATGCTTTCGGGCGAAACCTATATGCCCCTGGATTTTCTGACCAAGATCGAGCCTGACGACGGGCGGATTAACCTTACCCCGCGGGAAAAGGATGTGCTGTTGGGTATCTCCGAGGGTAAATCCAACAAGGAAATCGCGCGCGATCTGGATATTCAGGAGGTTACGGTTAAATTGCACCTGAAAACACTGTCCCGAAAACTGGGGGCGAAAAACCGGACACATGCGGCGATGCTGGCGCGGGACATGGGACTGACCTGAAGCGTTCCGGCATCCTGATTTCTTTCTGTTCTGTGTTGGGACGCCCGCAGCATTTGAAAGCTATGCGCGGCCCGAGATCAGGTTTTGACCCGGTAAAAATTGAATCACTCCAGGATTTGGACCGCGGTTTTGCACAACCTCAGCGCACCGCTGGCTATGGCCTTTGGGAATATGCGTTTGACAGTCGGCAGGGGCGCCATGAATAACCGGGGATGTGACACATTCTTGGCAATGGGCGGTACATGGAAGATTTTCTGGGAGCGGTGTTTCTGATTGCGGCTTTGTTTGCCTTTGGCATGTTCAACTTTCAGAAGGATGAGCCGCTGGTCGAAGCCGGTTTACGATCACAAGCCGAGGCTATTGTCGGCCCGGCGATACATCCTTTGTCCGTCGAGGTGAACGGCCGAAGCATCAGTGTGTCGGGTGTTGCCGACACAGAGGCGGAGCGGGAATTCATCCTGACAAATCTGCGTGAAATTGAAGGCCGGGGCAGGATCAGCAGTGCGCTGACCGTGCTGGAACCTGCAGTGCCTTATGCGCTGCACATCACCTATCAGAAGGGACAGGCGACAGAGATCGAGGGGCCTGTCCCCACCGAGCGCCAGCGCGCCGCCCTGCGCGGGGTGCTGGGCGATCGGGTTGAGGCGTTGACACTGGCGTCAGGCGCACCGGATCTGGAATGGGGTGGTGTTGCGCTACGCGGCGCCCAGGCGCTTGTTATGTTGGAAAACGGACGTTTGGAGATGGATGGCCGCATGGTCCGGCTGAACGGCACTGCGTTAACGCCGGAAGTCGACGCAAAGATCGGGCGGATTTTCACTGAATTGCCCGGAGGGTACGGGTTTGAAAAAAATCTGACACTGCTGGATGACGGAAGCCCGTTACGGCTGTCGGTGACGAAAATGCCGGATGGTACCCTTAAGATGTCCGGCAAGTTGCCTCAGGCACTGGAGCTGGCAGCGATTGATCAGCGCCTGTCTGAGCAGAACTTGCCGATTACACCCATCGCCGTGCCCTTTGATGGCTGGAGTGACGCATTGGCAACCGGGCTAAAAGCGCTGGACCAGTTGCAATCAGGAAATATGACGCTGATCGGGTCAAGTTTTACCCTGTCGGGCGAGGCATGGTCGGAAACCGCGTATGAACAGGCCCATGCCCTGGTCGATCAATTGCCCGGTGCCATCAAGGCAACAACAGACATCGCACAGATGGATGACGGCGCGGCGTTTGCTTTGACAATTACCTTTGATGGCGTGGCTGCGGTGGCCCGCGGAAAAGCACCCGCTGATCTGGGGTTGCGGGTGCAGTCGGCGTTTTTGGATCACCCGGTTACCGGGCCCGATCTGGTGATTGCACAGGTTCGGGCTGGAAAGCGATGGTGGCAGGCGGCAACTGCGGGCATCGAGGCACTGAAAGAGTTGGAACACGGGGCCGTCACCTTCAGCGATGATGAGCTGACGTTCACCGGTCTTGTGTTCGATTCGGCGCGTCAGGAAAAGATGGCCGCGCAACTGGCAGCAGTCTTGCCGGACGGCGTCGAGACGCGGTTTGACCTGGACTATTACGATGATGGTACCCCGTTTCGCCTGTCGCTTGAGTTTGATGGCAGGGATGCAATCGCCAAGGGCAAGGTGCCGGCGGCGTTGCCGATAAGCGCGCAATCCGGATTGTTGGGGGGGCCGGTATCGCCCGGGGGGCTGGTGGACGGTAAGCTGGAGGCACCTTCCGACTGGTTAGCAGCCGCGCGACTGGGTATCGGCGCGCTTGCCCTGTTTGAGAACGGGGTGCTGCAAGTGTCGGACAATCGTCTACGCCTGGAGGGGCTGCTGCGTGATCCGAATGTGGAAACGCAGATGCAGGACCTGCTGGCCGGGCTGCCAGATGGATTTGATGCCGAGACAGAGCTGGAGTTTCTGGATGACGGGCGGCCGTTCTGGTTGACGCTGACTACCGATGCAAATGGTGCAAGAGCCAGTGGCAAAGTGCCCTATGATCTGGGGCTGCAGTCGCAATCAGTGATTTTTGGCCGCGTAATTGAAGCCGGGGATCTGAACTATGCCGATGTGCCTGCAAGTCCTGAATGGTGGAATGCGGCGCGGACGGGTATCAAGGCATTGTCGATGCTGGAAACGGGAACTGTGACGATTGAACCCGGCGGCTTGATCCTGAGCGGAACGGCGCTGGACGCGACGCGACGCGAGGCGGTAGAACGGCGTCTGGGATTTCTGCCGGAGGGGTTTGATGTATCGGCGACGATTGACCTGTCTGGCGATTAGAACCGTTTGAGCGCGCGCGCGATTTTTCTGCGAAAAATCAGTGGGCAAAGAATAACCCCGCGCGATGGCGGGGTTATTCAGATCGTTTCAGACAGGCTGAAGATCAGGCGCGACGGCGACTGCGGCTGCGGCTGCCTGCGCGTCCGCCAGAGCGGACCTCGTCGCCGGGTTTTGGCGGCGCTTTGTTGAACTTGATCCAGTTTCCGCCGTGCGGGTCGTTGTTGGTGAGAAAGTTGGCGGCCATGATTGCCTCCATTTCCTTGCCAGCACGGGGTTTGGTCGAGCCAAGCCCGAAGAGTTGGCAGAAGGTTTCGTCATCCATATCGTCGGGCAGAACCAGACCTGTAGCAGCGACTTCGGCTTTTTTGGCGTCGATTTCGGCCTGTTTTACCGGCAGAGCGATCGGGTTCATGATGGCACTGGTCATACCGGCGCCCATGGCCATCGGCAGGAAGGCGTTGTTGATGCCGTGGCGGTTGGGCAGGCCGAACGAGATATTCGAGGCGCCGCAGGTGGTGTTCACGCCCAATTCATCGCGCAGGCGGCGCACCAGAGTGAACACCTGCAGACCGGCGGTGGCCATTGCGCCGACAGGCATGACCAGCGGATCCACAACGATATCATGCGCGGGAATGCCGAAATCGGCGGCGCGCTGAACGATCTTTTTGGCGACCTCAAAGCGCACATCGGGGTCTTCCGAGATGCCGGTGTCATCATTCGAGATGGCCACGACGGGCACGTTGTATTTCTTGACCAGCGGCAAGACGTATTCCAGCCGGTCCTCTTCACCTGTAACCGAGTTCAGCAGCGGGCGGCCTTCACAGGCTTTCAGTCCGGCCTCAAGCGCGGCAGGTACCGAACTGTCAATGCACAGCGGCAGATCAACGAGACCCTGTACCAACTCGACGATTTTGGTCATCAGCGGCGGTTCGGTCTCGTTCGGGTTGGGGTTGGAGTTATAGACCACACCCGCATTGATATCGAGAACAGTTGCACCGGCTGCAGCCTGGGCGACGGCGTCGGCCTCGACGGTCGAGAAATCACCCGCTTCAAGCTCGGCCGCCAGTTTCTTGCGACCTGTGGGATTGATCCGCTCACCGATCACGCAAAAGGGTTCGTCGAACCCGATGATGGCGGTTTTGGTTTTGCTCTCGACGATTGTGCGGGTCATTTCTTATCCTTGCTGGTTGGCGGGTGTAGCTGAGCTGCCGCCGTTTTCGATAGCCCATGTGGCGTTGGTCTTGATGCCGCCGAGCGGGAAGAAGTGCACTTTGGTGATATTGAAATCCGGGTTGGCGACCTTGTGGGCGGCCAGTTGGGTCAACACCTCTGTGGGTTCGTAGGGCAGCAGCAGCTTGGTGACGTCCATAGCGCGTTTCTGCAGGACCTTCAAAGAGGGTCCAACGCCGCAGGCGATAGCGAACTTGATCAGGGTCTGCAGTTTTGCGGGGCCGGCAATGCCAATATGGATGGGCAGTGTGATACCCGCCGCAGACAGGTCATCGGCCCATTTGATGATC
Organism: Roseovarius litorisediminis; assembly: GCF_900172295.1. Lineage (GTDB taxonomy): Bacteria > Pseudomonadota > Alphaproteobacteria > Rhodobacterales > Rhodobacteraceae > Roseovarius > Roseovarius litorisediminis. The sequence goes on from NZ_FWFL01000001.1 coordinate 217,823, forward strand.
GGTTTGGCGTCAAAGGCGAACTGGGTGGCCAACGCCATTTCGGCATCGGTGGTTTCCGAAAATTTGTGCTTCCAGCGCAGCGCGTCTTCGACGTTTTTCATTCCGCCCTTGGGGTCGATATCCTTGTTGCCTTCAGGGTGGCCGGCGACGTGCAGGCGTTTGAAACCAGCCTTGTCGAACTCGCCTGATTCCAGCAATTGCATGGAGCTGTGGAAATCACCGTGTGGCTTTTCAACGCCACCGGCCAGAAGCAGGGCCTGTTCGACGCCGGCCTCGCCTTGATAGCGGGCGATCCAGTCGGCCAGGGTGGCCCGATCCTTGATGATGCGCGCAGGGAAGTGCGGCATGACAGGGTAGCCCTCTGCGGCTACGCGTTTGGCCGTGGCGACCATCTCGGTGATCGGTGTGCCTTCGATGTGGGCAATGTAGACGCGCGTGCCTGCCGGCAGAAGATCGCGAAAATCTTCAACCTTTTCAGCGGTCCGCGGCATCACTTCGATCGAATAATCCTTGAGAAATGCCTCGACCTGACCGTTGACCGGCGCGCCGCTGGTTTTCTCACGCTTGCGGAAGTTCAAAAGAGCCATTGCGGCCTCCCATAACGATCTGGAGCTCATGCCCAGCCATCATTTGCGATCAGTTGCTTGATGCGGTCCTGATCAAATTCTGCGTCCAACCGGGCCGCTTCGGATTCTGCGACGTCCGAGGGTTCCCCCTCGACCTGATAAGGAGCGGCCTTGCGCCATTCGGCAAGATAGTCATCGGTACCACCAGCGCCGGTTTTCATGGCAGCGCGGTCGATGGCCTGCTCGAATCGTTCGGGCAGCTGTTTCTTGGCGCCTTTACGACCCTTGCCGACGATGACCTGTGCCGGGATGTCCCGCCAGTAAACAATGGTAACGTCAACCATGGCTGATTCCTTTTCCTCAGTGGCCCCTAACTAAAGCAGCACGCGACCGGTTCAGGGTCGGTTTTCGACAATCCTGATACGTCATGCGACGTAATGATCATAGAGCAGGGGCAGGGGGCGGCGCCACAGGGGGCAACAGGAAAATCTTTCAAGATGGTTATCAGTGTCGCGCAGCGCTTGCGTGGCGCGACGTTAGCAACTACCTTGTGGGTAACTTGAAATGGAGGGCGTGTCGTCATGACGCCCAAGCGTCCCGAAAGTGCGGGCGCGATCCCTAAACTGGTAGAGAGCCCCGCACTGAGACTGCCGGATTCCGCCGATTTGTATGCGGCGCTGGATCTGGGAACAAACAGTTGCAGAATGCTGATTGCCCAACCGCAGGGCAATCAGTTCAAAGTCGTGGACAGCTTTTCAAAATCAGTGCAGCTGGGTGCCGGACTGGAAAGTTCGGGCCGGTTGTCGCGGTCATCGATTTACCGAACGATTCAGGCGCTGCGGGTGTGCCGCCAAAAACTCAAGCGTCATCAGGTGCGGCGGATGCGGTTGGTGGCCACCGAGGCCTGCCGCCGGGCGACCAACGGTGTCGAATTCATGGAGCGTGTTCAGCGCGAAACCGGTCTGAAGCTGGATATCATCGAACCTCTGGAAGAGGCGCAGTTGGCGGTGGTTTCCTGTGCGCCGCTGGTGAGTCCCGTCACGAACCAGTTGCTGGTAGTCGATATAGGTGGTGGATCGACTGAACTTGTGTGGATCGACCTGCGCGATGTGCCGCCGCGGGACCGCGCGCGCGCTATCATGCGGATGCACCACGGGTTTCACAGCACCGACAACCGGTTTCCCGCGGCCAAAGTGGTGGACTGGATCAGTGTGCCTTTGGGTGTCGCAACTCTGCGCGATCAGTTTATTGATGTCGAGGATGACAGCGCGCGTTTTGCGCTGATGAGTTGGTTTTTCGAGGAAAATCTTGCTGAATTCGCGCCCTACAAGGATGAGCAGTCCCGCGAAGGATTTCAGATTGTCGGCACCAGCGGGACGGTGACTACAGTTGCGGCCAGCCACCTGGGGCTCAGACGTTATGATCGCAACAAGGTAGATGGCCTGACGATGACCAGCGACGAGATTGACAAGGTGATCCGGAACTACCTGCTGCTTGGGCCCGCCGGACGGCGCAAGGACCCGCGGATAGGAATGGACCGTCAGGCGCTGATCATGTCCGGCGCCGCCATTTTACAAGCGCTGTTGCGCTGCTGGCCTACTGACCGGTTGTCGGTGGCCGATCGGGGCCTGCGCGAAGGCATGCTTTATGCGCAAATGTCGGCGGATGGGGTTTTGAAGGATACGGTGGATTAGATGATCGATGACGGATCTGTGCCGGCGACGGTCTGGCCCTTGCCAAAGTTTCACTTTCTAGTGACCTGGGACAAAGCCGAACTGCATTTTCAGGAGGTCTCGGGGCTGGATGCCGAGACTCAGCCACTTGAATACCGGACGGGGAACTCGCCCGTGTTTTCAGCGGTGAAAATGCCGGGTATGATGAAAAGCGCTAACATCACGATGAAGAAAGGCGTTTTCGTCAGGGACAACGCGATTTTCGACTGGTTTTCCGAAATCAAGATGAACACGATCAAGCGCAGGAAGGTAACGATTTCACTGCTGGACGAAGGCGGGAAACCGGTGATGGTCTGGCACATCAACAATGCCTTTCCGGTCAAAATTACAAGCACTGATCTGAAGGCCGAGGGCAATGAGGTTGCGGTTGAAACACTTGAAATCGCACATGAGGGTATTTCAATTGCGAACGCGTGAGGCGAATTAGATGGCTAAAGGGCCGGACGGCAAAAACACATCGGGGCGCGGGCAGCGTGATCTGACGGTCAAGGTAAAGACCGCGCGGGGGCGCAGGGCGTCGTCAACCCGCTGGCTGCAGCGGCAGTTGAATGATCCTTATGTCAAGCGGGCCCAGAATGAAGGGTATCGCGGGCGGGCGGCCTTTAAGATCATGGAGCTTGACGACAAGTACCGTTTTCTGGTGCCGGGCGCACGGGTGGTCGACCTGGGCTGCGCGCCGGGCGGGTGGTGCCAGGTGGCGGTGCCGCGGGTGAATGCCCTGGGCGACAAGTCGGGCAAGGCGCGCGGGACGATTCTGGGCGTCGACCTGCAAGAAGTCGAGCCGATTGCCGGATGCGAGTTTCACCAGCTGGATTTCATGGACGAAGGCGCCGATGAGATGGTCAAGCAATGGCTGGGCGGGCAGGCCGATGTGGTGATGTCGGACATGGCGGCGTCCTCAAGCGGGCACAAGCAAACGGATCATTTGAAAATCATGGCACTGTGCGAAGCAGCGGCCTACTTCGCATTCGATGTACTGATCGAGGGCGGTACGTTTGTGTCCAAGGTTCTGGCAGGTGGGGCCGAAGGTGAGTTGCAGAAAATTCTGAAGCAGCGGTTTACAAAGGTTGCAAACGTCAAACCCCCGGCATCGCGATCCGACAGTTCGGAAAAATTCGTTGTCGCAATGGGGTTCCGGGGAGAACCCTAAAGGGTTGCGGACAGGGTTCTGTGCGGCGTCAGGGATTGCGTGGCCTGTAGCATGAACTGTTCTATCTGACTGGAATCAGCGCCGGACGCGCCGGGCATTTTACGGTTGATGGTGTCTGCCACGTCGCGCTGACGGATCAATTCAAACAGCAGCGCGTGGCGCGGCCTTGTGGCGGGTTTGAGACGTTCTTCCATGCCTTCTATGCCTTCTATGCCTTTCACACAGGTACCCAGGATCCGTAGGTTGGCATCGAAATGAGGCAGAAATACTGCCTTTACCGCGCCAAATCGTGGAGTCTTGCGATGCGCGTGCCGTGGTCCATGCCCGGGCCGCACGCATCAAATCGTCCGCGCCTGAGGGTGAATTCCAAACGACTGGCCGGTTCACTAACCGTCTCCTCGCCCTCAAGCGCTTCCAACACGGCCTTTGCCTTGAACCTCTGGATGATTTCGCGTCCGTTTCGACATGGCCGATCTCCTTCACTTTGAAGACCGGCAGACAACAAATAGCAGCTAACGTCAGCGCTCGAAATTCGGGGGGTAAGCGAACCGGCCCATAATGGACACTCGATAAAGTCTCGATATTCTGCATCCGAAACCCGCTTTGCCGACATTCGCTTTAGCTACAAATGTCATCCGCACCCACCGCAGAGAATGTCTGTTCCGGCCGGGCGCGGGAATAGTCGGTTTTTTGGCGTTCTGGACATGACGAAGGCAAGAGAAAGTCACGATGGTTTCAGCCTCTCAAGCAACATTTTCGCCTTGGTGACACTGACGTCGCCGTCGGCCGCAAGAGCATTTGCGACGCGGTCGATATCAGTGCCGGTGGCTCCGGCAGTGATTGCGATGTTTCGGGCATGCAATTTCATGTGCCCCTGCTGAATGCCTTCGTTGGCAAGAGCCCGCAGCGCGGCCATGTTCTGTGCCAATCCGACGGCTGCCACGACTTCGGCAAGTTCCTGCGCGGAGGAAACCGCCAACAGGTCAAGCGCCGCGCGGGCCGCCGGGTGTGTACGCGTCGCCCCGCCAACGATAGCGAGCGCCATCGGCATTTCCAGCGTCCCGACAAGCGCTCCGTCATTTGCGATTTCCCATGTCGTGAGCGATGTGTAGCGCCCAGAGCGTGCCGCAAACGCGTGGGCGCCCGCCTCGATGGCGCGCCAATCATTGCCGGTGGCCACCACAACGGGGTCGATCCCGTTCATGATGCCCTTGTTGTGGGTCGCAGCGCGATACGGGTCGACCAGTGCCAAGGCGCAGGCCTCGACGATGCCTTGTGCCACGTCGGTGCCATCCAGAACATCGGTGTCCAGGGCGGCGGCCGGCACGCGCACGCTGGCCGTCACCAGGCGCCTGTCGGCAAGGTTGGACAGGATTCGCAGGCGCACGGTGCCGCCTGTGATCTCTTCGACAAAAGGCGCAAGCGCCTCGGCCATCGTGTTGACCGTGTTTGCGCCCATTGCGTCCCGTACATCCACCAGAAGATGCATGACCACCATCGCCCCGATGGGCGTTTCGGGGAACACATGCACCTCGACGTCCCGGCATCCGCCGCCGAGGTCGACAAGAACGGCGTCTTTGGCATTCGCCTTGTCCATTATCGCATCGCGCTCGGCTAAAAGCCGTGCGCGCGCGGCATGGGGGTCGCTCAGCCCAAGGATCTGGATCTGCGCCCGCATGATCGGTTCGGTTGAGGTGACACAGAAACCACCCCCGGCGCGCGCGATCCGGGCCATGTAGGACGCTGCCGCAACAACGGACGGTTCCTCGACCGCCATGGGCACAAGGTAATCACGCCCGTTGACCGTGAAATTGGTTGCGACGCCCAAGGGCAATTCGAACGTTCCGATCACATTTTCGATCATCCCGTTCGCGATATCGAGCCCGAGAACGGTTTCCCCAGAAAGGGCAAAGGCGGAAGAGGCGTCAATGCCGGTCGCGCGGGTTACGGCCTTCAATCGCGCATCGGGTTCGAGGGCGCGCAGATCCTTGATTCGTGATGACATTCTTCCGCTATCCTTCTTGGTCATGGTTCGATTCTTTCAAAGGGCGTCGAAAAGAGCAATTCGCGCGATCCGAAGTGTAACCGGCATTCAAAGAGAACCCGGTCCCGCAAACGCGCTATGGATTTCCACCCTGTTTCTATGCAAAGACGCGTATCATGTTCGAGAACCAACAACCGATTCAGAAAGACAAGCTGCACGATCAGGTCTACGATCGTCTATGTACGCTTTTGCGCGAAGGGGAGTTTACGCCGGGGCAAGCCGTTCCCGTGTCCAAGGTCGCAAAAGCCTTCGGCGTCAGTGCCATGCCGGTGCGCGAAGCCTTGACCCGGCTTTTGGCAATTGGCGTTCTGGCAAATGTATCGGGCCGTTCGGTGGGTGTGCCGGTACTTGGCTATGATGAGTTGACCGACCTGCGCAACGTCCGCCTCGAGATCGAATCTCTGGCCGTTAGGTGGGCGGTAAAGAACTGCGACAAGGCATTTCTGGCCGAGATTGACGATCTGCTCGGGCGTCTCGAAAAAACAGAGCAGTCGGGCGATATTGCCGCATATATCAAGACCAACTACGAATTCCATCTTCGTCTCTACCAGCAATCAAGGTCTCCCGTTTTGACCGAGGTTATCGATACCCTCTGGCTGCGCGTCAGTCCGCATCTTTATCAGTTGGAGAAAGAGGACCAGTACAAGGTGTCCAACATTCACCACCGAAAGATCGTCGAGAGCATCCACCGAGGCGATGCCGATGCAGCATCCGAAGCTTTGATAGCAGATCTCTCCGATGCCTACGAAGTGCTTGTCCGGATGCTTTTTCAGACCGAATCAACCTGACACACCAGCAGATTTGTAGTCGCGACTCCAACCGCGCGCCCTCCCTTCAACACTTTGAAACACTGCCACAATACGCCGTCGCATCATAGTTATTGATATTTGATCAATAATCAAATACAAATTTTGTATTGCTGGTCGTCGGCGCCGTCCTGACGGTGCGTTGACGGGTCAGCCCAACTGGGAGGAAAGTATGAAATATTCGAAAATCACCGCGGCTCTGATCGCAGGTTCAATGGCATTTGGCATGTCCGCAAAGGCTGACATCCTCGATGTGCACATGAACATCCCCAAGGACCTGACATTCCTGGCCGACAGCGCAAAGCTGATGGATGAGACACTCAGAAAGATGAGCGGTGGAGCTTCCGGGTTCACGCTCTACGGGGCCGGCGAGCTGGTCCCGGCAGGGGAAATTCTTGAAAACGTCAGCTCCGGCGCCATTCCGGCCGGTTGGAGCTTTCTGGGCCAGTGGGGCGGACAGGTTCCGGTTGCCCAGATCGGCGCGACACCCTTTGGTGCGGGCCCCGAAGCTCTGGCGGCCTGGTTGCATGTCGGCGGCGGTCTGGAGATTGTTCAGCGCGGCTTTGACCCACTCAACATCAAGGTCATGGCCTGCCACGTCACCAACCCCGAGCCCGGCGGCTGGTTCAACAAGGAAATCAACTCGATCGAAGATTTCAACGGTCTCAAGATGCGCATGGCCGGTGTTGGTGCGCGTGTGCTTAACGAATTCGGCGCCTCGGCACAGTATTTGCCCGCCAGCGAAATCTACCTCGCGTTGGAACGCGGCCGGATCGATGCCACCGAATTTTCACTGCCAATCATCGACAAAGATCTGGGTTTCAACCAGATCGCCAAATACTATTACTATCCGGGCTGGCACCAGCCGGGCAGCGCCGACATCCTGATGATCAACATGGACGTCTGGAACGGCATGAGCGAGCAGGAGCAGGCGATGTATGAAGCGGCCTGCCAGGTCAGCCTGCAATGGACCCTGGCCTATGCCCCGGCAGCCCAGACACCGCAAATCGAGGAATTCGAGGCTGGCGGCACTATCGTCAAGACCTTCCCCGATGAGGTTCTCGCAGAACTGCGCACCGCGACTGAGCGGGTGCTGGATGCCGAGGCCGAGAAAGATCCTCTTTACGGCGAGGCCTACCGTTCGATGAAGGACTTCGTGGCTTCCTCGGGTCGCTGGACGTCGCTCCAGACCCTCCCTGCCGAATAAGACCTTGGTACACGATATGGACACGCAATCGAGTGGTCCAGATCGTGGCACCGGCCCTGTCCATACGGTTCTTAGCGGGATCGTATGGATAGGCCGCGCTGCGGCTTGGCTCATTGTTCCAATCCTTATCCTCGTCCTGGTCAGTGTGACATTTTCAGCCGCCAAGTTTGGCACGATCGTGCAGTGGGAAAACGACGTTTTTCTGTTTGGATCGAAACTGACTCTTTCAAGTCTGGGCGATTTGCAATGGCATCTCTTCGGGATCATGCTGATGCTGACGATGGCGGGGGCGCTTGTAAACGATGCGCATGTGCGCGTTGATTTTTTGCGGCAAAACATGAGCGAGCGGCAAAAGAACATTGTCGATCTCATTGGTCACATCGTTTTCCTCATGCCCTTGTGCATCATCGTCGTCCTGCATGGTTATGATTTCACGTTGCGCTCCTTCACCATGGGAGAAGGGTCGAACTACGACGGGATGTACGACCGGTTCGTGCTGAAAGCATTTATCCCGATCGGGTTCGCACTGATGCTGGTCGCGGGCATCGGACTGATTGTTGTGAGACTCCAGGCACTCTTCAAAATGGGGCGAGGGAAAGTCGATGATTGAGTATATTGTTCCCCTTTCGATGGTCATATGCCTCCTCGTCGGCATTTTCAGCGGTTACCCGGTGGCCTTCGTTCTGGGCGGTGTCGGCATTCTGTTTGCATTTTTCGGCGGCTTGCCACTCGCCTTTCTGAAGATTGGTGTCTCGCGCATCTACGCCGGTGTCATCGAGAACTGGTTGTTGCTTGCCGTGCCCCTCTTCGTGTTCATGGGAGCGATGCTCGATAAATCGGGGCTTGCGCAGAACCTGCTATATTCGTTGGAGCGTGCGCTTGGGCGCAAGCGCGGCGGGCTGGCCATTTCCGTCGCACTTCTCGGCATTGTCATGGCGGCGAGTACGGGGATCGTGGGCGCGTCGGTTGTCATGTTGAGCACGCTCGCCCTGCCAATCATGCTTCGGGAAAACTACAAGCCGGAACTGGCTGTCGGCACAATTGCAGCCTCGGGAACACTTGGCATTCTGATCCCGCCCTCCATCATGCTCGTGCTGGTGGGCGATATACTCCAGATTTCAGTTGGCGAGCTTTTTCTGGGGGCGATTGTCCCTGGCCTGCTGCTTGGTGGTCTCTACATCGCTTACATCGTTTTTATCGCACTTACCAAGCCGAGCTACACACCCATATCGACGGCGGTGCGGGCAGAGGGGTCGTTGTTCATCGCACTTCTGCGGGACTTGTTTGCGCCCCTCGCGCTTATCCTCACGGTACTGGGGTCAATCGCAACCGGAACCGCGACGCCAACTGAAGCAGCCGGGCTTGGCGCGATCTGCGCCATGGTCCTTGCCGCCATGAACCGCAAACTGACGTTCAGGACCATGTCGGCCTGTGTCCGCGAGACCGGCAATACATCAGCCATGATCCTAGGCGTGCTCGTAGGCGCCACAATTTTCGGCATGGTGTTCAAGGGCCTGAAAGGCGACAGGATGATCGAAAACGCGATCCTGTTCTTCGACCTGGGCGCCTATGGCACGTTGGGCATCCTGTTGCTTCTGATCTTCATCATGGGGTTCTTCCTCGAATGGGTCGAGATCAGCTTTATCGTGCTGCCGCTCTTTGCGCCCATCGTCGCGGCGCTGGATTTCGGTCTCGGCATCTCTCAGGAACAGCAGCTTTTGTGGTTCGCCATGCTCGTGGCGGTCAACCTGCAAACAAGCTTTCTGACGCCGCCGTTTGGCTATTCGCTCTTCTACATCAAGGGCGTGGCCCCGCCGGAGATCACTATCCGCACGATCTACCGAGGCATTGTGCCATTCGTCGCGTTGCAGCTTTTCGGCCTCGCGCTGCTGATCATCTGGCCCGACCTCGTGCTTTGGGCACCCGACGCCGTGTTCGGCAATTGAAGGAGACTGACATGAACGACCATCCGATCGAGGCGAAAGAGGGCATGACAGACATGCGTCTGCCGGGGTTGAAGGGCAGGAAGGTTGTCATCACGGCGGGCGCTGGTGGCATAGGCTTTGCCATTGCCCGTCAACTCTATGCGCAGGGCGCGCGGGTTGCGATCTGTGACGTTGACGCGGATGCGCTGAAGCGGGCCAGCGACGCCCTCGGGGGCTGCATAGCGGAGCAAGCGGATGTCTCGGACGATGCCGCGGTCGAGGCGTTCTTCGACAAGGTCAGGGCCGGGCTCGGCGGGCTCGACGCACTGGTGAACAATGCGGGCATCGCGGGCCCGACGGGCCATCTCGAAGACCTGACGCCGGACGAGTGGCGGCGCTGCGTCGACATTTGCCTGACGGGTCAGTTCCTTTGCGCGCGCCAGGCGATCCCAATGATCAAGGCCAGCGGCGGCGGTGCTTTGGTGAACATGGGTTCTGCCGCCGCCAAGCACGGATACGCCTACCGCACGCCCTATTCGGCGGCAAAATTCGGCGTGATCGGCCTGACGCAAAGCCTCGCCAAGGAGCTGGGGCCGGACAACATCCGCGTCAACGCCATCCTGCCCGGCATCGTCGAAGGCCCCCGCATGGACGGGGTGATCCAGGCTCGTGCCGAAGCAACTGGCGTTAGTTTCGAGGCAATGCGTGAGGAATATCTCAAGAACGTCTCCCTGCGCCGCATGGTGTCGCCGGACGATGTTGCTACGACCGTGGCATTTCTGATCTCCGATCTTGGCGCAAATCTCTCGGGTCAATCCCTTGCCGTCGATGGCAACGTCGAAACTCTCTGATCTCAAATAGAAAGTCCGAACATGAGCACGACAAATGAACACGCGGGCAAGGTCATCATCACCTGTGCGGTCACCGGCGCCATTCACACGCCGTCCATGTCGCCGCATTTGCCGGTAACACCCGAGGAAATCATTCAGGAATCGTTGGCAGCGGCCGAAGCAGGTGCTTCCATCCTGCACCTTCACGCCCGCAACCCACTGGACGGAAGGCCGGATCAAAGTCCGGAAGGCTTTGCCGCCTTCCTGCCGCGGATCAAGCAAGGCACCAATGCGGTCGTCAACATCACCACCGGCGGCAGCCCCTACATGAGTGTCGCCGAACGTGCTGCCCCGGCCGCGACGCACCAGCCCGAACTGGCCTCGCTCAACATGGGGTCTATGAATTTCGGGCTTTATCCGATGCTGAACCGGTTCAAGAAGTTCAAACACGACTGGGAACGCGAACATCTGGAAGGCTCGCGCGATCTGGTGTTCCGCAATTCCTTCAAGGACATCGAATATGTGCTGGAGACATGCTACGGCAACGGCACCCGGTTCGAGTTCGAGTGCTATGACACCTCGCATCTCTACAACCTCGCGCATTTTGCGGATCGTGGCCTGGTCAGGGCACCTTTCTTTGTCCAATCAGTCTTTGGCCTGTTGGGCGGGATCGGCAGCCACCCTGAGGACGTCATGCATATGAAACGCACCGCCGACCGGCTGTTCGGCAGCGACTACCGCTGGTCGGTGCTGGGCGCAGGCGCCAACCAATTCCGCATTGCCACGCAGGCGGCCGCGCTTGGCGGCAACGTGCGCGTCGGGCTCGAAGACAGCCTCTGGGCGGGCCGCGGAGAGCTTGCCACCTCCAATGCCGTGCAGGTCCGCAAGGTGCGCACGATCCTTGAAGGCCTTGGCCTGCAAGTCGCGACACCGGACGAAGCCCGCGAAATCCTCGACCTCAAGGGTGGTGATCAAGTTGCGTTCTGAGCAGTGTCCGATCCCTGTGGTTGCCGACGGTCGTGGGCGCGCAGGACGCTGGGAGGCGATATGATGAAAAAAGTTCTCTCGCCGGGCGCAGCCGCAGAGCTTGTCCCGGATGGGGCAAGGATCATGGTCGGCGGCTTTATGGGCGTGGGCACGCCAAGGCGGATTATCGACGCTCTGGTGGCCTCTGGAAAACGCGGCCTGACCCTGATCGCCAACGACACCGCCATGCCGGGACGTGGGCTCGGCAAGCTGATTTCGGCCAAAGCGGTCCGCCGCCTGATCGTGTCGCATATCGGGTTGAACCCGGAAACGCAGAAACAGATGAACGAGGGCACCCTTGAGGTCGAGCTGATGCCACAGGGGACCCTCGTCGAATGCATCCGCGCGGGCGGCATGGGGCTTGGTGCGGTCGTTACACCGACAGGGCTGGGCACCGGATTGGAAGAGGGCAAGCGGGTTATTGACGTTGACGGAAAGAACTTCCTGCTGGAACTTCCCATTCGCGCCGATTTTGCGTTCATCGCCGCGCGTCAGTCCGACTACCTCGGTAATCTGGACTACTCCCTGACCGCCCAGAATTTCAATCCGATCATGGCGATGGCGGCCGGCACCGTGATCGCGGAACCGGAACATATTGTTCCGGTCGGTGTCATCCCCCCGGACGCGGTACGCACGCCTGCCGCTCTTGTGGATCATCTTGTGGAAAGGCCGCAATAGATGACGCCCAAAGAACGGATCGCCCGCCGTGTCGCGCAGGAAATCGAGCTAGGAACGCTTGTCAATCTCGGCATTGGTCTGCCGAGCCTGGTGGCAAGCTTCGTTCCCGCGCAGTCTGGCGTGTTCTTTCAATCGGAAAACGGCGTCATCGGCCTTGGGGCACGCCCCCCGGAAGGCATGGAAGATCCGGACCTGACCGATGCGGGGGGCGGTTTTGTCACCGCCGTTCCGGGTGCTGCGGCCATCGACAGCGCGATGAGCTTTGGCCTGATCCGCGGCGGCCATATCGATGTGACAGTCCTAGGTGGCTTGCAGGTGGATGAAACCGGCCATTTGGCCAACTGGGTGATCCCGGGAAAGATGGTCCCGGGCATGGGCGGAGCGATGGATCTTGCGACCGGAGCGCGGCGCGTCATCGTTGCGATGCAGCACGTTGCGAAGGGTGCCAGCAAGGTCGTCAAGAAATGCGACCTGCCACTGACGTCGAGCCGGCCTATCGACCTGCTCGTCACGGATATGGCTGTGTTCGAGGTCCGTGCCTCCCGTCTGGTCCTGACGGAAATCGCGCCCGGCCTGACGCCGGAGAAGGTGGCGGACGCAACCGAGGCGCGCTTCGAGACGGCGGACGACGTCAGAATAATGGCCTAGCCGCAAATCAAGCGCTTCAAGGAGAGTGAAAATGACTAAGATAGCCACAATCGGATGCGGCCTGATTGGCCAGGGTTGGGCCACTGTATTTGCCAAGGCGGGGTTCGATGTCGCCATGTACGATGCCTCGCCTGAAGCAGCAGAGCATGCCCTGAGTGCAATGGAAGGGCGGGTGGCGGATCTGGTTGCCTTCGACCTTGTCGCGGCATGTGACGCCCTTGCCATCTTAAACCGCATCACGGTCGCGCCAAGTCTCGAAGACGCCTTGGAAGGTGTCGTCTATGTCCAGGAAAGCGGGCCTGAGCGTATCGAGGTGAAACGCGAGATCACCGAACGACTAGACGCGCTTGCCGCTGCGGACGTGCCCATCGGTAGCTCGACCTCCGGCATATCGGCCTCGCGCTATTGTAAAGATATCGCCGGACGGCACCGCTGCCTTGTGGTGCACCCGATCAACCCGCCGCATCTTATTCCCGCGGTTGAAATTGTACCGACACCGTGGACCGACCCCGACATTGTATCCAAAACGACAGAACTGATGGGTGCCTGCCAACGCGAAACCATCGTTCTGACTAAGGAAATCGACGGGTTTGTCGTCAACCGTCTTCAGGGTGCGCTGTTGGAAGAGGCCTTCAAGCTGGTCGGCAGCGGCATCGTGTCGGCCTCTGATCTCGACAAGGCTATTTGCGATGGACTCGGTCTGCGCTGGTCCTTCATGGGGCCAATGCAGACGATCCACCTTAATGCGCCAGAAGGGGTCGAACAATATGTCGAACGTTACGGCGCCATGTATCGCGGCTTTGGTCTTGGTCACTACGATGACGTCGACTGGAAAGATATCGTCGAAACCGGGTTAAAGGCCCAGTTGGAAACTCTAATTCCTGTCGCAGACATTCCTATCAAGCAAGCGGAACGCGACCGAAAGCTGATGGCCCTGCTGCGCCACAAGGCGCAAGAGAAGACCGAACACCGATCCGTTCCCAACGCACCGCAGGAGTAACTGAACATGTCCAGCCACCAAATCCTTAAGCTTCATGAGACCGACAATATCGCAGTGGCCCTGCGCCAGATCGAGTCCGACACTGCGTTGGCATCCACCGGCCTCACTGCGGTCGAAAATATCCCGTCAGGCCACAAGGTGGCCATGGAATCCATCGCCGCCGGCCAAAAAATCACCAAATACGGTCAGATCATAGGGGTCGCCACGCAGGACATTCCCGCCGGCTCCCACATTCATGTGCACAACGTTACGATGGCCAGCTTCGAGCGCAGCGAGACTTTCGGCTCCAAGGCCCGCGACACGGACATCCTGCCTGTTGCGGACCGGGCGACCTTTGATGGCTACCGCCGTACCACTGGCGCCGTGGGCACGCGGAATTACGTGGGCATCGTCACATCGGTGAACTGCTCGGCCTCTGCTGCTAAGCTGCTGACCAAGGAAGCCGAACGCTCTGGCTTGTTGGATGCCTACCCCGGTGTCGATGGCATCGTGCCCATCGTACACGGCGCCGGGTGTTGTATCGGCACCGATGACGACGCTTTTCGCAAGCTGCAGCGGGCGATCTGGGGGTATGCCACGCATCCCAATTTCGCATCGGTCCTGATGTTGGGCCTGGGGTGCGAGGCCAACCAAATTCCCTTGATGCTCGAAGCCTATGGCCGCCCCCAAGATGACAGCTTTCAGTATTACACGCTGCAAAGCGCCGGAGGCACCCGCAAGTCCATCGAAAAGGGTCTGGTCTGGCTCGAAACCGCGTTGCAGAACGCCGCAAAGGCGCAGCGCGAACCGATCGACGCTTCGCATCTGAGCGTGGCGCTGCAATGCGGCGGCTCGGATGGTTATTCCGGGATCACGGCGAACCCGGCCCTTGGCCACGCCGTCGATCTTCTTGTCCGGAACGGCGGTACCGCGGCCCTGGCGGAAACGCCCGAAATCTACGGCGCTGAAAACCTGTTGACGGATCGCGCCGCAAGTCCCGAGGTCGGCCGTAAGCTGGTCGATCTTCTGGAATGGTGGGAAGACTACGCAGCCAAGCACGGCTCCGAAATGAATAACAATCCGACCCCGGGCAACAAGATGGGTGGTCTGACCACCATCCTTGAAAAATCGCTTGGCGCAGTCGCGAAGGCCGGCAGCACCAACCTGACCGGCGTTTACGAATACGGCGAGAGGATCACGGCCAAGGGGCTCGTCTTCGTGGACAGCCCCGGATACGATCCGGTTTCGCTGACAGGAGAGGTCGCGTCGGGCTGCAACATGATCTGTTTCACTACGGGGCGTGGATCGTGCTACGGCAACAAACCCGTCCCGTCGATCAAGATCGCCTCGAACAGCACCATGTATCATCACATGGTGGACGATATGGACATCAATTGCGGTACCATAGCCGAGGGTTCGGAAACCGTTGCCGAAGCGGGTGAAAGGATTTTCCGCGCCATTCTCGAAACGGCCTCGGGCAAACAAACGAAGTCTGAGCAGCTCGACATCGGCGATGCGGAATTCGCGCCATGGCAAACCTATGCTCAGATGTAGGCGCGGCCGGCGAAGGCACCTACACGCTCCAAGGGATGCCTGAAATCCTTGTGCCGCCCGAACTGAATCGGTAGATTCTCGTTCTGATCGACGGCATATGAGGCTTCGCAAAAGTTATCTTTTGGACATTGCTGGTAAGGTTGATGCGGGACAGGATACGATTAGCATGGATCAAGACCTGAAACCTGACGAGATGCTACTCGCGCCAATGTCGGGTGAAGATCGCCGAAAACGATTGTAAACGGCGCAGACCATCGCGCTCACTGTTGACCCCGGCGACAATGAATGGCGGCTTCCGGTGCGCCAATCTTGTGTGTTTGCACCCTCAGCGAAGATCGGCTTTCCGCCCTCACTTCGCCATTGTTTTCAACAACTTCGCTGGCCTTTGTCGTGTCACGGGTATGTATGAGGAAACCGTCACCGTAATGCTTTCATGACCCAAATTCATCGACCACAGCTTTGAGCTGTTCTGTGTGAAACCGTTTGAATGGCTTGAAATTGGTCTACTGCTCAAACTTGAGAATTGCAGCCAAAACCTTGTCGGTTGTCTTTTCGTCCAGCCCGGCCGCTTGCTCAAGATGAAACACATAGGCCCGTTTAGCGCGCTCGTTTTCCTCAACATGTTTTCTCATCGTCCTTGTTCTCCTTTTATCCGCTCGATTGGCTTGAATTTCAGGCTGTTTGACAGCCCCCTGAAAGTGTTGTTTTGAGAAGGGCTTGAGGGGTTCGAATAGGTCCTTAACCACCACCCGCGCGATCCAGCGCCGCGCGCCCGACGGGTCCACAACCAGATAAAGCCCGCTGCCGTCTCCATGCCGGCCGGGACCGAGATTCTCCACCAGCCTCTTTGTCAGCTTTCCAGACAGGGCCATGTCAAATACCACATTCCATACCACTCAAGGTAAAAATACGGACCCTATCGAAGAAAGCCAGCGCAATCGGAAAACGCAAGGAAGCCAATAAAACAAAGAAAAAGGCTGCCCATGGCAACCTAATCAATTCGCGGAAAATGTGGTAATGGCGGAGAGACAGGGATTCGAACCCTGGGTAGGCTTGCACCCACAACGGTTTTCGAGACCGCCCCGTTCGACCACTCCGGCACCTCTCCGCGGGGGTCTGGAGGGTGCGTTTAATTGCCTTTGTCTGGCGAGACAAGGGGCTTTTGCATTGTTTGGCCAGAGATTTTGCCTAGGTTGATGGTGAACCGCTATCTGGAAAGGACTGATTTTGATCCCTCGGCCCAATTTCATTAAGCTGCACAGGCTGCCTGCCCTGGCGGTGTTTGCCTTGTTGATCGTTTTTCTGACGGTGACCCAAAGTCGGGCAGCTGACCGGGACCGGTTGCAGGCCTTTCTGAAGGTCACCGGCTTTGACGTGGCGCTGGACAGTATCGCGCTGGCTGCTGCCGATGCGCCAGAAATGCTTGGCATGTCGGCCAGCGATTTCGGCAGCGAATGGACGCGAGTCGCAGATGAGGTATTTGATACGGCTAAAATGCAGGGCATAGCGCTGGATATTCTTGAGCAGACGCTAAGCGACGAGATGCTGACCCATGCGGCCGAGTTTTATGCTTCACCGTTGGGGCAGCGCCTGGTCGAGGTCGAAAATGCCTCGCATATGGTTGACGATGACGCGGCCAAACGGGCGACCGGCGAAGAACTGGTGGCCAGGGATGTCGCCGAAGGAAACCCGCGCGTGGGCATTTTGCGGGCCATGACGGCAGCCATTGATGCCTCGGACAGTTCGGTGCGGGCAGTGCAGGAAATTCAGGTGAGGTTTTTGATGGCGGCGTCAAACGCCGGTGTGCTGGAGCAGGAACTGGACGAAGGCATGTTGCGCGCCCTGATGAAAGAAAGCGAATCCGACTTGCGACTGAGCATGCAACGCGCCAGCCTGGCAGGTGCGGCCTATACCTATCAGGATCTCTCGGATGACGACCTGCAGGCCTATGTGGACGCGTTGGAGCATCCGACGATGCAGGTTGTTTATGAATTGATGAACGCGGTGCAATACGAGGTTATGGCCAACCGGTTTGAGGTTCTCGCTGCGCGCATGGCCGAATTGCACCCGGGGCAGGAGCTTTGATGGGGGCGGTGTCCAGGGGTGGTTTGTTGGGGCTTGGCCTTGCCGTGATGTTGGCCGGCCCGGTTATGGCTGATCAGGAAAAGGACCTGGCGCGCCTGATGGAAGCGATGGATTTCAAGGAAACGGTGAGTATCCTTCAACAAGAAGGCCTGCGCTACGGCACCGAAGTGGCAATCGACATGTTGCCGGATGCAGACCCGGACAGCTGGCGGCTGACCGTGGGACGTGTTTACGACACTGACAGGATGTATGCCCTGCTTGCTGAAGAGTTTCACGATGCGCTGCGCGAAACCGATCTAACCACGCTTTTGGATTTTTACACTTCAGAGGGCGGGCAGGAGGTTGTGACGCTGGAGCTGGCCGCACGTCGCGCCTTTCTGGATCGCGATATCGAAACGGCGGCACAGACCAGATATGAGGTGATGCAGGGCGAGGGGGCGCCCATTCTGGATCAGATCGACCGGATGATTGCCGACAGCGACCTGATTGAAATGAATGTGGTGGGGGCACTTAACTCGAACCTGATGTTTTATCGCGGTCTGAATGACGGCGGCGCGCTGGATATGGCCGAGGACGAGATGCTGTCGGATGTCTGGGCCCAGGAAGAGGATATCCGGGCCGAGTCGGATCGGTGGCTGCATGGCTTTTTGCTGATGGCGTACCAGCCGGTAGAGAGCGACCTTCTGGAAGACTACATAGCGCTTTACCGCAGCCCTGCAGGGCGCGATCTGAACCGGGCCCTGTTTCAGGCCTTTGATAGAATGTATGAGCAGATATCGTATCTTCTGGGGCAGGCCGTGGCGCAGAATATGCTGAGTGAAAAGCTTTGACATCTGCTGCAGAGTTAACCGGCAATACCCCCTTGACTTTTGACCCGTGACCTTGAATAAGCGCGCATCCCGGCAGGGTGATCTTGCCGGGGATTTTATTTGAATGACGCCCCAGCGGCGCGCAGTTCGAGGTGGCCGATCCGGCCGAAAACACCCGCAAGGGGACCACAGAGCGCGGAAATGAAAAGGAAATGCACATGTTTGCGGTCCTCAAGACCGGTGGCAAGCAATACAAGGTGTCCTCGGGTGACATGCTTCGTGTTGAGAAACTTGCAGCAGATGCCGGTGAAAAAGTACAATTCAACGAGATTCTGATGCTGGGCGGTGACAAGCCGGTCGTTGGCGCGCCTCTGGTGGACGGTGCCGCCGTTCAGGCCGAGGTTGTTGACCAGATCAAAGGCGACAAGGTGATCCATTTTGTCAAACGCCGTCGTAAGCATTCCAGCAAGCGGACCAAAGGCCATCGTCAACAGTTGACGCTGCTGCGCGTGACCGAAATTCTGGAAAAAGGCGCTGACAAGTCGGGCGTCAAGGCGGCCATGGGTGCCGGTTCGGTTTCGGCTGTGGCTGTAACGGCGGCTGCAAAGCCAGCCAAGAAAGCCGAGAAAAAGGCTGAAGCCAAAAAAGAAGCCCCCAAGAAGGCCGCCAAGGCCGCTGCGGGTGGTGATGATCTGAAACAGCTTAGCGGTGTTGGCCCTGCGCTGGAGAAGAAGCTGCACGAGGCTGGCGTTACCACCTTTGCCCAAATCGCGGCATGGACGGATGCGGACGTTGCTGATATGGACGAGAAATTGTCGTTCAAAGGTCGGATCGAGCGTGAAGGCTGGATCGAACAGGCCAAAGAACTGGCTAAAGGCTAAGGAGAGACCAAATGGCACATAAAAAAGCAGGCGGTTCATCCCGTAACGGTCGCGACTCGGCGGGTCGTCGTCTTGGCGTTAAAAAATACGGCGGCGAAGCTGTGGTTCCGGGCAATATTGTTGTGCGTCAGCGCGGCAATAAGTTCTGGCCGGGTCAGGGCGTTGGCGAAGGCAAGGATCACACAATCTTTGCCACGGTCGAAGGCGCGGTGAAATTCCACAAAGGCCTCAAAGGCCGCACCTTTATTTCGGTTCTGCCAGTGGCGGAGGCCGCTGAATAAGCCGACCTTAAGGTTTTTAGAACATCAGGGGATCGGCGATACCGCCGGTCCCTTTTCTTTTGCGCAGGAGGCAACCGATATGGGTGTTGCCGTGATCAGTTTTCTGGCGTTTGGCGCGTCCCAGGTCGGCACACCGGGGCCGGCCAACATGGTGTTGCTGGCCACTGGCGCGCGGTTTGGCTTTCGTGCCGCGCTGCCGTTTGTGGCAGGTGTCGCACTTGGCAAGCAGTTGATCATCTGGCCGATCGGTTTTGGCTTGATGGAACTGGCCGCACAGGCCCCGGGAGTGTTTGCCGCGCTGAGGTGGGTATCGGCGGCCTACATCTGCTGGCTGGCGTGGAAGGTGGCGCATCTGCGACTGGGCGGTAATGGTTCGGTTGAAGCTGCACCGGGATTTTTGGCCGGGCTGATCGTGCATCCACTCAATCCCAAAGCCTGGGCGATGATTGTAACGGGATTTACCAATTTCGTGACACCGGGCACCCCGGCCTTGTACGCAACCGCCTGGATTGCCATTTGTTTGTTTGGCTTGCAGGCCATTCTTCACCCGATCTGGACTTTTGGAGGAGACCGGATCGCGCAGACCGTGGCCGGAACAGCAACTGAGAAATACCTGATGTGGGCCTTGGCGGCATTGACCGTTGTCTCGGTTCTATTCGTGCTCTTTGGAGGAGGACGCCGATGAAACTGGAAACCATCATCAACCAGCCCGTGATCGAGGTCGAACGTTTCGACCTGCGGCCACTGCGCCCGTCGGATGTAGGCCTGATCGCGATGAATCTCAGCGATCCGCGTGTGGCGCTGAACACCAGCTCAATTCCGCACCCGATGCCGCCCGGCATGGTAGAGGCAATGATCGCCCGCGCGCAGGCCGAAGACCGGATCGAGGATTTCTGGGCGATGGATGGCATCAAATCGGGCGCGCCCGAGGTGATGGGTGTAATCAGCCTGGTGCGGCTTAACCGGGAGCAGTCCGAGGTGGGGTATTGGGTGGCCCCGGCGTTCTGGAACAGCGGTGTGGCCTCGGAGGCCGTTGAGGCACTGATGGCGGCCAATCCGCAGAACTGCCGGACTATATTTGCCAGTGTGTTCCAGGATAACGCGGCTTCGGCGCGGGTGCTGACCAATTGCGGCTTTCAATACCTTGGAGATGCCGAGAGTTTCTCGGTCGCGCGCAATGCCAAGGTGCCCACCTGGACCTACAGCCTGAAACGGGACTAAACCAATGGCATTTGACCTGTGCCCGCAAACCAAACGCCTGATCCTGCGCGCCGATGCGCCACGTTTGCAGCGGTTTGTGCAATGGATTTTCATGAGTTTTGACCTTGAGATGATCAAGGCCGAATTACGGGCCGATATAACGGCACCGGCTGCGGTTTTGGGCAAGTCTGGCGTTGATAAAGTCGGATCGGGTATTTGCCAGTCAAAGGCAAGGGTTGAAGCGGCGGCGTCAACGCTCTATCGCGTGATGCGAAACGTATTTGAGGGCCGACATGAAATTTCTTGATCTCGCAAAGGTCTATATTCGGTCCGGTTCGGGCGGTGGCGGCTGTGTCAGCTTCCGACGCGAAAAATATATCGAATTCGGCGGCCCCGACGGCGGGGATGGTGGCAAAGGCGGATCAGTCTGGGTCGAAGCCGTCGATGGCTTGAACACGCTGATCGATTTTCGCTATCAGCAGCACTTCTTTGCCAAGAACGGTCAACCCGGAATGGGGCGGCAGCGTACGGGCAAGGATGGTGACGATATTGTTCTGCGTGTACCCGTCGGTACTGAAGTTCTGGACGAGGATCAGGAAACGGTCATTGCCGACATGACCGAAGTGGGCCAACGTGTACAACTGGCGCGTGGCGGCAATGGCGGTTTTGGCAACCTGCATTTCAAGACCAGCGTCAATCAGGCGCCGCGCCGGGCCAACCCGGGGCAGGAGGGTGTTGAGCGCACCATTTGGCTGCGGCTGAAACTGATTGCCGATGTCGGCCTGCTGGGTCTGCCCAATGCAGGCAAATCCACTTTTCTGGCGGCCACTTCCAACGCGCGACCCAAGATTGCAGACTACCCGTTTACTACGTTGCATCCCAATCTTGGGGTGGTGGGCGTGGATAATGTTGAATTTGTCGTGGCGGATATTCCGGGCCTGATTGGCGGTGCCTCCGAAGGCCGGGGGCTGGGCGATCTTTTCCTTGGCCATGTCGAGCGGTGCTCGGTTCTGCTGCATCTGGTCGATGGTACATCCCAGACGATTACCGAGGATTACGAGACGATTATCGGCGAGCTTGAGGCTTATGCCGGTGACCTTGCCGCCAAGCCAAGGGTGACGGCGCTGAACAAGATAGATGCGCTGGATGATGACGAACGCGTCGCTGCCCGCGCCGAACTGGAAGAGGCATCAGGCGGGCCGGTGATGATGCTGTCAGGCGTGTCGCGCGAAGGGTTGACCGAAGTTCTGCGGGCACTCAGGGCGCAGATAGACGAAGATAAACTGCGCCACAGGGCAAACAATGAAGAGTCGGAATCGTGGCAACCGTAAGTGACGCAAAGCGCCTGGTCGTCAAGATCGGCTCGGCTCTGCTGGTGGATCGGGCCAGTGGCGATTTGCGCGGTGACTGGCTGCGGTCGCTGGCCGAAGATGTGGCACGGCTGCGCGCGCGCGGCACGGATGTCATTTTGGTCTCGTCAGGCTCTATCGCGCTTGGGCGCGGGGTTTTGGGCCTGCCAGCCAAAGAACTGACGCTGGAGCAATCGCAGGCGGCGGCAGCCGTCGGGCAGATCAAGCTGGCGGGCGCGTATGATACAGCGCTGGCTCTGCACGGGCTGAAAGCGGCGCAGGTGCTGGTGACGCTGGAGGACAGCGCAGACCGGCGCCGTTATCTCAATTTTCGAGCGACGCTGGAGCAGTTGTTGCAGTTGGGTGTGGTGCCGATCGTGAACGAAAACGATACCGTGGCAACAGACGAAATACGCTATGGCGACAACGACAGGATGGCGGCGCAGGTGGCGGTCACAGCGGGGGCGGATCAGTTGATTTTGCTGTCGGACGTGGATGGGTTCTATTCGGCGAACCCGGCGCAGGATGCAACCGCGCGGCGGTTTGATGTGATTGACGCGATCACGCCCGAGATCGAGGCAATGGCGGGCGATGCAGGGTCGGGCCTGTCCAAGGGCGGGATGAAAACCAAACTGATGGCCGCCAAAACCGCGATCGCGGCAGGCTGTGACATGGCGATCACCGAAGGATCGGTTCTGCATCCGATTCTGGCGTTGGAAAACGGCGCTTCGGTCACCTGGTTTAATGCACAGGGTGATCCGCAACAAAAGCGCAAGGCCTGGATCGCAGCGATGAAACCCAAAGGACGCGTGACCGTCGACGCAGGCGCCGCGCGGGCCCTGAGGGCAGGCAGCAGCCTGTTGCCTGCCGGCGTGACTCAGGTGTCGGGCCTGTTTGGACGGGGTGATGCGGTTCAGGTGGTGGATGCAGCGGGTCACGGCCTGGGTCAGGGGCTGACCCGGTATGATGCTGCGGACGCTGAGAAAATCAAAGGGCTGCGCAGTCAACAGATCGAGCCGGTGCTGGGGTATCCTGCGCGTGGGCCATTGATGCACCGTGACGATATGGCTTTTTGATGCCTGTTAATGATACTCTGCGCCAGATTTTGCAGGATTGGATGCGATGAAAGATCTTGAAAATATCCCCGCCCTGATGGCCGACATCGGAGCCCGCGCCAAAGCAGCGGCAGCAAAGCTGGCTGTGGCCACGGCTGAAGCCAAGAAAGATGCGCTTTTGGCGGCGGCTGATGCAGTGTGGGACGACCGCGCAGTGATCCTTGAGGCGAACGAGAAAGATCTTGAGTTCGGCCGTGAAAAAGGCCTGTCGGATGCAATGATGGATCGGCTGACGCTGGACGAAGGCCGCATTCAGGGGATAGTGGACGGGCTGCGCGCCGTTGCCGGGCAGAATGACCCGGTGGGCGAAGTTTTGGCCGAATGGGACATGGAAAGCGGGTTGCATATCCGCCGTGTGCGTACTCCTTTGGGGGTGATCGGCGTGATCTACGAAAGCCGTCCGAACGTGACCGCGGATGCTGGTGCGCTTTGTCTGAAATCGGGCAATGCCGTGATTTTGCGCGGCGGGTCCGAAAGCTTTCATTCCTCTACGGCGATTCATGCCTGCCTGATCAAAGGGTTGCAGGCAGCAGGCCTGCCTGCGGATGCAATCCAGCTGGTGCCGACCCGTGATCGGGCTGCGGTGCAGGCGCTGCTGACCATGACGGACACTGTGGATGTGATCGTGCCGCGGGGCGGCAAAGAGCTGGTAGGGCTGGTCCAGCGCGAGGCGCGGGTGCCGGTTTTTGCCCATCTTGAAGGCATTGTTCATATTTACATTGATAAAGAGGCCGACCCGGAAAAGGCTTTGCGCGTGGTGATGAACGCGAAAACCCGGCGCACCGGCATATGTGGTGCCGCCGAATGCCTGTTGATCCACCGCGACGTGGTCAGCACCATCGGGCAAGGGGTGATAAAGGCGCTGCTGGATGCAGGGGTTGAGGTGCGTGCGGATGCCACACTCAAGATGATCGAAGGCACAATTCAGGCCAACGATCAGGACTGGGGCCGTGAATTTCTGGACAGCATCATTGCCGCAAAGGTGGTGGATGACATCGACGCCGCGATTGCGCATATCCGAAAGTATGGATCGAACCACACTGACTGCATCATTACCGAGGATGACAGTGCCGCGAATACCTTTTTTGCAAGGCTGGACAGTGCAATTCTGATGCGTAATGCCTCAACCCAGTTTGCTGATGGGGGTGAGTTTGGCATGGGCGCCGAGATTGGCATTGCCACGGGCAAGATGCATGCTCGCGGCCCTGTCGGTGCGGCGCAACTGACCAGTTTCAAATATCTGGTCGAAGGCGATGGTGCGATCCGCAGTTAGAACAGGATACGCGCCCCGGACGGTGAAATATCATAGTGGCAGTGGCGCCCTATTTCGTTCAGCACCGCCGGTAGCAGGATGAACTGCACATGCGCCGGGGCTATTTCCCTTGGGGCATCATATCCCTTGAGCGCCGCCCAAAGTGCCGGGTCAGCCTTGAGGCGATCGCCGGTGGCGGTAATGATCCATTGTCCGTCAGACTCGGATATAGTCAGCGTTCCGCCAAAGGGAATCGCTTGTTCTGCGCATAAGATGCTTAATACCGCAGCCTGGGCGACGCGGCGCAGAAGATCACCCGTCGGCATCCAGTTGACGACGATGCGACCATCGGAATAGACGCCTTTGAGGAAATCTCTTATTTCCTGGGATCCTGTGGTCTGATCCGCAGACGCCAGCCCAAAGGCCATGCGAAACAGTCTGATCCGGGCGTTGGCATTGGCGGCGCTGTCATTGACCAGAGTCATTTCCGGACAATCAGTAGTTCCTGATAAAGCCAGTAATTCCAATCCGTTGGTCACGGCACCGATGGGGCTGATCAGATCGTGGCAAATACGAGACCCTATCAGCGCGGCCAGGTTATGGCTATGGTAGGTCAAGCTAATTTCTCCAAATTAAGGAACGGACATGGTGGGGCTGAACGCGATTTTGGAACCTGGAATGCTGGTTCGGCATCCTGACCGTCCCGATTGGGGTGTTGGGCAGGTGCAGTCAAATATCTCAGGCAAGGTAACCGTTAACTTTCGCGAACAGGGCAAAGTTGTCATCGAGAGCGCCCGGATTGATTTGATACCCGTTATTGATCCCTGATCCAGGTTACCAAGAGGTTAACACACGTATAAGTTGATTTCCATATGGCATCAGGGTGCACGTTGCCATTTGTCCTGTGTCCGCCTAAAACCTTCCTGCCTTTGAGGAGCTAAGATCAGATGCCCTGTCAGGAGCCAAAATTCAGCATTAAGCTAGCAGAAACAAAGGAGGAATTGCGCGCGGCCCAACGCTTGCGGTATCGGGTTTTTATTGAGGAGTTGGGCGGTAATGGCCCACTGGTGGACCACGAAGCGCGGCTTGAACTTGACCGGTTTGATGAGTTTTTCGACCACCTGATCCTGATTGACGAGCATAATAATGGCGCTGTTGTAGGGGTTTACCGGCTTTTACGGGATGATCAGGCGAAATTGGCAGGGCAATATTACTCCGAAGATGAATATGACCTGAGCGTTCTGGCAAATTCGGGCCGCCGGATGATGGAGCTGGGCCGGTCCTGTCTGGACCCTGCCTATCGGGGTGGCGTGGCAATGTACCATCTTTGGCATGGTTTGGCCCGGTACGTTGCTGACTACAATATAGAAATCCTGTTTGGCGTTGCCAGCTTTCATGGGTCTGACGTTGATCAGCTGGCGCAACCGCTCTCCTTGCTGCATCATCGGCACCTGGCACCGGAAGAATTGCGGGTAAGGGTGCATGCGGCGCATTTTCAGCCTATGGATCTGATTGAGGAAAATCATCTGGATCGGCGGGCCGCGATGTTGCAGGTGCCTGCGCTGATTAAGGCCTATCTGCGTTTGGGGGGCTATGTGGGCGAGGGTGCTTTTGTGGATCATGCCTTTAATACCACCGATGTCTGTCTGGTGATGGACACTGCGCGGATGAAGGAAAAGCAAAAAACAATTTATACCAAAGGGGTTACGGAGTGAACCTGAAGTGGACGCCCGAAACAGAACCGCCCCTTTTCCGAATTACACCAGCAGGCTGGATCAGAGTGGTGTTGCGTGGCGGAGCATTGATTTTGATCCTCCTTTCTGGGGTTGTTGTAACCGCCGCTATCCGCTTGTTCGAGCAGGCGGTTTACGGCCTGCACCGGCCGGTTACCCCCTATATCACCCAATGGGTCTGCAGGGCTGCTTTTGTCGTGCTGGGGATGCGCCACGAAATCGAGGGGGAGCGCATGAACTTGCCAGGTGCAGTGGTGGCTAACCACGCGTCCTGGTTGGATATTTTTGCGTTGAATGCACGAAAACGGATATATTTTGTGTCAAAATCCGAAGTGGCAGGTTGGCCCGGGATAGGAGTACTGGCCAAAATCACCGGCACGGTGTTCATTGCCCGCGACCCCAGACAGGCCAGGGCACAGACCGAACTGTTTGAGGCGCGTTTGTTGGCAGGGCATAAACTGCTATTTTTCCCCGAAGGCACCTCAACCGACGGGTTGCGTGTTTTACCTTTTAAATCAACTCTCTTTCAGGCGTTCTTCAGCCAATCTTTGCGGCATGAGATGTATATCCAGCCGGTAACGGTGATTTATACTGAGCCCAAGGGGCAGGACCCCCGGTTTTATGGCTGGTGGGGAGATATGGGGTTTGGGCCCCATGCGCTGAAGGTTTTGGCGGCGTTCCCGCAGGGATCGGTGAAGGTAGTTTATCATCTGCCGGTGAAGGTTGATGAGTTTCCCGATCGAAAAATGTTAACGGGGCATCTGGAAATGGTTGTCCGGCAGGGCATGTCGCAGGCGTGTCTGGACGTCTGAGGGGCGTAGGTTTTGTACGTTTTAAAGGAAATTTCTCATCACATCCAAACGCGCGTCTCCTGCTTCAAGACATGGCGGCAATCAGGCGGCCAAGTTCGGTGACAGGATCGTCGTTGCGCCAGATCTCGTCGCCGATACCGAAGAAATCGGTGAAGGGTGCGAGTTGAGCGATCAGGTCGGTATCAAGCGCGCCCTCGGCGACAACGGGGATTTCGATGGTTTCAGACCACCACTCAAACAGATCTGAGGAGGTACGCGAGCCGTCGCCTAGCGAGGAAATGCCGACCGGACCAAAGCTGATGTAGTCGGCGCCCGATTCGCCAGCATTCATCCCCTCGTGACGAGAGGTGCCACAAAAGGCACCTACGATGGCATCGGGCCCCAGTTCCTTGCGCGCATAGCGTACCGTGCGGGCCCCATCGGGAAGGTGTACGCCGTCGAGGCCAAGCCGGTCGACCATGGCAAGGTGGGTGTCGATCACCAGCATGATGTCGCGCGCATGGGTCACTTCGCGACAGGCGTCAGCGGCGCGGGCAATTCGGTCTTCGTCGCGGGTGGCCAGGGCCAAACGGACACAGGCCACCTCGTGCGTGTCCAGAACCTTTGCCAGTTGCGTCGGAAAACTGCTGAGTTCAATCTCGGGCGGGGTGATCAGGTAGATCTGCGGCTGCTCGGTGTCGGCCATTGCGGGCGCTCCTGCTGGTGATTGCGCCCGTATAGCGAAGTGATTTTGTTTTGACCACTGAAAGGCGTGCTCTGAAGGCAAGAGATTCGATGCCCCCGGTGGGGATATTTGCGGCAAGAAGAAAGGGCTTGGGGTTTTCTTGGCGCTGGCAGTGTCCTAAGAGGCTTCAGGACCCGAAGGAGCCTTAGGAAAATGCCGAAATACACACCCCAGCCGGCCTTTGTGCTGATCCGCCCGCAGATGGGCGAGAATATCGGGGCAGCGGCACGGGCGATGTGGAATTTCGGGCTGGACCGGATGCGGATCGTTGCCCCGCGCGACGGCTGGCCGAACCAAAAAGCAGTGGCAATGGCCAGCGGAGCGGGGCGCTTGCTGGATGAGGCGATGCTATGCGACGACACAAAGGTGGCGTTAGAGGATTGTCATTTCGTTTTCGCGACTACGGCCCGGGCGAGGGGCCTGACCAAGCCGGTTGTCAGCCCGGAACGCGCGATGCAGATGACCGCGGAAAAGATTGCCGAGGGACATCGCGTAGCGGTGATGTTCGGACCCGAGAGGGCAGGGTTGGAAAACGACGATATCGCGCGGGCCAATGCGATTATCAACGTACCGGTGAACCCCGAGTTTGCCAGCCTCAATCTGGCGCAATGTGTGTTGCTGACTGCCTATGAATGGCAGCGGGCCGGGGCGCAGGTCACGCCCGAACGCATGGACATGGCCAAAACCAACTGGGCCGAACAGATCGAAATTGAAAAGCTGAGCACGCATTACGAAGATCGGCTGGATGAGGCGGGTTTTTTCTTTCCCGAGCACAAGGCCGAAAACATGAAGATCAACCTGCGTAACATGTGGAGCCGGATGCCGTTGACCCGAGCCGATGTCCAGATGTTGCACGGGGTCATGCGGCAGATGGTCCGTTGGAAAGAACGGGGCGACTGAGTGCGCTTGAAGGCGCGCAGAGGGCGCACTAAACCTTTCGGTACGTGAGGCAAGGGGTAACACGATGAGCGGCAAACGCAGCATTTTCGAAGAGGTCGGCGAGACCACGCCCAGGCGAGAGGCGCCACAGGGGGGGATGATCGACAAGGGGCGCGGGCGCGCACGTAGCGCAATCCGCCTTTGGCTGATGGTTTTGTTTGCCCTTGTGGCCTTGATGATTGCCGTCGGCGGGCTGACCCGGCTGACCGACAGCGGCCTGAGCATCACCGAATGGAAACCGCTGACCGGGGCGCTGCCACCACTGACTACCGCCGATTGGGAGGCCGAATTTGCCCTGTATCAGGCGATACCGGAATTTCAGGTACAGAACAGCTGGATGCAGTTGGAAGACTTCAAGGCGATTTACTGGTGGGAATGGGGTCATCGTCAGCTGGGCCGGGTGATCGGCCTTGTCTGGGCTGTAGGGTTTCTGGCCTTTTTGGCGCTGCGCAAGATCCCTGCCGGCTGGACCGGACGGCT
This sequence comes from Roseovarius litorisediminis, assembly GCF_900172295.1. Taxonomy (GTDB): domain Bacteria; phylum Pseudomonadota; class Alphaproteobacteria; order Rhodobacterales; family Rhodobacteraceae; genus Roseovarius; species Roseovarius litorisediminis. The sequence continues at coordinate 246,629 of NZ_FWFL01000001.1, forward strand.
GGTGTTCATCGGTGCGCTTGGCGGGGTGCAGGGGGCCGTTGGCTGGTGGATGGTCAGTTCGGGCCTGACGGGGACAATGACGGATGTGGCAAGCTATCGGCTGGCCACGCATCTGGGACTGGCCTTTGTCATTCTGGGTTTTATCGCCTGGTATATCTTTCTGTTGGGCCGCGAAGAGCGCGAATTGATGCAGGCGCGGCGCGGCAAAGAGGCCAAGCTGTTCGGGCTTGCCACAGGATGGCTGCATTTCGCCTTTCTTCAAATACTCATCGGTGCGCTGGTAGCGGGGATCGACGCCGGGCGCAGCTATACCGACTGGCCCCTGATGGGCGGGCAGGTCCTGCCTCCCAGTATCTGGCTGGCGGATCTGGGCTGGCGGAACTTTTTTGAAAACCCCGGCCTGGTGCAATTCATCCATCGGATAACCGGTTATCTGTTGCTCGCGTTCGGTATCATGGTCTGGATGCGCGGACGGCGCAGTGCCAACAGCGCGACCGGTGCTGCGTTTACCGCGGCTTTTGTTGCGCTGTGTGGTCAGGTCGTGCTGGGTATTGCCACGGTGCTGTATGGCGCGCCATGGCAGGTGGCGATTGTGCATCAGGTGCTGGCGGTTCTGTTATGGGTACTGATCCTGCGGGCACGATTCCTCAGCCTTTATCCGCTGCCTCAATCCATCCGGAGGGCCTGAGATGACTGCCTATGACAAACTGATGGCGTTTGAGCGTGAAACCCAGGCGCTGGCGCAGGTGGCTGGGCGTCTGGGCTGGGATCAGGAAACCATGATGCCACGAGGGGCTGCGCACCAACGGGCCGAGGAAAGCGGTGCTATGCAATCGGTTCTGCATGCCCGCCGCACTGATCCGCGTGTGGGCGAGTGGCTGGAAATGGCGGCAGCTGAACCGCTGGATCAGGTGGGGCAGGCGCAGCTGAGGCTGATCCGGCGCAGTTATACGCGGACAAACAAGGTGCCCGGTGATCTGGCCAGCGCCCTGGCCCGGCTGACCAGTCGGGCGCAGGGCCAGTGGGCCGAGGCGCGCAGCGAGGATGACTTCAAGGCATTCGCACCTGTTCTGGACGAGGTTTTGCGCCTCAAGCGTGAAGAAGGGGCCGCCCTGGCCGAGGGTGGCGATGTATACAATGCGCTGCTGGATGATTACGAGCCGGGCGCGGTTGCGGCTGATCTGGACAAGATGTTTGCCGAAATGCGGCCCGGTCTGGTGGCCTTGCGGCAAACGGCGCTGGAACAGGCGCCGGTGCCCGCGATCACCGGCGCGTTCGACGAGCAGAAGCAGATGAAACTGGCGCGCCAACTGGCAAAGTTGTTTGGCTATGACATGGCGCGCGGGCGGCTGGATAAGGCGGTGCATCCGTTCAGTTCGGGCAGCGGCGATGATGTGCGCATCACAACGCGCACGGCGGCGGATGACCCGTTCAACTGTATCTACTCGACCATCCACGAAACCGGCCATGCCTGTTACGAGCAGGCGATTGACCCGACTTACACATTGACACCGCTGGGGCAGGGCGTGTCGATGGGGGTGCACGAAAGCCAGAGCCGGATTTACGAGAACCAACTAGGCCGTTCTAAGGCCTTTTGCCACTTCCTGTTTGGTCAGATGCGAGACGTTTTCGGTGACATGGGTGTGGCGGATGAGACAGCTTTTTATGCATCTGTAAACCGGGTGCACCGCGGTTATATCCGGACCGAAGCCGATGAGGTGCAATATAACCTGCATATCATGCTGCGGTATGATCTGGAGCGGTCATTGATCGCCGGTGATCTGGCGGCGAATGATCTGGAGTCTGCGTGGAACGACCGGTTCAGAGCGGATTTCGGCTATGAGGTGGATCGCGCGTCAAACGGATGTTTGCAGGATGTGCATTGGTCAGTGGGCCTGTTTGGCTACTTCCCGACGTACAGCTTGGGCAATGTCTATGCCGGGTGCCTGCACAGCGCCTTGCGACAGGCTCTGCCGGATCTGGATGATCGGCTGGCGCAGGGTGATCTGGCGGCGGCAACGGCGTGGTTACAAAAGGCCGTGCAGGTGCATGGCGGGCTTTATGAGCCGCGCGAAGTGATCACCCGTGCCTGCGGGTTTGAACCCACGGCAGGGCCGTTGATGACCTATCTGGAGGAAAAATTTCGGGCGCTTTACCCGGGGTAACGGATTGGGTGAGAGGCCGCTCTGAGCCCGAAGCGGCCGAATCCGACACGTGACGCAGTCGTGGTCTAGCGGGGCTTCACAGGTGCGACCGGCCTTGGCACGACGCGAGTTCAATCGCTTCGACGGCGTTGCCTAGTAAGGCCGCTTCTCCGTTGTCGGGTCGATGACACGCGTGACTTCGGTGATGGTGTTAGCCGGAAAGCCCGAGATTTCGGCATGCTTTCTGATCGCCTCTTCGCTCTCCGCGAGATAGATACAGAAGGTCTTGGACCCCGTCACATAGGAATGGGTCCACTGCACTTTCGGCGCAAGTTGGTCGAGGGCCTTGTTAGAGGTTTTCGCCGCGCCGCTGAGCTCTTCGTCGTTCATCTCGCCGACGCCCGGTATATCCCGTTCGATTACGAATTTTTTCATCTTCTGTCTCCCTTGTCCTGTGCCAATTTCACCTTGGTCTCGGCGAACTATCCGGTCGCATCGAGGGACGGTATTCTGTGTGTGACGAGCGCCGTCCGATATGCTGGCGTTTCGCGAACCGCAGCGCAGAGGTCACGAAGGCGTGGCAAACCCCTGAGCAATGCCTCCCTGTCGCTGATCCATTCGCTGAGCATCGTGAGGTAGAAGTCGAGCGCAGTCAGTCCACGTTCCAGAAAAAAGACATCCCCGGCGATGGTCTTGTTCATTAGCCTGAAGAAGCCTGCGAAGTCCCGGTCGGCCTGCTCCTTGACCTGAGTGATGGCGGTGTCATCACGGGCGAAGCGTTCGGGATGGCCAACGCGACTTGACGTGACGTATCCCGCCGTCGACATGACGTTAAGCCAGTAAAGGAACGCCGCGCGATCAGGCTCTCCCGGTTGAGGTGCAACTGGCTCCTCGGGATGACTCTCGCCGAGTATCGTGACGATTGCGGCCGTCTCACCAATCGTTGTGCCGTTGGGCAGATCTAAAGCTGGAATCCGGCCAGCCGGATTCAGCTTCAGGAAGTCCGGTGACAGGTGTTCGCTGGCCTCCATATCCACGTACCGCATCCGGTAATCGGCATCGAGCAACTCCAGCGTCGCCTGTACGACGATCGAACCCGCCATGTATTCCCAGTACAGTGTGTACATTTGCTCTCCTCCGGTGTGTCCAATCCAACTATCGGAAAGGGCTGCCGCCGGTGCACGGCAGAATTTGTTTGGCCCCATTAAAGAAAACCTTTAGAGATAACGGGCTATGAGGATCACGCATCTCAATGCCCTAAGGGCTCTGGAAGCCACGCTCAGAAAGGGAAACTTCACGGCCGCTGCCAAGGAGCTGGGCGTCACGCCGGCGGCGGTCGGGCAACGTATCCAAGCACTCGAGGACTATATCGGTCGAAGTCTTTTTGAGCGGTCGGCTACGGGTGCCACACCCACCGCTGAGGCACGGAAGATGCAGCCCGCCCTGAACGCAGGCTTCTCGGCACTCGCTGGCGTGCTTGAAGACCTGCAGCCAGAAAAGGCGGCTAAACGGGTCTTGGTTACCATGCCAGAGTCCTTTGCTGAGAACTGGTTCGCGCTGGTGGTCTCCGAATTTACGGAAATGCACCCACAAGCCGATCTTCGGCTCGATGCTTCGAACCGGGATTACGATCTCTCGTCGGAGACCTTCGACTTTGCCATCCGCTATGGTAAATCGCTAGGCGACCCCTTCGAGGAAACTTTGCTTTTCGGAGACTCTGTCCAGCCGGTCTGTTCGCCAGAGTTTGCATGCCGCCACGGACTTCACCCGGGAATGCGGGACCTAAGTGGCGTACCGCTCATTCACGTTCTAAACAGAACTGGCGATCCGAATTGGATTGGCTTCGACGAGTGGGGTCGGACTTTTGGCATCGATCCGTCGAGCCTTGCCCACGGGATCCGTTTTTCAAAGGCGGGCTCCGGGCTAGCTTCCTCGATTGCTGGAGAGGGCTTGGTGATGGCAGGGTTGGTCGAGGCCTTTCATGCACTGGCCGACGGACGGCTCACGATGCCCTTTGGCGCGACACATCGATACGAGACGACATACAAATATCGTCTTGTCCGGCACCGCGATGTCGCAATGTCCTTCATACAGCGCACCTTCGCCACTTGGTTCACTGCAAGGGCGCAGCAGCACAATCGGGATCTCGAGGACCTGTTGGAGAGATGCGCTAACTAAGAGAAATGGATCGGATCAGACAAATGCCGTTCGACCGCTTCGTCCGCAAAGCCGACATTATCGGTAACTGATCGCGTCGCGTGGTTTTTAGCGGAATCTGCGAAATGAACGTTTATTCGTTGACTGTTGCACTCTCGGGTTTTTCAAACTTCTCAATCCAGCGGGCAAGGGTTGAGGTCAACAAGTCGGGGCTGCGGGCGTCGATCGCTTCGCGCAGGGCCTTGAGGGCCTTGGCCAGTTCGATTTCCGACAGGTGATCCTCTTGCGCGCGCATGATCTTGGCATGCGGTGTGGTCAGCATGTCCGATCCGATCAACAGCTCTTCGTGCAGCTTTTCACCGGGGCGCAGGCCGGTGATTTCAATCTCGATATCCCCGTCCGGGGTGTCGTCGTCACGTACGGTCAGGCCGGCGCCTGTGATCATCTGTTTTGCCACCTGCAAGACAGGCACCGGTTCACCCATATCCAGCACAAACAGATCACCACCGCGCGCGAATGACCCGGCCAGAAGGACAAGCCGCACCGCCTCGGGGATGGTCATAAAATAGCGGGTGACATCTGCATGGGTCAGGGTAACCGGGCCGCCCGCAGCAATCTGTTCGGCAAAGAGCGGTATGACCGACCCCGACGAGCCCAGGACATTGCCAAAGCGAACCATGGAAAACCGGGTTGAGGGTGAGCGCGTGGCCAGATCCTGCACCACCAGTTCGGCAAAGCGTTTTGAGGCACCCATCACGCTGGAGGGGCGCACGGCCTTGTCGGTCGAAACAAGGATAAAACGCTCCACCCCGGCTTCGCGCGCGGCTTCGGCCATCACCTTGGTGCCAAAAACGTTGTTGCGCATGCCCTCAATGGCGTTTGATTCGACCAGCGGGACATGTTTGTAGGCGGCGGCATGAAGGATTATATCCACGTCCCACTTTTTCAGTACGGCGGACATTAGCGATTTGTCCGTGACCGAACCAAGTACAGCGTTGACGTCGATGTCGGGGGCCAGAGCGCGCAATTCGCGGTCGATCTGGAACAGCGAATGTTCGCCGTGATCGACCATCACCAGACTGCTGGGGCGACACGAAACGATCTGGCGGCAAAGTTCGGACCCGATTGATCCGCCTGCACCGGTTACCAGAATACACCGATTGCGGTAGGCGTCGCTGACGCCGGGCAGCTCTTCTTCCAGACGCTCGCGCCCAAGCAGGTCGTTAAAGTCAATCGGATGGGTGTCGGACAGCGCCTTGGCATCCTTTGAGATCAGATCCGAGAAAGAGGGCATGACATGCACTTCGATCCCAGTTTTGGCCAGACGTTGGGTGATATTCGACTGTACTGCCCGACCGGCGCTTGGCATGGCCAGAACAATGCGGGCGACATCGTATTTGGTAATCAGATCATCTATTTCAGCGGGGGGGTGGACCCTGAGACCCGCGATTGTCAGGCTTTGCAGACGGGGATCGTCGTCAATGAAAGCGACGGGCAGCAACGTGTCGTCTGTGGCCAGCGCAGAGGCCAGTTGCTGACCGGTTTGACCGGCGCCATAGATCAGAAGATTGGTGCGATCTGTGCCCCGTCGGTAGATTTGCAGCAGGGCCTGACGCATCGTCAGTCGCGCCATGACAGTCAGGATCAGGTATAGCATGCCGGTCACGACATAGACCTGCACAGGTGTGTCGATACTGGCGATCAGAAGGGATGTCATGGCACCGGTGGCAACCAACACCACTGCGACCAAAGCCGATTCGATAACACCCTGCATCTGGTAGGCGTTCAGCTTGATCTTGTGTAATCCGAGAAAGGCGATCAGGTTCGCACCAACCCCAAGAAGTACAGCCAGGTCAAAGAACATAGGCCTTGCGAAGGGTGATACCCGGCTGAGACCGTATAGCAGCAAGGATGCCAGGAGATACGCCACTGCGATCAGAAGAACATCAATGAACAAAATGATCGTGCGTTTCTGTGACCGTGACAGAGAGATCGCCAGATTATAAAGCATTAAGTTGTCTCCGCAGGCCTATCGCCCGTAGCATTCATATCAGATTACCCCCGTGGGGCTGGCATTCAGCATAGCCGCACAGGTCAAATACGGACAAGTATGGAATTCTGCAGCCGCAAAGAAAAACAATCTTAAGGAGAATAATGGCCAAAAGTTAGACTGCCACTAACGGAAATTTGATGTGAACAACCGAGTTGCGGTCAGGCATATCAGTTGCAAATCGTAACAAAGGCTTTGATTGTCAGCCCAAATCAAATCCAGCCGGGCTTTCATCGGAATGCAGCGGCGGACGTATACTTCTTCGGTCTCCGAGGCAGAATGACAATTTTCCAGAAGCTTTTCTTCGGTGCGATGGTAGACCAGTGTGGCCAGGCCGGTAACGCCGGGACGATTTTGCAGGACGCGGGAATAAAGCGCCGGATACATGTCGACATAGCAGCGCAAGGGTGGCCGCGGCCCGACAAAGCTCATGTCGCCACGCAGGATATTAAAAAGCTGTGGCAATTCATCAAGCCGGTGACGGCGCAACCACGCACCAAGCCGGGTGATGCGACGGGACTTGTAGGCAGCCGAGACCCCGTGGTCGTCCGGTACGGCGCGCATCGTGCGGAACTTCCAAAGATTGAAAGGTTTTTCAGGTGTTTTCATCCGTTCGGACCGGTAAAACACAGGATGGCCGTCACTGATCAGGATTGCCAGGGAAATCACGGCAACAACCGGCGCGAGAACCGCGGCGAGTATGAGTGCCAGAATGATATCCACGAGCCGTTTCGTCGGCGTCATTTGGCCGCCTCCAGTTGCTGCCAGTTCGCGACCATCCACCTCGCAGTTGTAAAGTCAATGATGCCGGGCAACAAGCGTTCAAGTCGGGTCCCGTCCAGCGTGACGGTCTGAATCGCGGTTTCCGGCGCATCTTGCCAGTCAATATTGCGGCCTGCGGCATCGGCCAATGCAGCCATGGCAATGGGTTTCGGGGACGTGACATTCAGCGTATCGGGCAGGGCGTGTGGTGGAAGTTGCGCCATGGCGATCAAGACCCGGGCCAGATCACCCGGTGCAATGTAGCTGCGCATCGGGCCGTCGCCATTGCCAAACCGGTCCAGGCTCAACGGGCGGGGCGACGGGCGCAGGGCAGGTGCCAAGCTGTCGGCGCCGACGACATTGGCCAGTCGCAGACAGCAATGGTGAATTCCTTCAGCAGGGAAACCAGCGATTTCGGCCTCCATCGCCAGCTTGGCGTGGCCGTAGGCAGTGACCGGGGCAGGTTCTTTGGATTCGTGCATGTTGCTGCCGGGCCCGTAGACCGCCGCACTTGAAAAATGCAGCACACGTTTCGCACCACAGGCGCGAGCCAGTTCAAGGCTTTGCCGGGCAAGGGCGGTGTTCTGGGCCAGTTCTTCAGCGGTGCCTGATGTTACGCCCCACAGGGCAATCACCGTGCTGCAGGCGGGCAGAGCGTCAAGCGGTTTGTCCGGGGTCCAGATCAGGTCTGCCGGCGCGGATCTGGCCAGGTAAATCATGCGCCGTTCCGGGCGCAATACCTGTGACCAGGCCCTGTGCAACAGTTGCCCCAGCCGCCCGTTGGCGCCAGTAACCAGAATGGCCGCTTCTGTAGGGTTCTGCGTCAATGAGGTGTCTGCTTTTAAGCCTGCGGGTGGGTTGCAGGATATCTATCATCAATGACAGGGGATAGGGAACTGTTGTGAACAGTGATCCAGCTTTAACGCTGGTAAATTTTCAGGGTGCATTAAATCGCACACCCGCCAGGACGCCTGCATACTGGTCGACCTTTAGGGGCTGCAATAGGTCAAATGTCCGACAAAACAGTGGTCCTGTAGGTGGGGAAGGTTTTGCTGATCGTTTTGCTTTGGCATATCAAACCGCGCGTCAGCTGTTGGTGGACGCATGATTTTTAAACGCTTAGATATTGGCGAAAATATTGTCGCTGTCTTCATCTGAATAGAGGCTGCTGGATGAAAACAGTGCATTGCGAATGTCGCGCTGAACCGGACGTTTAGACAGGTTTTCGGGAGTGACACGTCGGGGCGTGACGTTTTCCTTGGCGAAGATATGGCGGGCGCGGGCGCGACGCGCCAGAACCGATGCTTTACGTATTTCTCGACGACCAAGGTTGGAATAGTTCAGTATCACTGCACAGACCAGTGTCAGATCGCGCCAGAAATCCGAAACGTTTCCCAGATCGAACGCGACGAAATTCTGAATGATGCTGGAACACAGAACAAAAAGCGCCAGCATCAGCGCCGTCGTGCGCAGGAAGATGCCGGTCATGAAGGCAACACTGAGTGAAAACAGAAGCGTCGATCCGATCAGATCCGCAACTTCAATGTTTATAAATGGAACAAGAAGAGCGGTCTGATCCACCCCGTCAACCAGATCAAGGGACGCGCCCAAAAAGTAAGAGCCGATCACGATGCGGATGATGTTCATACCAGTCTGGTCGAGCCAACGGTCGTTTTTCTGTGCCAAAGTTTTCTTCCTGATTGAAGTATTGGGAGCAGACAGAGACACTGATTACACGTTGAGTACAATCATAGACTGCAATTACAATTAGTCGAAAATTAGGCGGGAATGTTCCCCAATGGTGATCATTCGGGAAATTCTCACAGGGCTTTTTCAGAAAAATCCTATTCCTCCGTTTCGGCGGTCTCTTCTTCACTCTGTTCTGCGATCCAGGCAACGCTTACGACCACCTCGTTTCTGCCGGTATCGAAAACCTTGACGCCGCCGGCGCTGCGCGAGCGGAAAGAGATGCCTTTGACCGGCACGCGGATCGACTGACCCTTTGAGGTGGCCAGCATGATCTGGTCATCAATCTGCACCGGGAAAGACGCGACCAGATCACCGCCGCGCATGGCTTTGTCCATGGCGGCCACACCCATGCCGCCACGTCCCCGTATCGGGTAGCCATGGCTGGAGCTGAGCTTGCCTGCCCCACCACTTGTGATTGTAAGGATCAGGGTTTCAGCCGCCTGCATCTCTTCAAACCGTTCCGGGCTGATCGAAGCGTTTTCATCGGCCTCTTCATCTGAAACAGCATCATCGTCGGCGGCCCCGGCCAATGCGCGACGCATCTTGAGATAGGCTGCACGTTCATCGGATGTCGCTTCGAAATGGCGGATAATGGACATCGACACGACCTTGTCATCACCCGATAGGCGAATCCCGCGCACGCCGGTGGATTTACGCCCTTTGAATACACGTACGTCGGTCGTGGAAAACCGGATGGCACGGCCGGATTTGGTGATCAGCATGACGTCATCATCGGTGTCGCAGATACGGGCATTTACCAATTCGACCCCGTCGGGAAGGTCCATGGCGATCTTTCCATTGGAACGCACGTTGGTGAAATCCGAAAGCGCGTTACGGCGCACATCGCCCGCGGTGGTTGCAAACATGATCTGCAGATCGGCCCATTGATCCTCGGCGACATCAACCGGCATGATCGCGGCAATCGAGACGCCGGTGGGAATTGGCAATATGTTGACGATCGCCTTGCCCTTAGAGGTTCGTCCCCCCAGAGGCAGGCGCCAGGTTTTCAACTTGTAGACCATGCCGTCGGTGGTGAAGAACAACAGTTGAGTGTGGGTATTGGCCACAAAGAGGGTGGTAACCACGTCCTCTTCTTTGGTCTGCATGCCGCTCAGGCCCTTGCCGCCACGCTTTTGCGCGCGGAAATCGGCCAGGGCGGTACGTTTGATATAGCCGCCGGATGTGACGGTCACGACCATGTCTTCACGCTCGATCAGGTCTTCGTCGTCCATGTCGCCGGACCAGTCGACAATCTGAGTGCGGCGGGGCACGGCAAATTGTTCGCGAACTTCGCGCAACTCGTCGCTGATGATCTGCATGATACGTTCGCGGCTGGCAAGGATAGCTAGGTATTCCTTGATCTTGCCGGCCAGTTCGCGCAGTTCGTCCGTTACCTCGTTCACGCCCAGCTGGGTCAGGCGTTGCAGCCGCAAATCAAGGATTGCCCGGGCCTGGGTTTCGGAAAGATTATAGGTGCCGTCGTCATTGGCCTTGTGAGTGGGATCATCAATCAGCGCGATATATTCCAGGATGTCACCGGCAGGCCAGCGGCGGTTCATCAATTTTTCACGTGCCTCGGCCGCATCGGCTGAACTGCGGATGGTCGCCACGATTTCATCGACGTTACTGACGGCCACGGCCAGACCACACAGGATATGGCTTCGTTCGCGGGCCTTGCGCAGCTCAAATGCTGTGCGGCGGGCGACAACCTCTTCGCGGAACGCGATAAAGCAGGTGAGGAAGCGGCGCAGGGTCAGTTGTTCGGGGCGACCGCCATTGAGGGCCAGCATATTACAGCCGAAATAGGTCTGCATGGGGGTAAAGCGGAACAGCTGGTTCAGCACCACCTCGGCAGTGGCGTCGCGTTTGAGTTCAACCACGACCCGCACGCCGTTGCGGTCGGATTCGTCCTGTACGTGGGCGATGCCTTCGATCTTTTTGTCGCGGGCGGCCTCGGCGATTTTTTCTATCATCGCCGATTTGTTCACCTGATAGGGAATCTCATCAATAACAATGGCGTAGCGGTCTTTCCTGATCTCTTCTACACGGGTTTTCGAGCGGATAATGACGCTACCGCGCCCCTCAAGATAAGCTTTGCGCGCACCGGTACGGCCCAGCATGATGCCGCCTGTCGGGAAATCGGGGCCGGGCACATATTCGATCAGTTCTTCGCTGGTCAGATCGGGGTTGTCGATCAGGGCAAGCGTGGCATCGACCACTTCGCCCAGGTTATGGGGCGGGATGTTGGTGGCCATACCGACGGCAATGCCCCCGGCACCATTGACCAGCATATTGGGGAAACGGGCGGGCAGGACGGTTGGTTCACGGTCTTTGCCGTCGTAATTGTCCTGAAAGTTGACAGTGTCTTTTTCAATATCAGCCAGCAGGGCGCTGGCGGGTTTGTCCATCCGCACCTCGGTATAGCGCATGGCGGCGGCATTATCGCCATCCATCGAGCCAAAGTTGCCTTGTCCATCCAGCAACGGCAGCGACATCGAGAAATCCTGCGCCATCCGCACAAGGGCGTCATAGATCGCGCTGTCGCCATGGGGGTGGTATTTACCCATGACATCGCCAACCGGACGCGCGGATTTGCGGTAGGGTTTATCGTGGGTATTGTTGGTCTCGAACATCGCATAAAGGATGCGCCGGTGCACCGGTTTCAGGCCATCGCGCAGGTCCGGAATCGCCCGGCTGACGATGACGGACATGGCGTAATCCAGATAAGAGGTTTTCATCTCGTCTTCGATCGAGATGCTCGGCCCGTCATAAACGGGGCGTTCCGGAGGATTTTCATCCATATTTTCAGGGGGTTGAGGCGTGTCGCTCACTTGGGTGCCCGTCCTGTCTGTTTTTTCTATATATTGTTGTTTGCACTATATCAGAGGGCGGATATTGGGTGCAATGGTTGTCATAGCTTGGGCTTGGCAGCCACAGGGTATGATTGCTAACACACTGTTTTTATTGAAAAGTAATTTCTTTCAGGCATCATGGGGACAGGGGGCAAAAGCAGGAGCAGAAAAATGCAGATGTCAGAGACAGAAATGATGCTGAAAGGTTATGGGCTGACGACAGCGGAATTCTTTTACCACATGCCGGATTATGCGCATGTGCTGAACACATTCATTTGGCAGGATTACGATGTGGCACCGGACCATCCGCGGATGTTTGAATTCATCGAATTCTGGCAGCGCGAGCTTGAAGGTCCGCTACATTCCGTCAGCTTTACCCATCGTAAACTGATCGGGCCAGGCGAATGGCGCCATGTCACCGGTGAATTTACGCTGCATTGACGCAAAAAGGCGCGTTATGAAACGCGCCTTGCTGCAAATACGATAAGAGGGCAGGCGCGCCCTTTCGTGGTGCTTGGGTCAGGGAATAATCCGGCTGTATTTCATACCTTCCAACGACGCCCCGGCCAAAAGTCCGGCCTGGCCGAAAATAACCGCAACCACAGGCGCGGTAGCGGTTGTGGTCTCGGCACGGATGTTCTCGCCGCGGTCGTTGAACACATACTCGATATCGGCGCCGGCGGCCCAACCATTGGATCGGCGGAACTTCTCAAGTGCGTCTTCAGTCATGAAGAACATAACATGGGCGAACTGCTGTGCGCCGATCTGCAGGCCAATGCTGCCTTTTGTCGCCGAGTAGTAATCGACAGTTGTGTCATTGATCCGCAACGCACCGCGGCCATAGCCTCCGCCCAGACCAAAGCCGGCCTCGGTTACCAGCGGCATTACCAGCATGCCGGTCGATTTGGCAGCCAGTGACTGGGTGTTGGGATAATTGGTGTAGAGGTGGTTCAGGGTTGAATCGACGCGCGCGTCGATCCTTTCGGCGCCTTTGCTGCCCACACCGTTGCCGCAAGCGGCCAACAGGGGGACGCCGGCTAGTGCGCCAAGCGTAAAGCTGCGTCTGGAAAGATTGCTCATGATATTGCCTGTGTGTTGCCTGATTTGATGCCGGTTTCTTTGCGCGAACCGAACTGCGGATAACTATAGTGTCTCAGGCGGTTGCTGTCACTAGAGATTGTAGCGTTAGGCGAGATGTTGCATCCCCATGGTTCGCTCGGGTCCCCATGATTTGCAGAACGTCGCCGCCATCGCCGCACGGTAACTGGCGCATTGTTCGGCCAGTCGCACTGTTTTGAGGGGCAGGTCGACGATCAGGCGTGCCTCCCAGTAAAGACGAGCACTTGAAGCGGCTTCAAAGATCAGCTTGAACGTCGCTTTGGTTTGGGTCAGCTCTATGTCTTTTGCAGACAGATGGATCACGCTGAATGCGATATCATCATGTAATTGATCATTTCGGGCCGGTGCGACCGGCAGCCCAAGCCCGCCCGCCAGCGCCCGCGTAAAGGTTTCGCTTTCCCGGCCGGAGTGGGTGAAAACGGCGCCGGGGCGCATCGTTGCCCCCGATTTGACTGTCGCTTTGCGTGCGTCCCCGGACAATCCGGCATAGCACACACGTGGCAGTGACAAATCAAAACCGGCAGGGGTGCCGTCATGCATCGCACGACAGCTTAGCGTAACGATATCCGGATCAACCGAATGGTCGACGACCGTAAGGCTTGTCTGGTAAATCTCGTCCACATAGCGCGCATCCATTTTTGGGTAGCTCGGCCCCGACGGCGCGCGAAATGACGGTGTATATTTGTTGAAAACTTTTCCCATGAGCCCCCACTCACCGATACCACGATACCTTTTACAGTCCCCAATTAATACAAGGCAGTCCCCCGTGCCAAGGCCTTTGCCGCGGCTGGGGCGAAATAAGTCAGCACCCCGTCACAGCCCCCGCGTTTGAAAGCCAGAAGGCTTTCTATCATGGCACGATCACCGTCGATCCAACCGTTCTGGGCGGCGGCCATTATCATCGCGTATTCACCGGAAACCTGATAGGCAAATGTCGGTGCGCCAAAGCGGTCTTTGACCCGGCGACAGATGTCCAGATAGGGCATGCCCGGTTTAACCATCACCATGTCGGCCCCTTCCGAGAGGTCGCGTTCAATGCAACGCAGCGCCTCGTGCGTGTTGGCCGGATTCATCTGATAGGTTTTCTTATCCCCTTTAAGCGCGTTGCTGGCGCCGACTGCATCACGGAACGGCCCGTAAAACGCGCTGGCGTATTTCGCGGCATAGGACATCAGCATAACGTTCTGATGGCCTGCGGATTCCAGCGCAGAGCGGATGGCGCCGATACGCCCGTCCATCATGTCAGAAGGCCCGATGATATCGACACCCGCTTCGGCCTGAGCCAGCGCCTGCTTGACCAGAGCTTCGACCGTGGCGTCATTGACGATTTCACCGTCCACGACAAAACCGTCGTGGCCAGTGTCGGAATAGGGGTCAAGGGCGACATCCGTCATGACCGCAATCCCGGGCACGGCCTGTTTGATTGCCCGGGTGGCGCGGTTTGAAAGGTTGTCGGGGTTCCAGGCTTCGGCACAGTCGGCGGTACGATTTTGCGCCTCGGTGTAAGGAAAGAGGCAGATCGCGGGAATGCCAAGATCGGCGGCATCGCGGGCAGCTTCGACCACGCGGTCAACGCTGCGGCGGACCACGCCGGGCATCGAGGTAACCGGCTCTTCAATATTGTCGCCTTCGCGGACGAAAACAGGCCAGATCAGATCGGCGGCGGTGAGGGTATTTTCGGCGACAAGAGCGCGAATGGCCGGAGATTTCCGGGTGCGGCGCAGGCGCGTGGCGGGAAAAGAAGCTTGGGTCGGGCGCATAGCGGGGCTTTCCAATAGAATTCCGATACTGAGTGACATGGAAATTCAAGCATCTCAAGGGTAGGAATTGCCGCGCAGCAGCGCTAAGAGGGGCGACAGGGAATTAATTGGGGTCAATCCGTGGACTGGTACGACAACGTTTTCGAATTGATTGACATGCGCAGTTTCAGCAATCTTTGGTTCTGGATTGCGCTGGCGGTACTTTGGTCAACAACCAGCCATTGGGTTCTTGGCGTGCCATGGGATATGGCGATGCGAGCGCACAAGGGGAAAGACCCCAAGAGCGTGGCGGATCTGGAAGATCTTGTGCGAATCAACACCAATCGCATTTTGTACATCGCCCGCGAATCCGGGTTATTGCTGACCGGTGCTATCTTTTTTGCATTAACAGCCATTTGCCTGCTGGGCTTTGTTTACCATAATGAATTTGCGCAGGCTCTGTTCCTGATGGCGTTTCCGATGAGTATTGTGGCACTGGTGTCTGTCAGTTCTGCCAGTGCGATTCAGCGGCTGGAACTTTCCGGGGAGGCCCTGTTCAAGCGCTTGCACCGTCACCGGGTAATCACACAGGCGATTGGTGTGGTCTCAATTTTTGTAACTGCCATGTGGGGAATGTTGCAGAACATGAACCACAGCGCCCTGTCGTGGTAAGCGGACCAGGTCGCAAGCAGGTAATCGGGAAGAAACACCATGGATCATGTCACCGTCAGCGGTGCGCCCGAAGGGTTTGATGCGCGGCTGATCCTGAACGAATTATCGCACCGTGATGGGCCGGTCTGTCACGTGGCGCGCGATGACAAGCGAATGGCGGCCATGGCGGCGGCCCTGCGGTTTTTTGCGCCCGATGTTCCGGTCATCACTTTTCCGGGGTGGGATTGTCTGCCCTATGACAGGGTTTCCCCCAATGCCGATATTTCGGCCACACGAATGGCGACGCTGGCCGGTCTTGTTCATGGCATGTCGGGGCGTTTTATTCTGCTGACCACTCTCAATGCCGCGACGCAGCGGGTGCCCGCGCGCGAAGTATTGCGTGATGCGGCCTTTAGCGCACGCGTGAATTATCAGATTGATGAAGATGCACTTAAAACCTTTCTGGTGCGCATGGGGTTCAGTCAGGCGCCCACGGTGACCGAGCCTGGTGATTACGCGGTACGCGGTGGGATTATCGATATCTATCCACCTGGTGACAGTGGCCCTGTGCGCCTGGATCTCTTTGGCGATGTTTTGGACGGGATTCGCCGGTTTGATCCGGTCACGCAACGTACCATCGAGAAACTCTCGGTGATCGAACTGGCCCCGGTTTCAGAGGTAATTCTGGATGAAGCTGCAATTACCCGGTTCCGGCAGAACTATCGGATAGAGTTTGGCGCGGCGGGCACCGATGATCCGCTTTATGAGGCGATCAGTGCCGGCCGCAAGCATCAGGGCGTCGAACATTGGTTGCCGTTCTTTCATGAGCATCTGGAAACCCTTTTTGATTATCTGCCTGGCGCGACAATTGCGTTGGACGATCAGGTAACACCGTCGCGGCTGGCCCGTTGGGATAGCGTGGCGGATCAATATGAAACCCGCAAACATGTGCTAAGCCAGAAATCCCGTGGCGATACGGTTTACAAACCCGTGCCGCCAGAGTTGCTGTACCTAGATGATGCGGCCTGGACTTCGGTGATTTCTGACCGCCGGGTGATGCAGCTTGTGCCGCTGCCGCAGGCGACAGGCCCCGGTGTGATTGATGCCGGCGGGCGTATCGGGCGCAACTTTGCACCAGAGCGCCAGCAGGAGTCCATCAACCTGTTCAGTGCCCTGAAAGACCACATTGACGCAAAGCTTGCGGATGGGCCGGTGTTGCTGGCGGCCTATTCCGAAGGTGCCCGCGAGCGGTTGGAGGGTTTGCTGGAGGATGAGGGCCTGATCGGTGCAATTACGGTCAGCGACGCCGGGCGGATTGGCCGGAACGGGCTGCATCTTGCAGTCTGGCCGCTGGAGAACGGATTTGACTCCCCTGATCTGACGGTGATTGCCGAGCAGGATGTGCTGGGTGATCGCCTGATCCGGGGGCCTAAGCGCCGCCGCCGGGCCGAGAACTTCCTTACCGAGGCCAACGCGCTAAGCCCCGGCGATCTGGTTGTGCATGTGGACCACGGCATTGGCCGGTATCTGGGGCTGGAAGTGGTTACCGCCCTGGGGGCAGCGCATGAATGCCTGACGCTGGAATATGCCGAAAATTCCAAACTTTACCTGCCTGTCGAGAACATCGAACTGCTGTCGAAATACGGCCATGAAGAAGGCCTGCTGGACCGGCTGGGGGGGGGCGCGTGGCAGGCCAAGAAGGCCAAGCTGAAAGAACGCATTCGCGAAATGGCTGACCGGCTGATCAGAATTGCCGCCGAGCGCGCGTTGCGCAAGGCGCCCGTGCTGCAAGCCGAGCATCACGCCTGGGAGGAATTCGCCGCACGCTTTCCGTATTCCGAGACCGAGGATCAACTTGGCGCCATCGAGGATGTGATGCACGATCTGGAATCTGGCTCACCAATGGACAGGCTGATCTGCGGTGATGTCGGGTTTGGCAAGACCGAGGTGGCGATGCGCGCGGCCTTTGTTGCCGCGATGAACGGTATGCAGGTGGCGGTAATTGCCCCGACGACCCTGTTGGCGCGGCAACATTATCAGAGTTTTTCCGAACGATTCCGCGGGTTTCCGATTGCGGTCAAGCCATTGTCGCGTTTTGTCAGTACCGGTGATGCCTCCAAGACGCGTGACGGCCTGGCGCGCGGAACGGTAGATATCGTCGTGGGCACACATGCGCTTTTGGCCAAGGGTATCCGGTTCAAAAACCTTGGGCTGCTGGTGATCGACGAAGAGCAGCGCTTTGGTGTCGGTCACAAGGAACGGCTGAAACAACTGCGCAGTGACGTGCATGTTCTGACGCTGACCGCGACGCCGATTCCGCGCACCCTGCAGTTAAGTCTGAGCGGCGTGCGCGATCTGAGCATTATCGGCACGCCGCCGGTCGATCGTCTGGCAATCCGCACCTATGTCAGCGAATTTGACTCTGTGACCATCCGAGAGGCGCTGCTGCGCGAACATTACCGCGGAGGGCAGAGTTTCTATGTGGTGCCCCGCATCAGTGATTTGCCCGAGATTGAAGATTTCCTGAAAACCCAGGTGCCCGAGGTGTCTTATGTCGTGGCCCACGGTCAGATGGCTGCGGGGCAGCTGGATGATCGGATGAACGCGTTTTACGACGGCAAATATGACGTTCTGCTGGCGACAACGATTGTTGAATCCGGTCTGGATATCCCGACAGCAAACACGATGATCATTCACCGGGCTGATATGTTCGGGCTGTCTCAACTCTATCAGATCCGGGGGCGGGTCGGGCGGTCAAAGGCGCGGGCCTATGCCTATCTGACCACCAAACCCCGGATGAAACTGACGCCCACCGCCGAAAAACGCCTTCGTGTTCTGGGGTCGCTCGACACGCTGGGGGCGGGTTTCACGCT
Source organism: Roseovarius litorisediminis (assembly GCF_900172295.1). Lineage (GTDB taxonomy): Bacteria > Pseudomonadota > Alphaproteobacteria > Rhodobacterales > Rhodobacteraceae > Roseovarius > Roseovarius litorisediminis. The sequence continues at coordinate 264,725 of NZ_FWFL01000001.1, forward strand.
GGCCAGTCAGGATCTGGATATCCGCGGGGCGGGGAACCTTCTGGGCGAAGAGCAGTCCGGCCAGATGCGCGATGTCGGCTATGAACTGTACCAGTCGATGCTGGAAGAGGCGATTGCCAAGATCAAGGCCGGAGAGATGGAGGGCCTGTCAGAGGCCGACGATCAATGGGCGCCGCAGATCAATCTGGGTGTGCCGGTTCTGATCCCCGAAGCGTATGTGCCAGACCTGGATGTACGTCTTGGACTGTATCGCAGGCTCAGTGGGTTACAGAGCAAAGTCGAACTGGAAGGATTTGCTGCGGAACTGATTGACCGGTTCGGCAAACTGCCGCGCGAGGTGAACATGCTGATGCTGATCGTGCGGATCAAGGCGATGTGCAAGAAGGCCGGAATTGCCAAGCTGGATGGCGGGCCGAAGGGCGCCACTATCCAGTTTCACAACGACAAGTTCGCCTCGCCTCAAGGGCTGGTCGAGTTCATTCAGGATCAGCGTGGGCTGGCCAAGGTCCGCGATAACAAGATCGTCGTGCGCCGCGACTGGAAGGTTGAGGGCGACAAGATCAAGGGCGCCTTTGCCATCGCCCGCGATCTGGCCGAAAAAGTGGTGGCCGAGAAGAAACGCACCAAGGCCAAGGGTTGAGCCCGGACGTACGTTTCGAAAGCTGCGGGGACGAGAATTGCAAAGCTTGCGCGGTGGATTTTGAAGGAGAGAACGGCCCTGACCTGCCGTTCACCAAAAGGCCGTGATGCTGCGACGCGGCCCGTCGAACCTGCCATTCGCTGCGCGCGCTAAATCCGCGAGGTGACTAAATCTCGCTCAGCGGGCTTGCTGCCATTGGTACTGTCCAGGACAATGGCAGCAATGATCGAATTCAAAGCCCCGTCGATGGTTCGAAATCAAGAAGCTCGAAAGTCATCTTGCCGTCGGCGTTGAACTTCTGGACAGTATCGCCAGTGCGCACAGCGCTCAGGCAACGATAGCGGCCCTTATCGGCGGCCATCGAGACACATACTTGGTCGGTGTCAGTGATCGCATAGGCGCCCGTCCCACTCCATCCGCCACTGGTCAGTTCTCCTTTCAGGACATTGGCCGGGTCATAGAAGAACCTGAACATCTTCTCACCCGATTTGGCCGTGACGATATTGCCGATCAAAAGCTCCGCGATCTCGTCAGACTTAAGCCTCTCTCCACCGCTCTTCAGCGCGGCCTCCAAGTCGGTTTCCGCCATGGCGGCGCTTCCCGCCAAGGAAATAGCCACAGCAGCAGCGGCGGCGCGTGTGAAACGTGTCATGTCAGTCTCCTCGTTTGACAATTTTCGTGTTGGAGCACTTACCCCGGACACCACGAATAGATCGGCTGCCGCCGCGAAGCTTGATCGAAAGATGATTTTCCCTGACATTCAAATGACAACCGGGATCGCTCGTTAAACCGCGACATCGCCCGGATAGAGGCTGCCTTATGTACAAATTCTTCGATTTCCAACTTGATTCTGCGCATGGTCTGACCCGCGATGGCAATCCCGTGGCCCTGGAACCGCAGGCGCTTCAATTGCTTGAATTCCTCGTCAGCCGCCGGGAAGGGATTGTCAGCAAAGAGGACATCATCGCCGAAATCTGGAACGGGAATGCGATCACTGATGCGGCATTGAACACGCGTATCCGGTCTGTTCGGAAAGCTCTGGGCGATTCTGCGGCTACATCCCGCTTCATCAAGACCTATCCCAAACGGGGGTTTCAGTTCGTTGCGCCGGTCTCACTGGTCGAGCCGTTGGAACAGGCGAAACCGAAGCCCTCCAGACGCTGGGCAGTTGTCGCGGTCCTGGCTGTGACGGCGCTTCTTTCCGTCTGGATACTGCTTTCTGGCGATGGTCCTGACGCCCTGGACACCGGCAAGCCTTCGATTGCTGTCACGCGATTTGACGACCTGAGTGAAGACGCTTCGACGCGGTATTTCGCCGACGGGTTGACCGATGACCTGACCGCCCATCTGTCGCGCAACCGCGAGCTCTTTGTGGTCTCGAGTGCGACAATGCTTTCTTACGCGGAAGAACCGGCAACACCCCTGGAAATCGCCCGTGACCTGGGCGTCGGATATGTCGTTCGCGGAAGCATTCGTCGTTTCGGTGACAAAGTTCGGGTCAGTGGCGAGCTTGTGGAAGTCAGAGCCAACGAAACGATATGGGCAGAAACCTTCGAGCGTGAAATGATCGACATTTTCGAAGTCCAGGACGAAATCAGCCAGGCAATCGCCGGCCGACTGCTTCCGGAAATCTATCAGTCGGATGTCTCGGACGCGCTTGCAGAGCCGACCGACGACCTTGGCGCCTGGGATCTTTATCTTCGGGGACGTGCCCGACAGGCGGTGTTTTCAAAGGACGCCCAGACCGATGCAATCCGGTTTGCGGAAGAAGCGATTGAACGGGACCCGGATTTTGCCGCAGCTTACAGTCTGAAGGCTCGTGCGCTTGGAACAATTTTCTTCTTTCAGTGGAGCGACACACCGCAAGATACGTTGGTGGCTGCGACCGAAGCCGCCAAGCGCGCGATTGCGCTGGATAACAGGGACGCGCAGGCCCATGCCGCGCTCGGATATATCTACCGTTTCACTGGAGACGCCGAGCCAGCCATCGCGAACCTCGAACGGGCGGTGATGCTTAACCCCAACGACGCACGCATCAGGCTGGAGCTTGCCCACACCTACGACTGGTTCCGCATGCAGGAAGATGCGCTGCCGCAAATCGACATGGCGCTAAAGCTCAGTCCCCGTGACCCGATGCTGCAGAACATGTATTTCTACAAGGGCCACATCCTGTTTCACCTTGGTCGGCATGAAGAAGCCCTGGAGGCGGCACGGCAACTCGGCACAGTGGCCACCAGCAAAACCTGGCAGACATTCCACCATCTCTTGCGCGCGGCTAACCTGATCGAGATGGATCGCGCGGAAGAGGCGAATGCAGCCGTCGAGGCTGCGCTCGACCTAAATCCGAACCTCTCTATTACGGCCATGCAGCGGCAGTTCGCCGGATCGAAAAACCATCCTGAGAACCGAAGACTCTGGCTGTCTAGCCTCAGCAATGCAGGGATTCCTGACTAAGTAGAATAGCACGCGCATCCGCCGTATCGGCCATTTGTCGTCAGCGCAGCATTTGTCACCTTGGGCTTGCCGCGGACCACGCTTTCGTCGCGGCATCGAGGGCTTTGGTGGCATTTCCGCCCGGTACTCACGGCCCATTGCCAACGTTGAACGTAACGGCCTGATGCTGCAGTGCAGCCCGTCACTCTGGACTTACGCTGCAGCTGCATGATCTTGCCTCGGCCAAGAGGCCAGTGTGATGATATTTCAGCCTTTCGCTGCGATTTCACCAATGTCCGGTGTCGGTGCTTTGTGTAGATGGCGGGTATCAGTTGATACCATTAAAGCGCTGAAGTTCCCGGATGTAGGCAATGATTGTTGCAACATCTGCGCGGGTCAAACCTTCTATCTTGGGCATATCCCCGAAAGGCCAGTGATGACTGCGCACGCCCAGTGAGGCAGCCCGTTGAAAGGCCTCGTCGCCATGATGCGAGGGTTCGTAAATATAGTGAACCAAGGGTGGTGCGACACCGTCTTTTCCCGCCGCATTATCGCCGTGGCAAGTTGAGCATTTCGCCTGATAAGCTGTTTTGCCTATAGAAGCCTCGACCGATAGCGTTGCCGGCAATTTAACAGACGCGAGTGCATTGGATTGATCAGGTGTTTTGACCATTGTCATGGGCATGTGCCGGTTTTTCTGAGCAGCGACATAGGCCGCTATTCCGATGACAATAATCCCAACCAGGATAATGAATTTTCGCATTTGCACCTTTCTGGTCTGATTTTGTTTTCGCTGGGCAGACAAAGTGGCCAAGACCGCACCGATGCAGTCTTGGCCAGAGGTATTACTTCAGGTCAGTGACGGTCAGCTTGCCCTTTACCCGTTTGGCGATGAACTCGATTTCCTGGCCTTCGCTGAGGGCATCCAGCATCGCGTTGTCGGCGACGCGGAACACCATAGTCATGGCAGGCATATCCAGATCGACCAGTTCTTCATGGATGATGGTGACCTTGCCGGAACTCGCCTTGATCTTCTTGACCACGCCCTTGGTATAGGTGCGTTCGGTCATCGTTTCAGCAACTTCAATCGGGCCATGCATGCCGGATTCGTAGTGGCCGGGGATGAGGCAGGCAAACTCGAACGTTCCCGCATTGGCGAACGTCCAGATAACCTCACCGCTTTCGCCTGCATCAAGACGTACAGAGTTTGGATCGTCGTGCTCCATCTCCATCTTGGCCATCAGCTCTTTGTGTTTGGCGTTACCCACCAGCGTGTCGATCACGAATTCATGCTCCAGCTCGCCGTTGTTGGTGACGTGAAAGCGGATCGTCTCACCCTGTTTGATATCGAACTGCATGGGCTCAAAAATCATGCCGCCGTCATCGGTTTCACGCATCGTGACTTCGATTGTGCGATCCTCTTTGCCCATCATACCGGGCATACCAATCGCCATCATTTCCATCATGTGGCCTTCTTCCATTCCGCCATGAGAGTGATCGTGCGAGCCCGCGCCAAAGGCGGACGAGGCGCTAAGTGCTGCAATTGCAGAAAGTGTTACGAGTTTCATTTTGTTTTTCCTTTATCTGATCGGATTCGTGCCGAACCCTCAGGCCTTGCGATTTGTCAGGACAGTCTTTGGGTTGTTGTTGGAGGAGAATTCCGGCAGTTCGCCGGTCCATTCATATGCTTCGGTGCCGGGTGGGTTCTCGTACCAGCCAGGGTCGGAGTAATCGTCGGCGCCGATGCCTTCCCGGACTTTGACAACCGAGAACATGCCGCCCATTTCAATCGGCCCATGCGGACCCCAGCCGGTCATCATCGGTACGGTGTTGTCGGGCAATTCCATCTCCATCATGCCCATCTCGGCCATGCCATTGCTGCCCATCGGCATGTACTCTGGCTGATGCTTGCGGATCATCCCCGTCAGAGCCCGTTTGTCTGCCCCGATGAAATTGGGCACGTCATGGCCCATGGCGTTCATCGTGTGATGTGACTTGTGACAGTGGATCGCCCAATCGCCGGGATGAACCGCGTCAAACTCGTAGGCGCGCATCGCGCCGACGGGAATGTCGATCGACACCTCGGGCCAACGCGCCTCGGGCGGAACCCAGCCACCATCGGTGCAGGTCACCTCGAAGTCATAGCCATGCATGTGAATCGGGTGGTTGGTCATCGTCAGGTTGCCGACGCGCACGCGGACGCGATCGCCATGGTTGACTACCAGCGGGTCAATGTCGGGAAACACCCGGCTGTTCCAGGTCCACAGGTTGAACTCGGTCATCGTCATCACGCGCGGAATGTAGGTGCCCGGATCAATATCGAACGCGTTCAGCATGATGCAGAAATCGCGATCCACCGGCATGAAGGCCGGATCTTTGGGGTGGACGATGAACATGCCCATCATCCCCATTGCCATCTGCACCATCTCATCGGCATGCGGGTGGTACATGAAGGTGCCCGACTTCACGAGGTCGAACTCGTAAACAAAGGTCTTGCCGGGCGGAATACCGGGGTGGCTGAGACCGCCCACGCCATCCATACCCGAAGGCAGGATCATGCCGTGCCAGTGCACCGTCGTGTGTTCGGGCAATTTGTTGGTGACATAGATGCGCACCCGGTCGCCTTCCACAGCCTCAATCGTCGGGCCGGTGGACTGGCCGTTATAGCCCCACAGATAGGCGGTCATGCCATCGGCCAGTTCGCGTTCCACCGGCTCGGCAATCAGGTGAAATTCCTTGATGTTGCCATTCATGCGATAGGGCAGCGTCCAGCCGTTCAGCGTGACCACCGGGTTGTAGTCGGGGCCGGACTGGGGCCTGAGCGGGGCTTGCGTGCTGGGGCTGTCCATGATCGCGGCCTCGGGCAGGCCCATATTTTGGGATTTTGCCATGGCACCGGTGGCCATGAGACCCGCACCGGCAGTAAGTAGTTGGCGTCTGTTCATCATCTTTTTTCTCCTGTTCAGTGCGCTGCGGTGCTGCCACCGGCCACCTCTGCCATTTTCGCGCCGCCACCACTTGCAGTGCCTCCGCCATGGATGGCCGAGACAAGGTTGGCGTCCGCCAGCCAGAAATCCCGCCGGGCGTTTGCCTCCATGAGGTTTGAATTCAGCCGTGCACGGGTGTCAGCCAGTAACTCGAACGTGTTGGTGATCATGCCGTTGTAGGAAAGCAGCGCCTCTTCCTCGATGGTCTGGCGCAGGGGCAAGACAGCATCGCGGTAGTGGCGGGCGATCTGGTGCTTGCCCACATACGAGGCATGGGCCGCCCGGGCCTCGGAGCGGACATTCACGGCCTTTTCCGCCAGTTGATGCGCCGAAAGCATATAGGCCGCTTCTGCCCGTTTCAGGCGTGCCTTGCCGCTGTCGAAAATCGGAATCGCGAACTCTAGCTCGGCCTGCGGCGTGGTCTCGGAACTGATTCCGTCGCCGTCATTCTCGCGCTCTTTTTCGGCCCCGACGATCAGCTCCAGATCGGTGACATAACGTGTGGCTTCGGTCATGCTGCGCGACTTGGCCATGCTGTCCAGTTCAAGCCGTGCAAGGGCCAGATCAACCCGCGATTTCAGCGCATCCCGCTCGATATGCGGGCGGCTGTGCACATGTCCGGGCAAACGCGGCAGACTGTTGGGCACGAAGTAGTTCACATCACTGCCCCAAAGACCCATCTGTCGCGTCAGTGTCTCTTTTGCCAATGTGGCCGCAAGCCGGGCCTGTGCACGTTGTCCTGTCAACTCCGCGTAAAACGCATGTTCGCGCGCTTGATCCGCCTTGTTGAGAAAACCGGTATCCCCAAGACGCGCCGCAAGCTCTGAGGCTGCATTCGCAGTACTTTGCGCATCCCGGATCAAACCTGCGGCCTCAAACGCCGCCACAGCTTCAACCCAGGCACGGCGGGTTTCAACCGCAACGCTAAGAGTTTCCTGAACAGCCGCCAGCTGTGCCTGATGGAACTGGACGTCTGCCCGCCTGCTGCGGCCTTCCTGTGTAAACGCAGCCAGCAGATTGCTGGCGATGGTCCCCTCGATAGACCGGTACGCGCCCACTCCATCTGCGTTGATCCCAAGCACTCCGATCGAGACGACCGGGTTTGGCATCATGATGGATTGCCAGGCCTCGGCCGCGGAAATACCCATCTGAGCATAAGCGGCCTGCAGGCCACGATTGTTCAATAATGCCACCTGTACGGCGGTATCTGCGTTCAGCGTCTTTCCCTGAACCATTGCGTGGACGCGTTTGGCGTTGGCTTCAATCGCTGCCGCATCCATCAGCAGGACGGTTTCTTTTCTCAACACCGATTGCGTGGTGCCAGATACGGTGTTGAAAGCAAATTTCGGGTCCGACAACCGGGCCACTTGCTGCGGAGATGCGCAAGCCGAGAGCGACAGTGCAGCGAACAGGCTCAAACCTGTACTTCTCAAATGTCTCATCAAATGCCTCCCTGGCTTGGGGATTGCTGCTCGTTCAGTTTGCGCCACGAAGCTGGGCCGGTGACCGGGCGCTCGACGTAGCCAGAAAGAAGTGCAGGATTCGGTGCGTGAGATGGATGCCCGTCTGCGATGGCAGCAGTTGCCAATGTCTCGGACGGCGCGGGTTCGGTGACATTGCCACAAGCGGCAAGGGCAATTGGAAAGCCCAAAACGATAAATAATTTCATGATATTTCCTGATCGATAGATGAGATTTGCGGTCCGTCACGATTGACGTGCGGTCCCTTCGCTCACATCCGGTCCAGCCGGATAGATCAGGCGTCTGGCGGTCTCAGAAAATTCTCAGCAAGGCCAAGCGGGGCAAGCTCATGTTCAGATGTGGTCAGAACCGCTGACAGTGAAGCCGGTATCTCACCTGCGGCGAGCGCTTCAAACGTGATGGCCGAGCAGGCGTGCATCATGCAGGTTTCGTGGTCATGCCCTGGCGCTGCATTGTCAGCAGTATCGTGATGATCCGAATGCCCATGAACGGGGTGATCGGTCAGAGTGTCACCAGCGTCTGTATGAATACAATTCTCTTTATGCATCACGTCGTTAGATGCCATCACAATACCATTTGCACCCACTGCAAAAATCAGTGCGAGTACAAAGATACGAAAGATGCAGTGCAACTTCATCATTTCTTCTAGGTAGCGTCGTAACATCATTCCCGCAATCAGTTTTGTTTATGATGGTTTTTGATCACGAGGTTGTGTGGCCCTCAAAATTAAATTTTATGTCGAATGGCAACCTTCTGCGCTTCGCGAACATTCATGCTCAGCGCAGCATCTGCCAACAGGGCTCGTTGCAGACTTCGGAGGCAGCGCAGCATCTTGTGCTATGATGGATTGTCAACGTCGGGCTGTCGTTGTGGGAGGGCGTGGCGGATCGGAGGATCAGTCATGGAAACACCAGACCTACCGGCAATTCGCGCACTTCGCCCCGCCTGGAACAAGGGTCGCATCGTCGGTCAGAAACGGCCTTTGAAACCCAAACACGTTTGGGCCATCCGCGTTCGACTTGAATTGGCCGAAAACCATCGCGATCTCGCCCTGTTCAACATGGCGATCGACAGCAAGCTCCGCGGCTGTGATTTTGTGAAGATGAAAGTCGTGGATGTGATGGCCTCGGGTCAGATCAAAGAACGCGCGTCCGTTCTGCAAAGCAAAACTCAAAAACCGGTACGATTCGAGATTTCAGAAGGCACCCGGGCATCAGTCGAGAAGTAGATGGAAGACGAGCTCATGGTTGGCTCTGAGTACCTTAGGCCTGGCCGCTTCCATGAGCGTCTGCATATCTCGACCCGCCAGTACGCGCGGATTGTCCGTGACTGGGTAACTTCGATTGACCTTGAGGTGAACACTTACGGTACGCATTCGATCCGGCGGACGAAGGTTACCCAAATTTACGAGAAAGCGGGCAACCTGCGCGCCGTCCAACTGCTGTTAGGTCACACGAAGAAGGACAGCACGGTCAGGTATCTTGGTGTTGAGCTTGAAGACGCCCTGGCTATTGCACACGCCAATGAAATCTAGATTTTCTGGGCCGTCTTAACAGGCGACCCAAAGCCGATGTGTGACCTAGCCCAAGGTTCTACTCGAAAGCGGCCGTACGTGGAAAAAAAGAACTTCTGTACGCGACAAACCGAATTTCGGATTCGACAGATCCTACGGAAGCCAAACCACACATAATTGACAGCTTTCGACAATTGGCGTTCCACATTAGAATGCCGGACACGACATGCTATCCTTTAGCAATGTGTATAGGAGATCGGCCATTGCGACTGTTTTCGAGACGCAAACTTCTAGGGATTTTAGGAAGCACACTTTGTACAAGACCTGGCTTTGCTCTAGGAAGGGACCGGTTCAGGCTAGGCATTACACCTGTATTTCTCGACAACGACGCCAACCTGCTGGACAAGCTCGGGACGGCCTTGTCTGAAGCGTCCGGCTTCACTGTCGAATTCGAACAGAGAAGAACCTATGAGGAAGTCACCGGCCTCTTGCTGCAGGGGGCGGTGGATGCGGCTTGGCTTTGCGGCTTCCCGTTCCTTCAGCATCAGGATGCGCTTTCATTGCTGGCCATTCCGGTATGGCATGGCCAGCCTTTGTATCAATCCTATCTGATCGTCGGCGCCTCGGACACTGCGACGACTCTGGATGACCTCAAAGGCGCCGCGCATGCCTTTTCCGACCCGGATTCAAACTCGGGTTACCTCATGACGGTGACCGATCTGGTCCGCGCTGGTGAAACACCAACCGATTTCTTCAGCCGCTCGATTTTCACCTACGGGCACCGGAATGTTGTCCGGGCGGTGGCGGCAGGGCTGGTCCGCTCCGGAAGTGTGGACGGCTATGTCTGGGAAGTTCTGGCAAAAGAGGAACCGGAATTGACCCGGCGAACCAAAGTGATTGCAAAATCGGAGTGGGTCGGGTTTCCACCTTTCTGTGCCCGAAAGGAACGCATGAGTGAACCGCGAATCCGCGCCTTTCAAAAGGCGTTGCTAACGCTCGTCGAACAGGACACCGGCAAGCAGGCGCTGGATCTTCTGCAGCTTGATGGAATGGCTCTCGGAGAACCGGATCTATACGCCGGAATCGCCGCACGGATGCGAGAACTGGAAGCACTGCGGTGAGGCCCGTGCTAAAAAGAATACCACTGACTGCGCGGGTGGCGCTTGTCGCCGCGGGACTCATGGTGCTTCTGGGGATCGTGGCGTCTCAACAAGTTCTCAGAACACTGGGACTTGTGCAGACCGAGCGTATTCGTGAACTCGCGACCACGCATGTCGAAGCCCTGTCGGTGGCACTGGGCCCGCTCGTGTTGCGTAACGACGTGTGGGAAGTCTACGACACCTTGGAACGCGCCGCCTCGGCTTCGAGCAAGGGGCGTATCGCTTTTACCGCTGTATCTGATGCTTCGGGTCAGGTCTTGGCGGCAAGCGATCCCTTTCGCGCCCCCACGGGGAGCCCGTTCGAAGCGCTCGCTCAGGAAGCGCAAGCGCTCGCAGGGCTCAATTTTTCCGGATCTCAGGCCACTATTCGGCTCACCGCGCCACTTGTTTTTCAAGGGCGGCGCGTGGGACGCATCGCCACCGAGTTGAATGTCGCTGATCTTGTTGCAGAACGGGCGAGGGTGGCACGTCTACTAGTTCTTTGGAATGCCATTGCCACTGGAGGACTCGCACTGGTCGGGTTCTTTGCCATGCGCCGGATGATGGCGCCCGTCACGACCCTCGCAGAAAAAATGAGCGTTTCAGCCGAAGCGCCTGAACCAATCACCGACCGTGATTTACTTTCAATGGAAAGCGAATTCGGTCGGCTGGCGCGAACCTATAACACCATGGCGAATGCCGTGAGGGAAAAGGCCGAGGCAGAGCGGCGGCTGGCGGAACGAGAGCGGTTCGTGAGTCTGGGTCGGCTATCGTCTTCCCTGGCTCACGAAATCAATAATCCGCTCGGCGGGTTGTTGAATGCAACCGACACGATCCAGACCTATGCCGACAATCCCGAGGTCGTCCGGAAGTCAACCGAACTTCTCGAACGCGGCCTTCGTCACCTGCGTGACGTCGTAAGGGTGACCTTGGAACAGAACCGGATCGACAGAGCGGGATCACCCGCCGGCCCTGATGACTTCGAAGACCTGCAGCTCTTGATTGGCCCCGAAATCCGGCGGAGAGCCCAAAACTTTGTTTGGGAAATCGAAGTTGGTCAAGTTACGCTGGCCCGTTTTCCTTCGGCGCAGCTTCGCCAGATTTTGCTGAATCTCCTGCTGAATGCCTGTTCAGCCGCAGGCCAAGGAGGCGAGGTTTCTCTGCGGGCGACCGAGGAGGAAACTGGTTTGCGACTTCGGATTGTCGATTCTGGCCCTGGGCTGGATGATGCCGCGCGGCAGCGGCTACTGTCATCCGATCCGGTGCCTCCCGGCGGCGGCGTTGGTTTGCGCCTCGTTCACGACCTGGTGCATGATATGAACGGCAAGATCGAAGTGCAAAGAACAGGCGGTGCGAACGCGATCGAATTAGTGCTGCCGTATGCGAAAGAGGTCGACAACTGAGATGCTGAACGGGTTTCGCATTGTTTTGGTGGAAGACGACGAGATCATGGGCTCGTCATTGCTGCAACGGCTCGAGCTAGAAGGCGCTTCGGTGCAATGGTTCAAACAGGTGCGCCCCGCGCTTGGAGCACTACGAACGCCTCGCGTCCCGGTTGACGCCGTGATCTGCGACATTCGTTTGCCCGATGGGGACGGCGAAAACCTGTTCAACACCCTGTGCCAGACGGTAAGCCCACCGCCATTTCTTTTTATTACCGGACACGGCGGGGTCGAACAGGCCGTGCGCCTCATGCAGGCGGGCGCGGCCGAATATGTAACCAAGCCGTTCGAGATGCCGGTTTTCCTCGACCGGCTTTCCATGCTCCTGAATTCGCAATCCGATGATCAGGCAGACCCGACGATTGGTATTTCCGCTGCGGCACTTAGGGTGGACGAACTGGCGCTGCAGGCGGCAGCGTCCGACCGGCCTGTCCTTATCCGCGGCGGTCCCGGTACCGGCAAGGCCTTGGTTGCGAAACGAATCCATGATCAATCCGATCGGCGCGCCGCCCCTTTTGTGACCGTGAACATTGCCCGCGACCCCAACCTTGATGCGGCTTTGTTCGCAGAGCAGGGTGCCGTGAGGACGGTCGCCGATGGAACGCTGTTCCTGCAGGCGCTGAGCCGCCTTCCCGGTGAACAGCAGCTCAAATTACTGCACGTTTTGGACGATGGTTTCGACGGGCGTATTGTTGCCTCGTGCGGCCACGACATGGAACAGATCATGGCGGGCGGAGGGTTTCTGCCCGACCTGTTCTTCCGGCTCGACATGCTGGAAATTCCAGTGCCACCGCTTGCGGATCGTACGGAAGATGCGGTCTGGCTGGCGTCAAGGCTATTTGACCAATTCAATAGCAGACGGGAGATGCGAATGACCGGCATCAGCCGGCTTGCGGAACAGGCCATCCGGGCTCATGACTGGCCGGGCGGCGGACGTGAGGTGCGATCGCGTCTGGCAAGAGCGATCGAGACCGCTTCTGGTGACCATCTTCAGCCCGCCGACCTGTTTCCCGAACGCATCGCCAGTGAGGACCGGATCATGACGCTTGCCGAAGCCCGCGCGGCAGCGGAACGCCGGCAGATCATCGAAGCGCTCGAGCGTGTCGACGGACAAATTGGACAGGCGGCAAAGCTGCTCGATGTGTCGCGGACCACTCTTTGGGACAAGATGCAGAAATTGGGACTTTCTGGCCAATCCGACTGAACGGACTCCCTGCAGACGTGTTCGGAAATCTGAACACGAAAAAATATCGATTTAAAACAAATAAATAGCTATTGCATTTCGATCCGGATCGACCATCGTCCGAACTCCGCTCAGTGCTATCCTTCCAGAAGGATTTGAAGGGAGGACTCTGAAATGAGCAAAAAATGCAACCGGCTTGTCGATGTCGGCCGCCGGCAATTCATGCGTGGCGGCGCCTTTGCCGTCGCGGGTGCTGCGGCCGCGACCGTGACAAGCGCCCCGGCCCAGGCCTCGCCGGCTAACGCGCAGCTAGACTACCCGTCGAACCGGTTGGCCAATGTCGCAGATCTCGCCGTTAATGAGCCGATGGATATCGAATACCCTGACGCCGACAGCCCGGGCATCCTGCTGAAACTCGGGCAGGCAGTCGAAGGCGGCGCCGGGCCGGACGGCGATATCGTCGCCTATTCGGTTCTGTGCCCGCACAAGGGCTGGTACCTGACCTATAATGCCGAGGATCGCAGCCTCAACTGCCCCGGCCACTTCTCTCGCTTCGACGCCGAGGTCGGCGGACAGCAGATCTGGGGCCACGCAACCCAGAACCTTCCGCAGTTCACGCTGCGTGTCGATGACAAGGGCGATATCTACGCCGAAGGTTGCAGCGACCTGATCTTCGGTCGTCCGTCCAACGTGCTCTGAGGGGAGGAAAGAACATGGCCTACAAAAGACAAATCGACCGCCTGCCCATTCCGCCCGCGGATGCTCAGGTTCACAACGTTACCTGCCACTATTGCATCGTCGGTTGCGGCTACAAGGCCTACACTTGGCCACGCAACAAGCAAGGCACGATGGACAACAATGCCTTTGGCATTGACCTCGGCGAGCAGCAGCCGGCTGATGGAACCTGGCTGGCGCCGTCCATGTACAATATGGTCCGGCAAAACGGCCAGGACGTGCACCTTGCAGTTGTGCCCGACCACGAATGCGTGGTGAACTCGGGGCTAGCCTCGATCCGCGGCGCGCGCATGGCTGAAAACCGTCCGTCCCGCGTGACCGGCACCCAGCAGCAACGCCTTTCGGACCCGCTCGTGTGGCGAAACGGGGTATGGCAGCCCACCACCTGGAACGATGCGCTTGATCTCGTTGCTCGCGTGACAGCCAGGATTGTCAACGAATATGGCGAGGACGAGCTTGTCGTGTCGATGTTCGACCACGGCGGCTCGGCTGGCGGTTACGAAAACACCTGGGCCACGGGCAAGCTGTATTTCGACAGCATGAAGGTGAAGAACTGCCGTATCCACAACCGTCCGGCTTATAACTCGGAAGTGCATTCGTCTCGTGACATGGGTGTGGGTGAACTGAACTACAGCTATTCCGACTACGAGGTGACCGACACGATCTTCATGATCGGTGCCAACTCGCTGGAAACCCAGACCAACCTGTTCCTCAATCACATGGTTCCGGGGCTGCGCAACGGGGCGAAGTTCATCATGGTGGACCCGCGCCGGACGGTCACGGTGCATGCCGCTGAAGAGGTCGCCGGAAAGGACAACGTCCTGCATCTGGCGATCAAGCCGGGCACCGACATGGCGCTGTTCAACGCGTTGCTCACCCATATCGTCGACAATGGCTGGACCGACAATGACTTCATCGCGGCCTCGACCTTTCAGGGTGGCGAAGCGGTTACCGAGGGATCAAGCCAGCCCGCCGGTCTGGGCAGCCTCGACTATGCCATGCAGACCTGCCGCACCTCGATTGAAGAAGCGGCCGGAGTCTGTGGCGTGGACGCCGCCGATATCGTCAAGGCCGCCGAGTGGATTGCCCAGCCGCATGATGACGGCGCGCGCCGCAAATGCGTCACCGCCTATGAAAAGGGCATCATCTGGGGCAACGACAACTACCGCACGATCGGCGCCTTGGTGAACATCTCGCTGGCGACCGGCAATATCGGTCGTGAAGGCGGCGGTTGCTGCCGCCTCGGGGGCCACCAGGAAGGCTACTACCGTCCGTCCGACGCCCATGTCGGTCGGCCGGCGGAGTATGTCGACCAGCTTTTGATCAAGGGCGGCGGCAAGGTCTACCACATCTGGGCCTGCGACCATTACAAGACCACGTTGAATGCATCGCAGTTCAAGCGGGTGCTCAAGAAGCGGTCTGACATGGTCAAGGAGGCTATGGACGCCGCCGCTGGCGGGACCCGCGAAGAACTGGTCGATGCAATCGTCGGGGCGGTCAATGCCGGGGGTATCTTCGTGGTGGATGTGGACATCATCCACAGCCAGATCGGCCAGAACGCCCATGTTCTGCTGCCCGCCTGTGAATCGAACGAGATGAACCTCACCTCGATGAACGGTGAGCGGCGGATGCGCCTGTCCGAGCGCTACATGGATCCGTTCGGCAATTCGAAACCCGACTGCCTGATCGCAGCCGGCGTTGCCCAGCACATGGAAACCGCCCTGCGCGATCTGGGCAACGATGCCTATGCCGACCAGTTCAAGGGCTATGACTGGGAGACCGAGGAAGACGCCTTCATGGACGGGTACAACGCCGGCAATCCGGAAGTGACCTATGACCGCCTGCGTGCCATGGGAAACAACGGGGTGCAAGAGCCGGTCGCGGGCTATGAGAGCGGACAGCTTGTCGGCACGCCGCGGCTTTATGCCGACGGCCAGTTCGACAGGCACGGGCGCGACGATAGGAAGGCGCTGTTCTGCGCGGCCCAATGGCGCGGCTATGCCGCCGCTGGCAAGGCGCGCGAGGCCGAGAACCACGATTTCTTCGTCAACAATGTGCGCGCCAACATCTTCTGGCAGAACCAGTTTCTGGACCAGGACAGCGACTTCGTTCAAGATCGTTTCCCCTATCCGTTCATCGAGATGAACGCCGACGACATGGCCGATCTGGGCATTGCGGCCGGCGACCTCATCGAGATCACCAACGAAAACGGGGCAACGCAGGGCATGGCCTATCCCACTGACACCGCCAAGCGGGGTCAGGTGGCGATGGTGTTCGGCTCGCCGGCAGGCAGTCAGGGCAACGTGGTGAACCCGGGCGTCAGTGAGCTGATTCTCCCGGAATACAAGCTCACTTTCGGCAATGTCCGCAAACTCGCGGATGCCCCGCCGCAGGCTCGGGCCGTGTCCTTCAAGTCGAAGGAATACAAGGCCTGACACTTGTGACAACCACTGGAACGGGCGGCCTTGGCGCCGCCCGTTTCCTGCTTAGGTGACGTCATGCAAATAGCTGAAATAGTCGAACGTCGATCGGTTTCGCCGCGACGGTTGATCGAGCCGGGTCCGAACTCCGCGCAACTGAACGCGATCATCGAGGCCGCTTGTGCGGCTCCGGATCACCGTCGGTTGCGTCCTTGGCGGTTTGTGCTGATCCGGAAGGATGCGAGAGAAGCCCTTGCCGATCTGTTCGAGGCCGCGGCACGGGAAACGCATGGCGCGCTAAACAGTGATCAGGTCAAACGGGCTCGCGAGAAGGCAGAGAATGGCGCCTGCCTGATCGCGGTCGTCGCCGAAATCCGGAATGGCATTCGGGACGTTCCACCGCATGAGCAATGGGTATCCGTCGGCGCTGCGATTCAAAATATCCTGCTCGCCGCGCAATCTTTTGGTTTCGGATCAATGCTCGTCAGCGGGGACAAAGTTTCTACCCGGGCCTTGAGCGATGGGCTTGGGCTGGCGCCCGACGAACTCTTGTTGGGTTTTGTGGCCATTGGAACGATTTCCAAGCAACCGGGCCCTGCACAGCGGCCAGGCGCCAAAGAAAAACTTTCATACTGGCCGAAGGAAGAAAAACAGGGGGTGAAATGATGAAAACCACAACAAAAAGTGTTGAGGATCCCTGTTGTGTCGACGAGCGTACAGGCATCGGCGGGCTTGTCCCGGTGAATGATGCTATCTCGCGTGGGTTATCACTTGCCAGAAAAGTTGATGGGATCGAGGTCGTCGAACTAGACGAGGCGATCGGCCGAGTCCTGGCCGAAGACCTGCTGGCTCCTTTCCCTTTGCCGCCGTTCGACAACTCGGCCATGGATGGCTACGTCTTTCGCAGCGAGGACCTGTCCGGCGTTGGCCCGTGGCGCCTTCGGGTAGCCGGGCGCGTTGCTGCGGGTGACAACGCGAACAAGGCCGGTGCTGTAGGTGAGGGCGAGGCCTTTCGCATCTTTACTGGCGCCGGCATCCCCAAAGGTGGGGACACCGTGGTTATGCAGGAACGTGTCCGACGTCTCGGAGATTTCATCGAACTCGAAAATCCTGTTACCCCGGGCAGCTGCATCCGCCGACAAGCTGAGGATGCCGCAAAAGACTCATTGCTGCTGCCGAAAGGCAGCCTGATTGGTGCGCGAGAGATCGGGGCGATTGCTTCGGTCGGATTGCCCCGGATTCGGGTTCGTAGAAAGGTCCGCATTGCGTTATTTTGTACCGGCAGCGAGCTCCGACAGCCCGGAGAAAGCCTGGCGCCGGGCCAGATCTATAATTCCAACCGGTTCATCCTGATGGCCGCCCTTCGGCAACCCTGGATCGAGCTTTCCAATATGGGGGCTGTCGTAGATGACCCTGACGCGTTGCGCGCCGCGCTGACACACGCCGCTGCCTCCGTCGACATGGTGGTGACAACGGGCGGCGTTTCAGTTGGTGAAGAAGATCACATGGTTGAACAGCTTCGTTCCGCTGGTGGCAGGATCGAGGTGATGAAAATCGCGATGAAACCCGGAAAGCCTCTGTCGGTTGGAACACTGAACGGCGCCGTTTTCGTCGGCTTGCCGGGCAACCCGGTTGCCGCATTCACCACCTGGAAAATTATCGGTAGCCGTATCGCCGAGGAAATGTCCGGGCAAGGTACCAATGAAGTTTCTGTTTCACAGGTTGAGGCGTCGGAAAGCTTCACCCGCCGGCCTGGGCGTCAGGAATTCAGGCCCGCAAAGATCGTCGGCTTCTCTCCAGATGGCAGGCCCAAGGTTCAACTGCTTGACCAGAGCTTTTCGGCCAAAATCTCGCTGATCTGCAAATCGGATGGTTTTGCCGTGATCCCCGCGCACAGTGATCGCATCGCATCCGGTGACCGGTTGGACTTCGTTCAGTTGTAAAATGATCGGGCGGGTTGGACTAGGATGGGACCTGATTCAATATTGCTGATCGGCGCGATCCATGCAGTGATCACGAAGCTGTATTCTTCAGTCGGTCATAGCGCTGCTTCCGGCTATATCGCCGTTATGGCCAGCTATCGGTTCGCAAAAGGCGGCTTTATCGATTGGGGATCGGCCGTCCCGATTCTAATCGCATCGGGTCCCATGGCCTTTATCGGTGGTGGAATCGTCTTGCCCGACGAGGTGTATCGTCCGCTCCTCGGAACGCTCCTTACCTTTGCGGCAGCATATCTGATCTGGCAGACAACACGCTCAAGCGCCGTGTTCTCTGCAACGACCCGAGGGCTTTCTCGTTTTGGCGGAATGGCTTCCGTGGCAGGTATTGGTTTCATATCCGGGTTGTCAGGTATTGGCGACGGGTCCTTCTCTGCCCGTTTTCCTGATCACGGGATGGGTTGGCGCGCGGCAAACTGCTGGTATAGCGGCCGTATTTATCCTGGCCAATTCGCTGGCAGGGTTAGCGGGCAACTACGTTGCGCTCAGGCGTAAATTCTGGGTACGCCCAATTGATCATGGATAAGGTTGATGGCCTGTTTCTGAATGCCAAGCGCTGTAGCTAAATCGTGCAGGTATCTGGCTTCGTTCTGACTATCCAGATCAATCCCCATCACCGACATTGCATAGACCTGCTTTTCAAGCCCGCGAGGCACCTCACGGGCCAGTTTCTGCACATCGACGGGCTTGCGCATTTCCGCCTGAACAAACGCCTGCTCTTCGTGAGACACATCGCCCAGACGGCCCAGCAGTTTCTGCTCCTCGGCCCTGTCGATCTCGCCGTCCGATTTCATGGCCTGGATCATAGCGCGCAGCATCAGCGCGGCGACGATCTCTTGATCTGCCGAAGGCGCGACCTCGGGTTCGTCCTGTCTGGCAATCGCCTGGTTGAGCATGTCGCCAAAGCCACCCTGTGCGCCGCCTTGCCGGGCACCGCCCATGAGGCCCCCCAGAAGGCCGCCCAATCCTCCGCCGGCGCCACCGCCGCCTTGTTGCGCGGCGTTTGCCAGACTGCCAAGGATGCCACCCAGCCCGCCCTGAGTGCCCCCTTGTTGGGCTGCACCGGCCAGACCACCCAGAAGGTCGTTCAGTCCGCCGCCACTGGTTCGGGTTCCTCCCGCGGCCTGTCCGTTGCTTAGCTGTTCCAGCAGGCCACCCAGCCCACCGCCCTGGCCAGCGCTACTGCCGCCGCCGAGAACCGAGCCCAGCATATCTTCCAGCCCGCCACCGGTCTGTGCCTGCGCCTGACGGTTTGGAGAGTGAACCCCGCCAAACAACCCGCCATCGCCGGTCTGGCCTGGGGTAGCCGTCTGCGATCCGCCGCTTTGCTTCATCATTCCGCTGACGCCTTTCGCAACGGCTACGCCAATGGCCACCTTGGCCAATGTTTTCATTAAACTCACGCGAATTCTCCCTTTAGTTACTTGGCGCAGGTTAGCACAATTCAGGGGGGAATGGGGCAGGGGAATTTCCAGCCAGGTGCGTCATCACCTTGACAACGGGTCACAAAAAAGGGCTCCGCCTGCGGCCCCAACCGCGCGCATGAAGGGATTAAATGCCATACGGGCTGCATAATTTCGCCCAATTCCAGCGGTACCCTTAACGTGGAAAAAGGAATGGGACATGGGGCTAGACGAAATTCAGGCTGTTTTCAGCGAACTGGCAGATATCCTGGCGGGCCCCGGCAGCCGGCTTTGGCCTTTTTATCTGCTTGCGGCGATTCTGATTTGCTATGTGATTTATCGCAGGAACCGGGTTGATCAGCCCTTTTTGGCCTGGTTACTGCCGAAATCCATCTATTTTCACGCCTCGCATATCGTCGATCTCAAAATCTTTTGTGTAAACCGTGCCATTGCCGCATTGGGCTTTTTGCAGTTCGTGTTCTTCGGAGCCTTTGTTGCCGATAAGGTCAGCGGGCTTTTCACCGCGGAGGCGGCGCTGCCCAATCTGAGCCCTGTGATCGTTGCACTGCTGCTTCTGATTGTCGGGGATTTCTGCACCTACTGGGTGCACCGCGTGCATCACGAGTCGCGCATCTTCTGGCCCTTCCATTCGCTGCATCATTCGGCCGAGGTGATGACACCCATCACCGTGTACCGCAAACATCCAATCTACGATCTGATTGCAACATTGGTGCGGGGGCTTTTCGTGGGGGTGCTGCAAGGCCTTTTGCTGGGTCTTTTCACCGGTGGTGTTTCCTATTTCACGCTGGTCGGCGTCAATGCCGGATATGTTCTGTTCAACATGGCAGGGGCAAATCTGCGCCACACCCATATCTGGCTCAGTTTTGGCCGGGTAGCTGAGCATGTCGTGATTTCGCCCGCCCAGCACCAGATTCACCACTCGCTGGCACCTGAACATCACAACAAGAACTATGGCGAGGTGCTGGCAATCTGGGACTGGATGTTCGGTACGCTTTACGTGCCTCAACACGAGGAAAAACTTGAATTCGGTCTGGCGGATAAGCAGGGCAACCGGTTGGAACAGCGCCACGACAACCTGATCAATGCTCTGGTTGTACCGGTGCGCGACAGCTGGAAACAGATCATCCGCCGCTTCAACGGTAGCAACAAAAAGCCCGAACGCAACAAAACCATATCTCCAGCCGAATAGTATGACCCGAGGATTTTCCATATATCTCGACCTTCTGCGTTTTGGCGCGGCTTTTGTCGTGCTTGTGTCGCACTTTGGCTACCCGCGATTTTCTGAAGGTCGCTGGATGTGGGTGCGCGACCTGAACATCGGCAGTGACGCCGTTATCGTGTTCTTTGTCCTTTCCGGATTTGTAATTGCATTAGTTGCTGCACAAAAAAAGGGTGGGTTTGGCGGCTATCTGTTCGATCGCATCACCCGTCTTGTGTCGGTTGCGCTGCCCGCGCTTGTACTGGGATTCGCGATGGATCGCGTTGGTGCAGAACTGGCGCCCGAGCTTTATGTCAGGCCGTATTACAACCCGCTGCCGCTGTGGGAACAGGTGCTGCGCGGTCTGACGTTCTCGAACGAATGGAGCCTCTCGGTGTCGCGACTGGGGTCGAACGGCCCCTATTGGTCACTCAGTTATGAGGTTGCGTTTTACCTGCTTTTTGGATTTGCCTTTTATCTGCGCGGCATTCGCCGGGTTTTGATGCTGATCACGGGTCTGTTGCTGTTTGGCCTGAATGTGCTGCTGCTGATGCCTGCCTGGTTGCTGGGTGTCGTGCTTTATCATCTGGTCGAGCAGCGGAAACTGCCGCAAGGCACCATGGCATGGGCCCTGGCAGGGCTGCCGGTGCTGGGCTATGTGCTGGCCCTGACGTTTGACCTGCCCGGCTTCTGCGAAAATCTGACCACCCCGGTCGCGCAGGTTTTTAAGCTTCGGTTTTCTGATGAATTCGTGTGGAATGGGTTGCTGGGAATTCTTGTGCTGGCGCATCTGTCTGGCATCGCCGGGCTGATGCGAGAGAGATCATTCGCACGCGCAGAGGGTATCGCGCGTTGGCTGGCGGGGGGAAGTTTCTCGCTTTATGTGATTCACTATCCGCTTTTGCAGATCTACAAGGCGGTTTTGCCAATGATCGGTGGTCTTGCCGGTGATGCCTTTTTACTGTCGGTGACCTTTGTGACCTGCATGCTGTTTGCCGCGGTCTTTGAGCGCCCGCTGCCGCTCTGGCGCGCATTTGCGCGGCGCGTTTACCAACGGGCTAAAATGCCAGGGCAGACGCGCGCCGTAAGTTAAAGCGTTTTCCATCTGATCTGGATTTCACAATTGATGCCTAACGCCCACACCATCAAACGGCTTGAGGCGCTATACTAGGTCGGGTTCGCGGCCCATCTTATTGGCCAGTTTCGCCACCGTCAGCCCCTGTACGATAATCGAAAACACCACAATCACGTAGGTCGCCGTCAGGATCAGAGGTTTCCATTCGCCTTCAGGCAAGCTTAGCGCCAGAGCGACCGAAATGCCGCCTTTCAATCCGCCCCATGTCATGATCGGGACAACACCCGAAGAAAAGCTGCGGAAAGGTCTCAGCAACAGTACAGGAATGGCCACTGCTGCCAGCCGCCCGACCAGGGCCAGTGCGATTGAAAGAACCCCGGTGGCCAGAAACTCCATCTTGAACGCCACAGCGAACACTTCAAAGCCGATCATCAGGAACAGCACTGCATTCAGAATCTCGTCGATCAGCGTCCAGAACCCTTCGACGTACCGTCGCGTCTCTTCACTCATCCCGTATTTTGTGCCCACGTCCCCGATCAGCAACCCGGCACAGACCGCCATTATAGGGGCGGAAACATGTAGATATACCGCCAGTTCGTATCCGCCAAAGGCCAGTCCGAGGGTCAGCAGAACCTCGAGTGAATAATCATCAATCTGCCGCATCACCCGGAAGGTTAGCCAGCCCAGTACAATGCCCAGCACGGCGCCACCGCCTGCCTCGCGCAGAAAAAGCTGTGCTGCATCTGCCAACCCGCTGCCATGACTATCGCCTGACGGAAACGCCAAACCGACCAGCACCAGAAATACCACGTAGCCCACACCGTCATTGAACAGGCTTTCCCCGGCGATTTTGGTTTCGAGTGATTTGCGCAGGTTTGCCTCGCGCAGCACCCCCAGCACGGCGACCGGATCGGTGGGGGAAATCAGCGCGCCAAAAACCAGCGCCACAATGAGCGGCATGCCCGTCATCCAGCTGAACCCGACGCCGACAACAACCGTCGACAAACCTATGCCGATGGTGGCCATCAGGAAAACGACACGCCACTGCTCGCGAAGATCCGAGATTTTCACATGCAGTGCCCCGGCAAACAGCAACAGCCCCAGCATCCCCTCCAACAACGCATCCGAGAAACCGATACCTGTCACGATGCGGCGTACCTGATCGGCCATGCCAAGGCCGGGCATCATCCAGTCCAGTCCAAGCAGCACGAAAGAAGCCAGCAACGCCACTATCAGAATGCCAATCGACGAGGGCAGTTTCAGAAACAGGTAATTGATGGCGCCGAAGGCCCCGGCCAGCACAATCAGAAGCGAGGCGATCTGGAGGATATTCATTGGCGTTGGTCCTGAATTCCGGGCGTCGTCTGCCTCCTATCATGCTGCTTAGCCTGCGGCCAGACTGCGTGCCAGATCCACCCAGACCGGCAAATGGTCTGACGCGATATGCGCGGGCTGCGCCGAATGACTGCCCGAGGCCAGTGCCTGCAACTCGGGGCTCAACGCAAAGCGGTCCAGCAAGGCCACCGGTCGCAGGGCCGGAAAGCTGGGTGCCCCGCGAATGAAAGCTACCCCCTGCGCCGTGGCGTCCAGTGCCGCGCCATTGCTCCAGTCGTTGAAATCACCGGCCAGCACCGTGGGGCAGTCGGGCAATCGTTCCAGCGCGCGCATGATCGCAGCCACCTGTAACAAGCGGTAGCGCTGGATCAATCCCAGATGCAGCCCAACCACCCGCAGCGGCCCGATGGGGGTTTCCAATTCCGCCCGGATGGCGCCCCGCGGTTCCAGCCCGGGCAGGTCTATATGGGCGGTGGCGGTCATCTTAATTCCGGGCCTTACCAGCATGGCGTTGCCATGCCAGCCAAGTGACCCTCCGGGTGCTCCAAAGGGCAGGACCTGCCAGCCGTCAGCTGCAATCATGTCGTGGGGCAGAGCGGCAGGCCGCGGTGGCAGGCGCTTGTCAGCCTCTTGCAGCACCATAACCTGCGCGTTCAGGGCATTGATCACCTTCAGGCTGCGATCGGGTCGCCTGCGCAGGTCTAGCCCCACACATTTCTGCAGGTTATAACTTGCAATTCTGACTGTGGTTGCTGTCATAGTCGGATAATAGCAGAGAATATCAGAAGGTTTCATCCTGTGTTTTCCGATCAGACATGGCTGGCGCGCCTTATCTGGATCGCCCTTTTGCTTGTGGCATTCACCGCCATGGTGCAACTGCGGTGGGAACTGGCGTTTGTTGCTCTGGCCACGCTTACCTTATCGCTGGTGCCGGTCTTTGTGGCGAGGTGGGCCGAGATTACCGTGCCCGCCAGCTTTATCTCAGCTGTGGTGGTGTTTGTCGGCGGCACGCTTTTTCTGGGTGAAGTCTTTGACTTTTATGAACGTTTCTGGTGGTGGGATGTCGCCATGCACGGAAGCTCGGCCGTGGGGTTCGGCCTGATCGGGTTTGTGCTGGTCTTCATGATGTTTCAGGGTGACCGGTTTGCTGCGCCGCCCGTGGCAGTGTCGTTTTTTGCGTTCTGTTTTGGTCTCAGCATCGGTGCAGTGTGGGAGATGTTCGAATTTGGTATGGATCAGCTATTTGGTTTCAACATGCAGAAATCCGGGCTGATCGATACGATGGGCGATCTGATCGTTGACATGATCGGCGCCGGGATCGGGGCCGCCACCGGATATGTCTACCTTAAACAACGCGAGTATGGCTGGCTGACCAGCGTGATTGATGAATTCATCCGCCGTAACCCGCGCTTGTTCAAACGCCTCAGAAAATAGCCCGTCAGGTGCCGCAAAAGGTTTGCTGCACCACTTCCGATGGTTGCGGCGGCCGGGTCAGGTCTTCGGCTTCCGGCTGATCCTCAAACGGGCGGCTCAACACATCCAGCATCCGTTCGAAAGGGGCGAAATCGCCTTCGACTGCCGCAGCGATCATCTGTTCCACCTGATGGTTGCGCGGGATGAATGCCGGGTTGGCGGCGGCCATGCAGGCAAAAGGGTCTTTCTCGCCGATAATTCGCCCCATCCAATCGATTTCCCAATCGTCAAAAGCGAGGACCTTGTCGAAATGATCCATAAGTGATCCCTTTGCCAACGAGCGGAACGTGTTGGTGAAATCGGACTGGTTGTCGGCCATCCGCTTTAGCAGCCCAGTGATCAGCGGCTCGTCCTCGGGCTTGGCCTCGGCGATCCCGATCTTACGGCCGAAGGCCTGAAGCCATTCCTGATGGATCAAGCCCGGCATGGCATGCACTGCTTCGGTAAAGGCCTCGATCGCGGCATCCTGATCGGGCATCAGAGGCACCAGAGCCGTGGCAAACTGGGCCATATTCCAGACAATTACATTCGCCTGCGCATCATAGGCATAGCGCCCGTGTACGTCGATCGAACTGAACACTGTCGTTGGATGAAACTCGTCCATGAACGCGCAGGGGCCGTAATCAATCGTCTCGCCCGATATTGTTGTGTTGTCGGTATTCATCACCCCGTGGATGAAACCGACCGCCATCCATTTCGCCATCAGTTTCGCCTGCCGCGCGATCACGGCCTGTAACAGCTCGGTGGGGCTGGTCACGTCGGGGTAATGGCGGGCCACAGTATACTCATAAAGCTCGCGCAGCCCTTCCAGATCGCGGTGGGCGGCGAAATACTGAAACGTGCCGACACGGATATGGCTGGCCGCAACGCGGGTCAGGATAGCGCCGGGCAGGGCGCCGGTTTCGCGGTAGACAGGTTCGCCCGTGGTCACGGCCGCCAGCGCACGGCTGGTCGGGACGCCCATGGCATGCATCGCCTCGGACACGACATATTCACGCAGCACCGGCCCCAGCCAGGCGCGCCCATCGCCGCGGCGCGAATAGGGTGTGGGGCCCGAGCCCTTGAGCTGGATATCGCGGCGCTTGCCGTTCACGTCCACAACTTCGCCCAGCAGATTGGCCCGGCCATCGCCCAGTTGCGGCGAGAAGCCGCCAAACTGATGACCGGCATAAACCTGCGCCAGCGGATCGGCCCCTTCTGGCGGCGCATTCCCGGCAAAGGCCAGCTCCATTGTCGTTTCATCGCCGGTCTCGATCCCCAGCTCCTTTGCCAGCGCAAGATTGAAGGCAACCAGTTTCGGTGCCTTGACGGGCACCGGCGTCAGACGTGTAAAAAACCGCACGGGCAGGCGGCCATAGGAGTTGTCAAAGGGGATATGAAGGGTCATGAGGCTAAGATAGGGGGTAACCTGTAAAACACCAATGCCAGAAGGTGTGAATAACCACTGAAGGCCAATGGCTGGTTTGAGCCCGAATGAGCCATTCAAGCTAATCTTCTCGATGTCGTGAGATTCTGTAGAAAACCCAAAACGACAGAATTGTAGGTCTCCGGCATCTCTCTTTGCGGGAAATGCCCGGACTGTTCGAACAAATGATATTTAGCATTAGGCAAATACTGGCTTTCGTTTTTAATAACTTGTGGTGGAATAAATCTGTCTTCGCTGGAAGCCATTAACAATGCTGGAACCGAGATTGATGCTAGTTCCTCGGGCATTAACCCGGTGGCAGAGTAAGCGACGAGCGCATCAACCATCTTCTGGGCCGCAGAATACTCTATCCTCTCTTCAATCGTAGCAAGCAGATCAGGAAGACGCTCTCGATTATGACTTAGCCAATGATCTGACATGATCGTAGGCATTATCACGGTATACAGGGTCTCAAAATCAGAAGTCTCTAGTATCTTTTTCCAGCCGAAATACATCTGCCTGAGCCTCTCTGACCCAAGCAACTGTGTCGCGTTAAGACAAAGAGCATTCGCGTAGCCGGGATAATTCACTGCAAGGGTGACAGCGGCCATGCCGCCATGGCAGGCGCCCAGGATAGCCGCCGACTTCAACCCCAAGTGTTCCAACAGCTCTTTTGCGTCTCGGGCATGAAGCTCATAGCTGTGTTCTCCTGCCCATCTGTCGGATTGGCCGATACCCCGATGATCGAGACGAATGCAGGTGAAATATTCAGAGAAACTACGAACCTGCGCACTCCAGGTGTTGGTGTCGCTCCAAATGCCGCTCAGCATTAGCAGCGGCGGCCCTTCACCATCGAGCCGATAAAAAAGGTTAACACCGTCGCTTGTTTTGAACTTCATGGTAGAAATCGCCGGTCATAGGCTTGGACATGCAGCTCCAATTTCCTCAGGCTTGGGTTCCATTTTGCTATGATTATGGCACGAAACCCTCGTCAGTGCATGCAAAAAACTTCCCAAAGGGCAGTTCTAGACAAACTGGCGATGTAGTGCTGTTCGTGGAATTTAGTCGATGTCGAAAGGCGGCTTCGTCCGCACGCCGGACATTTCCCCAATCTTCCAAACCTATATCCGGCGGGTCATCAGCATGTAATCTTCGCGCGGCTCGAAATGCAGGCGTTTGTACAGTTTCCGCGCCCGCTCGTTATCGCGACGCACTTCCAGATGAAGGGCCTTCAGGCCCACGCCTGCCAGCGCCTTGGGCAGGTTGCGCAGCACCTCACTGCCGATCCCGCGCCCTCGTACACTGGGCCGGATATAGAATTCATCGACAAACCCGTCCATTCCGGCAAACTCCAGCGACCAGCCAAAGCAGAACACGATATAGCCGATGGGCGCGCGTCCCGGGCCGATCAGATAGGCCGCCCCATGGGGCGAGCCTTCCAGCAGGGGCCGGATTGCCGCACGTCGGGTGTCATCATCCTGTTCGATCCCGTGTTCCAGATGAAAATCGCGAACAAGCTGGACCACACGATCCAGATCTTCGGGTTTGGCAAGGTTCAGTGCGGTCACAGGCGGGCCAGCCTTTCTGTTAAGAGGTTAAAAAATCCATCGGCGTCCAGATCACCGATGAACAGGGCGTTGGGTGCTCGATCAGTCACGCCCCACCAGTCGGCCACGGTCATGCCCATGGTTAGCTCGGAGGTTGTCTCAATCTCGACATTGATATGCCGCCCTGAAAACAGCTCAGGGCGGACAAGATAGGCAGTAACACAGGGATCATGCAACGGCGCCCCTTCGCTGCCGTATTTTTCGCGGTCGTAACGCTCGAAGAATTCGGTCATCTGCGCCACTGCGATACCGACCTTGTTGCCAAGTGCGCGAAATGCATCGTTGCGCGGTTTTGTCACCAGTGCCTTGTGCGTCACATCCAGGGGCATCACCACCAACGGCACACCGGCGTCAAAGACTATTTTGGCGGCCTGTGGATCGACATGGATGTTGAATTCGGCCGCCGGTGTGATGTTGCCCACCTGAAAATAGGCCCCGCCCATCAGCACAATCTCTTGCACCCTGCCGATGATGTCGGGCGCGCGGTGAAAGGCGGTTGCGATATTGGTCAGCGGCCCGATCGGGCAGAGCGTTACCGTGCCGGGGGCTTCGCGCTGTAGCGTTTCTATAATGAAGTCCACCGCATGGCCCGGTTGCAGTGGCATCACCGGGTCGGGCAGGGAAGGGCCGTCCAGCCCGCTGCGCCCGTGCACATGTTCTGCTGTCACCAGATCACGGCCCAAAGGCCGGTTGCAGCCCGCAAAAATCTTTACATCCGGGCGTCCTGCCAATTCGCACACCATGCGCGCATTTTTTGACGTGAGACTCAGCGGGACATTGCCGGCCACACAGGTAAGGCCCAGCAAATCAATCTCATCAGGGCTGGCCAGCGCCAACAATATTGCGACGGCGTCATCCTGTCCGGGATCGGTATCAATAATGATTTTTCGCGCGCCCACATTCCGCCCCGTTCGCTTTGGTCGGACCATGAAGCGCGCCCGGGTGTTTGTCTACATCGCCTGTGCCTTTCGGCGCCGAATTGCCGGCTGTTTCAGCTTATGCGTCCGGGGGCCGAATCCCGTTGCGAATCAAGGGCTTTGCCGCAGTGCAGAAAGCAGGCCGGGACATGTCGCATGCCTCACAACAGCGTGACACAGACGGAAAATTCTAGCGCGATAGCGAAATATAGACGCAAATCCCTAAAAAGCGGCTGTGCTTTCTGTTTCTGTTTTTTGCGTTTCTATCTATAGTCATTCCGATGCCACCACGGCCATAACAAAAAAATCCTGGGAGATGAAACCGATGATCCGTTCGGAACTGATTCAGAAAATTGCTGATGAAAATCCACACCTATTTCAACGGGATGTTGAACGGATCGTGAATACGATTTTCAGCGAGATCACCGATGCCATGGCAGATGGAAACCGGGTTGAGCTGCGGGGGTTCGGGGCGTTTTCGGTCAAACAGCGTGATGCCCGTACCGGCCGAAATCCGCGCACCGGCGAAAGCGTGCATGTTGAAGAAAAACATGTTCCGTTCTTTAAGACCGGCAAGCTTCTCCGGGACCGTCTGAACGGGAAATAAACCCATGCGTTATATTCGTTATGCCTCGATTGCCATCTTCGCGGTGGCCCTGATCCTGATTGCGCTGGCCAACCGTACATCGGTCATGGTCAAGGTGCTGCCGGATGAACTGGCAGGCCTTGCTGCGCTTAACCCGTCTTACGAAGTCCCGCTCTTTATCGTGATCTACGGCGGCATTCTGGCCGGGCTGATTGTCGGATTTATCTGGGAATGGATCCGCGAGGCCAAAGAACGCGCTGCCGCTGCCCGTCAGGCCCGTGAAATGCAGGCCCTGCGCGCCGAGGTGAAGCGCCTAAAGGGCGAAAAGCACGAAGGCAAGGACGAGGTGCTGGCAATCCTGGAGCAGGCCAGTTAAATCAGCGCCATGTCTGCTGAAGTCAAAGTCAAAATCTGCGGTCTTACCCAGTTGGCCGATATCCCCGCTGCCGTATCGGCGGGGGCTGCTTATGTTGGGTTTGTTTTCTTTCCCAAATCCCCTCGCAATATTGAACTGGACCGTGCCCGCGACATGGCCACCCTGGTTCCTGAAGGGATTGCCAAGGTGGCGCTGACGGTTGACGCTGATAACGCGATGCTGGACATGCTGACCGACAGCGTGCCGCTGGACATGTTGCAGCTGCATGGGCACGAAACACCCGAACGTGTAACCGAGATCAAAAAGCGTTATGGTCTGCCAGTGATGAAGGCCGTGGGCGTCGCCACTGCCGAGGATCTGCCGCAACTTGATACCTATGCCCGCGTGGCCGACCAGTTGCTGGTCGATGCCAAGCCACCAAAAGGCGCCGACCGCCCCGGTGGGAATGCGCTGGCCTTTGACTGGAAACTGATTGCCGGCCGCCGCTGGCCGGTGCCCTGGATGTTGGCCGGGGGGCTTACGCCTGAAAACGTGGCACAGGCGATCCAGCTTACGGGTGCGCGTCAGATTGATGTCTCGTCTGGTGTGGAAAGCGAACCGGGCGTCAAGGATGCCAAGATGATCCGCGCGTTCATAAAGGCTGCAAAATGCAGCTGAAATTCAGAGAAGCCCGTCGCGAAGATGTCGCTAGCGTTGTCGCCCTTTTAATCGACGATACGCTAGGGCAGGGGCGTGAACTGACGGATATGGCACCTTACCTTGCAGCCTTTGATAGGATGCAGGCCGAGGGTGGAAACACGGTGATTGTGGGCGAAGACCAAACGGGAGCGGTGGTCGCCACTTATCAGCTGACCCTCATCAGCGGTCTATCGCTGTCGGCGGCGCGGCGCGCACAGGTGGAAAGCGTACGCATTGCCAGCCATATGCGCGGTCATGGTCTGGGTCACCAGATGTTCGCCGATGTCGAGGCACGGGCGCGCGCAGCGGGGTGTCGGCTGATCCAGCTGACCATGAACCGGACCCGTACCGACAGTCACCGGTTTTACGAAAGTCTTGGGTTTGAGGCGTCGCATATCGGGTTCAAGCTTTATCTGGACTGACATGGCGTGAACCGTCAGAGGCATTTGAACTTTCCGTCAGAACATTGACCCACGCCAACGAATGCCCGAGGTCTGATCCGAGCCCTGAACGGATGTCATTTCATGTTATCAAAACGGCAACGCGACGCCTTTGAGATAACGCTGGCTACACTTGGGTACTAATCTATATGCTTCGGCTATCCCGGATACACTGAAACGCAGCCGACTTGACTGGAACGGTACAGAGACTGCCATTTCCTTTGATTGGGCAAGTGCTCGCCAGAATTGTCTTTGACGTTTCGGATTTGATGCGTCCAACAGGAAAATCTGAAAGGCGCGAACCTGTGCAATAACCAGAGCATCAGTCCGAACGAATTTTTTGTTATCCAAGTACAACGTTATTTTGAACGTGTTCGAAGGAGGTTGACGCATCTTGGTCCAGCTAAGGCTTTGAAGAGTAATGACGGTCCCATCCTTCGAAAGCACAAATTGCATTTGGCCAGCATCAAGGCTTCTCCCGATCTGACACTGACCTTGTTGCCCAGACACCTCCCAAACACCGGCGCGACCAAATTTCTTGAAGTCCGCCGCGGCAACTTGTGCCGCAGAAACAGATATCACAGCCGAATAAATAAGAGCGGTTGCGAAGTGGATTATCGCCTTTTTCATGGTTCTTCTCTGTACCACATCGCGTTTAAAATAGAGGATGGCGTCATTTTGACATTGATCCCCGTCAAGCAAAACAAGTCGACCCAGTTTGCTTTAGCTGGACGTACAACCAGTTGGTCCGCAGAGCAGACTTTGTAAGGGTGGCAATTCTTGGGCCAACTCTGTTTGGCATTTGGGCTGAACTTGGGTGACGAACCGCGCCGTTTGATGCCGCCGATCACGTCCGGGTCGGGTCAGTTTTTTCCGCCGTTTCACAAAGGCAAACCGACGGGCCGGGGCCGTGAATTTACAGCTTCGGGATCGGCACCGCCGAAATTCCGGCCCCTTTCAGCAGTTTGTTGATGACGCCCCAAACGACACCCACCGAAGCATTCCACGCTTTTTCAAGGGTCAGCGCCGTCAGGTTGGCGACGGCAATGGCAAAGTTTCTGATCTTGTCTTCCAGCTGCTCCATCAGGAACTCGAACATGTCGTCGTCATCTCTCAACTCTCCGGAAGTCCGCATTCGGGAAATAAGGGCAGCCTGTTTTGAGATTTTTTTGGTCTGGGATTTGTGGAAACTGCTGATCTGATCCCAGCCCTCGGCCAACTCCTGTTTCCAGGCCTCAGCGATTTCACCGGCAATTGCGTTCAAAGATTCTGCCATGGTGTTTCTCCTCAAGTAAACTTTACTGCAATGCGGCCTCGACGGTCAGCGCCTGCTCAATCGAAATTTCATAGTCTGCGACCAACAGCGTCAGGAGACCGTCAGGCAGCCCGCGGGTTTTGTGGCGGTCCCGCATTTTCGAAAGGGTTTCGATGATTTCATTAATCGCCCTTGGTGTAACAATGGCACAGCCCTGATCCGCTTCAACCTCGGCGCAAATTTCGCCAAGCTTTGGAAGTTTTCTGAATTTTGAACTGATTTTTTGCGCACCATCTGGCTGGGGTCGTGTTTTTGCGCGGGTCAGAAGCGCGCCAAACGAGCCTATCACCTTGTGATATTGCGCGGCATGTTTGCTGAACTGTGCCTTGCTTGAGCCCCCCGACAGCGCGCTGAACAATATATGCGCATCCTTGTTTGCATCATTCAGGCCCTGATGCAGTTTCTGATCATAGTCGGGTAACAGGCTGACCGTACAGGCGGTCAGAAAAATAAAAGCTGACAGACACAATTGACGTAGGTGCGTCATGACAAACCCCCTTCGTAAAAATGATCTTTATAATAATCCCAGAAGGGTAAAGGCGCATGCTGGTCCCGGTCAAGGTTGAATGTTTCACCTCTTCCGGGCGTGTGGCACAACCAGAGTGCGCTCCAGACCAGGGTTTGCAGCGTTTTGGCTTGCAACCAAAAGGAGGCCGCAACCGCGTTTCTAACGCTGTAAATCGCAAGCCCAAGTGTCTTTGCGCAAGTCCAAACCGGTTTTCGCTGGAAAATCTCCCAATCGTCCCATATTCAACGGGGCGAACACCCGGATGGCAAAGGCATATACGATGAACGACCTTTTCAACTCCTTCATGACAGGCCCCGATGAAAAGGGCCGGTTCGGCGATTTTGGCGGGCGGTTTGTTTCAGAAACCCTGATGCCCCTGATCCTTGAGCTGGAAGCGCAGTATGAGCATGCCAAGACCGATCAGACTTTCTGGGACGAGATGGATTATCTGTGGAAACACTATGTGGGCCGTCCCAGCCCACTATACTTCGCAGAACGTCTGACCGATCATCTGGGCGGGGCGAAGATTTATCTCAAGCGGGATGAGCTGAACCACACTGGCGCCCATAAGATCAACAACGTGCTGGGGCAGATCATTTTGGCGCGGCGCATGGGCAAGACCCGGATCATTGCCGAAACCGGTGCCGGTCAGCACGGTGTGGCCACCGCCACCGTTTGCGCCAAGTTCGGGCTGAAATGTGTGGTCTATATGGGTGCACATGATGTGGAACGGCAAAAGCCCAATGTCTTCCGCATGCGTCTTCTGGGGGCCGAGGTGGTTCCCGTGACGAGCGGAAGAGGCACCCTGAAAGACGCGATGAACGATGCGTTGCGCGACTGGGTCACTAATGTGCGTGATACCTTCTACTGCATCGGTACAGTGGCAGGACCGCACCCCTATCCGGCGATGGTCCGCGATTTTCAGGCGATCATCGGCAAAGAGGCGAAAGAGCAGATGATGGAGGCCGAAGGCCGTCTGCCCGACACGATCATTGCCGCCATCGGCGGCGGGTCGAACGCCATGGGCCTGTTCTTTCCCTTCCTCGACGACAAAGAGGTGAACATCATCGGGGTCGAGGCAGGCGGTAAGGGTGTGAACGCCAAAATGGAACATTGTGCGTCGCTTACCGGCGGGCGTCCTGGGGTTCTGCACGGCAACCGGACCTATCTTTTGCAGGATGACGACGGGCAGATTCTGGAAGGTTATTCGATCTCGGCGGGCCTGGATTACCCAGGCATCGGACCGGAACATAGCTGGTTACACGAAATCGGCCGCGCCAAATATGTCGCGATCACCGACAAGGAAGCGCTGGAGGCGTTTCAGCTGTGTTGCATGCAAGAGGGGATCATCCCGGCGCTTGAACCCAGCCATGCGCTGGCCCATGTGATGAAGATCGCGCCGGAGCTTCCCGCCGACCATCTGATTTGCATGAACATGTGCGGGCGTGGCGACAAGGATATCTTTACCGTCGCGAAGCATCTGGGATTTGGCATGGACGAAGGTTAAGCGCCACCGGTGCAGATCGAAAGCATCGGGTATCTGGCACTGCGTCCGCGTGTACGAGCCGCTTGGCTGTAAACGCATTGGTTTGATACAAGCAAACGCCAGGCGCTCTACTGGAATCGCTTCGCTAAAAACGGCGGAATTTATTTTACTTGTTTGACCACGATCTGTTTGATTGACCAAACCGGTTTCTGGTACGCGTGGGATTCTCATCTCATGCGGGCCGAAGGCACCTGCAAAACAAGATCAGGTCGGGGTGCAATGAATGTTGCCGGAAGTACCACAACCAAACCCAATTGGGATTTGGTTCTGGAGTTGCCGCAGCTTACCCCCCGATCCTTAGGCTTCAGATTCTGAAACGTGCCTTCGCCCCAACTTTATCCTGAACAGCTTTGTTGGGCCCCCGGCCGGGTTTCCCAGGGGGCCGCGAGGAGCTGAATATCTAACCGCCGCAATGGTAAAGTTCAGCCGAAAAAGGCAGAACTGTGTGTCATCTCAAAGTGGGAAATGGCGGACCGAGGAGGATTCGAACCCCCGACCCCCTGATTCGTAGTCAGGTACTCTATCCAGCTGAGCTATCGGTCCGTGAGAGGAGCATCTAGACGCTGACGCACCGCGATGCAAGGGGGATTTGACAGAAATCAGCTTATGTTTTGCAAGTCGCCTTTTGGCAGCTCGATACAAAATACTGTTCCGTTTTCATTGGTGCGTTCCAGCATCAGTGCTCCACCGTGGCCCCGAATGAGTTCAGCGGCGATACTCAGGCCAAGTCCGGTGCCCCCCTTGCTGGCGCCACCCTTGAAGGGTTTGAACAAATACTCTTGGGCCTTGGGCGGAAGGCCGGGGCCGGTATCGGCGATACGGATGATCCAACTATCACTGTCTTCATGGGCAGAAACGTTGATTTCACCGGGTTTGCCGCTGCTGATAATTGCCTGTCGCGCGTTGCGCACAAGATTGGCCACAACGCGGTAAACGTGCTCGGCATCCGCGCGAACCACAAGTTTCGATGGCACGTCTTCCGAAAAACTGACCTGGTTTTCGCCAACCGAAAGCCGTTCGCTGTCAATCACGTCACTGACGATTTCGGTCAACGCAAACCGGCTGAGGGTCGGGCCGGGTTCTTCGGCGCGTCCATAGGCGAGGGTGGATTCGCAAAGATGGACCGCGCGCGTGATGGAGCTGACCAGTTTGGGGGCCATGCGTTTGACCGCCGGATCCTCGCTCATTTCAATACGGTCGGTGAAAAGTTGTGCGCTGGTCAGGATGTTGCGCAGGTCGTGGCTGATTTTGGCAACGGCACCGCCTAACTGGGCCAGATGCTCTTTTTGCTTGAGGGCGCTGGTAAGCTGCGTTTGCAGGGATTGCAGAGTTTCTTCCGCCTCGCGCAATTCAGTTACACCGGCGGAGGGGGTAATTACACGACGGGCATCTTCGGGCTCGGCGGCATAGGATTTCATGTGATCCACGACCCGTTTGATGGGTTTGACAAGGAACCGGCGCACGGCCAGGAACAACAGGACGGCGGTGAACAGCGAAATGACTGCCGATAGCAACAGAATGCGCAGGCCATAATCAAGCATCGCGTTGCGTAGCTGCGCCGTTTCCATGGTGATTTCAATGATAAGCCCACCCATCCTTACCGGATCGCCAATAACGCGGATCACTTGCGGTTCAGGAGTGATCAGGCGGTGCATGGCGTCGCCGATCAGCCGGAACGCGTTGGCGTTTCGAAGATCAAACGTGTCTGCAATAGGATAGGGTATGGGCGAAGACAGCATCAGCTGGCGGGCTTCGTCACGGCGCAAAACCACGTTGAACACGCCCGCGTTTATCAAAAGCTCTTCTTCCAGGTCGGGGCTGATGATTTCGTCGGCCAGAAGGGCCAGAGAAGCAATTTGGGCGCGTTCCAGATGCGAGAGCAGAAAATCCGCGCGGAAGCGGGCAACCGACGGAACGAATATCAGAACCTCGGCCAGCATCACGAACGCCGCTGTCAGGATCAGGAAGCGCCCCGAGAGTGAATTCAGCAACCGCATCTTTTTTGTCCCGTTTACGGAAGCCAGCGTTGAATAAAGCCGACCAGCATTTTCACCTTAGGGTTATCAAACAGCCTTGGAGAAAAATAGGCCCCCGCAGCACGTTTGTTCAGTTCGCCGATGGTCGGGTAGGGGGCAACCATGTTTGCAACATGTTTCATCTTCAGTTTGTTGGCCAGAACAAGCGCCCAGAGATTTATCAATTCGCCCGCCTGAGCCCCGGCAATAGAGGCCCCGACCGGTCGCCCGCGCACAACCATCACCTTTATCAGACCGTCGGTTTTACGTTCAGCGATAGCCCGATCGTTATGGGTATAGTGAAAACGGACGACCTCAAGATTGCCACCGTGTTCTTCTTTTGCCTGCGCCTCGGTCAGGCCGACCTGCGCCAGTTCAGGATCGGTATAGGTGGCCCAGGGGATGTGGGCATTTGTCGCCTTCGCGGGCAGGCCAAACAAGGCCGAACGGATAATCAGCCCGGCGTGATAGCCCGCCATATGGGTGAATTGTAGCCCACCGGCCACGTCGCCGATGGCATAGACGTGCCTGTTGGTGGTTTTCATCGAGTCGTCGACCTTGATCCCGCTGCGGGTGGTTTCAATGCCGGCGGCGTCTAGATTTAGCTTGTCGGTATTCGCCTTTCGCCCCACGGCCATCAACAGATGGCTGCCCTTGAAGACGCGGCCATCCTTGGCCTCAATCTCAATCGCGCCTGCTTTGCCGCGGATTTCGGCGGCCATGGCATCCTCGGCAATTTCTATACCTTCGGCACGCAGCTTACCAAGAACGATGGCGGCCATTTCAGGATCGTCCTTGCCAAGCGCCTTCATGCCTTCAATCACGGTGACCTTGCTACCAAGGCGCAGATGGGCCTGTGCCATTTCCATGCCGATCGGTCCGCCCCCTACGATCAGCAGATGTTTGGGGCGTTCGCGCAGATCAAACAGGGTTTCGTTTGTTTCATATGGAACGGAATCGAGCCCAGGAATCGGCGGAACAAAGGGGGATGAACCGGTGGCTATCACGATCCGGCGGGCGGTGATGGTGTGATTCCCGGCCTTGACCTGTGTTGCCGAGATGAAACTGCCATATTCGCGGATGACTTTGACACCGAGCCCTTCGAACCGCTCCTGGTTGTCGACCGGGGCAATCTGGGCAATAACATCGGCGACGTGATCCTTTGCGGCACCATAATCGACCTTTGGTTTCACATCAGCCACGCCAAATGGGCTGGCATGGGACTGTGCGTAGGCGGCCTTGCCGCTGGCAATCAGCGCCTTGGAGGGTACACACCCATAATTCAGGCAATCCCCCCCCATCTTGTGACCCTCAAGTAGGATGACGCTGGCGCCCAACTGAACGGCACCCGAGGCCACGGACAAGCCGCCCGAGCCGGCGCCGATGACCAGCAGGTCGGTCTTCAGATCACTCATGTTCAGATATCCTTTTTGCCGCGAACGGCCTTTATGACAATCGGCAGGGCGGCCAGAGCAGACAGGCCGAGAATGGGGCCGATGATCTGCGGCTCCCACAGAAGCGACAAATCCGGACTTTCGCCACGATCAAAAACCTCGCCAAGGCCTACACCGATCCAGGTGAAGACGATCGCGCCGGGAATGATGCCAAGAAAGGTGGTGAAAACGAAGTTGAAAAACTTCACTCCGACCAGCGCAGGTAAAAGATTGGCCACGAAAAACGGTACAGCTGGCACAAGTCGCATGAGAAAAAGTACACTGATTTCATGCTCATGCAGGCCAGTTTTTATCTTCTTCAGTGTGCCATCCGAAGTTTCAATCCTGGCTGCAAGCGCGCGCCCAAGCCCCCAGCGGGCCGCCAGAAAGATGGCGGTGGCGCCAAGCGTGGCAGCGGTGACATTGAATAGGGTTCCCAAGCTCAAACCAAACAGAAATCCGCCGGTGACCGACGCCACAGCCGCGCCGGGCAATGAAAAGGCCACGATAACGAAGTAAATAGCTATAAAGACAGCGGCAAGCCCGACGTAATTGCTATCCCGAAATGCAAGCAAAGTCTCGCGGTGTTGTCTAAGTGTGTCGAAAGTCAGGTAGTCGCGAAGCGTAAAATACCCGATCACCGCCACCACAAGTATGATCAATAGTGGCAAGTGCCGCAAAGGCGAAGCCTTGTCGGGATGTGAGGTATGTTCCATGGTCATGTTGTTGCCTGCATTGTTCTCTTCAGACTCAACATGATCACGACGAGGGGGAATAGCCATAGACCTCACGTGTGGGTGATCGCGGGTGATAGGTAACCCTTCGTAACCGCAGAGATTTGGCCGTTTTGTAACATTGCTGCCGCGCAGTGGCACGTTTTTTGTTGCAAAACCTGCCGCACGGGTTTGACTTGTGAAAAACGGGCCACTATAGACCGGGCTTCGGTTACCCCACGGGCAAGCGCGATTCCTGATCGAGTATTGCCCGCAACGTCGGAGATGGAGCGATGAAACGCACCTTTCAACCTTCTAACCTGGTTCGCAAGCGCCGCCATGGTTTTCGCGCCCGCATGGCCACCAAAGCCGGTCGCAAGATCCTGAACGCACGTCGCGCCCGCGGCCGCAAAGAACTGAGCGCGTAAGCGCCAGTTACAGGTTACGGACATGATACCGCCGGAGGCCCCTGATGAAAATGCAGGGAATGAGCCCCCGGCGGTTTCCGTTTGCCTGAAGGTCATGCGCACGCGCAGCCAGTTTCTGGCGACCGCCCGGGCAGGGCGGCAAGGTACAGCGTCGATGGTGGTGCAGGCCAGAGAACGGGGCGATGATGACCCTTGCATCAACGTTGGGTTCACCTGCTCGAAAAAGGTCGGCAATGCCGTGGCCCGGAACCAAGCAAAACGGCGACTGCGCGAAGCTGCACGTCTGGTGCTGCCCCGGTTTGGACAGGCCGGTTGGGACTATGTGCTGATCGGCCGGGCCGAGGTTACCGCCCAGCGCCCCTTTCAGGAATTGCAGAACGATCTTATCTATGCACTGAAAAAGCTGCATACACAGACATGAGCCCGCTTGCCCATATCCTTGCCCTGCCGATCAGGGGCTACCGCCTGATCTTTTCACCCTGGGTCGGGTTCAACTGCCGCTATCAGCCAACCTGCAGCCAATATGCGCTTGAGGCATTGGAAAAGCACGGCGCACTCAAGGGCGGCTGGATGGCCGCCAAACGGATCGGGCGCTGTAATCCCTGGGGGCAATGCGGATATGATCCGGTGCCGGACACATCTGATTCAACCAAGAGATAGCGACGCTTGTTTTCGAAAATTCTGCGAATTTTCCAAGAGCTGCGGAGTTGAAGCATTGCTGATCAAGTGGCTTTTCGGGCATGAAAAATAAAGCCCAGAGTATTCAGCAATAGCTGCGCTGCAAGAATCGAGGTGCTATCGGTTGGATCATAGGCCGGTGCAACCTCGACCAGATCAATACCGACGATCTGATGATTGTGGGCCACAAGCTGCATCAATTCCAGCACTTCGTAGTACAAAAATCCGCCGTGGCTGGGTGTGCCGGTACCCGGTGCGATTGACGGACAAAAGGCATCGATGTCGATGGTGACATAAAGCCGTGCCCCCGGCGGGATACGGCCCGCAACGGAATCGGTGCCCAGTTTGCGAACCTGGCGCACCGACAGGATATCCGAGCCGCGCGCACGGGCGTCTTCATAGCCCTCTTTCGCAGTCGAACTGACATTGCGGATGCCCAATTGGGTCAGTCCGGTGACATAGGGTTTTTCAGCGGCGCGGCGCATCGGGTTACCATGGCCAAAGCGCACGCCGTGGCGCTCATCGACGAAATCCAGATGCGCGTCGATCTGCAGGACGTGGATTTCGCCCTGATCGTCAAAGGCGTTGATGCAGGGAATGTTGATCGAATGGTCGCCACCGATGGTAACGGGCCGCGCACCCGCCGCCAGAATGGCGCGTACGCCGGTCTCGATATTGGCGTGGCTCTTCATCGTGTCGGTATGGACGATATCGGCATCCCCGATATCGACGATGCGCACGTCACCGGGCAAATAGGTAGCGTCGTCCTCGTGATCATAAGCTCCGCCGTGGCCAAAGCTGAACAGGGTCGAGGCCTCACGTACGGACCTGGGGCCGAACCGGGCGCCGGGGCGCCATTGGGTGCCGGCGTCAAACGGCGCGCCAAGGATGGCAACATCGGCATCGATATTCCCCCAGTCGCTGACATAAGGACGCTTGCCAAATGTCGAGATGCCAACAAAGGGCAGGTCCAACCGCCCGCTATCGTATCCGTGATTGCCCAAATCTGATGCTCCTCATGCAATATGTTGCAGTCACGTTGGCCTGAAATGTCGCAAGCAGCAAGGCACGAATTGGCCTTTCCCCCGCGCGCAATCCATGAGATAGGGAAGCGCCAAACGATCTGTCCATGGAGAAACGTGATGGAGATTCGTGAGGCGCTGACCTTCGATGATGTTCTGCTTGTACCTGCTGCGTCCAGCGTGCTGCCCAATACGGCGGATACGCGTACGCGGGCAACCCGTTCGATCAACCTGAATATACCACTGCTGAGTTCGGCCATGGATACGGTGACCGAGTCGGAAATGGCGATCTGCATGGCACAGGCTGGTGGCATGGGGGTTCTACACCGCAATCTGGATATAGAAGAGCAGGCCCGCCAGGTGCGCCGCGTGAAGCGGTTTGAAAGTGGTATCGTTTACAACCCGATCACCCTGACGGCTGATCAGACTCTGGCGGATGCGAAAGAACTGCAGGCCCGTTACCGCGTCAGTGGCTTTCCGGTGATTGATGAAAAGGGACGGGTGGTAGGTATCGTGACCAACCGCGATATGCGCTTTGCCACTGATGATGACACGCCTGTGCGGGTGATGATGACCAGTGACGATCTGGCGATGTTGACCGAGCCTGCTGATCTTGATGAGGCAAAAAGCCTGATGAAGGCACGCCGGATCGAAAAGCTTCTGGTCACTGACGGAAAGGGCAAGCTGACCGGTTTGCTGACGCTGAAAGATACCGAACAGGCGGTGCTGAACCCGCATGCCTGCAAGGATACGCTGGGGCGTTTGCGAGTGGCTGCCGCCTCGACCGTGGGGGACGCCGGGTTTGAGCGTAGTCAGGCCCTGGTCGAAGCTGGTGTGGACATGATTGTGATCGACACGGCACATGGCCATTCCGAGGGTGTCGCCATCGCCGTGGAGCGCGCCAAGAAATTGTCGAACGAAGTGCAGATCGTAGCCGGGAACGTCGCCACCGCCGAGGCAACACGCGCGCTGATCGGGGCGGGTGCGGATGCAATCAAGGTGGGCATCGGTCCGGGTAGCATTTGTACCACGCGGATGGTGGCTGGTGTGGGCGTACCTCAGTTGACTGCGATCATGGATTGTGCTCGCGGCGCGGGCGATGTGCCGGTGATCGCTGATGGTGGCATCAAGTTTTCGGGCGACTTCGCCAAGGCTATCGCCGCAGGCGCATCCTGTGCCATGGTCGGCTCTATGCTGGCGGGGACCGATGAAAGCCCGGGCGAGGTGATTCTGTATCAGGGCCGCAGTTTCAAGGCCTACCGCGGTATGGGCTCGCTTGGGGCGATGGCACGTGGCAGCGCGGACCGTTATTTCCAGAAGGACGCAGCCAGTGACAAGCTGGTGCCCGAAGGGATTGAGGGGCAGGTGCCTTACAAAGGTTCTGCAGGGACGGTCATCCACCAACTGGTCGGCGGCCTGCGCGCGGCCATGGGGTATACCGGTTGCGCCACTGTGGAAGACATGCGCCGGAACTGTGCGTTTGTCCGTATCACCGGGGCTGGCCTGAAAGAAAGCCATGTGCATGATGTACAGATCACCCGTGAAAGCCCGAATTACAGAATTGGGTAGCCTTATCAGATTACTATTCCACAAAGTTGGTGTGAAACCGTGACCCCGGCTGCGCGCGTTCAGGCTTCCATTGACCTGCTTGATGACATCCTTGCGGGAAGCGCGGTTGAAAAGGCGCTGACCGGATGGGCCAGACGTTCGCGGTTTGCCGGATCAAAAGATCGCGCCGCGGTGCGTGATCACGTGTTTCAAGCGCTGCGATGCCGACGATCCTACGCCTGTCTGGGCGGGTCCGAGACCGGGCGGGGAATTATGATCGGGGCTTTGCGCGCTGCGGGAACAGACCTCGGTTCGGTTTTTACCGGGGAAGGATATGCGCCCGCGCCACTGACACCCGATGAGACCGGGACTGTTCAGGCGCCGCTGAACGGCGGCCAGAGTCTGGACCTTCCCGATTGGCTATTGCCGTTGTTCAACGTTTCGTTGGGGGGAAACGCTGAACAGACTGCGTTGGCCCTGCGGGAA
This sequence comes from Roseovarius litorisediminis, assembly GCF_900172295.1. Classification (GTDB taxonomy): domain Bacteria; phylum Pseudomonadota; class Alphaproteobacteria; order Rhodobacterales; family Rhodobacteraceae; genus Roseovarius; species Roseovarius litorisediminis. The sequence goes on from NZ_FWFL01000001.1 coordinate 306,901, forward strand.
CGTGCACCGGTGATGCTGCGGGCCAATCTGCGTAAGACAGCGGTCGATCAGGTGCTTTCGAAGTTGGCGGAAGACGGGATTGTCGCCGAACCTGACCCGATTGCAAAAACAGCGCTGCGCGTGGTTGAAGGCGAACGCCGCATTGCCTCGTCGTCGGCTTATCTGGACGGCTTTGTTGAATTGCAGGACGGGTCGAGCCAGGCAGCGGTTGAAACGCTGACAATACCGGCCGGCGCGCGCATTCTGGATTATTGCGCGGGCGGTGGTGGCAAGGTTCTGGCGATGGCGGGCCTTCATGAGGCAAGATGGTTCGCGCATGATGCCTTGCCGCAACGGATGAAAGACCTGCCCGAGCGGGCAACACGTGCCGGTGTGTCCGTGACCTTGTTGGAAACTGCTGACCTTGAAGCACAGGACTCGTTTGATCTGGTTCTGTGCGATGTTCCCTGTTCGGGCAGCGGGACATGGCGCCGAAGCCCTGATGCCAAATGGCGGTTTACGCCGGATCGCCTGAAAGAGCTGCAAAACCTTCAATCGGACATTTTGCACAAGGCCGCCGGACTGGTCGCTTCTGGTGGCGTACTGGCCTACAGCACCTGTTCTGTTCTGATCGAGGAAAATGAGGGTCAGATCGCTGATTTTGCAGGCCAGACACCTGGCTGGGCTGTCAGATATCAGAAACGCTGGCCTGTCAGTGAGGCCGGCGACGGATTCTTCGTAGCACTCTTAAGTAGAGTCTGAGCCTTAAAGCGCAATCTTGACGTGCCAAGACGGATGTCATTAAGTTTGGCTTAAACCTTTTCGCCCAAAACGGTCGTGACGAATCGGCAATTGGGAGCGTTCGGTGGCATTCATGAGTTTCTCTGCATCGCCGGTTCATCTTGCTGCGATGCATTTCAGATCCAGGATCGGGTTCATACTGATCGCTGGCCTGTTGTTCGCCTTGTCCGCGTGGTTAACCCCCGGCGCTGTTCCACAGTTGCTGCTTTTTTCCGTGGCCATAACACTTTGGCTGGCCGCTTTGTGGATCAACGCTGTGACCTGGGGGGCGGACCAGGCAGGGCAGCGGGCCGCTGCGACGATTGCCGAGCTGATTGGTGATGATTCCGTGCCGTGTCTTTTGACCGGGGCCAACGGGGATATCGTGTACGGCAATGACGCGGCCAACAAGACCTATGACGCAGGCGTTTCAAAGACACTTGCGGGGGCGTTGCAACAAGTTTTGGCCAATCCTGGCGCGATCCTTTTCCGAATGGAGACACGCGCCAAAGCAATGGGATCGGCCCATGAAGATCTTGTGACCCGGCAAGGCCATTTGCGATTGAGTGTGAATCGGGCCGGAAAAGAACAATTTCTGTGGCGCATCGAAAAATCAGCAAATCAGCCGCAACGCGACGGTGATCCGGTGCCATTGCCAATGCTGACGGTCGGTCGCAATGACGCGGTTTTGTTCATGAATGCAGCGGCACGCACACTGGTTGGGGAAAGAGTGCGCACGCTTGATCGGATTTGTCCCAAGCTGCCCTTAAGATCGGGACAATTGAACGATATCAATACGCACACCGGGTTGGCCTCTTGTCTGGTGGTCGAGCTGGAGGGGACGGCTGGCCGACGAGAAGTGTTTTTGTTGCCCGGTGTTGCGGCCACTGAAAGACAACCGGATGGATGGGCCTTTTTTGATGAACTGCCCGTTCCGCTGCTGAAAATAGCGCGCAACGGGGACATTCAATTGTCCAATCGTCCCGCCCGGGATCTGCTGGGCGTAGAAAGCTGTTCTGGCAAGGTGCTTGGCGACCTGATGGAAGGGCTGGGCCGCTCGATTTCCGACTGGCTTGATGACGCCGCCACCGGGCGCGGAACAGTTCATTCTGAATTCCTGCGGGTACGCCGGGAAGACAAAGAGGTTTTTGTTCAGGTCACTCTGAACCGGGCCCTGGAAGGGGGACAAACGGTTCTGATTGCGGTGCTGAGTGATGCAACCCAGTTGAAATCACTGGAGGCGCAGTTCGTTCAGAGCCAGAAAATGCAGGCCATCGGCCAGCTTGCGGGCGGTGTGGCCCATGATTTCAACAATCTCTTGACGGCGATATCGGGCCATTGCGACTTACTTTTACTGCGTCACGACCAAGGCGACACAGACTATGCTGATCTGATGCAGATTAACCAAAACGCCAATCGCGCAGCCGCGTTGGTGAGTCAGCTTTTGGCCTATTCACGCAAACAGACCCTGCGGCCAGAAGTGGTTGATTTGCGTGATACATTGTCCGATCTGACTCATCTACTAAACCGGTTGGTGGGCGAGAAAGTGACATTGTCGTTGCGCCATGATCCAATGTTGTCGGCCATTCGCGCAGACAAGCGGCAGCTGGAACAGGTGCTGATGAATCTGGTTGTAAATGCCCGCGACGCCCTGCCGAACGGTGGGGATATTCAGATCATTACTGAGAATCTGATCTTGACCGAACCGATGCAGCGCGACCGGGCGGTCGTGGCGCCGGGCCGTTATGTTTCGGTCAAGGTGATTGATGAAGGTGTAGGGATTCCGGCTGACAAGCTTCAGAAAGTGTTCGAGCCGTTTTATACGACCAAACGCACAGGCGAAGGAACGGGACTGGGCCTTTCGACCGCGTATGGCATCATAAAACAGACTGGCGGTTTCATCTTCGCGGACAGCAATGTGGGAGAGGGAACCTGCTTTCTGTTGTTGTTGCCTGCTCATATGGTTGAGGAAAAAGAAGTTCCCTTACCGGTCGAAATATCGAATGCACAAACGGTAACCGAAGGTGTTGTTCTGCTGGTCGAAGATGAGGCGCCGGTGCGCGCTTTTGCCAGCCGCGCACTGCAAATGCGCGGCCTGACGGTGCTTGAGGCCGAGTCTGCAGAAGACGCGCTGGAGCTTTTGGCAGATGAAAGCCTGAAAGTGGATGTGTTTGTAACAGACGTTGTCATGCCGGGCCTTGATGGCCCCAGCTGGGTTCAGCAAGCGTTGAAAAAACGCCCGGGTGTAAATGTTGTCTTTGTTTCAGGCTATGCCGAGGAAACATTCGGCGACACGCAAGCCAGGATTCCCAACTCTGTTTTCCTGCCCAAGCCCTTTTCACTGACCGAACTAACGGAAGTTGTTCAACGACAACTTGCGTGAAGCGGTTGGAAAAGCTTGGGGTGCTGCGGTCGCGTGCTACCGGGCGTTGGGCAATGGCTTATACCGGCCGCAAGCCTCGATACTATCATAAAGCTGGAATTCGCCGGCAAATTTCCGGCGAAATCGCATCTCGACATTGGATGACAGAGTTAAAGGCGCTGCTGGTGAGACATTGATGTTTGGCAGCGTGATATTGGTTTGCAGGCGCTCTTCCAGAAAAGCGATGAGGCCGGGCTGATCTTCGTAGCGAAACAGATGCGTGACGCCGGTGCCGTTTTTTTGCGTTTCAAGGAATTTCGCCTGAGACCCCACTTCGGCAAAGGCAGGTCTGTTTCCTTTCATATAGGCAAGAACAAATTCGTCAAAGGTAACGCCATGGGTTGCATTTTCCTGCCCCTGCACGGCATCGCGCTGCCGGTACCGATACCAGCTGCCCAGCCAGTTGATGGGTTCACGCATGACGGCAAGAACATCCATCTTTTCAGACACAAATTTTTCCAGCATTGGACGGAAGAAACGGTTGTAGCGAAAAACCGGAGCGTGTTTTAACTCGGGTGGATCCGAGATGATCATCGCCGCTTGCGGGCCAAGTGCCGCCTCGAAAGCCGAGGTTCCGGTTTTGGGAACGGACAAAAAAACCAACCGGGCCTTTGAAAACACAAGCATTTTTTGGCAACTCCTTTTGAATGACCTGAATTTATTGGTCGTAAACTACTCTTTAACCGTTTCAGGCAAAAGTGAAGGCACAAAGAATTCTCTTGAAATGTTCTCTTTTTGTATCCATAAGTTAATGAGAACAAGAGGCGAACAAACGCAGTGATTGCCGCCCGTGACAGGGTGTGGAATAAGGAACCAGAACAATGGCAACGGCAGATCTTTTATCCATGGACAGCAAGAAAAAAGAGGACAAGCAAAAGGCGCTTGATAGCGCGTTGGCGCAGATTGAACGGCAGTTCGGCAAGGGCTCGATCATGAAACTGGGCGCCGATAACCCGGCGCAGGATATCGAAGCTACACCGACCGGGTCACTGGGGCTGGATATTGCTCTTGGCATTGGCGGTCTGCCCAAAGGCCGGGTGGTTGAGATTTACGGACCCGAAAGCTCGGGCAAGACAACGCTAACGCTGCATTGCATCGCCGAAGAACAGAAAAAAGGCGGGGTTTGCGCCTTTGTCGATGCTGAACACGCGATGGACCCGATTTATGCCCGCAAACTTGGCGTCAATCTGGATGAATTACTGATCTCGCAGCCAGATACGGGGGAGCAGGCACTGGAGATCGTGGATACGCTGGTACGCTCGGGCGCGGTGAGCATGATCGTGGTCGATTCAGTTGCTGCACTGACGCCGAAATCTGAACTTGAAGGCGAAATGAGCGACAGCAGTGTTGGCGTGCATGCCCGGTTGATGAGCAAGGCGATGCGCAAGCTGACCGGTTCCATCAGCCGCACCAAATGCACGGTGATCTTCATCAATCAGATCCGCATGAAAATTGGCGTGATGTTTGGCAGCCCCGAAACCACCACAGGGGGTAACGCGCTGAAGTTTTACAGCTCGGTCCGGCTGGATATCCGCCGCATCGGATCAATCAAGGATCGCGACGAGGTTGTCGGCAATGCCACGCGCGTAAAGGTGGTCAAGAACAAGGTGGCACCGCCCTTCAAACAGGTTGAATTCGACATCATGTATGGCGAAGGTATCAGCAAGATGGGCGAATTGCTGGATCTGGGCGTCAAGGCTGGTGTGGTAGAGAAATCAGGTAGCTGGTTCAGCTATGCTGACGAACGGATTGGCCAGGGTCGCGAAAATGCCAAAACCTTTCTCAAGGAGAATGTCAGGACCGCCCTGGAGATCGAAGATAAGATTCGTGCTGCACACGGGCTCGATTTTGACATGCCTGAAGTTGAGCCAGAAGCAGACGATGGTGACATTCTGGAAGCGTGATACCAACGTCTGAGTAACCAAGAGAGCCCAAGGTCTTTGCCTTGGGCTTTTTCTTGCGGTGGACACGGGGTTCCGGCACCGCTAAATCAGCGGGACGCCTGGCCACAAATGCCCAGAAAGAGACGCCCATGCCCACACTGAATGAAATCCGCTCCACCTTTTTGAACTTCTTTGAAAAAAACGATCACCGGATCGTCGAAAGCTCGCCTCTGGTGCCGCGCAACGACCCGACGCTGATGTTTACCAACTCGGGCATGGTGCAGTTCAAGAACTGTTTCACCGGGGTAGAGCATCGTGATTACAAACGAGCGACTACCAGTCAGAAATGTGTACGCGCCGGCGGCAAGCACAACGATCTGGATAATGTGGGCTACACCGCGCGGCATCATACCTTCTTTGAAATGCTCGGAAATTTCAGCTTTGGCGATTATTTCAAGGAACAGGCAATCCCGTATGCCTGGGATCTGCTGACCAAGGATTTTGGTCTGGATAAATCCAAGTTGCTGGTCACGGTTTACCATACCGATGACGAAGCAGCGGATATCTGGAAGAAATATGCCGGGCTTTCCGATGATCGGATTATCCGCATCGCCACGGATGATAATTTCTGGTCGATGGGGGCCACCGGCCCCTGTGGGCCCTGTACGGAAATTTTCTATGATCATGGCCCCGAAATCTGGGGTGGTCCTCCGGGCAGTGCCGAAGAGGACGGGGATCGGTTTATCGAGATCTGGAACCTTGTTTTCATGCAGAACGAACGGTTCGAGGATGGCACACAGCGCGATCTTGACATGCAGTCGATTGACACAGGCATGGGGCTGGAGCGGATCGGCGCGCTGTTGCAGGGCAAGCACGACAATTACGATACCGATCTGATGCGAAGCCTGATCGAGGCCAGCGCACATGTAACCAGTCAGGATCCGGACGGGCCGGGCAACGTGCACCACCGGGTGATTGCGGACCATTTACGCTCCACCTCTTTTCTGATTGCAGATGGGGTCATGCCCTCGAATGAGGGGCGTGGTTATGTGCTGCGCCGTATCATGCGGCGCGCGATGCGCCACGCCCATCAGTTGGGGGCAAAAGACCCGGTGATGCATCAGTTGGTACCGGCGCTGGTGACGCAGATGGGGCAGGCCTTTCCCGAACTTGGCCGGGCGCAAACGCTGATCGAAGAGACACTCAAACTGGAAGAGACGCGGTTCAAGCAAACCCTCGATCGGGGGCTGCGGCTTTTGGATGAAGAGCTGTCGGACTTGCCCGAGGGCGCGGCATTGGCGGGCGAAACCGCGTTCAAGCTCTACGACACATATGGGTTTCCGCTCGACCTGACACAGGATGCGTTGCGCGAAAAGGGACGCGAGGTGGATACCCAAGGCTTTGATGCCGCCATGGCCGAGCAAAAGGCCAAAGCACGAGCGGCCTGGTCGGGCACGGGCGAAGCCGCGGATGCATCGGTTTGGTTCGATATAGCCGAGGCAAGCGGAACCACGGATTTCCTGGGGTATGACACGGAAAAAGCCGAAGGGCAGATCATTGCCCTGGTCCGCGAAGGTGGTCAGACAGATCGGGCCGAAAAAGGTACGACGTTGCAGATAGTTCTGAATCAAACGCCGTTCTACGCCGAATCCGGGGGGCAGGTCGGTGACAAGGGCATGCTGAGAACCGAAAGCGGCACGGCGCGCATCACCGACACCAAAAAGGCTGCGGGCCTTTTTATTCACATAGCAGAGGTGACCGACGGGGTTATCAGCAAGGGGCAGGCGGCCCAGTTGGAGGTTGACCACGCGCGCCGCACCGCCATCCGCGCCAACCATTCGGCAACACATTTGCTGCATGAAGCGCTGCGCAACGCCCTGGGCGATCATGTGGCGCAACGCGGATCGCTTAATGCCGAGGATCGGCTGCGGTTTGATTTCAGCCACAGCAAGGCGCTGTCGGCAGAGGAACTGAAACGCGTGGGAGAAGAGGTTAACACCTATATCCGTCAGAACGCGCCGGTGGAAACCCGGATCATGACGCCAGATGATGCACGTGAACTGGGCGCGCAGGCGCTTTTTGGCGAAAAATACGGCGACGAGGTGCGCGTTGTGTCGATGGGCCTTGAAGAAGGGTCTGGCAAGGGGCTGGACGGGCAGACCTATTCGCTGGAGCTGTGCGGCGGCACCCACGTGCGTCAGACAGGCGATATTGGTGTGTTTGTGGCCACGAGCGATCAGGCGTCGAGCGCCGGTGTGCGCCGGATCGAAGCGCTGACGGGTCAGGCAGCCTTTGACCATCTCAGTGAACAGGCCCGGCGGATTGAGGCGCTTGCCGGTGAACTGAAAGCCAAGCCCGAGGATGTTGTCATACGCGTCAAGACGTTGATGGATGAACGCAAGGCGCTGTCCAACGAGGTGGCCCAGTTGCGTCGCGAGTTGGCGATGGCCGGCGGCGCAGGCCAGGGCGCCGGCCCCGAGGCAAAGGAAATTGCCGGCGTCAGATTTCTGGCGCAGGTGATGACAGGCGTGTCTGGCAAAGACCTGCCGGCCCTGATCGACGAACACAAGTCCCGACTTGAGTCTGGTGCCGTGCTGCTGATTGCCGACACGGGTGATAAGGTCGCGGTCGCCGCAGGTGTGACGGATGACTTGACGGATAAGGTTTCTGCTGTTGATCTGGTCAAGGCTGCTGTGGCTGAGCTGGGCGGCAAGGGCGGGGGTGGCCGGCCCGACATGGCACAAGGTGGTGGCAAGGATGCCGCCAATGCCGATGCCGCAATCAAGGCTGCCGAAGGGGTTTTGACACCCTGAGGAGGAAATATGAGCGCCTATATCATTGCCCGGATCAATGTGACGGACCCTGAGGACTACAAAACCTATGCCAGCCAGACTGTGGCATTGGCGGAAAAAGCCGGGGGACGGTTTCTTGCAAAAGGTGGGGCTCAGACGCAGTTAGAGGGCAATTGCCCTGACCGGCATGTGATCATCGAGTTTCCCGATCACGAGACGGCGCTGGCCTGGTATAACTCGGACGCCTATCGGCGCATTTTACCCATCGCGCTGAGCAGCAGCGAGAGAGATATTGTCGTCGTGGACGGCATTTAGCATCCAAAGGAAAGGAAAAATGCGATGCCTGCACTCTGGATCGCCCATGTCACCGTGACCGATGAAGAAGCCTATGCCAAATACGCCAAACTGGCGGGGCCCGCGATAGCCAAACATGGCGGAGAATTTATCGCTCGAGGCGGACGTTATGTGCAGTTGGAAGGCAGGGATCGGCCGCGCAATGTTGTTGCCCGGTTTCCATCGGTTGAAGCTGCTGAAACATGTTATCACTCGGCCGAATATCAAGAAGCGTTAAGCCACGCCCGCGGCGCATCAGAGCGCGAGTTACTGATTGTGGAAACCACCTGAACGATTACGGGGCTTCGAAATCAAAACGGATTTTCCCCGACATGATCTGTCCGACATAGCTGCAGGCATCTTCCTGCTGTGACAGATGAGTCCATGCCTTTTGAATGAAAATATCTGGCGCCATCATCAGGAAAACGGCGTTTATTTCATCGTTTTCGATTGTTTTGTCCAGATTCATCCCTACCCCCAGATCGCTGTGGCCCGCATGGATCAGCGACCTGATTTGCATAGTATAGGCAACATATTCGGCGGTCGCCGGACAAATGCCGGTAGCGCAGGGGATCTTGTCGAAGGCAGCATGTGAGAGTTCGTGAGTCACAATGCTGTCAAAGAACTGTTCGGTGGGAAACTCCGCAAAGGCGCTGTTGGGTTTACGCAGGGCACCTGTGGCGTCAGGTGGCAAGATTTCAATTCGATTCTCGCCGCAGTGATAAAGCCCCATACAGTTTTCCGGCAAAGATTTGACGACCTCTATTTCGACAGGGTCGGTTATGATCACATTGCACTCACGCAGTAGCTTATATGCCCGCCGTGCGGATTGGCAGGTGCGTTGACGCATTTCAGATGTCGAAGCGCTCACTGAAACCGGAATGCCAGTGCAAGAAAGCGCATCGCCAGACGTGGCTTGCGTCCCAAGACACAGGACGCAAGACCAAATCAATTTTCGTGCCATCTGCACCGAAACTGCCCCGTTTTTGACTGTCTAAGGCATCACAATAGCAGAGTACGTCCAAAAATAGTTAATAGGTTTTGGACATACGTTTGCGCTCATGGGGGTCCAGATAACGTTTGCGCAGACGGATCGATTCGGGTGTGACTTCAACCAGTTCATCGTCGTCGATATAGGCAATGGCCTGTTCAAGGCTCATTGTAACTGGTGTGGTCAGGCGAACGGCCTCGTCCGTGCCTGATGCGCGAACGTTGGTCAGTTTCTTGCCCTTGAGCGGGTTCACCTCAAGATCGTTTTCACGGCTGTGTTCGCCGATGATCATGCCCGTATAGATTTTTGCCTGCGGGCCGATGAACATGCGCCCGCGATCTTCGAGGTTCCATAGGGCATAAGCGACGGATTCACCATTTTCCATCGAAATCAGGACACCCGCGCGACGGCCCGGCACCGCGCCTTTATGAGGGGCCCAACTGTGAAAGACCCGGTTGATCACCCCGGTGCCCCGGGTATCGGTCAGAAACTCGCCATGATACCCGATAAGCCCGCGCGACGGCACCAGAGCGATGATCCGCGTCTTGCCAGCACCGGCGGGTTTCATCTCGGCCAGTTCACCCTTACGGGGGCCTGTGATTTTCTCGATTACAGCGCCGGAATATTCATCGTCGACGTCGAATGTAACCTCTTCAATGGGTTCAAGTTTATTGCCGTTTTCATCTTCGCGCAGCAACACCTGCGGGCGCGAGATTGAAAGTTCAAACCCTTCGCGGCGCATGTTTTCGATCAGAACGCCCATCTGCAATTCGCCACGACCGGCCACTTCAAATGCCTCACCTCCCGGCGTGTCGGTCACGCGGATGGCGACGTTTGATTCAGCCTCTTTCATCAGGCGATCACGGATCACACGGGATTGTACCTTTTTGCCTTCACGGCCTGCGAGCGGCGAATCGTTGATGCCAAAGGTGACGGTGATGGTGGGCGGATCAATCGGCTGTGCTGCAATCGGGGTGTCGACGGCCAAAGCGCAAATCGTGTCAGCCACGGTGGCCTTGGACATGCCGGCCAGGCTGACAATATCACCAGCTGTCGCTTCGTCGATATCCTGACTGGACAGACCGCGGAAAGCCTGAATGCGGGTGACGCGGAATTGTTCGATTTTCTGGCCGACGCGGCTGAGGGCCTGCACCGTCGCCCCTACCTTGAGACGGCCCGACTCCACGCGTCCGGTCAGCAGGCGACCGACGAATGGATCGGCACCAAGCGTTGTGGCCAGCATGCGAAAATCTTCGTTGATATGGGCGATCTGCTTGGGAGCATGGACATGGTTGACGATAAGCTCGAACAATGCCGACAGATCTTTGCGCGGCCCGTTCAACTCGTGGTCGGCCCAGCCCGAGCGGCCCGAGGCGTACATGTGCGGGAAATCCAGCTGATCGTCTGACGCATCAAGGTTGGCGAAAAGATCAAAGCATTCGTTCAGCGCTCTGTCGGGTTCAGCATCGGGTTTGTCGACCTTGTTGAGTACCACGATGGGTCGCAACCCAAGGGCGAGTGCCTTGGATGTTACGAATTTTGTCTGCGGCATCGGGCCTTCGGCAGCATCTACCAGCAGAACAACGCCATCAACCATCGACAGGATCCGTTCAACTTCGCCACCGAAATCGGCGTGGCCGGGGGTATCGACAATGTTGATGCGTGTGGATTTGTAAACCACGGATGTGGGTTTGGCGAAAATGGTAATCCCGCGCTCACGCTCCAGGTCGTTGCTGTCCATAGCGCGTTCGTCCACGGCCTGATTTTCCCGGAAGGCGCCGGATTGTTTCAGCAGTTCGTCCACAAGCGTGGTTTTGCCGTGGTCGACGTGGGCGATGATTGCGATGTTGCGCAGGTCCATTGGGTGATGTCCTAAGATTGTTCGCCTGCGCCCTATACGCCGTTGCACTGAAAGGCCAGAGGCAAAGCGCCTCATGCTGCGTTTCAGGCGGCCGCGTGGCGGGATTGTCTTGGATAAATCAGCCGTGGCAGCGCCAACATACCGGGACCAAGGGCGCGGACGGCAGCGCCGCTTCCGATCTTGAAGCGCGCCAGGCCGGGCGAATTCCGGGTGTCGACCTGCCCCAGATCTAACCGGCTGTATCCGTTTTCGCGAAGCCACTTTGATGCTGTCCACAACAGCAGATTATGGGCTGACAGGCGTCGGCCTTCACCCCCTGTATAGCCGATATGATAGGTCGCCACCGGCCAGTGGAGCAGGATCAGCATATAAGCAACGATCTGAGAGTTTTTTCGCGCAATGAAAAGGCGGGTTTGATGCAGGGTATTTTGCGCCCAGGCAATGGTAAAAGCCGGCGGCAGGGCATGATACCCGCGCCGTCGCCTTTGGTCGGCTTCATACGCCAACAGTGATTTGTGCCGGCACGAATCGAAAGGCGTGTTGCGAACATCCAGGCTGGATTTAAAGGCATGTCGCAGCCGGTTGCGCCATTTGACGTGCTGCCTTGCCAGTTGCTGGTCGGCAGAAAGCGTGAGGTCAATTTCTGATAATGTTTGCGGCGTGATAAGCGCGGCGAATCCATGGCCTCTGAAAAGCTCTGTTTCGGGCAGTGTTTCGGGGGTTGCAAGCCATTGTACCGATTTTCCAAACGAGGCCATGATGGTTTTGAGAACATTGTTTTTGTCATCTGGCGGAAGGGAAGGGGCCCAGACCGGACCACGTGGCATCCAGGCAACGCTGAAAGGGCCGAAACGACGCAGAATAATCTGAGCCTGCGCTGCAACGGCACCATCCTGAGACAGAGTGGCCACCTGCACAGTTGCGCCCAGCCTTGCAATCGCCTGACCATAGCTAGGGTGCTGTTGCATGGCGGAGGGCGCAGGGGGTGAGGTGTGTGGGCTGGCCAGAGAGATTTTCATGGGTCAATTAACCGGATGAAAACCTAAAGCGTGGTTAATGGCGTTATGAGCGGGAAAAGAAATAGCGTCATGGGAATTGACGCGCCAGGACCAAGACCGACGTTTCTGGCCGCTTTGCTGTTTGCCGCAGCACTGTCATTTCCCATTTTTGTGGTGCTGAGCCTGGTTGCGCTGGTTTTGCAAAGATAAAGGCCGCCCGATTGGGCGACCTTGTGTATTTGGGTCAGAACGGGATTTCGTCATCCATGTCCCGGGCTGGGCTGCTGCCGCTGGAACCGCCCTGAGACGGCCCGCTGTCATAACCGCCGCCATAGTCTCCGCCGCTGCTTTGGCCGCCATATCCGCCGCCGCTTCCGCCGCCACCTTCACCGCGCCCGTCCAACATGACCAGAGAGGCATCAAAGCCTTGCAGAACCACTTCAGTTGAATACCGGTCCTGGCCGGATTGATCCTGCCATTTGCGGGTCTGAAGTTTGCCCTCGATGTAAACCTTGGAGCCTTTTTTCAGGTACTGCTCAGCAACACGCACCAGCCCCTCCGAAAAGATCGCAACCGAATGCCATTCGGTGCGTTCGCGGCGTTCCCCGGTGTTTTTGTCTTTCCAGGTTTCCGAGGTGGCAATGCGCAGGTTGCAGACCTTGCCACCGTTCTGGAAGGTGCGGACCTCGGGGTCGCGGCCTAGGTTGCCGAGTAAAATTACCTTGTTGACTGAGCCGGCCATCGCGACCTCCTTGTTTTTCGTGTTCGGATTCCTCTGGGCGGTTACACCACCGTATGCGCGTGAAGGAAAGGTTAAATTTTTCGTCGATTTGCAGGAATCGCGCTAGAAAGCACGAAGTACAACCTGAATTCTGGAAATCTGCGCAAATGTCAGTATAGTGCTCTAAGTTCAAGGTACGGGGGGCCGGTATCAGTATGCGTTTCGCTACACTTATGCTTTTGACCATGGGGATGGTGGCACCGCATGTGGCCGTTGCCGACGTTCTTTCGACTCAGAACCGCATCAAGCTGTTCAGATCCCAGACCAGCATTCTGGATACCCGGGCCAGGCAGCAATACAACAACTCGGTTCGGTTGCAGCCAAGGAAGATCAATACGCCCACGAAATGGGGGGATGGGTCTTCGAAATCATATCGCGGTGAATATCGGGGCAGGTACCTGAACATGGCAAAGGACGCCGCGCGCCGGCATGGTGTGCCCGAAGACCTGTTTCTGCGCTTGGTCCAACAGGAATCGGGTTGGAAACCATCGGCAAGGTCGCACAAGGGGGCGATCGGTCTGGCGCAGTTGATGCCGGGCACCGCCCGAAAACTGAATGTCGACCCCCATGACCCCTATGAAAATCTGGATGGTGGGGCGCGATATCTGGCCTTGCAATTCCGCGATTTCGGATCGTGGAGGCTGGCTTTGGCGGCCTATAATGCGGGGCCGGGTGCTGTGCAGAAATACGGTGGGGTTCCCCCTTACCGCGAAACAAAGAATTACGTGCGCAAGATCTGGGGCAGCTAGGGCCAGATCTTTTATTCGACCAGCATGAAAAGTTGTCTGTTCCAGGGCTGCGGTTTCTGCAGGACGTGGTGCAATCGCCTTTACCGGCCACTGACCCTGGGTATTGCGCGGGACTGTTTGCGCAGGTCAGACGGGCTTTTGCCAGTGTGGTGCAATATGAAACGCGAAAAATACGCAGCACTGGTGAAACCCAGAAGGGCTGCGATGTGGCGAATGGCTTCGCTGGAGTCTTCCAGCATTGTGCGTGCGTCATACAAAACCCGTTGAGTCAGCAAGTCCGCAGCGGTCAGTCCTGCGCAGTGTCGGCAACTCCGCGTCAGGTGGGTGGGCGTCACCCCAAGTTGGCTGGCAAATTCGGCCATTGTCTTGCCCTGTCTGAACTCACGCTCCACAAGGGCGGCATAGGCATTGACCAGCCTGACAGCGGCCGGTTTCTTTCCGTCGGGTGCGCCATGTTCAATCATCGCCCTGCGCAGCCAGACAGTCAAAAGGCCCGCCTGCGCATTCAGGGCTTCGTCCATGAACGCGCGTTTCGTGTTTTGTTCGCGTTGCATGGCATCCAGAATGGCGGTCAGTTCTGTCTGGGCCTGAACATCCCTAATGCGGAGATGCTGGGATAAATCCGGCATCATGATAGGGCCAGAGGTGGGGATCAGGCAGACTAGCCCGAAACCCTGTTTGCCCAATTCAAGCGAAAACATCGTACCAGCAGGAATGACCACAGCATTGTGGACGCCAACGCCACGTCTGACGCCATCTATGACTGCGATGCCCTGACCACGGGTAACCCAGATAAGCGCATGTTTGGCGCTGCTATGCAGCAAGGAGGCCCGCCAGCTCACGCCACAGGCCCATTCGGCCAGAGTTAATATGTGCGCATGTTCAACCATGTTGTTGTGAGGAATATCTCAGATATGCAGGATATTCTAGAAACTTTCGATGAAAAAGCGGGGGAATTTTGTGGGAAAAGTTGAAAATTCTAAATTTGTTCAGGTTGCAGCCGGAGCCAGCTGCGCATCCGCGCCCTGAACCAGGTGCGTTGCCGTTTGGCAAATTGGCGGGTCGCGACCGTTGCCGCCTCGCGGGCCTGATCCAAAGAGATTTCACCACGCAAACAGGCGATCAATTCAGGCGCGCCAATGGCCTTGGAGGACAGGTGATCAGGGTTCCATTGTGGCAGGTTTGCCTTTGCCTCTTCCAGCGCACCGTCGGCCAGCATCTGGTTGAAACGTTGGCTGATACGCTGGTTCAGCCATTGCTTATCTGTATCAAACAAAATTGCCGTGCATTTATTCAGGGGTAACAGGGGCGGCGGCGTATCATCCTGCCATGACGCCAAACCCCGCCCCGTAGTTTTCTGCACTTCCCATGCGCGTTGCACGCGCATCGGGTTTTGAATGTCGATACGTGCAAGTGTTTCTTTGTCCAGGGCAGGCAGAAGGGCAGGGGTGCCATGGTTTTTTAAAAGGTTATCCGCCTGCGCCCGAACCTCGGGCGGGGTTGGCGGTATATTGGCCAGCCCTTCGGTCAGGGCGGTGAAATACAGACCGGTACCGCCAACGATGATGGGCCGTTCGCCCGATTTCAACAAGGGTTCCAGATCACGCAGCCAATGGCCGACGCTGTATGCGGCAGTGCCGGGGATGTGGCCATAAAGCAGATGTGGGGCGGTTAATTCATCTTCCGGAGAGGGGCGTGCGGTCAATATGCGCCAGTTTTCAAAGACCTGAATAGCGTCAGCATTGACGATCACTCCGCCTTGTTCCCGGGCAATCTGCAGCGCAAGCGCAGACTTTCCCGAGGCAGTTGGCCCCGCAATCAGAACCGGGCGGTTGGGTGAAATATCCAGATCAGGTTTCATTTGCTGCCCGAAATAAGCGACATTGTGCAGATTTGCGAGGTGCATTTATTCATTTTCCACGGGATCGAAACTCTGCGATTGAACCTGCCGGGCTTTTCCGACATTTTGCGCGCCAACATCCATGGCCTGAACAGAGAGCAACAAAATGTCCGATGCCGATGATCCCAAGACGACCTTCAGCCGTGTCCTTTTAAAAATATCTGGTGAGGCTTTGATGGGGGATCTGGGGTTCGGCCTGCATCCTCCGACCGTGGAACGGATCGCGCGCGAGGTCAAAACGGTTCACGATATGGGCGTTGAGATTTGTATGGTAATTGGTGGCGGCAATATCTTCCGCGGGTTGCAGGGCAGCGCGCAGGGGATGGAAAGAACCACGGCGGACTATATGGGAATGCTGGCCACTGTCATGAATGCCCTGGCCATGCAGAGCGCTTTGGAGAAACTTGGTGTTTTCTGCCGGGTGATCAGTGCGATCCGAATGGATGAGGTCGCCGAACCCTATATTCGCCGTCGGGCTGTGCGCCACCTTGAGAAAAAACGGGTCTGCATTTTTGCCGCAGGTACCGGTAACCCCTATTTTACGACCGATACCGCCGCGACACTGCGCGCCAATGAAATGGCCTGTGAAGCGATCTTCAAGGGCACCAAGGTGGATGGGGTCTATGACAAAGACCCTGTCAAACATGCTGACGCCAAACGGTATGACCGCATTTCGTATGACGAGGTTCTGGCCAAACATCTGGGGGTGATGGATGCCAGCGCGATTGCACTGGCCCGTGACAACAACCTGCCGATCATTGTTTTCAGTCTGGACGAACCGGGGGGATTCAAGGGGATCTTAGCTGGGGACGGCACCTATACAACCGTACACGGTTAGCGCTAAAAAGAAGCAGATAACGGGCGACGCCTAAGAAGGAAGTACAACATGGCGGATGATTTCGAGATTGACACGGGTGACCTGGAGCGACGGATGGACGGTGCCATCGCTTCGTTGCGGACCGAATTTGCATCCCTGCGCACTGGTCGTGCTTCGGCCAGCATGCTGGAACCGGTGATGGTGGATGCCTACGGCCAGAAAACCCCGATCAACCAGGTGGGTACGGTGAACGTGCCTGAGCCGAGGATGGTCACGATCAACGTTTGGGACAAGGGCTTGGTCGGCAAGGTTGAAAAGGCAATCCGCGAAAGCGGCTTGGGGATCAACCCGCAACTGAATGGCACGATTATCATGTTGCCCATTCCCGAACTGAACGAAGAGCGCCGCAAGGAATTGACCAAGGTCGCCTCGCAGTATGCAGAACATGCGCGTGTCGCGGTACGTAATGTGCGCCGGGATGGGATGGACCAGATCAAAAAGGCCAAAACCGATGGCATGTCGGAAGATGACCAGAAATTCTGGGAGACCGAGGTTCAGGAACTGACCGACCGTTTCATCAAAGTGGTGGACGAGACATTGGAAAACAAGCAATCCGAAATCATGCAGGTTTAATGACCAGAGGCGCCACAATGGAAGATACAAAGGCCGATTTAAGCGGTCCGCGCCATGTGGCGATTATCATGGATGGAAACGGCCGTTGGGCGCAGGCCCGCGGGCGCCCGCGCCTTTTTGGTCATCATGCCGGTGCAAGACGCGTACGCGAGATTGTCAGCGCCTGCCCGGACGTTGGTGTGAAATACCTTACGATATTTGCCTTTTCGACTGAGAACTGGAAACGCACACAAACCGAAGTCGCTGGATTGATGAGCCTGTTTCGGCGCTACATCATGAAGGAAATGCAGGAGTTCGTAAAAGAAAATGTGCGGGTTCGCTTTATCGGGGACCGGCCACGCCTGGATGCAAAACTGCGGGGCTTGATGGACGAGGCCGAACGCATGACCCAACATTGCACCGGCACCAACCTGACCATTGCCCTTAACTATGGCGGGCGCGACGAAGTCTCGCGCGCGACCAAACGGCTGGCGCTGGATGTTGCTGAAGGGCGGTTGAACCCGGCCGACGTTGATGAAGAGACTTTGCCGAAATACCTTGATACCTATGTGCTGCCCGATCCCGATCTGGTGATCCGCACAAGCGGCGAGGCGCGAATTTCAAATTTCCTGCTGTGGCAGTCTGCCTATGCGGAATACGAATTTATCGACACGCTCTGGCCCGATTTTACGCGCGAGATATTTATTGACCTTCTTAGTGGCTACGGTGCACGTGACCGGCGTTTCGGGGCGGTAACTGCATGAGTGACCCGGCCCAATGGTCTGACCTGGCACCGCGGGTTTTGTCGGGCATCGCGATGGCGGTGTTTGGTGTCGGAATCGTGTATGCCGGGGGCTGGGTTTTTTCGGCTGCTGTATGGGGCCTGTGCGGTTTGCTGATTTGGGAAACCGCCCGGATGTTTGGTGCAACAAAGGCAGTTGGAATCGCGGTCTTTGGGTCTGCCGCGCTGGCGGTATCTGCATTTTCTCCGGCACTGTTGGTGCTGCCCGTGTTGCTGGCTGTCGCAATCGTCGGTTCTGGGATGGTAGCGCGGGACCGGCCTTTATTTCTGGTCACGATCGCATGGATTTTGTGCAGTTGCTACGCGATGATTGTTCTTCGCACTCAATTTGGCCTGACTTGGGTTCTTTGGCTGATCGCGATTGTCGTAGCCTCGGATATCGCTGGATATTTTGCAGGCAGGTTACTGGGCGGGCCTAAATTCTGGCCACAGGTCAGCCCAAAGAAAACATGGTCGGGCACTATTGCCGGCTGGATCGGTGCAGCCCTTGTCGGGCTGGCTTTCATGTCCCCGTTGCAGGCGGGTTTTGCCCTTGTTCCGGTTTCCATGATCATAGGTTTTGCCGGGCAAATGGGGGACATCGCCGAAAGTGCGGTCAAACGCCGGACGGGCATCAAGGACAGTTCCAACCTCATTCCCGGCCATGGCGGTGTGTTTGACCGGCTGGATGCCATGCTGGGCGCGGCTGTGTTGGTAATCGCTCTTGCCGCATTGCAGATGTTGCCAGGCATATCATGAAGCGGGTGTCGATTTTTGGCGCCACCGGGTCGATCGGGCAAAATACGATTGATCTGCTGCGCCGCCAACCGGAAGAATTTGATGTCGTCGCCCTTAGCGGTGGGCACAATATCGGTCAATTGGCGAAAGACGCGATCGAATTGCAGGCCAATATTGCGGTCACCGCGCATGATGATCGTCTTGATGACCTGCGCCGCGCGCTTGCTGGTAGCGGGATTGAGGTCGCAGCAGGGCAGGCGGCGCTCAAAGAGGCGGCGGCGCATCCCGCACACTGGGTGATGTCGGCGATTGTTGGTATCGCCGGCCTGCCGCCCGGACTGGCCGCGTTGGAACAGGGCGCCACGCTGGCGCTGGCAAACAAGGAATCACTGGTCGCTGCCGGGCCGGTTCTGATGGATAGCGCGCGCCGGAACGGTGCACGTATCCTGCCCGTTGACAGCGAGCATTCAGCGATTTTTCAGGCGCTTGCCGGGGAAGATATAAGCGCGGTCAACCGTGTGATCATCACAGCAAGCGGCGGGGCTTTTCGCGACTGGCCGCTGAATGATCTTGCCGGTGCCACCGTCGCACAGGCTTCTGCACATCCAAACTGGGACATGGGGCAGCGCATCACCATCGACAGCGCATCAATGTTCAACAAGGCGCTAGAGATGATCGAGGCGCGCGAGTTTTTCGATTTCCAGCCTGATCAAATTGAGGTTCTGGTGCACCCCGAGTCGCTGGTACATGCGCTGGTCGGGTTTTGTGATGGGGCCCTGATGGCCCATGTCGGGCCACCAGATATGCGCCATGCCATCGGATTTGCGCTGAACTGGCCACAGCGGCGATCGCTGCCTGTTGATCAACTTGATCTTGCGGCTGCGGGGCAGCTGACATTTCGCGAACCGGACATCGCGCGTTATCCGGCTCTGCGGCTGGCGCGCAACGTCATGGCCCAACGTGGTTTAAGCGGTGCTGTCTTTAATGCGGCCAAGGAACGCGCACTTGATCATTTCATTGCAGGGCGGATCGGGTTTACCGGGATGAATTCAGTGGTCGAAGAGGTTTTGACCCGCCTGTCTTCCGAGAACGGCCTCATTGATGCCGAGATCACCCTTGATAGTGTCGGGAAAGCAGACCATCTAGCAAGACAATGCGCCGATCAACTGGTGCTGGAACAGGCAAATAGGACTTGAGTTTGGATATTACGTCGCTTCTTCCGCAGTTCGGTGGTTTCTTTTCGACGATGCTGGCCTTTGTTGTGGCCTTATCGGTCATCGTGGCCATCCATGAATACGGGCATTATATCGTCGGGCGCTGGTCCGGCATCAAAGCCGAAGTGTTTTCCCTGGGGTTTGGGCCTGTTATCTGGTCCCGGGTAGATCGGCGTGGCACCCGTTGGCAATTTGCGCTGTTACCTTTTGGCGGATACGTAAAGTTTCTGGGCGATGCCAATGCGGCAAGCGCCAAAAGCGCTAGGGTTATGGAAGAAACGCCGCCCGAATTGCTGCGGCAAACGATGCACGGGGCGCCTTTGTGGGCACGTACTGCAACAGTATTGGCGGGTCCTGTTTTCAATTTCATTCTGTCCATTCTGGTTTTTGGTGCGGTGATGATGTCGCAAGGCAAAACAGTGGATCCTTTGACTGTGGGCACGTTGAAGCCTTCGCCGGTGCAAGGGATCACGCTGCAACCCGGTGATGCATTGTTGCGCGTTGCCGGTGTGGACGTCCCGAGCATTGAAAACGGCGATTCCTTTGATGAATTTACCGATCAGTTGCCGACGGATGCGTTGCTGGATTACGAAGTGCTCAGAGATGGCCAGCCGGTGGTGGCCAAGGGGCCCTATCCTTTGCCACCTGTAGTGGTCGGGTTGGCACCACAATCTGCAGCGTATGATATCGACATGCAACCCGGTGACGTCATCACGTCAGTAGATGGGCAGGAGATATCGTCATTTTCGGAATTGAAAGACGTGGTCGAGACGTCAAATGGCCGGGTTCTGGCGCTGAAAGTCTGGCGCGATGGCGAGATCATCGATTTTGCCCTCGCCCCGCGCCGGGTAGACGAACCTCAGCCCGAAGGCGGATTCAAAGCCAGCTGGCGAATAGGGATTTCGGGCGGATTGGCGTTTGAGCCATCGACCGAAACCCTAGGTGTCGGCGCGGCGCTGATTGGCGGAGTGAAACAGACAGCGCGGGTTATCGAAACATCGTTTTCCGGGCTGTTCCATATGATCACCGGCGCTATCAGCAGTTGCAACATGTCCGGGCCAATCGGAATCGCGCAGGTTTCTGGTGCAATGGCCAGTCAGGGGGCCGGTAGTTTTATCACGTTCATCGCGTTTCTTTCTGCCGCGGTGGGTTTGCTGAACCTTTTCCCGATTCCGGTTCTGGATGGCGGGCATCTGGTGTTTTATGCCTACGAGGCCGTCGCCGGAAAGCCGCCCAGTGATACAGCGCTTCGGGTTCTGATGACTGCCGGGCTGGTATTGATTCTGGGGTTGATGGTTTTTGCTCTGGGGAATGATCTTTTTTGCCCGTAGCGGCATTTCTATTGTCCGGCTTGGGTCCCTGTCACGACATTGCGGAAAGTCCGGATTTGGGCGAAATCGCGCTAACTGCGTGATGCAAAGGCAAAAAAGGGGCTGAGCCGGGGGTGCCCAAGTTTTGCCACATTGATCGCCCGAATTCAGCCTTAATTATTGGTGATATTGTCGGGGTGAAATGAAATGGTGAAAGTAAGACCATGCAAAATATAGCAAGCGGATACCGAGGCCTTAGCCTGTTGGTCGACCTGAACTGGGACCGGATTCTTTATCTGGCCACGATCGGCGCTGCACTTTATGCGGCTGCCTTTGTTGGCTCGCTTTAAAGCGGCCGGATCGGGCAATGGCGGGTTTCACAGATACCTGAACTGGCGTTTTGACAAGCCCCGGAAGACCGGTTACTGACAGTCAGTAATGGGATGTCTGACTGGGTTTGGCCAATGTATAACTTCGGTATGGGGCGACTGATACGCCCGGTAAGAACTTCTTTAGCGAAAGACAAGGTGCACCTGCTTTTTGTCGCTTTGGCGACGGTGCTTTGTCTTTCGATGACGGGTCATGCCGAAGCGCAGAATTATCGTTTCAGTACAGTTGCCATTGAGGGTAATCAACGTGTTGAGCCCGGTACAATCATCAATTACGCAGGCATTGCGCAGGGCGAGACCATATCTGCGGCCCAGTTGAATGACGCCTATCAGCGTATTTTGGGAAGTGGCCTGTTCGAGTCTGTGTCGATCGAACCCCAGGGTAGCCGGCTTTTGATCAAGGTTACCGAATACCCCACGATCAACAAGATCGCCTTTGAAGGCAACAGAAAGCTTAAAGACGAGGACCTTGAAGGGTTTATTGAAAGCCGCGTTCGTCAGGTTTTCAGCCCGACAAAAGCAGAGCGCGATGCGGGCGTACTGGCTGAAGCCTATTCACAGAACGGAAGGGTGTCAGCGCGCGTTACACCCAAGGTGATCAGGCGCAGCGATAACCGTGTCGATCTGGTGTTTGAAATCTTTGAAGGCAAGAAGATTGAAGTTCAGCGTATCGGATTTGTCGGGAACCGCGCCTATTCTGACCGCCGTTTGCGCCGGGTTATCGGAAGCAAACAGGCGGGATTGCTGCGGGCATTGATTGAACGGGACACTTTTGTCGAGGACCGCATTCAATTTGATCGTCAGGTCCTGAGCGATTTCTACCAGTCCCGGGGCTATGTTGATTTTCGGGTTACCGGAACCAATGCCGAACTTGCCCGCGAACGTGATGCTTATTTTGTGACGTTCAACGTTCAGGAAGGCCAGCAGTTCCGTTTCGGTGAGATCACCACCGTCAGCGAAATTTCTGAAGCAGACGCAGATGAATACCACAAGGCTCTGAAGATTCGCCCAGGTGTTGTTTACTCGCCGACACTGGTTGAAAATTCGATCTCGCGGATGGAACGTCTCGCGATCAAAAACGGCGTTGATTTTCTACGTGTCGAGCCAAGGATTACCCGCAATGACCGGGAACTGACCCTTGATGTTGAATTTGCGCTTGTACGCGGTCAGCGAATCTTCATTGAGCGGATCGATATCGAAGGCAATACGACGACGTTGGACCGGGTCATTCGCCGCCAGTTTGACGTGGTAGAAGGCGACCCATTCAATCCACGCCAGATAAGAGAAGCCGCCGAGCGTATCAGGGCGTTGCGCTATTTCAACACCGCAGACGTTGATGCCCGGGAAGGCTCGCGACCTGATCAGGTGGTTGTGGATGTGAATGTCGAAGAAACCACCACCGGGTCGGTGTCAATCGGGGCCAGTTTTTCATCCAGTAACGGCCTTGGTATTCAGCTTGGTTTTAGTGAACGAAATTTTCTGGGCCGGGGTCAAAGCCTGACTGCTTCGGTCTTGGCCGGGGCAGACCGGGCAAATTACAACATCGACTTTGTGGAACCCGCATTTCTGGGTCGCAACGTGGCTTTTGGCCTGCGTTTTGCATTGCTGGAAACCGACAGCGATAACAACTTGTTCGATACAACGACCGCAATTTTCCGTCCAAGCCTTACCTTTCCGGTAAGCGAAAACGGACGTTTGGGGTTTTTCTACAACGCCAGCTATCAGGATATGACCAACTATACCGGTTTGTCAGGAATAATAGCCGCCGAGACGGCCCAGGGTGATTTGTGGACCAGCGGAGTTGGGTATGAGTATACCTTCGATACCCGCAGGACAGGTTTGAATCCGAACGCGGGGATATTGCTGGCATTTGGTCAGGAATTTGCCGGGCTGGGTGGCGACAATGACTTTATCAAAACATCCGCCCGTCTGATTGGTCAGACCAAGGTTCTGAATGAAGAAGTGACATTGAGGGCATCGCTGGAGGGTGGCTTCCTTAATTTCCAAGGTGGCCAGAACAGCCGGACAATCGATCGCTTTACAGAGCAGGTTATTCGCGGGTTCGAGCCAAATGGGATTGGGCCAACCGAGGGTACCGAACATCTTGGCGGCAATTATTTTGCGGCGCTCAAACTTGAGGCAGAATTTCCTCTGGGCCTGCCAGATGAATATGGCATCACGGGCGGCGCCTTTTACGACGTGGGTTCAATCTGGGGCGTCAATACCAGAAATGCCACCGGGGTTATTAGTTCGAAAAATTTCAAAGACCGTCATGTCATTGGCCTGTCGGTATTCTGGCAGTCACCTTTTGGACCGCTTCGGATGAATTTTTCCACGGCCCTCAAAAGTGAGCCAGGAGATCTGGAACAAAACTTCGACCTGACGGTGAAGACGGAATTCTGAACATGCTTAAGCTAATGCGCATTGTCGGGCTGGTTGGTATTCTGACCTGCCTGACCTTGGGCCCGGCGCAAGCACAGGAAATTGGTGTTGTGCGCAGTGAGATATTGATTCTCGATTCAGAACGCCTATTGACAGAGACACTTCTGGGCCAGCGCCTGACTGCCGATCTTCAAGCCGAACGTGACAAGCTGATCGCAAGAAACCGGAAAATTGAAACCGAGTTAGAAGCAGAAGAGCAGGCGCTCACAGATTTGCGGTCGCAAAAATCGCCCGAAGAGTTCCGTGCCCTGGCAGATTCATTTGACACCAAAGTTCAGGAAATCAGGCGCGACAGCGAGAGGGCCGCACGAGACCTTGAGCGGAATCGCGAACTGGCACCGGTGCAGTTTATGCGGATGGCCGAACCGGTACTGGTGCAGGTCATGCAGGAAGCAGGTGGATCGGTCATACTGGAAAGGCGGGGGGTTTTGCTCAGTTCGGATGCCATCAATATTACCGATCTTGCCATTGTTCGTATCAACAAGGAAATAGGGGATGGTCTGCCCCGGAATCCTACGGAAGATACAGACCCGTCCCAAACATCGGAATAGCCGTTGCTTGCCCATTCCGGGCCCAGTTGCTAGGGAAATGGAACAACGGGATTAGTAAAGGAAAACCCAATGACCGAGCCGCGAAAAACTGCAGATATCCATCTGATCCAGCGGCTTATCCCGCATCGCTATCCATTCCTTCTGATTGATCGCGTGGTCGACATCGAGGGCTATCAATCTGCACGGGGCATCAAGAATGTCACCATGAACGAGCCGCACTTTCAGGGACACTTTCCAGGCAAGCCGATTATGCCGGGTGTGACTATTGTCGAGGCGATGGCCCAGACAGCCGCTGTCATGGTAGGAACCGCCCTGGGTATGGAAGATCGCAACATGCTGGTCTATTTCATGGCGATCGACAAATGCAAGTTCCGTCGCATGGTTGTTCCCGGAGATGTTCTGGAAATGAATCTAATCACGGTGCGGGGCAAGCCCGGTGGTAAGGTCTGGAAATTCAGCGGTTTGGCCGAGGTTGGAGGCGAAATGGCCGCTGAAGCGGAATTTACTGCGATGATGGATCTTCCCGGGGAATGACATCAATGGCCGGTTCTTCACAAACACAAATCCATCCCAGTGCAATTGTCGAGGATGGCGCCCAGCTTGGCCAGGGGTGCCAGATTGGACCGTTTTGCCACATAGGCGCCGATGTCAGGCTGGGCGACCGTGTTCAGCTCAAGTCGCATGTGGTGGTGACAGGCGTCACTGAGATTGGGGAGGACACTGTTGTTTTCCCATTTTCCTGCATCGGTGAGGTTCCTCAGGATCTTAAATTCAAAGGGGAAAAGACCCGTTTGGTGATCGGGGCCCGTAATCGCATCCGTGAACATGTAACGATGAATACAGGAACCCATGGCGGCGGCGGTTTGACCCAGGTAGGGAACGACGGGCTGTTTATGGCGGGCTGTCACGTGGCGCATGATGTGCGGATCGGAAACAATGTAATCGTGGTCAACAACGCAGCCCTTGCAGGGCACTGCGTGCTTGAGGATGACGTTATCATCGGCGGGCTTTCCGGGGTGCACCAGTGGGTGCGCATCGGTCAGGGCGCGATTATCGGCGCCGTGACGATGGTGACCAACGATGTTATTCCCTTTGGGCTGGTCCAGGCCCCCCGAGGAGAGCTGGATGGGCTGAACCTTGTGGGCCTCAAACGGCGGGGCGTCGCGCGGGCGGACATTACTGCCTTGCGGGCCGCATTTCAGATGCTGGCACAGGGTGAAGGGGCGTTTCAGGACCGTGCGC
This sequence comes from Roseovarius litorisediminis, assembly GCF_900172295.1. Taxonomy (GTDB): domain Bacteria; phylum Pseudomonadota; class Alphaproteobacteria; order Rhodobacterales; family Rhodobacteraceae; genus Roseovarius; species Roseovarius litorisediminis. The sequence goes on from NZ_FWFL01000001.1 coordinate 332,466, forward strand.
GCCGCTTGGGCGAAGAAACCGAAAGTGTTTATGTTCAGCAAATCGTCGATTTCGTAACTGGCCAGAGCGATCGTTCCTTTCTTACACCTGGACAGGGTTGACCCGATGGCGGCACGGCTTGCCCTATTGGCGTGCAGCGGTGCATTACCGGTTCAGATCGCTCAGGCCTATCCTGATGCGATAAGAATTGGTTTTTCCGGTGTTACCAATAACTTGAACGGCGGTGTTCAGGTTCATCGGTTCGAAGAACTCGGCGGGCTGTTTTCGGCCCTGAAATCGCAGGCGGTGGACCGCGTGGTTTTCGCAGGAGCATTGTCACGCCCATCGCTGGACCCAAGCAGTTTTGACCCGGTTATGCAAAAGTTGGCGCCACGATTGATGGCATCCATGCAAATGGGGGATGATGCCCTGCTGCGCGATGTGATCGCGATATTCGAAGAGCAAGGGTTTGCTGTGGTAGGCGCGCATGAACTGCTGCCTGACCTGACCGCCTCTGAGGGGATGCAGGTAGGATCTGCACCGTCGAATGCGGACCTGGACGATGTTGCAAGGGCTTGGGATATTCTGATGGCATTGTCGCCTTTGGATGTTGGGCAGGGCTGTGTCGTGGCGGGCGGGCAGTGTCTGGGTATCGAGACAGTGCAGGGAACTGACGCTTTGTTGCAGTTTGTTGCTGCTACACCCGAAAAATTCCGCCGAAATTGCAAGGGTGTTTACGTCAAAGCGGCCAAGCGCGGGCAGGATTTGCGGGTAGATATGCCGGCAATCGGGCCCCATACAATTACCGCAGCGGCCCGGGCCGGGCTGGCGGGGCTAGTTATCGAAGCGGACAAGGTCATGGTTCTGGATCGCGACAAGACCCTTCAGGCCGTTGAAGAGGCCGGGCTGTTCCTGGCGGCAAAGGTGCTTTGATGCGGGTGTTCCTGATCGCTGGCGAGGCGTCCGGTGACAGGCTTGGCGCTGCGTTGATGGCCGGATTGAAGTCTCTGGAAAGCGTTGAGTTTTGTGGTGTTGGTGGTCCGCTTATGCAAGCGGAGGGAATGAATAGCCTTTTCCCGATGGATGAGCTGAGTGTTATGGGGCTGGCCGAGGTATTGCCGAAATATCCACAGCTAAAGCGCAGGCTGAACCAGACTGTGAATGCGGTATTGGCAAATAATCCCGATGTTCTGATAACCATCGACAGCCCCGATTTCTGTTTGCGGGTTGCACGTAAGGTTCGCGAGAAAACCAACATAAGAACAGTGCATTACGTTGCCCCGTCGGTTTGGGCTTGGCGCGAAAAACGCGCTTTCAAGATGGCACAGATGATCGACCAGGTTTTAGCCCTGCTGCCGTTTGAACCGCCCTATATGGAAGCGGCCGGGATGGCCTGCGATTTTGTCGGACATCCGGTTGTGACCGAACCGGTGCCCGATTCCACCGAAATTCGGTCTTTCAAGGCACGACACGACCTGCTGGATCAGCCTTTGTTGATGGTATTACCAGGGTCCCGAAAGGGTGAAGTCGGGCGACTGACCCCTGTTTTCGGTGAAACAGTCAAAGAAGTCTTAAAGGCACGCCCGGCCACCCGATTGATTGTGCCCACCACCCGGAATGTTGTCGGCATGGTGCGGGACATGACCAGAGACTGGTCTGGGCGCCCGGTTATACTTGATCCGACCGGTATGAGCACCGCTGCCTATGCGGTTGAAAAGGCCTGCGCTTTTCATGCGGCGGATTGGGCGCTTGCCGCGTCAGGCACGGTATCGTTGGAACTTGCCGCTGCAAACACGCCGATGGTGATCGCATACGACATGAACTGGATCAGCCGGAGACTGATTGCCCGGATGCTAAAGGTGGATACGCTGACTCTGGTCAATCTGGTAAGTGAAACCCGTGACGTGCCCGAGTTTCTGGGCGACAACTGCCGGCCTGACTTGATTGCGGCAGCACTATTGAAATTGATGGAGATGCCGGGCGCACAGGCCGATGCGATGCGCGTGACCATGGAACGGCTTGGTCGCGGCGGCGAGGCACCTGGATTGCGGGCTGCCCGTGCCGTTTTGAAATATTTCAACCAGGCCGCTGATACGCATTAGCTCCCCGAGATGATTTCCTGAAGCCTGGGCAACATCTGGGGAGTGATGTTGCGCAGCATCTCTGCGATCATCGGCTGCTGGCGCTGCGACAGGGTTGGCATCTTCTGCATCACGGCGCGACCGTCTTCGGAATTATAGAAATCCCGCAGGGCGGAAAGCTCTTCCAGGGTCATCAACTCTGCCATCAGATCGACCTGTTGCAGCATGACATTTGTCAGCGGTTCGGTCAGGGTGTCGTTGTAAAGCGTTTCAATCTGCGTGATCTGTTCCGGCGACAGGTTTTTCCCGCTGTTCTTCATCTGTTGAATGACCGGAATCCACATCTGCTTGATGAAGGCCGCCATATCCATATCGGCCATTGTCGCATCGACATATTCCTGTGCAACAGCAAGGCGTTCAGCCTGATCGGAATCCTGGGCGGTGGCTGGAAGGGTAAGGCAGAGTGCAGTAAAAACAGCGGCTAAAATGCGGGTCACGGAATAACTCCTTGGATGAAATACCGGCTTACCCGAACATTCTGTGGCGATGGTGTCAATGGTGGAATCAGTTCAGATGACTTGCGTCGGGCGGGCAGGGTTGTTATCTGGCCTGAATAATTCCGATCAATTTGATCGGATAACCATGAGGCCGAAGTGCAGCTCGAGACTCCAAGACTTGAGATCAGGAACCTGACCCGCCGCTATGACGGGCGCGTTGTTGTTGACGATGTGTCGTTGCGGGTGGGGCCGGGGCAGGTGACCTGCTTGCTGGGGCCATCGGGCTGCGGCAAATCCACGACATTGCGGATGATCGCGGGCGTCGAGATGCAGGACAGCGGCGAGATCTGGGTGGATGGCAGCCTGATTTGTGACACTGTTTTCCGGGTTCCTCCCGAACGGCGCCATATTGGTTTGATGTTTCAGGATTTTGCGTTGTTTCCGCATCTGACTGTCGGCGCGAATGTGGCGTTCGGCCTGTCAGGCGATAAGACGGAAATGGACAAGCGGGTCCTGGAGTTATTGAAGCGCGTCGGCATGGGACGCTTTGTTGACAGCTATCCACACGAGCTGTCGGGGGGCGAGCAGCAGCGGGTTGCGCTGGCGCGTGCACTGGCGCCCCGGCCACGGATAATGCTGATGGATGAACCGTTTTCGGGGCTGGATAACCGCTTGCGCGATGGTATTCGCGATGAAACGCTTGATATCCTGCGAGAACAGGATACGGCGGTATTGCTGGTAACCCACGAACCGGAAGAAGCAATGCGCATGGCGGATGAAATTGCGTTGATGCGGGATGGGCGGATTATACAGCAAGGTGCTCCCTACAACATTTATAACGCCCCGGTTGACCGAGATTCGGTTGCATTCTTCAGCGACATCAATGTGATCCGCGGCAGGGTAGAAGGATCTTTGGTGCAGACGGCTTTTGGCCAGTTTCTGGCACCGGGCGCGCATGAGGGCAACGAAGTAGATATTGTCATCCGGCCGCAGCACATGAAGATAGATTTTGACCGTCAGGGCCGGGGCCCCGACCCAACCATCGAATACGGAACTGCCGCAAGGGGTGTGGTGAGGCGCGCAAGATTCATGGGCAGTGAAAGCCTGATCGAGTTCAAGATGGACCACGATGGGTCAACCCTGCGCGCAACTGTGCCAAACGTTTTTCTGCCCAGCCCCGGGAAACCTTTGTGGTTGATGATCCGCAGGGACCGGTGTTTTGTCTTTCCGGTTAAGAAAGACTGAAGAAGTCAGGCAAAAATCTACGTTCTTGCAAAAAAACACGCCCTTGTTTCTGGCGCGCCCGAATCCGATCAAGCGTTACGCCCGGCCAGACGAACTGGCGCTGGAAAACCGATTATGGGCTGCGCATCAGCGGCATCGAAGCAATTCACGCGTTGATTGCGATGGCATCGCCATCGCTCACAGTCATTGCAGGGGGCTTCGCGCCGGTTTAAACGGTATTAAAAATCGGTCCATCAGAAGATTTTTGTTAATTTAAACCGGGTGATGGCGCTTTGGTTCTTTCAACCTGCGCGTTGACGGATTAGATACGGTTGACGAAATTGCCGGGGCCGACCAAAACTGGCCCCGACATAGGGAGAAGATGACATGTTGAATAATATTGGCCTGCCGGGCCTTCTGCTTATCGCAGTTGTGGTGCTGGTGCTTTTTGGACGCGGCAAAATCTCATCGTTGATGGGCGAGGTCGGCAAAGGCATCACCTCGTTCAAAAAGGGCGTGGCTGAAGGTACCAAAGAATTGGAAGACGAAGCGACCGACGCTGCGGATGCGGCCAAGGACGTGACGCCCGAAGACGAAAAAGACAAGGCCTGAACCTAGATGTTCGACCTTGGCTGGACCGAGCTGCTGCTGATCGGCATCGTGGCGTTGATCGTCGTGGGGCCAAAAGATTTGCCGGGTATGTTCAAGACCCTGGGCAAATTTATCGGCAAAGCCAAAGGCATGGCGCGTGAGTTCAGCCAGGCTATGAATGACGCTGCCGACAATTCGGGTGTCGGCGATATTCAGGATACGCTGAAAAAGGCGAGCAATCCGCTGAATTCTGCCTTGGACGATGTCAAGAAAGCCACAGACAGCTTTACCAAGCAGACTATGGAAAGCGGCAAACCCAAGCTTAGCGAAGAACGTCAGGCACAGGCCGACAAGATCCGCGAAAAGGCCGCTGAACTGGCGACCGAGCGTAAAGTGGCCGAAGATGCAGCCAAAGCTGAAGCGGCCAAACCTGCTGCTGAAAAGCCCGCCACCAAAAAGCCTGCTGCGAAAAAAGCGCCTGCGCCCAAGCCTGCAGCCAAAAAGACAGCGACGAAAGCGCCGGCAAAGGCCGCACCTCAAAAAACCACGGCCAGGAAAACCGCTGCTAAAAAGAAGACTGAGGGCAAAGCATGAGTTCTCCGGATAACATTGAGGACAGCAGCGCACCGCTGATCGAACATCTGGCAGAACTGCGCACAAGGCTGATCCATTCTGTTGTCGCTTTCATCATCGGTATGGTGATCTGTTTCACCATCTGGAACCCGATCTTCAATTTTCTGACCCATCCGCTGTGCTCGGCAATGATGGAACGCGGCCAGTCCGATTGCGGGCTGATCCTGATCAAGCTGCAGGAAGGGTTCTTTGTCGCGATCTCGATCTCGCTTCTGGGGGGGCTGGTGCTATCCTTTCCCTACATTTCCTACCAGATGTGGCGGTTTGTGGCGCCGGGTCTGTATAAATCAGAAAAAGGTGCGTTCCTGCCGTTTCTGGTAGCTTCGCCGTTCATGTTTTTCCTGGGCGCAAGCTTTGCCTTCTACGTGGTCACGCCGCTGGCTTTTGACTTTTTCCTGGGCTTCCAGCAGGCCGGATCTCTTATCGGCGAAGACGATGCAAAAAGCGGCGGGATCGCTGCAATTGCGTTTCAGGGGTCTGCGCAGGAATATCTGCGGCTGACGATAAAATTCATCGTGGCCTTCGGTCTTTGCTTTCAATTGCCTGTTCTGCTGACCCTGATGGGTAAGGCCGGACTGGTCAGCGCGCAGGGGTTGCGCAGCGTTCGCAAATACGCGGTTGTTGGCATTCTTGTGCTGGCCGCGTTGGTTACGCCTCCCGATGTTATCACTCAGGTGATCCTGTTTGTGGTCGTCTACGGTCTTTATGAGGTCTCGATCCAATTGGTGAAGCGGGTTGAAATCAAGCGCGAGGCCGAGTTGCGGGCGCAGGGCCTATGGGTAGACGACGACGAGGACGAAGACCCCATGACCGCTGACTTTGGTGAAGATGAGGCCGACGAAGGGGCCAAGTCGTGAGTGAGGCCCTGGAACGGATTGCCGACGCGCTGGAACGGATGAGCCCGGCGCCCCTGGCATCCCCAGATTTCAATGCCGCTGATGCCTTTGTCTGGCATGTGGACCCCGACCGCTTGCAACCCGTGCCCGACGTCAGCCGGGTCGAGATGTCTTTGCTGGTGGGGATCAACCGGGCGCGGGACACGCTACTGGAAAACACGCTGCAATTTGCCAGGGGGTTGCCCGCGAATAACGCACTGCTTTGGGGCGCGCGGGGCATGGGAAAATCTAGCCTTGTGAAGGCCGTGCATGCCGCTGTGCGGGCCCAGGGACTGGGGTTGAAGATCGTCGAATTGCAGCGTGAAGATCTGCCAAGTGTCGGTCGGCTGCTGAACCTGTTGCGCGAAAGCGGTGAACGTTTCTTGCTGTTTTGTGACGATCTGTCGTTCAGCCATGACGACCAGCATTACAAATCGCTTAAGGCGGTTCTGGATGGCGGAATCGAGGGGAGGCCGGAAAATGTGGTGTTTTATGCCACGTCTAACCGCCGCCACCTGATGCCGCGTGACATGATCGAAAACGAACGGTCCAGCGCGATCAGCCCGTCCGAGGCGGTCGAAGAAAAGGTTTCATTGTCAGATCGGTTCGGGTTGTGGCTGGGTTTCCATCCTTGTGATCAGGACGAATACCTGGCGATGATCCGTGGCTATTGTGATGCCCACGGTGTCAGAATTGACGATGACACATTGCGCGCCGAGGCCATCGAATGGCAGGCAACGCGCGGATCACGGTCCGGTCGGGTGGCCTGGCAATACTTCACAGACCTTGCCGGACGCAAGGGTGTGGCGATCTGATCCAAAGCAGACGAAACGCCTATTCCGTCATCTTGATCGTCAGTTTCACGTTTCCATACCATTTTGCGACCGCCCGAATGTCCGAATCGCTGAGATCGGCGGCGATATCCGACATGATTTCATGCTTGCGTTTGCCAGATCGAAACGCCTTGAGCTGCGTTTCGATATAGATGTTGGACTCGCCCGCGAGATTGGGAACATCTTCGGCCCGGCCCATGCCATCTTCGCCATGGCAACCCGTGCAGCCCTCAGGGGCAAAGGCGGCGATAACACCCGGCGCAAGAGTTGCGGTGGCCTGTTGCGCACTGTACCAGGCGGCAAGATCGGCAATCTGGCTATCGGTAAGGCCCTTTGCCACAACACTCATCATTTCATGCTCACGAGTCCCGTCGCGAAACGCGGTAAGCTGCGAAGCAAGATACGGGGCCGGCTCGCCGCCGATATGCGGTGCGATAGGGATTTTGGCAAACCCGTCCACCCCATGGCAGGTACGGCATTGGCCCGATATCTGTCGGCCTTGCTCGGGGTCCCCGTTCAGGACCTCCTGGGCAAAAGTAACCCCGGCGAGGAAAACCCCGCCAAGGGCTGTGATGATGATCTGTTTCATTCGCCGTAACTGATCCTGTAGATTGCCCCGGCCAGATCGTCCGAGACAAGGATCGAGCCGTCTCGCAATTCGGCGATGGCAGCTGGACGGCCAAGATATTCGCCGTTTTCATTCAGCCAGCCTTCGGCAAAAGGCTCGGACGTGGCATTGCCCTCGTCGTCAATGAAGGTCACCATGACCCGCGCGCCAACAGGTTCGGTGCGGTTCCACGATCCATGCTGAGCCGAGAAAATGGCGTTCTTGTATTTGGCCGGGAACATTTTACCGTCATAGAATTCCATACCCAGATCGGCGGCGTGGGCAACCATCTCAACGGCTGGCATGACAACTTCAACAGGGACTTCTTGATTCTTGTACTCGTTCGTCCGAACACTGCCACCGCCATACCACGGATGTCCGAAATGCTGGCCCATGGCGGTCTGGCGGTTCAATTCGCCCGGCGGGATATCATCCCCCATGCCATCCACCTGATTATCGGTGAACCATAATTCCCCTGTGACGGGGTGAAAGTCATGCCCGACCGAGTTGCGCACGCCGTAGGTATAAACCTCGCGGCCTGTGCCATCGGTATTCATGCGGATGATGCCGCCAATACCCTTTTCCTTGTAAAGTGCCAGCTTTTCGGGGGGAGAAACGTTGAAGGGCTGACCAAGAGAGATATAGATCTTGCCATCTGGTCCGATTTTACAGACTCGTGCCGTATGGTTGAAACTTTCCTCGGATGCCGGGATCAGATCGCCCTGCGCCACCAGGTTGAAAGCCGCCACATCGGGGCTTTCGTAAAAGAACTCTGCTGCGGGGAAAAGAAGTACGCGGTTTTGCTCGGCAATATATAAAAACCCATCCTTCGAGAAACACGGCCCGTTGGGGATGGTAAAATCCAGTGACGGTGCGAAATCCTTGACCTCGTCAGCAACACCATCCTTGTTGCGATCGGTGACGGACCAGACTTTGTCTTTGCGGGTGCCAACGAAGGTCACGATGCCCTGCGGCCCCACAGCCATGTTGCGGGCGTCGGGGACAACTGCATAAAGCGAAATATTAAAGCCGGGGGGCAGGGTAATGCGCTCAAGTGTTTTCTTGATTCCATCTGCGTAAGGGCCCGATTGATCAACAAAGGTGAAATCGGTCACGCCTGTGGTCTGAAAACTGGATAGTTTTTCCAGGTTGTCTGGAACATCGGCTGACTGTGCCGATGCCATTCCAACGCCCAGTGCCAGCGCAGCAGTTAACGTCCATACGCGTTTCATGTTTTCCTCCCGAATTGATTTAGTCACCCGGAAATAAAACGTCGTGCGCCGGTTTCTTGTCAATCGCTACCAAGGTCGGCGGCAATACAGCATTTCGCCCTGTACACAGGGCGAAATGCTGTGGTCGTAAAGAAATGGGCCAAACCCGCCTGCGAGGGAAGAATCCCTCCGGATCTCTACCAGAACATCCGGTGGTCCGATGGGTTTTGATCAGCCCAGATAAGGTATCGGATCCACACTGTCGAAGCCTTCGCGTACCTCAAAGTGAAGCGCGGCCGTGCCCGAACGCCGGATTTCAGCAAGCTTTTGCCCGCGCTTTACCGAATCCCCTTTTTTGACCGCCAGATTGCCTATATTGGAATAGACCGTCAGCAGGTTGTTGGGATGTTTGACCACGATGATCGGAATACCATTGGTGTCTTCCGTGATCGCGGCGACAACGCCGTTCGCCGCTGCCTTGACCGCTGTACCCGGGTTGGCCGCGATGTCGATACCATCGTTCTTGCCTTTGGCATATTCGCGGATGATGTCGCCGCGCACCGGATAGGCCATGCGTGAATTGCTTGCCACTGTCTGGGTCGTGCCCAGATTTGGAGCGCTTGATTTCACCGGCGTTGATTTCGGAACGGTTTTTTCCGCTGGCAAAGGCTTGCTGGCGCTTGGTGGTGTCGGCGTAAGTGATCCCGCGCCCGGCGGTTCGACTGCCTGAACTTCAGCAGAATCAAACGGTTTGACCTGCTCACCCGGAGGCGCCACCGGGATCAGCAAATACTGACCTTCGCGCACCGAGAAATCGCTACCCAACCCGTTCCACTCGGCAAGGCTGCGGATCGAGACGTTGTATAGACGCGCGATGGTAAAGGCGGTTTCGCCCCGTTCCACCCGGTGACGGATCGGCTGGATCCCGACTTGCGAACTGGGGGCAAGGGTTGTGGTTTCAACTTTGTTTGCATCAGCTTTTCTGATGGCGCCATCGGCCAGTGTGGTTATGTCGACACCTGCCGGGGCGTGAATCGGGCCGCCGGCAGGTTCAGAGACACGGCCGGGCAGGGCAATGATTTCTCCGTCGCGCAGGGGGTCACCTGTCTGGATGCCGTTGTAACGGGCCAGGGCCTGCGGATCAGCGCCAATCCGCGCCGCCAGACTGGCCAGATTATCGCCGCGTTGTGCCACGGCAACCTGATAGCCCGGATAAGAGATTATACCACGCGCGTCCGGTTCTGGTCGGTCGGAAACTGCGTTGCGGGCTGCGGCGGCGGTGCTGGGGGCATTGCCAAAAGCACCGCGAAAGTCCAGATCAATCGGCTCGCTACAGGCGGTAACTGCCATCAGCGCTGTGCTGACCACCAGCAACCCAGGGCGAATATGGAAGGTCATCTCGATCATGTCCTCATAATTTGCCCCTTGTTTTCGGGGCTTTGTTTCTACTTCAGATCCTCGTTACGCTAACCGTCACGCCCCAGCCCTTCGACAAGGGGCACAAACCGTACCGGTCGCAATTCGTCATAGTCGAACCCCGTCTCGTGCCGCGTTACACGGATCAGGCTTTGAACGGCATCTGACTGTCCGACCGGTACCACCATGATACCCCCGATTCTGAGTTGCGCCAAGAGTGGCCCGGGTGGGTCTTCGGCAGCAGCGGTAACGATGATGCGGTCGAACGGCGCCTGATCCGGCAGGCCAAAGCTGCCGTCGGCGGTAAGGGCGGTAATATTTGTCAGGTCCAGTTCCTGAAAAATCGCGCTGGCCTCGGTCACAAGGCGTTTGTGACGGTCGACCGTATAAACCCGTCGCACAAGGTGGCTTAGAATGGCGGCCTGATATCCAGAGCCGGTCCCCACTTCAAGAACCTTGTCTCGCGGGGTGAGTTTCAGCGCCTGTGTCATCAGCCCCACAACCGAAGGCTGGCTGATCGTCTGACCGCAGGCAATCGGCAGTGGCATATCCTCGTAGGCGCGGTCAGTGAAATAGCCACGTATAAACGGACCGCGGTCAACCTTTTCCATCGCCGTAAGAACCCGCGCATCTGTCACCCCTTTCGAGCGCAGCGCAAACAGGAACTGCATCTTGCGTTCGGCGATATCGTCTGCGTCTTCGGTCATTCGATAGCTTTCAGCAGCTCCAGCGCGTCATGCGCCGTAAGATCGGCCCGCATCGGTGTGACCGAGATGTAGCCCTGCAGATTCACGTCCGCGTCCGAACCGGGCATGGTGGGCTGCTGTTGCGGCGCACCTGTGACCCACAGGAAGCGCCTTCCCGAGGGCGAATCGTGCGGCTGAACACCAAAGCCCATGTCGCGGCGAAATCCCTGAGGGGCGGCGCGCACGCCTTTGACCTCGTTTGCAGGCACCGGCGGGAAGTTGATGTTATAAAATATGCCGTAGTCGTCTTTGGTCCACACCCCCTTGTCAAGCAAGGTACGCAGGGTTTGTAACCCGTGCATTCGGGCGGCCTCAAAGGTGTCGTCAATGTCCCTGTTGGCAGGGCCGTAATATTGGCTGAGGGCGACGGCGGGTATGCCCTGCAGCGCGGCTTCCATTGCCGCGCCGACGGTACCCGAATAGACAGCGTTTTCCGCCGAATTGTTGCCCCGGTTGACACCCGAAAGCACCAGATCGGGCAGGGTGCCTTTCATGATGTCATGCACACCGGCAAGCACGCAATCTGCCGGGCTGCCCTGGGTGGCATAACGGCGTTCGCCCATCTGGCTGACCATCATCGGCTGCGTAAAGGAAATGCAGTGTCCGACGCCCGATTGCTCAAACGCGGGGGCCACGGTCCAGACTTCACCATCCGGACCCGCAAGTTCGGTGGCAATCTGATGCATCACCTCAAGTCCCGGAGCGTTGATACCGTCGTCATTGGTGATGAGAATACGCATTTTTTCTTCCCTGACTGCCCTTGCTCCTGTCTATCGCTGCGGCGGTCCAGCGGCAAGCACCGCAATGGCTTTGGGGCCGGGATGGCTCAGAATGAAAGGTTATTCAATGGTATCAAGCAACCGGCGCGCTTCAGCGCGCGGATCGGCCAACGGGTTGCGATCCTCGCCGGGGAAAAATCGAGCACGTGTGGCGGTCGGCATGGGCGCGGGCGAAAGGATGTGAACACGCGGGCCGGTTTTTACGGTTTCGGCCTGCCAGCTTCGGGCCACCGCGATCTGTGCGGCTTTGGTGGCGCCGTAGGCGGCAAAAAATTTGGCCCCCGCTGTGGTGGCATCGTCAAAGAATAGCGCTTTACCGCTAACCCCCAGCAACGGCGCGATGAAAGGGATCAGCTGGCCCGTGGCGGTGATATTGGTCGCTACCGATTTTGCCCAGTCCTTGGCATCAAGATGCGCGGCCGGTGTCAGCGGGGCGGCATGGATTGCGGTATGTGCCCAGATATCAACCGCGCCCCAGCGATCAAAGATCGATCGGCAAAGCTGCGCCATGGCATCCATGTTGGTAATATCCATCGGTGCCAGTGTGGCCTGCCCCCCGGCCGCCTGAATGCGGTCATCCAGCTCTTCCAGCGCACCAGTGGTGCGGCCGACGGCCACGATATGATGGGTTTCGGCAAGGATTTCTGCCAAAGCAGCCCCCAGACCCCGCGAGGCGCCGGTGACAAGGGCGATTTTTAAGTTGTTTTTATCGGTCATAATGCGGCAAATCCCACCAGTGGGCATAATAATCAAGGGCATTCGCTTGACTTTTTTGCACGTGCAGCGAAAAAGTTACGCAAATTAAACAAATCAAAGGACGCAAGCCAATGCGCAATACTGTTCTAGCCAAGGCCGTCATCGGTCAGGAAACACTGCTACGTAAGGCCGGCCTTGTTCTGGGCGGCTCGTTCTTCATTGCGCTGGCTGCTCAGGTCAGTGTGCCGTTCTTTCCCGTACCGCTGACGCTACAGACACTGGCCATCCTGATTGTTGGCCTGACCTTCGGCTCGCGCCTTGGGGCGGTGACCCTGCTGGCCTATCTGGCCGAGGGCGCCATGGGTCTGCCGGTGTTTGCCAATGGCATGAACGGCGCAGCCCTGATGGGGCCGACCGCCGGTTTCCTCTTTGGCTTTGTCGGCATGGCGTATCTGGCCGGTCTTGCGGTTGAAAAGGGTCTGGCGCGCGGTGTTGTCACGACAGCCGTCTGCGGCATCGCCATTTCGGCGTTGCTGTATGTGCCCGGTCTGGCGTGGCCTGCGGCGGTTCTGGGCAAGAGCATGCCCGAACTGTGGACCTACTGGATGAGCCCCTTCCTGCTGGGTGATGCTGTCAAAGCAGTGATTGCCGCGATGGTTGTCGCCGGTGGCTGGGCTACAATGCGCGCGCGCAAGGGCTAAACCCTGTGCATATTGGGTATATGGCGCCGTCCCTCAGGGGGCGGCGTTTTTCGTTTCGGTGTGCAGATCGAAAAGCGCCTGTTCACATAGACCCAGATCCAGCCACTGGCAGCCGCTGCAGAGATTTTGCAACGCACCGGGTGGCACGCGTTTTACAATGCGCCGCTTGGCCTCGGCCCATGTCAGGCAGGTGCCCGAGAACAGGCCAAGTGCGCGGGCATGACGGGAATCCAGTGCGGCGATCTTTTCCTGCGCATCACATATCTGCCCACGGCGTTTGGGGCATGGTGCGCAGATGTCATCGGTGGCGCCTGTCACTTCGATCAGGGTATCGTCACCACCGGGCGCGCGCAGACCTTCCACCACGATGCGCGCCATGTTGGCGGTAAAGCCATCGGAATAACCTTTGCCCTGAAAACCCAGCGAGCAAAGAAAGTGGTGCGGACGGAACGTAACGGTTGGAAGGGCCATGTCAAAGGCCTTTTGGTGGAAAAACGGCCCGTTTGTCAATCACCGGGCAGGGTAAGCTTGCGGGTCTGACCAGATTCAGACAGAACCATGACGCCTTCGTCGATTGCAACCACCATTGCGCCGTCGACCCAATCGCCAATGGTAACGTTTTGAACCTTGGTAGCGCCGACACGCACAAGGGCGGACACGCTATCGGGTTTGATAATCGTGCCCAGCAAGGCCAGACGCGACGCTGGCAAAGCATCATGGAGCGTTGCTGTAAGCAGCGTTTCCCTCGGGGTATCTGTGTTTTGTGACAACGGGATTTCGCCTGATATCTCTGCCGGAACCGCAGGGTGCGCTCCGGTGCAGAAAAGGCAGGTATCAACGCGGCATGGGAAAGAAAAGCAGGTGTTAAGAGTATCGGCGAGAACTTGCTGCAACGCAGCATTGCATCTGCAGCGTTCCGTTTGGCAACGTCAGTAAAAGTTATTCGGCGGCTTTTAGTTGGAACCCGTTTTCAATCATATCAGACGGCGCAACCGGGTATTCCCCCGAGAAACATGCATCGCAATATTGCGGGCATTTTGCATTGCGTCCCTGTGCCTCGCCCACAGCGCGGTAAAGCCCGTCAAGCGAGATGAACCTGAGGCTGTCGACCTGAAGGTGATCGCGCATTTCATCCTCGGACATGGTGGCGGCCAGAAGTTTTTCACGTTGCGGCGTGTCGACCCCGTAAAAACAGGGCCAGGCGGTGGGCGGCGAGGCGATACGGAAATGGACCTCGGCGGCGCCGGCATCCAGAATCATTTCCTTGATCTTGCGGCTGGTCGTTCCACGCACCACACTGTCATCCACCAGAATAACGCGTTTACCCTGAATAAGGGCGCGGTTCACATTCAGCTTGAGACGCACACCCATGTTGCGGATCTGTTCGGTCGGTTCGATAAAGGTCCGGCCCATATACTGATTACGGATGATCCCCATGGCATAGGGAATGCCGCTTTGCTGGCTGAAACCGATCGCCGCCGGGGTGCCGCTGTCGGGCACGGGACAGACAAGATCGGCGTCCACGGGGCTTTCCTTGGCCAGCTCCACACCGATCTGGCGCCGGTTTTCGTACACCGAACGGCCGCCGATGATGGAATCGGGGCGCGAGAAATAGACATGTTCGAAGATGCAAAAACGGGGCAACTGGCGGCGAAAGGGAAAGTGGCTTTCGACGCCCTTATCCGACACCACAACCATCTCGCCGGGTTCTATCTCGCGCACGAACTTGGCGCCGATGATATCCAGCGCGCAGGTTTCCGAACTAAGCACCCAGCCATCGGCAATCTGACCCAGAACCAACGGGCGCACGCCCAGGGGATCACGCACGCCGATCATTTTGGTCCGCGTCATGGCCACAATCGAAAACGCTCCTTCAACCCGGCGCAGCGCATCTTCCATCCGTTCAGGGATGGTGCGCTGCAAAGAGCGGGCCATCAGATGAATGATACATTCACTGTCCGAGCCTGACTGAAAGATCGAACCGCGTTCGATCAGTTCTTTGCGCAGGGCAACGGCATTGGTGATATTGCCGTTATGGGCGATTGCTGCGCCGCCCATTGAAAACTCGCCGAAAAACGGCTGCACGTCGCGGATCTGCGCCGGTCCTTTTGCGCCTGCCGTGGAATAACGCACATGGCCGATGGCCAAAGGCCCCGGCAGCGTTTCCATCAGCGACTGTTTGGTGAAATTGTCGCGCACATAGCCAAATCGGCGGGCGGAGTTAAAGCCACGCTCGGGGTGATGGCAGACGATGCCACCGGCCTCCTGGCCGCGGTGCTGAAGGGCGTGCAGCCCGAGCGCCACAAAGTTTGCTGCATCAGTAACGCCAAGAACGCCAAAGATACCGCACTCTTCTTTCAGTTTGTCATCGTCAAAGGGGTGCGCGGGGGGCATCTGAATGGACAAGGCGGGGCAGCTCCGAATCCGAGTTATATCGATTGCCCCCCTCTTAAGGGGTCAGCCTGCCTATGTCACGAAACTATCGCAAAAACTTGCCTTGCGGAACCTTCTTACAGGCCCTTGTCACAGGACCCGACAAGTTCTTCGTATTGCTCGGTGATCCAGCCAAGCGCCTGTTCGGGGTTGCCGCTGTTGATGCTGTCGGTCATTCGCGCAAACACACGGGCCGAGCGACTGTCGTCAATTACCTGGATATTTTGCGATGAAATGACTGTTTCGTAGACGAAATAGGCAATTGCCACCAGCAGAACGCCACGCGCCACGCCAAAGATAAAACCCAGCCCCTGGTCGATTCCACCAAGTGCCGAGCGCTGCACTAACGACGAAAACAGCGGGGTAATCAATGAGGCCACAATCAGTGCAACGGCGAAAACCACGGCAAAAGCCGCGATCATCGAAAGCTCGCAACTGTCGGCGATGAATTCGCCTGCAACGGGTATTTCCTTGACCAATGGTTCAAGCTGTGGCGCAAAGATAAAGGCCACGATCCCGGCGGCAACCCAGCCAGCAATGGCCAGCGCCTCGCGGACAAGACCGCGTGAATAGGCCAGAAGGGCCGACAGTACGATGACCAGCGCCACCACGCCGTCAATGATTGTGAAACCTTCCATATGCCTCTTCCTGTCCCATGGCGCGTTTACCCTGCGCCGAAAATGTCACCTACAAACGCGGTCAGATCACCCATTTGCATAAGTTTCAGGCCGCTGCTACCCACCGATTTTCCACCGGAAGGTGCGATTGCGGTTGTGAAACCAAGTTTTTGCGCTTCTTTCAACCTGTTTTCGGTCTGACCCACCGGTCTTAGGGCACCAGACAGGCTGATTTCGCCAAAAACCACCGTATCGGCGGGCAATGCCACGTCTTCGCGTGCGCTCAACAGGGCGGCGGCAACAGCCAGATCAGCGGCGGGCTCGGAAATTTTCAGGCCGCCCGCGACATTCAGATAAACATCCAGGCCCGCAAAGGGGATTCCACAGCGCGATTCCAGTACAGCCAGAATCATCGCCAGTCGCGCGCCATCCCAGCCCACAACGGCGCGGCGCGGTTGTGAATGCGGGGTGGGGGCGACAAGCGCTTGCATTTCAACCAGCAGGGGACGGGTGCCCTCAATGCCGGAAAACACGACCGACCCGGGGCTGGGATCGCCGCGACCTGACAGAAACAGGGCCGACGGGTTGGCGACCTCGGCCAATCCGGACCCTGTCATTTCGAACACGCCAATTTCATCGGCCGGGCCAAAGCGGTTCTTGACGCAGCGCAGAATGCGAAACTGATGGCCGCGTTCGCCTTCAAAATATAGCACTGTGTCGACCATATGTTCGACCACGCGGGGCCCTGCGATCTGCCCCTCCTTGGTGACATGGCCAACAAGGACCACGGACGTCCCTTTGCGTTTGGCAAAACTTGTCAGTTCATGGGCGGCAGCACGGACTTGTGAAACACTGCCGGGCGCACTTTCCACCGCGTCGGACCAGACAGTCTGAATCGAATCGATAACCACAAGGTCGGGCTTCTCGGCTTCCAGTGTGGTCAGGATATCGCGCAGCGAAGTCGCGGCGGCCAGTTTTACAGGCGCATCGGCAAGACCAAGACGGGCGGCGCGCATTCTTACCTGCGCACTGGCCTCTTCACCGGATACATAAAAGGTTTTCAGCCCGGCCTGGGCGAACCGGGCGGCGGCCTGCAACAGCAGCGTGGATTTGCCGATACCCGGATCGCCCCCCACCAGGATGGCACTGGCCGGAACCATGCCGCCACCCAGAACACGGTCAAGTTCGTTGATGCCGGAATTGGTACGCGGCGGCGGGACCTCCTGCGCCGACAGATCGGTAAGCTGGATGGCGTTGCCGCGTTTTGAGCCCAGAGACTTTGACGCAGGTCCGGTGGAAAGTGGCGTATCTTCAACAATGGAATTCCATTCACCACAGGCGTCACAGCGCCCCGACCATCTGGTATGAGCCGCGCCGCAGGCCGTGCAGGAAAAGGAAACGCTTTTCGCCATAGCCAGCGTGATGCCCCAAGCACGCGTCAGCGTCAAACCCAGAATTCAACAGGGCCGAGTGGTCAAAGGCGGTAGGTCAGATATGAGAGTCGGTGGTTTCGTTTGTTTCGCTTTGGGCGACAATCCTTTGTGTCGTCGCCGATTTTTGCGTGAAATGACCTATAAAAACAGAAACCAGAATGCAGGCAGTAAACAGATATAGCCCCCAGGCCGTTTCAACCCGGCCCACACCAATGCCTTTGGACAGGGTGATATAGACCGCGACCAGAAAAACATCTGCCATCGCCAGCTTCCCCAGGATTTGCAGCGCCGGCAGCACCTTGCGGCGCAACAGGCCAAAGTGAATGAGCGCCAGACCGATGGTTTTAGCATAGGGCGCGAAGAGCGCCAGGAACGTCACGACCAGCGCAAGAAAGACATCCGAATCCCACAGGCTCTGCAGGCCCGAGATGACGCTGATTTCGTTCAGGCTGAACAGCGGCAACCAGCCTGCGCGAATAAGCGGCGCGAACCACGAGATGGGGAAAAGGACAAGCAGCGCTAGGTTGGCGAGTTTGAGCATCGGACCCTCATGATAACGATCAACCTCACCTAAAGACTGCGCGCGGCGCACGCAAGCAAGGGGCGTAAGTGTAAACCATTTGAACGACGCGAAGAGCTCTAACTGACGAACCGCCCCGCGCGGATTCAAGGCCGCGGCCCCCGCAAATCGGGTATGCCAAAGGCATGATTTCGGTATGACCGGCCCCCGGCACGGCGATTTGGCCAGGGTTCGCACAATGATTCGATATTTTACGATTTTGGCTGGTTTAAAGCGGCGGAATACTAACGACCGATCGCCATAGCGCGTCCCGTTGATGCTCGTCTCCAACGGCAACAAAAGCTCAAAATCGCGCGTATGCCCGGCATTTCAAAGCGTAATTCAGTAGGCTCTGGCGACATTTCCGCCCCCTTCGGAAAGGTCTATCTCACCGCTTCAATCGGCCCCTCAGCCCTGCCGTGGATGAACTGATCAAGGTAGGGATCGCCGGAATTGTCGATCCGCGACACCGGGCCGGTCCATTTGATCACGCCGTCATGCAGCATGGCGATGTTGTCGGCGATGGCGCGCACCGATGTCATGTCGTGGGTGATGGTCATGGCGGTGGCGCCCATCTCGGTTACGATCTCGCGGATCAGTTCGTTGATGACGCCTGCCATGATCGGATCAAGGCCGGTGGTCGGCTCGTCGAAAAAGATGATCTCGGGTTCGGCGGCGATGGCACGGGCTAGGCCCACACGTTTCTGCATGCCACCTGAAAGCTCGGACGGAAACAGATCGGCCACATCGGGTTTCAGCCCGACCCGGCGAAGTTTTTCAATGGCGATCTCGCGCGCCTCGGCAACGGGGCGTTTCAGCGATCCGCGCAGCAGACGGAAGGCGACGTTCTGCCAGACGGGCAGGGAATCAAACAGCGCGCCCCCCTGAAACAGCATGCCAAAGCGGGCCAGAAACGCATCCCGGTCGCCTTTTGTCACATCCTTTCCATCCAGCGAAATCATGCCGCTGTCGGGTTTGATAAGGCCAAGGATACATTTAAGCGCCACGGATTTGCCGGTGCCCGAGCCGCCGATAATCACCATCGAGGTGCCGGATTCAATCGTCAGATTGATTCCGCGCAGAACGTGTTTGCTGCCAAAGGCCTTATGGACATCCTTGAGTTCGATCATGCCGAGAAAAAGAGCTCCGTTAGCAGGTAGTTCGAGGCCAGGATCAGCACCGATGCGGCGACTACGGCGGCCTTGGTGGCGCGGCCCACGCCCTGCGCGCCGCGGCCCGAATTCATTCCGTGATAACAGCCCATCAGCGCCACGATAAAGCCAAAGGCCGCCCCCTTGATCAGGCCCGAGACCACATCCCAGGTTTCCAGAAAGTCCATGGTGTTGTGCAGGTAGGTGGCGGCAGAGAAATCAAGCCGCCCGACGCCCACCAGAAAACCGCCCATGATACCCAGCACATCGCCCACGCCAACCAGTACCGGCACGGCCAGGGTGGCGGCCAGTACCCGGGGCAGGGTTAGGTATTTCATCGGATTGGTCGACAGGGTGGTCAGCGCATCGATCTGCTCGGTCACCTTCATGGTGCCAATCTCTGCCGCGATGCTTGAGGCCACGCGCGCTGCAACCATCAGGCCGCCCAGAACCGGGCCCAGTTCGCGCGTGAGGCCAATGGCGACAATCGACGGCACTACGGTTTCGGCATTGAAGCGCGAGCCACCGGCGTAGATCTGCAAGGCCAGCGCGCCACCGGTAAAAAGCGCGGTCATGCCGACAACGGGTAGCGACAGCCAACCGATCTGCATCAGAGCATGGCTGAATTCACGCGCATAAAACGGCGGGCGCAACAGGTGGCTGATGGTATCAACGGCAAAGAGCGCAATCCGCCCGATAGAGGCAAGCCAGGACAAAACATGGCGCCCGATGGCGGCGAGGAAACCAAGGGTCAAATTCATCCGTTTTGATACCGCCGTTTGTAACGCGTGCCCAGTGATGTCAGGATTTCATAACCGATGGTGTCGGCATTGTCTGCCAGCGTGTCAACTGATTGGTGACGCCCCAAAAGTTCCAATGATTTAGGGGTATGATCCAGGTCGGTGATATCAACGCCTATCATGTCCATCGAGATGCGACCCGCAACCGGGCATTTCTGGCCCCCTGAAAAAAGCTGGGTTTTGGGGCCCATGGCGCGGATGATGCCATCGGCGTACCCCGCGGCAATCGTTGCGATGCGGGTTTCGCGGGTGGCGGTAAAGGTGTTGCCATAGCCCACGGTTTCGCCCGGTTCCAGTTTGCGGGTCTGGATGACCGGTATGTCAAGCGTGACCACCGGTTGGGCATCGACGAAGGGCAGACCACCATAAAGGCCGATCCCGGGCCGGGACAGATCAAAGTGGTAGGGCTGGCCCAGCAGAATGCCGCCGGTATTGGCCAGAGACCGCGGTACGTCAAGGCCATCGCTCATGTCGTGGAAGGCTGCAAGCTGTTGCGCGTTCATCGCATGATCGGGCTCGTCAGCGCAGGCAAGGTGACTCATGATCAGGGTAGGGGCCTGGGCAAGGGCGATCTCGCGCACGGCGGCCCATTCGGCGGGCTCCATGCCCAGGCGGTTCATCCCGGTATCCAGTTGCAGGCCGAACGGATGTTTCGGCAGCGCCTCGACATGGCGGATCATCTGATCCAGCGAGTTGATCATCGGGGTAAGCTGAAGGTCCCCGATCATGTCGGCATCCCCCGCCATATGTCCCGAAAAGATGTTGATTGCCGGGCCGGGGCCCAGCGCCAGGCGCAGGGCGGCGCCTTCTTCGGCGGCGGCGACAAAAAAGGTGCGTACACCGATGTTGGCCAGCGCCCGGCCGACGCGGTCGGCGCCCAGACCATAGGCATCAGCCTTGACCACGGCGGCGGTCTCGCTGTCGGTCATGGCGTTAAGCGCCCGCCAGTTGGCGATGATGGCGTCAAGGTGGATTGTCAGGTGTGCAGTACTCATGCGCTGCGTTTTGACATGGCTGGCGCGGGGGTCAAGGGGAAAGACCGGTGGCGCTTCCGGAACGAGCAACGCGGCGCCCAATTTGATGCCGCTCTTGTCGGGAAAAGGCACCCGGCAACGGTTTGGGGCGACGATGACCCGATAGGATCAAAGCGGGGCCTGCCGCCGGGCTTGATGGCGGTCTTTTCCGTTCCTTAGACCGACAACCGGGCCGCATGGGCCCCACGTTCACGGTACGGGGTCGTGTCATAATGGGCGCGGTAACATTTCGAGAAATGCGAAGGGCTTGCAAAGCCACAGGCCAGAGCGACGTTGATAACCGTCATGTCCGTCTGCATCAGCAGGTTGCGGGCCTTTTGCAGCCGCAACTCCATATAGTAGCGCTTGGGCGACCGGTTCAGGTAGCGGCGGAACAACCGCTCAAGCTGTCGGGTCGACATGCCCACATTCTTGGCCATGATAGACGGGCTGATCGGTTCTTCGACATTGGTCTCCATCATCTGGATGACCTGGCTCAGCTTGGGGTGGCGTACGCCGATGCGCGTGGGCACAGACAGGCGTTGTGTATCCTGATCGGTGCGGATCGAGGAATAGATCAGCTGATCGGCCACCAAATTGGCCAGTTTTTCACCATGATCGTCGGCTATCAGTTTGAGCATCAGGTCGATGGAGGATGTGCCGCCCGCAGTTGTCATCCGGTTGCCATCAACCACAAAGATCGATTTTGTCAGTTCAACCTCGTCAAACTCTTCGCTGAAACTGTCGTGGTTCTCCCAGTGGATCGTCGCCCGTTTACCATCCAGCAGGCCCGCCTTGGCCACGCTATACGCCGCCGTGCACAGCCCTGCAATCTTCAAACCGCGCCGGGCTTCGCGCCGTATCCAGCTTAGAATTTTTCTGGTTGTCGCGGACTGCACATTGATGCCGCCACAGATCATCACCGTATCGTCGCGGCGCAGCTCTTCAAGGTCGATATCGACCTTGAATTCGGCCCCCGCAGAACAGGTAATCGATTCCCCGCCTTCACCGGCAAGCACCCATTCATACAGTTTTGCATCAGCCATCCGGTTGGCAATCCGCAGGCTTTCCACGGCTGCAGCAAAGCAAAGCAGCGTGAAGTTATCAAGCAACACAAACACAAAACGCCGCGGCGCCTTGGGGGCGGTTATCTTTATTGTGTGTTTTTCTGGTTGCATTAGTGCCGAATCCTTAGGGAGTGCGCCCATTCTGGCCTGATTCAGGAAGCAGTTGCAAATAGCAAGGGCCCAGGCAGGAAATTGCGAAATTTCAGGAACATCCTATATAGCCTCTTGCGGGCTGCTTTAGTATAGACGGGGCTCAGATTTCTGAAAGCGGAGAAAGACAATGACGGAATGGCAAAAATCTGACTGGCGCGCAAAGCCGCGTGTGCAGATGCCGGAATATATCGATGGCGCAGCCCTGAACCGGGTCGAATCGAAACTGTCGCAATATCCTCCGCTTGTTTTTGCAGGCGAGGCGCGGCGCCTGAAGGCGCAGCTTGGTGCGGCCTCGCGGGGCGAGGCGTTTTTGCTACAGGGCGGTGATTGTGCCGAAAGCTTTGAACAGTTTTCAGCCGACGCAATCCGTGACACTTTCAAGGTGATGCTGCAAATGGCGATGGTGCTGACCTATGGCGCCAAGGTGCCCGTGGTCAAAGTGGGCCGTATGGCTGGCCAGTTCGCCAAACCCCGCAGCGCCCCGACCGAGGTGATCGATGGGGTGGAACTGCCCAGCTACCGCGGCGATATCATCAACGAACTGGCCTTCACGCCAGAGGCCCGGATACCGGACCCCGAAAAAATGTTGCAGGCCTATACTCAGGCTGCTGCCACGCTGAACCTGCTGCGTGCTTTTTCAACCGGCGGCTATGCGGATGTGCATCAGGTGCATGCCTGGACGCTTGGTTTTACCGAAGGTGAAAAGGCCGCGAAATACCGCGAGATGGCCAATCACATCAGCGACGCGCTGGATTTCATGAAGGCGGCCGGCGTTGACAGCCACCAGGCCCACACGCTGCAAACGGTTGATTTCTACACCAGCCATGAAAGCCTTCTTCTGGAATACGAAGAGGCGCTGACGCGGCTTGACTCGACCTCGGGCAAATGGCTTGCAGGCTCGGGGCACATGATCTGGATCGGTGATCGTACCCGTCAACCCGATGGCGCGCACGTTGATTTCTGCCGCGGGGTACAAAACCCGATCGGCCTGAAATGCGGCCCCTCTATGACATCGGATGATCTCAAGGCGCTTATGGCAACGCTGAACCCCCAGAACGAGGCGGGGCGCCTGACGCTGATTGCACGTTTTGGAGCCGGCAAAGTGGCCGAACATCTGCCACGTCTGATCAAGACTGTTCAGGAAGAAGGTGCAAGCGTCGTCTGGGTATGTGACGCGATGCACGGCAACACCATCAAATCCTCGACCGGCTACAAGACCCGCCCGTTCGAGTCAGTGTTGCGCGAGGTGCGCGAATTCTTTGGTGTGCACAAGGCCGAGGGCACGATCCCAGGTGGCGTGCACTTTGAGATGACAGGCCAGGACGTGACCGAATGCATCGGTGGTGTCCGCGCGGTCAGCGAAGAAAATCTGTCCGACCGTTATCACACTGCCTGCGACCCGCGCCTGAACGCCAGCCAGTCGCTGGAACTGGCGTTCCTTGTGGCAGAAGAGCTGTCATCGCTGCGTGAAAGCCGTCAGGCCGCCCGGGCAGGCTGAGCCCGCTGAAATCAATCAAAGGCGCCTCCGGTCGGGGGCGCCTTTTTCATTCGGGGAAAAGAGCGTCCGGTCCTCGGTTAACCGCTGTGGTGCTCAGTCATCCGCGCAACTTTCAAAAAGTCATAATGACAACCTGGCAATTCTCACTTGAAGACAATTTCGGTTATCGCAGTGTCCTGATAATGCGTCCCGGCATAAACATCGAGGATTTCAAAGTTGGCCCAGGCAATCGGTCCAAGGTCAGCGATTGTGCCGATTTGTTGCCAATCTGACGTATCGCGCAATGTGAAGTTTGCCTGTTTTCCGTTCGACCCTGTGATCCTCATCGAACGAACGCGGCTGTTACGGGAATAAACCCTTTCCGATTTGGCATAGCCATTACGGATAGACAGGACACTCAGATGCGTCGGTGCGTCAAAGATAATCGAGAAGTTTTCCCCGACCCCCTGACCAGACACGCCTTCAACCCAGGCCGTTCGCGGATTTCCGTCCTGTGTATTTCCCGGACCATAGCTGTTGCTTCCCTGCGAAGCCAAATACGAGGAAAAGCATAATTGCGCAGGGCGGTTCGATGCCGAAATGGAAACGCAGTTGCGCATGTACCGGCCTGGTGGCGGCGGGGCAGATGATGTCGAAGGTTGCGCCGCAGGGCGTGTCGATGCCGGTGACTGGCCTTTACGGCGAATCCATCCCCGCTCGACCGCAGCCAGTCGCTGATGACGCGGCGGATGTGTCACAGAGCCGCTTTCCGACAACGTGGCCCACAATGATTGCGCTTCGGTAAGAGATGCACCAAGGGCGGATAAGGTGAAACCCGCGTATTCATCTGCTTCCAGTTCTGTCGGCGGGCGCGATCCGGTGCCGGTGATCGTATGACCCTGCAGATGGTGCCCGACCTCATGTGCCATCACGCCATAAAGCTGCCATTGCGCAAATGGGTCGGCTTTATACTGCGCTATCCAATCAGGATTGAATGCCAGATAGCGCTCGCCGTCGATAATCACGGCGGCTGCATTGCCGACTTCATCGGTTTCGACAACCTGGAAATTGGGCAGCAGACCCGACACAGAAAGAATGTCGTTCACCACTGACCAGACCTGCTGAACCGAAAACGCACTGGCATCAGAATAGCGTGGTTTGGGAAGAACAATTTCTTTACAGCCCGCAAGTGTGCAGACCACCTGGGGCTGCGCGGCTTCCTGTGCGGGCGCAAAAGTACCGAACAGGCTAAGCCATAAGGCGCAGGGAATGAAACGTACACGCATGTCGACTGACCCCTCTCTGAGAACAGGTTAGGCCAATTCTTTGGCACTGGTAAAGAGAGACGCGAATTCTTGTGCCCGTGCAGGGCTACTTGACCAGGCGCAAATAAGGTTTTTCGCTTGGGTTGGCTGGTCGATGCTCAAAACGATGACCGGTTTCTGCCATTCCCGGACCCTGCATTGACTCTGCCATCAAACCCGGGCTGCCTGTGTCCAGTGGCTCAAGTGTTGTGCTTGCAATATTGAAACGGCGCGGTGCCCGTCCGATATTCCCTTTCGTCACCAGGCACCCCAAAGCGCGTGAGATATCTCCCAGATCACTGCGCAGTGGCAACAATACCAGATCGCTTTCGATCACCGGCCGGCCGATGCCGCCATCGGATCGCAACTTCAGATGCAGTGTCGCCGGTCGGTCAAAAAGCTCGACCAGTTGCAGGGCAAAATCCTTGCGCTGACCGGGGTCTACAAACGCACTTAGCGGCATGCCGCGCACCTCCATGCCCATCAGGTCACTCAGGTGCGATCCCGCGATGCGCAGGCGCGTCACACCTGGCGCGATGTTTTCTGCGATAAAAGCATTTTCCAGCAGTCCCTCGATCCCGCGCGGATCAATGTCCGAACGCCACGGAACATCACCGGATTTGCGCATGCTTTGCCAATAGGCCCGAAATGCATCAATGTCTTTTGTCTTTGCCGAGGTACGGTCGCCGCGAAATTTGACAACGGTGTCGGGGAACGGCTGTCTTTTCTGATCGTCGTGCATGTCAAAACCCTTGAAAACTCTGAAGTCAAAGTGGATCCGGACAAATGCACATGCCCTTGCATGCCCGGACCCACTCTTACGGCTTTGTTCAGAATGCCACAATTCGAGGCGGATTTATCTAAAATTCGTAACAAATGGTTAACTCCGCCGTAAGTCACGGGCGATGTCATGTGCTTGCCAGCGCAGGGGCGAATGGCTAGGACAGGGCGGCAATCGAAAAGGGATGCTGCTGTGCTACATTCAATGACGGCCTTTGCGTCGGCCACGGGCGCGCATGACGGATACAGCTGGACGTGGGATCTGCGCAGCGTCAACGGCAAGGGGCTGGATCTGCGCCTGCGCGCGCCTGATTGGATTGACGGCCTTGAGGCCGGTCTGCGTGCCCGGCTGGGCAAGGCGCTTAACCGCGGCAATGTCACCCTGTCGCTGCGGCTTCTGGCCGAGGATCAGGGCAGCACCCAGCGCATCAATGACGTGCAACTGGACAGTGTTCTGGCCGCCATGGCCCAGATCGAGACCCGCGCGATGGATATGGGCCTGTCGCTGGCACCTGCAAATGCGGCCGACGTTCTGTCTGTGCGGGGCGTGCTGGAGTCCGGGGCAGCGGATCAGGACACAAGCGCACTGGCAAGCGCGCTGCTGGCCGATTTCGAAACGCTGCTGCAAGGTTTCATCGCCATGCGCGCCAGCGAGGGGACGGCCCTGGCCGGCGTTCTGTCGGCGCAGCTTGACGTTATTGCCCACCTGACCGATCAGGCGGCCGAAACAGCCGAAACGCGCAAGGCCGATATGGCGCTGAATTTCCGCAATGCCCTTCAAAGGGTGCTCGACAATACCGACAGCGGCGATGAGGGCCGCATCGCCCAGGAAATTGCGATGCTGGCGGTCAAGGCCGATGTCACCGAAGAGATCGACCGACTGCGCGCCCATGTCGGTGCCGCCCGCGACCTGCTGGCCAAAGGCTCGCCGATTGGTCGCAAGCTTGATTTCCTCAGCCAGGAATTCAACCGCGAAGCCAACACCCTGTGCGCCAAGGCGCAAAACACCGCACTTACCACCATCGGTCTGGAGTTGAAAACCGTCATCGACCAAATGCGCGAACAGGTGCAGAATGTCGAATGACCGCGTAGGGCTGATCTGTTGCATTTGAGTATTTTTGGAAAAATGAAAGCAGAGCCGGGACCAAGGGCAGGGACTGAATTAAGGATACCTCTAAAATGACCAACCGCCGCGGCCTTCTGATTATCCTGTCTTCGCCCTCGGGCGCGGGCAAATCCACATTGTCGCGGCGCCTGCGCGACTGGGATCCGACAATTTCTTTTTCGGTTTCGGCCACAACCCGCATACCGCGGGCGGGCGAAGTGGATGGGCAGGACTATCATTTCCTGACCGAAAAGCAGTTTCAGAATGATGTGGCCAATGGCGACATGCTGGAACATGCGCATGTTTTCGGTAATTTTTATGGCAGCCCGCGTGCCCCGGTTCAGGCGGCCATCGACG
Organism: Roseovarius litorisediminis; assembly: GCF_900172295.1. Classification (GTDB taxonomy): domain Bacteria; phylum Pseudomonadota; class Alphaproteobacteria; order Rhodobacterales; family Rhodobacteraceae; genus Roseovarius; species Roseovarius litorisediminis. The sequence continues at coordinate 359,584 of NZ_FWFL01000001.1, forward strand.
CGGGCCGCGATGTTCTGTTCGATATTGACTGGCAAGGCGCGCAGCAGATCCAGAACTCGGCCCTGGGTCCGCACACCCTGTCGATTTTCATCCTGCCACCGTCGATCGCGGAACTGCACCGGCGGTTGACCACGCGCGGACAGGACAGTGACGAGGTCATCGCCAAACGCATGCGCAAAAGCTGGGATGAAATCAGCCACTGGGCCGAATACGATTATGTCCTGATCAACGATGATCTGGACTGTACCGAAAAAAGCCTGAAAAACATTGTGACGGCGGCCCGGCTCAAACGTATTCAGCAACCGGGCCTTAATGCCCATGTCAAACGACTTCACACCGAATTCGAGGAAACCACGTGACCCTTTACAGTCTTGATGGAACCGCACCGCAGATTGCCGACGATACCTGGGTGGCGCCCGATGCCAACCTGATCGGCAAGATCATTCTGGAAACTGCCGCTTCGGTCTGGTTCGGCTGTACCCTGCGCGGCGATAACGAGACGATTACCATCGGCGCGGGCAGCAATGTGCAGGAAAACACGGTCATGCACACCGATTTGGGGTTTCCGTTGACGATTGGTGCGGGCTGTACCATCGGTCACAAGGCGATGCTGCATGGCTGCACCATCGGCGACAATTCCCTGATCGGGATGGGGGCCACGGTGCTGAACGGTGCCAGAATTGGCCGCAACTGTCTGATCGGGGCAGGCGCCCTGATTACCGAAGGCAAGGAAATTCCCGATGGCAGCCTGGTGATGGGCGCCCCCGGCAGGGTGATCCGCCAGATGGATGCCGCAGCGATAGATGGCCTGCGCCAAAGCGCACTGCACTATCAGCAGAACATGCGCCGGTTTCGCGACGGGTTGCGGGCGCTGTGACGCCCCTGCACGGATAAATGGAACCCTCCCAGGTCCAGCCGCTGCTGCAGGCTTTTCCCTTGCCGGTTCTGCTGATCGGCCCGGATGAGCTTATCCTTGGTGCCAATGATCCGGCCCAGGCGTTTTTGGGCAAGGGGCTGACCGGGCGCCATTTCATTGCCGCCCTGCGCCAGCCCACCGTGCTGGACGCGGTTGAGGCCTGCCTGCGTAAGGGCACGCCCGGCAAAACCCGGTATCTTGGTAGTGACGGCGCCCAGGATACAAGCTTTGACGTCACTTGTACGTCGGTGCCCACGGCGGCAGGCCCCGGCGTTCTGGTGTCGTTCGAGGATACAACCCATCTGCAGCAGGCGGACCAGATGCGCCGTGATTTCGTTGCCAATGTCAGCCATGAATTGCGCACGCCGCTGACATCGCTGATGGGATTTATCGAAACCCTGCGTGGTCCCGCGCGCAACGATCCCGTCGCCATCGATCGGTTTCTTGGAATCATGCAATCCGAATCGGCCCGGATGGAACGGCTGGTGCGCGATCTGCTGTCCCTAAGCCGGGTTGAAGGACAGGAACGTGTTCGCCCTACTGAAACCGTGGAGATCGGGCAATGTCTGCAATCGGTCGTGCACGCGCTGCGCCCTGTCGCGACCGACAAGGATGTGACAATCGACCTTGTTTTGCCCGAAACGGGCCTGACGGTTAACGGTGCGTCCGACCAGCTTGTGCAGGTCTTCACCAATCTGATTGAAAACGCGGTGAACTACGGAGGCGCCGGTAACAGTGTTGAAGTTGCGGCACATGTTTCCGAAAACGCCCCATCTGTCCGTGGTCCTGCCGTGATTGTAACGGTGACCGATCAGGGCCCCGGCATTGATCAGGTTCATATCCCGCGCCTGACAGAGCGATTCTATCGCGTTGACAGTCACCGCTCACGTGAAATGGGCGGCACGGGGTTGGGCCTGGCCATCGTCAAACATATCATAAATCGCCACCGAGGCCGGCTGCGCATTTCCAGTGAGCTGGGAAAAGGCAGCGAATTCCGGGTGATCCTGCCCCGCGAAACACGCGGGTGAAACTTCAGTCGCGCCGCGCCGGTTTGCGAAAAAGGGTTTGTTGTTAACACGTTACAGTTTCGCGTGACCGCGCAATTCCGGGACATGCCCCCCCCGGGCCCCCAAGAATTTGTTGAGTGACGAACGTTCGCCCGAAACGTCCGCGCGATTGCTTTGACAGAAAAATACCGACTGTCATGAAACCGTTACAAAAACGTAACAAAAGCGTTGTCACGGAGGATTAGCAACGGCGCCAGAGGTCATCGCCTGAATGGCCCGGACAAACAGATCAGGAGTTTGATATGTCCCTTGCAAAACTGACCGCCTCTGCCGTGGTCATCGCTGCTGTTTCCGCCAGTGCCGCATCGGCGCGAGACCAGATCCGCATTGTCGGGTCATCCACCGTTTTTCCGTTTTCAACCGCCGTGGCTGAACAGTTTGGCAAAACCACCGATTTCCGGACACCGGTTGTTGAATCGACCGGATCGGGTGGGGGTCTGAAACTGTTCTGTGCTGGCGTCGGTGTGGAACATCCTGACGTCGCCAACGCCTCGCGCCGTATGAAGGCTAAGGAATTCAAACTTTGCGCCGAAAATGGCGTAACCGAGATTACCGAAGTTACCGTAGGTTTTGACGGCATCGTTGTGGCCAACGCCAAATCCGGTGCCGATTTCGAAGTGACCCGTGAACAGCTGTGGCAGGCGCTGGCCGCCGAAGGGGACAAACCCACCACATGGGACGAGATTGACCCGGCGCTGCCCGCCATCGACATCGAAGTTCTGGGCCCGCCGCCAAGTTCGGGTACCCGCGATGCGTTCGAGGAGCTGGTTATGATCGAGGGCTGTCTTGAGGCAGGCCATGAAAAAGACTTCTGCGGCAAGGACGGCAGCCATATTCGCGAGGACGGCCCCTATGTCGAAGCCGGGGAAAACGACAACCTGATCGTTTCGAAACTTGAGGCCAATCCTGATGCCCTGGGTGTCTTTGGTTTCTCGTTCCTGGATCAGAACGCTGATGCCATCAAAGGCGCGGTGGTTGATGGTGTGGAACCAACTTTCGACAACATCGCTTCGGGTGACTATCCGGTGTCACGCTCGCTGTATTTCTACATTAAGAATGCCCATGTTGGTGTGGTGCCCGGCATTCAGGAATACGCGGTCGAGTTCATGTCGGAAAACGCCGCTGGCGAAGACGGCTATCTGCTGGACAAAGGCCTGATCCCGCTGCCCGCCGACAGCTTCAATACTGTCAGCGACGCGGTCAAGAACCTGACCACCATGACCGGCAACGAGTGGAACTGATCCATCACGCCTGAACTCAGAACGGGAGGCGGTCCCACGCCTCCCGTTAACATGTAAGGACCCGGGGAACGCATATGACAACCCTGCTTTTCGGCTTTGTTCTGGTGCTGGCGCTGGCTTCGTTTCTGGTTGCCAGATCCCGCGCCGGGCAGCTTGCCGGTGACACGCCGGCCAGTCTGCATTCGCGTCCCGCCTATCACGGGTTCTACAGCCTGCTATGGGTGTTGATGGCGGGCATTGGTTTTCTGATCGTTCTGACGCTTGTGCCCAACTATCTGATGACAAACAGCCTGCTGTCTCAGATCGGTCAGGCCCTTCCTGACAGCGCTTTTATCGAGCGCCAGTTGATCCTGTCGGATGCCAAGGCGCTGGCCACCGGCCGCATCGCCAGCCAGACAGACCCGCTGCGTCAAGAGATTGCAGCCGCCTATGCCGCCAAAGCCGCCTTTTGGGGCTGGATCCGTATCGCGTTGGTTGTTGGTGCAGCCCTGATAGCAGCCATTGCCACTCAGGCGACCGTGTCACTGGACTGGCGCGCGCGCAACCGCGCAGAAAACATCGTGCGCCTGATCCTGGCCGCCATGGCCACCATCGCGATCCTTACCACCATCGGTATCGTGGTTTCACTGATTTTTGAAACTTACAGCTTCTTTTCAAAAATCGACTGGCAGCTGCACAAGTTTCTGTTCGGCACAACCTGGAGCCCGCTCTCTGGCGTACAAGAGGGGCATATGGACGCCGACAAGGTAGGCGCGGTCCCGCTTTTCGCCGGTACGCTGATGATCACTTTTATCGCCATGCTCGTGGCCGTGCCCGTGGGTCTGTTTGCCGCCATCTATCTCAGTGATTTTGCCGGGAACCGAACCCGCGCCATCGTCAAGCCGATGCTGGAAATTCTGGCGGGTATTCCCACTGTGGTCTATGGATTTTTCGCCGCCATCACCGTGGCGCCGTTTTTCAGGAACACCGGCGATGCCATCGGTGTTTCCATTGCGTCCGAATCCGCCCTTGTGGCCGGGCTTGTCATGGGCATCATGATCATCCCATTCATATCATCGCTGTCCGACGACGTGATCAATTCCGTGCCGCAGGCGCTGCGCGACGGGTCGTTTGGGCTGGGCGCCACCAAGGCCGAAACCATCCGTCAGGTGGTTCTGCCCGCCGCATTACCAGGTATCGTCTCGGCTGCTTTGCTGGGATTCAGCCGCGCCGTGGGGGAAACCATGATCGTGGTCATGGCCGCAGGGCAGGGTGCCAACCTGACTGCCAATCCGCTAGAGGCAGTGACAACCGTTACCGTGCAGATCGTTATGCTGATCACCGGCGATACCGAGGCCGAAACCGCTGCAGGCCCGGCCTTTACACTCGGGTTTACGCTGTTTTGCATCACGCTTTTGATGAATGTGGCGGCCCAGCGTCTTGTGCGCAAATACCGCGAAACCTATGAGTAGAGGCCGCTCCATGACCGACATGACCGGACATCACCGCTCGTTGCTGGGCACATCCAGCCCGCGATTGCGGGCCCGCCGCCGCGCGGAATGGCGTCTGCGCGCTTATGGCATTACCGCTATCACCGTTGCCGGGCTGGCGCTTTTTACCCTGCTATGGTCAGTGCTGTCTCAGGCGGCAACGTCGATCACCGAAAGTTACCTGACTCTGCCGGTCACCCTGTCGGCCAATGAACTGGGTCTTGACGACACAGCCACTCCAAACGACATCCTGCGGGCCGATTTTTCAGGGCTGACCAAAGATGTGCTGAAAGAACAATTCCCGTCGATCAAAGGCCGCACGGCAAAACGCGAGCTTTATGATCTGGTCTCTTCCGGCGCATCTTTTGAACTGGCTACCAAGGCCAGCTTGAACCCTGCTTTGATCGGTCAGACCATAGAATACCCGTTCCTCGCCTCTGACGCCACCGACCTGTATCTCAAAGGCGAATACGGCGCACTGGTGGAAAGCCCGACAAAGGGAAATCTGACGATAACTCTTGATGATGATGCAGTCACCGTGACCTCCACCGCTGATGACTTTGCAACGGCGCTGCTGACCGTCAAAAAACATTTGCTCGGGGATGCCGCAGACCTGCGGCGCAAGGCTGCTCGTCAGGACAATGCAGCTCAGGTTTATGCTCAGCGGGCTGAAACGGCTGATACCGACAAAGAGCGCGAAAAGAACAGTGCAAAAGCCAAGAAAAGCGCGGCCAACCGTGACAAACTGCTGGCACAGGCTCGGGCGCTCGAAATCCGCGCCTCGCAAACCGAAGGCACCGAGGAACTGGATGACGAAAACCGCTCGATGCTGATCAATGTTGCCGGCGGCTGGATCAAACTTACCAAACTTGATCGCGCACGGGCCAGTGGCACCGTATTGACCGAAACGCGCGCCGTCACGGATGTTGCCGACTGGTCGCTTTATATGACCGACCTGCCCGAAGCCGCGCGCAAAATCTCGGATACCCAGATAGCCGCCATTGAAACCCTCCGGGTTCAGGGGCAGGTGGACCGGGTGTTCAACTGGCGCTTCTTCACGTCGGCAGATTCGCGTGAACCCGAGCTGGCTGGCATCTGGGGCGCCACCGTGGGGTCATTCTGGACGATGCTGGTAACCTTCCTGCTGGCCTTTCCCATCGGGGTCTCTGCAGCCGTTTATCTGGAAGAATTCGCACCCAGGAACAAATTCACCGATTTCGTCGAGGTCAATATCAACAACCTTGCCGCCGTGCCCTCGATCGTCTTCGGCCTGCTGGGGCTGTCGGTTTTCCTTGGCATCTTCGGCGTGCCGCGTTCGGCCCCTCTGGCAGGGGGGATCGTGCTGGCGCTGATGACCCTGCCCACGATTATTATCGCCTCGCGTGCCGCGCTCAAGGCGGTGCCGCCGTCAATCCGCGACGCCGCGCTTGGGGTTGGGGCTTCACGTCTGCAAACTACTTTCCACCACGTGCTGCCGCTGGCCATGCCCGGCGTGCTGACCGGAACCATCATCGGCATGGCGCAAGCCCTTGGTGAAACTGCCCCGCTGATCATGATCGGCATGGTTGCCTTTATCGTGGACATCCCCGGCGGTATCACCGACAGCGCCAGCGTTTTGCCGGTGCAGGTGTTCCGCTGGTCCGATTTTCCAGAACGCGCGTTCGAGGCCAAGACCGGTGCGGCCATCTGTGTATTGCTGCTGTTTCTGGTGGTCATGAACGCCGTCGCCATCCTTCTTCGCCGCCGCTTTGAGCGCCGCTGGTAACTCACAGGATAAACCCCATGTATGACACTCAAACCCACGGAAGCGCCTTGGATCAGACCGACATCAAATTTTCCGCCCGTAACGTGCAGGTCTACTATGGCGACACCCACGCCATCAAAGACGTCGACGTGGATATCGCCGACAAGACCGTGACCGCCTTTATCGGCCCCTCGGGATGTGGCAAATCCACCTTCCTGCGCTGCCTGAACCGGATGAACGACACCATCGACGTCTGCCGCATCACCGGCGACATCCGTCTGGACGGCGAAGATATCTACGACAAACGTGTCGACCCGGTGCAACTGCGCGCCAAGGTCGGCATGGTGTTCCAGAAGCCCAACCCGTTTCCGAAGTCCATCTACGACAACGTCGCCTATGGCCCCAAGATCCACGGGCTTGCCAGGACACGCGCCGATCTGGACGTGATTGTAGAAAAGGCCCTGCGTCGCGGCGCCATCTGGGACGAGGTCAAGGATCGCCTTCATGCCCCCGGCACCGGCCTGTCGGGCGGGCAGCAGCAACGCCTGTGCATCGCCCGCGCCATCGCCACCGAACCCGAGGTGCTGCTGATGGACGAGCCGTGTTCAGCGCTTGATCCCATCGCCACCGCACAGGTCGAAGAACTGATAGATGAGCTGCGCACGCGCTATTCGTTGGTGATTGTCACCCACTCGATGCAGCAAGCCGCCCGCGTCAGCCAGAAAACCGCTTTCTTTCATCTGGGCAACCTTGTGGAATTTGGCGAAACCAGCCAGATTTTCACCAACCCCGATGATCCGCGTACCGAAAGCTATATCACCGGCCGTATCGGCTAAGGAGTCCCCATGTCAGACGATCACATTGCCTCGGCCTTTGACCGCGACCTTGAAACCATCCTGGCCCGGATCATGAAGATGGGCGGGCTGGTTGAAGAGGCGATCATCAACGCGGCCAGCTCGCTTGAGGCGCGCGACCCGGAACAGGCCGAAAAGGTGCGCCGCGCCGACCAGGCCATTGACGCGTTGGAGGAGGAGATCAACCAGGAAGCCGCCCGCGTTATCGCCCTGCGCGCGCCCACCGCGCGTGACCTGCGCCTCATTCTGTCGGTGATCAAGATCGCCGGCAATCTGGAACGCATCGGCGATTACGCAAAAAACATGGCCAAACGAACCACCGTTCTGGCCGGCATGACCCCGGTCAACGGCTCATCGGCCGCCCTGCGCCGCATGGCAAAAGAGGTCGGGCGTATGTTGAAAGACGCGCTTGATGCCTATATCCAGCGCGACGCCGATCTGGCCAGCGACGTGATTGAACGCGACCACGATGTCGACCAGATGTACAATGCGCTTTTCCGGGAATTCCTGACCTTCATGATGGAGGACCCGCGTAATATCACGCCTTGCATGCACCTGCATTTCATCGCCAAGAACACCGAACGCATGGGAGATCATGTCACTTCGATCGCCGAGCAGGTGATTTATCTCGTCACAGGTGAAATGCCCGATGACGCCCGCCCGAAAAGTGACAGTACCTCAACCGACCCCAGCATTGCCCCACCTGTGCAGGGTTAAGGTATAAGGAGGCCAACCTATGTCAGCCGACCAACCCACTGTGCTTCTGGTCGAGGATGAGCCGGCACAGCGCGAAGTACTTTCCTATAACCTTGCGGCCGATGGTTTTCGCGTGCTCACAGCCAGTAATGGCGAAGACGCGCTGATGCTGGTGGCCGAAGATACACCCGACATCATCGTGCTTGACTGGATGATGCCCAACACCTCGGGGATCGAAGTGTGTCGCCAGTTAAAAACCCGCAATGCCACCCGCGCCATTCCAATCATCATGCTGTCGGCCCGGTCCGAAGAACTGGACCGTGTCCGTGGTCTGGAAACTGGGGCTGACGATTATGTCGTCAAACCCTATTCTGTGGTCGAATTGCTGGCCCGGGTTCGCGCCCAACTGCGCCGCACCCGACCTGCCACCGTAGGCGAGCGCCTGGAATATGACGATATTGTTCTGGATTCGGAAACGCATCGTGTCACGCGCCGCGACAAACCCCTTAAACTTGGCCCCACTGAATTTCGCCTTCTGTCGACCTTCATGGAGAAACCAGGCCGGGTCTGGAGCCGCGAACAATTACTGGACCGGGTTTGGGGGCGCGATATCTACGTCGATACCCGCACTGTCGATGTGCACATCGGGCGCCTGCGAAAAGCGCTTTGCGTGCATGGCGGTGATGATCCGCTGCGCACCGTGCGCGGAGCCGGATACGCCCTGGGCTAGGTGTTTCGTACGAAACGTACGCCGGTCGCCCGAAAGCCCTCAAATCGCGTACGAAATCCACGTGCAATCCGTACGCTTCGTACGAAATTTTTCATCGCCTTGCATCCTCGCTCATTAACCATTTCCGTACGGTGGTACATGAGCATTCTGCATGAAAACGTCATCACCGGGGCAGGGGGTCTTCGTCTTCGGTTTGTCCTGCCAGCCAGTCACGAAACTTCAATAACGCCGGATCACGCGCCTTGCGCACCGGCCAGACCAGATAATAGGCGCCGGGGCTTTGTGTCGGGCCGCCCCAGGCTGATACCAGCCGACCGGTCGCCAGATCCTGCTCGGCCAGGTAATCGGGCAGCAATGCCACCCCCAGCCCGTGCAGAGCTGCCTGCGTGATGGTCGAGAACTGGTCATAGATTGTTCCAGACACCTGTCCCATCAGCACGCCGTGACCGGCAAACCACGCCGGCCAGGCCTCGGGCCGGGTTTCGATATGCAAGAGCGGCAGGTTCAGCAGATCGCGGGGGCTCTGAATATCCACGTTGCAGATCATCCCGGGCGCACAGACTGGCAGAACCGTTTCGGTCTTCAGCCGCAGCGCCTGGGTGTTCGCCCAGTCGGCCGTTCCGAAATGTATTGCTGCATCAAAGGGTTGTTGGTTGAAGCTGAAGGGTTTCAGCCGCGTTGACAGATTGATCGTCACCTCTGGATATTGGCGTGCAAAATCGGCCAGTCGTGGCACCAGCCAGCGCATGCCGAAAGTCGGAAGGATTGCCAGATCTAGGCTGCCGCCTGTTGGGTTGACCGTCAGCTTCAACGACGCCTGACTGATTTGCTGCAATGCGCCACGTATCTTTTCGGCATAATCCTCCGCCTCGGGCGTCAGCATCATCCGCCGCCCTTCGCGGATGATCAGGGTCACGCCCAACTGTTCCTCAAGCGCCTGCAACTGACGGCTGACAGCGCTCTGGGTCTGCGCCATTTCCTCGGCCACGGCGGTGGCGCTTCCCAGCCTGTCAAGTGCCTCCAGCGCGCGCAGCGAAGCAATGGAAGGCAGAAATCTGCGAGGAATGGCCATCTATGCGAATAACTCATGATAGGATGCGGATTTATCGATATTCCTCTGGCATAAAATGCGCTAGCTTGCAATCAACCTGGCGATTTTGTTGCCGAAAACTCATAAGGAGCCTGAAATGTCCCTGGATACGCCCGCAATCCGCGCAAAGGATGCACCAGATCTTAACGCATTCGATTGGGAAGATGCGCTGCGCCTGAACGATCAACTGGAAGAAGACGAACGGATGATCGCCGAAAGCGCCCGGGCATTTGCGCAGGACGTCCTGCAACCCCGGGTAATCAAAGCATATTCCGATGAAACTTCCGACCCGGGAATTTTCCGTGAAATGGGCGGGATGGGCCTGCTTGGTACAACGATTCCCGAAGAATATGGCGGGTTATCCGCCGGGTATGTCAGTTACGGCCTTGTCGCCCGCGAAATCGAGCGTGTCGATTCAGGCTATCGCAGTATGATGAGCGTGCAATCCAGTCTTGTGATGTATCCGATCTATGCCTACGGCAGTGAAGAACAGCGCCTTAAGTATCTGCCAGGATTGGCAAAAGGCGAATTGATTGGCTGTTTCGGCCTGACGGAACCCGATGCCGGCAGCGACCCCGCCGGCATGAAAACCCGCGCCCAAAAAATTGATGGCGGCTATCGTCTGACCGGGTCCAAGATGTGGATTTCGAACAGCCCTATCGCCGATGTTTTCGTTATCTGGGCCAAATCCGATGCCCATGACGGTAAAATTCGTGGCTTTATCCTTGAAAAGGGCATGAAGGGTTTGAGCGCCCCGAAAATCGGCGGCAAACTCAGTCTGCGCGCATCCATCACCGGCGAGATCGTTATGGACGGTGTCGAGGTTGGAGAGGACGCGCTTTTGCCTAATGTTCAAGGGCTTAAAGGGCCTTTTGGATGTTTGAATCGCGCCCGGTATGGCATTGCATGGGGCGTCATGGGGGCGGCCGAATTTTGCTGGCACGCGGCCCGTCAGTATGGACTGGATCGGCATCAGTTCAAACGTCCGCTGGCGCAAACGCAACTGTTCCAGCTTAAACTTGCCAATATGCAGACTGAGATTTCTTTGGGTCTGCAGGCGGCCCTGAGGGTGGGGCGGTTGATGGATCAGGCCAATGCCGCGCCCGAAATGATTTCGCTCATCAAGCGCAACAACTGCGGCAAGGCACTGGACATCGCCCGCCATGCCCGTGACATGCATGGTGGCAACGGTATTTCCGAAGAGTTTCAGGTAATCAGGCACATGATGAATCTGGAAACAGTAAATACCTATGAAGGTACGCACGACGTGCACGCTCTTATCCTGGGCCGGGCCCAGACGGGCTTACAGGCCTTTTTCTAGGTCCGCCAGCGCGTGTTGATCACTTCGGATTATACTAGGGGATTTGCCAAATATCTTGGTAAATCCCCTTTTGGTACCGTGTTGACACTATTTGCATTTACGCACACTCCCTGTTCATCGGCGACGCCGCCATTGATTACCGATCGGTACTGACATAACTGCACCTCTCCTTGGAAAATCTTGTTCAATCCTAGGGGTTGTTCAGCGGAGAGCGAAATGGCAATTCAGGCCAAAACCAGTTTCACCAGCGGAAACCTGTTTCGACACGTTTCAGTGATGGCATTTACTTCTAGCATCGGCTTGATGGCGATCTTTGCCGTCGACCTGATCGACATCATTTTCATTTCGATGCTGGGGCAGGAGTCGCTGGCGGCCGCAGCAGGCTATGCCAGCACCCTGATGTTCTTTGCCAGCGCGGTCAACATCGGACTGTCAATTGCTGCGGGGGCCCTGGTTGCCAAGGCAATCGGCGCCGATAACGAGGTCGACGCACGCGAATATGCAACCAGCGTCGCGGTGATCTCGGTTATTGTAGGCATCCTTATACCTATAATAACGCTACCTAATATTGATTTCCTGTTAAGTCTTGTTGGCGCGACCGGGCAGGTTGCAGAAATGGCCGCAAGCTATTTATGGATCATATTACCTACAACCCTGCTTTCGGGGATGGCAATGACAGCTGTTGCCGTGTTGCGCGCCTACGGTGACGCCAACAGGGCGATGTATCCGTCCCTGGCCGGTGCTGCTGTCAACGCTGTTTTTGATCCAATCCTGATCTTTACATTGGGATTTGGACTGGAAGGCGCAGCCCTAGCCACGGTTCTGGCGCGGTTTGTCACCATGCTTGTCGCGCTTTATCCGGCTATTGCCCGGTATCGGGCCTTTGCCATACCGCGCCCGCGCTGCGTCATGCGCGACTTTGGCGATGCGGCAAAGATCGCCATTCCGGCGGTTCTGGGCACTGTTGCCACTCCGGTCGGCGCGGCAATCGTTACCCGTGAAATGGCCCAGTTCGGATCGGATGCGGTGGCGGGTATGGCCGTCATCAACCGGATGGTTCCGGTGGTTTTCGCTGTCGTGCTGGCTCTTTCGGGTGCGATTGGACCGATCTTTGGGCAGAACCACGGGGCTGGGCAACACAAAAGGGTACGCGAAGCGTTTTTTGACGGACTTATCTTTGTTGCGGTTTATGTGCTGGTCATGTCGGCCCTGCTGTTCCTGCTGAGGGAACCGATTGCGGATCTTTTTGATGCAACAGGCATGATGCGATCCCTGATATTCATTTATTGCGGTCCTCTGGCGCTGGCCGCGTTCTTTAACGGTGCAATTTTTGTATCGAATGCGTCGTTCAACAACCTCGGGCATCCAATGTATTCCACATGGATAAACTGGGGACGCAGCACGTTGGGAACACTGCCACTGGTAATTCTTGGGGCGTCGATCTGGGGCGCCCATGGCGTTTTGATCGGACAGGCAATTGGCGGCATTATTTTCGCCGGCATTGCGGTCAGCCTGAGCATGCGGATGATCGATGATCCGAACAGGTCACCGCTTAAACCCAAATTCCTGTGCCCGGACGAACGCATGCAGATTATGTCCAACCGTTGTTGCCGATCTTAGAGCCTGAAAAGGCGCGCCGTTCATCTTCGCTCAACAATTAAAGTGTTGCGGTCACTTGTTGACGGCGCCGCTCTTAACGGCCTTTCCAGATCCAGCCACCGCCGAGGATGCGGCTGCCCTCGGTTTCGTAAAACACGCAGGCCTGTCCCGGGCTGATACCTTCTTCGGCGGTCAGCAGCTCCACTTCGGCCTCGGTGTCAGAGAGCGGCCGGATGATCGCGGTGCGCGGGGGCCGGGTAGAGCGGACCTTGACCGAGATTTCCCATTCCGGGCGTGAGGCAAGGGCCTCGTCCCCCAGCCAGTTGATCTCGCGCACCGGAATGGTGCGGGTGGACAGCATGCTTTTGGGGCCGACGATAACCTGTTTGGTGTCGACGTCGAGTTTGACAACATAAAGCGGGTCTTCCAGCCCTCCGATGCCCAGACCGCGGCGTTGGCCGATGGTGTAGTGGATCACACCGTTATGTTCGCCCAGAACACGCCCATCGGTATCGACGATCTGGCCAGGTTCGGCCGCGCCAGGGCGCAGCTTTTCGATCACGCTGGCGTAGTTGCCGTTCGGCACAAAGCAGATGTCCTGGCTGTCGGGCTTGTCCGCGACGGACAGCCCATATTTCGCCGCCAGTTCGCGGGTCGCATCCTTGGAGGGAAGGTGGCCCAGCGGGAAGCGCAGATAATCCAGTTGCTCAGGCGTGGTGGAAAACAGAAAATACGACTGGTCGCGGTTGGCGTCAGCTGCGCAATGCAGCTCGGGGCCGTTTTCCCCTATCTTGCGTTGGATATAATGGCCGGTCGCCATGCAGTCGGCCTCAAGATCGCGGGCTGTTTCCAGCAGGTCCTTGAATTTCACCCGCTCATTGCAGCGGATACAGGGCACGGGTGTGGCACCGGCCAGATAGCTGTCGGCAAATTCGTCGATCACGGCGTCTTTGAAGATATTTTCGTAATCCAGCACGTAATGCGGAAAGCCCATATCTTCGGCCACACGGCGGGCATCGTGGATGTCGATACCTGCACAACAGGCGCCTTTTTTGGCCAAAGCTGCCCCGTGGTCATATAGCTGCAGGGTGACCCCGACCACATCATAGCCTTCCTCGGCCAGTTTTGCGGCAACGACCGAACTGTCAACGCCACCAGACATGGCCACGACAACGCGGGTGTCGGCCGGGGGTTTTGCAAATCCCAGCGAGTTCAGTCTGGTGTCGTTGTCCAGTGCCATCGTGGCCTCCGGTCGGGTGGTTGTGTAAGATCTGGCCTATGGCCGTTTGACAGAGCGCCTGCAATACATCCGTTTTGGCCGCTCCCGCAAGGGGCGGATCGGGCCTGTAGGGTCAGGTCGTTACGAATATAGGAAAATCCGAAATACTCTCAAGGTCCCGCTTCACCCGTCGTTAAGCGGTGAAACCGCATTCTGTCGGCGATTACGAGAGGGTGAGAGAATGTATCTGAAGAAAGTGGATTGACCAAGAGCGGTCAAATTACCTGACGGGCAAATCATGACAGTGGCCGATCTGCCACCGGCCGATACACGCCGGTGGGTCGCGTCGCGTAAATTAAAGGTTGTGCGAGGGGTCGTGTATGGGCTGATCACCCAGGGCGATGCGGAGGCGAGATATAACATAAGCAAAGAGGAATTTAATTTTTGGGTGAAAGCAGTTAGCCACTTTGGGGAGGATGCTTTGAAAGCAACCGCGTTGAAAACGTATAGACAACCTTGACGAGAAATCGCAAATTGTTCTCCAGTGGTAACTTGTGGTTAACCAATCTTGGCCAAAGTCAACCATAATGAAATTAAAGTTATCGGAGAAATCCCTATGCGTGTGCTTCTGGTCGAAGATGATCCCACCACTTCAAAAAGCATCGAGTTGATGCTGACTCATGCCAACCTGAATGTTTATACAACTGATCTGGGGGAGGAAGGCATCGATCTGGCAAAGCTTTATGACTACGATCTGATCCTGCTTGATCTGGGCTTGCCGGACATGAACGGACATGATGTGCTGCGCAAGTTGCGCCTGGCCAGAATTGAAACACCGATCCTGATCTTGTCGGGCCAGGATGATACCGAGAACAAGGTCAAGGGATTTGGCTTTGGGGCCGATGATTATCTGACCAAACCCTTTCACCGCGAAGAGTTGGTGGCGCGCATTCATGCAATTATCCGCCGTTCGAAAGGCCATTCGCAATCCGTGATCCGAACCGGCAAGATCAATGTCAATCTGGATGCCAAAACAGTAAGTTCTGAAAACAGGGCTATCCATCTGACCGGCAAGGAATACCAGATGCTGGAATTGTTGAGCCTGCGAAAGGGTACCACCCTGACCAAGGAAATGTTTCTGAACCATCTTTATGGAGGCATGGATGAGCCTGAACTGAAGATCATAGATGTGTTCATCTGCAAGCTGCGTAAAAAGCTGAGCGAGGCAACGGGCGGCGACAATTATATCGAAACGGTCTGGGGACGCGGCTATGTGTTGCGCGATCCCGAACCGGGCGAACTGGAGGAACCGCGCGTCGCGGTCAGCGCCTGAGGCCTTATCGGTTCCCTAGCCGTCCAGGCTATCACACACGACTGGACCTATGAGACGTAGCGCCCTATCACTTTGATCTGAAAAGGGCCGGGGGCGGGGATGCCCCCGGTGCAGGATCACAGAGGGCCCGCATGACCGACAAAATCGCCGTTGATGCGCTGACTGAAGCTGAGGCGTCCCAGGAACTGGCCCGCCTTGCCGATCTTTTGAACCGGGCAAATCAGGCATATTACGGCAAAGACGCTCCTGAAATTTCGGATGCGGACTATGATGCGCTGAAGCGGCGCAATACGGCGATTGAACTGAGGTTCCCAAATCTCAAACGCGCCGACAGCCCCAGCGAACAGGTGGGCGCCGCTCCGGCTGAGGGATTCTCCAAGGTCACCCATGCAGTGCGGATGCTGAGCCTGGGCAACGCCTTTGACGATGAGGATATCACCGAATTTGACGAACGTATCCGTCGGTATCTGGGCCTGTCCGCCGATGCGCGGCTTACCTACACCTCGGAGCCAAAGATCGACGGCCTGAGCCTGAGCCTGCGGTATGAGGGCGGCGCACTGGTGCAGGCGGCAACGCGGGGCGATGGCGCCGTGGGGGAAAACGTCACCGCCAACGCCCGTACCATCGACGACATTCCCGAAACGCTGCAGGGGGCCCCCGATGTTCTCGAGATCCGCGGCGAAGTTTACATGAGCCACAAGGATTTCGCCGCCCTGAACGCAAGGCAGGCGGGACGAGGTGACAAATCCTTTGCCAATCCACGAAATGCCGCTGCCGGATCGTTGCGGCAACTGGATGCCGAGATTACCCGCGCGCGCCCGCTGAAGTTTTTCGCCTATGGCTGGGGTGAACTTAGTGCACCACTGGCCGATACGCAGATGGCGGCGATCGACAGGTTGTCAGATCTGGGGTTTGCGACCAACCCGCTGACGGTTCTGTGCGATGGCCCGGTTGAGATGCTGTCGAACTATGCCCGCATTGAACAGCAGCGTGCCAGTCTGGGCTATGACATCGACGGGGTTGTTTACAAGGTGAATGACCTGGGTCTGCAGGCGCGGCTTGGGTTTCGCAGCACGACGCCGCGATGGGCCATTGCGCATAAATTTCCTGCTGAACTTGCCTGGACCCGGCTGGAGGCGATTGACATTCAGGTGGGCCGCACCGGCGCACTTAGCCCGGTGGCGCGGCTGACGCCGGTCACAGTGGGGGGCGTGGTGGTCAGCAATGCCACCCTGCACAATGAGGACTACATCAAGGGTCTTGACAGCAAGGGCAGTGAAATTCGCGGCGGCAAGGATATCCGCGTGGGGGACTGGGTGCAGGTGTACCGTGCCGGTGACGTGATTCCCAAAGTGGCTGATGTGGATCTGTCAAAGCGGCCTGATACTTCGGTACCCTACACGTTTCCGACTGTGTGCCCCGAATGCGGTTCTGACGCGGTACGCGAAGAAGGTGATGCAGTTCGGCGCTGCATCGGTGGGCTGATCTGTCCGGCGCAGGCGGTTGAAAAGCTAAAGCATTTCGTATCCCGCGCGGCCTTTGACATAGACGGGCTGGGCGCGAAACAGGTTGAGCAATTATATAACGTTGGCTGGATAGTCGAACCTGCGGATATTTTTACGCTGCAAGAACGATATGGTTCAGGCATGCAGCAGTTGAAGAACCGCGAAGGCTGGGGTGAGAAAAGCGCTAATAACCTCTTTCAGGCGATTGATAAAAAACGTGAAATTCCGTTCGGAAGGTTGCTGTTCGCGCTAGGTATCCGGCATGTGGGCGAACAAGCCAGCAACATGATTGCGCGGTTTTATGGCAGATGGGACGAATTTATTGCGGCGATGGATGCTGCCGCGTCTTTCGAAGGGCCGGAATGGGAGCGCCTGCTGGGCATTGATGGTGTCGGCGAGGTCATGGCGCGGTCACTGGTTGGCGCTTTTGCGCAAGAGAATGAGCGCGCGGGCATTGATCGGCTGGTTGCCCATCTTTCCGTACAGGATGCCGAGCAACCGGATACCAGTAGCAGCCCTGTCGCGGGCAAAACCGTGGTCTTTACCGGCACATTGGAGAAGATGACCCGGGCCGAGGCCAAGGCGCGGGCGGAAAGCCTGGGCGCCAAGGTATCGGGTAGTGTCTCGGCTAAAACCGATCTGCTGGTTGCCGGGCCGGGGGCGGGTTCGAAGGCCAAAAAGGCTGCTGAGTTTGGCGTTGAGACAATCGACGAGGACGGTTGGCTAGCCCTGATAGGCGACGCATGAGCGGGCGCCCGGAAATTCTGTTTCCACTTTTTGCGGAGCTTGAGACACTGGCGGGCGTGGGCCCCAAGACCGTTCAGCATCTGCGCGCATTGGATATCGAACGTCCCCGTGATCTGATTTTTACACTACCCTATTCTGGGGTAGACCGGCGCAAACGTGCCACTGTGATGGGGGCCGAGTTACCCGGTGTCGTGACGGTAGAAGTCACGGTCGGTCAGCACCGCGCGCCCAGCCGGCGGGGCGGGGCGTATCGCGTAACAGTCGAGGATGCGGCAACGACCTTTCAGTTGGTGTTCTTCCATGCCCGCGATGACTATTTGCGGAAAATTCTGCCCACAGGTGCCCGGCGCGTTGTTTCAGGCAAGGTAGAGCTTTTTGATGGGATCGCGCAGATGGTGCACCCCGATCACGTGCTTGAACCGCAAGAGGCAGGTGATATCCCGGATTTTGAGCCGGTCTATCCGCTGACCGCCGGTGTAACGCAGAAAATGATGAGCAAGGCAGTTGCCAGTGCGATAACACGCGTACCCGACTTGGCCGAGTGGATTGACCCGGTGCAAAAGGCGCAGGCCGGATGGCCGGACTGGCGTACGGCTGTGGTTGAGGCGCATGGGCCGACGGATCTGGGCGATTTGAGTGCGGCCCATCCCGCGCGCGAACGTCTGGCCTATGACGAGTTTATGGCACACCAGCTGACGCTGGCGATGGCGCGCTCGAAGTTGCGACGTGCAAAGGGGAGGGCGACGATTGGTACAGGCAAGCTGCAAGCCAGGGTACTCGAAGAACTGCCCTATGCGCTGACCGGTGCGCAAACCCGTGCGATTGCTGAAATTGCCGAGGATATGGCCAGTGACACACGAATGAACCGATTGCTGCAGGGCGATGTGGGCGCGGGAAAAACGCTTGTGGCGTTCAAGGCCTTGCTGATCGCGGTTGAGGCAGGCGGGCAGGGGGTAATGATGGCCCCCACCGAAATTCTGGCACGCCAGCATCTGGAAGGACTGCGGCCATTGGCGGAAAGCGCCGGCGTGGTGCTGGAGATTTTGACCGGACGCGACAAGGGTGCTGAACGCAGGGCAAAACTGGCTGCACTGGCGGAGGGAAAGATACAGATTCTGGTAGGCACCCACGCGGTGTTTCAGAAGGACGTGGAATTTTGCGACCTTCGGCTGGCCATCGTGGATGAGCAACACCGGTTTGGTGTGCGTCAGCGGCTTGAGCTGGGCAAAAAGGGCACCAATGCGGATGTGCTTGTTATGACCGCTACGCCAATTCCGCGCTCTCTGGCGCTGGCACAATATGGCGATATGGATGTCTCGGTGCTCGACGAAAAGCCTCCCGGACGCAAACCGATCAAGACCGCGCTGGTCAGCATGGGGCGGATGGACGAGGTGGTAGACCATCTGCGCAAGGCCATCGCCGAGGGTCGTCAGGCCTATTGGGTTTGCCCGCTGGTGGAAGAAAGTGAAATCGTCGATCTCAGCAGCGCTGAAGAGCGGTTCAAACGTCTGCGCGCGGCCCTGGGCGACGCAGTGGTCGGTCTGGTTCACGGCCAGATGCCGCCCGAGGACAAAGACGCGTCGATGCGGGCGTTTCAGCAGGGCAAGACCAGTGTGCTGGTGTCTACCACCGTGATCGAGGTGGGCGTAGATGTACCCAACGCGTCGATCATGGTGATCGAGCGCGCCGAAAGCTTTGGACTGGCGCAACTGCACCAGTTGCGTGGCCGGGTAGGCCGCGGCGAGGCCGCTTCAACCTGCTTGCTGATGTATCAGGCACCGCTTAGCGAAGGCGGCGAGCGGCGTCTGACCACGATGCGCGATACAGAAGACGGTTTTACAATTGCTGAGGTCGACCTGGAAATGCGCGGCGCCGGTGATTTGATTGGTACAGCTCAATCGGGGCTTCCCCGTTTCCGCGTGGCGGATATGGAGGCCCAATCGGCGTTGATGGCTGTGGCACAATCGGATGCGCGCAAACTGATGCATGACGATCCGGACCTGACCGGGGATCGGGGACAGGCAGCGCGTGTTCTGCTTTGGTTGATGGAACAGGACCAGGCAATTCGTTTGATTTCAGTGGGTTAACTAACGGGGTGGCAAAAAGTTCACGAATGTTCCTAAAAAGTTCTTTACAAGCGCTTAATAAAGTGAGAACAAATAGGCAACAAAGATGCTTGAAAGGAAACGCCTGATGCTTGGCCAGATCAAAACCGCTGCAATACGGTCCCGCGATACGCTGCTTGTCGATGCAATTGGTGCGGCGGCCCTGATGGTAACACTGGTTGCCGGGCTCTATCTTCCGGGTCTTGTCTGATAGAAAGGTTTCTGCCTGCGACGTTCTGTGCCCGAGCGTGACCGCATCTCTGTCCCCTTAGTTATGATGCGACACGACTGACACTGCCTGTCCCGATGTCCTCGGGGGTTCGCCTCGTTCCCCTCCGAAGCGCTTAGGGTGCCACAGAACCCGCTTTACCTGACCGCCGCCGCTGTCCCCAGCGTGCGGCGGCTTTTTTGTAAGAATTATACCAGGAAAACGAGAGCCGGAGGATGAGATTTGCCAACGATTGATCCGCGTCAATCTGTTTTGCGTTTTGTGCCTTAGCGTGTCTCATATCAGTTAAGGGAGGGAAATAAATGAAAACCGCTGTTTTGTTTCTTGCCGTTGCCATGGGCCTTGTTGCGAACAATGCAAGGTCTGCGGAAAAAACCTTTGGCGAATATGAGTATATGAATGCCTGCGCGCAATGCCATGGACCAGAAGGCAAAGGCAATGGGCCAATGGCCGGCTTTTTGTCAGGGTCACTGCCGGATCTGACTTTGCTTCAAAAGAATAACGGCGGTGTGTTTCCGGTGACCCGGGTCTATGAGGTCATTGACGGCGAAGGCTCGATGGGGCCGCATGGAACGCGGGAAATGCCAGCCTGGGGTAATCGATTTCGTCGTCGAGCGGGTGATCAGATGTCGTTTGATTTAGCCGTAAACCCAGAGTCCTTTGTGCGGGTTCGTATTCTGGCTTTGATAGAACACCTCGCAAGCATTCAGGAAGATTGATTGCGAGGGCGTAGCCGGTCTGGTGGGGGTTACTCAGTTTTTGAGGGTCGGTGGATCCAGACCGGTATTACAAAACACACGCAGGCAATCAGAAACGCCAGACTGGCAATCACACCAATGATGTCGCCAGCCTTCCACGTGCCCCACGTAAAAAACACCGCTGAGACGGTAAAAAGGATCCAGCCGGTGAAGTTGAAGGTCCATACGGTGCGGGGTGACATGGTTTACCTCAGGTATTTCAGGCGCAGGAACTGGTGGTTTTGGCTTGTTCCAGCGCTTCAACCGCGGCCTCAAGCGTCAGCAAGATAGAAGCATGGCGATTCTTATAATCGCTTGCCGGGCGCAGCACCTCAAGCCCGTCAAAAGGGGCAGGTGGCGTTGGTCCGTCATTTTTGAGCATTTCTTTCAGAGCATCCCGCGCCTGTGTGACCTGTGCGGCGTCACAGCCAATGATATTGGCGCCAACCACGCTGGCGGCGGCCTGACCCAAAGCACAAGCTTTGACCTCGGCGGCGTAATTCGAAATCCGGCCATCCACGCAGTTGATATCAACCGTCACGGTCGAGCCACACAAAGGCGCGCGGCGTTTAACGGTGGCGTCGGGCGCAGCAAGGCGTCCGTGATGTGGAATGTCTGCCGCCAGCGCCAGGATACGGGCCGAGTATAGTTTGATCAGGTCTGTTTCGCCGCTCATGGCTTTCCCTTTCAGTGCTGACCTCATAAATAGAGGCGTAACTGTCAGATGCAAAAGGTTTTCCGCAATGGGATTCGATCCACTCACACTAAAGTATGATGTCAACGGGTTGATTCCGGCAATTGCGCAGGATGAAGACAGTGGTGAAGTGCTGATGATGGCGTGGATGAATGCCAATGCAGTCCTGCGTACTTTACAAAGCGGGCGTGTGACCTATTGGAGCCGGTCACGACAAGCATTCTGGGTGAAGGGTGAAACCTCGGGCCATGTTCAGGAATTGGTGGATTTCCGGGTGGATTGCGACCGCGATTGCCTTTTGCTGCGGGTGCGCCAGACCGGACCGGCCTGTCATACCAACCGGCGCAGTTGTTTTTACACGGCGCTGCGCGACGGGGGCGAAGTAGAGATCCTGACGCCTGAGACGGGTTAAACCAGACCAACCATTTTTCGGATATCCTGAGGGCTGGCCCCTTCGGCGCGGTATTTCGAAATGGCCCGGGCATCATCACGTTTGGCCAGCCGCTTACCCTGATCGTCACGGATCAGCCTGTGGTGGTGATAGGTGGGCGTTGGCAATCCCAGCAGTCGTTGCAGGACAACGTGAATTTTTGTGGCCTCAAACAGGTCCTGACCGCGCACGACGTGGGTGATGCCCTGTGCTGCGTCGTCAAGAACAACGGACAGGTGATAAGACCCCGGAAAATCGCGACGCGACAGGACTACATCGCCGATTTCTTTTTCAAGACCGTCGCGACTCATTGTGATATCGCCGGTTTCCCCATCCGTTCCGGCACCGGTTTCGTCAAATCCGATATGCCAATCTGTTGCGCCGGGTCCGGTGACGTGGTGATCACAGGAAATCGCGGCCGCAAGTGACATGTTGAGACGAAGGGCAACACCCTCAGGTCGAGGACCGTCGCCGTAAGGCTTGATCACCCGGTTCCGGCAGGTGCCCGGATAAATCAACCCGTCGGGGCCAAGCAGGGCCGCTCCTTCCTGAGGGGCGGCCGCCGCGGCGGCGATATCACGGCGGGTGCAGTGGCAGGGGTAAATGAGTTCGCGTTGCCAAAGACTGTCAAGGGCTGACCGATAAGCGCCCAGCCGGTCGGACTGGCGCATCGGGGCCCCTTCCCAGTGGACGCTAAGCCAGTTGAGATCATCAAGAAGTTGAATTTCCCATTTAGGGTGGCAACGGGTTTGGTCGATATCCTCGATCCGAAGCAGAAACCTGCCACCTGCTGCCATGGCCATATCGTAAGCCAGCAACGCCGAATAGGCGTGACCAAGGTGCAGCGGTCCGGTTGGAGATGGCGCAAATCTGGTGGTTAAAGTCAATTTCTTTCAACGATATAAACGTTGGACTTCAACCCTTGCTTGGGCAGGTGGGGGCCATATTTCTTTTCCAGCAGACAGGCGGCCCCGCAATCCAGCCAATTGTTCAGCACACCTTCAAATCCCGGATCGGCCAGGGCGTGATCGTTGAGGCTGAAAACCAACAGATCACCCTTGCCCAAGGCTTGCATCAGTACGTCAAGCGTACTGGCTGGTGCCGCGCCGGTGCCGATTACGCCAATCGCGGCAATCGCGCGATAGCTGCCGCGCGGAATTGGGTTTTTGTCGGACACATCAAGCTGAATCAGTGTGCGATAGATATCTTTGGCTTTGGCCTCTTCCAGCATCTGCGGACTGGGATCCATACCGTCAATCACTGTGAATCCGGCCAGTTTCAACGCAAGACCAGAGAGCCCGGTGCCACATCCAAAATCAAGAATCGGGGTTTGCGGCCGTGGCAGGCGGGCAAAAAGCGCTTCCGCCGCACGGCCCGGGGTGGCGTAGCCGTTTGCACCTATTTCTTGGTCATAGCTTGCGGCCCATTGATCATAAAGCGCGTTGGTGTCTTCCTGCGTGCTTAGATTATAGGCCTTGTCCAGAAATGTATCTTCCATGGAAAAAGGAAATCACACTGTTTGCGTTGCGTCCAGTACAGATTGTTCCAGCCAGGTTTTCCAGGCCTCCTTGGCCCGGTCGGTATAGGCCTTGTAACGATCTTTGCGGCCCCGCCGCCCCCCTTTGAGGCCGTCAACCGGGCGGAAAAGGCCGAAGTTGACATTCATCGGCTGAAACGTCTTTGCCTCTGCGCCGCCAGTGATGTGATGGATAAGCGCGCCCATCGCGCTGTCTTGCGGTGGGGGCGCCAGCGGCTGCCCCAGGATTTCAGCGGCAGCCATGCGACCGGCCAAAAGACCCATAGCGGAGGACTCGACATAGCCTTCTACCCCGGTGATCTGCCCAGCAAAACGAATGTTCGGGCGTGATCGAAGGCGCATCTGATTGTCCAGAAGGGTGGGCGAATTCAGGAAAGTGTTGCGGTGAATGCCGCCCAGACGGGCGAACTGGGCATTTTCCAGCCCGGGGATCATACGGAGAACCTCGGTTTGTGCTCCGTATTTCATTTTAGTCTGGAATCCCACAATGTTATACAGTGTTCCTAATGCATTATCACGGCGCAGCTGAACCACGGCATAGGGTTTTTCATCGGGGCGGTGCGGATTGGTCAGACCGACGGGTTTCATCGGTCCAAAGCGCAGGGTTTCACGACCGCGTTCAGCCATCACCTCGATTGGCAGGCATCCATCGAAATATCCGGCGGTTTCACCTTCGTGAAACTGGGTCTTATCAGCGACGAGAAGCGCGTCAATAAAGGCCTCGTACTGGTCGCGGTCCATGGGGCAGTTAAGGTAAGCCGTGCGTTCAGCCTCGGTTTCGCCTTTGTCATAGCGTGACTGCATCCAGGCCTGCGACATGTCTATGCTGTCAAAATAGACGATCGGCGCAATGGCATCGAAAAACGCCAGCGCATCGCTGCCTGTTTCGGCGGCGATGGCCTGACCAAGGCCCGCCGAGGTCAACGGCCCGGTGGCAAAAATCCAATGACCACCCTCGGGCAGGGCGGTGATTTCGTTGTATTCGATATGCACCCGGGGATGATCCCTGAGAGCGGCAGTGACTGCAGCCGCAAAGGGATCGCGGTCCACCGCCAATGCACCGCCAGCAGGCAGGCGGTGACGGTCGGCAGTCTGCATGATCAAGCCGTTTGCAGCGCGCATTTCCCAATGCAGCAGGCCAACGGCGTTTTGTTCGCTGTCGTCCGAACGAAAGGAATTCGAACAGACCATTTCGGCCAGATCGCCCGTGCGGTGGGCGAAGGTTTTCACCTTGGGCCGCATTTCGTGAATCACGACAGCCACGCCCATATTTGCCGCTTGCCAGGCCGCCTCGGATCCGGCCATGCCGCCACCGACGATGTGTAATGTCTTGGTCATGTGGCGCGATGTAGGGCATTACCGCTGATTTGGAAAGGGCCTGATCAAACGCCGACAGCTCGACGTATGGTCAATGCGGAATGTGAATTCTGGGGAAGAACGAGTGGGTCACCGTTTGTCATCAGGTCGGCCAGAGAGAGGCTGGCTTGGAGGGACCGAGTGGCGGTGGTGACCCACACTCGCATACTTTAACGCAACTGCATCACGCCGTTGATTTATGTATAAACCGGGGAATGTGGCAAGAAAATGGCAAATGTGGAAAAAATGTGACCCGGATTCGGAAACACTGAAAAAATCCCGTAAAAATGCCGCAGTGATCAAGGCAAGCTGCTGTTTTCAGGGGATGTTCGTAGAGTTGGCAAGGGCGAAAAAGGAGTGCTTATTCAAAGATGTTTCGAAAGGTCTTGGGACCGCCGTCGCCAACTCTGGGTTCAAGATGGCAAAAACGTGACCTTGTTACCAAGCCCCGGTTTGGAAAATATTTGTCGCATTTCACGAAACATTCTGAGTAAGCGCTTGATAAAGCGTGACTTGCTGAATGAACTTCGCGGTTAGGTTGTGCGGCTATGACGAAAGACAGGGATTGGTGTGTTTCTTTGGACGCAACAATTCTTGCTGGAAATGATAACTACACACCAAATGAAAACAATCCGATGCTCAGGACTGATCCCATTCGGGTGGGCGTTTTTCCAGAAATGCGCTGATGCCTTCGGCCGTGTCGCGGTAAAGCATGTTTTCGACCATGGCGGCACCAGTATAGGCGTAGGCCTGATCCAGCGGCATTTCGAGTTGATTGTAAAACGCCTGTTTGCCGATCTTGACCGCTGCTCCCAGCTTTGACGCGACGGTCTGTGCAAGCTCCATCGTAGCGTTTTCCAGGTCGTCATGCGGAACCACACGGTTGATCAGCCCAAGTTCCAGCGCGCGGTCTGCTTCGATGAATTTACCCGTTGTCAGCATCTCAAACGCCTGTTTGCGCGGAATATTACGCGACAGGGCCACCATCGGGGTCGAGCAGAACAGGCCGATATTTACACCATTGACGCCAAACCGCGTGCCTTCGGCGGCAACGGCCATATCGCAGGACGCCACCAACTGGCAGCCTGCGGCAGTGGCAATGCCATGCGCCTGTGCGATCACGGGTTGCGGCAGGTTGCGAATGGCTGTCATCATCTTTGAACAACGGGAAAAGAGATCGGCGAAATACGCCTTCCCGCCATCCTCGGCCTGTCGACCGGCGGTCATTTCTTTCAGATCGTGACCGGCGCAAAAGGCTTTGCCTTTGCCCGCGAGAATCACCGCACGGATCTGGGGCTGGTTTGAAATTGCGTCGAATTCAGCCTGAAGGGCGGCCAACATGGCATCACTGAGTGCATTAAGTTTTTCAGGCGCGTTCAGGGTCAGCCGGGCAATGGCGTCGGAATCTGTTCGGTCTAGAATTGCCATCTTGTGTCTCCTGCTGGGTTGTGGCCATTCTTATCGTCGAACAAGCTGCGAGGGAAGCATGGGATTGCAGATGAACACTGATGAGCTGATGGTTTTTCTGGACCGTGAGTTTCCTCAGGTAACGGGCGATTTTGCCATCGAGGACCTGGGTGAAATGCGGATCCGCACCCGCCTTAAGGTAGGTGAGCGTCATTTGCGACCAGGTGGTACGGTTTCCGGTCCGTCGATCTTTGCGCTGGCGGACGTGTCTGTCTACCTTGCTGTTCTGGCAATGATCGGACCGCAGGGGTTGGCGGTGACCACTAACTGCAGCATCGATTTCATGCGTAAACCAGCAGCCGGCGTTGATCTGATCGCCGAGTGCCGGCTGCTGAAACTTGGCCGAGTTCTTGCTGTAGGCGAGGTGCTGATCTTTTCCGAGGGCGGTGAGTCACCGGTGGCGCGTGCCAGCTTGACCTATTCGATTCCGCCAAGGTAAAGGCCAAAAAAATGGGCCGGAGGCATGCTCCGACCCAAGGGCCAATCTGGCGGTCGGGGATGGTTAACGCCAGAAGGGGCGGGCGGCCTCCGTATCAGCCGCGTCGCGTTCGATGCCGATGTCACGCAATTGCCTGTCATCCAGGCCAGCAAGCTGTCGACGTGTTCTTTGCTTCATGTCCCATTCGGTCAGCGTCACGGCAAGCCAGATGGCACAGCGCGCCACCAAGGGAGGTTGGTAAAGGTCAAGTTTGCTGAGGCTATCAGACAGGTTAATCGTGCGCATTGCAGGCATGGGAACCTCCATTTTGTATTGACACAAGTTAAATTTACTTGCAGGTATACTGATACAAAATGCTATGTGTACCGTCCAGAGAAAGATTGTAATGGATACAATTTGGCAGCCTGACCTATCGAAAACCGGACGCTCCAAATATTTGGCGTTGGCCGATGCTTTGCGGAAAGGCATTGCGGATAAAACTCTGATGCCGGGGCAGAAATTACCGCCGGTGCGGGACCTGGCCTATCGGGTTGGTGTCACGCCAGGTACAGCAGCGCGGGCGTATTCCATATTGATCAGTGAAGGCCGCTTGGTTGCAGGGGTGGGGCGAGGCACCTATGTAGCCGACGAAAAACCAAAGCGCGCAAAACCAGCCGACTGGCCGGAAAGGGTTTATCTTCGCAGCCCGGTTTTGCCTGACGCCGGTCAGGTTGAGATAACGCGAGACGCGATGCACAGGGTGGCTGATCGCGGGGATGTTGTCGACTTGACCGATTATCCAAACCGTGAAGGAAATCAGGAATTGCGCAGTACATTGCGGCGCTTATTGGCTGATCTGCCAGTTGGAAACTTTGATGTGGATGACATTGTACTGACACACGGGGCGCAAAGTGCAATCATAGCTGTTCTGCAGACGGTATTGCGGGGGCCTGATCCGGTGGTGTTGATCGAGGCACAAGCCTATCCCGGATTTCGACGTGCGGCCGACCTGTGCCGGGCCCGGGTGATCACAATCGACTGTGACGAAGACGGACCAATAGTTCATCAGATCGAATCTGCGGCGCGTGAATTTGGCGCGCAGGTTTTCCTGACCTCCTCTGAGGTGAACAATCCTACACTACGCCGCACCACGCCGGAGCGCCGGTATCAGATTGCCCGTGTCGCGCGTCGCTATGGCATGAATATCGTCGATGATGACTGTTACAAGGTGACGCCCGCCAGCGCCGAAAGCTATCGTGCACTGCTGCCTGATCTGGGCTGGTATGTTTCCTCGCTGTCGAAATCGTTCAGCCCGGCCTTGCGGGTTGGTTGGGCGATTGCCCCCAGTGGACAGGCCAGTGACCTGGCGCGCACAGTGGCGTTTAGTTGTTTCGGACTGTCGAGGATCCTGACCGATACGACCCTAGAGATTCTGAATGACAAACGTTTGGACAGCACGCTAAGCGAGACCCGGGCAACAATAGCCAGCAAAGTGCGTCAGGCCGTTAATCATCTGGGTGGTCATGACGTGAAGTGGCATGAGGATGTGCCATTCCTGTGGATTTCATTGCCCAGGGGCTGGCGCGCCAGTCGGTTTGTCCGTGTGGCCGAGGCGCAGGGGGTGATCCTGAAATCATCGGAAGAGTTCGTTGCACGGGATGCGCGCGCTCCTCACTGCGTTAGACTGGCCGTCAATTCGCAGATTGCCGCGGAATGTTTTGAAAATGCTGTCGACAAGGTACGGACCATTCTGGACAATCCACAAGAGGAAATTGGCGTCTGAAGGTGGGGTAATATAATACCCAAATAATAAGCTAATGATTTAATTAGATTATTTAACGCCAAACGTCATTGACGTGACATCCGTTCTCTATATAACCCGCCCATCAAACCCGGACAGGCGCATGCGTCGGTCCTGACACGTCAAGATATAGGGTTATACCTGAAATGAAAACTTTCTCTGCGACTCCGGCAGATATCGACAAGAAATGGATTCTGATCGACGCTGAAGGCGTTGTTCTGGGCCGTCTTGCGTCGATCATCGCCATGCGCTTGCGTGGCAAGCACAAGGCTAGCTTTACCCCGAACATGGACATGGGTGACAACGTGATCGTCATCAATGCCGAAAAGGTTCAGCTGACTGGCAACAAACGCGCCAAGCCGAACTATTGGCACACCGGCCACCCCGGCGGGATCAAATCGCGCACCACCGGTGAAATTCTGGAAGGCAAGCACCCCGAGCGCGTTGTTATGCAGGCGGTCAAACGCATGCTGCCCGGCAACACTCTGGCCCGGACCCAGATGACAAATCTGCGCGTTTACGCTGGCGCCGAGCACCCCCACGAGGCCCAGAGCCCCGTTGTGCTGGATGTCAAATCCATGAATCCCAAAAATACGCGGGTGGCTTACTGATGACTGAAGAAATCAAATCCCTCGAAGGTCTGGAAGCGGTTGCCGAAGGCGTAACCGCCGATGCCGCTACTGAAACTCTTGTCCGCCACGAGCAGGTTCGCGACGAACTGGGCCGTTCCTATGCCACAGGCAAACGTAAAGATGCGGTTGCCCGCGTCTGGATCAAACCCGGTTCGGGTAAAGTGGTGGTCAATGGTCGCGAGATGAAGGCCTATTTTGCACGCCCCGTGTTGCAGATGATCCTGGCACAGCCCTTCAGCGTTGCCGGTGTCGTCGGTGAGTTTGATGTGAATGCCACCGTAAAAGGCGGTGGCCTGTCAGGTCAGGCCGGTGCAGTAAAGCACGGTATCTCGAAGGCCCTGCAGCTTTATGATCCCAGCCTTCGTGGCGCGCTAAAAGCCGCAGGTTTCCTGACCCGCGACAGCCGTGTGGTTGAACGTAAAAAATACGGCAAGGCCAAAGCGCGCAAGAGCTTCCAGTTCTCCAAGCGTTAAGCCAATTACATATCTTTCGGAAAAGGCCGCCAGCAAGGGCGGCCTTTTTCGTTGCGCGGGACTGGGTTCCAGCGTTTCGCGACAAAGCTAGATCATGGGTTTTTCACGAAACGCCCATACCCTAATGATCGAAGAAACTTGTGCGTCAGATTTATTTCGAAACGCTTAAGTCAGGCCAGTTTTCCAATGCGGTCAAGGGCCGCTTTCAGTTCTTCTGCGTCCATCCTCTCGATCGGCAGTTTGAGCAGTGCGGTTGCCCGCCTGTTGAGGACGTCATAGGCCGTGCTAAAGGCGTTATCCCAGAGGGCCTCGGGTGCGGTAGCCGGGTCTTCGACCTCCCAGTGGGCACGGATGGGGGCACCAGGCCAGATCGGGCAGGTCTCGGCAGCAGCAGAACCGCAGACGGTGATAACTATATCCATGTGGGGCGCGTCGGGCCCTTCAAATTCATCCCAGCTTTTGGACCGTGCATTCGATGTGTCGTAACCCATTTCATCCAACAGGGTCAGCGATTGGGGATGAACTTTGCCGGCGGGTTGCGACCCGGCGGAATAGGCACGTACGCGGCCCATGCCTGCGGTATTGAAGATGGCTTCAAGCAGGATTGAGCGGGCGGAATTTCCAGTGCAAAGAACAAGAATATTCATGCTGTTCTATAACTACATCTGTATGACACTGATGTGACGGAAGATCAGAACCAGCTTTTCACGCCGCGTGCCGCCCCCGAAATATCGCGCCCGGCACCTTCGACAGTGCCACAACCGACAAGGATTGTGATCAGGCCCAAAGCAATCAGTTTCTTCATGAGTCCAGCCTTTCGGTTAACGTTGCCTGTTTATTCTTCTGCCTCATACCACCATACCTCGGGTAGGAATCCGATGCCATCACCGTAGATAGGCAGACGATCGGCAGGGTACTTTAATTCCTTCACATGGGCAATCCTGCCCACAGCATACTGATGGATCGGGATGACGTAGCGGCCGGTTGTCAGCACCCGGTCAAGCGCGCGGCTGGCGGCTATGAAATCCTCGCGCGTTTCGGATTTGAGCATGGCGTCGATCATGGCTTCAGCCGCCGGGGATTTCATTCCCATCAGGTTACGGCTGCCCGGTTGATCGGCGGCTTCAGACCCCCAGTAGAACTTTTGTTCGTTGCCCGGACTAAGCGAAATCGAGCGGCGCATGAAGGTCAGGTCGAAATCAAAGTTCCGCTCACGCTCGGCATATTGCGCCTTGTCGACGGACGTCACAGTGAGGGTGATCCCAAGACGCTCCAACGCGCGCGCATAGATATCCATGATCGCCGTGGCCTGCTGAATAAGCCCGTCCTGTTGCAACAGGACCTCTAGCTGGAGCGGTTGGCCACTGGCATTTTTGAGTACACCCTCTTGAACGGTCCAACCAGCCTTTTGGAGAAGTTTCATGGCCGTGCGGATGTTGCTGCGGTTGCGTTTGGTGCCGTCGCTTTTAGGCAAGGCATAGCCCTTGAGCGCGCCTGGAAGCAGCTGATTTGCGAAGGGTTTCAATAACTCTTGTACCCGGCCCGTCGCAGCGCCGTTTTTCATACCCAGTTCTGAATTCGAGAAATACGAGGTGATGCGTGGTTGGCGTCCGCCGGTCAGGGTGTCATTGATGAACTCGAAATTAAAGGCATGGATCAGCGCATCGCGTACCCGCCAATCCTCCAGCGGTGCGCGGCGCGTGTTCATCACAAACCCTGTCATACCCGAAGGTTGTTGATGGGGAATTTCCGATTTCACGATCTCACCCCGCTGAACAGCCGGAAAATCATATTGGGTTTCCCAGCGTTCGGCATTGAATTCGCGGACATAGCTGATCGCCTTGCCTTTGAAGGCCTCTTTCAGAACGGTGTTGTCGCCATAGAATTCGATGCGTATTTCATCAAAGTTATTGGTTCCACGGCGCAAAGGCAGATCGTTTCCCCAGTAATCGGGGTTACGACGCAGCACGACGCTGCGGCCCAACTCAAAATTGTCGACCACGTAGGGGGCGGTGCCAACAGGGATATCCTCGATGCTGCTTTCGGCGAAATCGCGGCCTTCCCATTGCGACTTTTTAAGGATCGGACGCAAACCGGCGATCAGCGCAAGTTCACGGTCTTCTTCGTTGAAGGTTAACCTGACCGAGCGGGGGCCGGTGGCGGTAATGCTGGCTATCTTTTTGTGAAACCCGCGATAGCGCAGATGCCCTTTCGTACCCAATGTGTTGTAGGACCAGATCACATCCTCGACCGTGACCGGGCTGCCATCCGAGAATCGGGCCTGCGCGCGGAGGGTAAATTCAACCCATTCCCGATTCGGTCCCACCTCGACCGATTCGGCCAGAAGGCCGTAAAGAGTAAACGGTTCGTCCCATGATCGCCCCATAAGTGACTCGTATGAAAGGAATCTAAGTTGCCAGGGCGGCTCGCCTTTCAGGATGAAGGGATTAAGCGAATCATAGCCGCCGACATTGCCGGTAACCACCCGGCCACCCTTGGGGGCGTCGGGGTTGGCGTAAGGGAGGGACACAAAATCAGGTGGTAGGGCGGGTTGCCCATACATAGCTATGCCATGCATCTTGTCCGCAAGGGCTGATTGAGTGGAAAAAATCACTGTCGTCGTCACGATTGCCGCCCTGAATGCGCGGAAAAATTCTGATCTCATTTTGACAACAATCCCTGACGTCGCTTGTTTATATGTGGCCGACCGTAAAGCCGGTTTTAAGCCTTATCAAACTTTTAGCTTGGAGGAAGGCGTCGGATTGCTTATAAAGGCATCACTGCTCGATAGGTTTCTTGCCTGTATGAAACCTGCCTCAATAACTTAACGCCCGCTTCGTGCGGGCGTTTTTTTTATCCCGAAACCGTGATCTTCTAAGACGTGCAATTTGCAAAGGCAGCTTCTATGCTGCACCTGCAAATCAAGGGAGATTTACTATGAGCGTTGCAGGTAAGACCGCGGTCATCACCGGGTCAAATTCGGGTATCGGTTTGGGTATTGCGAAAGAGATGGCAAAGGCGGGAGTCAATGTGGTGCTGAACTCCTTTACTGATTCGGAAGAAGATCATGCGCTGGCCGAGGAAATTGGCAGAAAGCATGGCGTGACCGCACGCTACATTCAGGCCGACATGTCAAAAGCGGACCAATGTCGCGCATTGATTGAAAAGGCCGGAACCTGCGACATTCTTGTAAACAACGCAGGAATTCAGCACGTTGCGCCGATAGACGAATTTCCGGTTGAGAAATGGGATGCGATTGTCGCGATCAACCTGTCATCAGCGTTTCATACCACTGCCGCGGCCCTGCCAGTGATGCGCAAGGCCAGATGGGGCAGGGTGGTCAATATCGCCTCGGCGCACGGGTTGACGGCCTCTCCCTATAAATCGGCCTATGTTGCCGCCAAACACGGGATCGTCGGCATGACCAAGGTTGTGGCACTGGAAACAGCACAAGAGCCGATCACCGCCAATGCCATCTGCCCCGGTTATGTGCTGACTCCGCTTGTCGAGGCCCAGATTCCCGACACCATGAAGAAATACGACATGGACCGCGACGAGGTAATCAAGAAGGTCATGCTGGAACGGCAACCGTCCAAAGAGTTCGCGACCGTTGAACAGTTGGGCGGAACCGCCCTGTTCCTGTGTTCAGACGCGGCGGCCCAAATCACAGGAACCACAATCAGCGTTGATGGTGGCTGGACCGCGCTATAGGTGATTTGCTCTGCGCCGTTGGTCTGATCAGAAGCGGTGGGGCACGGCCCCCTCCGTTTCAATTTTCAATAAAAAAATCGTCGTGATTGACCTGTAGCCGAAACCCTTCAGGCAACGGGATAAATTTTATTTGGCGATGGCGATCTTGGGCTTTTCGGGGTCTTCCATATTCGGATAGACCAGCCCGGCCGAAATCACCAGTTTCGCCGCTTCTTCGACACTCATGTCGAGTTCAATGATGTCTTCCTTGGGAAGGAAAAGCAAAAAACCTGATGTCGGGTTGGGCGTTGTCGGAAGGAAGATGCTCATCAACTCGCCTCCGGTTTCTGCCCTGCGTGAAATCTCGCCCTTGGCGGTGGTCGAGATAAAGCCAATCGCCCAGATGCCCTTGCGAGGATACTGAATCAGGCAGGCCTTTTCAAAGCTGCGTTCGGACTGGGCAAAAACCGTTTCAGCGATCTGTTTGACGCCGGAATAAATCGACCGGACGACCGGCATCCGCTCAACCAGGGACTCGGCGAACCGTATCAAAGATCGGCCAATCAGCCCCTTGGCGACCCATCCCACGAAGATCGTGAAGAACAGGAAAAATATCACACCTACACCGCGAAGGTTGATGCCAATATATTTCTCGGGATTAAATTTATACGGAACCAGCGGCAGCACAAAGCCATCTACCCAGCCCACAAGCGTCCACATCAGCCAGACGGTCAACCCTACTGGCGCGATAACAACCAGACCAGTCAGAAAACTGGCGCGCAGGCCCGAGAACATACCCGGTTTTTTGGGGTGCGGTGGTTCTTCGTCGAAGGGTGTGTTCATGTTTCAATGCAGACGGTTAGGAACAGTCGGTATGTAAGCAGAAAACCGTCCTGCGACAATGGGGCAAAGTCTGCAGATGCGCTTTTGGATGTTCTCAAGCGCAAATTGGCGGCCAGGGTCAACCTCTGGATGTGAGCGCGGTGTTTATTTCTGCAGCTATAGCAGCTGCGACGCGTGCGTTGTTACAGATCAGCGCAATATTGGCTTTCAACGACCGGCCATGCGTCAACTCGAATATCCGGTTCAACAAGAACGGGGTGACATCTTTGCCGGAGATACCCTGCTGTTGCGCCTCGCGTGCGGCGCGGTAGATCAACGGTTCAAGCTCGGATGCAGGGATCTGATTGTCGTCGGGTATCGGGTTGGCCACCAATTGTCCGCCCTTGAGGCCCAGTTCTGATCGCACCAGATGGGCGCGGGCAATCTGTGCAGCCTCATCCATCCGAAGTGGTGCGCGCAAGCCCGAACTGGCCGACCAGAAGGCCGGAAAATCATCTTGTCCGAAAGCAATAACCGGCACACCAAGGGTTTCAAGAACTTCCAGCGTTTTTGGCAGATCAAGTATCGCCTTGGCCCCGGCGGAAACGACAGTGACTGGGGTTTGTGCCAATTCATGCAGATCAGCCGAAATGTCAAAGCTGTCTTCGGCCCCGCGGTGGACCCCACCGATACCGCCCGTTGCAAAGACCGCAATGTCTGCCTTCGCGGCAGCGATCATCGTCGCGGCAACGGTGGTTGATCCTGTGTTCCCGGTTGCCATGCAGACCGCCAGATCGGCGCGGCTGAGCTTGGCCACGGTTTGCGCCTGTGCAAGTTCTTCAAGTTCACCTTCGGACAACCCTACATGCAGGGTGCCGTCGAGAACCGCAATTGTAGCCGGAACAGCGCCAGCGTCCCGAACGGTTTCTTCGACTTTCCAGGCGGTTTCCAGGTTGTCGGGAAACGGCATGCCATGGGTTACTATCGTGCTTTCAAGCGCAACCAACGGGATGTTATTGCGTTTGGCTTCGGCAACTTCGGGTGAGAATTGAAGCATCGACATAAGACAAGACCTTTCGGAACGGCAGATCGGCTATTTCAGCAACAGTCCTCCGTCCACCACCAGATCGGCGCCGGTTACGTAGGACGCGCCATCCGACAGCAGGAAAACCGCAACTGCGGCCAATTCCTGAGGCGTGCCGATGCGGCCCATGGGAACAAAGCCACCAACATCCCTGATTTTTTCCGGCGTGTCCCACCGTGCCTGAAGCGGGGTTTGTGTCAGACCGGGATAAATAGTGTTCGAGCGGATGTTTTCGCCGGCAAGCTGCATAGCCAGGGAACGGGACAGGGCAGCCACGCCGGCCTTGGCGGTTGAATAGGCATCCTGGGGCAGGGGGTCTCCGCGCAGGCATTGCGTGGATGAAAAATGCACCATCGCCCCGCCCCCCGCGCGCTGCATGTGCGGGACAACGGCGCGGGCGGTGCGGACCATGGATTTGAGGTTGATGTCAAATACGCGGTCCCAGACATCCAGATCCATTTCAAGCAATGAGGCATCCTGCTCAAACCACAGAACACCAGCCACGTTGGCCAGATAGTGGATGCCGCCGAAACGCTTGGCACCGGCCTGAATCGTTTCCTCGACAAAGTCGGTATCGGTCAGATCACCCTGCGCATAGAATCGCTGGTCAGGCGTACCATTCAGGCCGCTTGGCTCAGCTTTGACGTCAATCATCACAACCGATCCACCCGCATCGAGAAGCATGTTTGCGATCTCAAAGCCCATGCCACCGCCCGCGCCGGTAACGACGGCGGTGCGGTTTGAAAAATCATAAGTGATCATTCGCAAGTAACCCTTTCATGTTTGACGACATGATTGGCCATAGTTTAGGCGAATGTCCAAACCGAAATGCAGTGTTAGTCATCACCAGTGGCTTTGGTTTGGTGTAAAAGGCGTAGTTTGTTTTACAGGGTTGCGCTGTCTGGTAGGGGCCGCTATACGCGCGACATTGAAATCCGCAGGCATGGGCGGGCTGATGGGGGAGACATCCCCATTGTGTCCACCGGTTGAAGCATCCGCTTTACACCCCGTGCCAAGGCGAAAACCGGAAAAGGAATACGACGATGGCTCTTCCCGAGTTCACAATGCGTCAGCTGTTGGAAGCTGGCGTTCACTTTGGCCACCAAACGCAGCGTTGGAACCCCCGTATGGGCGAGTTCATCTATGGCTCGCGCAATGGCATCCACATCATGGACCTGACACAGACCGTTCCGATGCTGGACGCTGCATTGAATGCGATCCGTGAAACCGTTGCCAAAAACGGCCGTATCCTGTTCGTTGGCACCAAGCGTCAGGCCGCCGTGCCCGTGGCAGAAGCCGCTGAAAAATGCGCGCAGTACTACATGAACCACCGTTGGCTTGGCGGCACGCTGACCAACTGGCAGACCGTGTCGAAATCGATTCAGCGGCTGAAACAGATTGACGAAGCACTGGAAGGTGGTGCCGAGGGTCTGACAAAGAAAGAGCGTCTTGGTATCGAGCGCGACCAGGCCAAACTGCAAGCCAGCCTTGGCGGTATCCGCGAAATGGGCGGCGTGCCGGATATGCTGTTTGTCATCGACGTGAAAAAAGAAGCGCTGGCCGTGGCCGAAGCCAACAAGCTGGGCATTCCCGTTGTCGGCGTCGTTGACACCAACTGTTCGCCCGATGGCATCGACTATCTTATTCCGGGTAACGACGACGCAGCGCGCGCCATCGCCCTTTATTGCGATCTGGTCAGCCGCGCAGCCCTGGACGGCATGACAGCCCAAATGGGTGCTGCCGGTGTTGATCTGGGCGCGATGGAAGAGGCCCTGGTTGAAGAAGTGGTTGCCGAAGAGGCCCCGGCAGAAGAAGCCGCAGAAAGCTGAACCGCTTTTACCTGACTGATATGAGGCGCGGATACGTCCGCCCTCATCCAATTTGACGAATTTTGAGGAGAGCCAAGATGGCGATCACAGCTGCAATGGTGAAAGAACTGCGCGATTCGACGGGCGCAGGCATGATGGATGCGAAAAAAGCGCTGACCGAAACCGATGGCGACATGGAAGCCGCGGTTGACTGGCTGCGCACCAAGGGCCTGGCGAAAGCGGCCAAGAAATCGGGACGCACAGCTGCCGAAGGTCTGGTGGCCGTAAAGGTTGATGGCGGGCGCGGTGTTGCGGTCGAAATCAACTCGGAAACCGACTTTGTTGCGAAAAACGCCGACTTCCAGTCGATGGTGCGTGATATCGCTGCTGCCGCTATTGGAGCAGCAGATGTTGAGGCACTGGCCGCAACCGATCTGGGTGGCAAAACTGTGGCCGACACGATCACCGCCAAAATCGCCACCATTGGCGAGAACATGTCGCTGCGCCGGATGGCCAGTGTTGAGGGCGACACGGTCGTGGCTTATGTTCACAACGCCGCCGCGGACGGTATGGGAAAAATCGGTGTGCTGGTCGCGTTGAAAGGCGACGAGGCATTTGGCAAACAGATTGCCATGCACATCGCCGCCACCAACCCCGCCGCGCTGAACGAGGCCGAACTGGACCCCGCTGTTGTTGAAAAAGAAAAGCAGGTTCAGATGGATATCGCCCGCGAATCCGGCAAGCCCGAGCAGGTAATCGAAAAGATGATCGTCGGCCGCATGAAGAAATTCATGTCCGAAGTTACCCTGATGGGCCAATCATTCGTGATGAACCCCGACCTGACGGTCGAGGCGGCAGCCAAAGAAGCAGGTGCCGAAATCACCGGTTTTGTGCGCCTTGAAGTGGGCGAAGGCATCGAAGTCGAAAAAGAAGACTTCGCCGCCGAGGTCGCCAAGACGGCGGCAGGCGGCTGAGCCATCACCCTTCCAAGTTCGGGGGCACCTTCTGGTGCCCCTTTTTCGTTTAAGAGCCCAATAAGGAAGACCTTTGGTCTTGCATCAAATCACCGGACCAATGTCCGCACTGAGCCCTCTTTACCCAATAACGTCCCGCAGCATTTCGCATGAGCAGAAATCCAGCCCGTTGGAACGGGCCCATACCGGACCTTCGTGCCGTGTGCGGCTAAGGGCAGTTTTGCGCCTTCTAAAGCAGACACGACGAGACTGAATAACATTCGCCATGTTTTGCAAAACCGCGCAACCAAACTGTACGCGCGGCGATGCAGTGGCGGAACGCGCTGTTATTGGCTCGGCTGCATCCAACCGGTATGACGATCTACGTTCAGTCGCTGCACAAGCGAGCCGTCTTTCGTGACAATGTCGGCGGTGATGGTATCGGTATCCTTTTCCTCGACACTACCCAGTTTCAGATTCGGGTTGTTCATCCAGCGAAGTCTGTGCTCCATCATGTGCCTGACATCGTCGATACCGAGATCCTCTCGCAGTGTTTGCATCATCCCGGGACCGACATTGCCCCGTTGGTTGAAGTCGGGGGTCATCATGTACCCCGGACCCATCATGTACCCCGGACCCATCATGTGGCCCTGACCCATCATATACCCCGGACCCATCATGTGGCCCTGACCCATCATGTAGCCTTGCCCCCAACCGTTTTGCCATCCATTGGTGTGGTTGACATCGTGCGCCAGAGCAGGGCCGGAAAGCGACACAGTCGTTAGACCTGCCACCGCAAGAATTTCAATCAACAACTTCAGCGACATATCATTTATCTCCCTGTATACTGTTTAGCAGACAGAGAAAGAATACCGGATGGCGTCTGCTCCAAGCTGATATAAATCAAAAGTTCTGTCAGATGTTGGTTCGGCGTTTGCTTGCTCTCCGCTTGGGCGGAATACGTCAGTCAATCTCGCCTTTGCGAATGCCAGATATGTCCGGCAACTCAGACGTCCGACACCGGTGCAGCGAGCGGTTCAACGAATTGAACGCCGCTGGCAATCAAAATTCACTGCAACAGCATCAGGCCGCTAAGTCCCGCAAAACGGCCATCCAAGGAATAATTTCGCCGAACGCCCAATCAAAATTTGTCCGGCAGCCCGGCCTTATCAAACGACCTAAAAGATTGCGGTGCCTTTCCCGCCGGTGCTATAAGCCGATCTGGCAATCGGCGATGGCGTCGCCAAAGAGCACTTGCGCTCTTGCCTCGTGACAACTTTCCTGTACGCCGGGACTTTCAATCGGGAGATTGAGGGCCCCGCCTTCTTCTCCGACACATGAGGAGACGCAGGCCATGTCTTGGTCGCCAGAGAAAACAGTCGTCAACAGCTGGAACGAATGGGACCCGCTGAAACATGTCATCGTCGGGCGTGCCGATGATTGCCATATCCCGCCGGAAGAGCCCGCGTTGGATGCCAAGGTGCCCGAGGATAGCGATATGCGCGGCCAGTGGGGCAGGCGGCCCCAGGAGACCATAGATCGCGCCAATGAGCTTTTGGACAATTTCGCCGCGATGCTGAAAAAGCGCGGCATTCGGGTGGACCGACCGACCTGTATTGACCATTCATTGCCTGCCACCACACCGGATTTTCATACCGACAGTCAGTTTGGCTGCATGCCGCCGCGTGATGTGCTGCTGACCGTGGGGCATGAAATGCTTGAGGCGACGATGTCCTATCGATGCCGCTGGTTCGAGTACCTCAATTATCGTCCCTTGATGCAGCAATATTGGGAGGAAGACCCGAATTTCCGCCACGAGGCCGCGCCCAAGCCACGCCTGACGGATGCCGATTATCACCCCGATTACCTGTCGGACAAGATCGGCGTGGAAAAGCGCCTGAAATGGGCCGCCGAGAAATTCTTTGTCACAACCGAAGAAGAGCCACTGTTTGATGCCGCCGATGTGCTGCGCTTTGGTCGTGATCTGGTGGTACAGCACGGGTTCACCACGAATATGAAAGGGATCGAGTGGCTCCGCCGTCATTTTCCCGATCACCGGGTGCATACGGTGAACTTCCCCGGAGACCCTTATCCGATCCATATCGACGCCACGTTCACACCTCTGCGCCCGGGTCTGATTCTGAACAACCCGCAGCGCCGTCTGCCCGATGACCAGCGCAGGATGTTCAACGACAACGGCTGGGAGATCGTGGATGCTGCGCAGCCCGCGCATAACGCGCCGCCACCGCTGTGTTATTCGTCGACCTGGCTTTCGATGAACGTATTGGTACTGGACCCCAAAACTGTCTGCGTCGAAGCCTCAGAAGTTTACCAGATGGAACAGATGGACAAACTGGGTATGGAAGTTGTTCCCGTCGAACTGCGCGATGCTTATGCCTTTGGGGGTGGACTGCACTGCTGCACGGCGGATGTTTTCCGTGAAGGTAACTGCGAGGATTACTTTCCGAAAATGTAAGCGGCTCATAAAAATTTAAGGGAACGCGTGTAGAATCGAACGGTGCTGTCTGTTTAAGACGACACCGTTCTTTTTTAATCGCCCGTCAAATTGGGGATGAAACGGCGATCAGGAAGCGCCGACCGCTGAACCCGAAAAATAGAATCCAGCGGCCGACATCCGGTAGGACCGGCAGATCCGAGAGCCCTGTAATCACAGAGGGTACAGACCTGATGTTCCCGGGCTGTAAAGCCACCACTCACGGAACATCACCAGAATGCAATTTTACGTTACGTCAAGAAAGTATGGGATTCCATACCATCTACTAAAGTATTGATATAAATATATACTTTATTTTTCAATGATGAACATTTGGTTCTGAAAAGCGGCTTTTAAAACCGCTTGAGCCGTTGTTTCGACACTAAGGGCCTCACGGGCGAGTCGCAAATGTTTCTCTACCGTGGCAGGTGTAAGCCCAAGCAACAAGGCGATATCCTGAATAGTCTTGCCGTCACCGACCCATTCCAGAACCTCTCGTTGCCGTTTTGTCAAAGAACGACCGGGGGCCGTGTAGGGCAGGGACAAAATTCGCAGGTGGGTTATGTTGTTCAGCGCGAGAATATCCTCACCATGTTTCGACCAGATTGCGTCAACGTCGTTCTGGCTAAGACCTTTTCGTGCGGTTAACGCAATTGCCCCCTTGGTTCTGGGCGAGACAGATTGAAAACTGATCGAGTAGCCGGCGACGACATCATGGGATTGGTTGAACTCAAAAACTTTCTGTTCTTGCGAAGTAAGCGTGCCAGAAAGGATCATTTTACCCAGTACCGACCAGGAGCACGCCCCATCATGTTCCAGCGCCCAACGCACCATTGGTGCATGAAAATAGAGACCTTCACCAATAAACTCGTCCGTATAGTCGCTGCTGTGATTGGTCAGCAGGACAAAATCATCGGGATCTCCCAGTGACGTTGCCGTACGATACCGGGTGTAGCCATACATCAACCTGTCAAAACCGAATTCCGACATCTGGCGCGTGTGCAAATCCCACAGTTCTTCGATACTGGGGGCACTAAGAAGCGCATTCAGACGCTCGGTGGTTATCACTTTGCAGTCTCCAGATGGGTCGCCATGGCATCGAGAGCCAGTATATAACCATTTGCGCCAAAACCACAGATAACACCTAGTGCGACCTTAGCGATATAGGAATGATGGCGAAATTCCTCGCGGGCATGAATATTTGAAAGATGCAGTTCAACAGCAGGTAACCCGACCGAAGAAATAGCATCCATCAGCGCGACCGAAGTGTGAGTGTATGCGCCAGCGTTCAGAATAATCCCGTGGTGCTTTCCACGTGCGCTGTGAATAATATCTACAAGTTCACCTTCGTGGTTACTTTGAAAAAATTCCAGATCGATGGACAAGTCCGCTGCTTTGTCCCGGCATATTTTTTCAATATCTAAAAGAGTAGTGCGACCGTAAATTTCTGGCTGACGTGTGCCAAGTAGATTCAAATTCGGTCCATTCAGGATCAGTATCGAAGTCATGAGAAGTTTTCCCTTTGGGCCTTTCACGTTTAGAACCTAGTTGACCAAGGTGTCGAGATTTAGGTCACAAAGTTTTTATTTCGATTTTGTGTGTGTAATTCAATCCACTATTGCCCGCAACTCAACCTGTACATAATTATTAACATAATACTGATTATGCGCTTAATGTATATCCTATCCACCAGCTACAGATATTGTGACGGCTATTGCAGTACTCGCTGCGCATTTGGTTCAAACGGGCTGGAGAGCAAGACATTGGATATGTACCATCCAGACGTCTGGCCGCAGAAATCCTAACCGCATATCGCT
Source organism: Roseovarius litorisediminis (assembly GCF_900172295.1). Taxonomy (GTDB): domain Bacteria; phylum Pseudomonadota; class Alphaproteobacteria; order Rhodobacterales; family Rhodobacteraceae; genus Roseovarius; species Roseovarius litorisediminis. Next base: position 401,662 of record NZ_FWFL01000001.1, read on the forward strand.
TTTAATGCAGCCCAGTCCTTTTTGTTCAGTGCTGGTGTAGTTTCTACCTGTGTTGCCGCGTTTCCCCGGGCTTGTGCGGCACGGCTGGCGCTGGCCGGATGGGTTGAAAAATAGTTCAGCACTTCGGGGCCCTGCCCCTCAAGCTTTTGCATCTGATTAAAGAAATCTGCCATACCGGTGCTGTCCACCCCGGATGCATTCAGCATTTCCAGCGCAAACGCATCTGCCTCTGTTTCCGCCTCGCGGGTATAGCTGGCCTGCAACAGCCGCTCGCCCAGAAACACGGCAATTGCGCCACCGGTGAAATCGCCCATCGCCATCGACAGAAGACCTGCCGAACCGGCTGCGCGCAAGGCATGGCGGGTTGCATCGCGGCGTTCCACATGGCCGATTTCATGGGCCAGAACGGCGGCCACGGCCTCGGGACCGGTGGCATTATCAATCAGCCCGCGCATCATCACAATCTGTCCGCCAGGCGCGGCGAAGGCATTGACCATCTTGTGGTTTAACACCTGAACCTCCGGTCTGTACTGCAGGGCCTGCCCTTTGGTCAGGCGGGCGACCAGCCGCTCGAGCGCGGCGTTACCTTCGGCGTTCGAACAGTGCAGATCCCCCAGTTTGGAAGCCCCCAAAGCCGTTTCCATCTGCGCCGTGACCGATTTTCCGAAGGCAATCTCGCGGTCCACCGGGATAAGTTCGGCAAGGGTATTGGCCATACGCGGAAGGATCACAAGAACCATAAGCGCCAGCGCGCCGGCGGCCAGCGCGCTGCACTTGACGATCTTTTGCCAGCTGCCAACTTGCATGTCCTGACGCGAAAGATCGGGGCACAATTTTTTCAGACGGGCGATCAAATCCTTGTCTGTGATAATCAGGCGGGCCGCGACGCGCAGGGATTCATCTTTGGTTCTGGCATGTAATGTAAGCGTCAGGCTGGTTTCGCGGGCGTGATCCGATAGCGCACGCAGCCGATGTAGCGGCCAGCGCTGCACGTCATCCAACGTCGGGCCTGTTAGCAGAAGAGCGCCTGCGCCCTCTTCCATTTCGACAGTAACAGAATGCCGCCCTGCGGTTTCGCCATCATAGAAGAAACCCGAAACCCAAGACATCAGAACGCCCCGCCAACATCCAACGCATCGGCAAACCCTTCGGCATCAGCGCCCCGATCGGACGCGCGTTGCCTAATTGCCGCCAGCGCCCCGGTGTTGCGCACCGTGATTGTCTTTACGATATGCGCAATGATCGGCTGCGTCACAAGAACCAGGATCAGCCCACCAGACAGTGCCAGCGCACCTATGTACAACCCTGCAAAAGCGGTCAGGCCAACCAATTCGGTCACGCCCGGTTGAAAGGCCGACTCACCGATGATGGCACCAGTCACAGCCCAGATCGCACCGGTCACAAGGGCAACAAGCGACAGTGCTATTCCCGACAGCACGCTGGCGGCCAGTCCGCCCGCGATCATCGTGGTGATGACAGTGCCTGTCATCGGGCTGGCGGCAAAGCGCACCTGCCCGTGCTGCCCCTCAAGCACCAGATGATTGGCCAGATAATCCAGCGACCGTACCCGGTAAGACACCAGGCCAATCATGAACCAGATAAAGCCAATGATCAGCAGGAAAAAACCGGCAACCAGCTGTCCGACGGCGCCCTGACCTGAAATTGCCAGAACAATAGCGCCCAACACAAGAATGATCCCGGCGAAAAACAACTGCTTCATTGCGGGATAAAGTCCGGTCCATTTGCCGCGCTGTTCAAACTTTGCATCACCGAACCATGTCCGGTCCGCTTTGTATTTTGCCAGACAGAATGTCTGACGCGGCAACAGAAAACCAAGGCTCATAAGGGTCACCAGCCCGTGCAGCATCGCCCGCCAGGAATAGCCCCAGGCCGCTTTTTCCGCGCCAAACCGCACGCCGCGCCAGCGGGTCCGGGCCAGTTTGTAGCGGCGCGCGCGGTATTGGGCGAAGAAAATCAGCGGCACTACCGCCAGAAAGGTAATGTTCAGGGCAAGAACCTGTGCCGCCTGCTGCGCCATTGTTTCGGCTTCGGTGAACAAGGTCAGACCAAAGAAGAACAGGATTGTCTGTATGATCCCCAGATAGATTGCCAGAACGACCATGGCCACCAGAAACCCCAGAAACTTCTCGACGCCAGTGCCAGTATATTCAAACGCGTCGCCATCGCCGCTGACCGACGACCAGATATAGCGCCGGATGCGGGTCTTTCCCCAAAACCGGTAAATCCCCACCGTCAGCGCCGTCAGCAACGCCGTGGTAAAGGCCAGACCGAATAGCGGGCCGCGTTTGCCCACATATTGCCCGCTGATCTGTCCTGATCCCATGGTCATGAAACCTCCTCCGCGAGAAAACCTGCTGCCGCATCTGTCGGCCATTGCGGATGCCTACTCGCGTTTTGCGGGTGTTTTTTGGCACGATCTGGGCAGGAATGAGAGGATCAGGTAAATTTGTTGTCGCGTGGAAAGCCGCGCGGCGCCATGCGGCCGGAACTGGCGCGTTTGCCGCGCCATTCTGCCAGTTCGGTTTCGGTGCGGGTGCGGCCTGCCGGGTCCAGCCAGCTAAGGCCCTCGGCCAATACAAACGTGGTGGCATCTGACAGGCCCCCATCCTTGTATTTCTGCAAACGCACGCCTTTACCCCGTCCCATTTCAGGCAGTTCATCAAGTGAAAACACCAGCACCTTGCGGTTTTCGCCCACGCAGGCCACGTGATCGCCCGCCACCGGGCGGCATACCTGTGCCCGCACGTCGCCGCGTACGTTCAGCACCTGTTTGCCGCTGCGGGTCTGGGCCACCACGTCATCCTCGGGCACGACAAAGCCATCGCCCGCACTTGAGGCCAGCAACAGCTTGCGACCAGGCTTGTGGATAAACAGATCGATGATCTCGCATTCGTTGGGCAGATCGACCATCAGGCGCAGTGGTTCTCCCATGCCGCGTCCGCCAGGTAAATTGGCGGCGGAAACCGTGTAGAACCGCCCGTTACTGGCAAAGGCCAGCAGTCGGTCGGTGGTCTCGGCGTGAAACAGAAAACGCGGCCCGTCTCCGTCCTTGAATTTCAACTCGCGGGTCAGGTCGATATGGCCGGTCATTGCCCGGATCCATCCCATCTGACTGCAGACCACCGTTATCGGTTCACGGTCGATCATTGCCTCCAGCGGCACCTCTTCCACCTCGCCTGCCACGGCAAACTGGGTGCGGCGGGCGCCGTGCACATAATCCTTGCCGAAGGTCTTTTTGACCTCGCGCAACTGGTCGGTGATAGCATTCCATTGCAGGCCTGGATCTTCCAGCAGATCCTCAAGCCCGGCGCGCTCTTCCATCAGTGCGTCGCGCTCTTTCACCAGCGCCTCTTCTTCCAGCCGGCGCAGACTGCGCAGGCGGATGTTCAGGATCGCTTCGGCCTGTACATCCGACAGGCCATTTTCACGGCCCTCATAACTTTGCGGCACGGCGCGCTCAGGGGCGCTTTCAGAGAGTACCCCTGTCGCCCCGGCGTCCATGTCGACCACAAGCCGCAACGTGGAGACATCCACGCCAGCAAGCGGGGATCTGTAGTCACCCTCGTTCAATGCGCGGGCCAGCGTGGATTGATGCAGATTGCTCCAATCCTCAAACATCAGCGCCGCCTTGGGGTCGTCGTCATAACGGATAATCTCGATCACTCGATCCAGATTCACAAAGGCAGTGATCAGCCCCTGCAATACCTCAAGCCGGTGGTCGATCCTGGCCACCCGGTGACGCGAGCGGCGGATCAGTACCTCTTGCCGGAAATCCAGGAAGGCGCGCAGCACTTCCTTGAGGCTGCAGACCTTGGGTGTCACCCCGTCGATCAGAACATTCATGTTCAGGCTGAACCGCACCTCAAGATCGCTGTTGCGATACAGCATCCCCATCAGCACCTCGGGGTCCACATTCTTGGAGCGCGGTTCAAGGATCAGGCGGATATCCTCGGCGCTCTCATCCCGCACATCGGCCAGAATGGGGATTTTCTTGGTCTGAATCACCTCGGCGATCTTTTCGATCAGCTTGGATTTCTGCACCTGATAGGGAATCTCGGTGACAACAATCTGCCACTGCCCCCGGCCCATATCCTCGACTTCGTATTTACAGCGCAGCCGGAACGATCCGCGCCCGGTGCGATAGGCCTGCGCGATATTCTCGGGGGGTTCGACAATCACGCCGCCGGTGGGAAAATCGGGTCCTTTGACATAATTCAGCAGGGTATCGTCCCGACAATCGGGCGTTCCGATCAGATGGATGCAGGCATCAACCAGTTCAGCAATGTTATGCGGCGGAATATTGGTGGCCATACCCACCGCAATCCCGCTGGAACCGTTCGCCAGGAGGTTTGGAAACGACGCTGGAAGGACAACCGGCTCGGTCAGTGTGCCGTCGTAATTGTCGCGAAAATCAACAGCGTTTTCGGTCAGCCCATCCAGCAGCGCCTCGGCGACAGCTGTCATCCGCGCCTCGGTGTACCGGCTGGCGGCCGGGTTATCGCCGTCGATATTGCCGAAATTCCCCTGCCCGTCGACCAGCGGATAGCGCACAGCAAAATCCTGCGCCAGACGCGCCATCGCATCATAGATCGCCGCGTCGCCATGCGGGTGGTAATTACCCATCACGTCGCCGCTGATTTTGGCCGATTTACGGAAGCCACCGGTTGAACTCAGCCGCAATTCGCGCATCGCATAGAGGATCCGCCGGTGAACCGGCTTCAAGCCGTCGCGCGCATCCGGCAGCGCGCGGTGCATAATCGTGCTCAGCGCATAGGTCAGGTAGCGCTCGCCGATGGCGCGGCGTAGCGGTTCTGCCACAGTCCCGGGGCCGATATTGGGGTCGTCAAGCAAATCAGTCATAGATGATGTGATACCCGTATGGAATTTCCCCGTAAAGCGGATAGGTGGGAAAGTTTTTTGATTTTCCCATGATTGGGGGCTTCGAATCGTGTAGGTTGTATTTGCTGCCAATGCACGACAGTACGGTAAACAGGGGATGCGCAATGTGGCGCTTTATTTTGGTAACTTTCACCTTTCTTGCCTATTCTTTTTATATCCTTAGCGGTGGCGCAGATTATGCCCCGCGCGCCCAGTCCATTCAGGCCCGCGCCAAGATTGAACATGTACGTCCGGTGCCCCGTCCCGTGCGCATGAATGTGATCCAACTGGCCGAAAGCGGACTGCCCAAAGCGGGTGCTACGTCGCAGGCTATCACCTCGCTGGATCAACTTGATCTATCAGCCGGCAACCGCTTCCAGATCACGCTCGCCACTGTAACAGCCGAGGATATCGCCAAACCCACTGTATCAGCCGACCCGGTAAAACCTGCGTCGATCACCCTGCCCAATACGACGACAGCGATTGAAACAGCCACTGCAGCCGCAGATGCTGCCGCTCGGCAAACGCCGGTCACGGCAGAAAACCCCGCCGCAGCAATCGAGGACATCCGCCTTGTAACCGGAGATCTGGTCAATTTGCGCGACGGTCCGGGCACGCAGTATGATCGGGTTGGCAAACTGACCAAAGGTACCGAAGTTTCCATTCTGCAAAGCCCCGGAAATGGCTGGATCGAGCTGCGGGTGGTGGAAACCGGCCGTATCGGCTGGATGGCCGATTGGCTGGTTACAGCTACAAACTAAGTTGCATCTGCGCGCACCTCGCGCCATAGCAGCTTTATGACACAGAAAACCCTCCTTATCACCGGATGCTCATCCGGCATCGGCTATGACGCCGCCCATGGTATGCGAGCACGCGGCTGGCGTGTCTTTGCCTCGTGCCGCAAGGCTGAAGATTGCGATCGTCTGCGCGCCGAAGGCTTTGAAAGCCCACTGATTGACTATCAGGATGAAGCAACCATCACCTCGGGCCTGACCGAAGTGCTTGAGATGACCGGAGGCACACTGGACGCGCTGTTCAACAACGGCGCCTATGCCTGCCCCGGCGCGGTCGAAGACCTGCCCACCGGCGCCCTGCGCGAGATTTTTGAGGCCAACGTCTTTGGCTGGCACGAACTGACCCGCCAATTGATCCCGGTGATGCGGGCGCAGGGACACGGGCGCATCGTGCAAAACTCGTCGGTGCTGGGGCTGGTGATTGCGCCTTGGCGCGCCGCCTATTCCAGCACCAAATATGCAATCGAGGGGCTGACAGACACCTTGCGTGTTGAAATGCGCGGCACCGGGATCGAGGTTGTCCTGATCGAGCCCGGCCCGGTCACCTCAAAAATCCGCGTCAATGCCATTCCGCATTTCGAACGTTGGATCGACTGGGAAAATTCACCACGTGTAGAGGACTATCGGGCGCAGCTGCGCAAGCGTCTCTACGAGAAAACCGGCAAGGACACGTTTGAACTGCCACCCTCTGCGGTGACTCGGAAACTTGTGCACGCGCTGGAATCGAACCGCCCGCGCCCGCGGTACTATGTGACGACGCCAACCTATTTCATGGGGGCGCTGCGGCGGGTCCTGCCCACCCGCGCACTGGATTGGGTGCTGTCGAAAGGATAGGCCCGTCGCGCTTCACCGCTTTTCCGTGCAGATAAGTTGCCCGCGACCAAAACACCCGTTCGCTTTTCCGCCGTAGCCTCCTACATGTCATCCAGACCCATCAACCCAAGGACTTCCGATGCTGCAAGACCCGCTTTTTATCCTCGTGGCGCTGGCCTGTATCACCGTCGCCGTGATCCTGATCATGGGGATCAGCTCATTTGGCAAGGAGGGCGTGGAAAACGCCAAACGATCGAACAAATTCATGCGCTGGCGGCTGATTGCTCAGTTCATTGCCGTGCTGGTCATTCTTCTATTCGTATACGTTCGCAGACAGGGGGGATAAATAAGACCATGGTTGTCCTGAACAAAATTTACACCCGGACCGGCGATGCCGGTGAAACCGCCCTGGGCAACGGCGCACGCGTCGCCAAACACTCGGCCCGGGTCAATGCCTATGGCACAGTGGACGAGGTGAATTCGACTGTCGGTCTGGCCCGCCTGCAGGCCACTGGCGATGTGGATCTGGCGCTGGAACGCATCCAGAATGACCTTTTCGATCTTGGCGCTGATCTTTGCCGCCCCGACATGGAAAAGGACACGCAGGCCGAATACACGCCTCTGCGCGTCACCGACAATCAGGTCACAAGGCTTGAGGCCGAGATCGACGAGATGAACAAGGTGCTGGAGCCCCTGCGCAGTTTCATTCTGCCTGGCGGCACGGCACTGGCCGCCTATCTGCACCTTTGCCGCACCGTTTCACGCCGGGCCGAGCGACTGACGGTGGAACTTGCCGGCGAGGAAGACATTAACCCGGCAGCTGTGAAATACCTCAACCGTCTGTCCGACTGGTTCTTTGTTGGCGCTCGCATGGCCAATGACGGCGGTAAAGACGATGTATTGTGGGTACCGGGCGCGAACCGCTGATAGCGGTGACGCCTCCGACGCCTGCCAATCGCAGTTCCGGGTTTAAAGGTCTGCAGACTTATCCGAAAAGGCCAAAGCTCCCTTCAAAAGCGCCACGCCAAAAGCGGTGTCTCAAGGCTCTGGCGGGACGCTTTGAATGTAGACCGGTCTTTTCAGCGCCCCAAGTGATGGGATTCCTGCAATCCGTAGACCGGCGTGTCGATCCCTTCCATCCGCGCCTTTAGTTGCAGCGACAGGAACTGAGAATAATGCCGCGACTGGTGCAGGTTGCCACCATGCATCCACAGTGCCTCGACCTGTGTGGGTTTCCACATGTTGCGCTGCTCGCCCTCCCAGGGGCCCGGATCCTTGGGCGTGTCCGACCCCAGCCCCCAAACCTTTCCCACCTTGTCGGCAGTTTCCTGATCTATCAGGTCAGCAACCCAGCCATTCATCGAGCCATAGCCGGTGGCATATACAATCAGATCGGCCTGCAACTTGGTGCCGTCGTCCAGTATTAACCCGTCTTCGACAATTTCGGTCACCTGACCGTGGGCCAGCTTGATCTTGCCGTCGATGATCAACTGGCTGGCGCCCACATCAATGTAATAGCCCGACCCGCGGCGCAGGTATTTCATGAACAGGCCCGAGCCATCAGCGCCCCAGTCCAGCTGGAAGCCGGCCTTTTCCAGCCCGGCATAGAAATCAGCATCGACCTCTTTGATTTTATCGTAAACCGGGATCTGAAACTCATGTAGAATCTTGTAGGGCAAAGACGCAAAGATCAGATCGGCCTTTTGCGTGGTCATACCGGCCTCAACCGCGCGTTCGGAATAAAGGTCGCCCAGCCCGATTTCCATCAAAGGTTCCGAACGTACAATATGAGTAGTGGACCGCTGAACCATCGTCACATCCACGCCGGCCTCCCACAGGGCCGCACAGATATCATGCGAAGAATTGTTGGATCCCACCACAACGGCCTTTTTCCCCTTATAGGCATCGGGGCCGGGGTGCTGGCTGGAATGATGCTGGTCGCCCTTGAATTTTTCCATGCCAGGTAGCTTTGGCATATTCGCCTTGCCGGACATGCCGGTGGCAAAAACCAGTTGTTTGGGCTTCAGCGTGACCTTTTCGCCGTCGCGGTCCACGGTGATGACCCATTCCTTGGATTTTTCGTCATACTCGGCATGTTCAACGGTGGAGCGGGTCCAGTAATTCAGCTCCATGATCTTTGTGTACATTTCCAACCAGTCACCGATCTTGTCCTTCGGCGCAAAAACCGGCCAGTTGGGCGGGAACGGCAGATAGGGCAGATGGTCATACCAGACCGGATCATGCAGACAGAGCGACTTGTAACGCTTGCGCCAGCTGTCGCCGGGGCGCTCGTTCTTTTCTACAATGATGGTGGGTACACCCAGTTGCCGCAGCCGCGCTCCCAAGGCAATTCCGCCCTGACCGCCACCGATGATGACGGTATAGGGCTGGGTTTTATAACCCATTTCAGCGCGTTCTTTTTCAATCTCTTCTGCCCAGGTCAACCGGCCTTTGCCTGCCCCATGTTTTGCACCAAGCGGTCGTTCGTAACCCAATGGTTCCTCATGCCCCTTCAGTTCGCTCATGGTTGTAAGCAAGGTCCAGATTTTGCCATCCTTAAGCCGGATCAGGCCATATCCCCGTGCCACCCCGGTTTCGAAGGTGATCCATGCCGTGATGATCCCGCCGTCCTCGGTTGCGACCTCGCCTTCTGCAATTTTCCAGTTGCAAGGCTTGATCTTACCCAGCTGTTCCGACAGCATGTCGCGAATCTGCTTTTGCCCCTCTAGAGTTTTGATATTCCAAGTAAAACTGACCAGATCTCGCCAGTAACAATCGTCCTGAAACATCTTGGTTGCCGCTTCGGTATCTCCACTTTCAAGCGCCGCGCCAAACCTGTCCAGAAATCCGGTAACCTGATCGTCCGTTGTTGTATCCAGCATTTCACTACCTCCCTTTGAAATTAACCGGTAACTTGGCAGAATGATCGTTGTCTGCCTATTAGCTGAAGGTCGCTGTCTGAATACGCGATTCCACGGGTATGAACGTTCTGCGAAAACACAAACAGCCAATTCACCTGCCGTGATCATATCCGGCAAACCGTTCACCAAAAGCGTTTAAAGACATACCTGAGTCAGGGCTTGTCGCGAAACGCTGGTATCCCGTTGTTTTTACGTACGTTTTGTAAAACTTTTTTTCGATTTTTCAAAACGATTTAGCCGCACTTATCGCGCTCAGGCGCGTTTTCCTGTGATCTGAGCAATGTTGAGCACATCAAGCACCTTGGCTTCTATCTGTGCGGCGCCCAGACCCGCGACCCGGTACATATCTTCGGCACTGGCCTGATCAATGAAGATATCGGGCAATACCATCGAACGGAATTTAAGGCCGGCGTCGAAAACTGCGTTTTCAGCCAGAAGCTGGGCGACATGACTGCCAAAGCCGCCAACCGCGCCTTCTTCAATGGTAATAAGCGCCTCGTGACCGGCAGCAAGATCAAGGATCAGATCTTCGTCCAGAGGTTTGGCAAAGCGGGCGTCGGCAATCGTGGGTGTGATGCCCCGCGCAATCAGAGCTTCGGACGCCTTGAGAACTTCACCCAGACGGGTCCCGAAGGACAGGATGGCAACACGGGATCCGTTTTGAATCATCCGGCCTTTACCGATTTCAAGAACCTCGCCCTTTTCGGGCATCTCAACCCCCTGCCCCTCGCCGCGGGGATAGCGAAAGGCGATGGGGCCGGTGTCATGGGCGACGGCGGTCGCGACCATATGCATAAGTTCGGCCTCGTCCGCTGCAGCCATGACCACAAAGCCGGGCAAGTTGGCAAGAAATGCGATGTCAAAACTGCCCGCATGGGTCGCACCGTCAGCGCCGACCAGTCCAGCGCGATCAATGGCAAAGCGCACCGGCAAACGTTGTATGGCCACGTCATGAACCACCTGATCGTAACCACGTTGCAGGAAGGTTGAATAAAGCGCGCAGAAGGGCTTCATTCCACCTGCCGCAAGCCCGGCCGAAAAAGTCACAGCATGTTGTTCGGCGATGCCCACATCGAAGCAGCGCGACGGATAGCGGGTGGCAAAAAGATCAAGCCCGGTGCCATCAGGCATGGCCGCGGTAATGGCGCAGATCTTGTCGTCCTTTGCAGCGTGGGTCAGCAGCACCTCGGCAAACACTTTTGTATAGCTGGGCGCATTCGAGGGTGCCTTGACCTGTTTGCCCGTGACCATGTCGAATTTCGCGGTTGCGTGGCCACCGTCTCGCGCGGCCTCGGCAGGGGCATAGCCCTTGCCCTTTTTGGTAATCACGTGAATCAGGATCGGACCGGTCGCGCGCTGGCGCACGGTACGCAGGACCGGCAGCAACTGGGACATATCATGGCCGTCGATGGGGCCGACATAGCTGAAACCAAGTTCTTCAAAAAGCGTACCCCCAACGGCCAGGCCCTTGAGCATTTCCTTGGCCCGTCGGGCGCCTTCCTGAAAGGGTTCAGGCAGCAGGGATACGGCACCCTTGGCTGCGGCCTTGAATTCCTGAAACGGCTCACCGGCGTAAAGCCGCGAAAGATAAGATGATAAAGCGCCCACAGGCGGGGCGATAGACATTTCGTTGTCATTCAGAATGACAATCAGTCGTTTTTTGAGATGGCCTGCGTTGTTCATCGCCTCAAACGCCATGCCGGCACTCATGGCGCCATCCCCAATCACGGCAATTGCATCGCCGTGGCCGGTGTCACAGATGCCGCCCAGATCGCGGGCGACGGCAAAGCCAAGAGCGGCACTGATCGAGGTGGAACTATGGGCGGCCCCAAAAGGATCGTAGGGCGATTCAGAGCGTTTGGTGAACCCACTCAGGCCATCCTTTTGCCGAAGGGTACGGATGCGGTCACGTCTGCCGGTCAGAATTTTATGGGGATAACACTGGTGGCTGACATCCCAGATAATCTTGTCGCGGGGTGCATCAAAAACCGCATGCAAGGCCACGGTAAGTTCGACCACGCCAAGGCCTGCGCCCAGATGGCCGCCGGTTTCCGACACTGCTGAAAGGGTTTCGGCCCTCAGTTCGTGGGCCAATTGTGTCAGTTGCACGTCCGAAAACCGTTTCAGGTCTGCGGGGTTTGCAACCTGATCCAACAGCGGTGTTTCCGGACGGTTTGACATTTGGCCCCTCCTCGGGGTGATACTCAGGTCTGACGCGAGATAACGAAGCGTGCGACCTGCTGCAAGGTATCCGCGTCCCCACCATAACAAGATATGGCCTCGCAGGCCTGCTCGACAAGGATTTCGGCGCGGCGTTTCGCCTCAACCAGCCCCAACAGAGAAACGAATGTCGCTTTACCTGCGGCAGCGTCCTTGCCAACGGCCTTACCTGCGGCAGTGGCATCGCCGGTGACATCAATCACATCATCCTGAATCTGAAAGGCCAGCCCCAGGGCTTTGGCATAAGTCTGCAGCGGGGTGGGATCAGCCCCGGCCATCACTGCGCCACTGGTGGCGGACCACTCGATCAGTGCGCCGGTTTTGCCAGCCTGCAGATCGGTAATAGCCTCAAGTGTGAGCGGGGTTGGAGCGGTTTCCGCAGCAATATCCAGCGCCTGCCCCAGCACCATCCCCTGCCCGCCAGCGGCGCGCGCCAGGGTCAGGGCAAGATTGGCGCGCGTTTCGCCAGAGGCAGCGCCCTCTGGGTGGCTGACCAGTTCGAAGGCCAGAGATTGCAGGGCGTCACCGACCAAGATCGCGGTTGCTTCGTCCCATTTTACATGCACGGTCGGCTGGCCCCGGCGCATGTCATCATTGTCCATTGCGGGCAGGTCATCGTGCACCAGGCTATAGGCGTGCAGCGCCTCGATGGCACAGGCAGGCCAGAGGGCCGAGGATTCAGATACCCCGTGCAAGCGCGCGCTTTCCAGCACCAGAAAGGCACGGATGCGTTTGCCACCCCGGGTCGCATAGCGCATGCCCAGCGCGACATGGCCGTCACCAAAGGGGCTCAGAACCTGATCCAAATGGGATTGGACACGGGCTGCACCCTGCGCAAGACGGTCGTGCATCGGATTTAAAGACCTTCGACCGGGGTAGTTCCTGTGGGTTGCCCGTCACCGTCCAGCGTGATTGCGGCGACTTTTTCCTCCGCCTCTTTCAGCTTGGTCTCGCAGCGTTTTTTCAATTCGGCGCCGCGCTCATAAAGCTTGATCGAATCATCCAGCGCCACATCCCCACGTTCCAGTTTGCCCACGACCTGTTCCAGTTCGGCCATAGCCTGTTCGAATGTCATCTCTGAAACGGGGGTATCGGTCATATCTGCTATCCTGTGGCTGGCGGCATTCCGGCGCAGCATAGACGGCGCGGCGCCGGGGTTCAATTTGATTGACGATCCATTGCATGGCCAGTTCAGCGCCCTTTGAAAAACCCGCCCAGAATGCCCCGCACGATGCGGCGGCCGGTGGTACCTTTCAGCTCTTTCAGGACAATGTTGGTAACGGCCTTGCCGATGCTGCCCCCAAGGCTTGGACCCTTCGAGGTGGAGCGGGGCACGCTTTTGCCAGTATACCGGCGACCGGCGTTGAATTCGCGGATCGCCGGGGACAGGTCTTCGGCCTCTGCTTCGGCTTTTTCGGCTTCTTTGGCAGCAGTTGCCGCGCGGTCGGCCAGAATCTCGTAGGCTGATTTTCGGTCCAGCAAGGCCTCGTATTTTCCAGCCACGGGCGAGCCTGCCATGACCTGCCGGCGGGTTGCGTCGTCAATCGGGCCAAGTTTTGAAGAAGGTGGACGGATCAGCGTGCGTTCGACGATACCCGGCACGCCTTTGTTTTCCAGCATCGAGGTGACAGCCTCGCCCACGCCGACATCGCGGATCGCATCGACTGTATCAAAGCGCGGATTTGGGCGATAGGTCTCGGCAGCGCGTGTCAGCGCCTTTTGATCGCGGGCTGTAAAGGCGCGCAGGGCGTGCTGAATCCGGTTGCCAAGCTGGCCCAGAATATCCTCGGGCACATCATCGGGGTTCTGGGTGATGAAATATATGCCAACACCTTTGGAGCGAATAAGACGGGCGACCTGCTCGACCTTGTCCACAAGCGCCTTTGGGGCATCATCAAACAACAGATGTGCCTCGTCGAAGAAGAAGACAAGTTTGGGTTTGTCTGGATCGCCCACTTCGGGCAATTCCTCGAACAGTTCGCTTAAAAGCCACAGCAGGAAAGTGGCATAGAGCCGGGGTGATCCCATCAACTTGTCCGAGGCCAGGATATTGATTCGTCCACGCCCATCGGCATCGGTTTGCATGAGATCAGCCAGATCAAGGGCCGGTTCACCAAAAAGTTTGGCGCCACCCTGATTTTCAAGCACCAGCAACTGGCGCTGGATAGCCCCCACCGACTGAGTGGAAACATTGCCATAGCGCAAAGATAGCTCTTTGCCATTCTCCCCGACCCAGACCAACAGGGCCTGAAGGTCCTTGAGGTCAAGCAACGGCATGCCTTCTTCATCGGCGACCCGAAAGGCGATGTTCATCACACCTTCTTGTGCATCGGTCAGTTCTAGCAGACGCGACAGTAACAGCGGGCCCATTTCGGCCAGCGTGGTGCGGACAGGATGCCCCTGTTCGCCCAGCAGGTCCCAGAAAGTGACTGGAAAACTGTCATAGCAATAGTCTGTCAGGCCGATGGTTGCCGCGCGTTCGGTAAAGGCACCGTGCAGCTTGAATGTGTCGCTGCCCGGGGCTGCCAGACCCGAAAGATCACCCTTCACATCGGACAGGAAAACCGGCACGCCGGCAGCGGAAAAACCTTCGGCCAGGATTTGCAGGGTTACGGTCTTACCGGTCCCGGTAGCCCCCGCAATCAGGCCGTGCCGGTTGGCATATTTATGTATCAGGCCTTGTTTGACGCCGTAATCCTTGCCACCACCACCGATAAAAACCTTATTTTCCAAGGCAATCGCCCCCTGTCCAAATTAAATCACGTTCTGAACATACTAAGTTAAACTTTACCCGTCAGTATGAATCGCATCCCTTGCCGCATGTCCTCGTGGCTTTGGGATGACTTCCTCCCTGTCAGACTGACCGCACCCCCGGTGCGGTCTTTTTTTCGTGAATTTTTGTACTTGGCCTGTTGACGGATAGCGGTAACTGTCATAGCGTCCCGACCAATAACTAAGTCGGCCAGTCCGACGGGGAGATAATATAGAAAGAGGCCGAGAGGCCTCTTTCTTGTTTTCACCCGAAAAAGATTTAAATTGCCGGACATGGAATGGCGGGAAACCGCCCTGATCAACATCTTCATATGCGTTTTCTATCCTGACACTGCCAGTGACCCATGATAGAGCGCGCTCAGAACTTCAAAGTCACAAACGGGGAAAACATGCCCAGATTTCTTTCGACCCTGCCATTGGTCACCCTTCTTATTCTCGGAACAGCCGCCTCCGCTCAGGAGACAACAACTGGAACGACCGAGACTGAGTCAACCACTCAGACTGAAACGCAAGCCGAAGGTAGCACAGCTACCGGTGCCGCCTCTGAAAACGCCCCTCAGGAAGAGGAAAGTGCCGCTGATACCGGGCTGGACATGGGCAAAGAGGTTCAGGAAGACCCGACTTATATCAAAGCTACTTACGGTGACTGGGATCTTAAATGCTTCCGCAGCGAGGGTGAGGAGGATCTTTGTCAGATGTACCAGCTTTTGCGTGAAGATGCGGGCAACCCGGTTGCAGAGTTCAGCATTTATCGGTTGCCCGAGGGGCAACAAGCCGTGGCAGGCGCGACCCTGGTCGTACCGCTGGGGACGCTTCTTAGCAAAGAAATGCAACTTTCAATCGATGGTGGAAAACCGAAAACCTATCCCTATTCGTTTTGCACCATGATTGGATGCTTTTCCCGGCTCGGTCTTTCCGCCAGCGATATCGAAGCTCTGAAACGTGGTGTCGAGGCCAACCTGCAGATCGTGCCCGCCCAGGCACCGGATCAGGTTGTCAACATCAAGGCGTCGTTGAAAGGATTTACAGCGGCATTCGAGAATGCCTCGACCATCCGACGCTAATCGCACAAACAGTTGAATTTCATGGCGCTGCCCAACCGGGTGGCGCCATTTTCTTGAATGCCCCCTGCTTTGATTTTTTTCGCCCGGGTTTCAAAAGACCCGTGTAAAACATGCGGAATGCTTATCAAGTTCTCAGGGGGGAAACACGCGTGACAGCACAGAAGACGATCGAGTATTTCAGTTATTATCTTTTGGTTCTTGGGGCGTGTCTTGTATTTGCACCTGCCCTTATGGCTGCATTTATTTTACTTCCACCGCCTGCCGACAATAACATTCTTTTTGTTGGCTTCCTGGTGTTGGTGCTGGCCTATTATTACTGGCGTATGGCGCGCGACACGAACACGGCTTTTTTCCAGGCCACGGTCATTGGTCGACTGGGCCTTTTTCTGGCCACGCTGATCTGGGTGGTCTTCGCCGGGCTTGCCGCCAATTATCTTGTAATTTTAGCCATAGATGCAGCCGGGGCGCTTTGGACAGCCAATGCGCTGAAGCGCCAGGGGGATGCCGGTTTCAAATTTGTCTGAGGCTGGCTCAGGTAAAACGGCGTAGCGCGAGCACTGCGTTGAGACCACCAAAGGCAAAGGCATTGGACAGGGCCACGTCAACTATAGCCTCGCGCGCCTCGTTGGGCACAACATCCAGTGCGCATTCCGGATCTGGCTCTTCATATCCGATCGTCGGGGCGATCACCCCGTCGCGCAGGGCCATGATACAAGCCAGCAATTCAACCGCACCGGTGCCGCCGATCAGGTGACCATGCATTGATTTGGTTGAGCTGATCAACAGCTTGTCGGCATGAGCCCCAAAGACATCCGCCACAGCGGCGCATTCGGTTTTATCGTTGGCGGCCGTACCAGTGCCGTGGGCGTTGATATATCCCACCTCCGACAGGTCGATGCGCGCATCCTGTAGCGCACCTTTGATCGCGCGGGCAGCCCCCTGTTTTGATGGCATCACGATGTCAGCAGCGTCGGACGACATGGCGAAACCAGCCACTTCGGCCAAAATGGCAGCGCCGCGTTTTTTGGCATGCTCAAGCTCTTCAAACACGAAAACGCCCGCGCCCTCGCCCTGCACCATGCCGTTTCGGTTGGCTGAGAACGGCCGGCAGGCGTCCTTGGACATTACGCGCAGCCCTTCCCATGCTTTTACCCCGCCGAAACACAGCATGGATTCCGATCCGCCGGTGACCATCACCGGACTTACGCCGCCATGCACCATCTGAAACGCCTGCGCCATCGCATGATTGGAAGACGCACAGGCCGTCGAAACAGTAAAGCTGGGACCTTTGAGGTTGAACTCCATAGATACATGGCTGGCAGCTGCGTTGTTCATCAGCTTGGGCACGACAAACGGGTGAACCCGGTTTTTGCCATCTTCATAAACCGAACGATAATTGTCATCCAGCGTGGTCATGCCACCGCCAGAGTTGCCTAGAACAACCCCTGCCCTTGCAGCCAACTCGCCGGAAAACTCAAGACCCGCCTGCGCGATTGCCTCGCGGGCGGCGATTAAAGTGAATTGTGTGAAACGATCATAAAGCGCAAGCTGCTGTCGATTGAAGCGGGTTTCAGGCTGGTAATTCTTGACCTGTCCGCCAATGCGGATCGACAGACGTTCAACGTCGCGAAATTCAAGCTCAGAGATTCCGCAGCGGCCTTCCCGCATGGCCTCAAGGGTTTCAGGCACCGACGTGCCCAAAGAATTGATCGTCCCGGCGCCGGTAATGACAACGCGTTTCACGACTGCTCTTTCACCAGCTTTTCGATACCCGAGACGATGGACCTGACCGATGAAATGTCAAAATCACCTTCCTGTGGTTCGTTCGCATTGAACGGAACCGAGATGTCAAATTCTTCCTCGATAGCGAAAATACTTTCGACCAGCCCAAGGCTGTCGATACCCAGATCCTTTAAAGTGCTGTCCAGAGTCACATCCGAGGGTTCCAATACGGCCTGCTCGGCGATGATTGCAATGACACGATCCGTGATGTTCATTCCCGACACCTTCCAGCTTGTTCCGCGGTGGATTTAGTCATTCGATGTAGGTTTAGAAACTGTTTTTTTAAGTTGCGCAACATCATCGAATAACCGCTTGAGCCGACGGACACCTTTGAAAACCTCCATTGTGGTTTCCATCTTCATCGCCGGATAGCCCAGCATGACGCGACCCTCGGGAATGTTGGACAGCACGATGGTGCCGCCGCCGGTGATCACGTTATCGCCAATGAAAATATTATCGCTGACACCGGTCTGGCCAGCCAGAACAACATTGTTGCCGATCCGCGTCGAGCCTGCGATGCCGACATGACCGCACAGCAGACAGTCATTGCCGATCTCAACATTATGGCCAATCATCACCAGGTTGTCGATTTTGGTGCCGTTGCCGATACGGGTGTCGCGGATGGTGCCGCGGTCGATGGTGCAGTTGGCGCCCAATTCTACATCGTCACCGATGCTGACCGCCCCAAGGCTATGGATACGCGTCCAGCTTTGTGCAGTCGTGTCGCCCTGATCCCCCAACGTCTGGCGGGCCTGTTCGACTGAAGATTTTTCCGGCGTGACATAAGAAAAACCGTCACCTCCCACAACCGCACCGGGCTGCGCAATGAAACGCTCGCCAATCCTAACTCGGGCACCGATGCGCACACCTTCGCGCAGAAAGCCCTTTGTGCCAACCATCGCGTCTGTGCCGACAAAACTTTGCGGGCCAATTACTGTGCCAGCACCAATTTTTGCGCCTGCGCAGATAACGGCCAAGGGCCCGACAGTGACGCCAGCACCCAGTTCGGCAGTGGGGTCAACGACGGCTGAGGGGTGAACGCCATCGCCCCATCCCTGCCCGGTGTCCATCATGGCCGTAAGCCCTGACATCACGTAACGCGGGCGGGGCGCGACAATTGCGGCCTCCAGCCCAAGCGCCTGCCAGTCCGCCCCGTCCCAAACCATGGCGGCACGGGCCGCGCCGCGCGGCAAGCTTTCGGCATATTCGGGCTTCATCGCCAAAGCCAGGTCACGTGCGGTGGCATCAACGGGCTCCGCGACGCCGTCAATTTCCAAATCAACGGCGCCAAAGGCCATGGCCCCTAACGCCGTCGCAATCTGATCAATCGTGTAAGCCATCACACTCCCCTAGTCTTGGGGAGTCGTTTATCCCCGAACGGCGCGCAGTGAAACCCCTGCCTTGGACAGTGCGTTCCAAATTTTGGCATCCCGACCATAAACGTCGCCGCGATATTGAGTACGACCTTTCGGGGTGGTGAACGCCGTGCGATAGATAATGTGTACTGGCACCGGTTTTTCAAGTTGCACCACAGTTTCCCTTCCGGTGGCCAGTTTTGCCTGGAAGAACGCCTCGGGGTCACGTTCCTGTTTGGACAACAATTCGTAAGCGAAATCGAAGGGTTGATGCAGACGAATACAGCCATGGCTGAAATCGCGTTTATCTCGGGCAAACAGATTTTTGGCCGGCGTATCGTGCAGATAGATATTGTATTTGTTTGGGAACATGAACTTGACGAGTCCAAGTGCGTTGCGCCGCGAGGGAGGCTGTTTGATCGCATAAGGAAAGTTTTTTTCCGTATAAGCGCCAAAATCTATCGAGGCCCGACTGACCGCACGCCCCTGCCTGTCGATCAGCTTGAGATGTCCGGCCGCGTTTGCATTGCGTTTCATCATCGGCAGGTATTCTTTGACGGCGATCGAACGCGGTACATGCCATGTCGGGTTGATCACCATGAATTCCATCATGTCTGAAAATTCGGGACTGCGACGGTCATGTTCATTTTTGCCAACAACAGCGCGGGTTTCAAAGGATACCCGGTCCTTGTCGATGATGCGTGCACTGAAATCGGTCAGGTTGACCAGAATATGCCGATCACCACGATCCCGATTCAGCCAGCGTTCCCGTTCCATCGCCACGATCACCGACTGCAGCCTGGCCTGCACCGGTTTGTTGATCTCACTCATGGTGCCGGGCCCGGCCACGCCATCGGGCGCAAGGCCATGGGCCAGCTGGAACTGCTGTACTGCTTGTTGCAGCTTTTCATCATAGGAAGGGTTTGCGGAACGTTTCAGATAGCCCATCGCCATCAGCCGGTTCCGCAAGATCACAACAGCATCGCCAGACTGGCCGGGTTTCAGGGCTTTTGACGGCACGTCTTGCCCCCAGCCTCCGTTGGCAAGCAGACGTTCCAGTCGCAGTTTTTCCTTCATCAAGCGGCTGTATTCGTTGGTTTTAGGCGGCAGTGCCCGAAAGAAACCGCTTGGATTGCTTTTAACGAAATTCGTCAGATACGAGACACGATCACGGTAGGGAACCTGTCGCTTGATGCCGCTATCAATCGTGCTGGGCACCAGAGCGCCAGTCTGCATGTCGCGGGCCAGTGACAGAAATGTTCTGCTCATCTCGACCTCGACATAACCCCGTTCACGCGGTGACCTGGCCGCCTGCAATTGCTGCAGCAGGGCATCAGCCCGGTACCTTGCAACCGGCAGGCCATGACTGTCGGCCTCGTCGATCGCCTTCATCAGCGCCTGACGTCGGCGCCGGTCCTGCCCCGAATTGCTGGTCCAGATAGCATTGTAACTGTTTGCTTTGTAAAATGCCGCAATGTCGCGATCTTTAGCAGCGGCTTCGGCCACGGCTTGTTTAAAGGCCGTCACCTGTGCTTCGGCGGTGCCTGTAATTAATAGGTTGCTCAACAGCACCACTAGTGTCAGCGCTAAAAGGCGCATGAAACGTCCGTGCATCGCTAAAATCATCTTACTCCCCTGAACTGCTCGCGCTTTACATGTAAAAAAACTCCTAGCAGTCTATCTCGTGTTTCGACGAAATATGTCCATTCAAATGTTGTTCAACTGGCAAAACCGGTTAGTGATTGCGGCCCTGACGCATCGGATTTCAGGCAAAACCCACACATTGAGCGGGATTTGCGCAAATTCTTGCCGAAAACCCTTGATGCCTGCAATTTTCAACAAAACTGTCTTGGTTGCTGATTCTTAATGTGTAATAAAAGCGGCACATCTGGGGATGAGATGGCAGAACCGCGGTACAGCGGACAACAGGTAAGCGACGGGACAGGCGCTAGCTAACATGACAAACCACAGCTCGTTGAGCATGACGCGGCGTGGGGTTTTGGGTGCATTCGCATCGACAGCCCTACTCGCCACACCTACATACAGTAAAGCAGCAGGGTTTCTGCGCGGCGCCGGCGACATTCGGCGAATTCGCATGACATCCCCCCGAACCGGGGAAAAGCTGGATACGATTTATTGGATTGATGGCAACTACATCAAAGACGCTGTGAAAGAGATTAACCTGTTCATGCGGGATTGGCGCACCAACGGCGTCAAAAATATTGACCTTCGCACAATCGATATCATGGCCGCCAGCCACAACCTGCTGGACGTACATGAGCCGTACATGTTGCTAAGCGGATATCGCAGCCCCCAAACCAACGCGATGTTGCGCAGGCGGTCACGCGGTGTTGCCAAGAATTCACGCCACATGATTGGTGAAGCAGCTGACCTACGCTTGGCCAGCCGGTCGGTCAATCAAATGTATAGTGCAGCGGTTGCCTGTCGCGGTGGCGGTGTTGGCAAATACTCGGGCAGCAATTTTGTACACATGGATTGTGGCCCTGTCCGCAGCTGGGGCAGATAACGCCCCTCGCGCCAAGGTCCAACACAGAAAAACACCGGCTGAAATTTCAGCCGGTGTTTTCTTTTGTCATTCTTCCGGAACTTATCCGAATTTCGCCCGGCGCGCAGCCTGAAGTTTGGCAAAATCATCTCCTGCGTGGTACGACGAACGTGTCAGGGGTGTCGCCGACACCATCAGAAATCCCTTGCCATAGGCGGCCTTTTCATAGGCGGCAAATTCGTCAGGATGCACAAAGCGATCAACGGCATGATGCTTGGGCGTAGGTTGTAGGTACTGGCCGATTGTCAGAAAATCTACACCTGCCGCGCGCATGTCATCCATCACCTGATGCACAGCCTGGCGGTCTTCACCGAGACCCAGCATAATCCCGGATTTGGTGAACATGGTAGGATCCAGTTCTTTCACCCGCTGCAAAAGACGCAGTGAATGGAAATAACGCGCACCAGGACGCACCTCGGGGTAAAGGCCGGGCACGGTTTCAAGGTTATGATTGAACACGTCCGGTGTTGCCTCGACCACAACCTCAAGAACAGCAGGATCGCAATGCAGGAAATCCGGTGTGAGGATTTCAATTGTGGTGCCCGGGCTGCGGTGACGGATCGCGCGGATGGTCTGGGCAAAATGCTCTGCCCCGCCATCTTTTATATCATCGCGGTCTACGCTGGTAACGACGACGTGATTCAGACCCAACTTGGCCACAGCATCCGCGACACGGCCCGGCTCGAACGCATCCAGACCTTCCGGCGGTTTACCAGTGGCGATATTGCAGAAACTGCAAGCACGGGTACAGACGTCGCCCATGATCATCATGGTGGCGTGGCCCTGGCTCCAGCATTCGCCGGCATTGGGGCATCCGGCCTCTTCGCAGACGGTGACCAGCTTATGCTCTCGCATGATTTTATGGGTCTCGAAGTACCCTTTGCCGGTCGGGGCCTTAACCCTGATCCAGTCCGGTTTTCTAGGCTGCGCATTGTCCGGACGATGTGCTTTTTCCGGATGACGCTGCTCAGGGATTTTGAGATCACGCACGAATTTTTCCCCGCGAATGGTTTGGTAACAGTTCTTATCTATAGTTTACGGTGGTGGATAGTACCAGTTTCGCAATGCTGCCATGCGGTTTTTTGCAGGTTATCCCACAGTTTCCACCGTTTTAACGAGTGGCTTCATGTATAAAGGCCCGCATCTCCCCGATGCGGGTCTTTTTCCGTCGAGATTAACCTTTGCTCAGGTGAAGCTGTTTGCGGGGCAAGTTGTGCAGTTGCACCTTCCGGTATGGTGGCTATTTTCAAAGCAATCCGGCAGCATCGCCAAGGAGAGCAGATGGATTGGCAGGCCCACCGACGCAAGGCCCATGCGCTTAACCGCACGCAGGAATTCCTTAAACAGATCATTTTTGGCGGTAATGACGGTATTGTCACCACCTTTGCCATTGTTGCGGGCTTCGCCGGGGCTGCAAGCGATGGCGTTGCGCAGATTGGCGGACTGGCTGTACTGGTGTTTGGTTTGGCCAATCTGTTTGCCGATGCGGTCAGCATGGGCCTGGGTGAGTTTCTGTCACTGCGTTCGCAGCATGATCAGTACCGGGCTCGGCGCGAATGCGAATTGCGCGAAATTGCGCAAAATCCCGAACAAGAGCGGCTTGAGCTTTTTGAAATTATGCGAGAGCGCGGCCTGACCCCTAACGAGGCTGATACTACGACCGCAATCCTGTCCAGACATCCTGAAATGATGGCGGATCTGATGATGACCTTTGAATTCGGAATGCAAGATCCTGACAGCGAAAGCCCGGCATTGAACGGGCTTTTCACCTTTATGTCCTTTGTTTCTTTCGGGTTTATCCCTCTGGTCCCCTATTTTCTGCTGCCTCCGGATGACACGGCTTTTGTGTTGTCAGTGATGGCAACCCTGGCCGCACTGGTAGGGCTGGGATTGCTGAGGTGGAGCGCAACGGGAGAGAGCTTGAAACGCACGGTGGGTGAAACCGTGCTGGTCGGATCGGTTTGTGCAGTTGTTGCCTTTTTGGTTGGCTGGCTGGTCGGCGGATAAACGAAACCGCAGCACAACGCAGGGTCGCGGACGGGTGCCTTACCCGATCATGCCCCCTGCCTGCCCCAATTCTTCATAATGGCGTTTCAGACGTTGCAACGCGATCCGCAAAACGATCTTGCCGGACCGCGCAGACCATCCCATACGCTTTTCCGCACGCTCCAACCCTTCAAGGTAGCAACAACACCTCAGAACCACATCGCCCAACCCAGGCCCCAGATGGCGCAGTGCACCGATGAAACGCGCTTGCGCAGCTTCGGCACCGCCTGCCCCCGCCCGTTCCCCAACCAGATTACCGCTGTCAACACAGGTCAGGAACCTGTCCCAGTTCTGCGTCACACGCGGTAACATCTGTGCCAGTTCGAAATCTTCCCTCAGGCGTTCCCCCGCACGAACAAGGTCATCTGACAAAAACCGCTGACCGTCGCGATCCTTGCGGCGGGCCAATGCTGTAAGCGGGCTTTCGGTACCCGAATACCGTACCCGCCGCCTTTTCGCGGCCTCGTTATTCACATCCCCTTGTTCAAAACCTGGATGGTCATCGGTATCAAAGGGTGTTTGTGACTCGGCAAAGCCGGAGGCACGATTTTCCGCCTCGGCGAGAAAAAGATTAAGGGCCGTACGTCCGCCTGGCGTGATCTGATAACGGGCAATCCGCCCCTGTGAATCACAAAAGATCCAGCCTTGCAACGCCATCGCCTCGGCGATTTCACGGTCTACAACGGCGGTACGTGCCGAGGTGCCGCTGTCAGTTTCACGTATGACCGCCGCCTTATCCAGATCGGCGGCAACCGCGAGAACAGCACCGGGTTCGCATAATCTTCGCAACACCCGTTGTGCCTCGGATTTCAACCGACCCTCGGTTAACGTGTTTTCGGTGTCCTTTTGAACATTGTGGGTCATCTTCAAACTCTCCCTGAAAGGAGAACCGGCCCGTTGACCTAAGCGGCGCAAGGCGCCATCAACCAGGAAATCGTCACGGCGTGTTTCAAAAGTGCGGATCTGACGCAACACAGTAGAGGCATGGCATCCAGCCTGCCTGGCCAGCGCACGAATGGACGTACCCGTTTCCGTGTGTGCCAGATAGTTCACGGCAGATTCAGGCACCCAGGATGGTACGTTTCTCAAATACAGTTTGAAAGCAGTCCCCTCCTGCATTTCCACTCCTCCGTTTGTTGCCCTACGCGGGAACCCGCGCCGTTTTCCACAATGTTATCCACATTTTTTCGTTCACAACCTAGACGGGTAATTATTACCGGTTCGTTAATTGTTGCACGTGAACAATCTTTAGTTTCCCATTCGTGAACAATCCTGAAGGGCACCGAACGCTAAAACAGCCCCACGCGCAACACCCGCTCTGATTGTGTCAAAAACACAGAAACGACCAAACTGGAGGTTTTTAAATGAACGACATTCTGACAATGCTGGATTCGCTCCGCCGCCCGCGGCTTTTGATCCGGGCGGCCCGGTTTGGGGCTGCAGAGTACCGGCGGGATTCGCATCTGAGACGGCATTTGGGCTATGGTCGGCTGCCGCGCAGCGGACCTGCCCTGCTGCGTCTGATCGAGATCGAGTCAGAACTGAACAATCAGCGTGTCGAAAGCGATGCCAGCTACAGCGTGTCGCATCACGTTGATGTTCTGATCGCAATGATGGGAGAAGCGCGCATCCTGCGCGTGGCTCATATGGCGCACTACCCGTAACAGGTAAAAAATCTGACCTTGGGTTGAAAAAAACGCCCACGACACAGGTGTGCGTGGGCGCTTTATTTCCTTTCCCAAATACCGGAAAAGATATGGGGTGTTAGCTGAAGGCGTCTGGCATTGAGGCCTTTTTGTTGGCCACGTAGCTTTCCAATGCTTCCGCAATGGCAGGATCAAGCGCCGGTTGCTGGTAGTTGGCCAGCATTTCTTTGACCTTGATATTGGCAAGCGTCATGCTGTCGCGTTCACCTTCTTCTGACCACGTCTCGAACGGTTTGTAATCAAACACATTGGTCCGCCAGAATGCGTTTTTAAAGTTCGCCTGCGTATGGGCGCAACCAAGATAGTGACCCCCTGGGCCGACTTCGCGGATGGCGTCCATCGCCTGAGCATTTTCGTCAACCGAAATGCCTCGCGCAATATGGTGTAGAACACCCAGTTGGTCTGCATCCAGAACGAATTTTTCAAAGCTCGACACAAGCCCGCCTTCCAGCCAACCACAGGAATGCAACATGAAATTCACACCCCCAAGCAGGGCTGCATTGTGGGTGTGCGCCGTTTCATAAGCCGACTGAGCATCGGGCAGTTTCGAGCCACAAAGCCCCCCACCTGACCGGAACGGCAGGCCCATGCGGCGGGCAAGCTGACCGGCACCATAAAGGATGTGGGATGCTTCAGGCGTACCAAAAGTGGGTGCGCCCGAGTTCATGTCGATCGAGGTCACGAAGGCGCCAAAGATCACCGGCGCGCCGGGACGGATCAGCTGGCTATAGGCTATGCCGGCCAGAACCTCGGCCAGTACCTGTGTCAGCGTGCCTGCTACAGAAACCGGTGCCATCGCCCCACCGACGATAAAGGGCGAAATGATACAGGCCTGATTGTTTTTTGCATAAACCTCTAGCGAGCCCATCATGACATCGTCGAATGTCATAGGAGAGTTCACGTTAATCAGCGAGGTCATCACCGTGTTTTCCTGCACAAAATCCTTGCCAAACAGAATCTCGCACATCTCAACACTGTCCTGCGCCCGGCTGGCCTCGGTGACCGACCCCATAAAGGGTTTGTCGCTGAGCGTCATATGCGCCTGCAGCATATCCAGGTGACGTTTGTTGACCGGAACATCAGTAGGTTCGCACACGGTGCCGCCGGAATGATGCAGCCATTTGGACATATAGCCCAGTTTCACGAACTTCTTGAAATCGTCCATGGTGGCGTAGCGGCGGCCACCTTCCATGTCACGCACGAAGGGCGGACCATAGACCGGAGCGAAAACCAAAGTGTTGCCACCGATTTCAACATTGCGTTCGGGGTTGCGGGCGTGTTGCGTATAACGTGACGGCGCAGTCGAACAAAGCTTGCGCGCAAGACCACGGGGGATGCGGACACGCTCACCGTCGATGTCTGCGCCCGCTTCGCGCCAACGATCCAGCGCCACAGGGTTATCGACGAAATTCACGCCGACCTCTTCGAGGATCGTTTCAGCGTTGGCTTCAATAACTTCCAGCGCTTCGTCGTTCAGAACTTCGTAAAGCGGGATGTTGCGCTCGATGAATTTGGCGGTTTCTATGCTGACCGCGGTCCGTTCAGCTCGGCGTGCGGCACCACCGCCGCCCCGTCTCCGCGTAGTTGCTTCTGCCATGGTTTTACCTGCAATTGCCCTGAAATAGCCTGCACGAACGCAGGGTCATTCGATTTGATAGCCTTTGGTGGCCTGTTGCGACACGCAGATTGCGGCGCATGCGGGGGAAAAGCGACATCGTACCAGGGCGCCCTGTATCGTTGGAGTTGCTGCAATGGCGCAACAAGCCGCCAGTTCACAGTTGGGACGTGACAGCTTCCTGACCCGGCGCTAAGAGGCCCTATCAAACAAAGCGAACAGGGCCACTTCGGTTTGCCCGCAAGTTGACGACAAGAAGGGAACCGGAGATGACAGCGTTTATACTGCGCAGACAGGCGTTTGGCGCCATGCTGGCTTTGCTTGCCAGCGGCAGCGCGGCCTGGGCCACAAATGGCTATTTTTCAAATGGCTACGGCGTTGAATCAAAGGGGATGTCGGGGGCCGGTGTCGCTGTGCAGTCCGACGATGTCATGGCACTGGCACAGAACCCCGCCATGGGGGTCGAACTGGGCAACAAGGTTGGTTTTTGCGCCAGTTTCTTTTCACCCGACCGCTCAGTCAACGTCAGCCCGGGTGGCCCGCTTACGGTCGGAAAAGTTTCCAGCGCGAACCACCAGTTTCTGATCCCCTGCGGGGGTGCGAACTGGCAGTTGGGGGACCGCGCCGCACTGGGTGCGCACATCTTCGCAAATGGCGGCATGAATACCGAATACCAGACGAATGTCTTTGCAGGTCTTGGCGCCGGATCAAATCCACTGGGCGTCAATCTCGAACAGGTCTTTCTAAGTTTCAACTACGCATACAAGGCCAGCGAAACGCTGACATTTGGCGTTGCGCCGATACTGGCGGTGCAACGTTTCAAAGCAACCGGACTGGAAGCGTTTGGCGGACTGTCCAGCAAACCCGGTTCGGTCACAAATAACGGGCACGCCTGGTCATCCGGTCTGGGTGTGAACCTTGGCGTATTGTATCAACCCAGTGAAACCTGGCGCTTTGGGGCATCCTATCGCCCAGAAATCGATATGGGGCGTTTCCGCGAATACGCCGGCCTTTTTGCCGATGCCGGCGATTTCGATATCCCGGCCATGGCAACATTGGGCCTGTCGTTGACGCCCCCCACTGACCGTCGCTGGACATTGACCGCCGAATACGAGCACATCTGGTATGGCAAGGTGCCGTCGATTGCCAATACCAGCGCCCCACCTCCGGGGCCGTTGGGTGCATCAAACGGTGTAGGGTTTGGTTGGAAAAACATGAACATCTGGCGCCTTGGGGCTGTCTTTCGCAAGAACGAAAAATGGACTTTGCGGGGCGGTCTGAGTTATGCCACCGACTTTTCCGACGGGCCGAATGCAGTTATTAACATTCTTGCACCCGCGACGCCGAAATGGCACGCGTCACTGGGTGCAACCTACAAGCTGAGCAACGGCTGGAGCCTTTCCGGCGCCTACACCCATGCCTTTGACCAAAGCCTTACAGGCGCCAACCCTGCCCTGACCGGCGTGGCGCAGCCTGTGCGCCTGCGCATGAAGCAGGACGAGGTGACGCTGGGGATGAATTACAGCTGGTAATACAGCATGTGGTGACCGAGTCCGCTCAACGCTCTTGCGCTGCGGGCGCGAGCGCCCTATCAGGCAAAACATGAGCCAGACATCCCATGACCGCCTTCTTATCATAGACTTCGGCAGCCAGGTGACGCAGCTGATTGCGCGTCGCCTGCGCGAACTGAACGTCTATTGCGAAATCCACCCCTATCAGAAGGTCACAGATGCCTTTCTGAAAGATTTTAACCCCAAGGCCGTGATTTTTTCCGGTGGCCCCTGCAGCGTGATCGACGACGGATCGCCGCGCCCGCCTGCAAGCGTTTTCGACCTGGGTGTTCCGATCCTGGGCATATGTTATGGCCAGCAGGTGATGATGCAAATGCTGGGTGGCAAGGTCGAACGCGGCCATGGCACCGCCGAGTTTGGCCGCGCCTACGTGACCCCCTCACAGCAGCGGATTGATCTGCTGACGGGCTGGTTCCTGGAAGAGCGTGAACAGGTCTGGATGAGCCATGGCGACCATGTCAGTGCCATCGCACCTGGGTTCGCGGTATACGGCACCTCGCCCAATGCGCCCTTTGCCATCACGGCAGACCTGGATCGCAATTTCTTTGCGGTGCAGTTTCATCCCGAGGTGCACCACACGCCAAACGGCAAAACGCTTTACGAAAATTTCGTTCGGCTGGCAGGCTTTACCGGCGACTGGACCATGGCTGCGTACAAAGACGAGGCCATTCGGAAGATCCGCGAGCAGGTAGGTGACAAACAGGTAATATGCGGCTTGTCCGGCGGGGTCGACAGCTCGGTCGCTGCGGTGCTGATCCACGAGGCAATCGGGGATCAACTGACCTGCGTTTTTGTAGATCACGGCCTGCTGCGCCAGAATGAGGTGGATGAGGTCGTGGGGATGTTTCGCGACCACTATAACATCCCCCTGATCCACGCCGATGAAACTGAGTTATTTTTGGGTGAGCTTGACGGCGTAAGCGACCCTGAAACAAAAAGAAAAATCATTGGACGCCTGTTTATTGACGTGTTTCAGAAACATGCCAACAACATCGACGGCGCCGAATTTCTGGCACAGGGTACGCTTTACCCCGATGTGATAGAATCGGTCAGTTTCTCGGGTGGCCCGTCGGTGACGATCAAAAGCCATCACAATGTGGGCGGTCTGCCCGAAAAGATGGGCCTGAAACTGGTCGAACCGCTGCGCGAACTGTTCAAGGATGAGGTTCGCGCGCTTGGTCATGAACTGGGCCTGCCCGCAAGTTTCATCGGGCGCCACCCCTTCCCCGGCCCCGGCCTGGCGATTCGCTGCCCCGGCGAGATTACCCGCGAAAAGCTGGACATCCTGCGCAAGGCCGACGCTGTCTATATCGACCAGATTCGCAAGCACGGTCTTTACGATGATATCTGGCAGGCCTTCGTGGCGATCCTTCCGGTACGCACTGTGGGCGTGATGGGCGACGGTCGCACCTATGATTTCGCCTGCGCCCTGCGGGCTGTGACAAGCGTCGATGGCATGACGGCGGATTACTACCCCTTCAGTCACGAATTTCTGGGCGAGACCGCCACACGTATCATTAACGAGGTCAAGGGGATCAACCGGGTCACCTATGACATTACCTCGAAACCACCGGGCACCATTGAATGGGAATAAAACAACCAGCTCATTCATTGCAGGCCGAACCGGCACAGGTTCTGGTTGCTGCATTGTGGATGCTGGGCGCAGTAGCGTCCTTTTCGTTGATGGCGATTGCGGGACGCGAGGTAAGTTTTGAACTTGATACGTTCGAGATCATGATGTACCGCAGCTTGATCGGACTATTGGCCGTTATTGTGGTCGCCCTTTTGACTGGCGCATATCGGCAGATCACCCGACGCAGCCTTGGGGCCCATCTGCTGCGCAATCTCTGCCATTTCACCGGTCAAAACCTGTGGTTTTACGCTATCACGGTGATTCCGCTGGCGCAGGTGTTTGCGTTGGAGTTCACCTCACCACTTTGGGTTGTGATTCTGTCGCCCCTCTTTCTTGGGGAACGACTGACGCGGATACGAGTTATCGCCGCTTTCGTCGGTTTCGCCGGGATCCTGCTTGTGACACGCCCCAGCCCGGAAACGCTTGATATGGGAACCCTGGCCGCGGCCACCGCGGCCATCGGATTTGCTGGCACCATACTTGTGACAAAGCGGCTGACCCGTACAGAAACGCTGACCTGCATTCTGTTCTGGATGACGCTGATGCAGTCGATTCTTGGTCTGATCTTTACCGGTTTCGACGGCGATATTGCTTTGCCATCGGCGCAGACACTGCCCTGGCTGATTGTTATCGCGGGTTGTGGATTGTTGGCCCATTTCTGTCTGACAACCGCCCTGTCCATCGCCCCGGCAACGTTGGTCGCACCGGTTGATTTTTTACGCCTGCCGCTGATCGCCGTGGTTGGCATGATGTTTTACAACGAGCCAGTCGACGCTTTGGTGATTCTGGGCGCCGCCATAATTTTCGGGGCAAACTATCTAAACCTATGGTCTGAGACCCGGAAACAAATCTAAATGTCGATTATTCCCGCTAAAAGTGTGTCCTCATAACCACCAAGATTTGCCGTTACGTTAGTGACGCCGCGTCAAAGATTGACCCGCATGAAACTCCCAGTAGTTTGACCGCACAACTCTGGAGGAGAGGGACAATGAAGAAATACGCAATGGCAGCCACGGCGCTCGCCACCGCTGCCTCAATGGCAAACGCCGGTGGAATCGAACGCCGCGGCGACCCATCTATGATACTGTTTGAGAAAAGCCGAGTTTACCTTGAGTTTTCCGCAAGCAGTATCGATCCCCAGGTATCGGGATCACCGCTGGCAGGAGTTCCAACCGCACCAACAGGCGACATTCAGGAACGCTACCAATCTTTTGCTGGCGGGTTGAAGTACCAACTGAATGACAAAATCGCGCTCGCCCTGGTCATCGACGAACCCGTCGGCGCATCGGTGAATTACCAACTGCCAACTGTCGCGGGCGGCGGAGCATTTTTCGGCGGCTCGAACGCTGAGTTGAACACAATCGCATTCACCGGGATGGCGAAATACCAGGCATCCGAACGTTTCAGTGTTTATGGCGGCTTGCGTTACATTGGGCTTGGTGGCAGCGTCTTCGTGATTTCCCCGGCTACTGGCCCAACTTTGACAGGGCCTGGCGCCCCATATAGCCTGAATGAGGATAAAGACTTTCAGTTCGGCTATCTTTTGGGCGCTGCTTACGAGATCCCGGATATCGCCCTGCGCGTCGCTTTGACTTATGAATCCAAGACCGAGCATGACTTCGATGATAACACCGGAGCCGGCTTCGAGGTAAAAATCCCCCAAGCCTTTACCCTCCATGCTCAAACCGGGATCGCCGCGAATACACTGCTCTTCGGGTCGGTCAAGTGGCGTGAATGGACGGATTTCAGAATTCAACCGGCTGATTTCTCCTCGGTGGCTCCCGGGGTTGGCTTTGTTAATACAGCCATCGCCAGCGAACCCGAAGATATCTGGACCTACGAGCTGGGTATCGGGCGCCGGTTCACTGAAAATTGGTCAGGCGCCTTTATCCTGGGCTACGAAAAGGACGAAGGTCAGCCTGTCGGCAACCTATCGGGTAAGGACGGGTATATCAGCTACGGTCTGGCCGCGACCTATGAGAACGAGCATATCAAGGTCACCACTGGTATCCGCTATTTCGATATCGGAAACGCCAATTCCTCGGTTACATCGTTTACCAACAACGACGCGTTCGCATTTGGTACAAAGGTTGGCTTCAAGTTCTGACGGGCTGACCAAGACAAGACTGAACCCCGCGTTGTCACAAGGCGGGGTTTTTTTGTGGATAAATGGCTTTGGATTTGACCCGCCCTGCCCCAGTTTGTACCACCACCCCAAAGGGGACAGGCGATGATCTACAATTCGGCAAAAGACTGGCGTGAAGCGCCGCATAAACGGGTACTGTTTTATGGCATGTCAGGCCTCGGCAAAACCCATCTGTCGAATATGCTGCGCGATCAGGGTGACTGGTTTCACTATTCAATCGATTACCGCATCGGCACCCGGTATATGGGCGAGTTGATTGCCGATAATGCCAAGGCACATGCCATGCAGGTGCCCTTTCTGCGTGACCTGCTGTTGACGGATTCGATCTATATTGGATCGAATATCACCTTCAACAATCTGGCACCCGTATCCTCCTATTTGGGCAAACCCGGCGATCCGTCCAAAGGGGGGCTGCCGATTGAAGAATACCGCCACCGTCAGGAACAGTTCCGTCAGGCCGAAATTGCCGCGCTGAGCGACACCGCGCATTTCATTGATCGGTCGGAGCGGTTGTATGGCTATCCGAATTTCGTATGTGATACCGGCGGGTCGATCTGTGAATGGGTGGATGGCAACGATCCCGACGACATGTTGCTCACGGAATTGTCACGTCACTGCCTGCTGATCTATCTTCAGGGCTCGGACGCGCATACGCAGGAACTGATCCGCCGCTTTGACCGTGCGCCCAAGCCAATGGCCTACCAGCCAGAGTTTCTGAATTCTTGCTGGGAAAAATATCTGTTGAAAAACAATTGCAAAGAAGGCGATGTTGACCCTGATGATTTCATCCGGTGGACCTACGCAAGTGCCCTCGCTCATCGGCAGCCCCGCTATGAAGCAATGGCGAAATGGGGGGTGACGGTGACAGCAAGCCAGGTCGCTGCCGTAAGATCCGCCGATGATTTCATCACCCTGGTTGCTTCGGCACTTGAGCAGGGCAACTAACGCCCTATCTTTTATACTCATTCTGAAAGCCCGCCTTAATGCCCATCAAGATACCCTCTGACTTGCCTGCCTATGACGTGCTCAAGCGCGAGGGTGTCATGGTCATGGATGAGGATCAGGCCGCACGGCAGGATATCCGCCCGCTGCGCATCGGGCTGTTGAACCTGATGCCCAAGAAAATTCAGACTGAAAATCAGTTTGCCCGTCTGATCGGGGCAACGCCACTGCAGATTGATTTGTCGTTGATACGGATGAGCGAACACCAGACCAAGAACACCGCAGCCGAGCATATGGAAAGCTTTTACCGTCCTTTCGATGAGGTCGCGGCAACCGGCGAAAAATTTGACGGTCTGGTCATCACAGGCGCACCAATTGAACATCTGGAGTTTGACGCGGTTACCTATTGGGATGAATTGCTTCAACTCATGGACTGGACCCAGACCAACGTGCACTCCACCTTTGGCGTCTGCTGGGGCGGGATGGCGATGATCAACCACTTCCATGGCGTCAAGAAACACATGCTGGACCACAAGGCGTTTGGATGTTTCCGACATCGCAACATGGCGCCCGCGTCACCCTATCTGCGCGGGTTTTCAGACGATTGCGTGATCCCGGTCAGTCGCTGGACCGAGATGCGCCAACCCGAGATTGAGGCCGCAAGCGGGCTCAAGACCCTGCTGCACAGCGACGAGGTCGGTCCTTGTCTGGTCGAAGACAAGGCGCACCGCGCGCTTTATATCTTTAACCATTTTGAATATGACAGCGACACACTCAAACAGGAATATGATCGCGATATAGCCAATGGCACGCCGATCAACGTGCCGTGTAACTACTATCCAGACGACAACCCCGCAAACCCGCCGCAGAATCGCTGGCGTAGCCATGCGCATCTGCTTTATGGCAACTGGATCAATGAAAT
The DNA here is from genome assembly GCF_900172295.1 of Roseovarius litorisediminis. Taxonomy (GTDB): domain Bacteria; phylum Pseudomonadota; class Alphaproteobacteria; order Rhodobacterales; family Rhodobacteraceae; genus Roseovarius; species Roseovarius litorisediminis. The sequence goes on from NZ_FWFL01000001.1 coordinate 435,429, forward strand.
ATATCAGTCAACGCCCTTTGACATGAATGACATTGGCGTTTGAAATCATAACCTTGCTGGCCGTCTCTATAGTGGCCACCTGGATATATGTCCAATACCGTGCGCGCCGGCACGAGGCCCAAGCCGAAGCCGAATTTCCCCCTCTGGGGCAGATTTCAGTTGTGGACGGGCATAGGGTACACGCGGTTGTCATGGGGGCTGGCCCGGATCTGGTACTGATCCACGGATCATCGGGCAATACGCGCGACATGACACATTCCCTGGCGCCGCGTCTGGCAGAAAACTTTCGCGTGATTGTGTTTGACCGCCCCGGTCTGGGCTATACTGAAAGGATCAACCGCTCTGGTGCAAGTATTTCGCAACAGGCTGATTTGCTGGCCCGTGCCGCACATCAGCTGGGGGCAGAAAAACCCATTGTTCTGGGTCACAGCTATGGCGGGGCGGTTGCTTTGGCCTGGGCCGTAGAGAATCCCGCTGAACTGTCGGCACTTGTCGTCTTGTCGGGGGCAGCCAAGCCATGGAAATCGGGCCTTACCCGGTTTTACAAAATCACCTCGCATCCGATGTTGGGTCCGCTCGTCATTCCGTTTCTGACGGCGTTTGTGCATGATGAACGGGTGGAGAAACAGATTGCCAGTATCTTTGCCCCACAATCTGCACCTGACGGATATACGTCCTATGTCGCGCCGGGCCTGACATTGCGTCGGCATTCATTGCGCGCCAATGCGATGCAACGCGCCAATCTGCTGCCCGAAGTCGAAGCGCTTCATATGCGCTACGGTGAGATCGCCGTTCCCACCGAAATTCTACACGGAACCGAAGATACGACTGTGGGACTGTCAATTCACGCCGAACCGCTGGCGCGCCAGATCCCTGATGCGGTGCTGACCCGGCTTGAAGGGATCGGGCATATGCCCCAACATGTTGCAAAGGATGACGTTGTCGCCGCCATTCACCGTGTGGCCATCCGCGCCGGATTGCACCCTCGGCCCTGAGGGGTCATACTGCCTAAAAAAGAGGAGTGGCGAATGGAATTGCCCTTTGACGGCGCAATCAGTGCTTTTTATGAAAACGGCGCGCCCAAGGAAATTCACAATGCAATTTTGCGTGCGGACAAGGGCGATATTCTTGAAGCCAGCTATCCGTATTCCGAACGCCTGCCGCGCAAACACTATGAACGGGACCTTAGAAAACTACAGATTGAACTGGTCAAGTTGCAGGCCTGGGCCAAGGAAAGCGGCGCGCGTGTCGCTTGTGTGTTCGAAGGGCGCGACGCCGCCGGAAAAGGCGGCACGATCAAGCGTTTCCGGGAAAATCTTAATCCCCGCGGCGCGCGGGTTGTGGCCCTGTCAAAGCCGTCGGATACAGAAGCCACACAATGGTATTTTCAGCGCTATGTCGATCATCTGCCAGCGGGCGGCGAGATCGTGTTTTTCGACCGCAGCTGGTATAACCGTGGTGTTGTGGAAAAGGTTTTTGACTTTTGCAATGACGACCAGCGAGAACATTTCTTCCACCAGGTTTGCGATTTTGAAAAGATGATCGCCGAAGAAGGCATCTACCTTTTCAAATTCTGGCTGAATGTCGGGCGGGCAGAACAGCTACGCCGCTTTCTGGGCCGCGAAAGCGATCCATTGAAGCAGTGGAAACTCAGCTGGATTGATGTCGAGGGGCTGAAAAAGTGGGATGACTACACCGCCGCCATTGGTGAAACCCTGACACGCAGCCATACCAAACAGGCCCCCTGGATCGTGATCCGATCAGACGACAAGCGTCGCGCCCGTTTGGCAGCCATCCGTACGGTGCTGAACAACATCGACTATGCCCGCAAAGATCCCAGGGCGATCGGCGAACATGACATGCAGATTTGCGGCGGACCCGAAATCTGGAATGCGTAAGCGCGGCTATCATCATGGCAATCTGCGTCAGGCTTTGGTTGAGGCCGCATTGCAGTTGATCGAGGCCAAGGGCCCGACGGGCTTTACCCTGTCCGAGGCGGCAAAACAGGCCGGTGTCACACCCGCTGCGGTTTACCGCCATTTTGCAGGCCGCGAAGACCTGATCGCCGAGTCCGCACGGCAGGGGTACGAGATTTTCGCAGATGTGATGCAATACGCTTATGACAAGGGCCAGCCTTCGGCGTTGGCCTCGTTCGAGGCAACCGGACGCGCCTATCTGGCCTTTGCGCGCAAATACCCTGGCCACTATATTGCAATGTTCGAAAGCGGTATTTCGGTCAACCGCACGCCCGAACTGGCGGCCATTTCATCGCGTGCCCGCGCCGTGCTCGAGCGCGCCGCAGAAGAGCTAAGCCAGCATATCCCGCCCGAGAAACGCCCACCGCCGTCGATGTTCTCGGCCCATGTCTGGGCCTTGTCACATGGTGTAGTTGAATTGTTCGCCCGCAATTCGCCCGGCACCCAATCGCCCTTTCCACCCGAGGATCTGCTGGAAAGCGGAATCGGAATCTATCTAAGGGGATTGGGTCTTGTGCCACCGGATGAATGACGCAGAAAGCTAGGCCACTGCTAGCGCGCTAGCATCCACTTGCCGTTCGGCCAAAAGGCACGAAAGGCAAACGCAAACAACACATCATGCGGAACGTCTCGCCCCTGCCCGTTGCGCACGCGCACCGTGCCCACGTCCCGGCCTTTTGCAATCACGCCCGTATCCAGCGCCGAGGCCTGACCGGCCTCCCAACTAAGCGTCACACCGGCCTCGCGTATACCGCCTTCGTCGCGGATGCGTGTCAGGGGCCACGCCCGGTTGCCAACGCGCACCACACGGGCCAGCGGCGGAATGCCGTGGGGTGGGTTTTCACCGCTATACAAGAACGGCCGATGCGAACTGTCATAGCCCTGATAGGGGTTGTGGCCGTACCGCCTCCCAAAATCCGGCTGTGCCATGACCAGACCGTCGGGATTGCGCTTTCGGAACTGATCCCAGCTTTCCATCCAGGTTGGCAATGCATTCAGCTTGGTTCCGGTAAGATCACCGACAATTGCCGTGCCAATGGCCTGCTGCCACCAGCTTTGGGTTTCATGGTCATACATCACCATGTCGGAATTGCGCAGCTTGCCCGTAACACCGAAAGTCAGCGTTCCCTTGCGCGTACGCCGGTCAAACGTGATGCCCGAATTGCACAACGGGCAATAGGTGACCGCGATCGGCACGCCGCCCACAGTGTCATTCACTATCTCATGCCAGGTCAGATAGCGCAGCGGATAGGCGCGAGGGTCGGCCCCGGCCATTTCAACGGTGATTACCGGTTCGTTTCCCTTGATGCGCCGTTCACTTTTCGCTCTGAGAAACTTGGGGTTGCTCAGCGCCGGAATCCCATCCTTGGGCGGGCCGCCTGACAGGATTTCTTTCCAGTTCGCCACGCTGGTTTTACGGAAATTCGTGTCTGGCCATTCATGTTTCCAGAAATTCGGGTCGGCATGGGCTAGCCCCGCCACAAGTGTCAGTGAGACTAGAAATGAAATCAGGCGGATCATTGGTCTGCTCCCTGTATCAGACCAAATAATGATGTAGCACCAGACCGGTGGTGGCTAGTCCCTGCACGCGATTGTGAGGGCTTGTGCGTCTACCTTTTGTTGGCGTCCACTGCCTTTAGGGCGCGCTCCCAGTTCCGGTCTCGCAGAAGCCTTTCAAATGCGCGTTCAAGCTCGGCCACAGCACTGTGTTTGTACCAACGGCCATGGGCCAGAATGATCCGCTTGGGTCGCCAGCTGATTATCTCTTCAACCGAGTCTGCCAGCGCCTTTTTATCGCGAAAACTCCAGCGCATATCGGGTGGCATCTTGCCGTCACTGTCATCAATCCCGGCAATCCAAACCAGTGGTCGCATCCAGACAGGCAGTTTTGCAGTTTCAAAGCTTTCGATCAGATCCGTCAGGATCAGCGTGTCGCTTGCCTGATGTAAAAACACCACCTCGCGGTGGATTTTACTGCCCTTAACGATCATCTGCCGAAGCTGGCCTGCCCAGGGGGTCTCGGGTTCATCCCCCAGATCGTGATCAGCGCAAAATTCCAGCCCCTTTTTGGCGGCCCTCTCGACCACCCCCGGAGCAACCCATGCAACCGCCTCAGGATAAGCTTCCTGCCAGTCACCCAGATGCGCGTAGTGAATCCAGTTTGGCGCTATCAGATGACGCACCGGACCATACACCTTCAGCTCTTCTGCAAGCGCATCGGTAAGTTTTGTTGGCGAGTGTACCCACAGATCGCCGTTCTCCAACCGCACCACGGTGGCACGGGTGGAAAATGGCAGCCCCATAAAACGCAGTGCCGGACCATCAATAAGCCAGATGTCCTTGGCCACCGGCTTAAGGGTGTTCAGCGGCTCGTACCCCGTGATCGTCATGATCTGATCACTCGGTTACAGTGACCTTTTTCATCACGTCCGGTTTTCCCTTTACTGCACCCGAATAAGAATCGCCGCGTTTGATGGCATCGACCACATCCATGCCTTCAGTCACACGTCCAACAACCGTATATTGACCATTCAGGTGGTCGGCGGGTTGAAACATGATGAAAAACTGGCTGTTTGCACTATCCGGGTCCGGTGTACGCGCCATTCCAACGACCCCCCGGCGAAACCTTTCGTCAGAAAACTCGGCCTTGATGTTGGGCTTGTCGCTATCGCCAGTGCCAGCAAGGCGCATGTTCAGCCCGTCAAGCTTGCCATATTGCACATCACCGGTTTGTGCCATGAAACCATTGATAACGCGGTGAAAGACAACACCGTCATAGGCGCCCTCTTCTGCCAGCGCGACAATCTGCGCCACATGGTTGGGGGCGATGTCTTCCAGCAGGTCGATTTTGATTGTGCCGTTGGCTTCGCCCTCTACTTCGATCTGCAGACCAGTGGCCAGCGCAGGGCTGGCCAGCAGGCTCATCAAGAGGATCAGTTTACGCATCAGCTGCCACCTTGACGCTGATCATCCGGTCGGGATTCGCAGGCGGCTCGCCGCGGGTTATTGCATCGACATGCTCCATGCCCGAAATCACCCGTCCGTAAACGGTGTATTGGCCATTCAGGAAATGGTTGTCGCTGAAATTGATGAAGAACTGGCTATTGGCGCTGTCGGGGCTTTGGCTACGCGCCGCACCCAAGGTGCCACGATCATGCGGCAGTTTGCTGAATTCCGCCTTCAGGTTTGGCAGATCGCTGCCCCCGGTGCCGGCTGCGCGCGGGTTGTAATCTTTTTCCATATTGGCATTGGCCACATCGCCGGTCTGGGCCATGAACCCGTCAATCACCCGATGAAAAGCCACATTGTCATAGTCACCGCGCCGCGCAAGTTCCTTCATCCGGTTACAATGGCCGGGGGCAACGTCGGACAACAGCTCGATGGTGACGGTGCCACCTTTCAATTCCATCAGAATGGTGTTTTCGGGGTCTTTGATCTCGGCCATTGGGCCCTCCTGTTTTCATTATTCAGACCGATACCTAGGGCCTTGCGCAGCAATTGCCAAGCGCAGAGCTTGACGCCCCAGCGGCTTCGCGCCATGAGAGGCGCGGACTGTACGAAGGAGAAACCGGGCATGAGCTGGAAAACACTTGATGACATGGACCTGATGAACAAGCGTGTTCTGACCCGCGTCGATATCAATGTGCCGGTGAAAGACGGGATCGTAACCGATGCCACCCGAATCGAACGTATCGTGCCCACCATCAACGACATCCTGGCCAAAGGCGGCAAGCCGATCCTGATCGCGCATTTCGGCCGACCCAAAGGCAAGGTCGTACTGGACATGTCATTGCGGGTTACGCTGCCCGCACTGGAACGCGCGCTTGGCCGCAAGGTGCGCCTGCTTGAAACGCTGGATGCCGCCGAGAACCTGACAACAGAGGCGCAGGCGTCAGACGTTCTTCTGCTGGAAAATATCCGCTTCCATCCCGGCGAGGAAGCCAACGATCCGAACTTTGCCCAACGTCTGGCCAACCTTGGCGATATCTACTGCAATGATGCCTTTTCCGCCGCCCACCGGGCACATGCCTCAACCGAAGGACTGGCGCATCACCTGCCCTCTTGCGCCGGACGCCTGATGCAGGCCGAACTACAGGCGCTTGACGCGGCACTGGGCCAGCCCAAACGCCCGGTTGTTGCCGTGGTCGGCGGGGCCAAGGTCTCGACCAAACTCGATCTCCTGGGCAATCTGGTCGAAAAGGTCGATACTCTGGTCATTGGCGGCGGCATGGCCAACACGTTTCTGGCTGCGATGGGCCTGAATGTGGGCAAATCGCTTTGCGAACATGACATGGCCGGCACAGCCCGCGAGATCATGCGCAAGGCCGGCGCTGCAGGCTGCGAAATCCTGCTGCCGGCCGATGTTGTCGTGGCGCGCGATTTCCGCGCCGGGGCTGCGCATGAAACCGTCGGCGCCCACGCCTGCCCGCCAGATGCGATGATCCTCGATGCCGGCCCACAATCTGTGGCGCGCATCATCGCCGCTTTGGATACTGCAAGAACCCTGATCTGGAACGGCCCCCTCGGCGCATTTGAAATTGAACCGTTCGATGCCGCCACCAACGCCGCTGCTGCCCATGCCGCCGCCCTCAGCCGCGAAGGCAAACTGACTTCTGTGGCCGGTGGCGGTGATACGGTCGCCGCCCTGAACAAATCCGGTGCCGCCGACGATTTTACCTACATCTCCACCGCAGGCGGCGCATTTCTGGAATGGATGGAAGGCAAGGATCTGCCCGGCGTTGCCGCCCTGAAAGCAGGATGAGACGGGCGAAATACCTGCCGTTCTTCTTGCGGTAGATTTTCCGGAGGATTTTAGGGGCAACGCCCCTCGTGACACATATGCCGTGCGGCATAGCCGCTCTGTTGCCGACAAGCGCCTACACAATTGCACCCTCGGATTTTTCCCGTAACACTTTGCCGTAAATCGTCACATATGGAGCCACCTCATGATCCCCTCCCAGCGTTGGACCCTCATTACCGGTGCCTCCCTCGGCCTTGGTGCGGAATTTGCCCGCATCGCCGCCGCAGAGGGGCGTAATCTGATCCTGACTGCGCGCTCGATTGAAAAATTGAATGCGCTTGCAGATGAATTGCGCGCGATGGCAGGTGACATCGTCGTCATTCCCGCTGATCTTTCAGACCTCAGACAAGTCGAAACCCTGTGGGAAAAGGCGGTCAACGGGCGCTGCGTCGATATGCTGGTGAATAACGCGGGGCTTGGCCAGCACGGCCTCTATAGTGACCCCGAAACGTGGCCACGTGAATTGGTCACACTTAATGTAAACGTCACCGCCCTCAGCTATCTGATGAAACAGGCCATTCCACACATGCAGGCCGCGGGTGGAGGGCGGATCATGAATCTTGCCTCAACCGCTGGCTTCATGCCCGGTCCCAACATGGCCGTCTATCACGCCTCAAAGGCCTATGTACTGTCTCTGTCCGAAGCTGTGGCAGAAGAACTGCGCGGCACAAATGTTACCGTTAGTGCCATTTGCCCCGGCGCAACCGAAACCGCCTTTTTTGACGCCGCCAACATGCGTGGAATAGGGCTGCTGAAGGTCGGAAATCCGGCCTCGGCCCAATCCGTTGCCAAAGCGGCCTGGAACGCCACCCTTTCGGGGCGCCGGGTACTGGTGACCGGTCTGATAAACAATCTGTTCGCCTTTAGCCCGCGTCTGGCCCCGCGCCGCCTTGTCAGCTTTATCGCAGGCAAGGTGATGGCCAAATGGTAGAACAACAGGCGGGCAGCCTGTTAGCGCGACCATAATTGCAACCAAGCGCGCCCTCGCATAGAAGCGGCACAGCAACTTGCAACAGGTAATCGGTGGATATTCAGATATGACAAACACGCGTCAGGCAGACAAGGTACGCTCGGGCAACGGTTTTATTGCGGCTCTGGATCAGTCCGGCGGGTCAACCCCCAAGGCCCTGGGCCTTTATGGTGTCACCGAGGACGCCTATAGCAACGACGCCGAAATGTATGATCTGATCCATGCCATGCGCGCACGGATCGCGCAATCGCCTGCATTCACCGGTGATCAGGTTCTGGGTGCCATTCTGTTTGAGATGACAATGGACCGCGACATCGGTGGCAAGCCCTCGCCATTGTTTCTGTGGGAAGAGCGCGGTGTTGTCCCCTTTCTGAAGGTCGACAAAGGTCTGGCCGATGAAAGCAACGGTGTGCGCCTGATGAAACCGATTCCCGATCTGGACGCCCTGCTGAAACGCGCCCGCGCGGCAGGAATCTTTGGCACAAAGATGCGCTCTGTTATCGATGCGGCCTCGACCAGCGGCATTGCCGCCAACGTCGCCCAGCAGTTTGAGATTGGCGAACAGATCCTGGGCCATGGCCTGATCCCGATCATCGAACCCGAAGTGACCATTTCCATCGCCGACAAGGCCGAAGCAGAAAACATCCTGATGACCGAGCTGACCAAACAACTGAACGCACTGCCCGCGGATCAGGAGGTGATGCTGAAACTCACTCTGCCCGAGACACCCAATCTGTATGAAACCCTGGTTAATCACCCCAACGTCATGCGGGTTGTGGCGCTATCGGGCGGGTATACGCGCGACGAGGCCAATGCCCGTCTGGCGCAGAACACCGGTGTGATTGCCAGTTTCTCGCGCGCCCTGACCGAGGGCCTGTCGGCACAGCAGTCGGATGCAGAGTTTGACGCGGCACTTGAATCGGCAATCAACGACATCTACGCGGCTTCTGTGGCAGGCTGAGGTCTTGGAGAAGGGGGCTGCCTGCCCTCTGTCCGCCCGTGGCGCAAGTCGCGCTAAAGGTATTTAAACCAAGAAAAAACAGTTCAGACCAGAGACGTCACCCAGAGAATCATGGCGTCGTCTGCGCTGACTGAAATCACGTTGTGGCCCATCGCGGCATCATAATACGCACTGTCGCCGCGGCGCATTTCGATCGGCTCGTAGAATTCCGTGTACAATCTGACCACGCCGGTCAGCACATAAAGAAATTCTTCGCCATCATGGCGCACCCAGCCGTCAAACTCTTCGACCGAGCGTGCCCGGATACGTGCGCGATAGGGCAACATCTGCTTATTCGTCAGCGTCTCGCCCAGCAACTCGTGCTCGTAGGTTACCGTGGCCTGAGGCGTTCCCGTGCCGGATTTGGTCACCGACATGCGGCCATTGATCTGGTCACGCTTTGGTGCGGTGAAAAGCTGTGGCACCGAAATTTCCAGGCCAACGGCCAGTTTTTTCAACGCTTCATAGGTCGGCGACATCTGTCCGTTTTCGATCTTGCTCAGGGTCGAGCGCGCCAGTCCCGCCTGACCGGCTGCCTGTTCCAGCGTCCAGTTGCGAGATTTGCGCAACTCACGCACCCGCGCGCCCAGATTGAGCGGCTCAGCCTCGGCTGTCTGCCCGTTTTCCCGGGCAACGCGGATCAGGTTTTCCGGGGTTTTCTGCTTCATGATCCGATCTATAATCGGCGTCCTGTCCACTTGCAACTTGGTGGATGGCGGCCTACTCCGTAGAGATGAATTCGGTATTCGATCAAGGCCCGTCGGCCCCTTGCCCCACCCCCTTCAATCTGGCCGCGCATGTGCTGGCCAGGGGCGATGGAACACCTGGCAAGGTAGCCCTTTCAGTTCTGGACGTCGAGGGTGTCGAGGAATGGAACTTCGGGCAGTTGAGAGTTGCGGTTCTGGGCACGGGCACCGGACTTTTGCGGTCGGGCCTGAAACCCGGCAACCGCATTCTTATGCGTCTCGGCAACACCGTTGAATTTCCTATCGCCTATCTCGGCGCTATCGCCGTCGGGCTGGTGCCTGTTCCCACCTCGTCTCAGCTGACAAGCCCCGAGGTCGCAGGCATCCTGAAAATGACCGATCCCCGTGCCATTCTGTTAGGCCCCGGCATTGCCTGCCCGGAAACGGATTTACCGATCATCGACCAACCCACGTTAGAGGCAATGCGCGACCTGCCACCGGCGGCGTTTGACATGGGCGATCCTGACCGTCTGGCCTATATCATCTACACCTCTGGCACCTCGGGTAAACCCCGCGCTGTGGCTCATGCGCATCGGGCCATCTGGGCACGGCAGATGATGTTTGACGGCTGGTACGGACTGCAGCCCGATGACCGTCTGTTGCACGCCGGCGCGTTCAACTGGACCTACACGCTTGGAACAGGCCTGATGGATCCCTGGACTGCGGGGGCAACGGCCCTGATTCCAGGCGCCGGGATCGCACCGGAATACCTACCAATCTTGCTGAAACAACATCAAGCAACAATTTTTGCTGCCGCACCAGGGGTTTACAGGAAGTTCCTAACGCCTGAACATCCCCTTGATCTGCCGCACCTCCGCCATGGATTGTCTGCGGGTGAAAAACTATCAGACACGATCCGGCAACAATGGCAACGCGCCACCGGCACCAGCATCTACGAAGCATATGGCATGTCCGAATGCTCGACCTTCATATCCGGCAGTCCCGATCATCCGGCAACGCCGCCGTCACTGGGGCGCCCGCAAAAGGGCCGCCGTGTCGCCATTCTTGGGCCCGACGGCCCCGTGCCATTGGGCGAGGAAGGCACTATTTCCGTTCACCGCAGCGATCCCGGTTTGATGCTGGGATACCTGAACGCGCCCGAAGCCACCGCCGGGAAAATGCAGGGCGACTGGTTTCTGACCGGCGATCAGGGTGCGATGGATTCGGACTTCCAGGTCGCATATCTGGGCCGCGCCGATGATATGATGAACGCTGGCGGCTACCGTGTTTCCCCGCTTGAGGTCGAAGCCGCCCTCAATCTCCATCCCGGCATCACGCAATGTGCGGTAACAGATATTGAGGTGAAACAGGATGCACGCCTGATCATGGCCTTCTATACAGGCCCCAGTGCCCTGCCACCCGGAGAGCTGGAAAGCTTTGCCGCCACGCGGCTGGCCGCCTACAAACGCCCCCGCGGCTTTTTTCACGTCACGGCCCTGCCCACAGGCGCCAATGGTAAAATCCTGCGCCGCGCGCTGCGGCCGATCTATGAGGCCCTACATGGTCAAGCTTGACATCATTTCCGATCCGATATGTCCCTGGTGTTATATCGGTAAAACCCTTCTGGATCAGGCTCTGGCGCAGCGCCCGGATCATCCGTTTGTCATCGAATGGCATCCGTTTCAACTCAACCCTGACATGCCCGCCGAAGGCATGGACCGGCGGGATTATCTGGAACACAAATTTGGCGGCAAAGAGGGCGCTGTTGCCGCCTACGCGCCCGTTCTGGAACGTGCCGAGGCCGCAGGTTTGAACATCGACTTTGGCGCCATCAAACGCACGCCGAATACACTGGATGCCCACCGCCTGATTCACTGGGCCGGGATCGAGGAACTTCAGGATAGCATGGCGATGGCCCTGTTCGCCGCTTATTTCGACGAGGGTCGAGATATCGGCGATCATGAAGTGCTGGCCGACATAGCCGATGGCCTGAGCATGGACGGCGCCATGGTCCAGAGACTGTTGGGAACCACGGCAGACCGTGAAGACATCCGTACCCGCGATGCGCAATTCCGTCAGATGGGTGTTACCGGGGTGCCGACCTTTATCGTCGACGGCAAGCATGCCGTTCCCGGATGCCAACCCGCCGAAACCTGGCTCAAGGTGATAGATGAAATCACCAAACAGGATTAAACCGCAGGCAGAAACCCGGTGACGTGGTTTCGAACCGCGCGGATATGGCTCCGCGTACCGGCCTGAAAGGAGATGCCTCATGCGTAGTTTGCAAGCATTGGCGCTTTTGTCCACGCTGGCCCTGATCATTCTGGGCGGCACGGTGTTTTTCCATCTGGTTGAAGGCTGGAACTGGATCGACAGCTATTTTTTCACCGTCGTGACCCTGTCAACCGTCGGGTATGGCAGCCTGGTGCCCGCAACCACATTGGGCAAGATTGGGACAACGATCTTTATCTTCGTGGGCCTGGGCGTTTTCGCCGTTGCCATTCAGCAGTTCGGCTCGTTCACTGTGAAGCGGCGTGAAAAGCACACCGAATGGCTGGTGGCGCGCCTTGGCCACCATAATGTTCCGGATTCTGAAGAACCCAAACCAGCCAACGAACCTGAAAGCCCCCCCGAATGACCGGCCAACCCGGCATGGGCCGGGTCGAGTTTGTGGCCCTGATGGCCATGCTGGTGGCCACAGTGGCCTTTTCCATCGACGCCATGCTGCCTGCCCTGCCCCAAATCGGCGCCGAGCTGACACCTGCAAATCCAAATCACGCGCAACTGATTGTCACGTCGTTCATCCTCGGGCTGGGCATCGGCACGTTCTTTACCGGCCCTTTGTCGGACACATTCGGGCGCAAACCTGTCATCCTGACCGGCGCCTGCGTCTATATTGCCGGGGCGGCTCTGGGGTTTGCTGCACCCTCGCTTGAACTGATCATCGCGGCGCGCATCCTTCAGGGGCTTGGTGCGGCTGCGGCCCGGATCGTGGCACTGGCCATCATCCGAGACCTTTTTGCGGGTCGCGAAATGGCCAGGCTTATGTCATTTGTCATGATGGTTTTTACGCTGGTACCCGCCATTGCGCCCCTGGCAGGCAGCGCGGTCATCGCGGTCAGCGGCTGGCGCGGTATCTTTGCGGCCTTTGTGGCCTTCGCGTTGCTGACAAACCTCTGGCTGGCCCTGCGCCTTACCGAACCCCTGCCACCGACGCGCCGCCGCCCCTTCAACCGAAGCGCTCTTTTCATTGCTTTGCGCGAGGTCCTGTCGCACCACACCGTGCGCCTGTCGATAGCGGTGCAAACCCTGTGCCTGACCACGTTATTCGCCTCGATCAGCTCGATCCAGCAGATCATCGGCGGCACCTATGGCCGTGCTGAAACCTTTCCCCTCTGGTTCGGACTGATCGCCCTGATTTCCGGCAGTGGCAGCTTCATCAACGCCTCACTGGTGATTCACCTTGGCATGCGTCGTCTGGTCAGCTTTGCCTTGTCAGCGCAGATCGTGATCACGGCGCTGGTGCTTGCACTTTTCCTGACAGACCTTCCGTCCGGACTGCAATTCCAGGTCTATATTGCCTGGCAGACAACAATCTTTTTTCAGGCCGCCCTGACCCTTGGAAATCTCAACGCCCTTGCCATGGAACCGCTGGGCCATATCGCAGGCATGGCCGCCAGCGTGATCGGATCGCTGGCCACCGTCGGCTCGGTCATTCTGACCGTTCCCATCGGGCTGGCCTTTGACGGAACACCTATGCCGTTATTTCTTGGCGTGCTTATTTGTGTGGCAACTGGCTTTGGTCTGATGAAAGGTCTGGCGCGGCGCCAAAGTTACGAGCCTTAAGGTTAAATTAAATTATGTATACTGTCGCATACCGTCTTTCCTATTGCGTGTTTTTAGTCTATGACGCCGCCAACATCACTTCATCCTAATCGAGAGAGATCACCGATGGTTGATACCAATAGCCCCGACATCATCTACACAAAAGTTGACGAAGCCCCCGAACTCGCCAGCGCGTCCCTCCTGCCGATCATCCAGCGGTTCGCCGCCTCCGCCGACATTACGGTCGGCACCAAGGATATTTCTCTGGCAGGTCGTATTCTTGCAACCTTCCCCGAAAATCTGACCGAAGATCAACGTATCTCAGACGATCTTGCCGAACTGGGTAATCTGGTAAAAACCCCGGGTGCAAACGTGATCAAGCTCCCCAATATCTCGGCGTCGGTCCCCCAGCTTGTCGCCGCCATTGAGGAACTTCAATCTCAGGGCTATGCCCTGCCCGACTATCCCGAAGACCCGGCAACCGACGCGGAAAAAACAATCCGTGCGCGCTATGACTCCATCAAGGGTTCGGCTGTGAACCCGGTTCTGCGCGAAGGTAACTCGGATCGCCGGTCTGCCAGGGCGGTCAAAAATTACGCACAAAAGAACCCTCATTCGATGGGCAAATGGGAATCAACCTCCAAGACCAAGGTTTCATCCATGTCGGACGGCGACTTTTACGCCAACGAGGTTTCAGCAACCATCACCGACGCCCAGGCGGGTAACGCGAAAATAGAATTTGTCGCCAAGGATGGCTCCATCACCGTTCTGAAGGACGGCTGGGCGCTTGAACCCGGCACCATTGCCGATGCAACCTTTATGTCGGTCAAGGCGCTGGACGCCTTCCTGTCGGACGCCATTCAGGACACCAAATCTGATGGCACCATGTTTTCGCTGCACCTGAAGGCCACGATGATGAAGGTCTCGGATCCGATCATCTTTGGTCACGCGGTCAAGGCCTGGCTTGCGCCGGTGTTTGAGAAATTCGGCGCCGAGCTTGACGCCGCTGGCGTGAACCCTAATTCCGGCATGGGCGACCTGCTGGAGCGGGTCCGGGACAACGCCGCAATCATGGCCGAGATCGACGCTTTGACCGCCGTGCGCCCCGCCATGTACATGGTCGACAGCGACAAGGGCATAACCAACCTGCACGTGCCCTCGGATGTGATCATCGACGCCTCCATGCCTGCCGTGATCCGCGCAGGCGGCAAAGGCTGGGATGCGGCAGGCAAAAAGGGCGACACCAACTGTGTCATCCCCGATCGCTGCTATGCCACCGTCTATGACGAGGCCATCAATTTCTTCAAAGCTAATGGCGCTCTGGATGTGGCGACCGCGGGCTCGGTCGCCAATGTGGGCCTGATGGCCCAGAAGGCCGAAGAATACGGCTCGCACCCCACCACCTTTGAAGCTGCTGCTGATGGCGTAATCCGTATTGTTCTGGCCAATGGCGAAACATTGCACAGCCATAACGTAAATGCAGGCGATATCTGGCGCGCCTGCACCGCCAAGAAAGCCCCGATTGAAAACTGGATCGAGCTGGCACTGGACCGCCAACGCCTGACCGGATCCGAATCGATCTTCTGGCTGGATGCCAACCGCGCCCACGACGCCGAGCTGATAAAATACGTCAAGCCCGCGCTGCAAGCGGCTGGTGCCGCAGACAAATTTCAGATCATGGCCCCCCGCGAGGCGACCGCACAGTCGCTGAAAACCATCACCGCAGGCAAGGATAGCATCGCCATCACGGGCAACGTGCTACGCGACTATCTGACCGACCTCTTTCCGATCCTTGAACTGGGCACCTCGGCGAAAATGCTTTCGATCGTCAAGCTGATGAACGGCGGTGGCCTGTTCGAGACAGGTGCAGGTGGCTCGGCCCCCAAGCACGTGCAGCAGTTGATGGAAGAAAACCACCTGCGGTGGGATTCAATGGGCGAATTCTGCGCACTGGGTGAATCGCTGAACTTCCTCGCCGAGGCCAGAAAAAACGCCCGCGCCCGCGTTCTGGGACAGGCAGCCGAAGCCGCAACCCAAGGCATTCTGGACAACAACCGCTCTCCCAGCCGCAAGGTTGGCGAGCCGGACAACCGCGACAGCCACTATTGGTTCGCCCGCTACTGGGCCGAGGCCCTTGCCACGCAGACCGAAGATACAGGACTGGCACAGGAATTTGCACCCGTCGCCAAAGCCCTGGCCGAGAACGAGGCAAAGATCACCAGCGAACTGGCGGCGGTACAGGGTCACCCTGCGGATACCGGTGGCTACTATAATGCCGACGCCGCCAAGCTTGCAGCCGTCATGCGGCCAAGTTCTACGCTGAACGACATCATCGGATAACACTCGCATGAAACCCGCGCAGCCGGCTATCCCTACACCACCGGGATGGGCCGGCTGACACTTTGCAATCAGCACGGGCTGGCGGCGCCCAAAGGAGACTGTGATAAATGACCAGGATCAAGGTAGACAACCCAATCGTTGAAATGGACGGCGATGAAATGACCCGGATCATCTGGGATTTCATCAAGAAAAAACTGATCCTGCCCTATCTGGACATTAACCTGCTCTATTACGATCTGGGCATTGAGGAACGTGACCGCACCAACGACCAGATCACCATCGACGCAGCCGAAAAAACCAAAGAAGTCGGTGTTGCCGTCAAATGCGCCACCATCACCCCGGATGAGGCCCGTGTCGAAGAATTCAACCTGAAACAGATGTGGCGCAGCCCCAACGGCACCATCCGCAACATTCTGGGCGGCGTGATCTTTCGCCAGCCGATCATCTGCCAGAACGTCCCGCGCCTTGTGCCCGGATGGACCAAACCTATTGTTATCGGGCGCCACGCATATGGCGATCAGTACCGCGCCACCGATTTTAAATTCCCCGGCGCCGGTAAGCTGACACTAAAATTCGTCGGTGAAGACGGCGAAGTCATCGAGCGCGAAGTGTTTGAGGCTCCCGACAGCGGCGTCGTCATGGCCATGTACAATCTCGACAAGTCGATTATCGACTTTGCCCGCGCCTCAATGAACTATGGTCTGAACATGGGGTGGCCGGTCTATCTGTCGACCAAGAACACCATCCTGAAACAATATGATGGCCGTTTCCTTGAGCTGTTTCAGGAAATCTATGAGGCAGAATTTGAAGACAAATTCAAAGCTGCCGGCATCACCTATGAACACCGCCTGATCGACGATATGGTCGCCTGTGCGATGAAATGGAACGGTGGCTATGTCTGGGCCTGCAAAAACTACGATGGCGACGTTCAGTCTGACACCGTGGCGCAGGGTTTTGGCTCGCTTGGTCTGATGACTTCTGTCCTGATGACGCCCGATGGCAAAACCGTCGAGGCCGAAGCGGCCCACGGTACCGTCACCCGCCACTATCGCCAGCACCAGAAGGGCGAGGCAACCTCGACCAACTCGATCGCGTCGATCTATGCCTGGACAGGCGGGCTCAAGCACCGGGCCAAACTGGATGGCAACGACGCGCTGATGAACTTTGCCACCACATTGGAAAAAGTCATCGTTGATACGGTTGAGTCCGGGTTTATGACCAAAGACCTGGCCCTGCTGGTCGGCCCCGACCAAAGATGGCTGACAACGATGGGTTTCCTCGAGAAGATTGATGAAAACCTGAACAAGGCGCTGGCCGGATAAAACCAGGGGTATTGCGCCCCCGGAGATTTAAAACAACATTCGGGGGCCCATAGTGGCCCCCGTTTCATCTTGGTGACAATATCCCAGCCGGAAGCATGCAGGTTTCAGGCCTTCGCAGCCAATTCTGCCTTCAACGCGGCATACTCGGCCTGCAACTGGCCCAACTGCTGCTGAAGCGGGGCCAGTATGGGTTGCAGTTCTTCCATCGTCAGGCGCACCGGCAGGTGTTGCGGGCAGTTCCAGTCAAATCCCTCAACCCTGATGACCACCGCGCGCTCGGGTCGGCCGCGATAGCTGTCATCATGCAGCCTTTCGATCAGCGCCGGATCATCGGCGATATCCACCAGACGGGCCCGGCCCAATATCTTGATACGCGCCGAGTTGGGATAATCCACAAGGATCATGGCAATCCGGTCATCATGGTCCAGATTACCCGCGCTGATATACTGTCGGTTGCCACGGAAATCCGCATAGGCAATCGTCTGGTCGTCCAATACTTTCAAAAACCCGCGCGGCCCGCCGCGAAACTGGACATAGGGCCAGCCGGTCTCGGATACTGTCGCCTGATAAAATCCATCACGCAGGCCGATGAACCGAACCTCCTGCGGGCCAAGCCGGTTGTCCGGGCCGAAATCCGCACTCAGGAATTTTTCATAAGCCTTTGCCGAGCCCTGTTTTTCCTGAATTGCGCGCACACGGGGGGTAAAAGCCAGTTCTGCAAATGCCTTGGCCATCGTTATAACCCCAGCACGCTGAGCCCGGGGTGATCATCCGGACGCCGCCCCTGCGGCCAATGAAACTTGCGGTCTGCGGCGTCTATGGCCAGATCGTTGATGCTGGCATAGCGTTTTGCCATCAAGCCGTCGGCATCAAACTCCCAGTTCTCGTTTCCATAGGACCGGTACCACTGACCTGCTTCATCGTGCCATTCATAGGCAAAACGTACCGCAATTCGGTTACCAGCCGTGGCCCACAGTTCCTTGATCAGACGATAGTCGTGCTCACGCTGCCATTTCCGGGTCAGAAACGCTTCAATTTCGGCGCGCCCTTTAGGAAATTCTGCTCGGTTGCGCCATTCACTGTCGACCGTATAGGCCAGTGCCACCTTGGCGGGATCGCGGCTGTTCCAGCCGTCTTCGGCAGCGCGCACTTTTTGCGCGGCAGTCTCGGGGGTAAAAGGGGGCAATGGTGGACGTGACATGGGCATCTCCTTGGTTAACTGATCTGTACATGGTTGTTGCGTACCGATCTGTCAACCCTGCAGACGCACCCTCCCGAAACCGTGATCCCGCCGATTCCTGGCTGCCGCCATCAAAGGTTTTCGAATTGCGCTTCTTCCCGCGCAGACCATCGCACGGTCAGGTCGAACCCGCCTTCGCCCTGCACCTCGTTCTCGACCACACCCTTTTCAAACAGCCACGCCCGTTTGCGGCCCTCACCAAAGTCAAGATGTACCTGGCTGACGTGTGTGGCGCTTGCCAGAGCCTCTGTCACGGCACCGATAAAATCGTCAATCCCCTGCCCAGTAACGGCGGAGATTGCCTTGACGTCCTCGCGTCGCGCCGCCTGGGTCAGGGCGGCGTTGCGTGCATCGTCGTCCAGCAGGTCGATCTTGTTCCAGACCTCGATAAGCGGCGTGTCATCCTTGACCCCAAGGCTTTCCAGGATGTTCCTTACATCCGCCGCCTGTGACTCGCTTTCGGAATGCGAAATGTCGCGCACATGCACGATAAGGTCCGCCGCCAGCACCTCTTCCAGTGTGGCGCGAAACGCGGCAACCAGTTCGGTGGGAAGATCACTGATGAAACCCACGGTATCCGACAGGATCACTTCTGGTCCGTCGGGCAATTCAACCCGTCGCATTGTCGGATCAAGCGTGGCAAACAGCATGTCCTTGACCAACACCTCTGCGCCGGTCAGACGGTTGAACAGCGTTGATTTGCCCGCGTTGGTATAGCCCACCAGCGCCACGATCGGAAACGGCACCTTGGCCCGGCTGGCCCGATGCAAGGTGCGCGTCTTGACCACCTTTTCCAGCTGTCGGCGCAGACGAACCAGCTGTTCGTCAATCGCCCGCCTGTCGGCCTCGATCTGTGTTTCGCCAGGACCGCCGACAAAACCCAGCCCGCCGCGCTGCCGCTCCAGGTGTGTCCATGCCCGCACCAATCGTGTTCGCTGATAAGACAGGGCCGCCATTTCCACCTGCAGCACCCCTTCACGGGTGGCTGCACGATCACTGAAAATTTCTAAAATCAGGCCGGTCCGGTCCAGCAGTTTGACACCCCAGGCCTTTTCCAGATTACGTTGCTGCACCGGCGACACCGGCCCGTCCACCAGCACAAGCTCCACCTCGTTTGCTTCGAACATCAGGCGCAGTTCTTCCAGCTTGCCTTTACCGAACAGCATGCCGGGATGTGGTTTTTTCAGGCGCACCACGCTCTGACCTGCGACCTCCAGATCGGGCAGCGCATGGGCAAGCGAAACCGCTTCCTCCAGTGCAAGACCGGGATCGCGAGAGCTGTTAGATGATTGGATATCAGGATGCAGCACCCAGGCGCGGGTGGCCTCCCGTTCTTGATCCATCAAGTGTTGTCTTCACCTTCATAAAGGTTCACAGGCTGCGACGGCATTATGGTCGAAACCGCATGCTTGTACACCAGCTGTGACTGGCCATCCCGGCGCAGCAGGATGCAAAAATTGTCAAACCAGGTGATAACCCCCTGTAGTTTGACCCCGTTTATCAGGAACACTGTGACCGGAATCTTGGTCTTTCGTACCTGGTTCAGAAATGCGTCTTGAAGGGACTGACGGTCAGAAGCCATTTAATTTCAAAGCCTTTATTCTTGCGAGCGCCGCGGACCGACGCAGTTTTTTCTTCAGTCACACGAGTATGTATCGCACGGGCGAGACTTTCCAGCCTAAAAATAAACTTGGCGCAAGGCAGAGCTCAAGTGGTGCTTTAGTCGCGCCATAGTCCGGGATTGAACAAGGCAATGATTGCAAGTGTTTCAAGCCGTCCCAATACCATCGCGGCACAAAAAACCAGTTTGGCGGCTTCTGTCATGCCCAGCAGGCGGATTGGCTCTTCTGCAGCAACCGTTGTTAATGGGCCGGTTGTTGACAGGGCTGAGATTGCCAAAACCGTCGCCCTTTCAAAATCCTCTCCCAACGCTGAAAGAACCACGGTCACCAAGGCCAGCGAAATTGCAAAAAGCATAAAGAAGATCCAGGCGATGAATGCCCCCTTGCGCCGAATGCGCCGACTGCCTGCACTGGCACGGCCGACAGATGATGGATGTACCAGCCGCTCCATCTCACGCCGCCCGTTCAGATAAAGCGCGAAAACCCGCAGCAGTTTCACACCGCCCGCCGTGGTCGCCACACCGCCCCCGACAAGCGACAGCCCCATCAGGATAAGGCCCGGCGTGCCAAGCCCCGACCACTGCTGCGCCGCGACCCAGTCAGCGCTCTGAAACCCGGTTGTGGACAAAAACGACAGCACGGTGAACAGACTGCCCCATAGCGCCCGCAGACCTTGCCCGAGATTTTGCACCTCATCGACGTCAAAACTGGCAATCCAATGGCGCAGGAAAAGCAGCAACGGCACCCCCAGAACCAATACCATCCCCAGCCGGAATTCGGGATCTTCCAGAATACTGGGCCGCGCCGTTGTGACCGTATCCGACGAAAAAGTAAGCCGCGACAGCGAAAACAGCAGGAAAAGGAATATCACCACCTCGCCTCCGACGCCCGAAACCCCGTTCTGCACCCCGCCAACCGAGGATATGCCGCTGGTCGCCATGGTTGACATGGCATGGATCAGGGCCACCAGTGCACGGTCCCCCCCGATCATCAGCATGATCCACAGTATCCCGGTAAGCCCGATATAGATCGGGGCCAGTTGCATCGTGATCTGCTCCAGGCGTTTACCGGAACTGGCCCGCTGAAACCGGTCCAGTCGTGTATCCCCCTGCCCCGGTTCCGCGCTGGCCGTCACTTCAAACCCACCCAGGTTCAACGGCGCCAGAACCGCCGAGGCGGAAATCCAGATCAGCAGCCCGCCAAACCACCCGACCAGCCCGCGCCACAGGTGCAGGCTGTCCATCAGGCGCCCCGGCTTGTCAAACAACGTCGCCCCGGTTGTGGTGAAACATGACAACATTTCGAAATAGGCATTAAGAAAACTGGTGGTCTCAAGCCCCTCATAAAGCGGGAACGCCAGAAAAACCGGCAGAAAAAGATAAGCCAGAAAAAGCGAAAGCAGGTTCTGGAGGTCACTCTCGTCTCGTCTTGGCCGCCCCGACATGGCCAGACCGACCACCAGAACCAACGCCAGCCCCAGAAACCCGGAATAGCCAAAAGCACGCGCCACGCTGGTATCCGACCGGAATAGCGCATCGATCATCGGCAGGAACATCACCAATGCCGAAATCCCGGTCAGGATCAGGATCAGCGGAAATGTCAGAAGGCGACCAGTCATCACGTCAGAAGAAATCTATCGAGACCTGAAGCAGTTGTTCAACCTGCACCACATCAGACGCCATGGCAAACAGCACAACCACATCCCCGGCTTCGATTCTCAGACCACCAGAGGGTTTGTGAATCGTGTCATCTTTCTTGACACCGCCCACCAATACCCCTTCCGGGAAATCAATATCGCGGATCGCGGACCCGGCAATGGTCGAAGTAGACAGAACTTCGGCCTCAATCACCTCGGCCTCGGCATCACCGATGGAATAGACCGCGCGCACACGACCATGACGGATATGCCGCAGGATCGAACTGACGGTCGTGGCGCGCGGATTGATATAGGCATCAATCCCCAGGGGCTCCATCAGTGGTAAAAGCGTGGGATCATTGATCAGCGCAATCGCAAAAGGGCAGCCTTCGGCCTTGGCCCGCACAGCGGCCAGCATGTTCGTCTTGTCGTCATCGGTTACCGCCAGCACCGCATCCGCCCGCGCAATACCTGCTTCGGCCAAAAGTGCCGAATCCAGACCGTCACCGTTCAGCACGATGGTCCGCTCCAGCGCATCGGCGGCCAATTCGGCACAACGGCGGCTTTTTTCAATCACTTTTGCACGGATGCGCCCACCGCGAGTTTCAAGTGCCTTGGCCACCGCCAACCCGATGTTGCCGCCGCCAACAATCACCAGACGTTCCTGTTTCTTTTCGGATTTTCCAAACACCTCCAGCGTGCGTGGAATATCCTCAAGCGGGGCGAAAACATAACATTCGTCGCCAACAAACAGCTGATCCCCGGCCTCGGGTGCAAACAGCCGCCCCTCGCGCCGTACCGCCAGAACCACCACGCGCAGGGTTGAGAACAGATCGCTCAGCTGCCGCAACGGTGTGTTGACCACAGGACAGTCTTCTTCCAGACGCAGCCCCATCAGCTGCGCCTTGCCGTCCAGAAATGTTTCGGTGTCAAAAGCCGCCGGGGATGCCAGCCTCTGCAAGGCCGCCTCGGCCACTTCACGCTCGGGGCTGATCACCACGTCGATCGGCATGTGGTCGCGGCGGTAAAGATCGGAATAGATCGCATCCAGATAGGACTGGCTGCGCAGACGGGCGATTTTCCGCGAAATTGCAAAAACCGAATGAGCCACCTGACAGGTGACCATGTTGACCTCGTCCGAATAGGTTGCGGCGATGATCATGTCAGCATCCCGCGCGCCCGCCCGGTCCAGAACATCCGGGTAGGACGCGAATCCGGTGATGCCTTGCACATCAAGGGTTTCGGTGGCCCGGCGTACAAGGTCGGGGTTGTTGTCCACGACCGTTACGTGGTTCTTTTCGCCAGACAAATGGCGCGCGATCTGCCAGCCAACCTGACCAGCACCGCAGATGATGACCTTCATGGCTCTTGCCTCATCTTTTCTGAAGGTGTTGCATGACAGAAGGGGTTTGGTTGGTCAATTGGTTTGTCCGCTGCCCTGACTTGTGACGATACGAGGTTCAACATGCTGTACCCCATAAGACTCACCCGCAGATTGGCGCTGATGGCCACAACCGCACTGATCGTGGCCTGCGCACCGCTCAAGATCTATTACAAGGAAGGCGTACAGGTGGCCCGGATGGAAACTGACCAGACGGACTGCGAAATCTCGGCTTTGGAAAAAGTGCCAAAAGATATCCGGACCCGCTATATCCCGCCAACCTACACGCCCTATCAGTATTGCGACCGCTACGGGCGCTGCTATTGGCGCCAACGCCTTGTCTCGCCCGGGCGGCACGTCAGCTACGATTCCAATGGTCCCTTGCGGGACAAGGTTACCGCGCAATGCATGGCGCAGAAGGGCTACCAACTTGTCGAGCTACCGGCCTGCGGTTCAGCCGTCACCCAATCCGTCCCTGTGCATGCCACACAGGTATTGCCTCGACTTGGCCCCAAGTCCTGTGCAATTCGCCTGAAATCCGGTCGCTGGCAGATCGTCACGCCCTGACCGAAAGCGTTTATCCTAACCCTGCTAAGTTTCAGGGCGAACTACTTTAATCGACTTCCTCGTCGATCTGTGCCCCCTTGCCGCCCGCCTTCGATCCGGTGACAACCCCCAGCGACTTAAGCTTGCGGTGCAGCGCACTGCGTTCCATTCCGACAAACTCTGCCGTTCGGCTGATATTTCCGCCAAACCGGTTGATCTGTGTCAGCAGGTATTCGCGTTCAAACGCTTCGCGCGCCTCGCGCAGGGGCATCGTGGCCAGCGATCCTGACAACACAACGCGCCCGTCTTCCGGCGTGGAATCCGTTTCTCCGGGGACTTCGCGGGCCTGAATGGCGTCGCTACTCTCACCCAAAATCAGGATACGCTCGATGACATTGCGCAATTGCCGTACGTTCCCGGGCCACGTCATTGTCTGCAACAATGTGCTGGCTTCCTCACTCATCTCGCGCAGGGGTAACCCCTGGGACTTGTTGAACATTTCAATGAAATGCTTGGCCAGCGCCGGAATGTCTTCACGCCGTTCTTCCAATGAGGGCACAGTGATCGGCACCACGTTCAACCTGTGAAAAAGCTCACGGCGGAAGCGTTCAGCCGCAATTTCAGCTTCAAGGTCACGGTTGGTCGAAGAGATGACCCGCAGATCAACTTCTACCTTGTCGTTGCCGCCCACGCGCAGAAACGTCTGATCCACCAGCACGCGCAAAATCTTGGATTGCGTGCCGGGCGGCATATCGGCCACCTCGTTAAAATAGATGATGCCACCGTTGGCTTCTTCCAGCAGACCGGGCTCGATTCCGCGCTCGTCGCTTTCGCGGCCGAACAGAACCTCTTCCATCCGGTCCGATTCGATTGTGGCACATCCCACCGTCACAAACGGCCCGTCCGCACGATTTGAATTGGCATGGATATAGCGCGCCGCAAGTTCCTTGCCCGATCCCGCGGGCCCCGACAGCATCACCCGTCCGTTCGATTTGGTCACCTTGTCCAGCTGCCCGATCAACGTTCGGAAAGACGGGCTTTCACCCAGCATCTGGGCGGGGGCCGTATCGCGCCGCTTTAAGGCCTGATTTTCGCGCCGCAGACGGCTGGTTTCCATCCCGCGCCGGATCACTACCAATAGCTGGTCGATGTTAAAGGGCTTCTCGATGAAATCATAAGCCCCCTGCTTGATCGCTGCGACAGCGATTTCGATATTGCCGTGGCCACTGATGATCACCACAGGTACTTCGGGGTAATCGCGTTTCACTGCTTTTAGAATATCGATTCCGTCCATCTGGCTGTCCTTCAGCCAGATGTCGAGGATCAGCAGCGAAGGCTGCTGATCGGCAATGGCCGCCATCGCATCGTCGGAATTACCCGCCAGCCGCGTGCCATATCCCTCGTCCTGCAGAATATCTGCAATCAGTTCGCGAATATCGCGTTCGTCATCCACAATCAGAATATCACTCATGTTATCCTCACACTGCCTGTCTGGCTTTTTCTGTCTCATCTACCGCAACACTCAGCGGCAATCTTATGATTGCCATCGCTCCCGAATGCGTACCGCCTTCGAATACCGGGGCATCTTCCAGAACCAGCGTGCCGCCATGTTCTTCGATGATCTTCTTGACGATCGGCAGGCCCAGCCCTGTACCTTTTTCACGCGTGGTCACATAGGGTTCGAATAATCTGGCCCGGTCTTCAGGCAACCCAATACCGTTATCAGCAATTCTGATGACGGCCATGCCATCCTCAATCGCGCTGCTGACCCGAATGGTTGGAACATGGTCAGCGGGGCACACTTTTTCCTGAAGACTTTCAATGGCCTCTCCGGCATTTTTCATTAGGTTTGTCAACGCCTGACTGATCATGGTTGAATCGATCTCCCCCCACATCTCAGCGTCGCAAAGCGCAGTTTCAAACTTGACAGCCGGCTGCCCGCTTTCCTGTAACAGCACGGCTTCTGCCAGCAATTTGCCAAGATCTTCCTGTTTGGTCTGGGGTTCGGGCATCCGGGCAAATTTCGAAAACTCATCGACAATCCGGCGCAGGTCATTGGTCTGGCGCACCACGACATCCGTCAATTGCGCCAGCGATTCCGCATTATCCTGATCCAGTAGCTTTGAAAACTTCCGCTTGATCCGTTCCGCTGACAGCTGAATCGGCGTCAGTGGGTTCTTGATTTCATGGGCAATGCGTTGTGCCACATCCGCCCAGGCTGCCATCCGCTGGGCCGCCACCAGATCAGTCACATCATCAAAGGCCACCACATAGCCCTCACGCTTATTGTCCTTACCGGTGCGTTTTGACATGCGGACCAGCAGGTTTTCCTGCCGGTTGCCCCGCGTCACCTTGATCTCTTCCTGCACAAACCCCGTGGGACTGCCCTTGAGGCGTTCAAAAAGCGCACCGAATTCGGGCACAGCCACACTGAGTGCCAGTGATTGCTGATCTTCCTGCCAATCCAGCAGCCGTTCCGCAGCGCGGTTCACAAAGGTCACCCGACCCTGCGCATCCAGCCCGACAACCCCCGACGACACCGACCCAAGAACAGAGTCAAACAACCGACGCCGCCGCTCGATCTGTTTGGTATTGGCCAGCAGTTTCTCGCGCTGGCCTTTCAGTTGCCGGGTCATCTGGTTAAAATAGGTACTCAGCATGGCGATTTCGTCATCGCCTTCCTCTTCGCGCACCAGGGTATCCAGATCGCCTTCGCCAACGCGCTGCGCGGCACTGGTCAGTCGCCCGACCGGGCGCGACAGCCGCTCGGCAAACCACATCCCCAGCCAGATCGCCGCCAGAATAAGAATTACTGCAAAGCCCAGATAAAGCAGACCGAATTCAAATAAAACCCGGCCCCGTTCGCTTTCACGTTGCTGGTAAAAGCGCGCCGTTTCCTGGGTTTCGTCCAACAGGCTCAGAATTTCGCCATCGACGTTCCGGCTGACATACAGAAAACGGTCCGGGATGGTTTCAAGCGGCATCAGTGCGCGAAACTCATTATTATCCCAGTCCTGAATGACCACCACGCCTTCCTCCATGGCCTGGTCGATCTGCGCCTGATCGGGCTGCTCGTAATCGAACAGGTAAGATCGTTCACCGCGCGCCCGCAGTTCGCCGGTGCCATCAATCACAAAGGCTTCGCGCAAGCCGCGCTGGATTTCGCGCTGGCCACGGGAAAGCACCTGCCGGATGTCGCCATCATCCATAAACACCGTCGCCCGTTTCGTGGCATTCAGAAGTGAGGCCAACGCACGGGCATCCGTCACCAGATCGCGGCGATGTTCCTCTTCATAGGCCTGCGCGGCGGAAACACTGCTGCTGACAACCCGGCCCACGCGGTCGGAAAACCAGGCCTCCAGCCCCATATTCACCGACAGTGTGGCAAAGACGGCGACCGTGACTGTTGGCAGCAGCGCCATGATCGCAAAGACTCCGGTCAGCCGCAGGTGCAGACGTGACCCGGCCGACCGGCTGCGCCGCGCAGACACCATCCGGACGACCCGTTGCAGAACCAGGGCCGCTACAATGATCACATAGACCAGATCCGACAGCAGAACGATGCGCAGGATATTCGAGGAGGCCCCCTTATCCAAAGGCCCCATCACCAGGAATGTCACAAGCGCCAGAACAGGTCCCAGAACCACAAGCCCCAGCGTCGCTACATTTTTAAAGCGCTGCAGTCGCCGCAACCGGCTGATTGCATCCCAGGATAAACGGCGTGTCCCTGTTGCCACGCAAGTCCCCCTTCGGTTAGTAGCACCCAAAGGGCGCACCGCTACATATGGCTTTATCCGATCCGCTCGTCCAAAATAGCCACAGTTCTGTTGCAGTTTTACATCAACTTGCGGCGGCGTGTCACGCGAATATCCAGCTCGGTAATTTTCTTACGTAACGTATTGCGGTTGATCCCCAGCAAATCGGCACATTTGGCCTGATTTCCGGCACTTGCATCCAGGGCAATCTCGATCAGAGGCAGCTCAACCTCGCGCAGGATACGGGCATAAAGGCCCGGCGGCGGCAACATATTGCCATGCAGGTCAAAATACCGGCGCAGATGGCGCGCGACAGAGGTCGATAATGATTCGCCACCGCCCTGCCCGATAACCGGCTCTCCCCGGGGTTGATTGCCCAGAACGGCGCTGACTTCGGCACTGGTTATTTCTTGCGCCTGTGCCGTGAGGCTGATCCGTTTGACTGCATTTTCCAGCTGTCGCACATTGCCCGGCCAACTATAGGTCCGCATCAGTTCCAGTGCATCTTTTGACATCCGCCGCAACAGCATCCCATCCCGCTCGGAGCGGGCCAGGAAATGCTCGGTCAAAAGCTCAATATCCTCCACCCTCTCGCGCAGGCTGGGCACGTCAATTGAAGCACCGCTCAGCCGGTAGAACAGATCTTCACGCAGCTTCGGTGATCCCTGCCCTTCATTAAGGCGCTGCTGACTGGTGGCCATGAACCGCGGCGCGTTATCTCCGGGGGCATCCACCATCCTGACAACCCGCGCCTGCGCCTCGTTGTCCAGATCACCCACTTCGTCCAGCACAATAGTGCCGCCCCTGGCCCGCGCCATGATCTTTGAAGGTCCTTCCAGATCGGCCAGATCGGCGGGCGCGACGGTAACAAACGGCAGGGATCGCCGGTCTGAAAAATCGTGTATCACCCGCGCGATCAACGACTTTCCGGTGCCGGATTCACCGCAGATCATGACCGGCAGGTCGGTGTTGACGATCCGCGCCACCACCCGGTACAGCGCCTGCATCGCGGGTGTTCGCCCCACAAGCGGCAATTCTTCGGGCTGGCCATCAAGGTCCGACTGAGCCGCCCGCGCCCGTACCCGGCTATCCAGCGCCCGCGCCGTCCGCTTCATCAGATCCGGCAGGTCAAAGGGCTTGGGCAGATAATCATAGGCCTCGGCTTCGGCCGCCTGAATTGCCGTCATGATGGTGTTCTGTGCCGAAATCACGATCACCGGCAGCCCGGGCCGATCTGCGGCGATCTTCGGCAACATCTCAAGGCCGTTGCCATCGGGCATCATCACGTCGGTGATCACCGCATCGCCTTTTCCCTCGGCAATCCATCGCATCAACGTCGTCAGGCTTGACGTGGCATGCACCTTGCACCCCGACCGTGTCAGCGCCTGCGTCAGAACCGTGCGGATCGTGCGATCGTCGTCTGCAACCAGTACCGTGCCATCCATGCCGTCACTCCTTGATCTCAAACATTGCCCGCGGCAATGAGATGCGGAATACCGTCCGCCCCGGAACCGAACTTACTGATATCCAACCTTCGTGGTCCGAGATTATCTTGGCCGCCAATGCCAGCCCCAGACCGGTGCCGTTGTCGCGCCCCGATACAAACGGCTCGAATATCTCGCCCGCGATGTCGTCGGGCAGGCCCGGTCCATCATCGATAACCTCAATCTGCAGGGGTAAAGACCGCCCCTCGCCATCGCCCCGCCGGACCCTGAGCGACTGTTCGTAATAGCTGCGCAGGGTAATGGTGCCGCCTTTGCCGCCTGCCGCTTCAGCGGCGTTTTTCAGCAGGTTTAGCACCACCTGCAACAACTGGTCCGGATCCCCAAGCGCGTGCGGCAGCGACGGGTCATAATCCTCGACCACCGCCATTTCAGCCGCAAATCCCAAAAGCGCCGAACGTCTTGCCCGGTCCAGCACGTCATGCACATTGACCGCCTGCAAATTCGGCTTGGTGATATTGCCAAACTGCTCGACCTGCTCCAGCAGCTTCACAATCCGACGGCTTTCGCTGACGATCAGATCAGTCAGTTCCAGATCGTCCTGCGCCAGATTCATCGATAACAGCTGCGCCGCGCCAGTTATACCCGCCAGCGGATTCTTGATCTCGTGGGCCAGCATTTCCGCCATTCCGATGGCCGACCGTGCCGCCGACTTGACCGAACTGTTCTGCGTCATACGACCGGCCAGTTCACGAGGCGAGATCAGCAGCAGCATATGGCCCGGATGACCCGACACCGGGGCGATCTGAAGATTGCACTGCAGCGGCGCGCGCTCACCCGTTCCGACGTCGACGTCATTGACAAACAGCGGTGTGTCATGGGCGCGGGCCCGTTCAAACGCCTCTTCCAGCGGGGCATCCACCGCCAGCCTGTCCCAGACAGGCTGCCCAACCACCGCCCGGGCCGAACTCATCAGAAACCCTTCGGCGGCGGGGTTGATCCGGACAATACGGTCATCCGCATCCAGCATCAGCGCCGGTACTGGCAACGAGGTCCAGATCGCCTCATCACTGGTCATGCCGCAGCCCTTTCGCAATCTTCCAGCGCGTCAGGGATCAGCGCCAGTACCTCTGCCGGATCGCGGCTGGTCAAAACGCGTTTACGCATCTCAACCCCGGTGCCTGCACCATCAAGGTACCAGCCCAGATGCTTGCGGGCGACGCGGTTGCCCAGCTCCTGACCATAAAAGCCCAGCATGGCGTCATAGTGGCCGGCAACCAGATCGCTCAGGTCCCGACCTTTTGGCGCCAACGGGGCGGGCTTACCCTGCAACTCGGCGGCAACCTGTGCCAGACCCCATGGCCGTCCCTGCGCACCGCGCCCGATCATAACCGCATCTGCGCCGGACTGGTCCAGCGCTGTGCGGGCGCTGGCGGTACCGGTTATATCCCCATTGGCCACCACTGGAATGCTGACCGCGTGTTTAACCGCCCGTATCGCCGCCCAGTCGGCATGTCCCTTATAAAACTGACATCGCGTTCGACCGTGAATGGTGATCATTTTCACCCCCGCCGCTTCGGCCCTTCTGGCCAGGTCGGGCGCGTTCAGCAGGGTGTTGTCCCACCCCAGCCGGGTTTTCAGGGTTACAGGTATGGTTACGGCGCTGACCACAGCCTCGATCAGGCGCAGTGCATGGTCCAGATCCTTCAGCAAGGCCGACCCGCAGGCACCGGTACCGCCTGCGCTGGTCACCCGCTTGGCCGGACATCCCATATTGATATCGATGATCTTTGCGCCATTGCCCTCAACCTGTCTGGCGGCTTCTGCCATCCAGTGCGCCTCGCGCCCGGCCAATTGCACAGCCGTATTTTCAATACCAAAGCCCAGTTCGGCCCGGTCTCGCACTCCCGGTTTGGCCTGCACCATTTCCTGGCTGGCAACCATCTCGCTGACCACCAGGCCGGCGCCGAAACGCGACACAAGATTGCGAAACGGCAAATCGGTGATTCCCGCCAGCGGCGCCAGCAGAACCGGGGTTGAGAACAGAGTATCGGTGAAGGTCAGCGCCACATGCCTAATCCTTGTGCATTGGCGCCTGTCTACCCGCTGACTTGGCGATTCACAATATAATCAGGGTCAAAACGAGTGGTGTCAAAGTGTGATTGCCTATTTTTTAGGCATTTCGCCCCGGCATTGCGCTTGGTGCAGACCGCGCGTACTCAAGGGGTATGACTACAGCCGCCATCATCGTTGCCGCAGGCCGCGGTACCCGCGCCGGAGGGGATCAGCCAAAACAGTGGCAACCCCTTGCAGGGCGCCGTGTTATCGACTGGACTCTGGCCGCGTTCGAGGCAGTGGACGACATTGCCCGCATTGTTCTTGTCCTGCATCCTGATGACATGGCACGCTACCCGCCCCGCGACCGGATCACCACCGTCGCCGGAGGCGCTCTGAGGGCGGAATCTGTGCGCAACGGACTTGAATCGCTGACAGAAACCGATGTCACAAATGTGCTGATTCACGACGTGGCCAGATGTTGTACGAAATCCGCGTACATTTCGTACGTTTTGTACGAATTGCAAAACGCGCCGGCGGTTGCCCCGGCCCTGCCTGTCACAGATGCCTTGTGGCAAGGTCATGATGGCTATGTCAGCGGCACACAGGATCGCAGCGGCCTTTATCGGGCACAAACGCCTCAGGCTTTTGATTTTCAATCCATATTACAGGCCCACCGCGCCCACTCGGGCGAGGCCCTGGACGATGTCGAAGTCGCCCGCGCGGCTGGCATCGATGTGAAAATCATTGACGGCGACGAAAGCAACCTGAAAATCACCCACCCGTCGGATTTTTCCCGGGCAGAGAAAATACTGAAGGAACAAATGGATATACGCGTAGGTTCGGGCCTTGACGTCCACCGCTTTGGTCCCGGCGATCATGTGATGCTGTGTGGCGTCGCCATTCCCCATAGCCGCGGCCTGCAAGGCCACTCCGATGCCGATGTCGGCATGCACGCTCTGACCGATGCGATCTACGGCGGCCTGGCCATGGGCGATATAGGGCGCCACTTCCCCCCATCAGATCCGCAATGGAAAGGCGCTGAAAGCCACATATTTCTGCGCCACGCGGTCGAAATGGCCGGTGAAAATGGGTTCGTTATCAACAATATGGACGTTACTCTTATCTGCGAGCACCCAAAGATCACACCCCACGCCCCGGCCATGAGACAAGCCCTGTCCGGCATTACAGGCGTCGACATCGAACGGGTATCGGTCAAGGCCACAACCTCGGAAAGGCTGGGCTTCACCGGCCGCGAGGAAGGCATCGCTGCGCAAGCCCTTGTGACATTGGTGAAGACATGAATATCCCGCATCTGATCGCCACATTTTTCTGCGTCGGGCACCTGCGCCCCGCACCCGGAACCTGGGGTTCGCTTGCTGCTCTCCCTGCGGCCTGGGCCCTGCATGTTCTGGGCGGTTTTCCTTTGCTGGCCGTCGCGACCGCATTCGTTTTTGCCTTAGGTTGGTGGGCCACAGCATTGGAAACAAAAGGCAAATCCGATCACGATCCGTCCGAGATTGTGATCGATGAAGTCGCGGGTCAATGGCTTGCCTTTCTGCCCGTCTCGATCGGCGCCGCCCACTCCGCCGCCCCGCTGACCGCCCTCTGGCCGGGCTGGATTGCCGCATTCCTTGCCTTCCGTTTCTTTGATATACTCAAGCCCGGTCCGATTGGTTGGGCCGACCGGCGCGGAGATGCGCTTGGCGTAATGCTGGATGATGTGATCGCCGGCCTTTTCGCTGCGGTGGTTGTGGTATTTCTGGCCTGGCTTTCGCACGGGGTTTTGATGCGATGACCACAAGTGCGCAGCTATTGATGCGGGCTCGCGACAAGGGCCTGCGCATTGCGACGGCAGAAAGCTGCACAGGCGGCATGTTATCGGCTGAAATCACCAAAGCAGCAGGGTCTTCTGACATTTTTGACCGTGGCTTTGTAACATATTCCAACGCGGCCAAGCAGGACATGCTCGGCGTTACAGACGCGTCGCTCAAAGCCTATGGCGCGGTCTCTGAACAGGTTGCGATTGAAATGGCTGACGGCGCATTGGCGCGTTCCGTCGCTGACCTCGCCCTGTCTGTCACGGGCATCGCCGGCCCCGGCGGATCCGACAGCAAGCCCGAGGGACGCGTATGTTTTGCCCTTGCCCGCAAAGGTGCGAAAACCAAAGCCCACACGGTTGAATTTGGCGCTTTGGGTCGTGAAAACGTACGTCAGGCAAGCACCGCCTATGCTCTGGACCTTTTGATCCAGGCCGCAACCTGAATCTGGCGTCAAAATGGGCAACCCCCCGTTTGGTCGCGTATTTTTTAGGCATTTTTCAAATTGCCTGTCCTCTAAGCTTGTTCAAACCCACTTGCCTCTTTTTTCACGTTCTTTCTTCCGCTTAACCAGCGCGCATGGTTTGAAGCACGCTGAAAGGAAAAAGAAATGAACGCCGCCGACACCGCCTGGATCATCGTGGCTACGGCCTTGGTTCTTTTCATGACATTGCCCGGTTTGGCCCTGTTTTATGGGGGGTTGGTGCGCGCCCGCAATGTGCTCAGTGTGTTCATGCAATGCTATGCCATTGCCTGTTTGATGAGCGTTTTGTGGTTTGCCTTCGGGTATTCCATCGCCTTTGGCGACGGTAATGCCGTCTGGGGAGGCTTCGGCAAGATGTTTCTGAACGGAATCACGGCCGACACCCTGTCAGGCACATTGCCCGAGGTTCTGTTCTTTGCCTTTCAGATGACCTTTGCAATCATCACACCTGCATTGATTGTCGGCGCCTATGTCGAACGTATCGGATTTGGCTTCGTCTTGCTGTTTTCCGGTCTTTGGATGCTTCTTTGCTATGCACCGGTTACCCATTGGGTCTGGGGCGGTGGATTTCTGGCGGACGGGGGAATTTTTGGCGATACCGGCGTCAGGGATT
This sequence comes from Roseovarius litorisediminis, assembly GCF_900172295.1. Lineage (GTDB taxonomy): Bacteria > Pseudomonadota > Alphaproteobacteria > Rhodobacterales > Rhodobacteraceae > Roseovarius > Roseovarius litorisediminis. Next base: position 468,943 of record NZ_FWFL01000001.1, read on the forward strand.
TCGCCGGGGGGATCGTTGTCCATGAAACCGCCGGTTTGGCGGCCCTTGTGATTGCTTGCATTCTGGGCCCCCGAAAGAACCGCACTACGCCGCCGCACAACCCCGGATTTGTGATGATCGGCGCGGCCATGCTCTGGGTTGGCTGGTTCGGTTTCAACGGCGGCTCGCAACTGGCCGCTGACGGGGGCGCCGCCATGGCCCTGACCGTAACCCATATTTCGGCCGCCACTGCCTCGTTAAGCTGGGCGCTCTGGGAACGTATCAAATTCGGCAAAGCCTCGCTTGTTGGTATTGTCACGGGCACCATTGCCGGTCTGGCCTCGATCACGCCCGCCAGCGGCTTTGTCGGCCCGGTTGAGGCGCTTGTCATCGGGGCAGTCGCAGGCGTCCTGTGTCAGGAGGCCGTCAACCTGATACGGAACAGGCTTCACATCGACGATACCTTGGACGTCTTTGCAGTGCACGGTGTGGGCGGAATATTCGGCACTATCATGATCGCCGCCTTCGGGGCGGGCAGTTGGATTGCACAGCTTGGGTCGCTGGCTATTGTCGGCGCCTTCACCGTTGTGGTCAGTGTCATTCTGGTCAAGCTGGTGGCCGCCATCACCGCACTTCGCGTTGATCTGGAAACCGAAACCAACGGGCTTGACCTCAGCGTCCATGGCGAGCGCGCCTACGATATGAGCAGCTAGATCAGGGCGAAACGCAACTCTTTGAAACGGGCCCCTGTCGTGGGCCCGTTTTTCCGAGTCTTTTCGAAAACCAAAACCCCAAGGATTTGGAAGACGAATGCGTTATACGCTTAAGGTAGTATTTTAACCATTTCGGTTATTCACGCTTATGTGACAGAAAATATGGTAAAATAACGTTGAAACGGTGTCTAGCCACGAATTTGACATAATTTTTCTAGAATTTTGCCGCATTTCCCCAAAAAAGTAAGGTTATGAAATACAATCTTAGGGCGCATCTTAAATACTTATACAAACCCGGAACACTCGCTGATCTGCTCTGATGCTGGAAAACACTCATACACCGCAACCCTGTGGATCTGCTGCGTAACCCAAGCCTCTGACAAAATAAAAAAGGTGCAAAGAAAATGACTGACAATCTTCTGGAAAAAGCCCGTGAAAACCGTATCAAAGCGCTTAAGGCGCTTCAGAGCGATCACAGTGATGTTTCGTTCACGACCCAGCGGAATCAGCATACAAAAAAACATAAGATCGTGTTCATTTCGCGCCGTGAAACCTGCAACGCAATTACAATGGCAGCCTGAGACACGTCAGTTGTGGCGCTATTTAGATTGCCGCCACATTGCAAAAGTCGCCCCTGCGTACATCGTCGGGGCGCCTGACGTTTGAAAGCGCCTTGGATTGGTCAGCACCCTGCAGGCTGTTTTTCGGGATAAAACACCAGGCAGTTTATCCACTCGGATTTCCATCCATGACGCCGCAAATCGTGGGCTGCGCCGACTGTCAACCGTACAATGAATTCGCGCGCTCTTCGAAAGCCCGCACAATCCGCTTCATGGCTTCGTAAAAGAAAAACTCGGCCGCGGATTGCAAAATACGATTACGAAACTCGAAATCAACGAAAAAGGACACCTCGCAGCCTGCAGGCTTATCGGTGAACTTCCAGTTGGACTTGAGAAACTTGAACGGCCCATCCAGATATTCCGTATCAATCTTGCGATCGTCAGGCCACAGTACCACCCTGCTGCCAAACCGTTCGCGGAATACCTTAAAACTGATCACCAGATCGGCCTCCATCACCTGGGATCCATCGAGCTGAGGTTTCACTGATCGCACCCGCGCGGCCGCTGTCCATGGCAGGAATTTGGGGTAACTTGCCACATCAGCCACCAGATCGTACATCTGCTGGGCGCTGTGAGGTAAAACACGGGTTTCTGAATGGGTTGGCATAACGTCCTTGTTTTTCACGTGACAGTGAGGCGCTTTTTCATAGACTGGTCCGGGAAGTTCAAGGGGGTGTGATGCCAGATCAACCTTATGTCATCGATCAGATGATTTCTGCCAAGGAAATTGCTGCGCGAATTGAGGCGCTTGCAGTTGAAATCAAAACAGAGTTTTCCAACACCGAAAAGCTGATTGTCGTTGGCCTTTTGCGCGGCTCATTCGTGTTTATCGCCGATCTGGTGCGTGAACTGGATATGAATGTCGAAGTGGATTTCGTCGAAACCTCCTCGTATGGCAATGCCATGCAAAGCAGCCGCGAGGTTCGTATCCTCAAAGATCTGCGCGGTGATATCGAAGGCCGCGATGTGCTGGTGGTGGAAGATATCGTTGATACAGGCCATACCCTGACCCATGTTCTGCACCTTCTGGAAAGCCGCAAACCCGCGCGGCTGCGCACAATCGCCTTGTTGGATAAACCGTCCCGGCGCGAGGCGGACATCAAGGCCGACTGGATCGGGTTTGTCATTCCCGACGAGTTTGTCGTCGGCTACGGCATCGACTATGCCCAACGCAACCGCAACCTGCCCTTTATAGGCAAGGTTCGGTTCCTGGACGGATGAACCCGCGCTGGCTGTTTCGGATGGCAAAATGGGCCCGGCAACCGCCCAGTGAAAAACGCGTGATCTTTGTTCTTGGAATCGTCGGGCTCTGCCTGGTGCTGTTCGCGATCGAACGGTTTGTCGGCTGGCCGGATTTCCTGTCCCTGGAACCGCGCGCAAGGCGATGGTGAATGACCCCACCAAAATCAGGTGGTCTGACGCAAGATAATCACCGTCAAGGCCGTTCGGAAATCGCAACACCGTCGTCGATCTCGTCCGACGGGTGGGTCAAAACCTGATCACCCTCAACCAACCCCTCCAGCACCTGAGCGAAGGACGCGTTGCGCTGGCCAATCCTGATCACGCGCGTTTGGGCCACGCCGTTTTCGCTGACAAAAACCGCCCAGTCTTTGCCCTTTCGGAAGATTGCGCTGACCGGGACCAAAAGCACATCGTCGTTTTCCCATTCAATGATGCGCAGAAACACCGAAAACCCGTCCCCCAGTTCCCGGCGCCGTTCTGACGGAGTCACAAGATCAAACACCACGTCGACGCGCTGCTCTTCGATGCCAAGCGCAGAAACCTTGGTATAGGCGGATGGCTCGATCTTTGAAATGCGCGCCTCTAGCGGCGTATCCCCGCCCCAGCGTTCGACAATGGCCATGTCGCCAGTTTCTAGCCGGACCGCATCGACCGACAGAAGATCCGCCACGATCTCAAGATCGTCGGGCTGGCCCACTGACAACAGGCGCGTACCTGCGGTAACGGGGCGCTCACTGATCATGTCGATTTCCAGCACCTGACCGGTGACTGGTGCGAAAAGCTGTTTGCAGCAGGTATTGCCAGGTCCATCCGGGAAATTCACCGGCTCGATCAGGGCAGCGCGGGCGCGGTCAAGCGCGCCTTTGGCCATCTCCAGCCCGGAAATTGACGCGGCTTCTGCGGCGCGTTTAATCCCAAGCTGCTGTTCGGCATTTTCAAGCCGCGTAACTGACGACACGCCACGCTCGACCAGAAGCTTTGCACGCTCGTATTCTTTTTCCGCCAGCGTCAGGTCTTCGCCGGCTTCGCGCATAAGGCTGCGGGCCTGATGCAGCGCGGCCTCGGCCTCGCGCACGGCAGCTTCTGCCTGAATCCGGGTGCGGGCATCCAGCAGGTTCGACGACGCAGGCTCGACCACGGCGACGATTGTTTCACCGGCAACAACCGGGTCGCCCACCCGGACGGGTGAACGCAGAACCGTGCCCGAGATTGGTGCGGCCACTTCAAACACTTCGCGGATACGCGTTTTACCGTCAGCATTGACCGTTACCTGCAACGCCCCGCGTTCAACCCTGTGCAGGTCGACCGGTACCGGGTCGGTTCGGAAGGCCACAAAGGCCAGCGCACCCGCGACAAGCAGACCAAAACTGCCCATTAAAACTGTTCGGGATTTCAATGCCATTACCCTACTCCCGTGTTTTCATAACCTGGATTAAATCAAGACGATCCAGTCGTCGCCGGACGATTAAAGATGATAACAGCGCCGCCCCCAGAACGATAAGGCTGGCGCGGGCAAACCCCGATGGTTCCAGCACCAACGGTATAGCGTAAAGATCACTGGTCGATCCCTTGGACAGAGCCGAGGCAATACCCGCCCCCAGAAGCCACCCCAAAGGTTGCGCCAGCACCGCCAACAGCATGGTTTCCCCCATCAGGATGAACGATACCTCGGCCCGGGTGAAGCCCAGAATGCGCAGACTGGCCAGTTCGCGCGCGCGCTCGGACAACTGAATACGGGCCCCGTTGTAAGCGACGCCAAAGGTGATCAGCACGGCGATCACCACATAGATCGAGGTCATAATGGTAATGTTCTGGCGGATCGTATCCTGAAACGAGCGGCGCATTTCATTCAGCATCACCAACCCGCTGAGTTCCGGCGTATCTTTCAGAACGCGGTGCAGATCTGGCAGCTGATTTGTATCCACCAACAGATTCGCAGTTGTGATCTGTGGGGCCTGCCGCAAAAGCCGGTTCAGGCTTTCAAGATCCATATAGGCACCCAGGCCAAAATACTGGGTCACAATCCCCGAAACGATCACGTCATGGGTTTCATTGCGCCCGCCCTTCAACTCGATCTGGATCACATCTCCGGGCTGAACCTCAAGATGGGTTGCAAGACGTTCAGACAGCAGAATACCGTCAGCAGGGGCGTCAACAATCCGGCCCCGGCCATTGACGATACGCGACAGGTCAGTGCCAGGGCGGCGCGCCTCGATGGGGGTGTCTTTTTCCAGGTGGCCGTGACGCAGCACGGCAGCATGAAACTGTTGCCCTTCGGCTTTCAGAACGCCAGGCAGGTTGGCAACCGCCGTCAAAGCGGTTTCCCGCACATCGGGGGAAAACATCAGCGTGGCATCCTGACGGTTGGCTTGATCAAAGGTGGTTTGCATCAACACATCCAGCGCATCCGAGAAAAAGCTTGAGGCCACCAGGACGGCAGCGGCCAGCGACAAGCCCAACGTGGTCAGCGCCGAGCGTACCGGCCAACGCACGATACTTCGCAAAATCATCATCACCGGCTGTGACAAGCGCAGCACGGTCATCACCCTGTCCAGCAAGGTGCGTTTGAACCGGGGCGGCGCAGGTGGGGCCATGGCCACCGCGGGCGCGATGCGGGCGGCACTCAGCGCGCTTTTAGCCGCACCCAATGCCGCGCTCAGCACCGCCAGAATGCCCGAGATGGCATAGGCATCGTAAGACACCCGATAAACCAGATAGGGAAAGTCGAAAAACCGTGCATAAATGCGTGCCACTGCCCGCGACAGCCATGTACCAACGCCCCAACCCAGCAAGGTACCAAGAACGGCAATCAGGCAAGCCAACATCAGATAGTGAATGCAAATTTCAACATCCGAATAGCCGACGGCCTTCAACAGGCCTATCTCACTTCGTTCAAGGGCGATGATCCTGCCGATCACCATGCTGACCAGAAAGGCAGAAATACCGTAAAAGATAGGCGGTAAAATCATGCTGCCGTTACGTTGCTCGGCTATCTCGGCGTCGATGAAACTGTTTGACACCTGTATATCGCGCCCATAGGCCCCAAGACCGCCATAGGGGTCCAGCAGGTCGTCCAGCCGGTCGATCACCTCGGCCTCAATCGCGGATGGGTCCAGTTTCAGGGTGACATTGTTGAACGCGCCCTCCATGTCAAACGCAGCCGAAACCGCCCGTTCAGGCATCCAGAGTATGCCAAAGGTCTTGTTGTCCGGTAACAGCGCGCCGGGACCGATGGTATAAATGAATTCCGGTGACAAGGCTGTACCGGTCAGGGTCAGTTCGCGTTTCTGACCATTCAGATTGGCAAAGAACTGATCACCGGGCTGCAGGTTGTTGGCCTTGGCAAACGGCGCATTTACCACCACCTCATCCGCGCGGGTCGGATCCGGCAACCGGCCTTGCCGCATCAACGGCAGGTTCAGCTGCGCCACGCCATTTTCCGGTAACGAAAGAATGCGCCCGGTGACGGTTTCGATGCGGCCCGGTACATCCAGTATGACGTGTTTGACGACACGCGCCTCGGCCGTTCGCACACCGTCAATGGCAGTTATGTCCTGCAGTACTCCTCTTGGGACGCGATTGGCATCACCAAACACATCCGCAAAACGGTTCCGCTCGTAGTAGGCGGTGCGCGTATCTTCCAGCGCGCCATACATGCCATAGGTCGTCAGCAATATTGCCACGCCACAGGCCAGCACAAGGGCGATGGCCAGTGCCTGCGCCCACAATCGCCTGAAGTCGCGCAACAGCTTTTTGTCCAGTGCGCGCATCTCAGGTCACCACGAAATCTCGGAAGGTGAAATCTGGTGCTCATTCACATCGACCCGGGCAATCCGCCCGTCCTGAAAATATATCACCCGATGCGCCATTTTACGGATCGAGGCATTATGTGTGATCACCGCTGTCGTTGTGCCCAGCCGTTCGTTGATGTCTTTCAGCGCCTCCAGCACCTGAACCCCGGTCTTGCTGTCAAGCGCGCCGGTGGGTTCATCGCACAGCAAAACTTCGGGTCGCTTGGCGATGGCGCGGGCAATGGCCACGCGCTGTTGTTCGCCTCCCGACAACTCGGCTGGAAAATGGTCCATCCGAGCGGTCAGGCCAACCTGTTCCAGGGCCTCTTCGGGGCGCATCGGGTTGACGGCCACATCAGTCACCAGCTGCACGTTTTCGCGTGCCGTAAGGCTGGGCACCAGGTTATAGAACTGAAAGACAAACCCGACGTGATCGCGCCGATATTGCGTCAGCCCGCGATCCCCCAGCTTTGTCAGTTCCAGATCCCGAAACCACACCCGCCCGTCTGTAGCATGATCAAGCCCGCCAAGAATGTTCAGCAGGGTAGATTTGCCGCTTCCTGAGGGTCCCAGCAACACAGCCAGTTCACCGGCAAAAAGCTCAAGATCCACACCCGCCAGGGCATGCACCTTCAACTCGCCTGTGTCATAAACCTTTGTCACACCTTCTGTTCTGAATACGATGTCAGGCATACGTCCCTCTCTATGCCGGTCAGGATACGTTGTGCACCTTTTGCTGGCCTTGATGTGGCGCAAAAACTTGTGTGGCAGGCGTGTCGTCACCTGTCGCCCGGAAGGAACGACTGCATTGCGTCAAATTTCGGTCGGGTGTCGCGACAGAACGACAATCCGCTGCCTGTCTGTGTCGACGGATCTGCCCACCCTTAAATGAGCAACCTCATAGTGCTGCTTCCGGCGTGAAAATGACCCGGGTATCGTCGTGGAATTCGTTCAGGTTCAACTGCCATTTAGCCTTGGGCCAGCGCAATTCCATCTGCGCCTGCCACGGCCGGTAGACCGCCGTATAAAGCGTGCCAAATCCCTGATCAAACGCAGACGAATACAAAGGCGGACGCAGGAATGCGCCGATGAACTTTTCTTCAGGCTCGACATGCAACGTCAGCCGCTGCAATAAAAACCGTTCCCGTTCGACCGTGGCGGTGAACCGCGCGTGGCTGGCCCATTCCACACGCTCCTGATGGTTGGTCGCCACAGCGGCATTGGTGATTACCGTGGCGCGGTCGGGTGCCATCAGCGCTGTCAGATACTTGCGCTGCGCATCCACGACGGTCACATTGTAACTCATGTGCGTCGGCACCCGTTTCAGCACCTCGCCCGCCTCTTTGGCGGTTTCACAGGTCTGCAGCACATAGCGCAGCACCAGTGGCACACCAAACCCGTCACCTACCACCCGGCGCCCGCCAAATGTCAGCGACACCGCCAGACCAGCATCGTTGATGCCGTCCACCAGCCCCCACAATCCGTCGCTGGTACCCATCACGGCACGTCCCTGCCAGGCGGTGCGCAGCACCAGACTGTCAAACGCCTTGGCGCTGTAATCGTAATTGCGCACCAGAACAGGTTCTTCGCCGGGCCATATCGCTTGACTGCACCCTGACAGATAAGGTGGCGGGCAATAAAAACTCAGAAACCGCGAGGCATGATCAGACCCGCCTGCCAACTCGCAAAGCTGCTCATACAGCGGCAACATTTCGGGCATATGCGCCCGCAATGCTTTGCGGCTGTCCAGGTACCCCGGACGCGCCTCGGCCCCTTCGCGCACCCACCAGCGATGGTAGGCCGGCCAGTATTCACGGAACAACCCGGCCCAACTGGGGCCGGGTTCCGCTTCCGATATGGCGCGCCAGTTCAGTTGCATGCGCTACATGATCTTGAACGCCGGGTCCGCCAGCGCAGGCCCCGCTTCGGCGGTGGGCAGCGGTCGGCCCGACGTGCCCTGCTTGATCCCGTGAATCCAGCGTTTGGCGCGTTCGTTCAATTTGAACCCCGGCGTCATCGACCGGCCCCGCGTCACCAGAATCCCGATGTCTGCCCCCTCATAGCGATAATCGCCCGGCTGCAGAATGCGCAGGAAAAACGCCTCGTTCTCGCTTTCGACGGCACGGCGGTGATAGTCGAACCGGTCAAAATCAATGCTGCCATCCTCCCGCATCTTGTAAATACCCGTTTCGGGGACTTCAGCAGCAATATCCACCGTATCATCGGTATGTTTGATCACCATTTGTGACCAACTGTCGATCATCGACGGATCGGCCCACCGGGCGTTCAGTTCGTTCACATCCAGATTGAATTTCTTTTTCGAGAATTCCAACAGGTGGAACAGGAACAATGGCGCATCCGCATGGGCAAAGGCCGCGTGGTTGGTCATCGACGAAGCCCCGGTAATGCGCGGGTTCAGCTCACCCAGCCACAGATCGCCGGTTTTCTTGTCGATCAGGAAATCAAGCTCGAAATAGCCGCGATAGCCTTCTTTGCGCAGCTGCTCACCAAACTTGAAGGTTAGCTCGCGCGCCTTCTGGCGCACCTTGGGTGGAAAGGCGGTAGACAGAATTTCATTGCCGCACCAGCCGCCCCGATAGGGCGTCAGTTCCTTGAACCCCACCAGTTCGGTCATCAGCGGGCCAACGATGGTCCCCTCTTTGGTCGCACAAGCCTCGATCGCCGAGCCGCGGCAATCAATTCGCTTCATGATCTTGATCTCGCCCTCGCCTACGATCTCATGTTCATGACGGCGGAAATCGGCCTCGGACTTGATAAAGAACGTGGTATGGCCGCTATCGCCAAAGGCCGATTGCAGCACCAGATCATGACCGATCCCGGCCTTTTCACAGGTCTTTTGCAGATCCTCGTAGGATTTCACCTCGGCCAGAACGTTGGGCACCGACGGCACCCCGGCCTTGTTGCCGATACGCACCGTTTCAATCTTGTTGTCCATCTTGGTGCGCAGCTTCGCCTTGGGAAACCACACATCAGCGCCCAGTTCTTTGGACAGCCGCTCGGTTTCTTCATCAAACATCAGAAAGACGAATTTCGGCTTGCCGCCGCGGCGCTTGACCAGATCAATCACTTCCTTGTGCTGCAACAGGTAGTTGTTGATATCCTCAATCGACTGGAATTCCGCATGCGGCTGCTCGGAAGGGCAAAATACATTCGGGTGTTTGCCGCCGTAACAGTCGATATAGCAGATGTACTTGAAATTCTTGCACCACTCATCCAGCCCCAAAAGGTTGAAATTGGTCGCCGAGATAAAATAGATCGGGTCCTCATTGCGGTGAAAATGACGGCGGATTTCTGAAATATTCTTCAAAACTGCCTTAGGCATTGTCGTCCTCCCTTGGATTTATTTATTGCGTGCGTCGTTCAGCTTCAGTCGCGCAGCATTGGTTTTGGCCTGCCGTTTCAGGGCATCCTGAGTGAAAACCCTCAGCCCCAGATCGGCGCGATAGCCATGAATTTCGTTCACATCCAGCGCCCGCATGAACGCCAGAATTTCGTTGCTGACCACCTGCCCGGGCACCAGGATCGGAAAACCCGGCGGATAGGGAATAATGAACGACGCAGACACCACGTCATCCCCGCCATCCATGGCGTCATTGATTGATCCCTCGAGTTCCAGATAGTCACAATTCTTTTCATCGTAACTCAGGAAAAAGGCTGATCTGATATCGCCTTCGATCGTTATCTGATCGGTGCGGAATGCATCGTGGAAGCGGCTGAAATCCGGCAAGGGCGGCAGATCATGCATCAGGTTCGACACACGCTTTTCAAACCCGCGCCGCTCCATGATAGAGGCATCATCCAGCAACTCGTCCAGTTCCTTGGCGATCTCGACCAGCACTTCGATCAGATAGGCGACCGAAGATCGCGTTGTGCCGATATTGGTCATGAACAGAACCGTATTGCGCGAGGTCTTGTTGATCTGAATTCCGTACTTATCCATCAGGATATCGGTCTTGAACGTATCCCCGTCCCAACCCGTGCCCCCGACCAGCAATGTCACCCGGGTGGCATCCAGAACGAATTCGTCCTGTTCCCAGCAGTCCCAGATATCGGTCCAGCCCTGATGCGGATCATAATAGCTTTGAACGCCACTTTCACGGTGCTCTTCGGGGATCATGTCACCCGCGGTCAGAACCTTGAAGTACTTCATCAACAACGGGTGTGTCGAAATTGCCCGCCGCATCGACATCGCCGCTTCGACCTGGCGCTGCACAAACTCGAAACCCTCCAGCTCGACCTGCCGTCGCCCGACGTCAAGCGACGCGATGATCTGATAATTAGGCGAGGTCGAGGTATGCGTCATGTACGCCTCGTGAAAGCTGGCCTCGACTTCACCTTTAAAATCCTGATCGTTGACATGGATCATCGACCCCTGCCGCAGCGATGTCAGTGTCTTATGGGTTGATTGTGTTGCATAAACCCTCACCCGAGACCCCGGCGACGGAATAAGCCGCGTGTTCAGCAAGGTCTCGTCATCGGCGTCCTTCAGTTCGGCCTGTTGTGCCTCGTAGGCCGCAATATGTTCAGCCGTGCGCAGACGCTCCCGAAGGGTATTGGCCGCATTCATCGCCGTACGTTGCCGATAGGTCGGGCCAAAGCGGGCAAAGGCAAACCAAGCCTCGTCCCAGAGGAACACTATATCCGGCTTGATCGCCAGACACTCCTCCATCACCCGTTCGACATTATAGACGATGCCGTCGAATGTGCAGTTGGTCAAAAGCAGCATGCGCACGCGATCCAGCTTGCCTGCCGCCTTCAGTTGCAGCAGCTGATGCTTGATCTCTCGCAACGGCACCGCGCCATACATCGAATATTCGTTCAGCGGATAGCTATCCAGATAGACAACCTGCGCCCCCGCCAGCACCATGCCGTAATGGTGCGACTTGTGGCAATCGCGATCGACCAGCACAATATCGCCAGGCCGCACCACTGCCTGCACCACGATCTTGTTGCAGGTCGAGGTGCCGTTGGTGGCGAAATAGGTCTGCTTTGATCCAAACGCGCGGCTTGCCAGTTCCTGCGCTTCCTTGATCGGGCCCGTTGGCTCCAGCAGACTGTCCAGCCCACCGCTGGTGGCACTGGTTTCGGCCAGAAAGATATTGGGCCCGTAAAACGCGCCCATATCCTGAATCCAGTGACTGCGCGAAATTGATTTGCCCCGGCTGATCGGCATGGCGTGAAACACGCCAGTCGGCTGTTTGGAATATTCGACCAATGCGGTGAAAAACGGCGTCTTGTTACGCGCCTGCACCCCACGCAGAATGTTCAGATGCAACTCCAGGAAATCTTCCTGATTGTAGAAAACCCGCCGACAAATCCCCAGGTCAAGCCCGGCAATATCCTCGACCGAGCGGTCGGTGACCAGATAGGCATCCAGTTCGGGCCGTACCTTGGCGATCAGGCGACACAGTTCGGGGCCATAATCTGTAGGCTGCAGCGCTTCGATACTGTTGATCCCGCCTGCACGATTCAGATAGCGTTTCAGAATGGGCAGTTCGATCTTGGATTCCATGATCAGCCCGGGTCGCACCACGATGGCCTGAATATTGTGATTGAACAAAATCCCGATCAGCGCATCCTGCAGGCTGGGTACAACGACCGCCTCGTAGTGAAACGGGTCTTCCAGTCGCCGCATCCGGGAAAAATTGCTTTTCAGCCACCGCTCCTGATGCTCGTTCACATTGTCAACGATCATCACCTCGAAATACGGCTTGGTCAGGGCGCGCGCTTCCAGCGACTGCATCGCCTCGTCGTCATGATCTTCGGTATCAACACTGTCTCGATCCAGTGGAATATGCCGCCGCCGATAGGCGCCTGTGGTCAGCGCCCGGGTCACGCGTTGCACGCCAAAGGCCACGTCGGCGAAATTCTTATGTTCAAACTGCCGGCGCAACTGCTCAAAGGCCTGCACTCCGGGAAAGGCCCAATAGGCCTCAATCAAGGCGAGCGATTCAAAAAGACCAGAGATCTTTTCGATCTGCGCCGCCGCTTTCTTGCCCTTGGGCTCTCGCGAAAGCGCTTCTGTGGTTTCACGTAGGGCGCTCCACCGATCTGCCCTAAGCTGAATCGCCGAATAGTAATCACTCATAGACTGCACGTTATTTTCCTCGCTGCGTTTGCGACGGACCAACTTGCAGAATTGGGCAGCTCAGAGCCCTCTGGGTCAGCCGCTGGAAGTATCGATCGGATCGTACATCTCCTGTTGCTTACTGGATGGTGAGTAGCTTGCATTGGTGGCGACAGACATTGTGGCCACATGGGCTTCATCGCTGGGGTCAATCAACAATCCCGCGCGTGATCCCTGTTTGGGAATCTCAAGCGGGCCCAGCCCGTGCAGATACGCATCTGTTCCGCTGTTGCGGTCGTAAACCGAGAAATCTGCCGAGCGGTCTCTGAAACTTTTCAAAACCTGCCCCAACCCCTTCATACCGGTTTCTCGTTGCCTGCGCACTGTGTCCAGATCCAATTCAATAGGGAACATGTCCTCTTGTCCAGCAGATTGATGCAAAACCGTCGCCGCCGGATCAATGATGCAGGATTTTCCAACGCCACCTGCACCCAAGCCATTGACATCTATGACATAGCACTGGAATTGCGCCGCCGTGGCCCGGGCGATGGCCAGCTCTGCATCGCGGTCGGTGGTGCCGGTCAGCACCGGGTGCAACAACACTTCCACCCCCTGGCTGGTCAGTTGCCGGGTGGTTTCGGGGAACCAGATATCATAACAGATCGACAGGCCGAACCGGCCCACGTCGGGCACGTCAAAGACGCAAAACCCGGTTCCCGCCGAAATGCCCGCCTCGTACGGGCGGAACGGAAACATCTTGCGGTAATGCGCCACGATCTCGCCCTGCGGATTGATCACCGTCGAGGTATTGAAAATCTCACCCGCTTCGGTCTTTTCAAACATTGACCCCGGAATCAGCCAGATATTGTGTTTGACCGCTGCTGCGCGAAATTGTTCGATTGCATCGTTGTACAGAGGCAGGGCGAATTTGCTTAGCGGGCCATGAGGGGACAATTCGCTGAACAGCACCATTTGCGTCCAGGGAAAGCGTGCCATCAGAACATCGATTTTGTGGATCATGCTCTCCACGTTCGAGTGCAGAGCAGTTACATGCATTTGCACACCGGCAATTGCGAATGGCGTCATCGGATCAGGTCTCCGTCCTGTAATGCAGCCCGGATTGGGCTGGGGTAAAGGCTACCATATGCTATTTGCCAACCTAAGAACAACAGGTAACAAACTTATCCAAATGCATACCAACTATGCCCGGAAAGCAGCCATCGCGACGTCAACCGGGCCTGCGCCAGACGATGCCTTCGCAGGGCAGTGGCCAACACTGTTGCGCCAGCATTGCGCCGTCGAATTTGGCCGGAAGGTCATGCCGTTTTTACAAACGCCTCGACATTTTGCTGCACTGTCCGGATCTCTGCTTCCAGCCGCTTGCAAAATGCCTGCGACAGACGCGATTGCGGGCTGTGTGCGGGTGTCAGGATCGACACCGAACTGCCAATCCTGGGCCGGAACCGCCGGAACACCAGCCCGGTGTCGCCTCTGTCCAGATTGCTTTGCGCCGTGATCAGATCGCAGATCATGTAACACAGCCCCGCCTCGACCAGTTTCAGCCCAGGCAGGAAGGTCTGCAATTCAAACCGCCAGCGATAGGCACAGTTCATCTCCTCAAAGGCGGCGCGCGTTTGCACATGCGTCTGATGCTCCTCGAACAACATCGCCAGATCCGCGCCGCGCAACGTCTCGGGGGTTATAAGCTCGTGGTCCGCCAGCTTGTCGTCCCGCGGCATCGCGCAGAGGCATTCCAGATCAAAGTCCTGTTGCCCGATGGAGGACCGCGCCTTTGGCGTTTCCGCGAACCCCACATCAAACTGCTGAGACGCAATCAGATCCTCAATCACCCCCGATGATCGCATCATCAGCGATGCATCCACCCCCGGCTTGTCCCTCAGAAACTCCGTCAGCACCCGGGGCGTAAAAAACCCCGACGCCGCCGGATGGCTGGCAATCCGCAATTTGCCCTTTTCCAGCCGCGCAATCCCCCCCAGCGTGCGTTTGGTCTGTTCAAGGCGTGCCAGAATATCTTCACATTCTTCCAGAAAATACCGCGCTTCGGGGGTCGGTGTCAGCTTGCCATGTTCGCGCAGAAACAATGCAAATCCCAGCTCTGCCTCAAGCCCCGCCACCATGGAACTTACCGCTGGTTGCGTGCGTCCCAGCACCCTTGCCGCCTGACTGATTGACCCCGCGCGTATCACCTCGCGAAAGGTATTAAGTTGCCGAAACGACAGGTTCATGACCACCCCATAAAGAAACTTGATGGAATCAACTATTTTTCCAATTTGATTTTATACCGGGTGAGACGTCAAGCTAAACCAGCGCGACCGAAACGAGTCGCCGGGGGATAAATGGACAACTTTACCAAATACCTGCTGACCGGACTGATCTGCGTTGTGGCCCTTGGCCAGTTCGTTCAGGTCATTACCCGGTACATTCTTCAGATCCCGGTCATGGGGCTTGAGGAAACGATGGCCTATCCAACGATCTGGCTTTATATTTTCGGGGCCGTCAATGCCTCGCGCGAAAACACCCACATACGCGCCAACGTTCTGGAAATCTTTCTTAAAACCGAACGCCAGCACACCATTCTGGCGATCCTGGGCGAGGTGATCAGCCTGATCGTCGGTATGTGGCTGCTGACATGGGCATGGGATTTCACCCGCTATGCCTGGCGCGTCTGGAAAGAAAGCCCGACGCTTTATATTCCGACCTTTTATTCTGACGTGGCCCTTGTCGTCGGTCTGGCCCTGATGATGCTTTATACCGCTGGCCATCTTGTGCGCCACATCAACACCCTGCGTCACGGAGCGGCCCAATGATTGAAATCGCGCTTCTGGCCATTGCCGTTCTGGTCATCACCCTGACCCTTGGCGTGCCGCTTCCCTACTGTTTTGGCGGAGCGCTGATGGTGATGTATTTCCTGGGCGAGGTCACCATGAAGGGCATGGTGCTCTGGGGTGTGCAGCAACTGGGCAACCCGGTTCTGCTGGCCATTCCGCTGTTCGTGCTGGCAGGCACCATCATGTCGGCCAGCGGCATCGCCGCCTCGTTGCTGAATTTCGTCAATGCCTTCATCGGCCATGTGCGTGGCGGCCTTGGCGTGGTAGCCGCCGTCAGCTGTGCCGTCATCGGTGCGATCTCGGGCTCGGGGCTTACCGGTATTGCCGCCATCGGCCCTTTGCTGATCCCGGAAATGGAAAAACGCGGCTACCCGCGCGAATACGCCACCGCGCTGATTGCCAACTCTTCCATCCTTGGCCTGCTGATCCCGCCCTCGGTCACGATGATCGTCTACGGCTGGGTCACCGACACCTCGATCCTGGCCTGCTTTCTGGCCACGCTTGGCCCCGGCCTTCTGATCATGGTGAATTTCTCGCTGGTGAACCTGTGGATGAGCCGCAAGTTCCCCCTGATCCTTGATGACAAACCGTCATTCAGCCAACTGACGTCGGATATCGCGAAACGCGGTTTCAATGCCACCCCTGCCCTGTTGATGCCCATCATCATCCTTGGCGGCATCTACGGCGGCATCATGACCCCGACAGAGGCGGCGGCGATCTCGGTAATCTACGCGGTGCCCGTGGGCTTTTTCATCTACCGCGGCCTGACATGGGACACTTTCCTTGAAGCCGGCAAAGAGGCCGCAACGGCTGTCGGCGCGATCATGTTCATGATTCTTTTCTCAATGATCCTTTCCCAGATGTTCGTGTACGAATCGATCCCGCAGAAAATGGTCAGCTCGATCTTTGCCATCACCGAAAACAAGGTGCTGCTGCTGATCCTTATCAACATCCTGCTGTTTCTGGTGGGCATGGTCGTCAATGACGTGACCGCCATCATCCTGATTGCCCCGCTGCTGCTGCCGCTGATGCAGGCCATCGGTGTCAGCCCGGTACAGTTTGCGGCCATCATGGGCGTCAACACCGCGATGGGCGGGGTAACCCCCCCCTATGCCTCGATCCTGTATCTGGGTGCCCGTATCGGCAACGTGAAAGTCACCAAGGTTATCAAGCCCGCCATGATCCTGATCATCACCGGCTATGTACCCGTCGTCTTTCTGACCTCTCTCTGGCCCGATCTGTCGCTCTATCTGCCGCGCCTGTTCGGGTACTGATAACAACTGAAAACCAACCTTAGGAGGAACCACAAATGAAACACCTACTGATCGGCACCGCCACCGCCGCCCTGATGGCCCTAGGCAGCATCGCCTCGGCCGCTGACTTCAAGATGAGCCACGTACGCCCGCAGGATGCCACCATCGACGTCGAACTGCGCGCCTTCTCGGCCAAGGTGGCCGAGGCCACAGGCGGTGATGTCAATATCAACATCTTCCCCGCCTCCGCCCTTGGCGATTACACCACGGTGCAGGAACGCATCAGCGTTGGCGCCATTGAAATGGCAACTCAGCCCGCCGCCACCGGCGCCGACCGCCAAATGCAGATCAGTTCTTTCCCGTTCCTTGCATCGAACTGGGCTGAAGCCCGGAAAATTTATGGCCCCGGTGGCGTTGTACGCGAGGTCATGGCAGGCCTTTACGCCAAGCAGGACATCACCATGCTGGCCGCCTACCCGGTCTATTTCGGGGGCATCTCGCTGAATACCGATCCGGTCCACCCCGGCGATCCGTCGCCCAACGGCATCAAGGTTCGCGTACCCGGCATCAAATCCTTCCAACTGACCGGCGAAGCTTTGGGTTACATCCCCTCGCCCATCCCGTTCTCTGAAGCATTCACCGCCATCCAGACCGGCGTGGTTGACGGCGTGATCGGTTCGGGCGCCGAAGGCTACTACGCCTCGTTCCGCGACGTGACCAAAACCTATATCCCCGCCAACACCCATTTCGAGGTCTGGTACATGATCATCTCGAACGAGGCGATGGCAGGGCTGGACGCCGACGATCAGGCCGCCCTCAAAGCAGCAGCCGAAGAGTTTGAAGCCACCCGCTGGACCGTCGCCGAGGCGGATCAGGGCAAGAACGAACAAAAGCTGGCGGATGAACTGGGCACCAATGTCGTTCAGCTCAGCGATGCCGAACTGTCTGCCATGGCCGCCAAGGTCCGCGCCGATGTCTGGCCGCAGGTTCTGGAAGACGTGGGCGTGGAATGGGGTCAGGCGATCCTCGACAAAGTCGCCGAATAAGTCCGGTTTCGTAGGAAATCCGTACAGACCTTACAAAATCCGGGGTGGCGCGCGCCGCCACTCCGCACCTTCCTGCAACCCTGTGCCAAAGGATAAAGTCGTGGACGCTGACTATGCAATCATCGGTGGCGGTGTTGTCGGCCTGAGCGTGGCCTGGGGCCTGTTGAAAAAGGGCCGCAGCGTTGTCGTGCTGGATGGTGATGACGGATCGTTCCGTGCCAGCCGGGGCAATTTCGGGCTTGTCTGGGTGCAATCAAAAGGCATGAAACAACCCCGCTATGCGCAGTGGTCCCAAACCTCTGCTGCCGCCTGGAAAGAGTTTTCTGACGAACTGAGCGATGCCACCGGGCATGATGTCGGGCTGGAACAAAACGGTGGCTATGACCTTCATTTTACAGAAGAATCCCTTGCCGAAACTGTCACCCAGTACGAAGGGCTGAAGGCCAAGCTGGGGGGCAACTATCCCTACGAAGTGCTGGGCCACAACGCCCTGAAAAAGGAAGAGCCCGCCATCGGCCCCTCGGTCGTAGGTGCAATTCTTCATCATCAGGACGGCCACGCCAACCCGTTGCGCCTGTTGAAATCGCTGGCTGCAGACGTGCGCCGGTTGGGCGGCAAGGTTCTGAACGGGAAAACTGTCATTGATGTTTCTAAAAACAACGATTTCACAGTAACTTGCAGCGATAACTTCACCTTGAACGCGTCCAGGGTCGTGCTGTCTGCGGGCCTTGGTGCAATGACACTCGGCCCCAAACTTGGCTTCATCGCTCCGATCCGCGCCCAACGCGGGCAAGTGCTGGTTACTGAAAAACTGCCCAAAATGATCAACCGCCCCTCGCTCATCGCGCGCCAGGTTGACGAAGGCGGTATCCAGATCGGCGCCACAAACGAAGAGGTCGGCCTTGACGACCACGTCACCCAGAAAGGCCTTAGCGGGCTGGCCGCCGAAGCGGTTACCGCGTTCCCTGCACTGGCCCATGCACAGCTGGTGCGCAGCTGGGGTGCGCTACGTATTCTGTCGCCAGATGGCCTTCCTATCTATCAGGAAAGCAAAACAATGTCAGGGGCTTATCTGGTGACCTGTCATAGCGGCATCACACTTGCCGCAGCACACGCGCGGTTCCTGCCAGACTGGCTGGAAGGCACTGAGAAGGCGCCGGATCTGGAGGTGTTCAGTGAACAACGTTTCGCCGTTTAAAGCCCTTGAAAAGACTCCCGCACTGGCCACAGTCCGTTTTGGCGACCGGGTTTTACAGCTGCCAGAAGGTGCCAATCTTGCCGCTGCTCTGCTGGCCGCCGGCATCACCACTTTCCGCCAGACACCGGTCTCGGGCGCCCCGCGCGCGCCATTCTGCATGATGGGGGCCTGTTTCGATTGTCTGGTTGAGATTGACGGCATCACACGTCAGGCCTGCATGCTCGAAGTCACCGACGGGCTTGTCCTGCACCCGGCGCACCTGCCCCGCGAGGTCACAAATGCAACAGATTGACCTGATCATCATCGGTGCCGGTCCTGCCGGCATGGCCGCAGCACAAACCGCTGCAGACAATGGGCTTTCTGTCTGCCTTCTGGATGAACAACCCCGTCCGGGCGGCCAGATCTACCGCGATGTCGACCGTGTTGCACCCCTGCGCGGCGATATTCTGGGCAAGGACTATACCGAAGGCCGGTCCCTGACATCCGCTCTCATGCATCCACAGATCACCCGTATCCCCGGCGCCACCGTCTGGGCCATCGAAGAAGGCTCCCAGGTGGCCTATACCGCAAACGGACGCGCGGCAATGATCGGGGCCAAACGCATCCTTCTGGCGACCGGCGCGCTGGAACGCCCCATGCCCCTGCCCGGCTGGACCCTGCCGGGTGTGATGACCGCAGGCGCCGGACAGATTTTGCTGAAGCAATCCGGCGTTCTTGCCAACAGCGCTGTACTGGCAGGCTCAGGCCCCCTGCTCTATCTAATCGCTGCCCAGATGGTACGCGCGGGCACCCCGCCGCTGGCGATGGTCGAGACCCAGACCCGCCATGATACCTTCAGCGCCATGCGTCATATCGCCGGCGCGCTTCGCGGCTGGCGCTATCTGCTCAAGGGGCTTGGCATGTTGGGGGAACTGAAACGTGCCGGCGTCCCGCGCTACACCGGCGCCACGGATATTGCCATCCTGGGTGACACTGCCGCCACGGGCATCTGCTTTACCAGCGGTGGCAAGTCCCACCAGATCAACTGTGACACTGTTTTCCTGCACCATGGGGTCGTGCCCAACACACAGGCCGCACGGTCAATCGACATTGCGCATCACTGGAACAACCAGCAGCAGTGCTTTGTCCCGGACATTGATCATTGGGGACAGACCAACGTCGACACCGTTTACATCGCAGGCGACGGGGCCGCCATTGGCGGCGCCAAGGTGGCCGCACTGGCCGGTCGACTGTCTGCGCTCAAGATCGCCTCGGACCTTGATGCACTCAAAGCTGACGATCGTGACCGGCAAGCCGCCCCGCTGCGCCGCGCCATCTCGCATGAACTGGCGGCCCGCCCCTTTCTGGACGCGGCCTATCCGCCCTGTGCACAAGCGCTTGATCCGTCTGATAAAACCCTGATCTGCCGTTGCGAAGAAGTGACCGCAGGCGACATTCGTGGCTATGCCAAGATCGGCTGCCTCGGTCCCAACCAGACAAAGGCCTTTGGCCGCGCAGGTATGGGCCCCTGTCAGGGCCGATACTGCGGGCTGAGCGTGACCGCGTTGCTGGCCAAAGCCAACAATCGCTCACCGGAGGAAACCGGTTATTACCGCATCCGGCCACCGCTCAAACCGGTGACACTGGGGGAACTGGCCGCCATGCAAGATGTGACAAAGAGCGCAGCGGAATAACGCCTGCAGCACGCCACGTCAGTCTGGACAGTACAACCCCTGGGTTTAAGGTATTCCAAAAGTACCACTGAACCGGAGCTTTCCATGCAACTGACCGTTAACGGCACAGCCTATCAGGTCGATGTCGAACTCGATATGCCGCTTCTTTGGGTCCTGCGGGATGAGCTGGGCATAACCGGCCCCAAATATGGTTGCGGCATCGCGCAATGCGGCGCCTGCACCGTGCATGTGGAGGGAATGCCCGTACGATCCTGTCAACTGCCCATCGGTGATCTGGAAGGTGAGGTAACTACGATCGAAGGACTGGGAACGCCCGATGCGTTGCATGCAGTACAGCAGGCCTGGATCGACCATCAGGTCGCGCAATGTGGCTATTGCCAGTCGGGTCAGATCATGGCCGCAGCCGCCTTTCTTGACCTGAACCCGGACCCCTCCGATCAGGATATCGACCGCGCCCTATCGGCCAACCTTTGTCGCTGCGGCACCTATCCCCGGATCCGCGCTGCGGTTAAAACCGCCGCTGCCAGTTTGAAAGGGGCCTAGGGTATGGGGCGCCTTAAAACCATTGCCCGCAGGACTTTTCTGATCGGGTCTGCCGCCATCGTAGGCGGTGTTGCCTTTGGCACGGTCATGTACAAGCGACCTGCCAAAAATCCGCTGCTGCAGGATCTTGGGCCGGGTGCAGCCGCAATCACGCCTTATGTTCTGATCACCCAGGAAGGCATCACCCTGATAACCCCCCGTGCCGACAAGGGTCAGGGCGCCTATTCGGTGCAGGCCGCCCTGATCGCCGAAGAACTGGATGTTGAACTGGATCAGATTACCGTCGATCCCGGCACGCCCAGCCCGGCCTATTACAACACAGCACTGGCCAATGACATGGCCCCGTTCAGGTCCACCGACGACAGCATTATCGCAGAATTCACCCGCGCCGTGCTGGACGCGCCGGTCAAATTTCTGGGCATACAGATCACTGGCGGTTCAACCACTGTTCCTGACAGCTATGAAAAACTGCGGATGGCAGGGGCCGTTGCCCGCGAAACCCTCAAAGCTGCAGCGGCCAAGGTTTCAAACCAACCGGTTGATCAATTGACCACGGCCAGGGGGGCGGTTCACCTGCCCGATGGTCGCATGCTGACATATATCGAACTGGCCGCCACGGCGGCAACGCTCAATCCGGTGACCGATATCACCCTACGTGACCCACAAGACTGGCGTCTGATCGGCAAGCCGATGCAGCGCATTGATATCGCGGCGAAATCCACGGGCACACAGGCCTACGGTATCGACATCAGAATGCCCGATATGCTGCATGCTGCAGTCACACTCAACCCGCGCCGCGGGTCGGTGAACAGCTATGATGCGACAACGGCCGAAACCATGCGCGGCGTTCGAAAGGTTGTCCCGGTCACCGGCGGTATCGGCGTGATTGCCGACAACACCTGGCGCGCCATGCAGGCAGCCAAAGCCATCTCCGTCGACTGGGGGGCCGCCCCCTATCCGGCAGATATGGACGCCCACTGGAAGTCCCTGACGGACAGTTTCACCGACGATCAACTCGACAGCCAATACCGCAACGACGGCGATATTGCAGGTGCGCTGGGCAATGCCGAACCGGTCAGCGCCGAATACCGAGCGCCCTATCTGGCCCACGCCCCGCTTGAGCCGATCAATGCCACCGTTCTGGTGACTGACGCCCGCGTCGACATCTGGACCGGTACCCAGATACCGCGCTTCATACAGGCCAATATCAGCAAAATCACCGGTATCGATGCAGACAACATCCATGTGCATGTGCTGATGATGGGCGGCAGCTTTGGTCACCGACTGGAAGATATGGTTGTCCGACAGGCCACCGAACTGGCCATGACAGTTAAGGGCACACCCGTAAAACTGACCTACAGCCGCGAACAGGATTTCGCCCAGGATTTCACCCGCCAGATCGCCATGGCGCAGCTGCGGGGTACGTTGCGCAACGGTCAGGTCGACACATTTGACCTTGGCATTGCCATGCCGTCCGTCATCGGCTCGCAAATGGGCCGACAGGGATTTCCCGCCGCCGGGCCCGACACCCAGATCGTGGCAGGTGCATGGGATCAGCCCTTTGCCATCCCCAACTACCGCATCACTGGCTATCGCGCGCCTGAACTGGCCCCGATCAGTTCTTGGCGGTCGGTCGGGGCCTCTACCAACGGGTTTTTCCATGACTGCGCGCTGGACGAACTGATCCACGCGGCCGGGGCCGACCCGCTGGCCGAGCGTATCCGCCTGTGCAACCACGCCGCCTCGCGCACGGTTCTTGAGACCGTCGGCGAGATGTCGAACTGGGGTAGCAAGCTGGATGAAAATCAGGGCCGCGGCGTGGCCTTTTGCCTGTCCTTCGGCGTGCCCTGCGCCGAGGTGATCGAGGTGACCGCAACACCCGCCGGCGTTCGAATTGACAAGGTCTTTGCCGTCGCCGACGTGGGCCGCATCATCGACCCGGTGAATTTCGAAGCTCAGGTCTCGGGCGGCATTGTTTTTGGTCTTGGCCACGCAATGAATTGCGAAATCACCTATGCGGACGGTGCAGCGCAGCAATCGAACTACCACCAATTCGAAGGCCTGCGCCTGTATCAATGCCCTGAAATCAAAGTGCGCGGCCTTGAAAACGGGCGCACAATTCGCGGCGTGGGCGAACCCGGGGTACCCCCCGCTGCTCCGGCACTGGCGAATGCGATTTTTGCCGCCACCGGCCAACGCATCCGCGAAATGCCGTTCAATAAATACATCAAGTTCGTTTGAAGGGTACGCCATGAAACACGTTCTGGTCCTCTTCACCCTGCTTGTCCCACAGATGGCCCCCGCCCAATCCAATACCGCCGAAGAAGGACTTGCCGCGTGGGACCGCATCTATCAGGTCACCTCAAGCCCGCGCTGCGCCAACTGTCATGTGGGCGATAACAATATCCCGATGTGGTCCGGCCCCAGCTATGGCAGCACACGCCCGCACGGCATGTATATCGACGCAGGCCCCAGTCGCATCGGCGCCGAATTTATCCCCTGCAGTACCTGCCATGTCAGCTCGGATCGTCCGAATTTAACACCCCATTCCGCCCCCCACATCGCGGGGCTTTGGCATCTGGCCCCGGTCGAGGCGGAATGGTTCGGTAAATCCTCGAACGACATTTGCACCCAGCTGCGCGATCTCGAACGCAACGGTGGCCGCACTGCCGAAGACCTGGTTGACCATGCAGCCGAAGACGCAATCGTTGCCTGGGGCTGGACCCCGGGGGGCACGCGCGTGCCAGCCCCCTTCAGCCAGGCCGAACACGTCACTGACATGCGCATCTGGGGCGCCGCAGGCCAACCCTGCCCGGGCGACTGACACAAGAGCGATGCTAGCGGGCTTGCAGCCCAGACCGCGCGGTGCTTCAAAGGGGCATGAGCCGCGCAGCAACCACCTTGATCCTGATCGCCGTTGCGGCCCTTGCCGGGATAGCGGCCCATTGGATTGGCCTGCCACTGCCTTATCTGTTGGGGCCGCTCAGCGTCACTGCCCTTATCGCCACCGGACTGCCCACAACCCTGCCCGCTGGCTATGCCTTTCCCAACTGGCTGAGGATGATCTTCATCGCAATCATTGGCCTGATGATTGGCGCACGCGTCACACCCGAACTGTTTGTCAACGCCGAACGCCTGGTCGCCAGCCTTCTGGCACTGATCGCCTTTGTTGGTATTGCCTTGGCCTGGAACTATGTCATCTTCCGCCATCTGGGCGGGTACGACCGCGCTACGGCGTTTTATTCCAGCACCCCCGGCGGGCTCTATGAATCCCTCGCCATGGGCGAAGACGCCGGTGCCGACATGCCACGCCTGATCCTGCAGCAGTTTTTAAGGGTCATCGTTGTGGTCACTGTGTTGCCCATCGCGCTGTCGCTCTGGCTGGGTGCTCCGGTCGGCAGCGCAGGAGGCATGACCCTGGCCCGGGCCTCGGTGCCATTAGAGGCATTGCCAGTTATCCTTGTTGCAGGCGCCATCGGCATTGTTGCCGGCAAGGTGCTGCGCCTGCCCGCCGGTCAGCTAACGGGTCCGATGGCCGTGGCGGCCGCCCTGTCGCTTACCTCTCTGATGCCGCTCGACATCCCGCAATGGTTGGTCAACGTGGCACAGATTATTGTCGGAACTGCCCTTGGCATGCGCTTCATAGGACTCAGCCGCGCCCTGATCCTGCGCGGGTTAGGCCTGTCGCTGGCCTCGGTCGGCGGTATGCTGATTGTCGCGGTCGCTTTTGCCGCCCTGCTGGCCCCGGTCACGGGTGAACATTTCGACGTCATGCTGATCAGCTTTGCCCCGGGCGGTGTTACCGAAATGGCGCTGGTGGCGCTTAGCCTTCATGCCAACCCGGCTTTTGTCACCCTGCACCACATTGTCCGTATCCTGATTACTGTAATCGGTCTTGCGCTGTCTGCCCGGCACCTGCGCCGCACCCTTTGACAGGCGGGGCTCTCTGCTTTATTTGAACAATTGTTCATTTAGCAACGGAGACCACCCCATGCGCATCGAATCCACTGCCGCGATCATCACCGGGGGCGCCTCGGGTCTGGGCGAGGCCACGGCCCGACATTTCCGCGAATTGGGGGCGAAGGTCACCCTTCTGGACCGCGACACCACCCGCGGCCCCCTGGTTTCCAAGGAAATCGGCGCCACTTTTGTTGAGACAGATGTCACGGATGAGACCTCGGTGAAGAATGCCGTTGCCGCGGCCAAAACAGCCATGGGCCGGATCACAGCCACCATCAACTGCGCCGGAATAGCGACGGGTGAAAAGACTTTGGGCAAAAACGGTCCGCATGATCTGGCATCCTTCCGCCGCACCATCGACATCAACCTGATCGGCAGCTTTAACGTCGCGCGTCTGGCTGCGGCCGAAATCGCACAAAACGATCCCCTGCCCGACGGAACCCGCGGCATTATCGTCAACACTGCCTCGATCGCCGCGTTCGACGGCCAGAAGGGCCAAACCGCCTATGCAGCGTCAAAAGGCGGGATTGTGGGGATGACCCTGCCCATGGCCCGTGACCTGGCACGTGAAGGCATCCGCGTCATGGCGATTGCTCCGGGCACGTTCCTGACACCGATGCTGCAGGGCCTGCCGGCCGAGGTGACCGAGGCGCTGGCGCAGGATGTCACCTTTCCCAAACGCCTTGGTGATCCAGCGGAATACGCGGCACTGGCACGTTTCATTGTCGAATGTGACTACCTGAATGGCGAAGTGATCCGTCTGGACGGAGCTTTGCGGATGCAGTGAACTGATAACGGCCTTCAGTTGGCCGCTTCGGCCTTTTCCTCCAGCATCAGCCATTCTTCCTCGGCGGCAGCCAGTGCCTGTTGCCGTTCAACCAGCGCCTGTGAGGCCTTTTTGAACTTCAAAGGTTCTCGGCTGAACAGCTCGGGATCGGCAAGCAGTTGTTCCAGTTTACAAATCTCTGCTTCCAGTCGCTTCAATACCGACGGCAACTCTTCAAGCCGATGTTTTTCGGTAAAGGACAGCCCCGATTTTACAGCTGCCTTTTGCTTTAACTCCGGTTTTGAAGCACCTGTTTTATTGTCGGTTTTTTCGACATTAGTTGCTTTTGACTTGCCCCGTTGCGCCTGGTAATCCGACCAGCCTCCGGCATACACCGTGGCCTCGCCGTCGCCTTCCATTGCAATGGTTGTGGTTGCCACCCGATCCAGAAAATCCCGGTCGTGACTAACCAGCAGAACCGTTCCGTCATAATCGTCGAGCAATTCCTGCAACAGGTCCAGCGTTTCGATATCCAGATCGTTGGTTGGCTCGTCCAGCACCAGCAGGTTGCTTTCCTTGGCCATGAGTTTGGCCAGCAGCAATCTTGCTTTTTCACCGCCAGACAAGGACTTGACGGGCGCTCTTGCCTGACGTTCGTCAAACAGAAAATCTTTCAGGTACCCCACCACATGACGCGGTTCTCCACGCACCAGAACCTGATCGGCGTTACCCGAAACGCGCATCTCGCGGTCGCCCGTCAGGCTTTCCCAAAGGGTCATTTCCGGGTCAAGTTGCGCCCGTGCCTGATCAAACACCGCAGGCATAAGGTTGGTCCCCAACTGTACCGTTCCGCTGTCCGGCGCAATCTCACCCAAAAGCAGTTTCAACAGCGTCGTTTTGCCCACGCCGTTCGGCCCGACAAATGCAACACGGTCACCCCGTAAAATCTTTACGCTCAATTTTCGCACGATAACTTTATCGCCGTAAGCCTTTGAAATATCGTGTGCTTCTATAACTTTACGGCCCGATTTTGGCCCCGCCTCCAGCGCCATCGCCGCCGGGCCCTGGCGCTTGATCTGACCGGCACGTTCGGCCCGCAACTCTTGCAAGGCGCGCACCCGGCCCTGGTTGCGTTTGCGCCGCGCGCTAATGCCCTCCACCGCCCACCGTGCCTCGGACTTGATCTTGCGGTTAAGTTTGTGGCGTTGCTGGTCTTCTTCTTCCCAAACCTTATCCCGCCACGCCTCGAAACCTTCAAAGCCGGATTCCCGACGCCGAACCTTACCCCTGTCGATCCAAAGGGTTGAGCGGGTAAGTTCGCGCAAAAATGCGCGGTCGTGACTGATCAGAACAAAACCTTTTCGGGTCTGCTTCAGTTCATTCTCAAGCCAGCCAATAGCTTCTATGTCCAGATGGTTTGTCGGCTCATCCAACAGCATCAGGTCGGGCGCCTCGGCCATCAGCTTTGCCAATGCAGCGCGCCTGCGCTCGCCCCCTGAAGCGGTCGCAACGGGTCGGGCGGGATCGAATTTCAATCCCTCACCGGCCATTTCGACGCGGTACATTTCACCTGCGTCCAACCCGCTTAGAGCGTAGTCACCAAGCGTGGCAAACCCCTTCATGTCAGGGTCTTGCTCCATATATCCCACGCTGACGCCCGGTGTGACGACGCGCGCGCCACGGTCCGCCTCAACCAGCCCGGCCATCACCTTCATCAGGGTGGATTTTCCCGACCCGTTACGCCCGACCAGTGCCACCCGGTCGCCCGGTTGAACCACAAGCGATAGATCGTCAAAAACCGGTTCCCCCCCGAAAGTGAGGGAAATGTCGGAAAGCTGAAGTAAGGGTGCACGTGCCATGAGAGGCGGGCTATCCCGGCGCCTTCGGGGCGTCAAGCGAAAGGGAAGGATTATCAAGCACGACCGGACATTTCAGACTGTGGGCCCGTTACCGCGCCGCAGCCCGCAAAAGCCGCTTGCGAGCCTGAGGAATCGCATTGATCTCGACCCCGGTAAAGACATGCAGCGTATCCAGCTGCCGGTCGACCACCGCATGATCGCTGACCCATCCCCCCATCATCAGATAGGTCCGTAACAGCGGTGGCATCCGCAGCATCGCCTGCCGCGCATCACACGGGCTCTGCCCGGGTTCCTGTGCAAAACGAAAGACCTGTTGCGCCTTAATTTTCGGCCGCCATTGGCACGGGCCAAGGTGACGCTCTTTCAGCAGTGCCAAAGCATCAAGATAAGCAGTGGCATCGGTTCCCGGGAACGACGAGCAGCCAAACAGCATTTCAATGCCATTTTCATCAACAAAGCGCGTCATAACTGCCCAGGCCACCCGCAGGATATCGGGATCACAGAAACCGGGGCGGATGCAGAAACGGCCTATCTCAGCCATCGGGCCCGGGTAGGCCGTCAGTGCTGACAAATCATAAAACTGGGCCGAATAACTGCGCGCGATTTCGGCGCCGCTGCTAAGAGGCAGTAGCCGAAAACAACAAAGCAGCGTTCCCGTTTCAGTTTCTTCCACAAGGTAGTGCCTGCAGATTCCATCGAATTGGTCGCTATCATAACCCTCTGGATCATTGCCCCGGGCAAACGCGATATATCGCAGGCTCTGCGCCGCGCGCAGGGCCAAGGCCGTGTCGGCCACACGCACACTGTAACGGCTTAAGTTTAAACTTGGCATCACCAATCCTGGCCACTCACACACACGACCTGTTCGGCAACCGTCTCACGAAAACCTCAGCGGCCCTTTCCAGGCATCAGTTGAACAACTGGCTTGGATCCAGGTTGCCGATATTACCCAACAGTTGCCGCAGGAACCCATTTGAAACAACGGACGAGTCGGTCACCCGCCGCGACAAGGGTACGACATTGCCATCCTGAAGACCAAACCGTTCTATATTTGCGATGGCGTCATTCTGGTCAAAACTGATCGCCAGAACCTGACGCTCAACCACCTGGGGCCGGTACATGCCGAAGTGACGTACACGACTGCGGACGTAATAATAATTTCCGTCGCTCAGCATACCCGATGCCGAAGGCGGCCCAACCACATCATCCACCGTTGCGCGGGTATCAACCCCAACCACCAGTTCGGCCAGTTCTTCATCCGACGGCGCGTATCCGTGATTCTGATAGGTGGCCGAACAGGCCCCCAACACAACAAGACAGAACATCGCTATGGCGGTACACACCCGGTTTCTGATAGCTAACATGTCTGCCCTCTTGATCTTGGTCCGACGGACCTTTTATCCCGCTTACAACAAGGTGGCACAATGGTTCAAGAAAGGAAGCAAGTTTAGTGATGGCCGACAAACCAACAAATCCGACGATTTTACGCGTAGCCGAGCTTTCGCCGCACAAACCACTTGTCTTTAACATTGTCCCCGACACTGCAGAAAATGCACGCATTGCGGACGAACTTGGCCTTTCCGCCCTTCGCAAGCTTAATTTCCGCGGAAAGTTGATGGCAGATGGCAAATCCGACTGGCGGCTTGAGGCAACGTTGGGGGCCACAGTGGTTCAGCCCTGCGTTATCACACTGGCGCCGGTCACCACCCGGATTGATCAATTTGTCGCTCGAAACTTTTTGGCCAACATGCCCGAACCCGACAGTATCGACGAGATAGAGATGCCCGAGGATGAGACGACAGAACCCCTTGGCGATACGATAGACCTGATTCTGGTGATGACCGAGGCATTGGCCCTTGCCTTGCCCGATTACCCCCGAAGTGACGATGCGCGCCTGGAAAATGCTGAATTTTCAGCGCCCGGCGTTACTCCGATGACCGACGAGGAAACCAAGCCTTTTGCAGGTCTGGCCGGCTTGCGTGACAAACTTGAAAAGGGCGACTGAAGAACGCAAAAAACTGCTTGCTACTGCAGCAATTCACTGTATTTTCTCGCTCTCACCGTAATTTGGGGTTGAACCGTCGGCTCTGGAAAGATTAAGAGCCGCAGACGCTCGTGAAACAGGGCCGCTATTGGCCCACAGGAAATTGAGGTTGCGACATGGCTGTCCAACAGAACAAAGTATCGAAATCGCGCCGCAACAATCGTCGCGCACATGACGCCCTGACGGCGGCAAACCCGAACGAATGCCCCAACTGTGGCGAGCTGAAACGCCCGCACCATGTTTGTGCAGCCTGCGGGCACTACGCCGACCGCGAGGTTGTGGCCATGGTGGACGACGTCGATCTGGACGACGACGCCGCATAAACACATAAAGGGCGACCGTCCGCATGACCGCTACGAAGGATAATTCCAAAGCGGGTGCTGGGCGCACCATCATATCGGTTGACGCCATGGGCGGCGATCAGGGACCGGCGACAGTTGTCGCCGGTATTTCACTTTCGGCCAGAATAAATCCGGACATCGGGTTTATCCTGCACGGCCCCCGGGCCGTGTTGGAAAAGCTGGTTGCAAAGCGTAAAAACCTGGGTAGCCGTTGCGAAATCCGTGACGCGGCAGAAGTCGTTTCAATGGAGGACAAACCAAGTCAGGTCGTCCGCCAGGGTCGCAACACCTCGATGTGGTCTGCTCTGGAATCCGTGCGAAACGGTGAGGCTACCGTTTGCGTGTCTTGCGGCAACACCGGCGCGTTGATGCTGATGTCCATCATTCGTCTGCGCAAGCTGAACGGGGTATACCGTCCGGCTATTGCGGTTATGTGGCCCTCGCCCAATCCGCAGGGGTATAACATCATGCTCGACGGCGGCGCCGATATCCGCGCAGACGCCAAGGATCTGGCGCAATACGCTCTGATGGGAACGTCTTATGCCCGTAATGGTTTTGGCCTGACCCGACCCCGTGTGGGATTACTGAACGTAGGCACTGAAGAACACAAAGGCCGCTCTGAATTGAAAGAGGCCCACGACCTGATCGCAGCCAACGCCCGCGGCGGGGATTTTGAATTTGTGGGATTCGTCGAAGGCCGTGACCTGCCGGGTACAAAATGCGATGTCATCGTGACCGACGGCTTCACCGGGAACGTCGCCCTCAAGACTGCGGAAGGCATTGCCAAGTTCATCTCGGATGAACTGCGTCAGGCATTCCGCTATTCGCTTTTGTCAAAGCTGGCTTCCGTACTGGCCTATACCTCCCTCAATCGTCTGAAGAAACGGGTTGACCCGCGCCGCGCTAACGGCGGGGTCTTTCTGGGCCTGAACGGCACGGTTGTGAAATCTCACGGTGCCGCCGATGCCACGGGCGTCTCGTCTGCTGTGAAACTGGCCTATGAACTGGCCCAGTCAGGTTTCTCTGATAAATTGGCAGCGCGGGTTGCATCGGCCACGCTGCATGACCAAGATGACACTTCCGAAGAGTTAACCAACGGTGAATCTGAATGACTGTACGCGCCGTTGTCGAGGGCGTTGGCCACTACCTGCCCGATCGAATTGTGCCCAACTCCGAATTCGAGAAAACTCTGGATACGTCCGATGACTGGATCCGCACCCGTTCGGGCATCGAACGCCGCCGGTTCGCCGCCGAAGGACAGACAACCTCGGATCTGGCCGTTCGCGCAGCGCAGGCTGCGTTGAAGAATGCAGGGCTTACGGCCGATGACATTGATGGCCTGATCGTTGCCACCTCCACGCCCGACCTGACGTTTCCCTCGGTCGCCACCATGGTGCAACAAAAACTGGGCATGACGCGCGGATTTGGTTTTGATGTGCAGGCTGTCTGTGCCGGGTTCATCTATGCTTTGACCAACGCCAACGCCCTGATCGTCGCGGGCCAGGCCAAGCGCCTGTTGGTCATCGGCGCCGAAACCTTCAGCCGAATCATGGACTGGACCGATCGCTCCACTTGCGTGCTTTTTGGCGACGGTGCTGGCGCACTGATCCTGTCCGCTCACGATGGCAACGGCGACAACAGTGACCGTGGCATCCTGTCGGCCGACATCAACTCGGACGGGCGCTATCGCGATATGCTTTACGTCGACGGCGGCGTGTCATCCACCGGAACCTCGGGAAAACTGCGCATGCAGGGTAATCCCCTGTTCCGTCAGGCCGTTGAAAAACTGACCAGCACCGCCGAATCCGCGCTGGAAAAAATTGATCTGCAAGGGACCGACGTGGACTGGATCGTACCGCATCAGGCCAATATCCGGATCATTCAGGGCACCGCCAAGAAAATGGGTATATCCATGGATCATGTGATCGTCACAGTTCAGGATCATGGCAATACCTCGGCCGCATCGATCCCTCTGGCGCTGTCGGTTGGCGTTGAAGAGGGCAAGATCAAACAAGGCGATATTGTCCTGTCCGAGGCCATCGGTGGCGGTCTTGCCTGGGGCGCGGTCGTTCTGCGCTGGTAAAAACGCCGAAATACGCAGAATCTCGCGCTTTAACGGCAATGCCCAAGCCGTTGACATTGACACGGAAATTCCTTCCACCCTAAAGTTGGTAAAAGAGCGAGGGGATGTGATGAGCGACAAAACTTTAACAAGAATGGATTTGAGCGAGGCCGTGTTTCGTGAGGTTGGCCTTTCAAGAAACGATTCAGCACAGCTGGTAGAAAGCGTTCTGGAACACATGTCGGACGCGCTGGTGCGTGGCGAGCAGGTCAAGATTTCGTCTTTTGGTACGTTTTCTGTCCGCGATAAATCGGCCCGTGTCGGTCGCAACCCGAAAACCGGTGAAGAGGTACCAATCAACCCCCGCCGGGTTTTGACATTCCGACCGTCGCATCTGATGAAAGATCGGGTTGCTGCCGGTAATAAAAGCTAGGAAAATCGCCGGTCATGGCAAAATCCGCCGACGCCTTCCGAACAATCAGCGAAGTAGCCGACTGGCTTGATACGCCTGCGCACGTTTTGCGGTTCTGGGAAAGCAAGTTCTCTCAGGTCAAACCGGTCAAGCGCGCCGGAGGACGTCGGTATTACAGACCAGCAGACATGCTGCTTTTGGGTGGCATAAAAAAACTGTTGCACGATGATGGCGTCACCATCAAAGGCGTGCAGAAAATCTTGCGCGAACAGGGCGTCAAATACGTATCGGGCTTTTCTCAAAGTCTGGATGGCGAAACAGAAGGCGCTACAATCGACATCGCGCTTGAGGTCCCGCTTCAGGCGGCCCCTGCCGCTACCGTGGTGAGTTTCCAGCGGGACACTCACGAACAAGAAACCACAGTTGATTCCGCTGATACCAGCGACGCACCGGCAGAAGTCGAGCCTCAGCCAGAGGACGTAGCGCTTTCAGACACTGAAGACACCGACAATTACCTTGATGTAGACCGTGACGAGGCAACAAAGCCCGAACCATCCGAGCTGGATGAGACGCTGGATAACATCTTTTCCCGGCTAGACGCGGCCGATCCTGAAAAGTCCTCATCAGATACGTCCGAAGACGAACCCGAAACCAAGGCCACTGAAACGCCCGACGAGTCGCGTGCCGTCGATGCCGAACTGCAACCGCCCGCAGAAGTCCAGGCCACCCCGGCAGATATCGACAGAGCTGACGAGGCTGCCAATACACCTGAAGCTGAAGAACAGGCTGGACAAGATCTGGAACCGGCGGTTGCGGAAGATGAACCGCCCCGCCCGGCCCCGCTGCAAATCGATATACCAGACGATCCGACAGATTCGGTCGACGCCCCGGCGGGTATTCTAACGGCCATGGCCGCTTTGAAACGACCGATATCCAAAGACCATGCCAGACGTCTTCGTCAAATAGCGGGCCGCTTGCGCGATGTAGACAACGGCAAAGATACACACCTGGGCGACTAAGGCGAAAAATTGGGAAATACCTCTTGTCCCTACGGTGAAAACAAGTATGTAACCCCAATCGTCGGGCTATGGCGCAGCCTGGTAGCGCGTCCGTCTGGGGGACGGAAGGTCGCAGGTTCGAGTCCTGCTAGCCCGACCAATTATTTACCGACGACCCTGCCTTTGATCGCCCGGTTTTGGGCCTCGCCACGGGTGCGGGGCAGCCAAAAGGGGCTGACATGACAGGCGTTCTTTCCAGCCAGCAACTGAGGACCATGATTGCCGAGGGACA
Organism: Roseovarius litorisediminis; assembly: GCF_900172295.1. GTDB lineage: Bacteria > Pseudomonadota > Alphaproteobacteria > Rhodobacterales > Rhodobacteraceae > Roseovarius > Roseovarius litorisediminis. The sequence goes on from NZ_FWFL01000001.1 coordinate 502,672, forward strand.
GCTTTCGGCTGAACCGGCGATCATTCCTGAACAGATCCAACCCGCCAGCCTTGATTTACGGCTTGGCGCGGTAGCCTACCGCGTGCGCGCGTCCTTTCTGACCGGCGCCAACGCAACGGTCGCGGGTCGGCTGAAAGAATTCGAAATGCATCAGGTCGACCTCAGCCAGGGTGCGGTGCTTGAAAAAGGCTGTGTCTACGTTGTGCCGCTGATGGAATCGCTGAACCTTCCCAAAGGCATCCAGGCAGTGGCGAATGCCAAATCCTCAACCGGTCGGCTTGATTTGCTGACCCGCACAATCACCGATGGCGGTGTCGAATTCGACCGCATTCCTCAAGGTTACAAAGGTCCGCTTTACGCCGAAATTTGCCCGCGGTCGTTTTCGGTTCTCGTCCGTCCGGGTATGCGGCTCAATCAGATTCGGTTCCGCGACGGTCAGGCTGTGTTGGACGACACAGCGCTGCAAGCCCTGCACGCCGAAAGCCCCCTGGTAGACGGTGCCGCAGTGATCGACGACGGCCTTGGGTTTTCCGTCGATCTGCAACCCACCGAAACCACCCTTGTGGGCTATCGCGCCAAACCGCATACCGGGGTGATCGATCTGGACCGGATCGGACATTACAATCCCGCCGAATACTGGGAAGAGGTGCACGCCGAAAACGGTCATATCATTCTTGATCCGGGCGCGTTCTATATCCTTGTCAGCCGCGAGGCTGTGCATATCCCGCCCGCATATGCTGCTGAAATGGCGCCCTATCTTGCCATGGTCGGGGAATTCCGGGTGCATTACGCAGGTTTTTTCGATCCCGGCTTTGGCCACGATGCCGCAGGCGGCAAAGGCTCACGCGGGGTCCTTGAAGTGCGCTGCCATGAGGCCCCTTTTGTACTGGAACACGGCCAGATCGTGGGCCGACTGGTCTATGAAAAAATGGATATGGTTCCCGACCAGCTTTATGGCGCGGGGATTGCATCGAACTATCAGGGACAGGGCCTGAAGCTTTCAAAGCATTTCAGGACAGCCTGAACTGCAGTTCGGCTTAAAACCGCTTGTTTCACGCAAAACTACCCAAACGTATAGACCGTTAAACTGATAGCAAATATTAGTCGCCTATAGGACGAGTTACTCTCATTTGCATACAAGGGTTTTACAATGGATATCCGGCGTTATTTACCATCAAGGCCAATTGTGATTCTTGCTGCTTTTTCCATTTTTTTTGCAGTTACATCTGTAATGCAACATCAGCCCTCAACGGGGTATGGCGACAAATCCGGTAGTTCCAGAACACCATAAAACGCCTGCATCATCTATGATCGGCCACCCTGATTGAAAACAGCTCAGGCGGTAGTTGGATCAAGCTTTGTATGGCGCAGATGCCCGACGTTCAACGCATCCGGCGCGCGATCTTCATCGCCTGTTTCGACCGCTTGGTGGTTTCGGCGGTATTCAGGCTTTGGCCCTGTTGTTCGGCGGCATTCCCACGACTCATCCGGTTTCCGACGGCATCGATCCCCGCATTCACGCCCTTGCGGAGCAAACGGCGCATGACCATCCGGATCACCATGGTGACTATCTGATTGACGTTCATTTCGCTCTCCGTTTCCGCCTCATGTCAGCCACGTAACATGAAACTGTGCAAATTTCGCGGCAACGCTTTAATCTTCAAACAGCTCGTTTTGACCTTCGGGTGTTTCTTCTTCTGCGTCGTGGTCACCGTCACCCAGTTGTGGCATCGATCCAGGGGGCGGTCGGTTTTCCAGCAAACCGGCCGAGCGCAGTTCTTTAAGACCGGGCAAATCTCGCGCACTTTCCAGACCGAAGTGGTCCAGAAATTCCTGCGTTACGACAAACGTTACTGGTCGCCCCGGTGTCATTTTACGGCGGCCAAAGCGGATCCATTCCATTTCCAGCAATTGATCCACCGTGCCACGGCTGACGGAAACGCCGCGTATTTCTTCAATTTCGGCGCGGGTTACCGGCTGATGATAGGCGATGATCGCCAGAGTTTCGATGGCTGCCCGCGACAATTTGCGGGTCTCAACCGTTTCCCGGCGCATCAGGAAGCCCAGATCGGGCGCAGTGCGTATGGCCCATGAATCACCCACACGTACCACCCGCACGCCACGCCCCTCATATCGCTTTCGCAGATGCACAAGCGCTTCTGCCGGATCGCTGCCATGGGGCATGCGTGCTTCCAGCTCCTTAACGGTAACCGGTTCGACCGTGGCAAACAGGATCGCCTCTATCATGCGCTCCTGTTCTGCAATTGGCGGCGCTTCAAATAATGATTTTTCTTTTTTTTCTATATCTTCTGACATCTTCTTAATCCTTGCGCCGCAATTCGATTGGCGCGAATACTTCAGATTGCCGGATCTCAGCCTTGCCCTCTTTCACCAGTTCAAGCGAGGCCGCAAAGGTTGATGCAGTCGCCGACCGGCGGCGCGCCGGATCGGTAGTAAACCCTTCAGGCAGATAGGTGGAAATATCGGTCCAGGTCCCGGCAAACCCGATCAGCCCGCGCATCCGTTCCAACGCCTGCTCCAGTGTAAACAGCGCATCGCGGTCCATCACATAGGGCCGGAATTCATCTTTGGTGCGGATGCGGGCATAGCCCTGCATCAGATCCAGCAACGTGGCGGTATAGGTTACACGTTTCACCCGGGTGACGTCCTCGGGGATGCCGCGGGCGAAAAAATCACGCCCCAGTCTGTCACGCGCCATCAGACGCGCCGCAGATTCGCGCATTGCCTGCAAACGTTCCAGCTGAAATGCCAGGTGCGCGGCCAGTTCCTCGCCCGAAGGGCCTTCCTCGGAGGGATCGGGGGGCAACAGCAAGCGGGATTTCAGAAAGGCCAGCCAAGCCGCCATTACCAGATAATCCGCCGCCAGCTCGATCCGCAGCGCCTTGGCTTTTTCGACAAAGGTCAGATATTGGCGCGCCAGCTCCAGCACGGAAATCTTGCGCAGGTCCACCTTTTGCGTGCGGCTGAGCATCAGCAACAAGTCCAGCGGACCCTCAAAACCATCGACGTCAACGATCAGAGATTCCGCAGCCATACGATTGGCCACGCTTTCCACCCGTCCCATCTCGTCAAAGGTTTCGTCTGTCATTACCCGCGCCCGTTCATCAGCGCGTCAAGCTTTGCTTCAAGGGCCGAAATGTCAACCTCAACCGGGCGTTTGCGCGCGGCAAGGGCCCGTTCCGCCCGTTTCTGACCGGTTTCCGTCATTCGCCCGGCAGCTTCGGCCACCTCAACGCGTTCCGCCAGCGTACCATTGCAATGCAGCACCACGTCGCAACCCGCGGCCAAAGCCGCACGCGAGATATCGCCAAGCGAACCTTTCAGCGCTTTCATCGACACATCATCGGTCATGATCAACCCGTCAAACCCGATCTCGTCGCGGATCACCTGCATCATCCTCGACGACGTCGTCGCCGGCTGCGGGTCAATCGACGAATAAACCAGATGCGCGGTCATCCCCATAGGCAGGTCGTTCAACGCCTTGAACGGGGCGAAATCCGTTGCCGACAGGTCAGCATGAGCGACCCCCACCACCGGCAGGTCAAGATGGCTGTCCACCACAGCGCGACCATGGCCCGGGATATGCTTGACCACAGGCAATACGCCCCCGTCCAGAAGACCATTCGCCACCGCACGGCCCATATCCGCCACCGTATCTGGATCAAACCCGTAACAGCGGTTTTTCAGAAACGGGTGAGTGTCCGGCCCGGCCACATCAACCAGCGGGGCACAATTGCTGTCGATCCCCAGATCATACAGCTCCTGCGCAATCAGCCGATAGCGCAGATACATCGCCTTGGCGGCATTTTCCCCGGCCCCTGAAACCTGTTCCAGCGGCGGCAGCCAGTCTCGCCACAAGGGTCCACGCAGGCGCTGTACCCGGCCGCCTTCCTGATCGATGGTAATGGGGGCCTCGCGCCCGACGGCTTCGCGCAGGTCACCGCACAGCGCGCGCACCTGGTCGGCACTGTCAATGTTGCGGGCAAAAAGGATAAATCCAAAGGGATCAAATTCGCGGAAAAGCGCCTTTTCCGGCGCTGTCAGGCGCAGGCCCTCAGCATCCAGAATGCAGGCTCCAAAACGACGGGTCATTGCAACCGGCCAGCAGGCGCTGGTGTCATCGTGCAACCACCGGAATGCATTCGGCCCGTTCGGCCACCAGGGCCGAGCAAAAACGCCGCGCATCATTGATATCTGCAAAACCCATGGCACGCAGGCGATAGAAAGTCCGCCCACCGCTCTGGGCCTTTTGGATCACGCGGTCCTTGTCTTCCAGGTATTCGCTAAATTTACCTGACAAGCGCACCCATTCCTGACGGGCGACGTCGACTGATTCGTAAGCCCCCAACTGGGCCAGACGCGTGCCCACGGGGATCGTTGCCGGGTCGATTTCAGTTGAGGATTCCGCGGCAGCGTCACTTTGCTTCGGGGCCACGCTCAACGATGCAGGCCGCACCCGTGGCCGTAAAGACCGCGCCAGACCGCCGGTCACCCTGGGCGCCTCGATTGCCACGGCAGGTGTGGTTTCTGTTTTTGGTTCAATCTCTTCCAGCGGTACAACGCCTTGCGCCAGTTTTTCGGCAAAGGCCTCAACAGCGGCCAGTTGAACAGCCTCTTCATCCACGGGCTTTGGCTCTGCCGCTTCTGCAGAGGGCGTGACTTCACTTGCGACGGCAGTCTCGGCGGGCTGCTTGGCAGGTGGCGCGTCTTCAAGTGTCAATTCCAGTGGCGCGGGCGCCAGCACCAGACGATCCGCTGGATCAGCCGCAGCCCCTTCGGCGGCAATGTTGTTGACCGACAGGCCCTGATGCAGTGCCTCACTGCCACCCGGGTCTTCGGGCTGCACGCGCACCGGACCTTCGGCGGCCCGGACGACAGGAATGCCGCTGACATCCCGGACCAGCAATTTGTAGCTCCAGACGCCGATGCCAACGATCAGTGCCAGCGATACCGCAGCCCCCGTCAGGTTGGTCAGTTTTCCGATTGTGTCTGCTCGATCCGGTGCAGCCATCTGCTGCATACCCTGCATTTCCGCCATATCTCGCCTCTTTCTCACCGGCGAAACAAAGCTGCCGGGGATTGGTGATCTGCCTCGTGTCCCCGGCGCTGCTAGGCGGTTTTGCTTACCGCATTTCTTCGGCCGGAGTTACGCCAAGAATACCAAGACCGGCGGAAATAACAACGGTTACCGCCCGCGCAAGCGCGATTTTCGCCTGTGTTGCAGACGGGTCATCCTCTTGCAGGAACCGCAAGTCGGGCTGATCGTTGCCCCGGTTCCAAAGGCTGTGCAAGTCACTGGCCAGATCAAAAAGGTAAAACGCCACCCGATGCGGCTCGTTTGTGCGACCGGCGATCTCGACGAGACGCGGCCATTCCGAAACCTTTTTCGCGACCGCCAGTTGCGCTTCGTGATCCAATTGCGCCAGATCCGCAGCGGCCAAGGTGGCATCTTCCACGTCGATACCTGCCTCGCGTGCCTTTCGCAGAACCGAGTTTACCCGCGCATTGGCATATTGCACGTAGAACACCGGGTTATCCTTGGATTGCTCAAGCACCTTATCAAAATCGAAATCCAGCGGCGCGTCATTCTTGCGGGTCAGCATGACAAAGCGGGTCACATCCGATCCCACAAGATCAACCACATCGCGCAGGGTTACAAACGTGCCCGCCCGTTTGGACATCTTGAAAGGCTCACCGTTCTTATACAGCCTCACCAGTTGGCACAGCTTGATATCCAGGCTGACCTTGCCATCACTCAGGGCACTGACAGCCGCCTTCATCCGTTTGACATAGCCACCGTGATCAGCACCAAAGACATCAATCAGCATGTCAAAGCCACGGCTGATCTTGTCATAGTGATAGGCAATATCGGGCGCAAAATAGGTCCAGCCGCCATCGGATTTCTTAACCGGACGATCCACGTCATCACCATGTTCGGTAGATTTGAAAAGGGTCTGCTCGCGCGGCTCCCAGTCCTCGGGCTTTTTGCCCTTGGGCGGTTCCAGCACACCTTCGTAAATCAGGCCCTTGGCATCCAAGGCATTCAGCGCTTCTTCAATCCGGCCAGTGCCATAAAGCGACTTCTCGGAATAGAACACGTCCATTTCAACGCCTAGCGATTTCAGATCCTGACGGATAAGCTCCATCATCGCGTCGGTGGCAAAGGAACGCACCTCGGCCAGCCAGACTGCTTCGGGCTGATCGACATAAGCGTCACCTACTTTGGCCATCAGCGCCTCACCCACGGCGATCAGATAGTCACCCGGATATGTACCATCCTCGAACGCCACCGTGGCCCCATGAGCCTCAAGGTACCGCAGATAGACCGAACGCGCCAAAACATCGACCTGCGCGCCACCGTCGTTGATGTAATATTCACGCGTGACATCAAAGCCCACGAAATCCAGCAGGCTGGCCAGGGCATCGCCAAAAACCGCCCCCCTTGTATGGCCCACATGCAGCGGGCCGGTGGGGTTGGCACTGACATATTCAACATTTACCTTTTTGCCCCGCCCCAAATCCGAGCGGCCAAAATCCTCTCCTTGGGTCAGAGCAGCGCGCAACACAGCCTGCCACAGCCCCGGCGCCAGACGCAGGTTCAGAAAGCCCGGTCCGGCAACCTCTGCACTGGTGATACGAGCATCACCTGCCAGCTTAACAGCCAGAGCTTCGGCAATGTCGCGGGGTTTCATCCCTGCGGGCTTGGCCAGCACCATCGCTGCATTGGTGGCCATGTCGCCATGGGCCACATCGCGCGGTGGCTCGACCGTGACGTTGTCAAACACCAACCCGCCGGGCAAAGCCCCCTCGGACTGCATCGTTTCAAGCGCGCCAACCACAAGGCTGCGGATCTCGGTGAACAGATTCATCTTTTAATTCCTTGTTCGTCGCGCGCCGGTTTACCACTGCCAGCCCGCGCGTCAATCGTATCGCGCCAAGACGTTCCGACCCGATGTATGCACACCGGGCAGACGGCCACGCGCAAACGACCTGCATAATATGGTCCCGACACTCAGGATCAGCCTTCTACAGGGGTATCCTGGTCATCTGCAACCTTGGGTCCAAAGGACAAAATCCGCGTTCCCGGTTCTGCCTTGGGCTCGGACGTTTCAGAGATCAGGCGCAGAGTCCCTTTTTCCGAATATTCGGCCAGCAATACAGCGTCAGGGTTATGTTCCTGCCAGTCCTTCAGGCTGAAATCCTCGGTCATCCGGGTGCTGCGCACCTTCCAGCCTTCGGTACTCTTTCGGGCGATTTCGTAATACCCCATACCACCGGCAATATTGCGCCCGCCCAAGGTGGGTGGCAACGCGTGTCGGCTCTGATGCTGCCTTGCGCGTTTTAGCTGAAAAACATTGTCCCTGCCAAACTCGGGCGCCAGATCGGTGGCCACCAAAGTGTTATAAGCATCGTTGTCGCTGACCGCGATAACCCTGCCATAGCTCATGATCTCGATCCCATGTTCGGCCGCTTCGGACAGGATATCGCCAAAAAACACCGGCACGCCTGTATCCCGCACGCTGCGCAACCGGCTGCGGTTGGCATCGGCCACCAGTACCGGCACCTCCAGTTCCCGCAGCTGGCTGGCGAACGCGGCGGCAAACTGCGATCCGCCTACAAAAATTACCCCCGGCGTACCTTCCCCTGCCAGCCCCAGCAGACGCCCCAGCGGACGCAGGGAAAACCCATGCAACACCACAGTGGTCGCCACCAGCGCAAAGGCCAGCGGCGTCAGCAGTGCGGCATCCTCGATACCGGACTGCACCAGGCGCTCGGAAAACAGCCCCGCCACAGCCACCAGAACGACACCGCGCGGCCCGGTAAACGCAACCAGCAGCCGTTCCGGCCAATCGAGCTTGGTAAAGGCCAGCGACAAAAGCACCGTAACAGGGCGCACGACCAGAATGATCACCGCAATAAAGACCGCCGCGCGCCCCCCCAGCATTGACAGGGCCTCGATATCCATCGACGCCGCCAGCAGGATAAATACACCTGAGACAAGCAAAATAGTGGCATGTTCCTTGAACCGCCGGAGCTCGGCATAGCTGGGCAAATCGGCATTGGCGATATAAAGCCCCATGACCGTCACGGCCAGCAATCCGCTTTCGTGCAGCAGGTGATCCGATAGGGCAAAAACCCCCAGAAGCACCGTAAACAGGACCGGAACCTTCATGAATTCAGGCACCCGCGCCCGGCGAAATGCCTCGGAAACGGCCCAGCCGGCAGCCAAACCCATGAGTGCGGCCACGATAATGCCGCGTGCCATCTCCCAGAACGCCGTCCCAAGGATTTCAGGGGTGTTGACCACCAGGATCAGCTCGAATGCCAGCACGGCGGCAAGCGCGCCGATCGGGTCGTTAACGATCGCTTCCCATTGCAGCAATTGCGCCGGACGGCGTTTCAAACGGGCCTGTCGCAACAAGGGCGCAATAACCGTGGGGCCGGTCACGATCATGATCCCGCCAAATACCGCGGACGACGCCCAGCCCAATCCGGCGACATAGTGCAGCGCCAAAGCCGAGCCCAGCCAGCCAAGCGGCGCGCCGACAATCACCAGCCGTTTCACCCCTTCAGCGGCGCCACGCAGGGAATGGAAGTTCAGCGTCAGGCCGCCCTCGAACAGGATAATTGCCACCGCGATCGAAATCATCGGCCCCATCAGCGGGCCAATATCGCGCTCAGGGTTGAACACGCCCGTCACCGGCTCGATCACCAGCCCGGCAAGCAGCATCAACACAATCGCCGGCATCCGCAGCCGCCAGGCCACCCATTGGGCACCGACACCCAACGCGCCCACCAGCGCAAATCCCATCACCGGCGCCATCGCCCCTGCGACCGTGTCGACTGCCATGGGTCAGGCCCCTCCCCGCTCACCCGCACCGCCGGGCCCGCCCAATAGCCGCGCGTGTTGTTCCAGCGCAAAACGGTCGGTCATTCCGGCGATATAGTCACTCACCAATCGGGCCAGCGCGGTCTGATCCGCAGCCTCGGCCACGTCCTGCCGCCATTGTTTGGGCAAATACTCGGGTTTTTCCAGGTAGAACGGAAACAACTCTTCCACCACACAGGTCACCCGTTGCCGCATTTCGACAACTGCAGGCGCGCGGTACATCCGCGCAAACAGGAACGCGCGAATCTGCTTGAGCTCTTCCCAAAGTTCAGCTGAAAACTGGATCACCGGGCGCCCCAGATGGCGCACGTCCCGGGCACTTTGCGGGTCCGCTTCCGCCAGAATCCCGCGAGAAGTGACAATCACATCCTCAACCATCACTCCGAACACCCGCCTCAGCGCCTCGTGCCGCCGCCGGTATGCGTCCAGACCAGGATAGCGCGCATCAACCTCGTCGTAACAGGGTCCCACAATTGGCAGGGCACGCACATGTTCCTCGGTGAACAATCCAGCACGCAATCCGTCATGCAGATCGTGATTGTTATACGCTATGTCATCGGCCAGCGCCGCCACCTGCGCCTCGGCGCTGGCATGGGTGTACAGTTCCAGATCGTGGCGCGCGTCGTAGTCGGCCAGGGCATAGGGCAGATCTCCGATAACCGGCCCATTGTGCTTGGCAATACCCTCCAGGGTGTCCCATGTCAGGTTCAGCCCGTCAAATTCGGCATAGTGACGCTCCAGCGCTGTCACGATCCGCACCGCCTGCGCATTGTGATCAAACCCGCCAAAGGGCGCCATCAGAGCATTCAGCGCATCTTCGCCGGTATGCCCGAACGGCGTGTGGCCCAGATCATGCGCCAGCGCCACCGCCTCGGTCAGTTCCTGATTCAGACCCAACGCACCGGCGATTGTGCGGGCCACCTGCGCCACTTCAATCGAATGGGTCAGGCGCGTGCGAAAATAATCGCCCTCATGTTCGACAAAAACCTGCGTCTTGTGCTTGAGACGGCGAAAGGCGCTGGAATGAATGATCCGGTCACGGTCGCGCTGATAGCACGACCGAAACGCGCTTTCTTCTTCCGCCACCAGACGGCCTCGCGCCTGGGCCGGATCCGAGCTAAAGCGCGCATTCATACCAACTGTCCTTGTCGCCTGTTCCTGCCGCCCATATATTGCAACTGACCGACAATAGAAACCATCAGGAGCAAGCCATGAACCTGCCCCCCAAAGTGACCGAGCGTGCCTTTGCCCGACTTGCTGAAATCGGCGCGGGTGATCAGGGCAACGCCCTGCGAGTCGCTGTCGAAGGTGGCGGTTGTTCTGGGTTTCAGTATGACATAAAGCTTGACGTGCCTGCGGACGATGATCTGGTTCTTGAAGGTCAGGGACAAAAAGTAGTGGTCGATGCCGTGTCACTGCCATTTCTGACAGGTGCGACAATAGATTTCTCCGAGGAACTGATTGGCGCACGCTTTGTCATCAACAACCCGAACGCCAGCAGCTCTTGCGGGTGTGGCACATCTTTCTCTATGTAATCAAAGAACTACGCCGCATATCTCAAGTCACTCTGCCGGAACAGCCTTTGCCGGCACACAGCGCACAGGCTCGTGTTGTTGCTTTGCCTGATCATAGATCAGCCAGACACCCGCAAGAATGACAATGCCCGCGCCGACATAGACGAACGCGTCCGGCGCCTCGCCGAAAACCACTGCTCCGATAACCACCATCCAGAGGAACTGAAGGTTCACAAGCGGCGTGACAACATAGGCTGGCAATATCTGCAATGCCGCCACCAGCACCCAGCGGGCACCGAAGAGCAGTATCGCGTAAGCCAGCACCAACCCCAGATCAGCCAGTCCCATTGGTCTGAAGACAAACGGCAGCGTCAACGCCATCACCCCCATCAGGGCCAGATTCGGGTAAAACACCTGTGCCAAAAGGTTGTTGTCGCGCATGCCAATATAGCGTGACGCCACCATCGACACCGTTCCAAAAAACGCCGCCGCCAGCGCCACCAGATGCCCCAACCCAACCGACCCAAAGCCGCCGGGGAATAGGCACATCACGCCGACAGTCCCCAGGGCCAGGGCCGCCCAGGCCTGTCGCCGCAACGGCTCGTCCAGAAGCGGGCCAGACATAAGTGCCGCGAAAATCGGGATCAGCGCGATGAAAAGGAAAACGTCTGCAAAGGGCAACAGATAGAAGGCATAAAAAAAAGCCACAGTTCCTGCCACCGTTGCCCCGGCCCGGATGGCCATGGCCCCGGGGCAACGGGTGCGCATCCCGTGCCCGCTGCGACGATTGAGCAATAGGCAAAACACAGCCACCAAACCACCCGAAAGGGCAAAAAGTTGCGGGGCGGCGTATCCTTGGGCGATCATCTTGGTGATCGCGTCCGCCCCGGAAATCAGCAGTGTGTAAAACCCTACAAGCGCAACACCTGCCACAACCGGCGCCGTGAACACACCGCGCTTCATGGCCTGCACCGCCGCATGCCGACCCGGGCAAACCCGGCGAAAAAGCGGTCAAACTTGTCAATTGCAGCCTCGGCTGCACTCAGCACCAGTTGCGCGTCGTCTGAAAGGTCCGCGCCCACGGCCCGGCGCATCGCCTGCCAATCAGCACTGCGCGCGCCATCCAGCCGATAAAGGCTTTCCGACAGCTGCCGCAACGGGCCCGACCCGGCCGGGGGTTGCAGAAACATCAGCCGTCCCTCGGGGATCTGCTGCGCAAATCCGCCCTGCCCGGCCACAGACATGAACCAGTTCACCATCAGAAACTGATTATAGTCGTCACTGGCACCTGCCTCCGGCTGGGCGAAAACGGTAAACTGCCTGGCCTGCTGCCGCAGCCACCCCTCCCAGATATGGGGCGGCATCTGCCCGGCAAAACGCAGGGCAATGCAGACCTCGGATAGTAAATCCAGGTTGAGATCAAGAAACGCCAGCGTTCCGGCAAATTTCAGGCTGTCGACAATGGCATCATCCACTTGCGGATCCACCCGGCCATATTCGGAGAGGTAAAAAACAATATGCGTCAGCTCGTAGGCGGCTTTCTTGTTGGGCAGGGTAAAGGTTTGCGACCGCGCCGCAAAACGGCGCAAGCGGTCATCCAGCCCGATATCGTCCTACACAGGGTCAATGCCCTGCAGCAGGCACAGCCGCCGCGCCTCAGCGCGTTGCAGGTCCGAAAGTTCCGCCCCCGCCAGACCTTCATCGGCCACCCAACGCGCCAGCGTTTCACCTTTGGCCCCGGGCATGCCCAGATCCTCCAGATCCAGACAAATCGACAGTAAAAACCTGTAATACTGTGGGAAAAACCCCATGCGCTTTTCGATATCCGCGTAAAACGCCTTGTGCGTCGCCAATGCCTGATCAGGCAGATCAACGCCGGTGCTTTTGAACAGGTTCAGCACTTCGGCGTTTTCCTTGAGCCAGAAAACATCTTCGCCATTACGGCGCTGCCTGGCAAAACGCTCCAGCAGGGCCGCCTGACGGGCGACCTTGCTGTTCTGGCGAAACGGGGCGTTCAGTGTAACAACATTTGTCATGTCGCAGACCTCCTTGCCAAAAATCGGGCGCAATCACCCCGTCCCGCCATCGGTTACATGCTCGAGGTGAACATTTCACAACCGTCACCGTCTTCTGCGGTAACTTGGCCAATTGGCCCCATCGAAGAAGTGAACATCTCGACGGCATCACCGCCTTCGGCTTTGGCAGACGCAAGCGGCCCCATGGAAAATGTAAACATTTCACGGCCTTCACCGGCCTCAAGCGTTGTCACCCCGGCAGGTCCCATTGACGAGGTGAACATTTCAATCCCTTCCCCAGCCCCGGCATCCACGCCAACGACAGGGCCCATCGACGATGTAAAGGCTTCGACGGCCGTACCGTCATGCGGGCTTGCTGATACCTCGGCCTGCTTTCGTTTTGTTTCGTTAATATCCGAAAAATCATGTTTGAGTTGAGTGCGCATTCTTGGTCTCCCCAGGTTAAAGTTGCTGCCCTAAAACGCTTACACGCTAAACGTGTTTCGCCAAGTCTATTTTCGTGTTTTGATTGTTATTAAGCACATTACTCGCCTATAGGTTGCTCTCAAGATCTTGAAAACGCGGACGGATTGGGTTGGAAAAAAAATTCTGTTACAGGGGTGAAAAATCCAGGAATCGAGCACCTGAATCGACCTTCAGGCACCGTAAAACGCCGAATCAGCGCCCCGATTGCGCATTGCTGAAACGACATAGCCGCGACCTGTCTCTTGCCACCCCGGCGGCGCTGCGCGATAGAGAGAACAGCAGAAAAGGACCCGCGGATGAAAATCGCCAGCTTCAATATCAACGGCATCAAAGCCCGTATTCAGGCACTCTCGGATTGGCTGGACGAAGCGCAGCCAGATGTTGCCCTGCTGCAGGAGATCAAATCCGTCGACGAAAATTTCCCGCGCGAGATATTTGAAGACAAGGGATATACCGTCGAAACCCACGGTCAGAAAAGCTTTAACGGCGTGGCGATCCTGTCAAAGCTTCCGCTTGAGGATATTACCCGCGGCCTGCCCGGCGACGATGCCGACGAACAGGCCCGCTGGATTGAGGCCACGGTCATGGGCGACAAAACCGCAGTTCGGCTGTGCGGGCTCTATCTGCCCAACGGCAACCCGGCACCCGGACCGAAATTCGAATACAAACTTGCGTGGATGGACCGCCTGCATGCGCGTGCGGCAGAATTGCTGGCATCCGAAGAGCCCGCGCTGATGGCGGGCGACTACAACATCATCCCCCAGGATGAAGATGCCAAACGCCCCGAGGCGTGGGGCGAAGATGCGCTGGCACGCCCGGAAAGCCGGGCCGCCTATCGCCGGATCGTCAATCTGGGCTTTACCGAAGCGTTCCGTGCGCGCACGCAAGCACCCGGTCACTACACATTCTGGGATTATCAGGCTGGTGCCTGGAACCGCGATGACGGAATCCGAATCGATCACTTCCTGCTGACGCCCCAGGCCGCCGATCTGTTGACCGATTGCCGGATCGACAAGGAAATTCGCGCCCGTGAAAAGCCCTCGGATCACGTCCCCATCTGGATCGACCTTGCCGCCTGAGCTGGCTTGCGAAAATTCTGCGAATTTTCAGAGGGTTGTGCCGGTTTTTTCGGTTACATCAAAGTTGTAAAGCCAGTCAAACTGACGCATCATCCGCTCGGGCGCCATGGCCCCGCCGACGCGCAGCGCCGTATGGGCAGCCCACCTGAGTGGCGGAAACGACAGGTGGTATTTCCATGCATTGCCGTTTGCCGCCTCGACTACCCGGTGTACACGACTTTCACGGCGCGACTGATAGCGTGCCAGCGCCTGGTCGACGGTCTCTGAATCCGACAGGGCCTCGGCCAGCTCCCAGCAATCCTCCAGCGCCATGCAGGCGCCCTGTGCCATGAAGGGAAGGGTTGGATGCACAGCATCGCCCAGCAGTGCAACCCCCTCGCGGTACCAGTTCTGTGCCACCTGATGGCGGAACAGGCCCCAGAGGTTCACGTTCTCGACCCGCGCCAGCAAGGTCTGCACCTCGGGGCCAAAATCTCCAAAAGCCGCGCGCAGCGCCATCGGATCGTCCTGCTGGCTCCAGCTTTCTGCGGCCCAGGCGGCCTGTTCCTGTACCGCCACGATGTTCAGCGCCTTGCCCCCGCGCAACGGGTAGCTCACGACATGACGCAGGGGTCCCATATGCACCCGCACCTCGGGCCCGCGCTCCTCGAGATTGGGGACAACCGCACGCCAGGCAACCTGACGGGTAAAAAACGGTGCAGCAGTGCCATTGAGCGCCTGGCGTGCTTTCGAATGCAACCCATCCGCACCAATCACCAGGTCCGCAGACAAGACCACACCATTGGCCATCCGCAATTCGGGGCGGGCACCGGGGATCACTTGATCGACCTTCTGCAGCAGACGTATCTTTACACCCGCCGCCCGGGCGCCTTCGGCAAGCACATCAATCAGGTCTGCGCGGTGTACAAAATAATAATCCCGGCTTTCCAGTTGCCGCAGGTCCAGACGCAACACTTCGCCTTTGCGATAGTCGCGCAGGCTGACCGCCTGCCCCTGAACCGCCCCCGCTGCCAGCAAATCGCTTAGCCCAAGGGCGTGCAGCACGACGAACCCATTGGGGCTGATCTGCAATCCCGCGCCGACTTCGGCAATCGCGCCGGCCTGTTCCAGCACGGTCACATCCGCGCCCCGCAGTGCCAGAGCACGCGCCGCAGCCAGGCCACCTATCCCGGCGCCGATCACAAGAATCTTTAAACCATCCAACGTCATACGCCCCCTTTGGGACGAAAAACGCCGGAGCGAAAGCCCCGACGTTACATTTCTTGACGCGGCAAAACAGCCTAGTCGTCGCGATGTACTTTTTCACGGCGCTCGTGGCGCTCCTGGGCCTCAAGGCTCATGGTGGCAATCGGGCGCGCATCCAGCCGTTTCAGGCTGATCGGTTCACCGGTTACTTCGCAATAGCCATATTCACCCTGTTCAATCCGGCGCAGAGCTGCGTCAATCTTGGACACCAGCTTGCGCTGACGATCCCGCGTACGCAATTCCAGCGCGCGGTCGGTCTCTTCGCTGGCGCGGTCGGCGACATCGGGAATTGCCCGTGTGCCATCCTGCAGCCCTTCGATCGTGTCGCGGCTGCCTTCCAGCAGCTCTTCTCTCCAGGTGATTAATCTGCGGCGGAAATACTCTGTCTGCCGCTCGTTCATGAATGGTTCGTCTTCAGCCGGGCGATAATCCTCGGGCAGAAACACTTCCGCTTTCATGTTGGCTCCCTCTTTCAGGCCAGCGTCTGCCATAGCAAATCTCCTCAGACAGTGGCACCCCTGCGCGCTGCATTACACGCTGAAAAAAGGATTGTCACTAGGCAATCACATCGCATTGATGTGATTTGCAGTTCACATTAAGTTACACCCGACAAAGGCATGAACCATGCCGCGAAAAGGATTGAAAACGATATGAAATTCCAGGGGACCGACAGTTATGTCGCCACCGAAGACCTGACCGTCGCCGTTAACGCTGCGGTAACGTTGGAACGTCCGCTGTTGGTCAAGGGCGAGCCCGGCACCGGCAAAACCGAACTGGCCCGCCAGGTGGCGCAGGCGCTTGGCCTGAAAATGATCGAGTGGAATATCAAGTCCACCACCAAAGCCCAGCAGGGGCTTTATGAATACGATGCCGTCAGCCGGTTGCGCGACAGCCAGCTTGGCGAAGAACGCGTGCATGACGTCAAAAACTACATCAAGCCCGGAAAGCTGTGGGAGGCGTTCACCTCGGACGAAAAAGTTGTCCTGCTGATCGACGAGATCGACAAGGCAGATATCGAGTTTCCTAATGACCTGCTTCAGGAACTCGATAAGATGGAGTTCCACGTCTATGAAACCGGTGAAACGATCCGCGCCAAACATCGCCCGGTGATGATCATCACCTCGAACAATGAAAAAGAACTGCCCGATGCGTTTTTGCGCCGCTGTTTCTTTCATTACATTCGGTTTCCCGATGCCGAGACGATGAAAAAGATCGTCGAAGTGCACCACCCGGGAATCAAAGACGCCCTACTCGCAACCGCCCTGACGCAATTCTACGAGATTCGCGATCAGGCTGGTCTGAAGAAAAAACCGTCAACCTCCGAGGTTCTGGACTGGCTCAAGCTTATTCTGGCCGAAGATCTGTCACCCGAAGACCTTCGGCGGGACGGGGCCGATGCCCTGCCCAAATTGCATGGTGCATTGCTCAAAAACGAACAGGATGTACATCTGTTCGAGAGGCTGGCTTTCATGGCAAGACGCCAGCGATGACAAAAGGCGAAGCCCTTCGTGCAATCCCGCCAGTTTTCCACCCCCGACACCGACTGTCGGACGGGATCGCACGTTGTGCCAAAGGGCAGCCATCATTGGCCCGGATCAACCTCAATAGGGGATTTATGCGCCATATCCTGCTGACTGCGGGGCTATTGCTGGCCCTTGGGGCCTGTGCGCCAGCCCTGCAGGACGATACCCCATCGCGCGCGGCAACAAAGCACAGTACCGTACTGCCCCCAATGAAGGTTTTTGCATCGCCTCACCCCGTTCCGCCCGACCGCTCGAACCGCGATATCGCGCGCGATTTTCTGGATCTCAGCTTTGAACTTGAATCGGGCCGTGCGCTTGAAACGTTTTCGCGTTTCGAGGAACCGATCAGCATCCGGGTTACCGGGTCGCCACCGCCTACGCTGATCCTTGATCTTGACCGCCTGATCCATCGCCTGCGGGCCGAGGCCGGGATCGACATAGGCCGTGTCCGCGGTGACACCGCCAATATCACGATTGAGGCCGTGACCCGCGAGCAAATTCGCCGTCACCTGCCCAAGGCCGCCTGCTTTGTTGTGCCCAATATTTCACGTCTGTCGCAATACCGCTCCAACCGGCACAGCCGTCTGACCAACTGGGCCCTGCTGCAAAAACGCGAGAAACTGGCGATCTTCCTGCCCAGTGATTCCAGCCCACAAGAGGTGCGCGATTGCCTGCACGAGGAAATCGCCCAGGCCATTGGCCCGCTTAATGATCTTTACAGGCTGCGCGACAGCGTTTTCAACGACGACAATGTACACACCGTGCTGACCGGTTTCGACATGCTGATCCTGCGGACTTACTACGCGCCTGAACTGCACTCGGGTATGAGCCGCATGCAGGTGGCCGCACGGTTGCCTGCGATCCTGTCGCGGCTCAATCCGCGCGGCAATCAGATTGCGTCGCATCCGGCCCGCGCCACGCCACGCGCCTGGATAAGCGCGATTCAGACAGCGCTTGGCCCCGGCACAGGCCCCAGGCAACGTGTGTCTGCCGCGCAGGAATCCCTGCGCATCGCCAAAGCACAGGGCTGGACCGACCACCGCCGCGCCTTCAGTCATTTCGCCCTTGGTCGCCTGACGCAAACCATCAATGCCGATACCTCGCAAAATCAGTTCCTGGCTGCGGATGAATTTTACCGGCGCACACCGGGCACCGAACTGCACCGGGCCTATTCGGCCTCGCATCTGGCCGCCTATGCCATCAGCCGCGGCCAGGGTGAACAGGCCCTGCATATCCTGCAACCGCATCTCGCCACGGCCGAACGGTTTGAAAATGCCGGTCTTCTGGCAACACTGCTCATGCTGCGCGCAGAAGCGCTGGATCTGACCGGCAGAACCGATCAGGCCCGGGCCGTTCGGCTGGACAGTCTGGGCTGGGCGCGATACGGGTTCGGCGCTGACTGGGCGGTGCGTGCAAAGCTGCTTGAAATCGCTGCCATCAGCCCCACCAAAGGACCAAAGGGGTAAGCAAATGATCGTACTTCTCGGGGCCATTCTGGGCGCCATCACCGGCGCTCTTGTTGCCAGACGCCGCAAAGGTGCCTTGGCCGATATTCTGCAATATGCCTTTGTCTATGCGTTGATGTTCACGCTGGCGGGGCTGTTTCTGACGCTGATCATTCACCGCATGGCGCTCTGACACCATATGTTTCTTCCGTTCTTCGAAAACCTCAGAAAAGCAGGCCTGCCGGTAAGCCTGCGCGAATATCTGACCTTTCTCGAAGCGATGGCCGCCAACCTTGTCACCTATGACATCGAAGGCTTCTACTATCTTGCGCGCACTGCAATGGTCAAAGACGAACGCCTGATCGACCGCTTTGACCGCGCGTTCGCGGCCAGTTTCGAAGGGCTGGAATCAATCTCGGCCCAGCAGGTTCTGGATGCTGTCGACCTGCCCGCCGAATGGCTGAAAAAACTGGCCGAAAAACACCTGACCCCCGAAGAGAAAGCCGAGATCGAAGCATTAGGTGGGTTCGATAAGCTGATGGAGACGCTCAAAGAGCGCCTCAAGGAACAACAGGGCCGCCATCAGGGGGGCAACAAATGGATCGGCACCGCGGGCACCTCGCCCTTTGGCGCCTATGGCTATAACCCCGAAGGGGTGCGGATCGGCCAGGACAAATCGCGCCATCAGCGTGCAGTCAAGGTCTGGGACAAACGCGAGTTCAGGAACCTTGATGACAGCGTTGAACTGGGCACCCGCAACATCAAGGTGGCCCTCAAACGCCTGCGCCGCTGGGCCCGCGACGGCGCCCATGACGAACTGGATCTTGATGGCACCATCCGCGCCACGGCTGAACACGGCTATCTCGATGTCAAAACCCGGCCCGAGCGGCGCAATGCGGTCAAGGTCCTGCTTTTTCTTGATGTTGGCGGATCGATGGACCCGCACATCAAAGTGGTGGAAGAGCTTTTTTCAGCTGCCCGCAGCGAATTCAAACACCTTGAATACTACTACTTTCACAACTGCCTGTATGAAGGTGTCTGGCGTGACAACCGCCGCCGCTGGGATGCCCAGACCCCGACTGACGAGGTTCTGCGCACCTACGGCTCAGACTACAAATGCATCTTTGTTGGCGACGCCAGCATGTCGCCGTATGAAATCGCCTATCCCGGCGGCGCGAACGAGCATTGGAACGCCGAAGCAGGCCAGGTCTGGCTGGAACGCGCCCGCACCCAATGGCCCACCAATCTGTGGATCAATCCGGTGCCTGAACACATCTGGGCCTATACCCATTCCATCGGCATGATCCACGAAATATTCGAGGGCCAGATGGTCCCCATGACCCTTGAAGGGCTGGAACGCGGCATGAAGGAACTGGTGCGTTGAAAAATTCGCCAGGTCCGAGAGCGAAAGAATCCCGCGCAGCCCCTAGTGTAGCAAAAGCCAAAAATATCTGAATTTAGCAAAGTTAACGCTAGGTCAGCGTTTGCAACAATGGTAAGTTCAAAAAAAAAACGGGGACAGACACCATGCCATTTTTTGACTTCACCACGACAACATCTATTCCAAGCTCGACAACGACGGCGTCAAGTTCCACCCTCGCAGGCACGGGCTCCACATTGCGGTTCCTCATTCCGGTCACCGCAACAGGCGAGATCGGTTCTTTGCAATCAGGTGGTGTCGTTTTTACGTTTTCAACCACTGCCCTGACTGGCCAGGCGGTAGTTGAAATTCCCGGAACTCTAACATCAACCTTGACGCCTACGGGATCTGGCGGTTCTACACTCACACCGACGGTCCTAGACGCAGGTATCTTTAATTTTCTTGATAATAATGACGGGAATGACAGTTTCCTGTTGACCCTGCGCAATTCCTTCCTGGGCCCCAACGTCTCCTTTTCCGGCACCACAGGCTCGCCGGTCGTTCTGGGTTTATCTGCCTTCTGGCAGAACGGATCCTTTCAGGTCCGCTTCACCAACAGCAATTCTGGCGGCACCGTAACCCAGACCGTCACCGCCAATGACGCCCAGGTCAGCGCCACCGGCGTGTTTACCGGGATTGTCTTCGCGTCCAACTCATTGGGCGCTGACGCGATCAGCATCGATACATTCTCGGTCAAAGCGGTGAACTGCTTTGCCAAAGGTACGCTGATAGACACCCCTGACGGCGCCATCGCAGTTGAAAAACTTGCACCGGGTGACATTATTACCACTGGCAATGGAACCACATCCGTAAAATGGATCGGTAAGCAGCCCATCGACACCCGCCTGATGCACCCTGTCCGGGTCAACCCCATCTGCATCACGGCTGGCGCCCTGGGCTATGGGTTGCCGGAACGCGATTTCCTTCTTAGCGCCGACCACGCCATTGCCATTGACGGCTACCTGATCAACGCCGGGGCTCTGGTCAACGGCACAACCATTTATCAGCTGGATCGGATGCCCAAAGGCGGCTTTTCCTATTACCACGTCGACACGGGCACGCATGAGTTGCTTCTGGCTGAAGGCGTCGAATCTGAAACATTCATCGACTATGCAGGCCGCGACAGCTTTGAGAACGGGGCCGAGGAAACGGTAACCATCTCCGAGATGGACATGCCCCGGATCAGCTCCGCACGGCTGGTTCCCGATCATATCCGCGCCGCTCTTGCCCCGGCCATCGCGGCCGAGTAACCGCTACGCCATCAAGGCCTGTTTCAGATCGGCGATCAGGTCGCCCGCTTCCTCGATCCCGATGGACAGGCGCAGCGGGCGCATCCCGCGCATCAGCAACCAGTCCTTTAACGGGCCGATGATGCCGACCGCCTGCCAGACCGCGCTGGTCTTGTCCCGGCATGACAGTACACCCGCCACTACATCCGTATGACCATTGATCGGCTTTGTACCCAAGTGCATCACAAAATCGGCAGCCAGTTCCAGCCGCCGGGTCAGCACCGGTTTGGCCGCTGTCCTGTCCACCGCCGGTACCGCGCCGACCCTCATTACTGTCAAGCGAATCCGATAGTGGTATCGCGCCAGTTTCAGAATCCCGCCACAAGAAGTCTGCTATTTATTTAAATTCGATCTGCCAGCAGAGTAACGGTGCGGAACAGTCATCGCACATTTTTCTCAGGTCTGCCCCATTTGACCGCCATGAAACGTTTGGCGGTATCGTACAAAGCGGACATATTCAATGGGCGACAGGGTCGACCTGATAGATGCCAGCTTGTTTCAATTCCCAGACCATGTTAGCAAAGCTAAACTTAACCAAAACAAGTAAAACGGGTGTTGATTTGGCTACTTTTTCTTTCGCCGGGGCTACGAATGCTTCTACTTCAGTCGCTGGCACCAAAACGCTTAGCTTTTCTGAAAGTGGCGTAAATTTTACTTGGTCGATCACAAATGGTGACGGCAGTAATTCTCTGCAAATTGGCGGCGGATTTCTGACTGCCGCAATCGGTAACGGAACAAATTCTACGGCCCAGGACATCTTTACTTTGGATGTCACTGGCGCTGGCCAAACGCGATTTGATGGCACGATCCAAGTCAACGTCAGCTTTTTGGCTGGTTCCTGGACTGTCAATGGTCAGGCCCTGGCAACCGGTATCAACACACTGGCGGGCCCCGCAGCCAGCCTCGTTTTCACCAATCAAAGCGGCAGCGCTGGTGAAATTTTATTTATCAACTCTTTAAGCGCCACGATCAATTGCTTCACAGCAGGCACCCAGATTGCGACGCCCCAGGGCGTGCGCGATGTTGAAACCCTGCAACCCGGTGACATGGTTCTGACCGCATCCGGCAATGCGCGTGCTGTCAAATGGCTGGGTTATGCCCGCGTGGATACCCGCCTGGCACACCCTGCCAAGATCAATCCGATTTGCATCACCGCCGGTGCTTTGGGCAATGGCCTGCCCAAGCGTGACCTGTACCTTTCGGCCGACCATGCGATCGCCATTGACGGCCACCTGATCAACGCTGGCGCGCTTGTGAACGGCACAACCATCTATCAGGTGCAGGGCAAAATGCCCGATGGCTTCACCTATTACCACGTCGAAACCGACGCACACGAGCTGCTGCTGGCCGAGGGCGTGGCGGCAGAATCTTTCATCGACTACGCTGGTCGTGACAGTTTTGAAAACGGTGCTGAAGCCACCGCAACCATCCCCGAAATGGACATGCCCCGGATCAGTTCTGCACGGCTGGTTCCCGATCATATCCGCGCCGCTCTTGCCCCGGCCATCGCAGCCGAGTAACCGCTACGCCATCAAGGCCTGTTTCAGATCGGCGATCAGGTCGCCCGCATCTTCGATCCCGATGGACAGGCGCAACAGGTTTTCAGGAATGCCTGTGTCGGGCTCGATCGTATGGCGATGCTCGACCAGGCTTTCGACACCCCCCAGCGACGTCGCCCGATGAAACAGGTGCAGCCGCCCAATGACGTCAAGCGCCCGTTTGCGCCCGCCCTTGACCAGCACCGACATCAGATAACCGTAACCGCCGCTCATCTGGCGTGTAGCCACCTCATGCCCGGCATGGCTGGTTAAGCCGGGATAGAAAACCGCCTCGACACCTTCATGGGCTTGCAAAAACTTGGCAATCGCCATCGCGTTGACGCACATCCGCTCAATCCGAAGGGGCAGCGTGCGCATCCCGCGCATCAGCAGCCAGGCCTCGAACGGGCCGATGATGGCGCCGGCATCGTGGCGGTCGATGCCGACCGCCTGCCAGATCGCGCTGGTCTTGTCGCGGCACGACAGCACACCCGCCACTACATCCGTATGACCATTGATCGCCTTTGTGCCCGAGTGCATCACAAAATCGGCACCCAGTTCCAGCGGCCGTGTCAGCACCGGCGTGGCCGCTGTGCTGTCCACCGCCAGTACCGCGCCGGCGGCATGGGCGATCCGGGCTGCGGCGGCAATATCCACTGTCTTCAGCCACGGATTTGACGGCACCTCGATCCACACCAGATCGGCGGGGCTGACACAGGCAGCGCTCAGCGCCTGCAGGTCCGGGGCATCCACCTCGTCCAGCACAAGATCGCGTCGGGAGCAAAAATCACGAATCCACGCTGTGGCGCCCCAGTAAATGCCGGATTGCAGCACCACACGCGCGCCATTCGGCAGGGTACGGAACAGCGCCGCTATTGCCGCCATGCCCGACGGGAAAAGCAGCGTTGCCGCTGCTCCTTCCAACTGCCGCAAAACCTCTTCGGCCTGCCGTACGGTCTCGTTCTGATCCCGGCCATAGGCATTACCCGCCACCAATAGCGCGTTATCCGCCCCGCGCCGATAGGTCGTCGCCAGATGCACGCCCGGAACCACACCGGCGCCTGCCACATCAACGGCGCCTGCCGCATGCGCAGCAATTGTCGCCGGTTTCAGCTTGTCCGCATCAGTGCTCATCCAACAGCCCCATGATCCCTGAACAACTTCCCGGGCCCCCAGCCTGATGCGTCAACCCCCGCCAGTTGCAACAAATGCCAGATCAGCGCCAGGTTCGAGCTGATTACCGGCAGGCCCAGCTCGGCTTCGGCCTGATCAATGATGTTGAACGCGCCCAGATTGGTACAACTGGCAAAAACTGCCTGCACCCCGTCATTGCGGCCCGCATCCAGCATCGCCGCAAGGGTCGAGGCCTGACTGATCCGTGCCACCTGACGGTCATCGCCCTCGCCAAAACTGATTTCCTTCACCGTCTGAATCCCGCGATCCGCCAGAAAGGCGCGCATCGGCGCGGCAACAGCGGCCGTATAGGGCGTCACCAGCGCAATCCGTTTGACCCCCAATGCAGTCAGCGCCGCGATCACAGCCGTGATCGGGTTGGTCACCGGCACACCGGGCTGAACCGTCTGTATCTGGCGCTCGACCACCTCCGGCCCGATCAGGACCGAGGCCGAGGTGCAGCCATAGGCAACCGCATCCAGTGCCGCAGGCAATAACCAGGCCGAGGCCGGCATCAGCGCCTTCATCTCTTGCAAAGACTCGGGCGTGACCTGCGGATGCGACTCGATCCTTGTGTGCATCATATTCACGTCACGCCCAGCCAGCACCTGCCGGGCCTCAAACTCAAGCGTCTCATCGGTGCTCAGCACCACCATGCCAACTCGGGCCCCGCCGCCTGCCCCCCTGTCAAATTCAACCATGGTCATCCCGCTATCCTTTTGCTCTGCTGCGGTCGGCTGATCGTGCCCCCCGAAACTGCCGCCCTGACACCTGTTGTGCCGGGACAAGAGGTAGGCAACCCTCGCGCCACCCGCACGGCCAGATGGGCAAAGGCCTGCGCCTCCAGCATATCCCCATCCAATCCGACCGATTCCACCGGCTCCACCGGAAAATCCAGCGAGACACGCAGCATTTCCATCAGAACCGGATTATGCCGCCCACCGCCCGTGACCAGCAACCGCTCGGGTGGGGATGGGCAATGCTCCATGGCCTGCAGCACTGCCGCTGCGCTCATTCCCGTCAGCGTGGCCGCCGCGTCGGCATCGCTCAATTCACCGACCAGCCCAATCATGTCCTTGAACGCATCGCGGTCAAGGGATTTGGGCGGCATGCGCATGAAATACGGCTCGGCCAGAAACAGCTCCAGTGCGCCCTGCGCCACCGTGCCCTTGCGGGCAACGGCACCGCCTTTGTCATACGGCTGACCGCACCGTGCCATCATCAGGTCGTTGATTGGTGCATTGGCGGGCCCGGTATCAAAAGCCAGCAGCGCGCCGTCAGATTCGGGGGCTCTCCTTGAAGGATCAACCCAGGTCAGATTGCCCACGCCACCAAGGTTCAGAAACGCCACGGGCGCCTCGGCGCCGATCCACCGCGCGCAGGCAAAATGGAAAAACGGCGCCAGCGGCGCGCCCTCGCCGCCCAGCTCCATATCCGCGCTGCGGAAATCCCAGACCACCGGAATGCCCAATGCCTCGGCCAATGCAGCGCCATCACCAATCTGATATGTACCGCGCCCGCGCGGCTCGTGTGCCAGCGTCTGCCCGTGAAACCCCACCAGCGCCGCGCCGTCAAACCCGCTTAGAACGTCCTCATGCGCCGTCTGAACAATCCGCAAGGCTTCGCTGACATTCTCACCCGGCCACTTGCCAAGCGCGCGCCCCAAAACCCCCTGTTCCTGCGCTGAATATGGGCGATATGTGCTGTCGCCAAAGCCAAATATCACCTCACCATCGGTCTCGACCATGGCCGCATCAACGCCGTCCAGCGACGTACCGGACATCGCCCCCAACGCCCACATGCGTTCAGCCTTCAACATGGCCTTTTCCTTCGCCTGTTACCTGCCTATACATGCCCCGCAAACCACCACGGGACAAGCATTATGACCTACCACCCCAAATCGGAATTCATGAACGTCATGATGGCGCGCGGCTTTCTGGCGGACTGCACCGATTATCAGGGGCTGGACGAGGCTTTGACCGCAGGCGTGGTGCCGGCCTATATCGGCTTTGATGCCACCGCCAAATCGTTGCATGTGGGCAGCCTGATCCAGATCATGATGCTGCGCTGGCTGCAAAAGACCGGGCACAAGCCGATCACCCTGATGGGCGGCGGCACCACCAAGGTGGGTGACCCCAGTTTCCGCGCGGATGAACGCCCGTTGCTGACCCCTGATCAGATCGACGCCAATATCGGCGGCATCAAACAGGTCTTTGCCGCCTATGTGGATTACGACGACAGCCCGACCGGCGCGCTCATGCTCAACAATGCCGAATGGCTTGATGATCTGAAATACCTCGATTTCCTGCGCGACATCGGGCGGCATTTCTCGGTCAACCGCATGCTCAGCTTCGAATCAGTCAAATCCCGCCTTGATC
Source organism: Roseovarius litorisediminis (assembly GCF_900172295.1). Taxonomy (GTDB): domain Bacteria; phylum Pseudomonadota; class Alphaproteobacteria; order Rhodobacterales; family Rhodobacteraceae; genus Roseovarius; species Roseovarius litorisediminis. The sequence goes on from NZ_FWFL01000001.1 coordinate 528,688, forward strand.
GCGAACAATCGCTGTCGTTTCTTGAATTCAACTACATGATCCTGCAGGCTTATGACTTTCTGGAACTGAACCGCCGCTATGGCTGCCTGCTGCAAATGGGTGGGTCGGATCAGTGGGGCAATATCGTCAACGGGATCGACCTGACCCGACGGGTGCTGGATCACGAGATTTATGGTCTCACCTCGCCGTTGCTGACCACGTCGGACGGCAAGAAGATGGGCAAAAGCCAGGACGGTGCCGTCTGGCTCAATGCCGACATGTGCGCGCCCTACACTTTCTGGCAGTTCTGGCGTAATACCACCGATGCCGACACAGGCCGCTTCCTGAAGCTCTACACCGAACTGCCGGTGGATGAATGTGAACGTCTTGGCGCCCTGGAAGGTTCCGAGATCAACGCCGCAAAGATCATCCTTGCCAACGAGGTGACAAAGCTACTGCACGGCGCAGACGCTGCCGCCGCCGCTGAGGCGACCGCCCGCGAGGTGTTTGAAAAAGGCGGCATCGGTGACGATCTGCCCACCGTCTCGCTATCGGCATCCGACCTGGGCGACGGCATCTCCATCGTGCAACTGATTGTCAAGGCGGGCCTGGCCAAATCGGGTAAAGAGGCCAAGCGCCTGATCGCTGAAAACGGCGCCCGGCTGGACGACACGCCGCTGACCGATGCCGGCCTGTTGCTCGACGCGGCCGCTCTGGCCTCGCCGATCAAGCTTTCGGCCGGCAAAAAGCGCCACGCGCTTGTGAAGCTCGCCGACTGATCATTTTCAACGCATCGCCAACCGATTTCTTCAAAAGAAATCGGACCGAAGTCTTTCAAAGACTTCGGTGACCCCGTCACAAAACTGTCACTTGCGATTCAATCCATATATCAATACTTCCCGATATATGGAAAACTTAAACGCTCTTGCCGCCTTCTCAGCCCTGTCCCAGGATACACGGCTCGATGTCTTCCGCCTGCTTGTCCGTACCGGCGCCGAGGGCATGGCCGCCGGTCAGATCGCCGAAACCCTTGGCGTTCGGCAAAACACCATGTCCGCCAACCTTGCCATCCTGCTGCAATCCGGCCTTGTCCGAAACACCCGGCAAGGCCGCACCATCCGCTATTTCGCCGATATGGACGGTGTTCGCGGATTGCTGGCCTTCCTGATGGAAGATTGCTGTGGCGGGCAGCCGTCGAAATGCCAACCGCTGATAGATGAAATCGCCTGCGCCTGCTGATAAAAGGACCAAACTCATGACCAATCAAACCGCAACCGACGTCGCTGGCGGCATGGGCACATTTGAACGCTGGCTGTCGCTTTGGGTGGCGCTGGCCATCGGCGCGGGCGTTTTGTTGGGCAACCTGATCCCCGGCCTCTTTCAACTGCTGGCGGATCTGCAGATTGCCTCGGTCAACCTGCCCGTGGCGCTGCTGATCTGGGCCATGGTCTATCCGATGATGGTCGGCGTGGATTTCACCGCGCTCAAACAAATCGGTGAACGCCCCAAGGGCCTGATCATCACGCTGGCAATCAACTGGCTGGTCAAGCCCTTTACCATGGCGGCTCTTGGGGTTTTGTTCTTTGAATTTGTCTTTGCGGGCCTTATCCCGCCCGACGACGCGCAGGCCTATCTGGCAGGTGTGATCCTGCTGGGGGCGGCGCCCTGCACTGCAATGGTCTTTGTCTGGTCCAATCTGACCCGGGGCGATGCCACCTATACGCTGGTTCAGGTCAGCGTGAATGATGTGATCATGGTCTTTGCCTTTGCCCCCATCGTAGCGTTTTTACTGGGTGTAACTGACATCGTCGTACCATGGGAAACGCTGCTTTTGTCGGTCCTGCTGTATATCGTGATCCCGCTGATCGCCGGGCTGTTCACCCGCACCCGGCTGATGGGAAAAGGCGGTGAAGCAGCGGTTGACGCCTTTCGCGACCAAATCAAACCCATCACCATTCTCGGCCTGTTGATTACCGTAGTGCTGCTTTTCGGGTTTCAGGGACAGGTGCTTCTGGAAACGCCGCTGGTCATAGCCCTGATTGCCGTGCCGCTTCTGTTGCAAAGCTACGGCATCTTTTTTGTTGCCTATGGTGCAGCGCGGCTGTGGAAGGTGCCTTTCAACGTCGCCGCCCCCTGCGCGCTGATCGGCACGTCGAACTTCTTTGAACTGGCGGTCGCCGTCGCGATCAGCCTGTTCGGGCTTGGATCTGGCGCTGCCCTTGCCACGGTTGTAGGTGTGCTGGTCGAGGTGCCGGTCATGCTGTCACTGGTGGCCTTCGCCAACCGTACCCGCCACTGGTTTCCCGGCTGAAGGGGAAATCATGCCGAACACGCCCAACATCGACGACAGCCAGTTTCACACCATCGACATGGCCCGGCTTTTCCCGGATGAGCAGCCCCGCCATCCGCCGCGTGTCCTGTTGCTCTATGGTTCTCTTCGCGAACGGTCCTTCTCGCGCCATCTGGCCGAAGAGGCTGCACGCATCCTGTCACGCCTTGGCGCTGAAACCCGTCTCTTTGACCCCTCCGGCCTGCCTCTGCCCGATGATGCGGACGCCACCCACCCCAAGGTTGCCGAACTGCGCGAAATGGTCCTGTGGTCAGAAAGCATGGTCTGGGTCAGCCCGGAACGCCACGGTGCGATGACCGGCATTCTGAAAACCCAGATTGACTGGATACCGCTGGCCCCCATCGGCGGCATCCGTCCGACCCAGGGCAAGACGCTGGCCGTGGCACAGGTCTGCGGCGGCAGCCAAAGCTTCAACGCGGTCAATCAAATGCGCATTCTTGGCCGCTGGATGCGGATGATCACGATACCCAACCAATCCTCGGTGCCCAAAGCCTGGGATGAATTCGACGCCGAGGGCAGGATGAAACCCGGCCCCTACTACAATCGCGTCGTTGATGTGATGGAAGAACTGGTCAAGTTCACGCTACTGACCCGCGGCACAGCACCCTATCTGACGGACCGCTATTCCGAGCGGATAGAATCACGGGAAGAGTTGTCAAAACGGGTGAATGCGCCAAAGGCAACGGGTGGTTGAAACCCCTGGAAACGTACAAAACGTACGCTCGCATCTGAAACCCTATCCACCCGCGTACGAAATCCACGTACGTTTCGTACCCATCGTACGTTTTAGCCGCGCAGTTCAAGCGCATCGCGCAGCACGCCGCGCACCGTGTCTGGGTCGACGTCCGAAGTGACAAATGCCTTGCCGATGCCCTTTGCAAGAACAAAATGTAGCTTGCCTGCCATCATTTTTTTATCCTGTGACATCAGGTTCAGCAGTGCATCCGCATCTGGCAATTCTCCTTGGATATCAGATAGATCAACCTTCATCTTCATGTCTTTCAAATGTTGGCGAACCCGGCTTGGATCTTCCTGCGAACACAAACCCATGCGCGCTGAAAGTTCAAACGCCAGTGCACAACCTATCGCCACACCCTCGCCATGCAAAAGCCGGTCGGAATACCCCGTGGCCGCCTCCAAAGCATGGCAGAATGTATGACCTAAATTCAAGAGCGCCCGATCTCCCTGCTCGGTTTCATCGCGCACAACAATGTCGGCTTTCATTTCGACCGAACGCTTCACGATCCTGATCCGTGCCGCCATATCTCCCGCAGCAGCACGTGAAGCATTTCCTTCAAGCCATTGAAAGAATTCACTGTCTCCCAGAAGGCCGTATTTTACGACTTCGCCGTAACCAGCCAGATAGTCTCGTTCGGTCAGCGTGTCCAACACCTCGGTATCGGCCAGCACAAGGCTGGGCTGATGAAACGCGCCGATCAGGTTTTTGCCCTGAGGCGCATTGATACCCGTCTTGCCCCCAACCGAGCTGTCCACCTGCGCAAGCAGGCTTGTCGGTACCTGTACAAACCTGACGCCCCGTCGCAACACAGCCGCGGCAAAACCCGCAAGGTCGCCAATAACACCACCACCAAAGGCCACGACGACATCATTGCGCTCGATCTTTTCGTCCAGCAACCATTCAACTGTACGCTCGAGATGCGGCCATGATTTTGTTGATTCTCCCGCTGGGAGCGTCAGAGAAGAGGACGAAATACCTTGTAGTTCCAATCCTTTGACAAGCGTACTTAAATGCAGTTTCGCGACAGTTTCATCGGTGATGATCGCCACACGGGGGCGCTTAAGGAACGGTGCAAAAAACGATCCGGACCGCGTCAGCAACCCCGGTCCGATGTGAATGTCATACGCCCGATCACCCAAACCAACATGGACCGTTTCCATCATCTACATTGCTCCAACACATCTTTGCGGCCAGCCAGCGCGTCCCGCACATGCCCGGCCATCGTTTCAATGGAATACTCTGGTTTCGCCTCAACCTTCAGATCCGCCTTGGCGTAAATCGGAACGCGGTCTTCATAAAGCACCCGCAGGGTTTCAAATGGATTGGAAGTACGCAGTAAAGGTCTGGTATTTTTATGCTTTACCCGACTCCACAAAAGTTTCAAATCGGCATTCAACCAGACCGACACTCCCTTTTTCGAAATCAGTTGACGGTTACGCTCAGACAGAAATGCTCCGCCACCTGTCGACAGGACTCCGCAACATGTATCCAGCAGACGGTCAATGACTTCGGTTTCACGGTCGCGAAAGAAAGCTTCGCCATCCCTTTGAAATATCTCAGCTATCGTCATGTTCGCCGCTTTTTCGATCTCAGTATCAGAATCCACAAACGGCACAGCCAACTGGGCTGCAAGCGCTTTGCCCACGGCAGTTTTGCCTGCCCCCATCATCCCAACCAGAACGACGGTTTTTTTCAGCTTCCAGGTTCCTGTCGCAGCCACGTCTCGGCGCTCCCCTGCCAATTGTTCGCGTTTTTCACTGAATGACGTGATCTTGCCCGAAAGGCCAGTTATAAAGTGGGTAAAAGCAAAATGGAAACGGGCAGAACTTACAATGACAAGACTGATTAAATGGCTGTTTTACCTGGCCATTCTGGCATTTATCGCGCTTGTCATATATGCTTATATTGGGCCGTTTTTCGGCGCGGACTTCTCGCCACCCTCTGAAGAGATTCGCCAGGAAATCATTCTTGAAACCGGTTAGTATATCCGTTTTCGCCATTTTACTGGCGACGACCCTGGCGGCCCAGACCCCTCTGACGGCCATTGACTGGCTCGGCCAACCGGTTCCAGTTCCGATTGCAGAACCACTTGCCCCGCAATTAAACGAGCCACCGGTCACAAACGGTGTAGTGATACCGCAGGTGGACGTATTGCCGTTGGGCGCCGCATCGCCGGATGCCGTCGGGTTGTTGCCCACGTCCACGACCGGGCTCCCCAAAGATCTTTGGTATCCCAGCAGGACCGATGACCTGACCCGGCTACTTGCCGATCACTCGAACGAACCAATCCCAGCGGTTCAGGCTCTGTATTACACGCTTTTAATGGCCGAAGCTGACGCCCCATCTGATGCGCCAGCGGATGGAAAGTTCCTAAAGGTCCGCACGAAAATATTGATGGATTTCGGCGCAGTAGAACCCGCTCTGGCGTTGATCGAGCGTGCAGGGCCATCTACGGAACATCTTTTCGACCAATGGCTTGACCTGGCCCTTTTGAATGGAAGCGAAGACGCTCCTTGCCAGAACCTTCGTGCTGATCCCTCTCTCAGCCAAAGCTATGCCGCCCGGATTTACTGCACGGCCCGCGCAGGCGACTGGCAAACTGCTGCACTGACTTACGAAACTGCCGCCGCCCTTGGCGCCCTGACGCCGATCGAGGTAACCCTGCTGGCGCAGTTTCTTGATCCCGAAACGATTTCAGATACACCTGCAACTGTGCCAAGCCCGTCCTTGACACCACTTCTTTTCCGTTTGTTCGAAGCCATCGGAAGCCCCCTGCCGACCCGTGGTTTGCCGCGCGCCTATGCCATCGCGGATCTGCGTAAAACAACGGGGTGGAAGTCGGAAATTGAAGCGGCCGAGCGTCTGACCCACACAGGCGCCCTACCCGCGACGCGCCTTTTGGGACTTTATACCGAGCGCACCCCTGCCGCTTCCGGAGGGGTGTGGGACCGGGTTGCCAGCATTCAGGCGCTGGACGATGCCCTGTCTGAAAGCTCTGGGGAAGCTGTTTCTGAAACTTTATCCGATGCGTTTGAAGCTTTCCGATCCCAGGGACTTGAAGTGGCGTTCGCGCAACTATTCAGTCAACGTTTGCAAGACGCAGATTTATCAACGAACGCACAGCATCAACTGTTTGAAATTGCTCTTCTTTCGCCGGATTACGAAGCTGCAATGACAACCCTGACCGCCAAGACACCACGCCAGAAATTTCTTGCAGATATCGCTCGCGGCACGCCAACTGCCGACGCTGCGCACTCTGGGTTAGAGCAGGCAATTGCCACAGCATTTTCATCAACCAAGGCCTCACCTAAGCACCAGGCGCTGCTGGATCAGGGAAAGTTGGGACAGGCAATCTTGGCTGCTGCCAACCAACTGGACCGGGCGGGCAGTTCGGACACTGGCGCCATTTCAGGTGCCTTGGCGACGTTTCGCGCCGTTGGCCTTGAAGACACGGCGCGCAGGGCCGCACTTCAATTATTGATTCTGAAAGAAACTCGATGACCCTGCGCAAGAACTGGATACCCATGTTTCTTGAAGCACAAGCAGCCGAACTTGGTGCCTCGGCGAACACATTGTCCGCATATGAACGCGATTTGACAGATTATCAGAGTTGGCTGACAAATCATTCCTTTACCATATCAGAAGCAACCCAGCAGGATGTCGAGGCCTACCTTGTCTTTTGCGATAGCCAAGGGCTTGCAAAATCGACACGTGCAAGGCGCCTCTCGGCAATCCGGCAACTCTATCGCTTTGCCTTTGAAGAGCGGTTGCGAGAGGACAACCCAGCCATTCGTATCAAGGGCCCCGGTCGCGACCAGCGATTGCCCAAAACACTCAGCCAGGACGAGGTGGATCGGCTGCTCGAGGCGGCACGCACGCACGGTCGAGACACTGCCGATCGAAGCCGCAACACCTGTCTTATGGAACTGCTTTATGCAACTGGCATGCGGGTTACTGAACTGGTCTCGTTGCCCGTGGCGGCAACACGTGGCGATCCCAGGATGCTTTTGATCCGTGGTAAGGGTGGCAAGGAACGCATGGTTCCGCTATCTCCTCCGGCGCGTGAGGCCCTTGCGGATTGGTTGGAGTTTCGTGACAGAAACGCTGATCTGGACCGACAGAAACGCCGCCCCCCATCGACGTATCTGTTTGCATCGAATGGCAAATTGGGCCACCTGACCCGCCACCGGTTTTATTCACTGATCAAGGAACTGGCCGTTGTGGCCGGCATTTCCCCTTCCAAGGTTACGCCCCACACTCTTCGGCACGCCTTTGCCACCCATTTGCTGGCGAATGGGGCTGATTTGCGCGCGATCCAGACGTTGCTGGGCCACGCAGACCTGGCAACAACCGAGATTTATACTCATGTTTTGGAGGAACGCCTGAAGGAACTGGTTCTGAAACATCACCCGTTGGCCAAAGCCGAACGCCTAAGTTCGGGTGGTAAAACATCTTCGGACGGCCAGTAGCCCGAAACTAAGGCAGCGTCATAGCCTTGGATAAGTCCGGCGGCCTTCATTGCAGTCTGAGCACCAACGTGATCATATTCGAGGCCAAAGATTTCGGCCCGTCCGTCGGACAAAACGGCATAACGGGTTTCGGACCGGCCATCGTTCGGTGGCATACCAATCGCGCCGGCGTTTAGCCACGTCACCCCCTGCACCTTTCGCTGAAAAGGCAAACCGCAATGGCCGGAAATGACGATATCCACATGACCGGTCACAGCATGAATTTCACCGATTTCCTCAAGAAATACAGTATCTTCGCTTACTCCCCAGATAAAGCGACTGATATCTCTCAGGCCACCATGGATAACTGCACAACGAAGGCCCTGATGCGAAAAGGTTAAAATGTCAGGCAGGCTCGCCATCCAGTCACGGTCAGCAGCCTGAACGGCCTGATCCACATGACCATACCATCCCGCCGACAGCCGGTCGCAGACAGTGCCTTCGTCAAACCCGCATCCGCAATCCTGCTGAAAACTTGCCAGCTGTTTTTCGCAGTTTCCGGCAACAATGGCACAGCCCCAGCTTTGAATCTCCGACAGGGTTTCAACAGGCTGGCCACAATAGGCCAAGATGTCACCGGTGCAGATCACATGGGACGCCGGAATTTGCCTGTCGTGCGCCGCCGCCTTCGCCGCCTGTGTGGCCTGAAGGTTAGAATACGGCCCTCCGAATAAAAAGACGGGCGCATCCAACTCTCCCAAATCCTGCAGTTTCATCGCTAAAGATCCCTTGATTGCGATGCCTAGGCACCCCATAACCCTAGTGGATAAAAGGACAAAGATCTGAATGGAAGTTACATCTTTCACCCTTGATACGGCTTTTTGGCTGACCAGTGGCGCCATTATTGCCCTGCTGATTTTATCGGCTTTTTTCTCGGGGAGTGAAACAGCGCTAACCGCCGCATCACGTGGCAAGCTGCGCGCTCAGGCGGAAAAAGGGTCGGCCGGCGCAAAACGTGCGCTGGATATAACTGAGGACAATGAACGCCTGATCGGTTCCGTCCTGCTGGGCAACAACCTGGTGAATATCCTGGCGGCATCGCTGGCCACCGCGTTGTTCACGCGAATTTTTGGTGAAAGCGGTGTCGCCCTGGCGACGTTGGTAATGACCTTGCTGGTTCTGATCTTTGCCGAAGTGCTTCCAAAAACCTACGCCATCACCAATGCAGAAGTGGCTGCCGCACGAACCGCGCCCGTCATTGTGCTGGTAATAAAGGTTTTTTCTCCAATCGTTTCGACCGTTCGATGGTTTGTGCGCGGGATTCTAAGCCTGTTTGGCGTCAAGACGGACCCCGACAGCCATATCCTTGCCGTCCGCGAGGAAATTGCGGGCGCTCTTTACCTGGGTCAATCAGAAGGCGTGGTTCAGAAGGAAGACCGGGATCGTATCCTGGGCGCACTGGACCTGGGGGAACGGGCGGTTGAAGAGATCATGCTTCACCGCAGTCAGATCGAAATGATTGATGTCGATACTGATCCTGAAATTCTTCTGGATCAATGCCTGAACAGCAACCATACCCGCCTGCCCGTGTTTCGCAATGAACCAGACAACATCATTGGCGTGGTCCACGCCAAGGATCTGTTGCGCGCGATGCACAAACTGGTTCTGAGGCCCGGCTCATCCCTTAAAACGCTGAAGTCTTTCGATATCAGCAAAGTGATGATGAAGCCGTACTTTGTCCCCGAAACCACCACGCTGGATGAACAGATGCGTCAGTTCCTTCGGATCCGCAGCCATTTTGCGCTCGTGGTCGATGAATATGGGGCGATTCAAGGGTTGATCACGCTTGAGGATATTCTGGAAGAAATTGTTGGAGAGATTACTGATGAATTCGACCCGGAAGAATCAGAACTTGAAATTAGGGAGATTGAGGACAATCAATTTCTTGTAGACGGCGCCACTACCATTCGCGATCTGAACCGCATCACCGACTGGGCACTACCCGACGATCAGGCAAACACAATTGCCGGTCTGGTGATCCACGAGGCGCAAATGATCCCGAAAGTAGGTCAGGTGTTTAGTTTTCACGGGTTCAGGTTTGAAGTGATGTCACGCAAGGACAACCGGATTACCAAGCTGAAAATCGGCAAGCTGTTGGACTGAATTCCGTAAAGACCCTGCGGTCTTTGGTGCGATCCTTACAAAGCCCCAATCTAAAACATGATGACGCGATCACGCAGAGCAACAGCGCAGTGTTGGCGGTTGCTCAGCGGCGTAGCTTTGACGTCGATCTGGGTATCTGGCTTGGGTTTCAAAACAGTGGTGCCAATCCCAATGAATGTTTCGACACGTTACCATGCATCTCAAATGAAAATGCCCCGGTTTTGGACCGGGGCATTTAATCACGCGCGGAGCTTTTCGCCTTTGGGATCAAATGGCGGCTCGTGAAGAATACGGGCCTTGTGGGGTTGGCCCAGCACCATCACTTCAACCTCATCACCTGGCGCAGCTGTTCCGGTTCGGACATAGCCAAGCGCCAATGACATGCCGACCGTGTAACCGTAGGTGCCCGATGTAACGCGGCCAATGCCTTTGCCGTTTTTAAAAATCGGCTCGCCACCTGTCGCGTCGGCGTTTGAGGCATTCACAGCATCCTCGTCGATGTGGATCAGCACAAGGTTTTCGCGGGTGGGTTTGGACATTGCTTCCTGAGCAGCTGCTTTGTTAAGAAACTCTTTGTCCATCTTGCACAGCATGTCGAAGCCAACTTCGTGCGGAAAATATTCAGGGCTATATTCGCGGGACCAAGAGCCGTACCCTTTTTCGACCCGCATCGACATCAGCGCCCGCCCGCCAACCGGACCTGCTCCGAAATCCTTCCCGGCCTCGATCAGAGCTTCGTAGAGACGAAGCTGATCCTCGGTTGCGCAGTGCAACTCCCACCCAAGATCGCCGGTGAACGAAACCCGCAACGCCAGACATTTGACGCCAGCCAGTTCGATCTGTTGCGACCGCATGAAGGGGAAATCTTCGGTGGCCAGCGATGCGTTGGTCAGGCGCTGCAGCAACTCGCGCGATTTGGGCCCGGCCACGTTAAAGCCGCACATCGCCTCGGTATGGGATTCAAACGTCGTACCCTCGGGCAGCGGCACCGCATCAAAAAAGCGTTTGTGATAGCGCTCGGCCATGCCTGAACTGACGATCCAGAATTCATCCTCGGCCACACGGGTGACAGTGGCATCGCCTGCGATGCCGCCACGTACGCCAATCAGCGGTGTCAGACAGGACCGCCCGATGCCTTTGGGCATGCGATTGGCAAAGACCGAATTCAACCAATCCGAGGCCCCTGGCCCCTTGCAGCGGTATTTGGCAAAGTTCGAGATGTCGATGATGCCCGCGCGTTCACGTAGCATCTTGCATTCCTCGCCCACAGGCCCCCACCAGTTCTGCCTGGTAAAGCCGTTTGTATCCTTGGCACCGGCCTCACCGGCGAACCATTGCGGGTGCTCCCAGCCGTAGTTGAGCCCAAACACCGCGCCCATTTCCTTCTGCATCTCGTAGACAGGACGCGTGCGCAGCGGGCGGCCTGCGGCGCGCTCTTCGTTCGGATAGTGGATGGCAAAACGGTGGGCATACTGGTCCTGCACCTTGGCCTTGACAAAATCCTTGTTATTAGCCCAAAGGCCAAAGCGGGCGATGTCCCACGGGAACATGTCGTATTCCATTTCGCCTGTGGTCAGCCATTGCGCAACCATCAGGCCCATGCCTGCGGATTGGCTGAATCCGGGGATAATGCCGCCGCAGACAAAGTAGTTTTTCAGTTCAGGCACGGGGCCAAGGATGACATTGCTGTCAGGCGACCAGATCATCGGGCCGTTGATCACACGCTTGACGCCCGCCTCTGCGGCCACAGGTACCCGGTCCATTGCGCGCATGACATTTTCCATGATCCGGTCGAGATCGTCGGCAAAAAGGTCATGGGCAAAATCAAGAGGTGTTCCGTTTTCCGCCCAGAATTTCATGTCCTGTTCATAGGCGCCGATCAGCAGGCCCTTGCCTTCCTGACGCAGGTAATATTCGCCGTCGCGGTCAGCCACAGACGGCAGGCGACGGTCCATCGCGTCAATCTCGGCGATGGTCTCGGTCACGAAATACTGATGCTCGGTGGGTTGCAGGGGCAATTCTATGCCTGCAAGTGCGGCCACCTCACGCCCCCATAGACCGGCGGCATTGATCACCCATTCGGTTTCGATATTGCCCTTGGGGGTTTCGACCGTCCAGGTGCCATCGGGCTTCTGTTTGGTCCCGGTCACCGGTGTAAAGCGGTGAATCTCGGCGCCGCGCTGACGTGCACCGACAGCATAGGCATTGGTCACGCCCGAGGGATCGACATTACCGCCATCGGGTTCCCACATGATGCAGCGGATACCGTCGAAATTGACCAGCGGGTGCAATTCCTCGGCGCGGTCGCGGGTAATCTCGGAGAAGTTCATATTATAGAGTTTGGCCTTGGCGGCCTGCAGCTTCAGTTGATGTTCGCGCGCTTCGGTCTGCGCCAGATAGAGCGAACCTGGCTGGAAAACGCCGCAGGACTGGCCGGTTTCCTCTTCAAGAGAATTGTAGAGGTTCATCGTATAGTGCTGCAGACGGCTGATGTTGGCGCTGTCATGCAGGCCATGGATGTTGGCTGCTGCGTGCCAGGTTGAGCCTGACGTCAGTTCGTTACGCTCCAGCAGGACAACATCGGTCCAGCCCAGTTTGGTTAGGTGATAGAGGATCGAGCATCCGATAACGCCGCCGCCGATTACGACTGCCTGTGCATGGGTCTTCATGGGATCTTCCCTTGGCTGAATGTTGGCCCACCCTTATGCCAAATCTGACAGAGGTATTGCCGGTTCCCGACATGTTCCGTCGCGCCAGTACAAATGTCATCTTCTTTTCCGACAGGATATTTAGCTTTGCGGCAGGGTGGTGATTTTAGTGGGTATCGGTTTCCAATGGGCAGATTGGCGGGGATCACCCGTCGCAGGCAAAGCCGCTGCTCTTGCGGCAGGTTTTGTTGCGGCTGATGCAGCTGTCACCGCAAGCCTTGCCCTTGCGGCAAGTCTTGCAACAGGCCGCGTTGATGATGTGCGGCTCGCTTAGGTGTTGCAAACGCTGTGTGGGCGTTGGGTTTAATGCCATCTGCCCCGGATCGGCCATGGAATATGAAGCGGAAAAATGCAGGCAGGCAATTGTCATAAAGATTCGAACAAATGGATGGATCATGGCAAAAGCGGCCTTATAAAATCCTGTCCTGGCCGCTTGTTAATCTTTTGTTAACCCTTGGGGTGAAATCAGCTAGACCAAGGGAAACGACTGTATTTGTCGCATTTCGACATGCGTTTTTGCCCAAGGCGTTCACGGTAAGGGCGTCAATCAAAGGAGGGGTTTGCATGAAAACCACAACGCGTGTGGCAGTGATCGGCGGCGGTGTCGTTGGCTGTTCGGTGCTGTATCACCTGACCAAACTGGGCTGGTCTGACGTGATGCTGATCGAGCGCTCTGAGTTGACCAGCGGCTCGACCTGGCACGCTGCGGGCGGGTTTCATACGCTCAATGGCGACACCAACATGGCGGCGCTGCAGGGCTATACGATCAAGCTCTATAAGGAACTGGAAGAGATCACCGGCATGTCCTGCGGGTTGCACCATGTCGGTGGTGTGACTCTGGCCGACAACCAGGACCGTTTCGATATGCTGTTGGCTGAACGGGCCAAGCACCGCTACATGGGGCTGGATACCCATATCGTGACACCAGACGAGATCAAAAAGATCGCACCGATCACCAACACCGACGGTATTCTGGGCGCGCTCTATGATCCGCTTGATGGCCACCTGGACCCGTCAGGCACCACCCATGCCTATGCCAAGGCCGCACGTATGGGCGGGGCCTCGATTGAAACACACTGCAAGGTTATTGAAACCAACCAGCGCCCGGACGGCACCTGGGATGTGGTGACAGACAAAGGCACCATCCACGCAGAGCATGTCGTGAATGCCGGTGGCCTGTGGGCCCGCGAAGTGGGCGCCATGGCGGGTATCTATGTGCCCCTGCACCCGATGGAGCATCAATATATAGTCACCGATGATATTGCCGAAATCTACGAACGCGACGAGGAGCATCCGCATGTGATGGATCCGGCGGGTGAATCCTATCTGCGGCAAGAGGGGCGCGGCCTGTGCATCGGTTTTTACGAACAACCCTGCAAGCCCTGGGCTGTCGACGGCACGCCCTGGGATTTTGGTCATGAGCTGCTACCTGACAATCTGGACAAGATCGAAGACAGCATCGAGTTTGCCTATCGCCGCTTTCCTGTACTGGAGGCGGCCGGAGTCAAATCTGTGATCCACGGGCCGTTCACTTTTGCCTCGGATGGTAACCCACTGGTCGGGCCGGTGCCGGGCCTGCGCAACTATTGGAGCGCGTGCGGTGTCATGGCCGGGTTCAGCCAGGGTGGTGGTGTCGGTCTGATGCTGGCACAGTGGATGATTGAGGGCGAATGTGAGCGTGATGTGACCGCGATGGACGTGGCCCGCTTTGGCGACTGGATCACGCCAGGCTACACCCGCCCCAAGGTGATTGAGAACTACCAGAAACGGTTCAGCGTCGCCTACCCCAATGAAGAACTGCCCGCCGCGCGCCCCTTCCGCCAGACACCAATGTATGATGTCTTTGACAAGATGGGGGCAGTCTGGGGTCAGCAATACGGGCTGGAAGTGGTGAACTACTTTGCGGAAGAGGATGAACCGCGATACGAAACGCCGTCTTTCCGCCGCTCGAATGCATGGGAGGCCACCGCACGTGAGGTCCGCGCCGTGCGCGAAAGCGTGGGCATCAACGAAGTCCATAACTTTGGCAAATACCTTGTCACCGGCCCCAATGCCCGGGGCTGGCTTGACCGGATCATGGCTGGGCGCATCCCCAGGCCGGGTCGCGTATCCCTGACCCCAATGCTAAGCCCCAAGGGGCGCCTGATAGGTGATTTCACTGTCAGTTGTCTGGGCGCCGAGGCGTTTCAGCTGACGGCCTCGTATGGTGCGCAGGCCTATCACATGCGCTGGTTCCAGATGAACGAGGCCGAGGATGTAGCGGTCGAGAACATCAGTGACCGGTTGAACGGATTTCAGATTGCTGGTCCATGGGCGCGTGAAGTGCTGGTGGCCTGTACACGTGACAAAGTGGGCGACATGAAGTTCATGGATCTGCGCCACGCCACGATCGGCATGGTCGACTGCCTGATCCAGCGCGTCAGCTACACCGGCGACCTGGGTTACGAAATCTATTGCGATCCAATGTCACAGCGCGCCCTCTGGGATGTGTTGATGCGCGAGGGACATGCCTACGACATTCAGCCCTTCGGCATGCGCGCAATGATGTCCCTGCGTCTGGACCGGTTTTTTGGCTCTTGGCTGAGTGAATTTTCGCCCGACTACACCCCAGGTGAAACCAGAATGGACCGGTTTATCCGCTTTGACAAGACAACAGATTTCATCGGCCGTGCCGCCGCTTCAGCCGAACGTGAAAGCGGCTCGGAACGCAAGCTGGTGGCGTTCGAAGTGGACGCCCTTGATGCCGACGCACATGGCTACGAGCCGATCTGGATCGACGGTAAGGTGCAGGGGTTCTGCACCTCGGGCGGGTATTCGCACCATGCAAAGAAATCCATCGCCCTTGGCCTGATTCCACGAGACCTGGCCGAGGCTGCCGAATACAGCACTCTGACCGCCAAGATCGAAATTCTTGGGCAGATGCGCCCGGCTACACTGATCAGTGATCCCCTGCTCGATCCTGAAGGTGACCACATGCGCAGCTAGCGATCGGATGCTTGTCAACCGCCTTCGCGCATACAGGTTGGCCTCTTGCTCTATAGTGCTGCAATGAAAGGATAAAAATGACTGAAATAGCCATTCTGATCCCTGCAGCAGGTGCGTCTTTGCGGATGGAGGGGCGCGATAAATTATTGGAACAGGTCGATGGCCAACCCCTGTTGCTAAGGCAAGTAAGGATGGCATTGGGTACCGGCGCACCGGTATTGGTTGCCCTGCCCCCCAATCGTCCGGATCGGTTAGCAGCCCTCAGGACGGCAGTTGATGACCGGCTTGATATCGTTACCGTTCAAAAGGCATCCGAAGGCATGGCCGCGTCAATTCGGGCAGGTGCAGAGTGGGCCAAATCACTGACGGTCAGGGGCCTGATGATCCTTCCGGCTGATATGCCAAACCTGCAAACGTCCGATCTGAAAGCGATGATGCACGCCTTTGCAAATGATCACATCCTTCGTGCCACCGATGCTGCGGACACCCCTGGCCACCCGGTGATTTTTCCCAAACGCTTATTTTTCAAGTTGACACAATTGCAGGGCGACACCGGCGCCCGCGACCTTCTGCAAGGCGAAAGAGTCGTCGCTTTTGCTCTTCCGGATGACCGAGCTACACTCGATCTGGACACCCCGGAAGCGTGGGCAGACTGGCGCCAGAAAAGCAAGCGTTGATGCGCGGACTGCGGTTTGTTTCACCGGGATAAAACGAAAACAATCCCGGCAATTACGCCGGGATTGTTTCTTGAAATCGGATCAACCCCCCCACCCGATTTCGGGGGACCGGTGCGCAATGTGCACCAGTCTGCTGCATAACATCATTTCACCAACATTTTCGCTCTATTCTGGTCAAAGGACTGGCGCGTTTCTTGGTAGGCTTTGACTCCATTGGTTTCATGCAAGGACGGGAAAAGCGCAAAAATCTCTTTGCGCTGCTCCGCTCCCATACCATCCACAACCTTTTCAGCGGGCTGGAAACATTCGGTCCAGGTGCCGTTTGACAGGATAACCTCGTGCTGTTCGAACATGAAAAGGATGTAACTTGCCTGGCGCGCTTCAATGACGTCGACGCCTTGGATGCCAACCAGATGTTTGGCTGCAGCCAGAACTTCGGTTTCAACGTCCAGCGCCCCAGCTTTTTCGTTGTGAATTAAAAAGCGATGCTGCGGGCTGACCAGCATATTGCTCTCGGGCAACCCATTTCCAAGCGCGCCGGCCCGGATCAGAACAGGCTTTAGATGTGGCTGCGCCGACAGGTCCTGGGCTGTCAGATCACGGCGGCCGACCCAACAGATTTTCTGCAGCCCATTGTCCCGGGTTATAATCCGATCACCAATTTTCAATTCCTCAAGAGGGCACTCTCCGCGTGGCGTTGCAATGAACGCACTGGCAACGACATCCTCTGATGGATTACGTGTGGTGAGCCCAATCATGAAGCCCCCAGCGTGACCGAAGTGAAAGAAAGCCTGCGATCTAATTTCCAGCCAACCATTGCCAAATCCTCTTTACTCCAACACAACGACATCAGATCCAGGACGAACGCCACAAATACGACGCGAATTCATTCAAATATCCCGCCTGGAAATCTGCAGGTACACGAGCGATCTTTATCCAACCAATGGCAACACATTGAACATTGGCCATGCACACTATACGCGCCGAAGCCTCCGCCTTGTGAATGTCATCCGCGTTACACCAACCTGATTTCAAACGCATCCAGTTGATGTAACGCGGTCGATTTTCTTACAAATCGCACCCCCAGAAGGGCGACTACTTTCATATCGAATGACAAATCCTGCTCCAAGGAAAATTTTTCGCCGTTCAACCTTGTGTTGTCGCACATTCACGATAACTCGCTCTGTCACCAAACGTTAATTTACATTCATAGCGCGAACTTTTTCATTTTTCGCCTATACGACGACATGGTTATTCTTTTCTATTTAGACATTTTCGCAAAATGATTAGCGGGGAACAACAACCTTAGGAGGTATTTTGGTTTTGACTTCTGACATGCCATTTCCTCACAAAATCTCGTGGGAAAAAAGTTTATCGTCGAACCGCTAAAACCTTAAATTGTGTTCAATTAAATGTATTTTGGTTGATCGTGGCGAATCCGGAAACGTATGATTCTAGGTCGCCTTAAATTTCCGGCTAATCTTCCTGAGCTCCATAATGTAATACCCCTGCAGGGATTAGCTGCCTGTGACAAATTGATTTTAAGGTGTTTCGTATCTGCTTCTGTGTGGTTTGGAGCCATGCAAATACGGGGCAGTAATATGGCGCACCTGAGAGGATTCGAACCTCTGGCCTCTGCCTTCGGAGGGCAGCGCTCTATCCAGCTGAGCTACAGGTGCCTGTGGCGGGCGGTATAGCGGCGTGGGACAGGCCACGCAATCGGGAATTTCAAAATATGTAACGTCCAAACGGCTCAGATTCTAAAACGCAAGCAGGGCCCGGACTAGTCCGGACCCTGCTTTCAATTCTTGATTATATGTCTGAATCAGACGGGATTGCCGTATTTGTCATACACGGGCTCAGGCTCCACTACCATCGGTGCGGGCTCTTCTTGCTGAGCGCAGGCGGACAGGACCATACCGGACATCAGGATGGCAATAAGAGAAAGTATCTTCATGGTTTTACTCCAGTTGATTGCAGACAGAATCACCATAACAACAAAAATAACGTTATGTCGATTGGCAGGTTATACTAAGCGTGTTCCCGCCAAGGCCGAAACTTTATCACAGAATCAGCCAAATAGTTCATGAGCCAGCTCCAGCGCGTCAATCAGCGCGTCTATCTCGGCCTTCGTGTTGTACATTCCAAAAGACGCCCTACAAGTGGCGGTCACACCCAGATGCTCCATCAAGGGCCCGGCACAATGGTGTCCTGCCCGCACCGCAACGCCCTTTTTATCAAGGATTGTACTGATATCATGAGCATGGGCGGCGCCTTGCATGGTAAACGAAAATATCGCCGCCTTATCCGGTGCATTACCCTGCACATTCAGCCAGTTTAACCCGCTCAGGCGGGTTTGGGCATAGCTGCTCAGGTCGTCTTCATGCGCGGCAATCGCCTCCATTCCGATCTCCATCATGTACTCAAGTGCAACACCCAAGCCAATTGTTTGCACGATTCCCGGGGTGCCTGCCTCAAATTTCATTGGCGGATCGTTATAACTGACGCGGTCCTTGCAAACCTCGCGAATCATATCACCGCCGCCCATGAAGGGGCGCATTTCGGCCATCCGTTCCTTGCGGGCAAAGATCGCACCCGAGCCTGAGGGGCCGTAAAGCTTGTGACCGGTGATGGCATAAAAATCGCAGCCGATTTCATCCACGTTCACGGGCATATGCACGGCCCCCTGACTGCCATCCACCAGAACCGGCACGCCACGTTCGCGCGCTGCGTCACAAATGGTTTTGACATCCACCTTGGTGCCCAGAACATTGGACAGATGGGTAATGGCAATCAGTTTTGTTTTGGGCGTGATGGCGTCGATCACCCTTTGGGCATCCAGCACCCCACTGGCATCGGTATCGACCCAGTTCAGGACCACGCCCTGCCGTTCACGCAGAAAGTGCCAGGGCACGATATTTGCGTGATGTTCCATCACCGACAGCAAAATTTCGTCGCCCGCTTTCAGGCGCGGCATGGCCCAGCCATAGGCGACCATATTGATGCCCTCGGTTGTTCCCGAATTGAGAACAATCTGTTCCTCATCGGAAACACCCAAAAAACGGGCAATGATTCCGCGTACAGCTTCGTATTTCTCGGTGGCAATGTTACTCAGAGTATGCAGGCCACGGTGAACATTGGCGTATTCGTGGCTATAGGCATGAGTGATCGCATCAATCACCACCTGCGGTTTCTGGGCCGAGGCACCATTGTCCAGATACACCAGCGGTTTGCCATTCACTTCGCGGCTGAGAATGGGAAAATCCGCACGAATTTTTTCAACATCCAGCATGTCACGAGGCTCCCATAACGGCCAGGCCAATTGTTGTTAGAATGATTGCCATGCCAACGGCTATCGCAAAAACCGCCAGGATAATAACCCCCACTGATTTGAGCTTGCTATCAAACTGATGGGCCGCATCCACAAAATTTACCAGTATGTAGATACCCCAAAAACTACTGATAAGTACCAACAACACCGCCAACATTGGCGCCAGAAGCATAAGCACGGCAACGCCAATCTGTAAAAGCAGCCGTAACACCTGCATCCATGTCAGCAACACCAGAATATCGCCTAGCCTAGCCTTGCCCCCGATCCTCTGCCCAATCCACTGCAGCGTAAACACCGTAATAACAAGGGCCCCAAAAAGAAGCATCGTGAACAAGAACGGAGAATGAAACAGTGGAACAAACGCCACGCCATCCGTACCTGCCACAGGTGGCGAAAGCCGGATCGACACGGAATAGACAATCGCATTCAGCACCGTCATCAGCGCCAATGCCATCCACAGCCAGCGTCGCGACAGGTTAAAGGCTATCAGTTGTCGCGCCGCGTCTTTCGGCGTCAGCAGCGACTGCACCAGCAGAGCCTTGAAATCAGGTGGTGTCATCACACGCTCCATTCCGCTTCACGCAGGGCCGATATCCAGAACCAAAGAAAGATCGCACACCAGATCACACCGACCAGTTGCAGGGCCGGGCCGGGGCCGATGAACCCTGCCACCAGCCCATGCAGCAAGACAAGCGGGCTAGCGGCCAGAAAGGACCAGAACAACGCCAGCCGCGCGCCAAAGCCGGTGCCCTTTCCGCCAATCGCCCGCGCCAGCCAATGACTGACCAGCGCCAGCGCATACATGATCAAAGGTGCGATAAATATCCATGCCAACAGAGTGCCGCCCAAAAGCGGGTTCAATTCCTGCCCTGTCAGATGCGCCTCACGCGCCAGACGCGGCCACTGCGCGATGAACACCACGGCACACCCGGCCAGCAGGATCACCAACGCCCTGTCCTCGCGTGGCCCCATCTGCAACAGTCGGCGCATAACCCGGCGCGGCCCCCGATAGGTGGCTGCTATATCGCGGGTGACAGGCATCAGCCGCGCCTGCGTGTCAGCCAGCCTTCCAGCCGGCCCACGATGTCCGCACGCAGGCCTTCATCTTCGATTTCGTCCACGGCCTCGGCCAGAAAGGCCAGTGTCAGCAGATCGGTTGCGATGCTTTTTGGCACACCGCGGGCACGCAGGTAAAACAGCCCCTCTTCGTCTATCGCCCCCGAGGTACTACCGTGCGAGCAGGCCACATCATCGGCATAAATCTCAAGTTCTGGCTTCGCCAGAAACTGGCTGTCGTCGTCCAGCAAAAGTGATTGGCTGATCTGATAGCCGTCAGTTTTCTGCGCCCCGGCCTTGACCAAAATCTTGCCCTGAAACACACCCGTTGCCCCGTTTCGCAGAACCTTTTTGAAAACCTGGCGGCTTTCACATCGCTCGGCATCATGGGTAATGAACACCGTGTCATCATGGTGGAAATCGCCGTCGCCCATGGCGGCACCTGCCACATGTGCGATAGCATCATCACCCGCCAGTTCGATCACGCATTCATTACGGGTCAGCACACCATTGGCGGTCATGGTAAAGGATTTGAACGCACTTTCGGCCCCAAGCCGAGCAAAAATATGCGTGACCGCCCGGCGTTCATGATCACGGCCCTGCGCACGCACATGGTGAAAGGCGGCGCCATCGCCTACGTCGATTTCCATGACCTTGTTGAAACGCGCAGCAGCCGGACCGTTTTCAAGCAATGTCAGGCTGGCGCCTTTGTCCAGCTTGACAACATGGTGCAAGATCGCATCTGAACTTACTGATTTATGTCTATAAATCAGGTGGATTGGCTTGCTGGCATTACCCGTCACATGGATCAGGACACCATCGGTTGCCAACGCAGTATTCAGCGCGGCCAAAGGGCGATCAACCGGGTTTTGACCCCGTTTTTCCAACGCGCCGTAAATGTCTTTGGCCCAATGGATATCAGCCTGCCCAGCCCCAAAAAGACGTTCAATCGTGACGCCCTCAAGGCTCAGGTCATCGCTGGCGTCTTCGTCAAAGACACCATCAACGAAAACAATCTTCAGACGGTCCACCGCATCGAACAAAGGGGCTTCGTCGTTATCAAAAAGCGCTGCCTCGGGCACATCTTGCTGTGTCAGGCTATCCGGGCGGGTAAATTTCCAATATTCATCGCGCCGGTCCGGCAGGCCCATTGCGCGCAGGCGTTCAAGGGCATCCCCCCGTATCGCATCGGCCCAGGCGGCACCCTTTGGCGGAACAACATTGGCAAGCCTTTCCTGGGTTGCGTCCAGTTTCTTTCGCGCAATCGCCATTATGCCACCTCTGCCAGAATGTCAGCATACCCGTTGTTTTCAACCTCAAGCGCCAGCTCCGGCCCGCCGGTTTTGACGATCCGGCCATCGGCCATAATATGCACTACATCAGGTTTAATATGATCCAGAAGCCTTTGATAATGCGTAATAACCAAAAATCCACGACCTTCGCTGCGCAGCGCGTTCACGCCTTCGGCCACCAGTTTCATCGCGTCCACATCCAACCCTGAATCGGTTTCATCCAAAATGCACATCTTGGGCTCAAGCACCGCCATCTGCAGGATCTCGTTGCGCTTTTTCTCACCACCGGAAAAGCCCACATTTACCGGGCGCTTCAGCATATCGGCATCGATCTTCAGGGTTTTGGCCTTTTCGCGCACCATTTTCAGGAAATCCGTCGCGCTCATTTCTTCTTCGCCGCGCGCCTTGCGTTGCGAATTAACGGCGGTGCGCAGAAACGTCATATTGCCCACACCGGGAATTTCCACAGGATACTGGAATGCCAGAAAAAGCCCTGCCGCGGCCCGCTCTTCAGGTTCCATGTCAAGCAGGTCATGACCTTCCAGCGTCGCCGCCCCATCAGTAACCTTATAACCATCGCGCCCGGACAACACATAGGACAGTGTCGACTTACCCGAGCCATTGGGCCCCATGATCGCATGCACCTTGCCCGCCTCGACACTCAGGTTCACGCCTTTGAGGATCGTTTTGTCCTCTTCTTCAAGATCGACGTGCAGGTTTTTGATTTCCAACATTTATT
The DNA here is from genome assembly GCF_900172295.1 of Roseovarius litorisediminis. Lineage (GTDB taxonomy): Bacteria > Pseudomonadota > Alphaproteobacteria > Rhodobacterales > Rhodobacteraceae > Roseovarius > Roseovarius litorisediminis. The sequence continues at coordinate 551,155 of NZ_FWFL01000001.1, forward strand.
TCTTCCTCGTGCTTGCATTTTAAACGCGGCTCAGGGCCGTGTCATCATCTCGATAATATTCAACAACCTGTCCGCCGGAACCGGCATCGGGGTCACTTCAAACTCGGCCATGCGGCCAATCAGGCGTCGGGGTGCGCCCAGGAAACTCTCAATTCGGTGGTATTGCTTACGGCGTTTATAGTCGTCCACCAGCATGGTCACCGGTTTGGTGGTGCGCAGGGCTGTCGCTATGGCGCAGCCGGGGCGAAACCGCCCGTCCACCAGCACCACGTCGGGCTGTAGAAACTCGGGCAGGTTCCAAACACCCAGCGGATAACGGGCGTATTGCTGCCAGCCGCTGTGATCCACCGGATGGCCCCAGGCCTTGGTTGGCCCGATATCGGCCCAAATCACGTCGACCTGCGTGTCTTTTGCCGGTGCTGTTTGCGCGAACCAGTCGCGCATCATCATCGCCCAGTCCTTGTCGCTTTCGACCGAAAAAATCCGCTTGCCTGGCATTTCGGCGGCCATGATCGTTGAACCGCCCGCCCCATATTCCAGAATGACATCCGCCGCAGCATAAGCCACGCGCAAGGCGTTGGCCTCGGCCTCGGGCATGATCATCTCAGGCCGGGAAATGGTCGCCGCCGCAGTCATCTTAATCCGGCCCCTGATCTTTATCTGTTTGCAAATCGCGTCCAAAAGACCTGTTTTCCAAAACCTTAACGATGAGAAACGCCAGGGCCCAACCGGCCAGTGCCCCGAGGACAACCCCAATCAGTGGGTTTCCATGCGCCGTGGTATTCACATGGAAAATTCCCACCATCCCGCCAAGAACGGGCAGCGCAAAGGGAAGAACCGCAGCAATTCTGCGTGCCAGCGGTTGCGGAGCATTAGCCAACGGAACCCTCCAGCGAAATCGCCACCAGCTGTTGTGCTTCCATGGCAAATTCCATCGGCAACGCCTGCAGCACGTCCTTGCAGAAGCCGTTGACCACCAGTGCCACGGCCTCTTCCTCGTCCATGCCGCGCTGACGGCAATAGAACATCTGGTCGTCATCCACCTTTGACGTTGTCGCCTCGTGCTCGACCCGGCTCGAGTTATTCTTGACCTCGATGTAGGGCACCGTATGCGCCCCGCATTTGTCGCCGATCAGCAGGCTGTCGCACTGGGTGTAATTCCGACTGTCCTTGGCCTTTGGGTGCATCGATACCAGCCCGCGATAGGTGTTCTGCGCATGTCCCGCGCTGATGCCCTTTGACACGATCCGGCTGCGGGTGTTCTTACCCAAGTGGATCATTTTGGTGCCAGTATCTGCCTGCTGATAATTGTTGGCGATAGCGATCGAATAGAACTCGCCCTGAGATTCGTCCCCGCGCAGAATGCAACTTGGGTATTTCCAGGTCACGGCCGACCCGGTTTCTACCTGCGTCCACATCACCTTGGCGCGGTCGCCCCGGCAATCGGCGCGCTTGGTCACAAAGTTGTAAATCCCGCCCTTGCCATTTTCATCACCCGGATACCAGTTCTGCACGGTCGAGTATTTTACCTCGGCGTCTTCTTCGATGATGATCTCAACCACTGCGGCATGCAACTGGCTGACGTCGCGCTGTGGCGCGGTGCAGCCTTCCAGATAGGACACGTAGCTGCCCTTGTCGGCGATGATCAGCGTGCGCTCGAACTGACCGGTGTTCTCGGCATTGATCCGGAAATAGGTGCTCAGTTCCATGGGGCAACGAACACCCGGTGGCACATAGACAAACGACCCGTCCGAGAAGACGGCAGAATTCAGCGTCGCATAGAAATTGTCACTGACAGGCACAACCGACCCAAGGTATTTCTTTACCAGTTCGGGATGTTCGCGAATGGCCTCGCTGATCGAGCAAAAGATGACCCCGGCATTTTTCAGTTCCGCCTGAAAAGTTGTCCCGACCGAGACCGAGTCAAACACCGCATCCACCGCCACTTTGCGGCCCTCGGCAGGCGCGCCTTCCGCCCCCTCGACACCGGCCAGTATCATCTGCTCTTTCAGCGGAATGCCCAGCTTGGCGTAGGTTTCAAGCAGTTTCGGATCGACCTCATCCAGCGACTTCGGCTTGATCTCCATCGACTTGGGCCGCGCGTAATAATACTGGTCCTGAAAATCGATTTTCGGATAATCCACCATCGCCCAGTCGGGCTCTTCCTTGGTCAGCCAGCGTTCGTAGGCTTCCAGTCTCCAATCCGTCATCCACTGGGGTTCTTCGTTTTTCGACGAAATCAGCCGCACGATATCCGGCGTCAGGCCCTTGGGGGCATACTCCATCTCGATATCGGTTTCCCAGCCGTATTTATAGGCACCGCCAACCTCACGCACGGCATCAACCGTTTCCTGATCGACACCTTCCTTGACCTGCGGTTCATCAAGTGCAGCCATGGCAATCTCCTCGTTTCACGCCGCCCGGGCGCGATGTTTCTGTCTGCACTTCAGCCATTCTTCGGCAAAGCGCATGATATCGTCTTCCGTCGTCTCAAGGCCCAGCGACACGCGGATCGCACTGCTTGCCTCGTCCTCGTCATAGCCCATCGCGCGCAAAACCCGGCTTGCGCGCACCTTGCCACTGGAACAGGCACTGCCCGCCGAAATGGCAAATCCCGCCAGATCCATCGCCATCACCTGCGTCTCTCCCTTCCAGCCAGTTGAAATGAAACAACTGGTGTTGGGAAGTCGCGATTCCGATTTCCCGACAAAAATAGTCTCTTTTGCAGAATCCTCAATAGATGATTCTAGAATGTTTCTAAGTTTTTCTACTTGGTGCCACTTTCCGTCAGCAAGATCACGACCCGCCGCCTCTGCAGCCGCGCCAAACCCGGCGATGCCAATTACATTCTCGGTGCCCGACCGGCGGCCCATTTCCTGCCCGCCGCCCCTGATCTGCGCGGCAATCTCCGTACCGCGCTTTACCACCAGTGCGCCTACGCCCTTGGGTCCCCCAAGCTTATGTGCCGAAATCAACGCCATCTGGCAGCCTGACCCGTTGAACGCCACCGGTATCTTTCCAAAGGCCTGCGTCATGTCACTCAACACGATCCCCTGAGGAAAAATCTGGATCACGCCGGTTTCCGAGTTGGCCACCTGCAGCACAGATCGGGCCGGATCTGCCACCGTAACAGCGCCGGTTTTATCCACGGGCAAATCGCAATCCACCCAGGCCGCGACCGCATCGTGTTCGATCTCACTTCCATGAAGCCCCCGGCCCGCCAGCGCCAGCGCCGCCGCCTCGGTCGCACTTGAAGTAAAAATCACATCCGCCCCCTGGGCGCCAAAAGCGGCGGCCACCTGCGCACGCGCCCTTTCGATCAGCGCCTTCGCCGCACGCCCCTCGGCATGCACGCTTGACGGATTCCCCACCAGGTCCATCGCTGCGGTCATTGCCATGCGGGCCTCGGCTCTCAGGGGGGCCGTTGCGTTATGATCCAGATAGACCCGGGCGTTCACAGCGGGCCTCGGCTTTCATTTTTCCGGAAATACTCGCGCCGCAGGCATTCATCTGTGCCTGTAATGGCGTTCCATGTCGGTGCCACGGGCAGCGCCAACCCTGCCCGCCTCATTCTTCGTCCACCACATCAAACAGATGCGGCACCGCCGGGCACGGGGCCAGTGTATTTCTGACAACATCACTTAGCCTGGTCTGGTGCAGAAAGACATAAACCTGAGCACTCAACCCTTCCCACAACCGGTTCGTCATCGACTGCGCCCTTGATCCGCTGGCGCCTCCCGAGGCCCCTGCCCCCTTGTGCAGCGCATCCACGGTTTCATCCACCGCCGCCAGCACTTCGGAAACCCGAATCTCAGAAGTCGGTCGCGACAATCGATAGCCACCGCCCGGCCCCCGCACCGATGTCACCAGGTCTGCGCGGCGCAGTTTCACAAAAAGCTGCTCAAGATACGGCAAGGATATATCCTGCCGCTTTGAAATTTCACCAAGGGTCACCAATGTTTCGGCGTCCTGCAGCGCGATATCCACCAGTGCGACCATCGCATAACGCCCTTTGGTGCTCAGTTTCATGGTTCTTTCCCCGCGAATAGATTGACGTTGCGCAACACAGCGCTTATCTCGCTTTCAGCCCCTTCGGCTCCGGCCGAAACTTAGAACAGTTCTAAGGTGCTTGAGCGATTTCGTCAAGAATGCCGCCAACGGCACCCAACAAGGAAACATGTATAATATGCCCGAGGTTATCTTTCCCGGCCCAGAAGGCCGTCTCGAAGGCCGATACCACCCGCAAAAAGAAAAAGATGCCCCGATTGCGATCGTGTTGCATCCGCATCCGCAGTTCGGCGGCACGATGAACAACAAGGTGGTCTACAACCTGCATTATGCCTTTTACAACATGGGATTCACCGTGTTGCGGTTCAATTTCCGCGGCGTTGGGCGGTCTCAGGGCGAATATGATCAGGGCGTGGGCGAGCTAAGCGATGCCGCCTCGGCGCTGGATTACCTTCAGTCGATGAACAACAACTCGAAACATTGCTGGGTCGCGGGTTTTTCGTTCGGTGCCTGGATCGGGATGCAGCTTTTGATGCGCCGACCTGAGATTACCGGCTTTATCAGCGTTTCGCCCCCCGCCAACATGTACGATTTTTCTTTCCTGGCACCCTGCCCGTCGTCGGGGCTGGTCATCAACGGCACCAATGACCGCGTGGCACCGCCCGCAGATACCGTTGCCTTGGTGAACAAGCTGCATGAACAGCAGGGCATCACCGTCACCCATCAGGAAATCGAAGGATCGGGCCACTTCTTTGAAGAGCCCTACATGGACACGATGATCAATAACGTCACCGGCTATGTCAAACGCCGCCTGACCGAGACAACACGGTAAAACCCATGGGCGTCACCGAAGATCTGGCCGACGAACTGGCCAACGATACCATCAAATATATCAACGCCTCCGGCGACGAGGATATCATCGCCGATCTGGTCAAAGTGCTGGGCGCTACGTCGCAAACTGCCGAAGAGGCATTCCTGACCTCGATCCGTGTCCGACGCGCGAACCTGAAGGCCAAGGCCCTCCTGGTCGAGCGTGCAAAAGCGTTCAAGGCCAAACAGGCTGGCGGCGCAGACTGACCTGCAGCGAAATTTGGAAGCAGCGTTGAGGGAATTACCAGACGCACCGGCCTATGTACTCAGGCGGCCCGGTGCAGGTGAGCGGGCAACATTTCAGCGCTGTGGAACCGTGTTGATTACGCCCCGAAACCAGGCCGGTTTGCGGGTCATTGCTGTGTCGCCTGCCAGCCGTCTCTACCCCGCTTCCATGAAGTCTTTGGACCATTTGTAAAAGACGCCCTGCGATATGCCTTCACCGCGACAGAGCTCAGCAATGCCACGGGCCACGGCATAGCGAAAAATCGAACCGATGCGAGCGCTCAGGCGATGTGCTGTTTCGTAATTTCCTTTAGCCTCAACTTTCCGCAGGCATCGCAGGATTATTGGGGCTGTAATCTCGGTTATCGCTTTGCGTCCAAATTCCTTGTTTGCCAATTTCAGGTGATAAGCCGTCTTTGACAATGTGGCTTCAGACTTACCCTCTTTACGTTGCTTTCTCAGAAACGCCTCGCCCGCCTTCTGAAAAGTCTGATCCTGCGCCTCGCGCCTGATCCGCTTTTCTTCCTGTTTGGACTCCGACGGATCACCACCAGCCGCAATTTGGGAACGTGCCGTATCGCGCGCCTGACGGGCTTGCTGTAAGCTGATCGCCGGATAAGGCCCAATCGACAAAAGCTTTTCCTTGCCATCCCGTCAATATTTCAATCGCCAAAGTTTGGGCCCGTTGGGGTTCACAACGACAAACAAACCATCAAAATCCGAGACCTGATAGAGCCTCTCTTTAGGCTTCAGGCTTCGAATCTTGTTGTCACTTAACGACCTGCTGGGGGTACCGTGTTTATTCCGTTTTCAAAATCCCCCCAAGGGCACCCCTAATCTGGAGTTATTTCACTGGATGGTAGAAACCGTCTCTGGACAATCTCGTTTCTGGATATCCTTATAAACAAGGATGAATCGGATGTCTCCGGACTTCTTTAAATTGGAAAATGGTGCCCCCACACGGACTCGAACCGCGGACCTACTGATTACAAATCAGTTGCTCTACCAGCTGAGCTATAGGGGCACGCGCGCTTGGATACGCATTAACTTAAAACACTTCAAGCCGAAATCTTATGTAATGGGATAAAGATTCTTCAGCGTCGGGCCTACAGCACACAACACGTGAAAGCAGTTTAAACAGCACGGAAAGACCGTATATTGGTGGTCGGCTATCGATAGGGTTCAGAGGCAGATGCAAATCGTTCTTCACGCAGGCGCGCATATGACTGACGAGGACAGGCTTATCAATTGCCTGACCGCGAACAGTCGGGATCTGGCAAAATACGGAACAAGCCTGCCCAGTCCCAGGACATATCGAAAACTGATCCGGGATGTCATCCACGACGGGGACAAAACCGGCATTGATCCCAAGGCGCGCGACGAGATTCTGAGTGCTGTCATGAACGGCGAAGACACCGACAGATTGGTCTTGTCCAATGCCAGTTTTTTCGGATCGCCAAAAATGTCGGCCTCTGCGGGTGTTTTCTATAATGCCGCTGAATCCCGGCTGGATCTGCTGCAACAAATCTTTCCAAATGATGAAATTGAGCTTTTCATGGCCATATGCAACCCGGCAACTTTTCTACCGGCCATATTTGAACAAACACCTTTCGATAACCTGGCGGATTACCTGCGTGGCGCCGAGCCGACATCAATGCGCTGGTCTGGGCTATTCGAGCGTCTGCGTGCCGCGTTCCCGGATATCGCAATGACTGTTTGGTGCAATGAAGATACGCCACTGATCTGGGGGCAAGTCCTTCGGGAACTATCGGGTGTAGACCCCACAGTAGACATTGCAGGTGAATTTTCTCTGCTGTCCGAGATCCTGAGCGATGTCGGCATGAAGCGGTTTGAGGCATATCTTGCGGCGCACCCGAACCTGAGTGAAATCCAGAAACGGCGTGTCATCGCCGCGTTTCTGGACAAATTTGCCGAGGATACCACCTTTGAAATCGAGGTGAACATACCTGGATGGACCGAGGGATTGATCGCCCAACTGACAGAGGTTTATGATGACGATATCGCCGCAATTCAACAATTACCGGGCGTAAACGTCATCATGCCATAAGGTGAGTTGCTACATCCCCAGGGCTTCTTTGTACATTTCAAGTACAGCTTCTTCCTCGGCTATATCGTCTTTGTCGCGCTTGCGTAATGCGATGACCTTGCGCAACACCTTGGTATCATAACCGCGGGCCTTGGCTTCGGCCATGACCTCTTTCTGCTGCTCAGCGATATCTTTTTTCTCGGCCTCCAACCGTTCATAGCGTTCGATGAACTGGCGCAGTTCATCTGCAGTTACACGGTAGCTGGCGTCAGAGATCGTATCGTTCATTGGGGGGGCCTCCGGTTCGTGGAAATCCTTGACTACCCGGCTGTCAGGTTCGCTGCAAGATACTTCCAATCTATTTCACCCCCCGTCTCTGCCTTGCAGTCCTTTACGACATCGACTAGGCGAAACAGCACGGATCATCGTCACCGGGAGAAGCTCCATGGAATATCTGGTTTGGCTGGGCGCTTGTGTATCATTGGCCGGGCTTGCAGGCCTTGTTTGGTGCATTATACGCGTCTGGAAGGCCCGAAACGCCGGTCTTCGCGATGAAGAGCTAAAGGCCACCATTCAAAAGGTCGTACCGCTGAACATGGGCTCTTTGTTTTTGTCAGTGATCGGGCTGATGCTTGTCGTGCTTGGAATTCTTTTGGCATAAACCGTAGATCAGTTGACCCGCCCAAAAAAACGTTCCCCGTTCTTGACCATGCTCTCAATCAAGGGGTCGGGCGTCCAAAGGCCTGCAGAAAGCGGTTGAAGCAGTCGTAAATTCTTCAAAATGGCAGATAGGCCCAAAACGTCTGCTTGAAACAAGGGGCCGCCGCGCGGCCCGGAAAAACCATAGCCTTTGACCATCAGCACATCCAGATCGGAAGCGCGCTGAACGACCCCGCCCTGCAAAAGGCGTACGGCCTCGTTCACAAGAGCGGCAAGTATGGCCTGTTCAGGCCCTACAGTTCTGATGATCGGCGACACGCCCGCCGGGTTACAGTCATTCAACTCGGGGATCGGGTGAACCCTGTCGTCCCGATAAAGATAAAAACCTTGTCCGGCCGCTCGACCAGCAGCTCCGGCATTTATCAGCCGGTCCAGCAAATTGTCAGGATGCAAACCATCAAAGGCACGCGATCTCTGAACCTGATTTATGCGGTCGCGAACAAGCTGAAGACCGTCGCGGTCAATCATCTGAAAAGCACCTTGGGAAAACCCCAGTCGCTTTACCGATTTATCAACGTCTAACGGTCGAACTCCTGCATCAACCAGCTTCAAAGCAGACTGATAGAGCGCCAAAATCATGGCATATCCGGGTCCACCCGTAACGGGCGCCGATCTTACGACAGTCATATCCATCGCGTTGAAAACCATGTCAGCGGTTGCGACGGCATCGGCCGGGCACCCAGCCGGAACCGTTAGCTCGACCAGTCTGGACTTGTTGATAGGACTGTAAATCCGGCAACCCACAGCCTGCTCATTGATCCCGGTTTCCCGAGCGCGCCTGGCCAGGTCGAAATCGCTGTTGAGGATGACCCAAGCCGCCTGATTTTCATCAGCAAATATTTCCTGAGCGGCTATTTTGCCTGAATCGAATATTAACTGGGCCTCTTTCATGCTGGATCGCTCTGTAGAGGCAGATAATCGCGCCAGCTGTTCCTTGCATGCCTGGGGTAATAACACCTTGCGCGAAACAGCCGTGTCATAAATCGAGTGTATACCCGCAATTTTCGCGTTTACGGCGTCCAAATTCACATCGTAAAGATGTACGTTTTTACCACGTTCAAGGCAGGCGCATATCAACTCAAACTCATTCGTCCCAGCCCCCAGAAAACAGATATCATGTACCTCTGCAGCCCGGCCCGTTGCCAGTTCCGGCATGATGGCTGCCCTGCGTTCTGATGTAAAAACATGGCGCAGCGCCCGTGCTTCGGGTAACTTGATGCGGTCTTGGAAAATAGCACTCTCAAACGACAATCCGCTTTCAAAGGGTAACAAAAGAGCTGCCTCGACACATTTTACAATATCCGATTCAGCACCAGTGCTTGCCGACAGCTTGCTTTTTATAAATGCTATCGCGTTTTGATATCTTTCCGGATCCGAGAAACCCCGATCACAATCCTTTGTTCGGCTCCATTTACCACTTTCCGCCAGCAGTAGGGCCAGATCGATAGCATCGTCTTCAGGATTCTGGTCAGTAGTGCGATCAAAAACCCCCCTCAGGCGTGGTTCGGAAACATCCACCAATTGGCCGGATAACATCAATTCAAGCGCCGCCTGGGCGCCTACTAACCTGGGCAACCGCTGTGTTCCGCCAGCACCGGGTGTCAAACCCAATCCCACATCAGGCAAGGCTATCTTTGAACCTGTCCTGGCAACGCGGGCATGAGCGGCCAGGGCCAATTCGAACCCCGCCCCAACTGCCGACCCATGTATTGCAGCGACAACTGGTTTTTCACTGTTCTCAATCAGGCTGCATAAGTCGCCGACCCAAGGGGAAGCCAATTGCCTGTCGTATTCCGTGATATCGACACCAGTGGAAAACAGATTTCCTGCGCCGGTCAGAACAATCGCGCAAGAGTTACTATCCTCTATCGCCTGACGTATCTGGGAATCCAGCGCCAGGCGCAAAGCCGGGGCTAGAGCATTTGCCACAGGCCGATCCAGTGTGATCACTGTAACGCCGCTCTGGCGCCTGGAATGCACCTCTTCAACCAAAACCGTCCCCACAAATCTATCAATTCCCGTACAATTACTACGGAATTTTGCTCAGGTCACAAGGACAAGCCTGATATTGCGGACGTCAAATCAAACCGGCATGTTATCGAACTGGGCTTCTATCGCCTCTTCCAACAGTTTTTCATGCAAACGCTTGGTCCGTGCCGGGATTTTTTCACCTTTTTTGTTCATCGTCGTGATTAGGTGATGAAGCTTTGGTTGAAACCGAAAACGCTTCTCAGGAGTTTCCTGTTCAATCTGGCGATGTAAGCGCTCTAACTGAGTTTGTGTATTTGTCATCGTTGATCTCCTGACTGGTCATTCAACTATAACATTTCATTTTTGACATTAAAATCCCGCCATACGGGATTTTAATGTCATCGAAAATGAAGCGCTAAGCCATTGCCGCACAAGATTTGCACAGAGGCGTGTCGGGTAAAACGTCAAGGCGTTCAACAGAAATCCGCTCGCCGCAACGGGCGCATTCACCGTAGCTTCCATCGCGCAGGCGTTGAAGGGCGGCGCGAATCCTGGCGATCTCTGCCTGACCGGAATGGCCGAGTTGCTCAAGCACCTCATCCCCTTCGCGTTCGACTGCCAGTTCTTCCCAATCCTTTGAATTCGGCTCATCCAACTCCGCTTCGATATGGTGAAGGCGTTGATCCAATTCCGCCAATCTTGACAGCAGCATTGCGCGATATTTCGAATTTGATTGCATAGTCATCCTCCATCTACAGATGCATAGTTGCACAAGGGTTTCAGATTGACTTTGACGCAGGTCAACAGGTTTGTCCGCAACAAAGGCCACAGCAGATGGGCTTGGTTGATTTCATGCTGGCAAAAACCACTGAAGTCATCAGCCGGTGTTATCACGACATTAGAAATTTCCGGGCATTCAGATGTTTTCAGAAAGGCCTTGCGTCTCGCCCGATGTTTCCCTGAGATCGACCGCATTCAGCGTCAACTTGCCATCCGTGGCGTGACCCAACGGTGACTCTTCAGGCAATTCATTCGCTGTTCCAGGTTTGTCCCCTTCGCCAGAAGTTATTTTTGAGTTGTCACCAGTTTTCTGAGCAGGTGTACTGAACCTTCCGATCGCACTTGTTTCATCAGCGGCTTCGCCAGAAACGAAACGCACGGCGCGCCATCCCGTTCAACTGCCCCAAATTAACTTCAGAAACGACATGACCTTTTGATCCCAACAGCAATGTTTCGCGAAGGCTGTCAGCAGGCAGCGGAATTTTCTGCCCGGTTTTAAACGTACAAATCTCGTTTAAAGGCACCGATATCCGGGCCATAGCAGCGTCTAGCGTCACCGGGGCATTCATAGCGTTCTGCCCAAGACTATTGGCGTCCGAACCCGAAGTTTTAATCTTACCGCTATCCGCAGTAGTTTTTGGCACGGATGGAATTAATATCGAAAGACACCCCGATTTCGAACCATCCTCAATATCGACGGAAATTCTGAATAGATCAAAAGATGGGGCGGTCAGTGCCAAGGATACAGCCCGCGCATCTTCTGCCATGTCGCCAAACACAAAACCCGTTTGCACGAAGTCATCACAGGCCGACGCCATTTGCTTGTCGAACCCCGGCATCAAGGCATTTACCAATGGCGCGACAATTGCTGCATCGGTGCGCGTTACCGACCGTGGATTAGGTTCTCGTGTGCTGACTTTACCCATGGTCTGGACTTCGATCAAAGCTGACAAAAGGTGGAGGTCAAACTGCAACACCCCCCGCCTTCCGCCATTTCCATCAAGTAATATCAACAGGCAATTTTCGCCCATCTCTTTTTGGATGTCGGCATGTTTCAGTTGAACCTGCTCGATCGTGGTCACCGTAACGGCAAGACCAAACAACCCATCGCTTGCCTTGGCCAATGCCAAGCGAAATGCTTTTGCCGGCGACATCGCACGGGCGTCAAACCCGTCGCGCGCAAACCGCGCTTTGCGATGAATAACTGAATCTGTTTCTTGCGTTTCCATCTTGGCCGCCACTACCCGTATCAGGTGTCCTGGAGGCAAAGTTACGCGCAACACAGTTACCAATATGTTTATGTATCTCTTTTCATTGAGTGGCGTTTTGACTGTTTAAAGGCAAAGTTACGCGAAAGGACGCACCGCGTTGTCCTGGTAAATAATCTATGCCGCCCCCCAGACGCGCCATGATTTCGCGACAAATTGCCAGTCCAAGTCCTGCCCCGCCTGCCTTTGTCTGGCCGATACGGGAAAACTTCTCAAAGATAACTGTTTGTTGGTCTGTCGGGATGCCCGAGCCATTGTCGGTGAAATCAACAAGTAACCTGTCGGCTTTCTGCGAGGTTTTGATGGTCAGTTCCGGACGGTCAGCATCGCAATATTTCCGGGCGTTCGCGATCAGGTTGATAAACACCTGCGCCAGACGATCCAGGTCGGTCAGCAGCACCACCTGTTCCGCGCTTTTTTCCCTTCTAATGGCGAAATTGCCAGCTCCTCCACCGGTAATGGCCACCGCACGATCCAACAAATCCTCCAGACAGCCCTTGTGTTCATTCAAGACAACCTGACCGTTCTCCAACACGCTAAGGTCCAGCAGGTCGTCCAAAAGCCGGGTCAGCCGGATCGCTTCATCATGAATGATTGACGAATACTTACTTTGCTCTTCCGGGCTAAGATCCTCGGTATCGCGAAGAATTTCAGAAAACGCCCGGATTGACGTCATCGGAGTACGAAGTTCGTGACTGATCTGTGACAGAAAACCGTCTTTTTGCACCGAGAGCTGGGTCAGCTTTTCATTTGCCTCGCGCAGCTGCCGCGCGGTCCGGGCCTGTTCTTGCGACTTTGCTTCAAGCTGATTGGAATATTCCATGATCTGTGCGGTTTCATCCGCAACCGCCATCAGATCTTCGACAGACACTGTTGCACCGCCAACGATCTGGGAAATCATGGCGTGCGCGGTTGCGGCTCCGACCGACCCGGACAATTCGCGTTCAAGCTCCTGAAGGAAATCCGGCGACGGTTCAGGCAAATACCCCGCCAGGCCCTGACGTTGCGCCGCAGCCGCAAAAAACGCCTGCGCCTCGGGCGCGCCAAGAATCCGCTGCGACATGATCATAAGGTCTTCGCTTTGCGCTAATCCGCCAGACCAGCTTCCTGCGGTCGCAGAATGCTGAAAGACGTTGACAAACTGCGCTCCCTGCAGTCGCTCAACCGGTTTTGGAAAGCTGACAAGCGACACAAAAACAAAAGAAGCGGTGTTCAACAGCATGCTCCACATCACTGCATGCACAACCTGGTCCATCCCCTCCACGCCAAACAGGGCCTGTGGACGTAACCAGGACATCCCAAATAAGCCGTGATCAAACAGGGTTTGCGGTAATATGCTACTTGATCCGAAACTGGGCAGGAACAAACAGTACATCCAAACCGCAAATCCCACGCCCAATCCGCACAGTGCCCCAAGACGCGTTGCACCACGCCAGACAAGCCCCCCCATCAAAGCGGGCAAAAACTGTGCTACGCCCGCAAATGAGACCAGACCAATCGCTGCCAGGGCGGTGCCGCCACCGGAAAGTTGCAGATAGAGGTACCCCAGAAGCACAATTCCGGCGATCGACAGCCGCCTTGCCAGCAAGGCAACGTTGCGCACGTCCCCTGAAACAACTGCCGTGCCCCCTGTAAGATGAAGCCATATCGGCATGACAACGTGATTGGAAACCATTGTCGATAACGCAATGGCTGCCACGATCACCATCGAGGTTGCAGAAGAAAAACCCCCTAGAAAGGACAGGATCGCCAGCCCGTCGCGCCCGGCATTCAAAGGCAGGGTTAAAACGAACAGGTCGGGATTTGAACCTTGGGGCAGAACATCAAGGCCAACAGCGGCAATGGGTACGACAAACAGGCTCATCAACATCAGGTACGCAGGGAAGGCCCAGGCGGCGGTGCGCAAATGCCCTTCGTTCTCGTTTTCGACCACCATCACCTGAAACATTCGCGGCAGGCAAAGGAATGCGGCAGCAGACAACATGGTCAGACCGATCCATCGGCTGGTCGGCACTTCCCAGCGGGCAATCTCTGACGCATTGATGCGTTCTAACGTTTGTTCAACCCCGCCAGCCAGGCCCCAGACCACAAAAACACCGACCGCCAGCAGCGCGAACAGTTTGACCACAGCCTCAAGCGCGATAGCCATCACAACCCCATGGTGGCGCTCGTTGACATCCAGGTTTCGGGTGCCGAAGAGAATCGTGAACAAGGCAAGCCCAACAGCCACCAAGAAAGCGGTGGACTGCCTGTTTGGAAGCGATGTGCTTGTCAGGTCAGCTTCGGCAAATGTAGCAAAGGACAACGTAACGGATTGGAGTTGAAGCGCGATATAGGGTGTTGTCCCGACAACCGCCAGAATGGTTACAAAAACAGCCAGCGTGTTTGACTTGCCGTAGCGCGAAGAAATCAGGTCTGCAATTGATGTAATCCGCTGACTACGCCCAATTCTCACCATCTTGCGCAAGGTCCACCACCATCCGATCATTACAAGGGTCGGCCCAAGATAGATCGTCAGGTATTCCAAGCCTGAGCGGGCGGCAAACCCGACCGCCCCGTAGAATGTCCAAGCTGTACAATAGATCGACAATGACAGGGTATATATCAGGGGTGAGTGCAACCATGTGCCACGTCCGTGAAGCGCCGCCCGGTCAGCCGCAAACGCGATCGCGAATAGGAACACCACATAGGACAGGCATACAAGGATCAGGACGTTCAGAGTCGCCATTTACCGATCTCCGAGCGATTGCTCGTCGCTTTCATTTGGTCCCAGATATCTTGAAATAATCGCAGAAAGCGCCACCAGGATGATCCAGACTACAAATAGGTAAAACATCGCATACGTCGTTCTGGTATGGGGATCGGGTGTTCCGTTCCAAAGCAATGGTATGCTCACCAGTATAATCCCAAGCACTGGCAACAGGCGTGCCGCGTCGATCATACGACGACGGCGGTAAGTTCGCCGTTCAAGAAAAACCGGGCCGGACTTGGATTTCATTGTGGAACCAGTGATCGGACGGCGTCCAATACCTCGGCATTAGAAAATGGCTTGGTCATATAGCGGCTGGCGCCGGCGCGTTCGGCCATCTCTCGATCTTTCAGCTGGCCGCGCGCAGTCAGCATCAGAACCGGCGTTTCAGCATGGTCTTCGTCTGCCCGGATTTCATGCAGAATGTCAAAACCGCTTTTGCCAGGTAACATAACATCAAGAATTATAAGGTCAGGTGCACGCTCGCGCACGGCCATGATTGCATCATGTCCATTCGAGTGTGTCTTAACCTCCCAGCCATCACGAGACAGAATAAAACTTACTGCCTCGATAATATTTGGTTCGTCTTCGATAAGAAGCACCTTTTTCCCCATCCAATCGGCCTCCCCTCCGATTAAACAGCGGCCCGCCCGCCATTTGACTATCGTCAATGTTCAACCCTAAGTCAAAAGCCCTCTGACATAATCGACGGCTCGCGTCTTGCGGGGCACGCCGGCAACGGGCAAATTCTGCAATTGACACCAACATCCCGAACCGTTTCCGTTCTAGATTCGGGATCATCCGGCAAAATTAACATATGTGCCGAAACCAGTTGCGGTTGCGTGAACGATCCGCGTCCCACCTTTTCTGCCACCGCCAGCGCCTGAACCGCTTCGGCCCCCCTGCCCGCTTGCCTCAAACGCACGCGGATTGGCGTCAATATCTGGCCCAGGACCTGAAACAATGGCCAAAGGGCGCAAGCGCCCGCATTTCGGGGAACTGAAAAACTTGGAAATGGCTTGCGAAAGGTCAAGGACCCGGACCCATCACAAACCACCAATCCTATCGGTCCGACCTCGTTTTCGGGCAGGGTTGCAAGCCTGCGAAAAACCCGCGCCATGTTGGTGTCAAAGGTCCTGGCTAGGCTTTCGGGGTTCAGGCCCACTTTATTTATCTCAACCATGACATCACGAAGGGGCAATTTCCGAGCATCCTCCTCGTACCTTAAAAGTACTTCCTTCGTCAGCTTGCGGGCGGCTTCAGATACCATTGTATTGTCACCTGCAAGCAAAGCTTCTGCAGCCTCGCCCGCAGATTCTGTCTCCAGTTCCGGAAAATGATACCCGTGGTCCGCCAGAAACGCGTGCATCTCGTCCTGTGGTGATTTGATTTCTGCCTGAGTGTTCGGGGCCGCTTCAAGATAGCGCACCAACGCTTCGGCACCCTCGGCCAGTCTGCTGCTTTCTTCGTTAATGTTACGATGAAAACGGTTCTGCCACTCGGGCTCCAGCGACTTGGTCTCGACAAGAATGGACGAGCTTGCGCGTATCGCAGTCACGGTCGAGATGACCTCGTGCAGGGAATCCGACAGGTAAGGGTCATGCGCCAATCTGTCCGTCAGGGTTTCGACCGTTCGCTCCAGTTCCTGAGACCTCCGAAACTGTTTGACCAGCAAATGCGCCCACCCCGGAAAACGTCCCGCTAATTCTTCGGTGCGGGAAAGCTCGGGGCCGTCGCCCTCACTTTCACCTGCGGCCTCCTTCAGCCCGTTCAGCAATGTCGCCTCGGCGCCTTCGGATAACAATGATGGCTCTACCTCAAGAACCTCGGCAAGCTTCAAAAGGGTTTTCCCACCGATTCTGCGCCGGTTATGCTCGATCAAGTTGAGGTAAGAAGGTGAAATTCCCACTTCTTTGGCAAGCGCGGATTGGCGAATGCCACTCAAAATCCTGCGTTCACGTATTCTTGTACCGATAATCGTGCTCTCAGACATTTACAAATTCCTTGCGATTCACGCGACTTCCGTTAATTCAGGAAATTTTTTTACAAAACAAACCATGGGTCTGTATATTTTTTTACACAAATATTGTTTGGTTAAAAGCAGTTGTTGCGAAATTTTCTTACCCATTGGCATAATGACCCAGCACATCTGTGTTATCTGGAGAGGCGCAGAGGAGGCCCTCTCCAAGAATTTCTCAATGGGAGGGTATCTATGTCCAAATCTAACTTCACTCGTCGCGGGCTACTGAAAACCAGTGCAATTGCTGGTGCAGGCGTGGCCATGCCGACGATTTTTACGGCTTCTTCTGCAGCAGCCTACACCAATGAACCCACGGGTAGCGGCGTCACCCTGGGCTTCAACGTACCGCAAACAGGCCCCTATGCCGAAGAAGGCATGGATGAGCTGCGCGCGCAGGAACTTGCAGTTCAGCACCTGAACGGCGAAGGCGACGGTGGCATGATGAACACCTTCAGCTCGAAAGCGCTCAAGGGCAACGGCATTCTGGGCAACAAGGTCAAGTTCGTGACCGGCGACACGCAAACCAAATCAGACGCTGCACGTGCATCGGCCAAGTCGATGATTGAAAAAGACGGCGCAATCATGATCAACGGCGGTTCGTCCTCGGGCGTGGCTGTTGCTGTTCAGGGTCTCTGCCAAGAGGCTGGCGTTATCTTCATGGCGGGCCTGACCCACTCGAACGACACCACCGGTAAAGACAAGAAGGCTAACGGGTTCCGTCACTTCTTTAACGCCTACATGTCGGGTGCCGCGCTGGCCCCGGTTCTGGCAAACGCGTACGGCAAAGACCGTCGCGCCTATCACCTGACAGCAGACTACACCTGGGGCTGGACTCAGCAGGCGTCGATGCAGGCTGCAACCGAAGCCATGGGTTGGGAAACCGTCAACAACGTTTTGACACCGCTGGCCTCGACCGACTTCTCGTCCTATATCGCGCCGGTTCTGAACTCGGGCGCCGATGTTCTGGTTCTGAACCACTACGGCGGCAACATGGTAAACTCGCTGACCAACGCGGTTCAGTTCGGCCTTCAGGACAAGATGGTCAACGGTAAACAGTTCGAAATCGTTGTTCCGCTCTATTCGGAGTTGATGGCAGCGGGTGCTGGCGAAAACGTGCAAGGCGTTATCGGTTCGATGAACTGGAACTGGCAACTGCAGGATGAAGGCACCAAAGCCTTTGTTAAATCCTTCGGTGAAAAATATGGCCGTCCGCCCTCGAACTCGGCGCACACCTGCTATGTGCAGACCCTGCTTTATGCGGATGCATGCGAACGTGCTGGCACATTCAACCCCTGCGGTGTTGCAGAAGCTCTGGAAGGGTTTGAATTCGATGGTCTGGGCAATGGTCCGACCCTTTACCGTGCTGATGATCACCAGTGCTTCAAAGACGTGCTGGTCATGAAAGGTAAAGAAAACCCGACCAACCAGTACGACACACTGGAAATCGTCGAGGTGACACCGCGCGCCCAAGTGGAATACGCGCCGGATCATCCGATGTTTGCTGGTGGGGAACTGGGCAAGTGTAACCCAGGCGCCTAAACCCTATGGTTTCGGCCGCGCGCTATGCGCGGCCGTTTCCCTACCGTAAATAATTAAATTACGGCTACTTTTCTTAACCCACGGGTGGGAACAATGGACGCAGTCATCCTTCAAATTCTCAACGGGCTCGACAAGGGCTCGGCCTATGCGCTGATCGCGCTTGGGCTTACTTTGATTTTCGGCACGCTTGGCGTGGTGAACTTTGCCCACGGGGCACTGTTCATGATTGGCGCTTTCTGCGCGGTCTCTTTGTCAAAGATTCTTAACCTCAGCTTCGAAACCATCGATGAAACCCAGACCGACTTTCTGGGTAATCCGCTTAAGGTTAAGACAGCCTATATCGAAAGCTGGTTCGGACCCGAACTTGGGGCCAGCATCATCGACTGGGCGGTCCCGCTTGCGATTCTGTTTTCCATTCCCATCATGATCGGTATCGGCTTCATTATGGAGCGCGGTCTGATCAAGCATTTCTACAAACGCCCCCATGCCGACCAAATCCTGGTGACCTTCGGGCTGGCAATTGTGATGCAGGAAATCATCAAGCATTACTACGGCGCCAACCCGATACCTACTCCGGCACCGGACGTATTTAAAGGCAGCTTTGATTTCGGCACGCTTTTGGGCTTTGATCCAAACGTGATTATCTATCCGTACTGGCGGCTGGTCTACTTCGCCTTTGCGGCAGTGATCATCGGGACGGTGTTTGCCTTCCTTCAATTTACCACCTTTGGCATGGTCGTACGCGCAGGGATGGCTGACCGGGAAACCGTTGGGCTTCTGGGCATCAACATCGACAAGCGCTTTACCATCATGTTTGGAATTGCGGCCGCAGTGGCCGGGCTTGCCGGGGTCATGTACGCGCCGATAAACTCTCCCAACTATCACATGGGAATGGATTTCCTCGTGCTTAGTTTCGTGGTTGTCGTTGTTGGCGGCATGGGGTCCTTACCCGGGGCCGTCGCCGCAGGGTTTCTTCTGGGCATCCTGGAAAGTTTCGCCTCCATGAACGAGATCAAATCGCTGCTTCCGGGCATCGACCAGATCATCATTTATGTCGTCGCAATTATCATTCTACTGACACGTCCGCGTGGCCTGATGGGCCGCAAGGGCGTGATGGAGGACTAAGCCATGTTAGGTCTGAACAAACACGACATGAAAATGCTGCTGATCGTTGCAGCTTTGGCCATGCTGGCGCCATTCCTGCTTAACCCGTTCCCCACGGACAGCGCCATGGCGCAGTTCAATGCGGGCTACCCGGACCTGATGCAGCGTTTTGTGATCTTCGGGATCTTCGCCATCGGCTTCAACATCCTTTTTGGCCTGACCGGTTATCTCTCTTTTGGTCACGCCGCCTTCCTTGGGGTCGGCAGCTATTCGACGGTATGGATGTTCAAACTGCTGGACTACAACATTGTTCCAGGGATCATCCTTAGTGTAATCGTGGCCGGGCTTTTCGCGGTCGTGATCGGGTATGTCAGTCTGCGGCGCTCGGGCATCTATTTCTCGATCCTGACACTGGCTTTTGCTCAAATGAGCTTTAACCTCGCCTATTCGGTTCTGACACCGATCACCAACGGCGAAACCGGCTTGCAGGTCTATACATCTGATCCACAGTATCTGATCGACGACTGGGAAACCGTTCCGCACCTTTTTGGCCTGGTCGAGATGCGCTCTACCTACACAATGGAACTGGGCGCATGGTCGTTCGATTTCAATGCAGGTTACTACCTCTGTGCAGTTCTGATGGTATTGATGTTCTATCTCTCGATACGCATCTTCCGCTCGCCCTTCGGTATGATGCTGCGGGCCGTCAAATCCAACCAGACCCGGATGAACTATACGGGTCTGAACGCCAAACCCTATACACTGGCCGCTTTTGTGATTTCCGGTATGTATGCCGGTCTGGCTGGAGGTCTGCTTGCTTCGATGGACCCTCTGGCCGGCGCTGAACGGATGCAGTGGACCGCGTCAGGCGAGGTTGTTCTTATGACTATCCTTGGCGGTGCTGGTACATTGATAGGCCCCGTCGTAGGTGCAGGTTTCATCAAATATTTCGAGAATATCTTTTCGAAAATCAATGAGAACGTTCTTCATGAATGGTTTGGCTTCCTGCCCGACGGACTTGAAAACGCCGTTGTCTGGGTTGTTGAACATTTCGTTGGCTCCGGCTGGCACCTGACCCTTGGCGTGCTTTTCATGATGGTCGTGATCTTCCTGCCCGGCGGGCTGGTTGAAGGCGGTCAACGAATAATGCGCATGCTCCGTGGTAAAAAATCCGACAACGACGCGGAAAAAACCACTCAATCCACCCCTGCGGAATAAGGAGACTGAACAATGGGTATCCTTGAAGTCAAAAACGTAAACAAACGTTTCGGCGGTCTGCAGGCCCTGGGCGATGTAAACCTCAGCGTTGAAGAAAACAGCGTTCACGCCATCATTGGTCCAAACGGCGCCGGCAAATCCACGCTGCTGAACGTTCTGATCGGCAAGCTTATTCCCGATACAGGCTCGGTCATGTTTGACGGCCAATCGGTATTGGGTCGCAAACCTTTCGAGATCTGTCAGATGGGTATTTCCCGCGTTTTTCAGACCCCCGAAATCTTTGGTGACCTGACCGTGCTGGAAAACATGATGATCCCGATCTTTGCCAAGCGCGACGGCGCCTTTCGGATGCACGCCGTGGAAAGCACCGCAAACGAGAAAGAGATCATCGAACAGGCGGAACATATGCTGGAAAGCCTGAACATGGCTGATCAGCGGCACGATCACTCTGCCTCAATGTCGCGCGGCAACAAGCGCCGACTCGAGATCGGCATGTGTCTTTCGCAAAATCCGCGGCTCTTGCTGCTGGACGAACCGACAGCGGGCATGGCACGCGCCGATACCAACAACACCATCGACCTGCTGAAGCAGATCAAGGACGAGCGTGACATTACCATCGCGATCATCGAACACGACATGCACGTGGTTTTCAGCCTTGCTGAACGGATCACCGTTTTGGCACAGGGTTCACCGTTGGTCGAAGACACGCCGGATAAAATCAGGGGTCATCCCAAAGTGCGCGAAGCGTATCTTGGTGAATCGGCTTAAAAGGGAATACGAACATGAACGTCAAACCAGACTTTTCAAAAGGCCACAGCCACGCCGAGACCGCCCCTGCCTTTCTTTCGGTATGGGATATGCAATCCTATTACGGCGAAAGCTACATCGTTCAGGGCATCAGCTTTAATGTGCACGAGGGTGAAATTCTGGCCCTGCTGGGCCGTAACGGCGCGGGCAAGACCACCACGCTTCGCTCGATTGCCAGGATGGATGACCCTCAGCTTCAGCATGGCGAGATCTGGCTGGATCACCAGCCCTTGCACACCATGAAAAGCCACGAGGCCGCCGCCGCAGGTATCGGCCTGGTGCCCGAAGATCGCTGCATTATTCCCGGCCTCTCGGTCGAGGAAAACCTGCAATTGGCCCAGATCGCGCCGCCCATTGGCTGGTCACTAGATCGTTTGTACGAGTTGTTTCCGCGTTTGAAAGAACGCCGCACCCAAGAGGGTGTGACCCTGTCAGGTGGCGAACAACAGATGCTGGCCGTGGCCCGGGCGCTTGCGCGCGACATCAAGGTTCTGCTCCTGGACGAGCCCTACGAAGGTCTGGCCCCGGTGATCGTGGACGAGATTGAAAAAACCCTGCGCGTTATCAAAGAGCAGGGCATCACCACTGTCATTGTCGAACAAAACGCCGTGCGGGCTCTGGAACTGGCTGACCGGGCGGTTATCCTTGATACCGGCGGAATCGTTTTTGACGGCACCGCTGCCGAAGTTCTGGAGAACGAAGAACTGCGCGCTGAATATTTGGCCATCTAAGCCGGATTTGCCCGCTCGCTATCTTGATATACGTTTGGCGGGCGGGCTACTAAACTTTGACAGACCCATGATGAGAAGGTCCGACATGTCCGATAAAACCTATCCCCCCTCCGCCGAATTCTCCGCGAACGCCCATATCGACGCGGCCAGATACAAAGATATGTACGCTGCCTCGATCAATGATCCGGACGCGTTCTGGGGTGAGCAGGGCAAGCGCATCGACTGGATCAAACCCTATACCCAGGTCAAGGATGTCAACTATGATTTCGGCAATGTATCAATCAACTGGTATGCAGACGGCACGCTGAACGTTTCTGCCAACTGTATTGACCGGCATCTCGCAAACCGCGGCGATCAGACTGCCATCATCTGGGAGCCCGACGATCCCAACGATGCCGCCCGGCACATCACCTATCGGGAATTGCATGAAAATACCTGCCGTATGGCCAACGTCCTCAGGGATCTTGGCGTCGGGAAAGGCGACCGGGTTGTTCTGTACCTGCCAATGATACCCGAGGCTGCCTACGCCATGTTGGCCTGTGCCCGTATTGGCGCGATACATTCTATCGTGTTCGCGGGCTTTTCGCCCGACGCGCTTGGTGCAAGGATCAACGGGTCGGACGCCAAGGTGGTGATCACCGCCGACGAGGCCCCACGTGGCGGGCGCAAGACCGCGCTCAAATCCAACACCGATGCGGCGCTTTTGCATTGCGATGACAGGGTAAAATGCCTTGTCGTCAAACGGACCGGCGGCCAGACCACCTGGACCGACCGCGATTATGACTGCACCGCGCTGATGTCTGCCGCCGCGACAGAATGTACCCCCGAGGAGATGAACGCCGAAGATCCGCTGTTCATTCTCTACACCTCAGGCTCCACCGGCCAGCCCAAGGGTGTCGTGCACACTTCGGGCGGCTATCTTGTTTATGCTGCGATGACTCAGGAACTGGTCTTTGACTATCACGATGGTGATGTCTATTGGTGCACCGCCGATGTGGGCTGGGTCACCGGTCATAGCTATATCGTTTACGGCCCGCTGGCCAATGGTGCCACCACATTGATGTTTGAGGGCGTACCGACCTTTCCCGACGCCAGCCGTTTCTGGCAGGTCTGCGAGAAACATAAAGTCAACCAGTTCTACACCGCACCAACAGCTTTGCGGGCCTTGATGGGCCAGGGCAATTCCTTTGTTGAAAAATGCGATCTTTCAGATCTCAAGGTTTTGGGCACCGTAGGCGAACCGATCAACCCCGAGGCCTGGAACTGGTACAACGAGGTAGTTGGCAAGGGCCGTTGCCCGATCGTCGATACCTGGTGGCAAACCGAAACCGGCGGTCACCTGATGACCCCCCTGCCCGGCGCCACCGCGACCAAGCCTGGCTCTTGCACCCTGCCCTTTTTTGGGGTTCAGCCGGTCATTCTGGAACCGACAACCGGGGCAGAAATCACCACGACCGAGGCCGAAGGCGTGCTCTGCATCAAAGACAGTTGGCCGGGCCAGATGCGCACCGTCTACGGCGATCACGAGCGGTTCGAGAAGACATATTTCTCGGATTACAAAGGCTATTACTTCACCGGGGACGGATGCCGCCGCGATGCGGACGGCTATTACTGGATCACTGGCCGGGTTGATGACGTGATCAATGTTTCCGGCCACCGGATGGGCACCGCCGAAGTCGAAAGCGCGCTTGTGGCCCACGCAAAGGTCGCCGAGGCCGCCGTGGTTGGTTACCCGCATGACATCAAAGGTCAGGGCATCTATGCCTATGTCACCCTGATGAACGGGGTCGAGCCCACCGAAGAGCTTCGCAAGGAGCTTGAAAAATGGGTCCGGACCGAGATTGGCCCGATTGCCAAGCCGGACCTCATTCAATGGGCCCCTGGCCTACCGAAAACCCGTTCCGGCAAGATCATGCGTCGTATCCTTCGCAAGATCGCCGAAAACGATTACGGCGCACTTGGGGACACCTCAACCCTGGCCGAGCCCGCCGTAGTAGATGACCTGATCGAAAACCGCATGAACCGGAGCTGACGTATTTAATTCATCCGTTTCAATTACTTCACCCCGCAAGGCTCATCCTTGCGGGGTTTGTTTGCGACAGGCGGTCGCAAACAGGCAAGACATTCAATGTGCAACTAAGCAGCCTGTTCCGGATATTCCGCCAATTTCGGCGCGTATGGAATTTTTGGACCGTCGCAACTCATGTCTTCTCTGGCTACGGAAAGAACCAATATACCGTCTCGCGCGCTTGAAGGTATTTTGTGCGTTGAAGCGGGAATGGTGTTTTTCGTAATTCAGGACGTGTTGATGAAATCACTTCTGAACACGCACCCGGTTTGGAACCTGATTTTTGTCCGCTCAGTCGTGACGCTAGTTTTGCTTATGCCGGTCATGCTGTGGCTGGGCCCACCCCACCGGATATTCACACCCCTCTGGCCCCTACATTTTGCGCGCGCAGTTTTGCTTGCCGCTGGTTTTTCGCTGTTCTACGCAGCTTTTCCGTTCATGGGATTGGCTGAGGTTACAACAATCTTCTTTTCCGCCCCGCTGATGACAGCCCTTCTGGCCGCAGTTTTCTTACGCGAAACCATTGGCTGGCATCGGATCGCGGCACTCATCATCGGATTCATCGGGGTCGTTATCGCGATGAATCCAGTCGGCGACAGCTTTACCTGGGTGGCAATCCTGCCACTGTTGTGCGCTCTGACCTACGCCATTTCACAAATTATTGCCCGCAAGATTGGCGAGGGCGAATCCAGCCTGACAGCTGGGCTGCAAACCATCAGTTTCATGGGGCTACTGATCCTGCCACTGGGGTGGTTGACCAATCAGGTAATTACAATCGGGCCCGAGTTTCAGCACCTGCGTATGACCTGGCCCACCGCCCTGGCGCGGGACTGGTTGGATTTGATGCTTCTGGGCTTTGTGGGAATGCTGGGCTGGATACTGCTGTCGCGGGCCTATCAGGTGGCTAATGCCAGCCTGGTCGCACCTTTTGACTATACCTACCTGCCGATTGCCGCGGGTGTTGCCTATTTCATGTGGTCTGAAATCCCCCCTTCAAATACCCTTGTCGGCATGGCCCTGATCATCCTCAGTGGGCTCTACGTTGGATTTCGCGAGATTCGCGCCGCGCGTCGGCATGATGAACCCACTGTCATGGCCGAAGCTGCCTTTGTCCCCGGTGGCCCCATGCTTCCGAATATTCCCGACGACGAGAACCTCTTGTGACCCGCATGCCGTCCGAGCGTCGCGCAGGTGGCTATGTGCTTGTATTCCTGGCTGGTGTCCTGTGGTCAACTGTGGGCTTGGGTATCCGGCTGATCGAGGATTCACTGGTCTGGCAGATTTTGTTGTACAGATCGCTCAGTCTGACCGCGCTGTTGTACATCGTGATCCGCATACGAACCGGGCGCGATCCGTTCAAACTGGCCAGGGCTTCGGGTCTTCCCGGCGTGATTGGTGGCCTGTCTTTGGTTGCAGCCTACACGGGCGGTATTTACGCTGTCCAAAACACGTCGGTCGCCAACGCGATGATACTGTTTGCCAGTGCGCCTTTCATGGCCGCAATCCTGGGCCTTCTGGTGCTGGGCGAACGGGTGCGTCGCGCCACATGGATTGCGATAGCTTTTGCCTTTTTCGGGATCAGCGTCATGGTCTGGGACAATTCCGATAGCTCAGCTGTTTCAGGCAGCCTGGCAGCACTTGGGTCGGCGTTCGGCTTTGCCGTTTTCACAATCGCCCTGCGTTGGGGAAAAAGCGGGGAAATGATGCCGGCGGTCTTCTTATCTGGTATCTTTGCCATCGTAATCATGACGGGTATATGTGCGGTACTCGGGCTTCCATTGATCATTTCCCGGCTTGATGGCGGCATCGCTCTTGGCATGGGCATCTTTCAGGTGGGTGCGGGCCTGGTGCTTTATACAATTGGCTCCAAGACCGTGCCGGCGGCCGAACTGACATTGTTATCCCTGGCCGAGGTTGTACTCGCCCCTTTCTGGGTCTGGCTTGCCTTGGGTGAAACAACCACAACAAATACTTTAATTGGCGGTGTCGTCCTATTAGCTGCAATTGTGGGAAATGCCCTGACCGGTGCCCGCCGGAAGCCACCCGTAACGATCATCTGAAACCTTCCGCATCCGGAATATTTCACAGACTGCAATTAACCCATATCAATCCCGCAAAGAGAACGTTCTGCTAAACTTGGTTTGGCAGGCAGCGCTGTCTGCACGACATCACGATAGGAGTGTTCATATGCGACAGTTACTTATTATACTCGCTTGCACTGCAGGTTTAACCTTGGCGGGCTGCATGGATGCCCGGGACGAACGTATTCTCACCGGCGCGGTGATTGGTGCTGGTGCGGGGTTTATCACGGCCAAGGTATTTGACGCAGACAGTGACTGGATTGTGCTAACAGCCCTCACGGGGGCGGCAATCGGCGCATTGGTGGCCAGGAACACCCGCACCAACGAATGTGCCTACAACAATGGCGACGGCAGATATCGGGTTAGACGTTGTGGCTAAAGCGTTTCGACTTATTGTGCACTCAGCACCATAAGGCTCAACCCCGGTCGCTATCGATGGTGTGGACGTTTCGAGATCAGGTTGCGGATCACCTTGATCTCGAAGCGCTTTAGGCTTACCCGCGCCCGCGATAAGGCGGCACGCCCTGATCGGGTATCCAGACGCCTTCTGGCATCGGCCCTGTCTGATAAAAGACATCGATCGGAATGCCGCCGCGTGGGTACCAGTAGCCACCAATTCGTAGCCATTGTGGGTCCAGAAAATCCGCCAGCCGGCGGGCGATGGAAACGGTGCAATCCTCGTGAAACGCGCCGTGATTCCGGAATGAGCCTAAAAACAATTTCAGAGACTTGCTTTCAACCAACCAGGCCCCCGGTACGTAATCAATTACCAGATGGGCAAAATCCGGCTGCCCCGTCATCGGACAAAGCGAGGTAAATTCCGGCGCCACAAAACGTACGTTATAGGCCACGTCCGCCTGCGGGTTCGGCACCTTTTCCAGTTCGGCCTTTTCGGGACTGTCAGGAAGTTTAGTTTCACCCCCCAACTGTTTGAGATTCTTATAGATATTGTCGTCGTTCATTTTATCCACTCTCAATCAGACACCGCGTTTGTTGCCCCACAACATGACGTGCAATTGCGGCAAGACCCGCGCTTCAAACCACTTGTCGGCGGTCACGCGATCCACAAGCCAGCGCATGCGCTCATCAATGCCGTTCTGATCCACAACCGCTTTGTCATCATCTGGCGGCGGCGGCGTATGGTTGCCAGGCTGCAAATACATCGGAAGGTCGTGATGCCGCTTTGCGACTTCGCGGGCATAAGCATAATCCGCCTCGTCAAAAACGACTACTTTTAAAATGGTATCAGTACCTTGCGCAGCGTTCCTGCAGTCCTGCAAAAGACCCCAATCCGTCTCCATTCCACTTGAGGGTGGCTTGGGGCTGAGCACCAACAAATCCAGGTCCGCAAACCACCTTCTGGCAACCGAGCCTTGAGTTTCCAGCGCAAAGCGATAGCCCTTGGCATGGCCCAATTCAATCAAACCACCCAAGGGTTGGATTGCCGGGTTGCCGCCGGACAGCGACACCATCAACGGAACGCCTCCTGAAAGACGTGAAATTTCGTCTATAACCTCTTGTGAAGTAAACGCTTTCCATGACTCACGGTACTCAGAATCAACGGCGTGCAGGCTGTCACACCAACGGCACCGATAATCGCAGCCGCCTGTTCGGACAAACACCGTGGGCACCCCGATAAGCGCCCCTTCGCCCTGAATGGTAGGTCCGAATATTTCCGACACGCGGATTTTTTCATCAACTTTCACGGCCGGTATTCCGCCCATGTTTTTGGGGTTTCACTGACTTTCGCCGCAGATACTTCGGACCAGCGCGCTTTACACCAGTCGTAAAAATGTCTGGCCAAGTGTTCGGCTGTGACCCGGTCATCGCCCAGAACATCATTGAGATGCCGGTGGTCGAGGGTTTCGTCGATGTACCGCTTCAGCGCTGCAAGATCCAGATAATCACGCACAAAACCATTTGCATTCAACGCTTCACTTTGCAGCTCAATTACAACAACATAGTTGTGGCCATGAAGGCGTGCACATTGGTGATCCTCCGGCAATCCCTTCAGCTGGTGAGAAGCGGAAAAGTGAAATTCCTTGCTGATCCGGTACATCACACACCCGCCTTGTTGACAGCGGTCAGCCAAAAATCAGGATCATCGTATTCAGTGGGGTCATTCACGCCCGCCAGATGAAACGCCTCGCGCCGCTCGACACAGGTTCCGCAACGCCCACAATGACGTTCACCGCCCTTGTAGCATGACCATGTCTGCGCAAATGGGGTGTTATGACGGGCGCCATCGATCACGATATCGGCCTTGGACCCATCAACATAAGGCGTATACAGCCGAACCGTTGCGTATCCGTCCAGCGCCTGATCCTGCATCGCCTGAAACGCAGAGATGAAGGCAGGCCGGCAGTCGGGATAAATGAAATGATCGCCACCATGTACCGCCGTGGCGACGGCATCGGCCTTTTCCGCTGCTGCCATACCAAAGGCAATTGCCAGCATGATCGCATTGCGATTGGGCACGATGGTAAGTTTCATCGTTTCCTCTGCATAATGCCCATCCGGCACATTTATGTTGTCAGTCAGAGCCGACCCGGTCAAAGCCGCGCCAACTGCCTGAATATCAACTGCCTTGAACGGCACCCCAAGACGCGCAGCGCAAGCCGCAGCATAGTCCAGCTCCTTGGAGTGACGTTGCCCATAGTTGAAGGACAAAAGCCCCTTCAACGTATTTTCAGCAGCAACTTTGTGCGCAAGCGATACGGAATCGAGCCCGCCCGAGCAGATGACAATCGTATTCAATTTTCCAGTCCTTGTTTTAGCTATGGGCGGGTAGGCTGCGACCGCCAGGCGAACCATCTAAATTGTCCTGAATAGTTTGGCAAGCCACGTCAAGGCCAGGGCCACTGCGGGCTAATGCCATATCCCGCCATTTTCAGGATCAAAAGCATTCCAAGATAAACCTGACTCATGGGGTTGTCTCGAAATGTGCGTACCCTATTGATACTGCGAGCGCTTCGAAAAAAAACCTGTTTCGCAAGTTGATTATGAAACGCTTTAGCCGTCGTGCAATCTGGCACGCAATTCGGTTTTCAGAACCTTGCCGTAATTGTTCTTGGGCAGTTCAGGCAGCACAAAATAGTCTTTTGGTCTTTTGAACCGGGCGATCTGCTCCAGGCAATGGGTGTCAAGCGCTTCCCGGTCCAGACCCGCCCCTTCTGCAAGCACCACGAATGCAACAATATCTTCCCCCCATTCGGCGCTCTTGCGGCCAACCACGGACACCTCGCTGAGCGATGGATGTGTTAGCAAAACCTCTTCTACTTCACGCGGATAGATGTTTGATCCGCCCGAAATTATCATGTCTTTCGAACGGTCCTGCAGTGTAACATAGCCATCTTCATCCATATGGCCCACATCGCCAGTCAGCAGCCAGCCGTTCACCAGAGTTTTTGCCGTTGCTTCGGGGTTGTTCCAATATCCTGGCATCACAGTATCCCCACGCACCATGATCTCGCCAGCTGTGCCGCGTGGCAGTTCATGGCCCTCGGCACCACCAATCATGACCTCGACCACAGATTGCGCACGTCCCACCGACCCCAGGCGCTCGCGCCAACGTGGCTGGCCCCGGTCGTTTATATCTTTGCGGGACAGCGCCGTTATGGACATCGGGCATTCACCCTGACCGTAAATCTGGATGAACCTGTCGCCAAAGTGATCAACGGCCTCGATGATATCGGCCAAATACATCGGGCCACCGGCATACACCAGGCTTCGCAAACCCTCACCAGTGGCGCCTGATGCCTTTGCATAGGCCGTTAATCGCTTGACCATGGTCGGGGCGGCGAACAAGTGAATGTCGCGATGATGACGCGCCAGATCAAGGATTTCAGCCTCGTCAAACCCTTCGGATATCGGGCAGACATGGCGTGCGCCCATCTGCACATGCAGCATCGCATAGATACCGGCGCCGTGGCTCATTGGGGCGGCATACAGTGTGGCATCACAGGGTCGGACCGGGTCGACATCAACGTGATAAACCAATGACATCGCGATCAGCATGCGATGAGTGATCATAACCCCCTTGGGGCGCCCGGTGGTGCCGGAAGTGTAAAACAACCATGCCAGATCCGTGGGCGCGCGCGCCGTAACCTGTGCCAAAGGCGGCCCCCGCAAGGCCTGCGCATAGTCTGTCCCGGAGATGTCAACAACCCGACCGGACGCACCGGCCTCTAACAGCGCCTCAGCCAAGCCCCGAGATGTCACCGTAAAGCTGGCGCCCGCATTTTCAATGATCCATGCCGCCTCGCGGCCGTGAAGTTTCGCATTTATCGGAACAATTACGGCCCCTGCATACCAGATGCCGCACATGGCAATCAGATAGTCCGGGCAGTTCGTCATAAAAATCGCCACCCGGTTGCCGGGTTGAACGCCCTGTCCCGCTAACCAGCTTGCAAATCGAGCGGCGCGATTGTGGAACTGACCATAGTCCGCCACACAGTCATACCCCAAAAAAATCGCCGGACGTGCCGGGTCTACCTTCGCAATACGTTCCAGCAAAATTGCGATGTTCATGCGTGTCCCCTGTTTTCTGCCACCACAGAAACATCCATTGCCCCGTCAATCAATTGCGTTGAAACACACAAACCGCTTTGCCCGCCGAAAACGCAAGGCACATACATGCCATGACGTCGGAAAACCTGACTTTTATCGTGCGCCACCCGAACAGGTTTCAGGCCCGCAAGCTGGCTGAACTGGTGGCAAAACCGTCAATCATGTCACTGTGATCTCGACGTCTGGTCAAGTTTTTGATTTTTCTCCTCGTAATTTGGCAACTAATATCCCATTTTGCTTGTCAAATGCCCGCTTTTCTAAGGCTGCGGGTTGGCTTATAAGCGACGAAAATAACGCGAGGGTGACGCATGTGCGGGGATCTTCGCAACCGGTCGAGGAACCAGATGCCAAACAAATCTCATGAAACGGACGTGGCCTTTATCAAGGCTCTGGCGGAATTGCTGAACGAAAACGATCTGACAGAATTGCAGGTCAAACGGGAATATGGCGCCGATGACAGCCTGAAAGTGCGGGTAAGCCGCCGCAAGGAAGTGGTGGCGCAAATGGCGGCCGCCCCGGTTGCCGCTGCAGCCCCGGTTGCCGCTGGCGCAGCACCTTCCCCTGCTGCCCCGGCCGGTGAGGCCGCAGACGACCCTGCCAGCCACCCGGGTGTGGTTGCTTCTCCCATGGTCGGCACGATTTACATGCAGGCTGAACCTGGCGCGCCGTCCTTTGTGAGCGTTGGTGATCAGGTCAAAGAGGGTGACACATTGCTGATCGTCGAAGCCATGAAAACCATGAACCACATTCCTGCGCCCCGCGCAGGAACAGTGAAACGTATACTGGTCGACGATGGGGCAGCGGTCGAATATGGCTCCCCTTTGATGATTATCGAATAAGGCCAAACAGATGTTCGACAAGATCCTTGTGGCCAACCGGGGCGAAATTGCCCTTCGTGTCATCCGCGCTGCGCGCGAAATGGGCATTCAGACGGTTGCGGTTCATTCGACTGCGGATGCCGATGCGATGCATGTTCGCATGGCGGATGAATCGGTCTGTATTGGCCCTCCGTCCAGCACCGACAGCTACTTGTCGATCCCAGCCATCATCGCGGCCTGCGAAGTGACCGGCGCCCAAGCGATCCATCCGGGTTACGGTTTTCTCAGTGAAAACGCCAATTTCGTACAGATTGTCGAAGACCACGACCTGACCTTTATCGGACCTACGGCCGAACACATCCGGATAATGGGTGACAAGATCACCGCCAAAGATACGATGAAAGCGCTTGGTGTACCTTGTGTGCCAGGTTCGGACGGGGGCGTGTCCACCTTGAAGGAAGCCCGGAAACTGGGCGAAGAGATGGGTTATCCCGTCATTATCAAGGCCACCGCAGGCGGTGGCGGCCGTGGCATGAAAGTGGCCCAGAACGCCGATGAAATGGAAAGCGCGTTTATGACCGCGCGCTCCGAGGGTAAGGCCGCGTTTGGCAATGACGAGGTCTATATCGAGAAATACCTGACCACGCCGCGCCATATTGAAATTCAGGTCTTTGGCGACGGCAAAGGCAAGGCGGTTCATCTGGGCGAGCGCGACTGTTCCCTCCAGCGGCGCCACCAGAAAGTTTTCGAAGAAGCACCGGGTCCCTGCATTTCAGCTGAAGAACGCGACCGGATTGGGAAAACCTGTGCCGATGCTGTCGCGCGCATAAATTATACAGGCGCCGGCACCATCGAGTTCCTCTACGAAAATGGAGAGTTCTTCTTCATCGAGATGAACACCCGACTTCAGGTTGAACACCCGGTAACAGAAGCCATCTTTGGCGTTGATCTGGTTCAGGAACAGATTCGTGTGGCCGAAGGGCTGCCGATGTCCTTTACCCAAGATGACCTGGAGATTAACGGGCATGCGATTGAAGTTCGTATCAACGCTGAAAAGTTGCCCGACTTCTCGCCTCGCCCTGGCAAGATTACACAATTTCACGCCCCGGGCGGGTTGGGCGTGCGGATGGATTCAGCACTCTATGATGGTTATTCGATCCCACCCTACTACGATTCACTTATCGGCAAGCTCATTGTGCATGGTCGCGACCGGCCCAGTGCCCTGGCGCGCCTGAGCCGGGCGCTTGGAGAATTGATTGTTGACGGTGTGGATACAACGGTTCCGCTTTTCGATGCATTGTTGCAGGAAGAAGATATCCAATCCGGCAATTACAATATCCATTGGCTCGAACGTTGGCTGGAAAACAATCTTCGCGGATGAACCCCCTCGCACGTAATGAAAGTTTTTCGGTTCCCGCGATCATATTCCACGCCAGAATTTTGACCCGATCAAATCCGGATGGAACTCTGGGCGGCGCTCGTAAGGACCGTGCGGCAAATCTGAGCATCTACGACCATCCGCGCACCCACCATTATCCGGCTAAACCGCTGACCTGTGCCAAAACCCCCACTTTTTTGCAGCACCAGAAAAGCGTATTGAATTTGAATGAGCCAGTCTGAATTCTCAATTACCCCAGAGCTTTTATTGCATGCCTACACGGCCGGGATATTCCCGATGTCAGAAAGCCGACATGACCCCGAGATTTTCTGGGTAGACCCGCGCCGCCGGGGGATACTTCCGCTTGACGGGTTTCATATCTCGCGCAGCCTTGCACGCAAGTTGAAGAAGGGCCTGTATTCAGTTGAAATAAATAAAGACTTTTCTGGAGTCGTGGATGCCTGCGCGGACCGGGACGAAACGTGGATCAACACAGAAATTCGCGAACTATACTGCCAGTTGCATCAAATGGGGTGTGCACATTCAATCGAGATTCGGCAAAACGAAAGCCTGATCGGGGGGGTCTACGGCGTGGCCATTGGTGCTGCGTTTTTTGGCGAGAGTATGTTTTCGCGCCAAACCGATGCATCAAAACTGGCATTAGCGTATCTGGTCGACCACCTGCGGCGCTGTGGCTTTACCCTTTTCGACACCCAGTTTATCACACCACATCTAGCGTCCTTGGGCGCCGTGGAAATCAACCGGGCGGCTTATAAATTGCTGCTGGAAGACGCCCTAAAGCGGCCAGCATCCATAGATGCCTGTCCGCTGTGTAAAAATCCCTATTCTGTTTTGCAACGCAACACCCAAACGTCGTAACGCGGGTGCTCTAGCGCATTCAGCGCGGGTGACGATGCCACCATCCAGCCTGAGAACAGAATCTTCTTGGTTTCCGTGTCGCGTATTGTCAGAAAAGCGTAGGCATCACCGGCGGGGTCATCGGCCGGATATCGACATTCATGCAGCTCAACAGTAAGACGCCCAAGTTCAGCCTGCTCTTTATTTGAAAGTTCCAGATTTGAAATCTGGCCATCGACTTTATCGACCCCACGCAACTCTGCACCGGTGCCGCTTGACACTTCCTGCTGTGCCCAAGCCTGGCCGGTAAGCACAAGCATGACGCCCAGTAAGATTGCCCTCATTCGGTAGCATCCGGATTGCCAGCGACGAATTTCATCAACAACGATATCAGACTGACCGAGCCTTGGGTGAATTCGATCTCGTCACCAGCCGCCAAATAGAACGGCGACCCTCCCGGCTGAATTTCTACGAAATTGCCGCCAAGTAGCCCCTCCGAAGAAACCAGAACAGCGCTATCGTCAGGCACTTCAATGCTATCGCGGACAGTGAAAATTGTTTTGGCACGGTAAGTTGCGGGATCTAATTCAACCTGTGTGACCCGACCAACCTTGACACCAGCCATCCGAACATCGGTTCCGATGTCAATCCCATCAGCTGATCGAAAACTGGCGCTAAGCTGATATTCTGTCTGGCCTCCCGATACCCCGGTCAGTTGCCCGGCATAGATCAGGAAACCCGCAGCGGCGGCCAGAACGGCACCACCAACAAGAACTTCTGTTGTGTTTTCAGACATCTGCGTGTGCTATTCTGGGCTCCAGGCCTCGTAATCGCGCCGCTCAGCAGGGGCTTTGCGGCGGATCGAGCCTGCTGGCGCATAGGCCAAGGATGTACCTGTCAGGTTTTCTTCGTGCGGTTTTTCCCAAGACTTGTGCGCCAGGGGGTTATCCGTAGGCGGGTCGTTGAAAGTGTGATGCAGCCAACCGTGCCAGTCAGGACTTACGCGGGAGGCTTCGGCCTCTCCGTTGAAAATCACCCACCGGCGCTTGCTGTCCCGGGTGCGATAATAAATATTACCCTGCTCATCTTCACCAACTTTGACACCTTTGCGCCAGGTGTAGAATTGGGTGTTGAGTGTCTGGCTGTTCCACCAGGTCACTGAGCGTAAAAGCGTGTTCAGAATGCCCATCAAAGCCTCCGCAATTTCACCCATTCTATGCAGCATCTTTTACCAAAGGTCCAGACGCCACGGAAACAACATTTGCCCCCTACACCCCCTTTAGGCCTTTCCAATTTTCTTGGTCCAGAAAAAGTTTTCTTTTCATATAGGGGTGTTTTGCCTTGCCTTGGAGTGCGCCCGGCTTGTCTTTTGAAATGGTTATGACCACGTTATTTTTAACGGTTCACGCTGCGAAACTTGCACGTGAAACCAAAAGCGCTCTTCGAAAACTTTTAGATCTGCCCTAGCGTAATACGAACCCATTTGAAACCGGCAATTGATTGTGCAGCTTCGCCGCTACCATTCCGCATGATGCGCGTTTCATGTCCACCCGGCCTTTAACTTGCGCCTTCATTTTCTTTGCAAAGAAAATTCGCTGATTTATTGGTTGCCCCTGCCCTCGGACGGTCGCGATCACTGAAAGGAAAAGCCCGCGAGAACCACGGGCTTTATGAAACACCAGACAGGGCAATGTGTGTCAGATCAGCCCGCACTGGCGCCTTCTTTTTGGGCATCAGCATAGATTATCAGCGGTGACGCATCCGAGTTGACGGCCTCTTCATTCACTACGACCTCTTCGACATTCTCCATGCTGGGTAATTCGAACATCGTGTCCAGCAGGATATCTTCCAGAATTGACCGCAGGCCCCGGGCGCCGGTCTTACGCAGGATGGCTCGTTTGGCGATCGCGCTCAGCGCGTCTTCGGTGAAGGACAATTGCGCGTCTTCAAGCTCAAAAAGGCGCTGGTACTGCTTGACCAGGGCATTCTTGGGTTTGGTCAGGATTGTGACAAGGGCATCCTCATCCAAATCCTCAAGCGTTGCGATTACCGGCAGACGACCAACAAATTCGGGAATAAGGCCAAATTTCAACAGATCCTCAGGCTCAAGGTCAGTGAATATCTCCCCCACGCCACGGGCGTCTACCTCACGCACATCGGCACCAAACCCCATGGCCGAACCTTTGCCGCGCTGCGCGATGATCTTGTCGAGACCCGCAAAGGCCCCGCCGCAGATAAACAGGATGTTTGTCGTGTCCACCTGAAGAAATTCTTGTTGAGGATGTTTGCGCCCTCCCTGCGGCGGGACAGCGGCCACCGTGCCCTCCATCAGCTTCAAAAGAGCTTGCTGCACACCCTCGCCCGAAACGTCGCGGGTAATCGACGGATTTTCGGATTTGCGGGTTATCTTGTCAACTTCATCAATATAGACGATGCCGCGCTGAGCGCGTTCAACATTGTACTCGGACGACTGCAGAAGCTTGAGGATAATATTTTCTACGTCTTCGCCCACATACCCTGCTTCGGTCAGGGTGGTGGCATCTGCCATTGTAAAGGGCACATCCAGAATCCGCGCCAGCGTTTGTGCCAGCAAGGTTTTACCACAACCAGTTGGGCCGATCAGAAGAATATTTGATTTCTGCAGTTCAATTTCACCAGCTTTTCCAGAATGGTTCAGCCGCTTGTAATGGTTGTGCACCGCCACCGACAAAACCCGTTTGGCCATCGCCTGGCCAATCACATAGTCATCCAGCACATCACAAATATCGCGAGGTGCCGGAACGCCTTCACTGGATTTCAGGCCCGCGGATTTGGTTTCCTCGCGAATGATGTCCATGCACAATTCAACGCATTCATCGCAGATGAACACAGTAGGGCCCGCAATCAATTTGCGCACCTCATGCTGGCTTTTGCCGCAAAAACTACAGTAAAGGGTGTTCTTACTGTCGCTGCCTGAGTTATTCGCCATAACTTACCTTTCGGGCACTGCGCCGCCGCTTTTCCACCATTTCTGGCTTCAAATCACTCCTGCTTACGCTAAGCTTAGGACAGGTGCGGAACGTCCACAACGTGAAAATGCCCGGCATTAGCACAGGCCGGGCAACCAATTATTTCTCCTCGTCATCGCCTTTGACGCGGTTTTCGACGATTTCATCGATCAGGCCCCAGCTCTTGGCCTCTTCAGGCGACATGAAGTTATCGCGTTCAAGTGCCTCTTCCACCTTTTTCAAGGTCTGACCGGTGTGCTTGACATAGATTTCGTTCAGCCGGGTTTTCAGCTTTTGGGTTTCCTGCGCATGGATCATGATATCCGTCGCTTGTCCCTGATACCCCCCCGAAGGTTGATGTACCATAACCCGGCTGTTTGGCAGCGAAAACCGCATGCCTTTCTCGCCGGCCGTCAACAGCAGCGAGCCCATGCTTGCTGCCTGACCGATGACCAGCGTACTGACCTTGGGTTTGATATATTGCATCGTGTCGTAGATCGACAAGCCACTGGTGACCACACCACCGGGGCTGTTGATATACATGCTAATTTCCTTTGAAGGATTCTCGGCCTCAAGATGAAGCAACTGCGCGACAATCAGGCTGGACATGCCATCATGTACCGGTCCGCTCAGGAAGATGATCCGCTCTTTCAGCAGTCGGGAAAAAATATCATAGGCCCGTTCACCGCGGCTTGTCTGTTCCACAACCATCGGGACGAGAGTGTTCATGTATGTCTCATATGGGTCTTGCATATCTGCCTGCCTGCTGAAGTTTTCCGATCCTTAGTGATCAGGTCCTAAGGGAGTCTTAGTGTTGCGCCCAACGGGCTGCAAGAGCGCGAAATGATTTTGTTCCAATGGGTGATCATTCGTTCGCAAACGGTATCGTGCATCACAGACACAATAATGAGCATTTGTTAATTCCGGTTTTGCAGAATGGTTAAAATCGGACTAGTACATTCTCCACCAATCTGATGGATCATGCGCAAAATGCCCCTTCCTGTATTAAACAGCACTATCGATGACGCCGAAATGGACCGCATGGTTGAAAACGCGACGACGGCATCAAATTTTCTGAAGGCAATCAGCCACGAAGGCCGGTTGATGATTCTCTGCCATCTGGCATCCGGTGAGAAATCAGTTACCGAACTGGAAGAATTGCTTTCAGCACGACAGGCGGCTGTCTCACAACAATTGTCGCGACTGAGGCTTGAGGGTCTTGTCACCACGCGCCGCGATGGCAAGGCCATCTTCTACAGTCTGGCCGATGATCGCCCACGCCGGATTATTGAGGTCGTCTATGATTTATTCTGCGCACCAGAAATTTAGGCGCGCAGAATCTAAAAGCCCCGCTTTATCCAGAGGACAGCTTTCAGGCCGCTTTGCCCACTTTGTGGGCTGCAAACACGTCATCCAGCTCGGAATGGTTTACGTGGTTTGAATAGTTCGAAATCGTCTTGACTGCGAGGCCCAGAATGATTTCAAGCAAATGAGCATCACCGTATCCAGCAGCCTTAAAGGCCTCAACTTGCTGGATCGTCGGCAGACCACGAGATTCCCACATCTGATGGGTGAATACGCGCAGCGCCTGAAGCTTTTCGTCATCCAGCGGCCTGCCCTCACGCAAGGCTTCGGTGTTTTCGCGGGACAACTTGGAAACATTCACGGCCAGCATCGAATGTGCCGCAACGCAATAATCACAGCCATTCGCGACTGAGGCAGTCAGAAACACAACCTCTTGTTCTGGCGGCGTGAAATTGCCCGACTCGCGAAACTGAGCGTACCCGTGCAAATAGGTAGACAACAGGCCGGGATTGATCGCCATACCACGGTACATGTTAGGTACAAATCCCAGTTTGGCGCGGGCGCCTTCAAGCAATTCGCTGGCCTGCCCGTTGGCTTCCGCATCGCTGACAGGGGCGGTCTGAATTTTATATTCTGCAGTCACGAACTATCTCCTTCAGTGTTGAGTTCACCGATCAGTTAAGCCTCAATCAACTGCAGAAAAACCACCCTGCCGTTCACCAAAGCGTGAGTTTGGTGTTCTGGCGCAGACCTTGTTGCGCGCAAATGCTGAATCCACCAAAGCAGGCATGTCTCGTGCCTGCGAAGTGTCAGATTTTTTCCTGAGTGTATTTGCGCAACTCTGTCCGCGCCACCTGCCGCCGATGCACGGCGTCAGGGCCGTCTGCCAGACGTAGAGTCCGCACGTGTGTCCACATTGCGGCCAATGGCACATCCTGACTGATACCCTGCGCTCCAAACATCTGCACGGCTTCGTCAATCACCTTAAGCGACACGCGGGGCGCCACAACCTTGATCTGGCTGATCCACGGTGCAGCGGAACGCGCATCACCCTGGTCCATCATCCACGCTGCTTTTAGACATAATAAACGTGCCTGCTCGATCTCCATCCGGCATTCGGAAATGATATCGTAATTCGCTCCCAGTTGCGCGATTTTCTTGCCAAACGCCTCGCGTTGCAGGCTGCGTCTGCACATCAACTCCAGCGCCGTTTCGGCCTGCCCGATTGCACGCATGCAATGATGGATCCGCCCAGGCCCAAGCCGTCCCTGCGCAATTTCAAATCCTCGGCCTTCTCCCAATAACATGTTTTCGGCAGGCACCCGCACATCGGTAAACCTAATATGCATGTGCCCGTGCGGCGCATCGTCATGGCCGTAAACCTGCATCGGACGCAGCTTTTCAATTCCTGCCGCGTCGGCGGGCACAACAATCATGGAATGGCGCTGATGCTTCGGCAAAGCGTCGTCACCGGTTTTGACCATGACTATATAAACGGCACAGCGCGGGTCTCCTGCGCCAGTGGCCCACCATTTTTCGCCGTTCAGCACATAGTCATCACCGTCGCGGATGCAGGACATGGAAATGTTGGTGGCGTCCGAACTGGCGACATCCGGTTCTGTCATCAGGTAAGCGCTGCGGATCACACCCTCTAGCAATGGGGTCAACCAGCGGGTTTTCATCGCCTCATTGCCGTATCGTTCAAATACTTCCATATTGCCCGTATCGGGCGCGTTGCAGTTGAACACTTCGGCTGCCATTGGGGATTTACCCATTTCTTCAGCAAAATAGGCATATTCAACGGTAGTGAGGCCAAATCCGCGCGCGCTGTCCGTCAACCAGAAATTCCACAAGCCTTCTGCTTTTGCGCGGGCTTTCAGCCCTTCAAGTATCTCGGACTGCCGCGGCGTGTATTCCCAACGCTCTCCTTTTGCGACCTCGGCGTGATACTCTGCCTCAAGAGGCATGATTTCCTCCCGAACAATGTTGGCAACACGCGCAAGCAGCGCTTCATTTTCCGGTCGCATTCCCAAATTCATTTCCATCACCAATCTCCAGATCTCGTATTGCCGTCATTCCCATCCCTTACGCCACAACCTTCGCGAAAAGGAAATATCCGCTTAGGGTTGCAATTCGGAAAAAGGGTCAAAACCTGACCCCGGAATGCCCCAAGAAAGGCCACAAACCAAGTAGATAAACACAATAGCCAGGCAGCTTAACTCGGTCAGTCCGAACCGACAGCGCACCGGCGCCTGAGAATAACAAGTCGTTGAGTAATAGGTTACCATGCGGATCAATACAGAAACCCAAAGAACACCGGGTACAACAAGTGCGGTCACCTGTTTTACGTCCGGCACTGCCATCACAACCCTTCGCGGAAAATTACCCGTGGAAACTCTGCGTGCCGAAGACAAGGTTTTGACCCGGGACCGGGGATTTCAACCCATTCTGTGGGTTGGATCCCGCAAACTATGCCCGGAAGAGATTCCGACAGACACCAACCATAGCCCGATTTTGATAAAAGCTGGTGCGCTTGGTCCCGGACTTCCCGAGAAGGACATGAGAATCTCGCCGCGCCACCGGGTGTTGACCACTGACAAGGCAATTCTGTCCAATCTCGAGGAGCCCGAAGCGCTGATCGAAGCACGGGCACTTGTCGGACAACCGGGGATCACCAAAGTCACAGGAGCAGGGATTCAGTATTTCCATTTATTGTTCGAGCAACACGAAATCATCCTTTCGGAAAACACCTGGACCGAAAGCTTTCATCTGGGGCGTTCAGTCGTCGATTCTTTGCAAAAGGCGCAGCGCACCGAAATTCTGTCTGTTGTTCCCGGTGCCTATTCAGATGGCCAGATACCGGTGCAGCGCCTGGCACGGCATTGTATTGCAGACAACATGGGCCAAACAAAACTGGTTGCCTGATCTTTCAAGATAACTTCAATGGGCCTGCATCTCGGCCAAAAGGCGCCGCGGCGCTAAAGGTGTCAGACTTTAATTTTCAGAAATCGAGTGCGGGGTGGTGCCCAAGGCGAGACTCGAACTCGCACGATATTGCTACCGGGGGATTTTGAATCCCCTGCGTCTACCATTCCGCCACTTGGGCCCGGTTTGAACCTCTAGCGAAGCGCGCGCGCGACGTCCAGTACCTG
This sequence comes from Roseovarius litorisediminis, assembly GCF_900172295.1. Classification (GTDB taxonomy): domain Bacteria; phylum Pseudomonadota; class Alphaproteobacteria; order Rhodobacterales; family Rhodobacteraceae; genus Roseovarius; species Roseovarius litorisediminis. The sequence continues at coordinate 592,428 of NZ_FWFL01000001.1, forward strand.
TTGCGCGTTTTTTGCCTTTCGCCAGACCGCAAGACTTGACCCGATCTGCGCGACATGGTCAGAGGCAGTACATAACTTGTCGAAAGTTCCAAAATAATGTTGCGACGCCTCTACGACTGGACAATCCGGATGGCCGATCACCCGCGCGCTTTGTGGGTGCTTGCCGTGGTTTCATTCGTGGAAAGTTCGGTTTTTCCGATCCCGCCGGATGTTCTGATGATCCCGATGATCCTGGCACGCCCCAGCCGGGCCTGGCTGATTGCATTTGTTGCGTTGCTTTCATCTGTCATTGGCGGTTTGCTCGGCTATGCCATCGGCGCGCTGGCCTATCAGGAGATTGGTCAGCCGATTCTTGAAAGCCTTGGCAAAGGTGACGCTGTGGAAGCCTTTGGCGAGCGCTTCAATGACTTTGGTTTCTGGGCGGTTCTTGCAGCCGGCATAACGCCCTTTCCCTACAAGGTTATCACCATCATGTCCGGATGGACCGGCATGCCGCTTTTCACCTTCGTTGCAACATCAATTCTTGCGCGCGGCTTACGGTTTTTCATCGTTGCCGGATTGCTCTGGAAATTTGGCGCCCCGGTTCGTGATTTCATCGAGAAGCGTTTGGGCTTGTTGACAATCATTTTTGTGGTGTTGTTATTCGGCGGTTTCTACCTTGTGAGACACCTATGATAGCGCCCACTCGTCGGAAGCTCATCCTCATTGCCGCTGGTGGCTCGGCGTTTATGATGCTGGGTGCCCTCGCCTTTCAGCATATCGGTGGCATGGCACCCTGCAAGCTTTGTATCTGGCAACGTTGGCCGCATGTCATTGCAATTGCCATCGGGCTTGTCGCACTGGCGTGGCCACGGGCCATTCTGATCCTGACCGGGGCTGTGGCCGCCCTGACAACCGCCGGTATCGGCTTCTATCACACCGGTGTTGAAAGAAGTTGGTGGGAAGGGCCGACATCCTGCACCTCCTCGGGCAGCTCGGGCATGTCCGCAGATGACCTGTTTGACCAGATCATGGCAGCCCATTTGGTCAGATGCGACGAGGTGCCCTGGGAAATGTTTGGCCTCTCGATGGCCAGCTGGAACGGGGTTGTTTCTTTGGGGTTGGCCATGATTTGGATGATGGCGCTGCGCCAGAACTGACAGCCCCTGTTCATATCAGACCAGAGCGCCGTGCTCAGCGGGCCGATTTACGTGTGCTGAGCAGCAGGCTGGTTTCGGAATTGGCAATGCCGTCGAAACGCCTGATCTGGGCCAATACGGCATCAAGATCTTCTAATGTAGTTGTTCCGATTTCAACGATAACATCCCACCGGCCATTGGTGGTATGTGTTGCGCGCACGGCACTGAGGCCATTGAGCTGGCGGATGACCCTGTCTGTCCCCCGACCCTCGATCCCCAGCATCATAAGCCCTCTCACCGGATCGAATGCCGCATCGCCTTTCAGAACAACTGTGAAACCCACAATGTCCCCAGACCGCCGCAGCCGTTCGATCCGGCCCCGCACGGTGGTACGAGAGACCCCTAAGGCCAGCGCCAGATCAGATAAAGAAGCGCGCGCATTATGGCGCAACTCGGATATCAGTTTTTGATCGATTTCATCCATTCTGGCAGATTTAGCCTCCGTTACGAACAAAAGGAACCCATTTAGTGCAAAATAGGCTCTATTTTTCAACTCATTTTGGAAAGAATCTCACGTCAACTCCTGAAATCTTAAGAGGCCCTGATGACTCAAAAGTCCTGTATCCTGATCGGCGCGCCGGTTGATAGTGGTAAGAAACGACGTGGCTGCCTGATGGGGCCTGACGCCTATCGTGTGGCCGGCATTGCCGAGGCATTGGCCGACCTTGGCCAAAACGTTCTGGATATGGGCAACCTCAGCCCTACCGAGGTGGATACACCCAAAGACGCGCCAAAACACCTGCACATGCCCGCAGAAACCATCGGTTGGACCTTGACGTTGCAAGAGGCCGCACAGGACGCGATGAAAAACGGGCTTCCGATTTTTCTGGGCGGCGATCACAGTCTTTCCCTGGGCAGCGTCACGGGCGTGGCCAACCATGCCGCGAAAGTGGGCCGCCCGCAATTCGTTCTGTGGCTGGACGCGCACAGCGACTACCACACCCCCTACTCTACCGCGTCGGGCAACCTGCATGGCACACCTGTGGGATATTTTGCCGGGCTGGACGGGTTCGATGGCTTTCCCAAAGTGCAAAATGTCGTGCCGCAGGAAAATATTTGTTTGCTCGGTTTACGTTCGGTCGATCAGCCCGAACGAGAAAAACTGCAGGCGACCGGCATTCACTGCACCGACATGCGCGCTATTGATGAAAACGGAATCGCCCGGCCCCTCGCTGCATTCCTTGATCTGGTCGCCAAGGCGGGCGGTGATCTGCATGTGTCACTTGATGTTGATTTTCTGGACCCGTCTTTTGCACCGGCCGTCGGCACGACCGTCCCCGGTGGCGCCACCATGCGCGAGGCGCATCTGGCCATGGAAATGATTTGCGACAGTGGCCTGATGACATCGCTTGATCTGGTTGAGCTAAACCCCTTTCTGGACGAGCGCGGACGCACCGCACAGGTAATGGTCGATCTGGCCGCTTCTGCGCTTGGCCGACGCGTATTTGATCGCCCGACAAGGGCCTTTTCATGAGCGTTCAATCGCCTTCCAGCGTGGTGATGATCCGGCCCAACCGGTTTCAACCCAATCCGGAAACCGCGGGCGACAACGTGTTCCAGTCGACCCCCGACCTCAGCGCGGACGAGATTGCCGCCCGCGCCCAGGCCGAATTCGACGGCGCAGTGGCGCAGCTGCGCGAGGCGGGGGTCAACGTACACGTGTTTCAGGACGAACGCGACGACACGCCGGATTCGATCTTTCCGAACAACTGGTTCTCGACCCATTCGGGCGGCCATGTGGCGATCTATCCGATGTATGCGGAAAACCGACGGCGTGAACGCCGCTGGGACGTGATCGAGATGCTGAAAAGCGACTACCGGGTGGCCGAGGTGACGGATTATTCGGGGTTAGAACCCGACGGTCTGTCGCTGGAGGGTACAGGGGCGATGGTGCTGGACCATATCGGGCGGCTGGCCTTTGTCGCCCGCTCGCACCGGGCCGATCCGATCCTGCTGGAACGGTTCTGCACCCGCTTTGGCTACGAGCCCATCGTTTTTGACGCGGTGGATGCGAACGGCACGCCGGTCTATCACACCAACGTGCTGATGGGAATCGGCACCGAGATGGCGATGGTCGGACTGGACATGGTGCCGAACGACGAGCGCCGCGCCACGATCGCCGAGCGGCTGGAGGAAACCCGACGCGAGGTGATTGCGCTGAGCCACCACCAGATTGCCGAGTTCGCAGGCAACGCGATCGAACTTGAAACGCCCGACGGGCTGATCCTGGCCCTGTCGGCCCGCGCCATGGCCGCGCTGACCCCTGATCAGATCGCCGTTCTGGAAAAATCGGTCCGGCTGGTCCCGCTTGACCTGCCCATTATCGAAAGCGCCGGTGGATCGGCCCGTTGCATGATCGCCGGGCTGCATCTGGCCCGCCGCCCCAACAATAAAGGAACACGGACATGACTAACATGAACCCCTCGGACAAGGCGCTGGTGCCGTTTGTTTCTGTCGATAACATGATGAAACTGGTACATCATATCGGAGTCGAGCCTATGCTGCGCGGCCTGGCCGATTATATCGAGGCCGATTTCAGACGTTGGGAGTTGTTTGACAAGACTCCGCGCGTCGCGTCGCATTCAGCCGAAGGTGTGATCGAACTGATGCCAACCTCAGACGGCGAGGTTTATGGGTTCAAATATGTCAACGGCCACCCCAAAAACATGAAGGAAGGCCTGCAAACCGTAACAGCCTTCGGGCTTTTGGCCGATGTAAGTAATGGCTACCCGGTGCTCTTGTCTGAAATGACCGTTCTGACGGCGCTTCGCACGGCGGCGACTTCGGCCATGGTGGCAAAATATCTGGCACCCAAAGGCGCCACCACCATGGCGATGATCGGCAATGGTGCTCAATCCGAGTTTCAGAGCCTTGCAATGAAGGCAATCTGTGGTGTTGATTCCGTGCGCCTTTATGATGTCGACCCCGAAGCGACAGCAAAAGCAGCACTTAACCTGGCAGGCTGGGGCATGAACGTGGTGAGTTGCAAGACCGCCGAGGAAAGCATGGAAGGTGCCCAGATTATCACCTCCTGCACCGCCGACAAGCAGTACGCCACGATTCTGACTGACAACATGATTGGCGCAGGCGTTCACATTAATGCCATCGGCGGCGATTGCCCCGGCAAGACCGAACTGCACAAGGATATTCTCGCTCGTTCAGACGTGTTTGTCGAATACCCGCCGCAGACCCGGATAGAAGGCGAAATTCAACAGATGCCCCAGGACTTTCCGGTGACTGAAATGTGGGAAGTCATCAATGGCACAGCAAAAGGCCGCACCAGCAATCAGCAGATAACCCTTTTTGACAGCGTCGGCTTTGCGATCGAGGATTTCAGCGCCCTGCGGTTCGTGCGCGACCATATCCAAAACACCGAGTTTTTCATGGATCTGGACCTTCTTGCAGACCCCGATGAACCACGCGATCTGTTTGGTATGCTCCAGAGGGCAACCCAATAATTTTGCAAACAAACGCACCGGGGCTGATCCGGCATTTCTATCCGACCAAAACAGCGGTGTTCGGGTCAGCACCGAGATAACCGATGCGCATCCGGAAATTTTCCGTCGGATGATGTAAGGTACGGGAAACAAATACTCCAGGTGGGGCGTGGTTGTCGTAAGCATTGTGCGCCTAAGTTGCGAATTTTTTGGCAAACTATTCAAAGCGGCATGGTATCCGGCATTAGCAATGCCCCGTCCTGATCATCGTCGGCGTGCAGATGTTGACGGCCTGCTCGGCCGCAGCAGCGGGAATTCCATGCTGTACACCATTAGTCTTGTAAACGTGGCGATGATGTTCTGTGGTGACATGGAACGCACTAACCAACTGAAGGCCATTGCTGACCGAGTCCTTGCTGTGGCCAAAACCCAAGGGGCGCTCATCGTCGCGAGAGTCATGACCTCAATCGGCGCCAACATGATCTTGTGTGATCAATACATGGCCATTGTCATCGGCCCCCGATGCGATGCTACTGAACCAAGTTTAGGTTTCAGTGCTGTTTCCGCCAGAAATGTAACGGTGTCCGGTCCCGAATGCTGAATATTTCAAAATTTGGCCGGGTATTTCGTAAAGCGTTCATCGCCACGTGGCACTCCAAACTTGAACGCCCTAGTGTATTCTGTCATTTATCAAAGGCATTTTTCAGGATGTCGATAAAACAGCATGCCCAGCCCGATCATTACATCTATTCCTCCCTATTTCGTGCGGAAGGATGCCAAGGGCAATGAAATTGGTACAGCCTATTTGACCCGTTGCATCCAATCTTGGCGGGATTGCGGTTTCACCCCCGTCACTGTGAATTCAGAGAATGAAGATTTGCATCCAGTGATCACCGAACTGGGTGTAAAGGTCATGCGTGTACCGACTGATGCATCCGATCTTACCGGGCGACCCCATGTATTCCTCAGTGATCTGCTGGATGCAGCGATTGAACTGGGACAAGAACGCGCGTTTATTGTGAATGCCGATATTGAACTTGATCTGGACGCAGAAGCGAAAACAAGATTGCACAGTCTGGGTTCGAACCAAGCTATTGGCGTACACAGGCGTGATCATAGGGGCGACAAGTCTGCATCCGAAATACCCTATACCGGTGGCATTGACCTGCTGGGGGCTGGTCACAAAGCGTTTAGGGGCCTGGACTGCGGAAAGCTGGTGTTCGGAATGCCTTGGTGGGACCATTATCTGCCTTTGGCGTTGTTATGGCGCGATGCCGAATTTGTGTCTGCGAACGGCGTAGATGTTTGGCATCTCGACCATGGCGGCCGTTGGAATAAGGGACAGCACATCAGGTTCGGTCAGGAGTTTATGCGCCTGCTCCGGGCAACGAACTTGTCTGACAGGCGCAATTCCGAGGTAAATCAACATCTTGAACAGCTAGAGCGCGTGGCGCGTGGCCATTACGGCAATACTGCATTCCAATCAATTCAGGCCCGTATTCTAGCAGCATTGTTTCCCCGGATGCAGACACATAAAAGGCGCGTATTGCGTGAAACGTCGCTTCTGAACATATCCATGCTTTCCAAGATAACAGAGCCCAGAGCGGATGCCTGAACTTTTCATTTCAAGCGAACGGCCGCATTTAATGCCGACCGGTGAAAAAAGATCGGCGATGCTTGATTCAGGGGTGAATTGCGCACTTACGCCCTGCCCTGTTGCAACAGAACAAACTGGGTAGGCGGTGGAATTCACCATCATAATTCCCGTCTATAACGCCGGGCAGAAGATTGAGCAGACGATCCAAAGCATCGTCTCGCAAAGCTCGGTCATGGAGGGGCGGGATCGGTTTCACTGCTTTGTCGTCGACGGTGCCTCAACAGATGACACCCTTGATTATGTGAACGCGTTTTCCGACGGGCGGATACAGGTCTTAAGTGAACCCGACAGCGGCATGTATGATGCGCTTGCCAAAGGGCTGAAAGAAGCCCGGGGCGATGTTACCTGCTATCTGCCTGCGGGTGAGCAATTTGACATCCATGCCTTTTCCATCGTGTCTCAGATTTTTGGCACTTACCCGGATATCGCCTGGCTGACCGGGCGCGCGGTCACGAGAAATGCACCTGGTGAGATAACAGATTCGCTTCTACCGCACCCGATCAGACGGCATTTTCTGGATTGCGGGATGTACGGCACACGACTGATGGCAGTTCAACAGGAAAGCACATTTTGGCGAACAGCCCTGAATGATGATCTTGACCTCGAGATGCTCAAAACACTCAAATTGGCGGGTGACTATTTCCTTTGGCGTTCAATGGCGCAGAAATACGAACTCTACGTCGTCAACGCTCAATTGGGGTCATTCACTGTCGAACCGGACCAATTGTCGAAAAGTATTCCTGGCGGTTACCGAAAGGAACTACGCTCAATCCGGCGCAAGCCATCTGTGTTTGAACGTCTCCATGCCCTGCTGCACCGGCAGTTTGCCAAGCGTTTCGTACCGGGCAAAAAGGCCGACAGGCTGATCCGCTATGACCATAAAACGAAAAAGTGGCAATTGACACGCAGACACTGACCCACAACTTCAAAGCCTTTGGTCAAAAAAGCGACTTTCTAGAACTTCATTCACGGTTCAGAAGAAAAACGGGGGGCCAAGGCCCCCCGGTAGTTTCGCCACTCAGGCTCACTATTTATGTACCGCCCGGTTTTTTGCCTGCGGCCTGAGTGTCGTCGGGGGCGAGCGCACCCGCCCCGTGTAAGGATGGGCCAGAGCACAAAGTCCGCCCCCACCCTGTTTCGTCGGGGGTGGTCATCTCTGACCGTATCCCCCTACACGTCCCCTAAGGGGCGCGATCCCTTTAACTGCAACCCGAGGTCGCCCCGCAGGTGTTGCATTTCATGCAGGTGCCGTTGCGCACCAGCGTGTAGTTGCCGCAATCCCCACAGGCTTCGCCCTCATAACCCTGCATCTTGGCCTTGGTGCGGGCATCCATGCTGACAGTGCCTGACGCCATTGCTGTGGTTGTGGTGCTTGTCATCGCCGCGGTAACCGTTGCACCCGTCGCGGGCACCAGCGTTTCAAGCGCGCTAACCGGATCAGCAACCCCGCCAAGCGCCATTCCACCGACGGCCTGACCACCCTGAAACACCACCAGCTCCTGTGGCAGGCGTTTACGCAGATACCCGGTCGAGCTGATCTGCTTCAACACTTCCAGCGATTTGCTGGCAGCGGCATCACTCATCTCCGAGATATTGCTGACGCCTTCCTCTTCGCCGCGCCCGATATCGTCAAAGCTGGCGCCAGATGGCTTTACGTGGGCCAGATCAGTACGGTCCAGATAAGACACGGCCAGTTCGCGGAAGATATAATCAAGGATCGACGTGGCACTTTTGATGCTGTCGTTGCCCTGCACCATGCCCGCCGGTTCAAACTTGGTGAAGGTGAAGGCATCAACAAACTCCTCCAGCGGTACGCCATATTGCAGACCAACCGACACCGCGATGGCAAAGTTGTTCATCATCGCGCGGAACCCGGCACCTTCTTTATGCATGTCGATAAAGATTTCGCCCAGCTGGCCATCTTCGTACTCACCGGTGCGCAGATACACCTTATGGCCACCGACTGTTGCCTTCTGGGTATACCCCTTGCGCCGCTCGGGCAGCTTGTCGCGTTGCGATTTGATGATTTCCTTGATGATCACCTTCTCGACGATTTTTTCGGCCAGGGTTGCTGCTTTTTCCTGCGCCGATCCGCTTTCCAGAATTTCCGCGGCTTCATCGTCATCCTCGACAAGGCTCGCCGCCAGCGGCTGGCTGAGTTTCGAGCCATCCCGGTACAGGGCGTTGGCTTTCACACCCAGGGACCAGCTGAGTTCATACGCTTTCTGGCAATCTTCGATCGTGGCATCGTTGGCCATGTTGATCGTTTTTGAAATCGCACCCGAGATGAAGGACTGCGCAGCGGCCATCATGGTGATGTGGCTTTCGACACCCAGATACCGCTTGCCCTTCTTGCCGCAGGGGTTGGCGCAATCGAAGATGTGATAATGCTCGGCCTTCAGATGCGGTGCACCTTCCAGTGTCATTGTTCCGCAGACATGGTCATTGGCGGCGTCGATATCAGCACGCGAATACCCCAGGTGGGCCAGCAGATCGAACGTCGGATCGTTCAGTTTGGCTTCCGGGATGCCCAAGACGTTGGTGCAAAACTCGGCGCCCAGGGTCCATTGGTTGAAAACGAACCGGATATCAAAGGCGCTCCCCAGGGCCGCGTCGATTTTCTCCAACTCGTTGGCACAGAAACCATGGCCGATCAGAGACGTGTGATTGATCCCCGGCGCATTGCCAATGGTACCGTGACCCACGGCGTAGGATACGATCTCTTCAGCCTGTGCCGATCCATAGCCCAGTTTTTCTAAAGCTGCGGGAACCGACTGGTTGATGATCTTGAAATACCCGCCACCGGCAAGTTTCTTGAACTTCACAAGCGCAAAATCAGGCTCGATCCCGGTGGTGTCGCAATCCATCACCAGACCAATCGTACCTGTCGGGGCGATCACCGAGGTCTGCGCATTGCGATAGCCGTGTTTTTCACCCAGCTTCAACGCTTCGTCCCAGCTGGCCATGGCCAGATCCACGAGGCGGCTGTCAGGGCAGTTCTTCAGATCAAGCGGCACCGGCTTTACTGCCAGACCTTCATAGCCTTCCGTGGCGCCATAGGCCGCATTACGGTGGTTCCGGATGACCCGCAGCATGTGCTTTTCATTCCGCTTGTAGCCCGCAAACGGGCCCAGTTCGCCCGCCATCTCAGCGCTGGTGGCATAAGCCACACCGGTCATGATCGCTGTCAGCGCCGCGCACATCGCCCGGCCTTCATCGCTGTCATACCCAAGGCCCATGTTCATCAGCAAGCCGCCGATGTTCGCGTACCCCAGCCCCAGCGTGCGGAAATCAAAGCTAAGCTGCGCGATTTCCTTCGACGGGAATTGCGCCATCATCACCGAGATTTCCAGCGTCACGGTCCACAGGCGTGTAGCGTGCATGTAACCGTCCGCATCAAACTCGCCGTTCTTGAAGAAGGTCAGCAGGTTCATCGACGCCAGGTTGCACGCAGTGTCATCAAGGAACATGTACTCAGAACAAGGGTTTGAGCCGCGAATCTCTCCATCTTCTGGGCAGGTGTGCCAGGCATTGACCGTATCATGGTACTGGATACCGGGATCGGCGCAGGCCCAGGCAGCATGCCCCACATCTTCCCACAGATCGCGCGCCTTGATGGTCTTTGCAACGGAACCATCAGTACGGTTCAGCAAAGCCCAGTCAGCATCGTCCTTGACGGCCTGAAGGAAGGCATCGGTCACACGGATCGAGTTGTTCGAATTTTGCCCCGAGACGGATGCGTAGGCTTCACTGTCCCAATCCGTGTCATATGTCGGAAACTCGATGCTGTCATAGCCCTGCTTGGCATAGTCCAGCACACGCTTCACATAGGTCTCGGGGATTGCTGTTTTCTTCGCCCCGCGAATGGCGTCCTTCAGCTGCTCGTTTTTCTTGGGATCAACAGCATCTTCACTGCTGCCATCCCATGCCCGGATCGCACTGAAGATATCGTTCAGTTTGGCCTCGTGCATTTTTGAGCCGGCAACAATGCTGGCGACCTTTTGCTCTTCCTTGACCTTCCAGTTGATGAATTCCTGAATATCAGGGTGATCGGCATCACAAATCACCATCTTGGCGGCGCGACGAGTGGTCCCGCCCGATTTGATCGCCCCGGCAGCCCGATCGCCGATTTTCAGAAAACCCATCAGACCCGAAGATTTGCCGCCGCCCGACAGCGGCTCATTGGCAGCACGCAAGGACGAAAAGTTGGTTCCGGTGCCTGAGCCATATTTGAACAGGCGCGCCTCGCGCACCCAAAGATCCATGATACCTCCGTCACCTACCAGGTCGTCGCCCACTGACTGGATGAAACAGGCATGGGGCTGCGGATGTTCATAGGCGCTGCTCGATTTGGTCAGCTCGCCCGATTTGTAATCGACGTAATAGTGGCCCTGGCTGGGGCCATCGATACCATAAGCCCAGTGCAGACCAGTGTTGAACCACTGTGGGCTGTTTGGGGCGGCCATTTGCTTGGCCAGCATAAAACGCATTTCGTCAAAATAGGCTTTTGCATCAGCCTCGGTTGAAAAATAGCCGCCTTTCCAGCCCCAATAGGTCCAGGCCCCCGCAAGCCGATCGAAAACTTGCTTGGCGCTTGTTTCACCGCTGGTTTCCACATCGTCGCCATCAGGTGCCGAGCGCCACAGAAACTCGGGAATGCCCTTTTCCTTAATCTTTTTCAGGCGAGCGGGCACGCCTGCCTTGCGAAAATACTTCTGCGCGATGACATCGCTGGCAACCTGGCTCCAGCTTGCAGGAACTTCGACATTGTCCAGATGGAACACAACGGTTCCGTCAGGGTTACGAATCTCGGAACTGGTGGTCACAAAGTCCAGCGTGGCATAAGCATCCTGCCCGGCGGTGGTGAATTTTCTTTCGATCTTCATATCAGCTGCCTCATTTCCAGCATTTCCATTCGTCGGGGCCGGCCTTGCGGACCCTGCAGACTTTAAAACCGGCAGAACTGACCGTCCCCGCAAGGAGCACGCCTCGCAGAAGATAACTTCCGGCTTAAAGGCCGGATATGTCGGGTTATTGTCCCTGCCTGGCCTCGACCACTATATGTTGTGGCTTGTCGACCTGCTCGCACAATCTGGCGTATTTACCCATAGGCGGTCAACGAAAAATTTTTGTAAAATCGCGGAAAAAACCATTGACTGGAGCCGCCCGGACGCTGGCGTTCACGGCAGCGTGATTCATTTAACCACCCGGTCAAAAACGACCGGCTTGTTGATAAATCCCGAAAGGTGTTATTTTCGGCAGGTTTATGCCGAGACACTGGTATCGCATGCAGCTTTGATTTTCGCAAAAAGACGCATTGGGCTTTTGAACGAAGCGCTTCCAAAAAAAAAATCACTGACACGCTGAAGCAAGCGCTGAACCGGAAATCCAGAAGCACTATGGCCTCCCGGCCACAATTCATATGCAGTGGAAAATATGGTCGGGACGGCAAGATTCGAACTTGCGACCCCCTGTACCCAAAACAGGTGCGCTACCAGACTGCGCTACGCCCCGGACCGAGCGCCTGTCTAAATGTCTTTCGGGGAATTGAAAAGCCCTAACAGGGCCATGCGGCAACTTCTGCGTCAAAAGCCGGGTGGCGCATCTGCGAACCCTCAACGATACCCAGCATTTCGGCCAAACCGCCGTTTATTTCCAGAACCGCAAGAATGCTGTTGCCACCGAAAATCGGCGATTCATCCAGTGGCTTGGCCATATGGTGAACCCGTTGCACGGTGCCGGTCTTGTCGATGAATATCATGTCCAGGGGAATCAGCGTATTTTTCATCCAGAAACCGACAACCTGCGGTACCGGGTAAACAAAAAGCATCCCGCTGCTTTTGGGCAGGCTTTCCCGGTGCATGAGTCCTTTGGCGCGTTCTTCTTTGTCATCAGCCAGTTCAACCGAGAACCTGGCCTGCCCCCAATCGCCCCGCAGATAGACCTGATCATCGCGGCATTCACCCGAAAACGAGGTTGTTCCGATCACGGCCCAGAGAGCTGTAAGCACTACTTTAAGGGTAGCTTGACCGCTGTTTCCCATCCACACACCTCGGTCGCCATGCGACCCCTTTTACCTTCGATAACCCGGATAGCCAGTGCTTCGCCCGGTTGCAAATCTGCAAGACCGGACCGGCGCAAAACCTCGACATGAACGAAGACGTCCTCGTTCCGGCCAAATGTATTGGCAAATCCAAATCCCTTGCCTTTATCGAACCATTTAACCCGCGCAGGTTCAAGAGGTGCGGCGCGGATAACCTCGGGGTCTATTTCGTCAAGATCGGCCAGGCCTGCGGTTTCGATATCCTCTGGCGGTTCAATCACATGAACTTCGATCGCCTGGACACCACGCTCGGTATCCTGAACGTCCAGCTCAACCCCTGCGCGATCCGCGACAGAACTCTGCCCGAAATTACGCAAAACATTTGCGTGAAGCAAAATATCAGGACCGCCTTCTTCGGCGACAACGAACCCGAAACCTTTGACCGGGTCAAACCACTTGACGCGCCCTTTTACTCTGCGAATTTCTTCATTCTCTTTGTTCACTTCGTCCTACCCACTAGTCTTCATCCCCAAGACCATAACCACTCTTGCTCCAATTCGGTGCCCGCATGCAAGGTGAAAATCCCCATACCATTCAATGCGTTGCATTTTACGTAACGCGAATGTCACGGATTTAAACGCAAGATTTCCCATTCTTCTTCACATGTTTCGCGCCGCCAAACAATCCGGTCATGTAGTCTGAATGCGCCATCTGCCCAGAATTCAATCTCGACTGGATTGATTCTGTAACCTCCCCAAAAGGATGGCCGTGGCGGATTCGTTCCTTTTTGTGCAGTCACCTTTGCAACCTTCGCCATTAACTCCGCACGCGACCCCAGTGGCTGCGACTGTCTTGATGCCCAGGCCCCCAACCGACTTTTGAGAGATCGCGACGCATAATAATCGTCCGCCTGAATCCCTTCTTCACGCGTCACTGTACCACGAATCCGGATTTGACGACGCAAAGATTTCCAGTGAAGCACCAGGGCGGCTTTGCCACTGGCCTCAATTTCCTGTCCTTTTGCACTGTTGTAATTCGTATAAAAAACGAAGGCCGCGTCTTCGATCTCTTTCAAAAGAACCATGCGGACATTCGGCAATCCCGTTGGGTCAACGGTTGCCAGAGCAACAGCATTTGGGTCGTTTATTTCGCTCGCCTCTGCCTCGCTCAGCCAGCGGCGTGCGATCGTAAATGGGCTGTCCCCAGCGAAAATTCCGTCTCGTTCCATTTTGATGCGCCATGGTAAAATTGAAATTTAGCGCAACCTCATCACTTTTCATCTCTCAAGTCCATGTTTGTATCGCTGAAACAGCATCCCACCTTTTGCGCCTTGCCCTTGATGCGTCACTGCTGATCGCCTAAAGGAAATGGATTAACCAAAAGGCCGAGGGCAAGATATGTCGAACAATTTGATGGCAGGCAAACGCGGACTGATCATGGGGCTGGCCAATGACAAGTCAATTGCCTGGGGTATTGCCAAGGCCTGCGCTGACGCGGGTGCAGAGCTTGCCTTCAGTTATATGGGCGATGCCTTCAAGAAACGGGTCGAGCCATTGGCGGCGCAACTGGGTGTAACCAATCTGTTTGATTGTGACGTGTCCGACCCCGATTCAATTGATGCAGCCTTTGCCGAAATCGAAAAGGTCTGGGGGAAAATCGACTTTCTGGTTCATGCCATCGGCTTTTCCGACAAGAACGAATTGCGCGGGCGCTACATCGACACCAGCCGTGAAAACTTTGTGATGACAATGGATGTGTCGGTCTATTCCTTCACCGCCGTCGCACAGCGCGCTGAGAAACTCATGACCGATGGCGGCTCAATGCTGACCCTCACCTATTACGGCGCCGAACAGGTCATGCCGCATTATAATGTTATGGGCGTGGCCAAGGCTGCCCTTGAGGCATCGGTCAAATACCTGGCCGAGGACCTGGGCAAGGACCGTATTCGCGTCAACGCCATCAGCGCCGGCCCGATCAAGACACTAGCGGCCAGCGGCATTGGGGATTTTCGTTATATTCTGAAGTGGAACGAGCTTAATTCGCCCCTGCGGCGGAACGTAACCATCGACGACGTCGGCAATTCAGCGCTTTATCTGCTGTCCGATCTGGGCAGTGGCGTCACCGGCGAGAATCTGCATGTCGACGCGGGCTATCACATCGTCGGTATGAAAGCAGTGGACGCCCCCGATATCGACGCAACATAACAAGGGAAACCGGCGATGTCCGCGGCGGATCTTATTGCGTTCAACATCATTCTGGCCGCGGCCCTGATTAGCCCTGGCCCCGCCCTGCTGTTTTCCCTGCGCACCGCCATGTCCGACGGCCGGGCGGCAGGTTTCGCTGCAGGTGCTGGTCTGGCCGTCATGGCTGGCCTGTGGACTTTAGCGGCGCTGCTGGGATTGGAAAGCCTGTTTTTGCAGTTTCCCTGGGCTTATCTGAGCATGAAGATTTGCGGCGCCCTTTATCTTCTCTACATTGCATGGAGCGTCTGGCGATCTGCGAGCAAGCCTGTCGGCAATAGTGTCAGACCCCGCGGTCGCGCCTTTAAGGATGGTATGCTGATCAACCTGGGCAACCCCAAATCGGTCCTGTTCGCAGCCGCCGTGCTGGTTGTCGTCTTCCCCAAGGGATTAAGCGCGGCAGAGATCACTTTGATCGTAGGCAACCACATAGCAGTTGAGGTCCTTTTCTACGCCCTTTTTGCGTTTCTGGTAAGCGGACGGATGGCGCGGCAAGCCTATCTGGGGGCTAAACCGATTGTGGATAGAATGGCCGCAATGCTTTTGGGGGCATTGGGGCTGAAACTTTTGCTGGACAGGTGACACGAATGAACGATCGACTCCCTCATGAAAAGGGCTTTCACGTCAGTTGGGATCAAATCCATCGGGATGCCCGTGCTCTGGCATGGCGCCTTCAGGGTGTAGCCCCCGAAGGCGGTTGGCGCGCCGTGGTGGCCATCACCCGGGGTGGCATGGCGCCCGCGATGATCGTGGCGCGCGAACTGGATATTCGCACCGTCGATACGATAAGCGTCAAATCCTATGACCATCAAACCCAAAGCGAACCGCGGGTGATCAAATCACCGGATATGGATATCATTGGCGATGGCGAGGGCGTTTTGATTGTAGATGACCTTGTGGACACCGGCAAAACACTCGAAGTGGTTCGTGCTAAAATGCCGAAGGCACATGTTGCGACGGTTTATGCCAAACCGATGGGCCGCAGTCAGGTCAATACATTCGTCACCGAAGTAAGCCAGGATACCTGGATATTCTTTCCGTGGGATATGGCCCTGCAATACGTCGAACCCTATCGCGGAACGTAATTTCGAACTTTCCGGCAGATAACCAGCCCTGCTAATGACACATATGTTTGCGGCCATTCAAACCCGCCTCAGGAGACGAAAATGCATCTGCCGCGCACCGCAACCACCTTTTTCCCGCCGGTCATGGAGGCGCGTCGCTGGCTGGAGGGCGTAGAATTTCCGCCCGAACGCCCGCTGATCAACGTCAGTCAGGCCGCCCCGGTTGATCCGCCGCCAAAACTATTGCGTCAGGTGATTGCCGAGGCCGCCCTGAACACGCCCGAGGCGCACCTCTACGGCCCGGTTCTGGGTTTGCCCGCTCTGCGCGAAGAAGTGGCAAGCCAATGGTGTGCTGCTTACGAGGGCGAAATCTCGGCCAGCAACGTTGCAATCACGTCAGGGTGTAATCAGGCGTTTTGTGCGGCGATCAGCACACTTTGCGCCGAAGGGGATGAGGTTATCCTTCCAACCCCTTGGTACTTCAACCATAAAATGTGGCTGGACATGGTCGGGGTCAAGACCGTTCCATTGCCCGCTGGCGCGGAACTTTTACCCGACCCCGGTCAGGCCGAAGCCCTGATCACCGACCGGACCCGCGCCATTTCACTGGTTACCCCAAATAACCCCGGCGGCGTGGAATACCCTGCCGATCTGGTACATGCCTTCTTTGAACTTGCCCGCCGTCGCGGTATCGCTCTGATCGTGGATGAAACCTATCGCGATTTTGACGCGCGCCCCGGTGCTCCGCATGATCTTTTCAAGGATCCTGACTGGCACGACACCCTGATCCAGCTTTATTCCTTTTCCAAGGCTTACCGGCTGACTGGTCATCGCGTGGGCGCCATGGTGGCAGCCCCGGAACGCCTGGGCGAGGCCGAAAAGTTTCTTGATACGGTCACCATCTGCCCCAATCAACTGGGTCAGATTGCGGCCCTTTGGGGAATGAAGAACCTTGGCCAGTGGCTGGCCGGAGAACGCGCCGAGATTCTGGATCGACGCGCCGCCATTCACGACAACATGCCCCGCCTTTCGGCGCAGGGCTGGCAATTGCTGGGTTGCGGTGCCTATTTTGCCTATATGCAGCATCCGTTTGATATGCCATCGGATAAGCTGGCCCAAAAACTTGTGGCCGAGGCCGGTATTCTGCTGCTGCCCGGAACGATGTTCCAACCTGCAAATGACCCTTCAGGGGCGCGCCAACTGAGGATTGCTTTCGCCAATGTCAACCGTGCCGAGATTGGCGACCTCTTTGACCGGTTAGAGGCGCTGCGCTGGCCTCTTGCCCCTGCCGGTGTCAACGCGTAGACAGTCGCGCAAGCAAAAGTTTCACCCGAAAGACAGGGGGCCACATGGCGGGCAAAGGTATCTCGAAATCTCTGGTGTGGATCCTGATGGGCATGCTCATTCTCGGGCTTGGTGGCTTTGGTGTGACAAACCTTTCAGGCACGGTCCGGTCTGTCGGTTCGGTCGGAGACTCTGAAATCGACATCAACCAGTATGCCCGAGCGCTGCAAACTGAAATTCGTGCGCTGGAAGCTGAACGTGGCGAGGCAATAAGTTTTGCGCAGGCACAGCAATTAGGCGTGGATCAGAACGTTCTGTCGCGTCTTGTAGCCATCGCCGCGCTGGATGACGAAACCCATCAGATGGGCATATCCATTGGCGATGAAAACCTGCGCAGCCAGATCGTTGATATCGCTGCATTCAAGGGTCTTGATGGCAAATTCGACCGCGAAGCCTATACATTCGCGCTTGAACAGGCCGGCCTGACCGAAGCGCAATTCGAAGAAGAAACGCGCGCGCAATCCGCCCGGACGCTTTTGCAAGCGGCTGTTGTGTCCGGGGTCAACACACCCGACACCTATACCGACGCGCTCCTGTCATACCTGGCAGAGCGTCGCAGCATTACATGGGCGGTATTGGAACGAGACAACCTTGTGACCGGCCTGCCAGCCCCCACCGACGAAGACCTGATCGCCTATCACCAGGCAAACAAGGCGGAATTCACCAGCCCCCAGGTGAAACGCATCACCTATGCCTGGCTGACGCCGGAGATGATCGTCGACACCATCGAAGTCGACGAGGATTCTCTGCGCGCGACCTATGAAGAGCGCCTGGAAGAGTTCAGCCAACCCGAGCGTCGCCTTCTGGAGCGCCTTGCCTTTCCCGATGCGGCCGCAGCCAAAGCGGCCCTGGACCGGATCAACGGCGGCGAAAGTTTCGAAGATATTGTAGCTGAGCGCGGACTGGACCTGACCGACATTGATATGGGCGACGTTGGGATCGCCGAACTTGAAGCGGCTGGTGAAGATGTATTTGCTGCCGAAGTCGGTGAAATCACCGGACCGCTAGACAGTCCGGTCGGCCCCGCCCTGTTTCGGGTCAATGCGGTTCTGAAGGCGCATAAGACCACCTTTGAAGAGGCACTTCCGCAATTGCGGGATGAACTGGCCAGCGACCGCGCCCGCCGGGTCATCGAGGCGCAGATCGACGGCATTGATGATCTGCTCGCCGGGGGCGCCACAATCGAGGATTTGAGCAAAGAAACGGACCTGGAGCTTGGCCAGATCGACTGGCACGCCGACAAGGATGACGGCATCGGCGCCTACGAGGCCTTTCAGGCGTCCGCGGCGGCACTCAGCGATAGTGATTACCCCGAAGTCGTTCAGCTTGATGATGGCGGCATTTTCGCCATGCGCCTTGATGAGGTGGTAGAACCCGCCCTGCGCCCGTTGGAAGATATACGTGATCAGGTGGTCGAAGCTTGGCGCAGGCAGGCAACGGTCAAAGCCCTGCACGCGCAGGCCGAGGCCGATCTGCTGAAACTCAACGAAGGGTCGTCTTTCGAAGATCTGGGCATGCTGACAAATCAAGTTCAGGACCTGACCAGACAAGGGTTTCAGCCGGGGACACCGGCGGATTTCATCGAAACCGTATTCGGTATGGAAAAGGGTGCAACCCGGATCATCGACGGAACCGGTCGGGTATTCATTCTGCGCCTTGATGACATCCAGCCGCCTGACGAAAACAGCGACGACGTAAAGCAACTCCGCAAGGCGCTTCAGGATCAGGCCGCAGGCGATCTGTCACAGGATCTGTTTCAGGCCATGGCGAACGATATTCGTGGCCGT
This sequence comes from Roseovarius litorisediminis, assembly GCF_900172295.1. GTDB lineage: Bacteria > Pseudomonadota > Alphaproteobacteria > Rhodobacterales > Rhodobacteraceae > Roseovarius > Roseovarius litorisediminis. Next base: position 611,178 of record NZ_FWFL01000001.1, read on the forward strand.
GTCGGAATCCAACTGAACCAGCAGGCATTGAACGCCGTGCATGCAAACTTTCAGTAAGGGACGGCAAAGTTGGAACTGACACCCTCCTTTGACGATTTTGCCCAGCGGTATGACGCCGGCCAGAACGCCCTGGTCTACACCCGTCTGGCGGCTGATCTTGATACCCCCGTTTCCCTGATGCTCAAACTCACGGGCGCTGCAAAAGACGCCTTTGTGCTCGAATCGGTCACAGGCGGCGAAGTGCGCGGTCGCTATTCGATCATCGGAATGAAACCCGATCTTATCTGGCAATGCCACGGAGAAACCAGCCGGATAAACCGGCAGGCCCGCTATGACACTGAAACCTTCGAAGATGAACCTGGCCATCCGCTTGAAAACCTCAGATCTCTGATCGCGGAAAGCCGGATTGACCTGCCCGATGACCTGCCCGCCGCCAGTGCAGGCCTGTTCGGCTATCTGGGATATGACATGATCCGCCTGGTCGAGCATCTGCCGGATGTAAACCCCGACCCACTTGGTCTGCCGGATGCGCTGATGCTACGCCCGTCGGTGGTGGCGGTTCTGGACGGCGTGAAGGGCGAGGTGACTGTGGTTGCCCCTGCCTGGGTCAGTTCAGGCCAGTCCGCCAAAGCGGCCTATGCGCAGGCGGCCGAGCGGGTGATGGACGCGGTCCGCGACCTTGAACGCGCCCTGCCCCAGGCCAGCCGAAATCTGGGCGAGGCCCATGAAGACGCCAAGCCGGTTTCGAACTTTACCCGTGACGGCTACAAAGCCGCCGTGGAAAAGGCCAAGGACTACATTCGCGCAGGTGATATTTTTCAGGTGGTGCCCTCGCAACGTTGGACCCAGACGTTCCGCCAACCGCCGTTTTCGCTCTATCGGTCCCTGAGGCGTACAAACCCGTCGCCCTTTATGTTTTATTTTAACTTTGGCAGCTTTCAGGTTGTCGGCGCCAGTCCCGAAATTCTGGTGCGCGTGTTTGGCAATGAGGTCACGATACGCCCCATCGCCGGAACCCGTCCGCGGGGGGCCACCCCCGAAGAGGACCGCGCCAACGAGGCTGATCTGATGGCCGATCAGAAAGAACTGGCTGAACATCTGATGCTGCTTGATCTGGGCCGCAATGATACCGGGCGCGTGTCAAAGATCGGCACGGTTCACCCGACAGAAAAGTTTGTCATCGAGCGCTACAGCCATGTCATGCACATCGTCAGCAACGTCGTCGGCGAACTGGCCGAAGATCAGGATGCGCTAAGTGCCCTGTTGGCGGGTCTGCCTGCGGGCACGGTATCCGGTGCTCCCAAGGTGCGCGCGATGGAAATCATCGACGAGTTGGAGCCCGAAAAGCGCGGCGTTTATGGCGGCGGCGTCGGCTATTTCAGCTCAAACGGCGATATGGACGTCTGCATCGCCCTGCGCACCGCTGTGGTAAAGGACGAAAAGCTTTATATTCAGGCAGGTGGCGGTGTTGTCTATGACAGCGACCCCGAGTCCGAATATATGGAAACGGTCCACAAATCCAACGCCATCCGCCGCGCAGCCGCCGATGCGGCGCGCTTCAACGGCGACGGCAACCGCTGAAAACCGGGGGCAGAGCCCCTTTTTCGCCCAGTAAGGGTTCACACCATGGCCCGCCTGATCCTTTTCAACAAACCATTTGGCGTACTCTCGCAGTTCACCGATCAGGGAAATGCTGACAGCCCTCGGGCAACCCTGTCCGACTATATTGATATCCCTCAGGTCTATCCCGCTGGTCGACTGGATCGAGACAGCGAAGGGCTGTTGCTGCTGACTGACGATGGCAAGCTTCAGGCACGCATTGCAAACCCCCGATTTAAAACACCCAAAACCTATTGGGTTCAGGTCGAAGGCACCCCGGACGAACAAGCGCTTGCCGCCCTGCGGCAGGGGGTGACCCTCAAGGACGGCCCCACAAGACCGGCCCAGGTCAGCCGCATGAACGCGCCAAATGTCTGGAAGCGTGATCCACCGATTCGTTACCGCAAGAACATCGCCGATAGCTGGCTGGAAATCGCCATTACCGAAGGCCGTAATCGCCAGGTTCGCCGGATGACTGCGCATATCGGCCACCCCACTTTGCGCCTCATTCGCTACCGGATTGGCGACTGGACGCTGGATGGGCTCGACAATGGCAAATGGCGTGATGCCTGAGCGCGCACAGGCGATCAGGCCCGAACACTGGAAAATTGCTGAAAATCATCAGGTCATTGGGCCAGCAGAACCGCCGAAACCGGTGCAAGCGCCACGCGGTTGGCCCGGTCCTGAAGACCCCACAGCAACAAGGCGCTGATCGTGTCGGCACGCAACCGGCCAACCATTATAATGCCCGCATCCCCCTGCGAGGCCTTGAACGCGGCCTTATCCAGAAACCGCCGGATTGTCGACGCATCCTGACCACTTGCGTCGAAATCCCGAAAGACCGATGCCGCAGGCACACCCAACCGCGCAATAAGTTTTTGCGCCGTGTTCAACCCTTTTGGAAACATCACCAGCCCGTGACCACTTTCCAGCAGGATCGGTCCCAGTTGGTCACTGGCAGCACGCGAGGATTGAAGGCCCGTCCCTTCGCCCTCCATAACCGCCACCGCCCCGGGCAATGCTTCAAAGTAGGATTGCATCGCCACTTCTGTATCTCGGGCATTGGCTGTTTCCGGCAAATTGACCATCGCAAGTACTTCAAATCCTGCGTCACGGTATTTTTTCGCCGCTTCGCCCGCACCGGGCCAGGCGGAATCCACTGCAAAACTCAACGGGTAGGGAAAGCTTTTAAGCGCATCCAGGCCGATGGGGCTGGTGCCGTTGTCAATCAGAATGATCGACATCATGGGTTTATTGTCGGGGTTTTCAAATTCAGCCGCGAAACGTTCAATTGCCGGAAGCGACTCTGAATCTTTCTCTTCTTCCCCGCGGATGTCATCCTCAACCGCAGCCGGCTCAGCTTCGGCGTCACTATTGACCGACGGCAACCGGTCGGTTGTAACGTCTGGTGCCAAATTACTGACAACACTGGATGTTTCTTCTTCAGCTCCGGCTTCCGTAGCGGGTTCTGTTGCTGTCTTGGGGGCCTCTTCGACCGGATTCTGAGGTGGCACCTCGACGATTCCATCAACCACGACCAGGTTTTCTTCATCGCCAGCTTCCGGCGCGCTCGGCTCTACGGTTTCCGGCCCGGTCGCGGGCACTTCAACTGACGATTCAGTCTCAACCGCTTGCGGTTCCGGCGTGTCCTCTTTCGGGAACGCAGAACTCTCTTCTTCTATGACCGGCAACGCGGGTTGCTCAGGTTCTGTCAAAACAGCGATCTCGTTTTCTGCGGTATCGGCCTCTGTTGTCTCTGGCGTCTGGGTTTCGGTTATCTCTGGCTCATCGACCGTGGAAAACGCGGTGTCCTGCTCGGCCACTTCCGGCTGAACCGGTTGCGCTGGTTCGGTAGAGATAGACAGGTTTTCCTCATCCGCTGGCGCCTTCGGTGCAACCGCCTGCGGGCTGGGCAGAACGGGCTTTTCTACGGAAACGTCGATGCCTCCTTCACGTGCTTCGGCGGCAGGCGATTCAAGTGTTGCGTCACCCGGCCCCGTTTCAGGTAGGGCTGCGGGCGCTGTATCGGCCATCTGCAACGACTTGATATCATCCGGTTCAGGCGCTGCAATTCTTGGAACAGAAGGCCCTTCCGGCACAACCTCTAGCGCAGGCAGGCTGGCTTGGGTATCCTCAAGCGATTGATTGAATTCGGACCCCGCAGGAACCTCCAGAGCGGTCGCCTCTGGGGCGTCTGCGCCGGGTACAGGGGTCAGAACAGAAACCGTACCAAACACAACACCAGAAACCAAAGTGCCTGCGACAAAGCCGCCAAAAACTCCGCGTGCCACTGCGATTGCTCCTCAATTTGCCTGTTTCAACGCCTAGCGCCCCTTGACGGTGCCTTACAAGACTGAACATGTATACCGCGACCATGTACCGGGGCTCCAGCCCCCAAATGCCAAGGACTGGCAAGATGCTGCTATTGATAGATAACTACGACAGTTTCACCTACAATCTGGTCCATTATGTGGGCGAGTTGGGGGCCGACGTTGTCGTTAAACGCAACGATGCCCTGAATGTGCAAGAGGCAATGGCGATGAAGCCGGCCGGCATTTTGTTGTCGCCCGGTCCCTGCGACCCGGATCAGGCGGGCATTTGCCTTGCCCTGACGCTCGCTGCGGCCGAGACCAAAACACCGCTTATGGGTGTCTGCCTTGGCCATCAGGCGATCGGTCAGGCTTTTGGTGGCAAGGTTGTACGCCATTCCGAGATCGTGCACGGCAAGATGGGTCAGGTGCATCATCAGGGCAAAGGTGTTTTTGCCGGGCTGCCCTCGCCGTTCGAGGCAACACGCTATCATTCTTTGGTGGTGGAACGCGACAGCCTGCCGGATGTTCTGGAAATCACCGCCGAGCTTGACGATGGAACGATCATGGGTCTGCAACACCGCGAACTTCCCATTCAGGGGGTTCAGTTCCACCCCGAATCAATTGCCTCGCAGCACGGCCATGCCCTGTTGAAAAACTTTCTTGACCTGATGAAGGTCCCCGCATGAGTGACCCAATAAAACCGCTGATAAACGCCGCCGCCGACCGCCCCCTGACCCGGGACGAAGCCAGAGCAGCATTTGAAATCCTGTTTGCAGGCGAAGCAACGCCCAGCCAGATCGGCGGGCTGCTGATGGCGCTGCGCACAAGGGGAGAGACGGTGGATGAATATGCCGCCGCTGCCGCCGTGATGCGCTCCAAGTGCAACGCCGTGAAAGCCCCTGCCGGGGCCATGGATATTGTCGGCACCGGTGGCGACGGCAAAGGCACGCTGAACATCTCAACCGCGACGGCCTTTGTGGTCGCCGGTGCCGGGGTGCCGGTGGCCAAACATGGCAACCGCAACCTCAGCTCGAAATCAGGCGCCGCCGATGCCCTGGGTCAGATGGGGATTAATGTGATGGTCGGCGCAGATGTTGTCGAACGGGCGTTGGCCGAGGTTGGAATCGCCTTCATGATGGCGCCGATGCATCACCCGGCCATGGCCCATGTCGGGCCCGTACGTGCCGAACTGGGCACCCGGACAATCTTCAACATCCTTGGCCCCCTGACCAACCCGGCAGGTGTTAAACGGCAACTCACCGGGGCGTTTTCACGCGATCTTATTCGACCGATGGCAGAAACGCTTGGCCAGTTGGGGTCAGAGCACGCCTGGCTTGTCCATGGCAGCGACGGCACGGATGAGCTGACCATCACCGGCATCAGCTGGATCGCCTCACTCGAAACCGATGGCAGCATTCGCGAGGCCGAGGTGCATCCCGAAGATTTTGGTCTTCCCGTGCACCCGTTTGAAGACATCCTTGGCGGTACTCCTGAAGAAAACGGCGCCGCCTTCCGGGCCTTGCTGAATGGTGCACCGGGTGCGTATCGTGATGCTGTATTGCTGAATGCCGCCGCCGCTCTGGTTGTCGCGGAACACGCTGAAGATCTGAAAACCGGCGTCGCGCAGGCTGCCGAAAGCATCGACAGTGGCGCAGCCCTGGCCAAGATCAACGCCCTTGCAAAAATCACATCGGAGGCCACATGAGCACGCCGACCATTCTGGAAAAAATCAAAGCCTACAAGCTGGATGAAATCGCCGCGGCCAAGGCAGAGCGCCCCCTGCCCGATGTCGAGGCCGTCGCCCGCGAGGCCAGCCCTGTCCGTAATTTCGCCGATACCCTGTTGCAGGCCAGCAAACAGGGCTACGGTCTGATTGCCGAAATCAAAAAGGCCAGCCCGTCCAAGGGCCTGATCCGCGCTGATTTCAACCCGGCAGACCTGGCTCAGGCCTATGCTGCGGGTGGCGCGACTTGTCTTTCGGTGCTGACCGACACCCCCAGTTTTCAGGGCGCGCCGGAGTTTCTTGAACAGGCCCGCGCCGCCTGTGATCTGCCGGTGCTGCGCAAGGATTTCATGTATGATACCTATCAGGTTGCCGAGGCCCGCGCCTGGGGCGCCGATTGCATCCTGATTATCATGGCCAGCGTCAGCGACGATCAGGCGGCAGAGCTTGAAAACGCCGCCACAGAATGGGGCATGGATGCCCTGATCGAAGTGCATGACAAAGCCGAACTGGAACGCGCCGCGCGGCTGAAATCCAAAATGATCGGCATCAACAACCGTGACCTCAATACCTTCGAGACCAGCCTTGATACCACGCGCAATTTGTCGAAACTGGTGCCGGTGGACCGGATGATCGTCTGCGAAAGCGGCCTGTCTACGCGCGAAGATCTGGCCGACATGGCGCGTTATGGCGCCCGCAGCTTCCTGATTGGCGAAACGCTGATGCGTGCCGATGACGTCGAGGCTGCCACGCGCGACCTGCTGTCAGCACCGCTGACCGCCGGGGGCATGTAAATGCCGGGCCTTACGCATTTCGATGGCAAGGGCGACGCCCATATGGTTGACGTCTCGGACAAGGCAACGACGGCGCGTATCGCCGTTGCGGTCGGCTACATCAGGATGGCCCGGGAAACCTTTGATATTATTTCCGAAGGTCGCGCCAAGAAGGGGGATGTTCTGGCCGTGGCCCGTCTGGCCGGCATCATGGGTGCCAAGAAAACATCCGACCTGATTCCGCTGTGCCATCCGCTTGCCATCACCAAGGTTGCGGTAGACCTGACGCTGGACCCCGATCTGCCCGGCGTACGGATCGAGGGCACCGTCAAAACCACCGGCCAGACCGGCGTTGAAATGGAGGCCCTGACGGCCGTCAGCACCGCCGCGTTGACCGTCTATGACATGACCAAGGCCGTTGACAAGGCGATGGAGATTGGCGGCATTCACGTGATCCTGAAAGATGGTGGAAAATCAGGGCGGTACAAGGCGCAATGATTTCGGTTGATGACGCGCTGCAGCAGCTTTTCTCAATGGTCACCCCGCTGAATCACGAAACCGTGCCACTGGCGCAGGCCTCGGGGCGGGTTCTGGCCCGGACTGTCACCGCAAAACGCGATCAACCCCCTTTCGCCGCCTCAGCCATGGATGGCTATGCGGTCAACTCCGATACCGTCGAACCCCGGGCCCGGTTTGATGTTGTAGGAGAGGCCGCCGCAGGCCATAGGTTTGACGGCAGCGTGACCAAAGGCAAGGCGGTGCGGATTTTCACCGGCGCCCCCCTGCCGCTGGGGGCTGACCGGGTTATCATTCAGGAAGATGTCGAACGCGACGGCGATCGCATTACGGTAAAAGACGGGCTTGGTGACTCTGTCAACATCCGCCCCGCAGGCAGCGATTTCCGCTGTGGCGACGAAATCGCAGCACCGCGTCTGCTGCGCCCGTCTGACATTGCCTTGCTCGCCTCCATGAACATTGCCGAGGTTTCGGTCTTTCGCCAACCGGACATTGCTTTGATCTCCACAGGGGATGAACTGGTGATGCCGGGTGAAACTCCGGGCCCGGATCAGATTATCGCGTCCAACACCTATGGGCTCAAGGCCATGCTGGACAGCATCGGCGCAAAGGCGCGAATCCTGCCCATTGCCCGCGATACGGTTGCCTCGCTGGAAACCGCCTTTGATCTGGCCAAAGACGCCGATCTGATCGTGACCATCGGTGGCGCCTCGGTGGGGGACCATGATCTGGTTGGTGACGTTGCGGTTGGTCTGGGAATGGAACGCGCGTTCTACAAAATCGCCATGCGCCCGGGAAAACCGTTGATGGCGGGTCACATGAACGGGGCCGTTATGGTCGGTCTGCCGGGTAACCCGGTCTCGGCCATGGTCTGCGGTCATGTGTTTCTGGCACCCGTCGTGCGGGCAATGCTGGGTCTGGGCCGGGCCCGCACCCCGCGCCTGACGGCGCCTCTCGCCAACGATCTACCACCGAACGGTCCGCGCGAACATTATATGCGTGCGCATGTAGCAGATGCAGGCATCACAGCGTATGAGCGACAAGACAGTGCACTGCTTAATGTGCTGGCCGATGCCAATGCCCTGCTGATCCGGCCGCGGGGAGACGGACCACGCCAGGCCGGCGAGATTGTGGAATACCTTCCAATCTGAACTTATCCACAAGTCAGTTGACACAAAACGGGAACATGCGTAGAACAAATGTAAACGCATTGACCAAAGGATGTGCCCCATGCTGACCAAGAAGCAGTTGGATTTGCTGGAATTTATTCACAAACGCGTCAAACGTGACGGGGTTCCACCCAGTTTCGATGAAATGAAAGAAGCGCTGGATTTGCGCTCAAAATCCGGCATTCACCGGCTGATCACAGCGCTTGAGGAACGTGGCTTCATCCGCCGTCTGGCGCACCGCGCCCGGGCGCTGGAAATTGTCAAACTACCCGAAAGCCTTGGCGGCGAAGCGACCCACGGCTTCAACCCGCGCGTCATTCAGGGCGACCGGCCCGTTGCACGACAGCCTGCCAATGCCCAACCGGTTGAAGCCGCCCATGCGATTGAACTGCCGATGATGGGCCGGATCGCCGCCGGTGTCCCGATCGAGGCGATTGCCCATGCGTCGCACAACGTCGCTGTACCCGGCGCAATGATCAGTGGCCCAGGCGAACATTACGCGCTTGAGGTCAAGGGCGATTCCATGATCGACGCGGGCATTAACGATGGTGACGTGGTGGTGATCCGCGAAACATCGGCGGCGGACAATGGCGATATCGTTGTGGCCCTTGTCGAAGATCACGAGGCAACGCTCAAACGGTTTTTCCGCAGGGGCAATGTCATCGCGCTTGAGGCCGCGAATCCGGCCTATGAAACCCGCCTCCTGCCCGAAGACAAGGTCAAGGTTCAGGGCCGACTGGTTGGGCTGATCCGTACCTACTGAGAATTCCACAGCCGCGCACCGGTGATCTGGCGCGCGGTCACAACTTTTACCCCCTTTTGCGTGTCAAAAAGCGCCACAGCCCCGGATTGGCGCAGTTTTTTCGGGTGCAGTACCGTACAAGGCAGATTTTTATCTGCCGTTTTGGGGGGATCGACATTCAACACCACCCATTCACCCTTGTCGCACACCAGCAATGCCGCCGCTTCCCGTTTGCCACGTAGCGCTGTAACCGGTATCGCCCCGGGTGCACGCTTGGGCCAGCGGGCCGCCGCGGCCTTTTGCAGGGCGGCATCCCCGTCGTTCTCCAGCCAGTTCATCGCAACAAAACCTGTCCCACGCTCTTTGCTCAGGGCGCGCCCCTGATCGGTCATCACCCCTACCAGCGACCCGTCTTCGGAAATCAGCACATCCGGGCGTTCGCTTTGTGTCCAAAGCACAATCGCCAATGTGGCAGGAATCATGCCGGCAATCCGTAACCTGCCCTGCCAAAGGATCACCACAAGCATACCAAGCGCCAAAACCGGCAGAACCAGCGGTTCGGGGCTGAAAACGGCGCCGCGCGCCCCCTCCAGCCCGGACACCCAGTGCGCGACCCCCAGAATCCACCGCAGCCCCAACCCCATCAGCCACAACGCGGCCGCATCAAGACCGAAAGGCAAAAGGCAGGCCGCCAGAACGGCCGCTGGCATTACCAGAACCCCCATCAACGGCACGCTCAGAAGATTGGCGATCAACCCGAAATGCGCAAACTGGTTGAAATGCGCCGCGGCAACCGGGGCCGTGGCCGCCCCTGCCACGAAAGACGAGATCACAACCGCGCTGACCGGCCGCATCCATCCCGGCCCAAGCGGTACCTCGTGATCCCGCAGCCAGCCAAACACGGCGACAAGCGCCGTGGTGGCTGCGAATGACATCTGAAACCCGGGGCCCAGCAGGGCCTCGGGGCGCAGGCAAAGCACGATCACCGCCGCCACCGCTACCGCCCGCAGGCTGAAAACCCGACGGTCGAACATCACCGCCATCAGCGCCACGGCAACCATGACAAAGGCCCGTTCAGTGGCCACATTTCCCCCTGACAGGGCAAGGTATCCGGCCGCAGCGACAAGTGCCACAAAGGCCGATATCTTCTTGGCAGGGACGCGCAGACCAACAAAGGGAACAGCGGCAAATCCCAGACGTACGGCTGCAAAGACAAAACCTGCCAACAGCCCCATGTGAAGGCCGGAAATGGCCAGAAGATGCGCAAGGTTGGAAATTCGCAACGTCTCCAGCGTGTCCTGCCCCATTCCTGCACGATCACCGGTCATGATGGCAGCGGCAAAGGCCCCAACTTCCCCCGACAGAATGCTTTGCACATGGGCCGAAAGCGCCATCCTTGCCTTGAACAGAACCTGTGTGCCGTCGGGGGGGGCAATCGCCAGAACCGGCGTGCGCGTGTACCCAACCCCACCCAGTTTCAGAAACCAGGCATGGCGCTGAAAATCGAATCCCCCCGGCTCTACCGGGCCGCCGGGTGGGGACACATGCGCCGTCATGATAACCCGCAAACCCGGCTCAGGGGTGATGAATCCCTGCGGCCCATGCAGGGCAATCCGCACCCGTTCCGGTCTGCTTTCTGGTGGGACATCGCGCAAAACAACGCGATCCAGCGTCAGGCGTAGCGCGTCCGATGCTGATCGGTCGATATTCACGATACGCCCTTCCACCGGCCCGTAATAGCGCCAGCCCAGCACTGGCTCAGCCATCTTATGGGCGCGAAATCCGGCAAGTGAAAACCCTGCAGCGCACAGCGCCAGCGCCCATAGAATCGGCGTGACGGTCGCGTTGGTCCGCGGCACCATCGCGGCCAGCCCCAATGCCGCTGCCGCGCCCCCTAACAGATGCCCGACCGAGGGCTCGGACCTGATGGTAAAATACAGCCCCACACCGCACCCCAGACATACCGGCACCCAGGGAAACAGATGGCCGCGTTGGGCCATCCAGATGCTCAGCAGGTTTTGCCAGACGCCCAACTCTTGTCACCCCTCCAGCGGGCCGATAGACAGTTCTGAACGCTACGCCCCACATCGTTACCGAAAGGTTAATTTACCCCATGTCCCAACAGGTCGTGACCCGTTTTGCCCCCTCGCCCACCGGTTATCTGCATATCGGCGGCGCGCGCACCGCGCTTTTCAACTGGCTTTACGCGCGCGGGCGCGGTGGAAAATTCCTGCTGCGGATCGAAGACACCGACCGCGCCCGTTCAACGCCTGAGGCAACCCAGGCAATTCTGGATGGGATGACCTGGCTGGGACTGGATCACGATGGCGAGGCAATCAGCCAGTTTCAGCGCGCCGACCGCCACGCCGAGGTGGCACGCGACCTGCTGGCACAGGGAAAAGCCTACAAGTGTTTCTCGACACAGGACGAAATCCAGGCCTTTCGCGATGCCGCCCGCGCCGAAGGCCGCTCGACCCTGTTCCACAGCCCCTGGCGTGATTCCACACCAGATCAACACCCCGATGCGCCATATGTCATCCGTATCAAAGCCCCGCGCGATGGCAGCACGGTGATCCGGGATCAGGTTCAGGGCGATGTCACCATCCGCAACGATCAGCTTGACGACATGGTACTTTTGCGCAGCGACGGCACGCCGGTCTACATGCTTGCCGTGGCGGTGGATGATCATGATATGGGGGTTACCCATGTCATCCGGGGCGACGATCACCTGAACAACGCCGCGCGACAAATGATGATCTACACAGCAATGGATTGGCCCCTGCCGGTCTATGCCCATATCCCGCTGATCCACGGGCCCGATGGCAAAAAGCTGTCCAAACGCCACGGCGCGCTTGGCGTCGAGGAATACCAGCACATGGGCTATCCGGCAGCAGGCATGCGCAACTACCTCGCCCGGCTTGGCTGGAGCCATGGTGATGACGAATTTTTTACCGACGCACAGGCCCGGGAATGGTTTGACCTGTCGGGTATCGGCAAATCCCCGGCACGGTTTGACTTCAAGAAGCTTGAAAATCTGTGCGGCCAGCATATCGCGGCTTCAGAAGATGCTGCACTGCTGCATGAACTGGTTGGATTCCTTGCCGCAACGGACCAACCTGCGCTGTCTGACGATAAAATTATTCTGTTGGAACAAGGAATGTACTGCCTAAAGGAACGCGCAAAGACATTCCCCGAACTAATTGATAAAGCAGAATTTATCCTCACTTCCAGACCAGTGGTTCCGGATGAGAAAGCCGCAGCCCTGCTTGATTCTGTATCCCGTGGTATACTGAAGGAATTGACGCCGCAGTTGCAAAATGCTAGTTGGTCTCGCGAAGATCTAGAAGCGATTGCAATGCAGTTCGCTGAAGATAATAGTATTAAATTTGGAAAGCTTGCCGGCCCGCTTCGGGCCGCGCTGGCCGGACGGACTGCGACACCAAGTGTGTTTGACATGATGTTGGTTCTCGGACGTGGCGAGACGATTGCCCGGCTTACTGACGCTGCCTGCGAGAATGTTTAACCTTCTCGAAAGGCCAACTGAAATATGTAGCCCAGTGCGCTGAATGCGCGGGCTTAGAGAGGGAGACCGCCTCATGGCAGACAGCACGAAATCCGCAACGCTTGAGATTGACGGCAAAAAATACGAATTGCCGATTTTTTCACCCACTGCGGGCCCGGATGTTGTCGACATCCGCAAGCTCTATGCGCAGGCAGGGGTTTTCACCTACGACCCGGGCTTTACCTCGACCGCGGCCTGTGACAGCACCATTACCTATATCGACGGTGACAAGGGCGAACTGCTGCACCGCGGCTACCCGATTGATCAACTGGCAAGCAAATCGCATTATCTCGAAGTTTGTTATCTGCTGCTTTACGGTGAACTGCCATCACCCGCCCACCTCGAGGATTTTGAATCTCGGGTGACCAGCCACACAATGATCCACGAGCAGATGATGTACCTTTTCCGCGGGTTCCGCCGTGATGCGCACCCGATGGCGATCATGGTGGGTGTGGTCGGTGCAATGTCAGCCTTCTATCACGACTCAACAGACATCAACGACCCCTGGCAGCGCGAAGTGGCCTCGATCCGGATGATCGCCAAGATGCCAACCATTGCAGCGATGGCTTATAAATACACCATCGGGCAACCCTTCGAATATCCGCGTAATGATCTGGATTATGCCTCGAACTTCCTCAAGATGTGCTTTGCTGTCCCGGCCGAGGATTACGAAGTGAATCCGATCCTGGCCCGTGCCATGGACCGGATTTTCACCCTGCATGCCGACCACGAACAAAATGCGTCGACGTCCACGGTCCGTCTGGCGTCCAGTTCGGGGGCAAACCCGTTTGCCTGTATCGCCGCTGGTATTGCCTGCCTTTGGGGCCCGGCACATGGGGGCGCAAATCAGGCTTGTCTTGAAATGCTCAAGAAAATTGGCACCCCCGATCGGATTCCCGAATTCATTGCGCGTGCCAAGGACAAGGATGATCCGTTCCGCCTGATGGGCTTTGGCCACCGGGTCTACAAAAACTTTGACCCCCGCGCGACGGTGCTGAAACAGTCCGCCGACGAAGTTCTTGAATTGATGGGGATTGATGACAACCCGATCCTGCAGGTCGCCAAAGAACTTGAAAAACAGGCGCTGGCCGACCCGTATTTCTCCGAGAAAAAGCTGTTCCCGAATGTCGATTTCTATTCCGGCATCATTCTGGAAGCGATGGGTTTCCCGACCTCGATGTTCACGCCCATCTTCGCGCTCAGCCGTACGGTCGGCTGGATTTCGCAGTGGAAAGAAATGATCGGTGATCCACAACTGAAAATCGGCCGCCCTCGTCAGCTCTATAATGGGTCTACGATGCGCGATTACGTGGATATCGAAAACCGCTGAGAATCACAGTTTACGCAGAACAAAGGCCGGCCCTGATTGGGTCGGCCTTTGTTGTTCCGGATACTTATCCAAGTTCGGGCCGCTAGCAGGGCAGGTTTACCGCCCTTCGTATTTCGCGGGGCGCTTTTCCAGAAAAGCAACGACGCCCTCTTTGAAATCACGGGATTTTCCACAGGCTCCCTGCAGCTTGGCTTCAAAATCCAGCTGGGTGTCAAACCCGTTGTCCCAACTGCCGCGTATCGCCTGTTTCACATGCCCGTAGGCCAGCGTCGGCCCCTTGGCCAGATGCGTGGCACGGGCCCGCCATTTGCCGTCAAACGCGTCGTCCTCAACGGACTCCCAGATCATTCCCCAGTCGCTGGCTTGCCGCGCGCTGATCGGTTCGGCAAAAAGCGCGGCCCCCATCGCCTTGGCGGTGCCCATCTGGCGAGGCAGCCAATAGGTGCCGCCTGCATCCGGGATCAGGCCGATCCGGGTAAAGGCCTGCAGGAAATAGGCGCTTTCGGTGGCTATCACCACATCCGCCGCCAGCGCCAGGTTCGCCCCGGCTCCTGCGGCCGGGCCATTGACCGCGCTGATCGTCGGAACCGGGCAATCGGTAATTGCACGCAGCATCGGAACATATTCATCGCGCAGAACCCGCTCCAGGTCCATCGCGGCGACATTCCCGCCGTCACTCAGATCCTGGCCCGAACAGAATGCTTTTCCGTTGCCGGTCATGACCAGAACGCGGGCCTCCCTGGCCGCAAATATGGCCGCGTCCCGGATCTCAGCCCGCATCTGCGCGTTGAGGGCATTCATCTTGTCCGGACGATTCAGGCTCAGGACAGCGATATCATCCTCGATGAACAGGGAAATGGTTTGATAGTCTTTCATTCGGGCGCGCCTTCCAGGATAAAATCTGTGTCAATCAAACCCCAATACCGCCCTGCGTAAAAGAGAAACGACACGTCAGTTTTTCATGATTTCGCGTAATCTTGCCTTTTCGTCGTCGCTCAGGCTCGCATCCCCGCCTTCAACCGACCTGGAGCGCCTTCGCAAATAGACAACAGCAATCAAGCCGCCCAAAAGCAGCATCAATGGACCCGCCCCCCAGAGGATCAGGTTTGAGCCGCCCGACTGGGGTTTCAGCAGTACATATTCACCGTAGCGGTCCACAATGAACGCAACGGCCTCTTCATCCGTATCGCCTGCAACAAGTCTTTCGCGCACCAGCAGGCGCAGATCGCGGGCAAGCTGCGCACTTGAATCGTCGATGTTTTCGTTGCGGCAAACCAGACAGCGTAATCCCTGGCTCAGTTCTCGCGCCCGCGCTTCAAGCGCGGGATCGTCCAGAATTTCGTCAGGCTGAACCGCAAAAACCGGGGCCGCAATCAGACACAGGCACAAAACCAGCCGTTTCATTCCGCGGGCACTCCGACCGCGGCCGCCTTGTGGCTGCCCGCCGCCACACGGTAGCGCCGGTCACTCAAGGAAAGCGCACCACCAAACGCCATCAGGATGGCGCCCCCCCAGATCCAGTTGGCCAGAGGTTTGTAATAGGTCCGGATCGCCCATCCGCCGTTGCCCTGCGGGTCCCCCACCACGACATACACGTCGCGCAGGAAACCATTGTCGATGGCGGCCTCGGTGGTCGGCATACCCGCTACCGGATAAATCCGTTTTTCCGGGTAAAGCGTATTGATCAGACTGTCGCCACGCCGAAGCGAAACCTCTCCCATCGTCGAGATATAGTTGGGCCCCTCGACGCGCGCGACATTGTCCAGCGACAGGGTAAAGCCCGCAACTTCGAATGCCTCACCGGGCTGCACCACCCGGATATCTTCTACCGACCACGCCATCATGCCCGCGATACCCGCAATTGTGATACCTAGCCCCCCATGGGCCACGGATTTCCCCCAATCGGCCCTTGGCAGGCGCCTGAGGCGCGCCAGACGGCCTGAACCGCGCCCCGTGCGGCTCCACAGATCCACGGCCGAGCCTGACACCAGCCACGCCGCCAGAAACAGGCCAACCGGCCCAAGGGCAGACCGCCCGGTCTGCAAGGCCCAGGCCAGTGCCCCGATGGCGATCGCCAGAACAAAGGCGCCCCTCAGCTGTCGGATCACCCGGCCCAGATTCGCCCGCTTCCACGGCAGCATGGCTCCTACCGGCAGGATCAACCCCAGCAGCAGCATGAAAGGCGTGAACGCCATGTTGAAAAACGGCGCCCCGACTGACAGTTTCCGATCAAAGAACAATTCAGCCACTAGAGGCCAGATAGTACCCGTGAAGACAACAAAAGCGGAGACGCCCAGCAGAATGTTGTTTATCACCAGCATGGATTCGCGGCTGACCAGCCCAAAGACACCTTTGGCCTGCATGACATTAGCCCGCGCCGCAAACAGCGTCAGCGCGCCCAGCATGAACACAGCAAGTATCGCCAGCAGGAAAACACCCCGCTCCGGATCACTGGCAAAGGCATGCACCGAGGTGATGATACCCGAGCGGGTGATAAACGCGCCAACCATCGAAAAACCGAAGGCGATGATCGCTAGCAAAACAGTCCAGCTTTTGAGCGATTCGCGTTTTTCCACCACGATCGAGGAATGCAACAAGGCCGCAGCGATCAGCCAAGGCATGAAACTGGCGTTTTCCACCGGGTCCCAGAACCAGAAACCGCCCCAGCCCAGCTCGTAATAGGCCCACCAGCTGCCCAGACCGATACCGATCGTCAGGAATATCCATGCCGCCAACGTATAGGGCCGCACCCAGCGTCCCCATGCTGCGTCGACCCGACCTTCGATCAGGGCGGCCACCGCGAATGAAAAAGTCATCGAAAGGCCGACATAGCCCAGATAAAGGAACGGCGGATGAAATGCCAAACCCGGATCCTGCAACAGCGGATTCAGGTCATTGCCGTCAAAGGGTGGCACTGCCAGCCGCAAGAACGGATTGGATGTGAACAAAATAAAGGCGAAAAAAGCCGCCCCGATCATGCCCTGCACTGCCAGAACACGCGCCTTCAGGCTGGGTGGCAGATTGCTGCCGAACCAGGCGACCGAACCGCCGAATAGCGCCACGATCAACACCCACAACAACATGGATCCTTCGTGATTGCCCCACACACCAGTGATCTTGTACAGCAGCGGCTTGGCCGTATGACTGTTCAGCGTCACCAGCTTGAGTGAGAAATCAGAGGTCAGAAAAGCCCAGGTCAGCGATGCAAAGGCCCCCGCTGTCAGCAGAAACTGCAAGGTCGCGGCAGGTTCAGCCGCGGCCATCCAGCCGGGCCAGCGCTTGTGTGCACCGTAAAGGGGAACGACCACCTGAAAGCAGGCGGTCACAAAGGCGAGGATAAGGGCGAAGTGGCCAAGTTCTGTAATCATGACCCAAGTATAGGGCGCAGTGCCAGCCGGGCCAACGTCAATCTCGCCCACAAATCGATCACTTTGTCGCGGGGGTCAGCCCCGCGACTTGTGCCAGTCATCCAGTGCCGGGTTTTCGCCCGGTGTGAAAGCTGCCAGGGCCAGCTTTGCATCCGGCCCGGTATCTGCCACGCCGGGGCTGCCGGCACGCAGTTTGCGCAGGGCGGTGATGTTTTCAACAACCTGCGGTGCGCGCGCCATCGTTACCGCGACAGAGCGTTGAAACTCCTGCCCTTTCGCCTGATGTCGCGCCCCAAAGTAAAACGATACAATTGCACCAAGAAGCCACCAAAGCGGTTCGGGCACCAGCGCAATGCCCTGCATCCGCTCGGCAAACCAGATCGGATCGGTCATGGCCGAGACAAACAGCGCCAGCGTCCCAAGTGCCATGGCCGGGCGTGGCAGGCGGTTGACCGCATCCATGACACGGTCGAACCAACCGCGCTGATTGCTATGAAACTCTTGCCCGTATTGCGTCACGACCTGTTTTTTGAACTCTGCCTGTCGCCCGGCCCCGGCCTCGGTGTTTTCACGAAACACTTCGGCTGTGTCCGCCACGATGTTGCGCGCCCCGCCAAAAACGACCGTCAGAACCCGCTCGATCAATCCCATGCCGCTGTCCTTTTCTGAAATTCGGCGTCTTGCAGATGAAACCGTAGCGAAATGAACTCTTCCGCGCGGCGGATCCATCCGCCTTTGCCCCCGGCCCGTGATCGGGCGTATTTGCGGCTGGCTGCGCGCCGGTCGGCCAGGCCGAAATAGTAATTGCGCCGGGCAATGCCGTACGCATCGGCAATATGATCGGGGGCTTCCGTGGCCGCAGTATCGGCAGCCTGGATGGTTTGCGGTCCAATCACGCCGTCCACGTCCACCGCCTGCCCCATCTGGCGCAAAAGCCGCTGCAGGATTTTCACCGCATTGGCGCCGGCGTTGACATACATATCGAACACGCTGGCCTGCAACACTTGCGGCAGCTCTGCGATGCGCGGTTGGTTAAAATAGTGGGTGATGAATATGTTTTCGGCCCGGGCGCGGGTCAGGTGTTTGACATCCTCGACACTCACCCGCCCATCCCCGGTCAGGTCCAGCCCCAGTCGGCGCATCGTGTGAAATGTCACGCCGTATTTGGTAGCCCCGCCCGGATCGTCGGGGTCATCAACAAAGCCGCCTTCACGGGCGACAATCTCTTTTGCAATCTCTGAAACGCTTCGCATCTGGCCATCCGCCTGCTACCTCAATCGGGCAACAGGCTGCGACCGGTTCGGTTAACGGCTGGCTTAACTACCGTCCGGTTCCTTGTAGACGCCCTGTTCCTTCAGCGCATCAACGACCTCTTTCGGCATGTAATCTTCATCATGTTTCGCAAGAATTTCAGTGGCCTTGAAGACACCGTTAACGTAAGTTCCGGTGCCGACCATTCCCTGATTTTCCTCAAAGAGATCTGGCAGAACACCCTTGTAGGTAACAGGCACCACACCGCCGCCATCCGTCACGCTAAAGCTGATGACTTCCCCCTCGCCACGTATCAGGCTGCCCTCTTCCACAAGACCCCCGATACGAAACACCTCGTTCGGCGCCGGCGGTTCGGCGATGACCTGACTGGGCGAGCGAAAGAAATTGATCCCGTCACGCATCGCGTATCCAATCAACGCAGTGGCCGCGATCAAGGCCACGGCCGCAAGTGATATCACCTGAACCCGGCGTTTTTTCTTAAGCGATTTCACTCCTCTACCTCGCATTCTTCAAGGAAATACCGGGGCAAGCATCAGGCCCGCCGTCTCATCTTCACCTAACATCAGATTTGCATTCTGCAAGGCCTGCCCGCTAGAGCCCTTGGTCAGGTTGTCCAGTGCCGCCACAACTATCACCCGGCCCGGCAGCCGATCAGCGACAACGCCAATATGACAGAAATTACTGCCCCGGACATGCCGGGTGCTGGGTGTCTGACCCAAGGGCAGTACCACAACAAAGGGCTCATCATCATAGGCCGCATTCAACGTATCCAGCACAGTCTGCGCGTCGCCTTTCACATAGGCGGTCGCCAGAATGCCCCGGTTTGCGGGAATCAGATGCGGCGTGAACTGGATTTTCACCTCTCGGCCTGCAACCGCCGAAAACTCCTGGTCGAATTCGCCCAGATGCCGGTGCGTGCCGCCCACGGCATAGGCGTGATAGCCTTCGGAAAGTTCGGCATGCAGCAGGTTTTCTTTCAAACTGCGCCCGGCCCCGGACACACCGCATTTCAGGTCAAGGATGATCTCGTCCAGATCAATCACCCCCGCCGCGATCAGCGGCCGAAGAATATATTGCCCGGTTGCCGCGTTGCAGCCCGTCCCAGCCACAAGGCGGGCGCTGGCAATCTCGTTCCGATAAAACTCGGTCAGGCCGTATATCGCCTCTTTCTGCATCTCTGTCGCCGCATGCGGGTTGCCGTACCATTTTTCATAAGCCGACGGGTCGCGCAGCCGGAAATCAGCGGAAAGATCGATGATTTTCAGATCCTTCGGCAGAGCGCTGATAACTTCCTGGCTGGTCTTGTGCGGCAAGGCGCAAAAACACAGGTCAATCCCGGCGAAATCAATTTCATCGATTGTCACCAGTTCAGGCAAATCCAGATGGCGCAGATGGGGAAACACATCCGCCATGGCCTGCCCGGCCTTGGAATTGGCGGCAAGCGCTGAAATTTCCATAGTGGGATGGGTGGCAATAAGCCGGACCAGTTCGGCGCCGGTATATCCGCTGGCGCCCAGAATTGCGATTTTATGGGTCATGTCAGACGTCTGCTTTCTGCAAGTGTTGTGTGCATTTAAGAGAGTTTTAACGCCACGGCAATGCGACGTGGGCACTCATCCACCCTGAGGTGGCCTCTGGGCCACGGCCTGCAGGATCAGGCCCTCAGGCAGATTGAAACGTGATCTGTCGTCGTAGAAACTGCGTCGCCCGCGCTGACACGAGTTTGGGATCGCCGGTTGTCAGGAACTTGCGCTCAACACCATTGCCCAGCATGTTGGGGTGCCGGTCAAGGTAATCCGCCAGGCTTTCCGCCACCAGATTGGCCTGACTGTAAACCGCCACATCAACCCCAAGCGCGTCCTGGAATATATCCAGCATCAGCGGATAATGGGTGCAGCCCAGAATTGCCGCCTGCGGGTCAGGCATTTTGCGTTTCAACGCATCCACATGGCTGCGTACCAGTGCCTCGGCCAGGATCATGTCACCTTCTTCAATGGCATCCACCACGCCGCCGCAGGCCTGCGCCTCGACATCCACACCGATAGCCCGAAACGCCAGTTCGCGTTGAAACGCCCGGCTGCTGACAGTGGCAGGCGTGGCAAACAGGGCCACATGTTTCACCGCCACTTCGCGCGGCGGAGAGTTGTCGCCCCACTGGCGTTCGGTCAGTGCCTCGATCAGGGGTACAAACACACCCAATACCCGCTTGTCGGAAGGAATCCAGCTTTCCTGCATCCGTCGCAGTGCCGCCGCCGAGGCCGTATTGCAGGCCAGAATCACCAGATCACAGCCCGCTTCCCACAGCCGCTCAACCGCTTTGGTGGTCAGTTGATAAACATCCTCGGCGTCGCGCACGCCGTAAGGCGCATGGGCATTGTCGCCCAGATAGACAAACGGCACCTCTGGCAGCCGCTTTTCCACCGCGTCCAGAACGGTCAGGCCGCCGAGACCACTGTCAAAGATACCCACTGCCATCTGTCAGGCCCCAAGGCTGCTATTAAATTGCGAATCCCTGATCAAAGGGATCATTCTGTCCTGAAGAAAGCTCATACGCCCTGCGGCGCAAGAATTCCATCCGGGATTTTGCAACCTTTATCCTGGCGACAAGCGGCAATAACAGCGTGTCAACGGCCACGATACAGGAATTCTGCCGCTTATTCCGCCGCCTGCGCCGAAGGCTTGCCACCTGCGTTGATTACCGACAGCAATTCCTCGCGACGTTTGGCGGCTTTCGCTGCATTGGCAGACTTCACCGGGCCAAACCCACGGATTTGCAGAGGCAGTTCAGCCAGCGCAAGCAACGCATCCCGGGTATCAGGCCCCAGCAGTGGCATTACTGCCCTGATGTCTTTTTCATACTGCTTGATCAGCGCGCGTTCCATTCGCCGTTCAGACGAATAACCAAACACATCCAGTGGTGTACCGCGCAGGGGCTTCATCCGTGCCAGCCATTTCAATGGCCCCGCCATCCACGGCCCGAACGCGCGCTTTCTGGGCCGCCCATCCGCGCCGACCTTTGCCAAAATAGGCGGGGCCAGATGAAACGACATGCGAAAATCGCCGTCAAATTCCTTCGCCGCCTTCTCCCGGCTGCTCAGCAAAAGCCGCGCCACCTCGTATTCATCCTTGTAGGACAGCAGTTTGTGATAGCCCTTGGCCACGGCCTCTTGCAGGGCCGGATCCCTGACAGCCTCGACCAGTTTGCGATAGCGTTTGGCCAGTCGCTTGCCCTGATAGGCCACAAGGTGATCGGCGCGAAAGGCAATCTTATCCTCCAGCGATTTGGGCAGCTCAACAACGTTCGGCGCCAGCAGCTTTGCGACCTGATCAGGATGCACTGCCGCCCAGCGACCGATTTCAAAGGCCCGCAGGTTCTGTGCCACGGCAGCCCCGTTCAGCGTGATGGCCTGTGTGATCGCGTCATGGCTCAGCGGGATCAGCCCGCGCTGCCATGCCGCGCCAAATATCATCATGTTCGAGAAAATAGAATCGCCCATCGCCGTCTTGGCCAGATCTGAGGCATCAAACAGTTGCACCGCCTCACCCAACCGCGCCTCAAGCGCAAGTTCCAACCGGTCGGCGGGCAGTCTGAATTCGGTGTCGCGGGTGAAATCGCCGGTAATGATCTCATGACGGTTCACCACCGCCCCGGTACGGCCGCGCTTCGTCAGGCCCAGCGTTTTGGCCCCTGCCGACACCACCAGATCCCCGCCAATCAGCGCATCGCATTCACCCGTGGCCACGCGGATGGCATTGATGTCCTCGGGGCGTTCTGCCAGGCGACAATGGATATGCACAGCGCCACCTTTTTGCGCCAGCCCGGCCATTTCCATCATACCCGCGCCCTTACCGTCGATCTGTGCCGCCTGCGCCAGCACCGCGCCAATGGTCACCACGCCGGTACCTCCCACACCTGTGATGACCACATTATGGGTGCCGTTGATCTGGGGCAGGTTCGGAAGTGGCAGATTAGGCAGGTCCAGGTCAATCGCCTGTTCCTTGCGGATTTTCGCACCTTCCAGCGTTACAAAAGACGGGCAAAACCCCTTGAGGCAGCTAAAATCTTTGTTGCAACTGGACTGATCAATCGCTCGTTTGCGCCCCAGTTCGGTTTCTACCGGCACGATCGACACACAGTTCGACTGCACCCCGCAATCGCCGCAGCCCTCGCAGACATCCGTGTTGATGAAAACCCGTTTGTCGGGGTCAGGAAACAGCCCACGCTTGCGGCGGCGGCGCTTTTCCGCGGCACAGGTCTGAATGTATATGATCGCCGAAACGCCTTCGACTTCGCGCAGGCGTTTCTGCACATCCATTAGTTCGGAACGTTCTTTTATTTCAATGCCCTGAGGGAATGCTTTAAAGTCGATATCTTCCTTTTCGTCATAAACGACAGACAGGTTATTCACCCCCATCGCCTTAAGTTCGGCGGCAATACGCGGCGCATCCAATCCACCTTCATTAGGCTGCCCGCCCGTCATAGCCACGGCATCGTTATAGAGGATCTTGTAGGTAATATTGGTGCCCGCCGCCAAGGCCGCCCGAATGGCCTGCACGCCGGAATGGTTGTAGGTGCCGTCGCCAAGATTCTGAAACACATGCTTGCGGTTTGAAAACGGTGCCTCGCCGATCCAGTTGGCCCCCTCACCACCCATATGGGTAAAGCCGGTTGTCTCGCGGTCCATCCACTGCACCATATAGTGACATCCGATTCCCGCATAAGCGCGGCTGCCTTCTGGCAGTTTGGTGGAACTGTTATGCGGGCAGCCCGAACAGAAATAGGGCGTGCGGGTGGCAATCTCTTTGACATTGTCGTTGCGGCGCGCCTCACTCAACGCCTCCAGCCCGGCTTTCACGGCCTCGGTCCCGCGCCCCTCTTCGATCAGGATCTGCCCCAGTTTTTCGGCAATCATGATGGGGTCCAGCGCCCCGCGCGTGGGAAACAGCTCTTCGCCGTGCATCGAGCCGGCGCCGCCGCCCTTGTGCCAACCGTAAACCCTGCGGCCCTTGCGATCATCAAAGATCGCTTCCTTGATCTGAACCTCGATCAGTTTGCGCTTTTCCTCGACCACCACGATCAGGTCCAGCCCTTCGGCCCAGTCGTGAAAGCCCTTCATGTCCAGCGGAAAAGTCTGACCTACCTTGTAGGTTGTTATCCCCAGTCGCTCGGCCTCAGCCGCATCCACCCCCAGCAGATCCAGCGCATGCACCAGATCCAGCCAGTTCTTGCCCGCGGCGACCAAGCCGATCTTGGCACCGGGCTTACCCCAAACCCGCTTGTCCATCTTGTTGGCATGGCTGAACGCCTCGGCGGCAAAGCGTTTATGGTCAATCATCCGCGCTTCTTGCGCGTGTGGGGTATCGCC
Organism: Roseovarius litorisediminis; assembly: GCF_900172295.1. Classification (GTDB taxonomy): domain Bacteria; phylum Pseudomonadota; class Alphaproteobacteria; order Rhodobacterales; family Rhodobacteraceae; genus Roseovarius; species Roseovarius litorisediminis. The sequence continues at coordinate 634,910 of NZ_FWFL01000001.1, forward strand.
CATACGAATGTTCAACCCGCCCTCGGGCATATCGAATTCGGGCGTTACAAACTGCATCCGGTCTGTGCGACCATCGACAACCGATGTGGCCTCGACCGTATCTTTCATCGTTTTCAACCCGACCCAAAGGCCGGAAAACCGCGACAGGGCAAAACCATACAGGCCATAGTCGATGATTTCCTGCACCCCTGCCGGACTGACAACCGGCATATAGGCATCCACCATCGCCCATTCGCTTTGGTGCAGCACGGTCGAGCTTTCGCCGGTATGGTCATCCCCCATCGCCATCAACACACCACCATGGGCGCTGGTGCCTGCCATATTGGCATGACGCATCACATCACCGGTGCGGTCCACGCCGGGGCCCTTGCCGTACCAAAGGCCGAATACGCCATCATATTTGCCTTCGCCGCGCAACTCGGCCTGTTGACTGCCCCACAGCGCTGTTGCGGCCAGATCTTCGTTCAGCCCCTCCTCGAAGCGCACATGCGCTTCGGCCAGCTGTTTTGCGGCCCGGTTCATCTGCATATCCACCGCCCCGAGGGGCGATCCCCGATACCCGGTCACATATCCTGCCGTGTTCAGCCCGGCCAAACGGTCCCGCGCGGATTGGACCAGCATCAGCCGCACCAGCGCCTGGGTTCCGTTCAACAATACCTGGGGTTTTTCCAGATCGAACCGATCATTCAATGATACCTGTTGCGTGCTCATGGTGTGCATCCCCTGTTGTACGGAGTTTGATCTTAATATAGTGCAATATTAGGTCAAAATTCCTGACCTACCAAGGAGAAAATTTGGTATCCAAGCCGTAAAGCATGTAAACACGCGGGGGTTATCTGCTATTGCGTCTTGAGCGCGGTAAGGAATAGAAAGTTTCACGTATGGATTGGGACAAACTCAGAATATTTCACGCTGTGGCAGACGTCGGCAGCCTGACACACGCGGGCGATCAACTGCACCTGTCGCAATCTGCCGTGTCACGACAGATTCGTGCGCTCGAAGATTCGCTGAACGCCACCCTGTTTCACCGCCACGCGCGCGGGCTGATTCTGACGGAACAGGGCGAACTTTTGTTCGATGCGACCCGCGCCATGATGAAACGGCTGGACACGGCCACCGCCCGCATCCGCGACAGCGAAGAAGAAGTCTTTGGCGAATTGCGTGTCACCACCACTATCGGCTTTGGCACCCTATGGCTGGCCCCTCGCCTGCCTCAGCTTTATGAAAAGTTTCCGGACCTCAAGATCGACCTGATGCTTGAGGAACGCGTGCTTGACCTGCCCATGCGCGAGGCCGATGTCGCCATCCGCATGAAAGAGCCCAGCCAGGCCGACCTGATTCGCAAACGGTTGATGAGTGTGCATATGCGCCTCTATGCGTCGCCAAAATATCTGGCGGAACGCGGCACACCCGAAACGCTGTCCGATTTGAACGAGCACCGGCTGATTTGCCAGAACCCGCGCTCGGCCCAGGTAGGCGCAGGTGCCACGCTCGTGCAGGAAATCATGTCCTATGACATCCCTCCGTTGCTGACGATCAACAACTATTTTGGCGTATTGCAGGGGACGCTCAACAACCTTGGAATAGGTGTACTGCCAGACTATCTGACCCAGGATTTCCCCGATCTGGTGCGGGTCCTGCCAGAAGTCGAGTCCATCGAAGTTCCCGTTTTTCTCGCCTACCCCGAGGAGCTGCGGCACTCAAAACGTATTGCAGCATTTCGTGACTTCGTTCAGGAAGAAATTTTTGCCTATCGCAAAAAGCTTAAAGAACAATCTGTTAGCTGATTTTTTAGGCAAGCCATGCACATATCGCATAGCGGAAATGCTGCAAGTGCGGCATTATTTCCCTTGAACGACTCGAAACGCATCCCTAATTCCACTCTTGATGGTGACAGCCACATGGTGCGTCGCCTTCATACCTCCCTGTTGGACTATGGCCGAGCTTAGTGCTCGGCCTTTTTTTTGCATTGCCCGCTTATTTGGCAGAACGCTGATTATTCCAGCTGCACGATTGCCAGCTGAACATCCTCAGACCCAATAACTGTTGTCTTGTGCCCTGATCCGGATACATCTTCCATCCGCCAGATTGCACCGGCACCAAATTCTCTTACTTCGCCATCTCCGGCCTCTACCCGCAACCAACCTGACAGGCAAAACGCAACCTGACGGCGGGGCGACGGGTGCTTTGCCCCGCCCCACCCCGCGGGCAACACCAGATACAGAAGATTTTTGCAGGCTTCTTTGTCAGATATCGGCATGACAGGCGCAGGCGGTGCAAAGTCACCTTCATTCAAAGCAATTTCAACATCCTTAAAATGCGAAACACCCTGCGCGTCTTCGGTAAGATGCAATAACTGCATTACTGGCCCCCCGGGGGTATAAATTCCAAGAAATCAACACCGCCAGCTGGAACAGTGGAACGGCATTCTGTCAATCAGGCGCCCGCATCAGAGCGCTGGCAAGCCAGCCCCTGCAAGCGGCTAAACCAAGCCGCGCGCGCCTGAAATTCGGTTGCCGAAACCGCCTTTACGATCACGCCTCTTCACTGATGACGCACAGCACACGGGCCTCCGCACCCAACTCCATGGCCATTACGGCCGCAAGCCCCGCGCCCCCCGATGTGGTGGTCGCTGCCCCCTGTTCGGCCAGCACAGGCAACACCGCAAAAGCCTCTTCCTCGGTGATGGTCACGAATTCATCGGCATCCCGCGCCAGCCCCTTCAGCGCAATCAGCGACGGCTCTTTGCAATCCAGCCGCCCCATGTCCGATACCGGACCTTCGGTATTCACACATTTGCCCTCGCGGATACTGACCTGCAGTGCCGGGGCAAATTCCGGCTCGACCACGATGATCTTTGGCGCATCGCCCCAGACCTTGCGGAAATACGCCGCCCCGGCCCCGGCCAGTCCGCCAACACCGGCCTGCAAAAAAATATGCGTCGGCACATCCGGTATTTGTTCGGCTGCTTCGGCCGCCATCGCCAGATAGCCTTCCATCAGACGATGTGGAATGTCGAAATATCCCGGCCACGAGGTGTCAGAAAGCAACGTCCAGCCGTTATCTTCGGCCGCCTGCATCGCCGCGTCCATGCTGCCCTGATAGTCCGATCCGGCACGCACGACGATCGCCCCCTTGTCGCGCAACCGCACGGCAAAACTTTCCGGCACCGTTTCTGCCAGATAGACCGCCGATTTGGCGCCAAAGGCCCGCGCACCCGCGGCAACTGATAGCCCGTGATTTCCAGCACTGGCCGTGACAAATGTCTGGCCCTGCAGCGCCTTTGTCAGATCATCGGCGCCACTGTTGGCGGCCCTGTGTGCAATCACATATGCCGCCCCAAGCGCCTTGAAGCTTCCCAGATTCATGCGCTGGCGTTCATCCTTGGCCCAGACCTGCGCACCCAGACCTTCAATTCGGATTACCGGCGTTTGCGCTGCCGCCGGGCATTGCTTGAGCAACCCCAAAGGTGCGGCGGCATCCACGCTGGGAGCGGGCGCGCCTGAAAGCACGGCCTCGCTCAGGCCCTTGCCCCGCCAGGGGTTCTGCAAATTCTCCATGATCCCTCCAGATTTTCGCCCAACAGAAGACCATAAGCCACAATTGGTCAAGCGAGCATTACACAGCCCCTTCCCCCCCGCCGCGCGATACCCTAAAGAGACGCCAAACATAGCCACCTTGGGGGATAGTTTTCATATGCAGGATCCGGCAATCACTCCCGAACTGATTGAGGCCCACGGGCTCAAGCCCGACGAATACGAACGTATCCTCGAAATCATCGGCCGCGAACCGACGTTCACCGAGTTGGGCATTTTCTCGGCCATGTGGAACGAACATTGTTCCTACAAGTCATCCAAGAAATGGCTCCGCACGCTGCCGACCGAGGGTCCTCAGGTCATCTGCGGCCCCGGTGAAAACGCAGGTATCGTCGATATCGGCGATGGCCAGTGCGTGGTTTTCAAAATGGAAAGCCACAACCACCCCAGCTATATTGAACCCTATCAGGGCGCCGCCACCGGCGTGGGCGGCATCCTCCGGGACGTCTTTACCATGGGCGCGCGCCCGGTCGCCTCGATGAACTCGCTCTCGTTTGGTGAACCGGACCACCCCAAAACCCGCCAGCTGGTGCACGGCGTTGTCGCGGGTGTTGGCGGCTACGGCAACTGCTTTGGCGTGCCCTGCGCGGGTGGCGAGGTGCGGTTTGACCCGGCCTATAATGGCAACTGTCTGGTCAATGCTTTTGCTGCGGGCATCGCGGACACTGACAAGATTTTCTATTCCGCGGCCTCGGGCGTCGGCATGCCTGTCGTCTACCTTGGCGCCAAAACCGGCCGCGATGGTGTTGGCGGCGCGACCATGGCCAGTGCCGAATTCGACGATTCAATCGAGGAAAAGCGCCCTACCGTTCAGGTCGGTGACCCGTTCACTGAAAAACGCCTGATGGAAGCCACGCTGGAACTGATGCAGACCGGCGCCGTGATCTCGATTCAGGATATGGGCGCGGCGGGCCTGACCTGCTCCGCCGTTGAAATGGGCGACAAGGGCGGGCTTGGCGTCAAACTCAACCTCGACCGCGTCCCGCAGCGCGAAGACAACATGACCGCCTATGAAATGATGCTGTCGGAATCGCAAGAACGCATGCTCATGGTCCTGCGCCCCGAAAAAGAAGCCCAGGCGCGCGCAGTATTCGAAAAATGGGACCTCGATTTCGCCATTGTCGGAGAAACAATTGCCGAAGACCGATTCCTGATCATGCACGGCAACCAGATCAAGGCAGACCTGCCGCTGGCCACTCTGTCGGGCTCCGCGCCTGAATACGACCGCCCGTGGGTTGAACCGGCCCCGGCCACGCCGCTTGATGCCGACACCGTCCCGCAGATTGATCCGATTGACGCGCTCAAGGCGCTGATTGCATCGCCCAACTACTGCTCACGCGAATGGGTGTATGAACAATATGACACCATGGTCATGGCCGATACGGCCCGCACGCCCGGTCAGGGCGCTGGCCTGGTGCGTGTACATGGCACCGACAAGTTGCTGGCCTTCACTTCGGATGTCACACCACGCTACGTCAAGGCCAACCCGGCAATGGGCGGCAAACAGGCTGTGGCCGAGGCCTATCGCAACCTTACTGCCCTGGGCGCCGTGCCGCTGGCCACAACCGACAACATGAACTTCGGCAACCCGGAAAAACCCGAAATCATGGGCCAGTTTGTATGCGCAATCAAAGGTATAGGGGCCGCAGTTAAAGCTCTTGATATGCCCATCGTTTCAGGCAATGTCTCGCTTTACAACGAAACCGATGGCACCGCGATCCTGCCCACGCCCACCATTGGCGCCGTGGGTCTGATCCGCGATCCAGAAACCGCTATCACAGGTCAGGCCCGCGACGGGCATGTTGCGCTGGTGGTCGGTGAAACTACCGGTCATCTGGGCCAGTCCGCCCTTCTGGCCGAGGTCTTCAACCGGGTCGAGGGCGACGCACCCGCCGTTGATCTTGATGCCGAAAAACGCCATGGCGATTTCATCCGGGCGAACCATGCCCTGATCAAGGCCTGTACCGACCTCTCGGATGGCGGCCTTGCGCTGGCCGCGTTTGAAATGGCCGAAACAGCTGGCGTCGGCGTGCATCTTGATAGCGAAGACACCGCCACACTGTTTGGCGAAGATCAGGCGCGCTATCTTGTGGCCTGTAATTTTGATCAGGCCGAGGCACTGATGTCTGCGGCGGCCGAGGCAGGTATCGTGATCCATTCGGTGGGCAAATTCACCGGCGATTCCGTGCAGTTGGGCCACTCGCGCGCGCCACTGTCAGGCCTTTCGCAGATCTTCCGCAGCAGCTTTGGCGCAACCTTTGGCTGATGATCACATTTTCATCAGCCCAATAGCGCGCATCGAAACTCTGTGTCAGTCTCATCAGCAATCGCACGAAAGGATTACTGATGCTCCGCAACCTGCTGGCCGCCATTCTTCTCCTGTTCCCGCTTGCCCTGCACGCCCAGGATACAACCGCCCCTGAACAACAGGTTCAGCCCGAGGCCGCAATGACACTCGACCGGCTTGATAAAATCATCCGTGCGCTCGATCCCGATGCCAAATCCAACGGCCACGTCTGGCAACTGATGATCTCGGACACGGCCATCCTGATTGTTACCGATGAAACCGCAAATCGCATGCGGGCCATCACCCCCATCCGCAAATCGGCCGACATATCACCCGAGGAAATGACCCGCATGATGCAGGCCAATTTCGATTCCGCCCTCGATGCGCGCTATGCCATAGCGCAGGAAACGCTCTGGGCCGCTTTCATCCATCCCCTGTCTCCGCTCGAGAAGGATGAATTCATCTCCGGGCTGGGTCAGGTGGTCAACCTCGCGCAAAGCTACGGCACGCTTTATTCCGGCGGCGCGCTGCAATATGGTGGCGGCGACAGCGGTGCGATACAACGCAAACTGATCGACGACCTTCTAAAAAAAGGTCAGGAAATTTAACCCCTCAGGTGCCAATTTCTTATCCCCCAAACTATCCTAGGGAGGGCGTTGAAATTTCTTGAATTTCAACTTGGCGGACAGCGTCCCTCATTTCCCAGATATACTGCGCGGCGCTGCCGTTCCGCTTGAATTCACCACCAGAGACCCAAAGCGATCCACGCTGCATCTTGCACTCGCCCCGGCCCCGCTCTACATCCTAGGAAACCAGCCAAGGAGACGCCTTATGGCCCTGACCGCCTCTGATATCGAAGAGCTGATCCGCGAAACCCTGCCCAATGCCAAGATTACGGTTGAGGGTGACGACGGTGTGCATTTCGCGGCCCATGTGATCGACGAAAGCTTTCGCGGCATGAACCGCGTCCAGCAGCAACGCGCCGTTTATGCCGCCCTCAAGGGCAAGATGGACGGGCCCAAGGGCGAAGTGCACGCGCTCGCCCTGACCACCAAGGCACCAGAGTAACCATGGCCTGGGCGCTCCTTGGTCTTCTGGTGGTCGCTGTGGTGGCGGCCATAGCCGAGGCATTGCTGCGCCGCCGTACCAAACGCCCTCTGTCGCGCCACGCGGTTCACCGCCGCCCCGAGAACAAACCGCCGCTTGGCATGGAAGCCACCGACATCGCGCTGATGACCCAAGCCATGAAACGAAACGCCCGCCTAGCCGACAAATACGACGGAAAATGGCCTTGGCAGTGATGCAAATTAACCCGGAGATTGACATGACGACAACCGACGCCAAAACCCAGATCGACGAGACCGTAAAAGCCAATGACGTGGTGCTCTATATGAAGGGTACCAAGGATATGCCGCAATGCGGGTTCTCAAGCCGCGTGGCTGGCGTGCTCAATTTCATGGGTGTCGAATTTGCTGATGTGAACGTTCTGGCCGACGAGGCGATCCGCCAGGGAATCAAGGACTATTCCGACTGGCCCACCGTTCCGCAGCTTTACGTCAAAGGCGAATTTGTCGGCGGATGTGACATCATCACCGAAATGACCCTCTCGGGCGAACTTGACACGCTGTTTGACCAAAACGGCGTCCCCTACGACAAAGCCGCCGCCGACAAGATCCGCGAAGCCAACGCCTGACCACAGGCCCGGTCTTGAACAAAAAGGCCCTGCTTCCGCAGGGCTTTTTTTGTGGATGAATATCATCTCACGGCACCTGTCGGACCTCAAAATCAGCACCCGTCCAGGTTCAAGGCGCATCGCGTCGCCGCTCAGCGAATATTTATGGCCTGAAAAAATTCAGCGGCTCCGGGCGTGCAGGCTATTCCCATTCCATCTGTTCAAACACCCGGCCAGCGTTTTTCTTGGCCAACTCCTCAAACGTATCAAGGTGGGTATAGGGCGTCTGATCGACATAATAGGCATCGGTCAGTTCGCCGCCCGCGTCGATATGGTCGCGGATCTTGCCACGCAGATAGATCAAATAGTCACGGGTATAGCGGCGCACCTGCGCCATGTTGGTGGGATGGCCGTGGCCGGGAATGACATAGGTGGCGCCCAGGGCCTCGAATTCATTCTCCCATGTCTCAAGCCAGTCGGCGGTGATCGTGTCGGCAAAGATCGGCAGCATGCGTTCGTGAAACGCCATATCGCCCGAGATCACCAGGCTTTGCTCGGGCAGCCAGACAACGATATCGCCAGGGCTGTGGGCGGGGCCAAGGTGGCGCGCCTCGATGCGGAAATCACCCATTTCAACAATATATTCGTCGCTGAAGGTTTCGGTCGGGACCTGCACGGTGGTGCCCTCGGCCTTGTCGCGATTGTAGCCCTTCATCGCCTGAAGGTTGGGGCCGCCGTTCTCCTCAACTTCGTGGGCGGCATCGACATGCGCGACAATCGGCACGCCCTGTTCAGCCCAGTAGGAATTCCCAAGCGTGGCGTGGCCCTGCCCGTTTTCGTTGAACACCAGTTTTACCGGCTGGTCGGTGATGCGCTTGATCTCGTCATGCAGGGCCTTTGCCAGGGCATAGGCGGCGCTGCCGTTGATCACGACAACCCCGTCGCCGGTGACGATAAAGCTCAGGTTGTTGTTATGGCCCGAGTTTTCATAAGTGGGCGGCGCGGTGGCCCCGATCGCGGACCAGACGCCGGGGATCACCTCGACCGGTTCGTCGTAAAGCAGCGAGCCGGGATATTTATCGGCAATGTTTTCACTGGAGATGGCGGTGCTGGCGGTGAATAGCACCAGGGCGGTAAGCGTATAGCGGAACATGGTTAAACCTCGCTGATAAAACGAAAGACACCGTCCTTGCGCGTGACACGGCCAAGACCGCCATGCGGCAGGTGGAATCCGACCATCGGAATCTGATCTGTGGCCAGTTGGTCCAGCAGGCGTTGCCGGGTTGCCGCCCCCAATTCCGTATCCTGATCCGATCCGCTGGCCCAGTCGGGGCGTTCAAACGCCACATGGGCGTTGGCAATGGCATCGCCCACCACCATCACCGCGTCATTGCCATTGCGCACCTCGAATGACGTGTGACCTGGGGTGTGGCCATATGTGGCGTGGGACATGATTCCGGGCAACACCTCTTGTCCGGCAGTAAAGAATTCACAGGCGTCTTCGATAGCTTCCAGACGACGGGCGGCCCCCACGGCAAAAGCTGCGCGCGCCTCGCCGATGGTGTTTACGGTGTCTGGATCGCGCCAGTAGTCCCATTCAACCTGGTTGATCAGATAACTGGCGTTGGTAAAAACAGGATCGTCGAAATCATCCAGCACCCCCCAGAGATGATCGGGATGGGCATGGGTAAAGACCACATGAGTAATATCGTCAGGCGCCACATCAAGCGCATCAAGCGTATCAACCAGATCCCCCGCACTTGGCATGAAACCCGAACCTGAACCGGCATCGAACAGAATGGTACGGTCAGCGTCCTGTAACAGGGTAACGTTGCAAGGCGGGTGCACTTCGTCGCGAGAGACACCGTGGCGCATCAGGATGTCAGCCAGTTCTTCCTCGGGCAAACCGCCGAACATGAAATCGCCCGGCAACACCAGATTGCCATCGCTTACAGTGGTGATGCGGATGCCACCCAGATCAAACCTGTCGGCGGCAAAGGTCCGGGCTGCGATGCTGCCAAAAACGGTGGCGCCCAGCATGGTCAGAACCTGTCGTCTGTCGGGGGTCATTGGCAAACCTCATATAAATTCCATTAAGTGAATATGATGCTGAAATAACACGTAAACACAAGGACTATTTGTGACAGAGGTGACGGTGGCCTGCCTGAATTCACCGTTTTCTCAATTGAAAGGCGCCGGGCGCGGGGTGCCGCCTGACGATATCCGGGCCGGTCGGTCGTCCAGAGCCTGCAAATCTATATGACACGAGGCCGCACAGCTTTCTGTCTAACAGCCTGCAGGGAACAGGAACAGCGTTTGCACGCTGCCTGCCCTGTCGCATAGAGTGGGGCGTCTGATGACGGACGGGACTGGCAAAAGGATTTCCAATGGATATCAAACAAAGCGGCGCACGGCCATCCGAGGCAGGGTCAGAGGCTTATTTTACCGGGACGGTCCGGATTGATCCGGTCTTGTCGGCGCCCGATCCGGCGCGGGTGCGGTCTGTGGTTGTGACGTTTGAACCGGGCGCGCGGACTGCCTGGCATACCCATCCGCTGGGTCAGACGCTGCTTGTGCTTTCGGGGCTGGGGCTGGCGCAGACATGGGGTGGCCCGGTGCAGGTAATCCGCCCCGGTGACACCGTGTGGTTCGAGCCGGGCGAGAAACATTGGCACGGGGCCGCACCCGATGTCGCGATGGTCCATCTGGCGATTCAGGAAGCACTGGATGGCTCGCCGGTGGATTGGCTGGAAAAGGTCTCGGACACGCAATATGGCGTGGCACCCGGGCCTTGAAAACAGGGCCCACTCTACCGGCCAAACCACGCATCAAATAAAGCCGTTCAAAAGGTTTGGATTAAACGGGGCACGGCGAAACGTTAAAGCGTCGCATCGCCCGACGCTGTGAAACCCTTATCCGGCATAGCTCAGCACCAGATCCCGCAGCGACACGAAACCCAGAAGCCCGGTATCGCCATGTACCAGTGCCCGCCGCCTGCCAAGCTGTGTCAGCAACCGCACGGCGTATTTTACGTTCATGTCCGGAACAATGGTCAGGACCGGCTTTTCCATGACCTGATAGACAGAGGTGCGTTCGAATGATCGGTTTTCTGCGATCACCCTCGAGGCAATCTCGTTGACCGTCAGAAAACCGTATTCGTCTCCGGGATGCCGCCGGTCGATGATCAGCGAGCTGACCTTGTTTTCGCGCATCATTGCTAGTGCCTCATGGATGTTGGCAAAGCCGTCGATCCGGTGCAGATCGGTGCGCATGAGCGTATCAACCCTGACGAATGTCTCTTCCATCACAGATCCTCCTTGCTGATATCCTGCATGATGCTCTGCATCTGACCTTTCATGCCGATAGCGTCCTCGATGTCGATCTGAAAGGTAACCCCCGCACCTGGCGTTTCCTCGAATCCGCAGGCCGCGGCAATTGCTTCCAGAATGTCTCGGCTGATGTGTTCTTCGACCAGAAACAGCACCACATCGCGTTGCCCGGCCAAATTCAGACCAAGAAATGTCTTTTGCGGCGTCAGCCCCTCGCCACGGGCACCTGTGATCACGGTGCACCCCGTGGCCCCCTCTGAGCGGGCGGCTTCGATGGCCTTGTCGGTCAGTTCGTCCTGGGTCATCACGATGAGCAGTTTGAATTTCATCACGGGCCTCCTTCGGGAGTGGAAGTGGTGGGAATTGGTTTCTGTCGCCGTTTCTCTAGCCAGGTGCCGATTTGGGCATAGCCCATAACCGTAATCATTGGAAACAGGCTCGCAAGCGCGATCAGACCGAACCCGTCAAGCAGCGCCGAACGGCCCGGCACGTTCGACGCCAGCCCCAACCCAAGCGCCGCCACCAGCGGTACGGTTACGGTTGATGTCGTCACCCCGCCTGAATCGTAAGCCAGAGGCACAATCATACGCGGAGCAAACATGGTTTGAACCACAACAATGGCGTAACCGACGATCATATACACATAAAGCGGCGTGCCGCTGACGATGCGGAACGTGCCCACCGACAGGCTTAACGCGACACCGACGGCGACCGCGACACGCAGGCCGAAAGCCCCGACCGAGCCGCCCGAAACATCTTGCGCCTTTATCGCCACTGCAATCAACGAAGGCTCGGCGATGGTGGTGGCAAAGCCGATGGCAAAGGCAAAAAGGTAGGTCCAGTAGTAATCCGCCCACCCCGGCACGACACCCGGACCACCGCCGATAAAGGCAGGGTCAGTCAGTTGTCTTGCCATTTCGCGGCCCAGCGGGAACAGCGCTCGTTCCAGGCCGAACAGGAAAAACGTCAACCCCACCACCACATAAAACAAACCGAACAGCACCTTGCGAAGATGTGGCAGCTTACGGCGGAGTATGCCCAGTTGAAAACCCAGCAGCACCACCACGATGGGGGCGACATCCTTCAGAATGCTGATGAAAACCTGGCTCAGTTCTGTGACCATCGACCAGATCATGCCGCCACCACCAATCCGAACAGCAACACGAAAATGATCGGCATCAGGCTGGCAAACGCAATCAGACCAAAGCCGTCAATCATCGGGTTGCGCCCCTTGATCGCGTGCGCCAGCCCGACCCCCAATGAGGTGACAAGCGGCACGGTGATGGTCGAGGTCGTCACCCCGCCTGAATCATAAGCGATGCCGATAATCGCGCGCGGGGCGATAGGCGTGAGCGCCACAACCACAATATAGCCGCCAATGATCAGCCAGTGAATCGGCCAGCCCTTGAGAATACGAAACACACCGATAACCAGCGAAGCCCCGACCGAGGCCGCCACCGTATAGCGCAGCGCATTGGCATGGGCTTTCTGGCTGGCCGGATCACTCTCGATCACCCCCGCTGCGGCCATGACACGTGTGGCCTCTTCGCCCACGGCGATCAGCGCCGGTTCGGCCACGGTCGTGCCAAACCCCAACCAGAACGAAAAAATCAGCAGCAGCGGCAGTGATCCGCGCGCGGCCAGTGCATTGGCCAGGGTTTCACCCAATGGAAACAACGCCATTTCCAGCCCGCGGATGAACAGCGTCAGCCCTAGCAGGACAAAGGCAAAGCCAATCGCAAGATCAGAGATGTTTTCGAAGGGCTGACGCAGCACCACCATCTGGAAGAACGCCACGATGATCAAAATTGGAGCAATATCCCGGGCGGTTCCGCTAAACTGTTTGTATAGCGCACGAATTGTGCCCGTCATCTGTCTTTCCCTGGCCCGATAGACCTGTTTTCAATCGATCATGCACGTATGACAGCCAGGCAACAAGCCAGAACTTTTCTTGCAGGGCACCGATCTGGTATCGATTCTTTTTGCCCGCCTCAGCCGCTCATGGCCGCCTTTCGTGCAAAACGCGGCGACAGCCCGGAACCAGCCCAAACCCACCAATTTACTGCAGAGCGACCCATGTCCGCTAAACAACAAATGGCTACTTTACACACATCGCCACAGCGCACTTATTTGGCCATGACTGCCACAAGTTTCGCGATTGCTGCCGCGTCGAGTTGCGGCGTGCCTAAGTCACCCCACCAGCCATTGAACGTGTCTTTAAAACGGTCGCAAAAGGCCTGCAGTCCCCTGTCGCCACCGCCCGTGACAGCTCTTTCTTGGATGTCTGGCATCAGAATAACCCCGGATTGAGCGGCGAAGCGGATGTCATGCCACCGTCGATCGTAAAAAGCTGACCTGTGGCAAAATCAGCCTCGTCCGACGCCAACCAAACCGCCATGGATGCGACATCGGCAGGCTTGCCAAAGCGCCGGGTTGCGTGGCGGGCAAGTGCGTCCGCGCGTGCCTTGGCGGGATCCTGTGCAAGATCAAAGCCTGCTTCCAACATCCCGGTCTCAATCCATCCCGGGCAGATCGCATTACACCGCACGCCGGGGCCATGATCAACCGCGATCGAGCGCGTCAGCCCGTGAACAAACGCCTTTGACGCGTTGTAAAGCGCCATGGAGGGATCGGCGACACTGCCGGAAATGGAGCCGATATTGATGATCGAGCCACCAGTCGTCATCTGCGGGATAAACGCACGGCAAACGTTGAAAACGCCGCGTGCGTTTGCCCCCATGACCAAGTCCCAATCCGAATCCGTGCTGTCCACCACGGTCTTTTCAACCTGAACGCCGGCATTGTTTACCAAGGTATCGATGGGTCCGATCTCGTCGCACACCGATTGAACATCCAAGGCATGTGCGACGTCCAGTTCAAACCAGCCGACACCGTTGGGCAGATCAGCGGGCCGCGGGCCGCGACCACATGTTATCACCCTCGACCCTTCGCTTATAAAGGCGTCGACGATCCCACGACCGATCCCTTGCCGTCCGCCTGTCACAAAGGCGCGTTTGCCAGCCAGCCGCATCATTGTTGAACCGCCGCCGCGCAAGCGTCCAAAGCGACACCCTCGCCAGCACCCAATTCCGCGTTGACCAACATTTTCATCTGCATCTGCAACCCTTCCCTAAAATCCTACCTGGCGGACAGACCGCCCTGCGCCGCCCATCTGCGGCAGAGCAGACAACGGGCGTTTTTGGCTTAGTCGATGCCAAAGATCACATTGTATGACGTCTGGGCGCTACCGCGGTTGATCACCTCGATCACGTGATCCCCAGACTGCCAAAGCTGGCCGCGGTATTCTTGTGCTGCCGTCATCTGATCAAGCAGGAAAGACTGGTCGGGGTTAAAGATCTGATAGGACATACCTTCGCCTTGTGCAGCGACCCGAACATATAGGTTCTGCCCGCTGGCGGCCCCAAGCACATACCGACGAGACTCGCCTGGCTCTAACGACCCTGTCAGCTCGGTTCCTGTGCTTCCCGACGGAAATCGCACGACGACTGTCGACGTACTATCGCCGGACAAAACTGTCGAAGAGGGCTTGCCACTTCCCTCAATCAGAAAATCGCCTGCGGCCCACCCCTCATAGCCGGGGTCGGCCAGTGTTGCGACGCGACACCAACGACGGCCTTCCGACATCCGGCAACCAAGGTTGCGCAGGTTTTGTCCACTGTTCAGACGGGCCACAAGCCCTGCGCCTGCAGACGGGCCTGCACGCAGGTTCAACATTCCGCCACCCGACGTTGCCACCTGATAGAAATCAGGCCCACCTTGCAGCCCGTCAGCATAGTCGGCCTGTACGGTATCATCGATTTCGCCATCAATGCTGATCGCGATCATATAGTCCGATCTCTCATTGCGGCGTGCAGCACTCCGCATCATGTAGACCGAGACGGTATATTCGCCCGAGGTGGGTAGGGGCCCGTCGAAGAGATTAAGATCTGGCACCATGGGCCCGGTGAACTGGCTATTGGCCAGCGCCTGATCGCCAGGTCCGCTGCCCGGCTCATAAATATTGAAATAGGTGGCGGAGTTGGATGGCTCCAGCCGCACTTTCATCTGCTGGCCTGCCTCTGCACCAACTTTGTATAGGACGCTGTCATAGCCTGTAATGGAATCATTGATCGTTGTGCCGGACGTGCCCGCAGCAAAGCGCACTTGCTCGGTGCGCATCTCATCTTGCGCATTTGCAGCCAGAGGCACCAATAGTGCCATCGCCGTTGCTAACATCACTAATATGGGTTTCATGGAGGAACCTCCTTTTGGTTTTTCTAAAAATGCAGCGATCAGAATACTGCAATTTAGCATAAATCCCGCCTGGCACAAAAAGCTAGCTTAGTCCGTTGTGCGAAGGATTGCGACGAGCGCCCGATACGAACTTGATTTATAAGTTGGATTCCCTCTACGCCATAGAGCAACCCGAACCCTCTTGTGATTTCTCTAAGGCAGGAATCTCCGCTTCAATTTGAGATAACCCAGCTTCTGCGCAATCGCACACAACTTCCGCTCTCCGTCCGTTGCTGCCCGCAGCGCTGTTTACAGCATTTGTTACTAATGGGATGTACCGGCTGCTTCACCCAGCAGGTTAGGCTTTGCCTATTTCTGCAAATCAGGAGAAGCAGTCATGAAATCCAAAAGCCCAGAAGACATCGCAGTCATTGGCGTCGATATCGGCAAGGACACCTTTCACCTCGTTGGGTTTGATCACGCGGGTGAGCGCATTTTACGCAAGAAGATTAAGCGGTTGGCGTTGAAGCCGACGTTCGAGAAATTTGCACGCTGCGTAGTTGGCATGGAAGCATGCATGAGCGCGCACTTTGTCAGTCGAATGCTGCGAAGGCTCGGTTTTGAGCCTCGGATCATCCCGGCGATCTACGTAAAGCCTTTCAACAAGGGACAAAAGAACGATTACAACGATGCGGAGGCAATCGCAGAGGCAGCGATGAGGCCAAACCTGCGTACGGTCACCGAGAAGAGCCAGGACCAGTTGGACCTACAGGCATTGCATCGCGTGCGTTCCAGGCTGGTGGCCCGCCGCACCGCGACGATCAATCAGATCCGGGCGTTCCTGATTGAGCAAGGCATCACCGTGCGGTCGGGACGGCATGCACTGCAGAGCTCGTTTGAGGCGATCCTCGAAAACCGGCGCGATGAAATCTCATCACGCATGCGCGCGATCCTGATGGGTCTCTATGGCGATTGGCTTTGGGTCGATGAGCGGATCAAGGCAATCTCGTCGAAGATCGAGGAGATCAGCCGATCGGAGGAGAACAGCGTCAACATCATGACCATTCCTGGGATCGGCCCGCTTATCTCGACGGCCATCGTTGCCGCCATTGGCAAGGGCGAGGTGTTTGATCGAGGTCGGGACTTTGCAGCTTGGGTGGGCCTGGTGCCGCGCCAGTTCAATACCGGCGGGAAGACTATCCTTGGTCGGATCAGCAAACGCGGCAACAGCTATCTGAGGATGCTGCTGGTGCAGGCCGCCAATGTCATTCTGATGCGCCCACATCGTTGGGACAGCTTGGGATTAGGCCCATGGCTTCGGGGCGTTGTAGCACGCATGCCGCACAATAAGGCTGCGGTCGCCTTGGCCAACAAACTCGCCCGCACCGCCTGGAGCGTTCTGCGCTACGGATCGAAGTACGAGGTTGAGAGAGACGAGGCTTTGGCCGCGATCTAGCGGCCAAGACCCAACGGAGTTCGCGAAGGAGAACAGCATGGAACGGAGAAACTACGCCCCCAGAATCTGAGAGCCCAAATGGTCGTCACCGATCTGGTTAGTAATGAGATCAAGGCGCGTGCGTAACCCACAATGGCCACGGCCCGCGAGCCGATAAACAGGCCGAATACATATGAGCGACTACCGCAAGCCACGCCAAAATCTCAGTTGCGAACAGCAGCCGGTACATACAAATGGGCTCTTTTTCCTCTTTCGCTGCATCGTGCGCGAAGGTCGGTTTTTCCATTTTGGGTCAGTTTGTGACGTGAAGGTCAAAGTTATCTGAGGTTTCACAGCTCGGGGTTCACCAGGCGAACCGGGATTCGAAAAAGCGCGACAGGCTGGCTACATTTCGGCCCGCCGCAATCCAAGCCCACAGCACGCCAAAGGCCGCGTGCGGACGCCGACAAGCCTTGCGACATCGTCCTTCATTCTGCGGGATTCCTCGCCAAGACGTACGTTTTGTACGCCTGCCTTTGCATTCGGGCCCTGTCGCGTACGAAATCCACGTACAAACTGTACGCTTCGTACGCCCCTATCCCCCCGCCGTACGCCGCAATCTGGCCGGTGTTTCGCCAAAGCGCCGCTTGAACGCTCGTGTAAAGGCCGCATCCGAGCCATAGCCCACCGCCTCGGTAATCTCGGAAATCGGTGTTTCGGTCCGGACCAGCAATTTGCGCGCCTGCAGCATCCGCCATTCAGTCAGATAAGTAGCAGGTGGCTTTCCCATAACATCATGAAATCTTGTGGCAAATGATGTGCGTGACATGCCTGCCTCACGCGCCAGCAGTGTCAGGTCTACGTTGGCGGCGTGGTTTTCGTGGATATAGGTCAGCGCCCGGTTCAACCGTGCATCGTGCATCGTCGCCAGCACCCCTTGCACCGGCGAATGATCGGCCATCCAGGCGCGTAACAGACTGACAAACAACACTTCCCCCATTCTGTCTGCCACCGCCGACGCCCCCGGCGCATCGCCCGTTTGCTCATTTGTGATCAGATCCACGACGATCCGGAACAACCCGGCCCCATCACGCGCAAAGACATCGCGCACCACAATCAGGTCCGGCAGTTCCGCGAACATAGGATGATCCAGCGTACCGTCCCACTCGAAATGTCCGCATAACATCCGTGTAGACGGATGGGCGGGTTTTTCGTTAGGGCTATCCATGAGGCGTTTCATCACCTCCGGTCCCGGCTCGGCCCGGGCATCAGCGGTTTCCAGCATGGCGTGAGGCGCCCCATGGGGCAACAGCACCGCGTCCCCTGCCCTCAATTCGGTATCGCGCCCGTCGTGACGCAGAACGCAACGGCCCTCCAGAACCATGTGAAGTGGCCCATTGGTGCAGGTCGGCGCCTCAAGCCCCCACCCCGGCGCCATATCCCGCACGAAATACACACAGGCACGCAGGCGGACCAACCGCAATACGTCGCTCAGGGCGTCGGTGGCATCCGGGGCATTGTTCATATCCGGTTCTCCAAAGCTGAAATCTGGATCAAATCTTTTACCTTTACAGGGCTTGGGGCAAGCCCGGGCACTGCACCTGTGAACGCAGGATCAATTCTTTTGAACAGACGCATATACCCTGTCCGGCAGATCACCTTCAGGTTGGCACTATCGAACCGCAACTTACAGGAACAGATCATGACCAACCTCAAAACCACCCGCCGCACCTTTCTGACTTCGGCCCTGGCGACAAGCGCGGCCACACCTTTGATCGGACTGGCAGCGCCAGCACGGGCCGCAGCCGAACTGGCGCCGTTTCGTGCCTTGTACCGCTTTTCAATCGGGGCCATGCGGATCACGATCATCGACGATGCCCGTTTTACATTTCCGGCCCCCATGTTTGCGATGAACCAGCCAGAAGGCAGCATGGCCAAATTTTTGGCCAACTACGGCCTGCCAACCGATACCGTGTCGGCGCATATGCAAATCACCCTGGTAGAAACAGGTAGTCACAAGGTACTGCTGGACGCCGGTATGGGGGACATCACCTTTCCTGGGAACGATCCCGACAACGGGCGCCTTTTGGCTGGTCTGGCTTCAATCGGGGTGACGCCGGATGACATTACCGATGTTATCATCAGCCACGGCCACCCCGACCATATCGGCGGCTGCACGCTGGACGGTCAGCCCTGTTTCCCGAATGCCATTTATCACATCCCACCGGACGAACTGGAATTCTGGACCCAGAAACCGGGCGACGAGCAAAATTTCATGAACACGATGATCGCCGTAGGCAATGCCAAGCTGTCTCCATTGCAAGGCCTCATCAAGACATATGGTGATGGCGATAAAATTGTACCGGGAATCGCCGCCGTAGCGGCCCCTGGTCACACTCTGGGTCATCACGCCTTTCTGCTGGAAGACGGTGGTGCAAGCCTGCTGCACCTGATGGATGCCGCAGTGCATTACCTAGTGGGCCCGCAAGAGCCGGACTGGGCACTGGCGGTCGAAATGGCCCCCGACATTGCAGCTGCGACACGCCGGAAACTGTTCAGGACAGCCGCGGACTCGAAAACGCTGGTCGCCGGTTATCATTTTCCATTCCCCGGAATTGGCCGGATCATTGAAACTGGCGATGCATGGCGCTTTGTGCCAATGCAAGTCGCCTGATCCTTCGGGCAAGCCCGTACCACTCACGGCCCTCTCGCGTCCGACTTTCTGTCGGGCGCGTATTGCTTTGCAGGATGCCACAGGCATGCAACGCGAAATAAGGCTACAATACTTATGCTCACAAAGTTACGATCAGCTTAGATTAAGCCGAATCTGATCTTGCAGAAGGGGTAGTTTTATTTCCATGCGCTTTTTTCATCTCGCTGCTTTCATCATGGTTTTGACCTCACCTTCCGCCGCGCAAGAGGCGCTAAAACCTGTCAAATTGATTACGGTTCAGTCAACGTCCAGCGCAATTTCCCGCCAGTTTTTTGGTCAGGTCGTGGCGCGGGAAACCGTTGATCTGGCGTTTCAGGTGGGGGGGCAAATCGTGGAATTTCCGGTGATCGAAGGTGATCCCTTGTCCAAGGGCAGCCTGATTGCGCGGCTTGATCTGGAGCCTTTTGAACTGGCCCTGGCACAAGCCCGGCTGGAAAAGGAACAGGCCGACAGAAATCTTGCCCGCCTGCAAAAGCTGGAAGGCAATACCGTGGCACAAGTCAGTGTGGATGATGCCAAAACCCAGGCCGGCCTGGCGGCGATTGCCCTGCGCAATGCTGAGCGTTCTCTGGAAGAAGCCACACTTTACGCCCCCTATGATGCGCTGGTGGCTGTGCGGGACGTGGCAAATTTCACCACCATTTCGGCGGGAACGCCCGTAGTGCGTCTGCATGATATGTCAGAGCTTCGAATTGAAATTGATGTCCCCGAAATCCTGTTTCAGCGCGCCGGAAAAGATCCTAACGTCAAGGTCTATGCCAGCTTTCCGACCAGTGACCGGAAGTTTCCTTTGGAAGTGCGCGAATTCAACGCTGAAACCTCTCAGGTTGGTCAAACATTCCGCCTGACCTTTGGATTGGATCTGCCGGACAGTATGCGGGTATTGCCCGGATCGTCAGTGACAGTGTTTGCTACCATTCTGGAAGGCAAGGAAAGCATCGCCCTGCCCTCGTCTGCGGTGATGATCGGCAATGATGGGGCCACGTCGGTCATGCTTTACTCTGGCGCGGAAACCGGCACCGTCATGCGGCGCCCCGTCACGCTTGAGGCCGCCCAGAACGGGCAGTTTCGCGTTTTGGACGGCCTGACCCCGGGGGAGCAGGTTGTCGCGGCAGGTGGCAACGCATTGCACGACGGGCAAAACGTGCGCCGGTTTACCGGTTTCCCGAATTAGGAGCGCACCATGTCAGTCGCCCGTGTCTCTATCGACAAGCCTGTTGTTACCTGGCTCATTATCCTGGGTTGTCTGTTTGGTGGCCTGTGGGGATTTAGCGCCCTTGGCCGACTGGAAGACCCGGCTTTTACAATCAAGAACGCTGTAATCTCGACGCGCTATCCCGGAGCATCCGCTGAACAAGTGGCGCGGGAAGTGTCTGAGCCTCTTGAATCCGCCATTCAGAAGATGGGCGAAGTCGATACCATCACATCGGTCAATCAGCCGGGCAGTTCGCTGATCGAGATTGAAATCAAGGCAACCTATGATGGCTCGGAACTGCCTCAGGTCTGGGACAAACTCAGAAGCCGGGTGCGTGATGCAGCGCGCGCTTTGCCCGATGGTGTCTCGTCGCCCTTGGTCAACGATTCATTCGGGGACGTCTTTGGTATCTATTATGCCGTGACGGCGCCGGGATTTTCGGACGCAGAGCGCCACCGGCTTGCCACGTTCTTACGCCGGGAAATTCTGGCTGTTCCGGGTGTCGCGGATGTCGACGTGTCCGGGCTTCCCGACGAGGCCATTTTTGTTGAACCCAATCTGGCGCTGGCCGCCAATCAGAACATCCCTCCTTCGGCCATCGTCAACGCAATAGCGACAGCAGATTCCGTCACCGATTCCGGTAAACTTGAAAACCATGGCACCCGCAGCCTGATTCAGAGGCCCGAGGGATCCGATACGGTGGAATCCATCGCCGGTCTGTCAATCGGGGTTGGCGGCGAGGTGCTGAACCTGTTCGATTTCGCCGAAGTGCACCGCGGTCGCCAAGACGACCCCAGCCTGATCGTCCGGTTCGACGGCACCGAGGCGTTCACCCTTGGGATTGCAGGCCTGGCAACCGAAAACATCGTGGAAGTCGGCAAACGGGTAGATGCCCATCTGGCACAGCTTGACCCCGAGATCCCCTATGGCGTTGACCTGCATCCCATCTACCAGCAGCACGTTGTCGTTGATGAAGCCAGCACCGACTTTCTGGTAAACCTTGCAATGTCAGTTGCCATTGTCGTTATCGTTCTGGCGATTTTCATGGGCTGGCGGGCGGCGGTTGTGGTCGGCTCTACTCTTTTGCTGACCGTGGTTGGCACGTTGTTTTTCATGGCAATATTTTCAATCGAGATGGAACGGATTTCGCTGGGCGCGCTGATCATTGCGATGGGCATGCTAGTGGACAATGCCATCGTGGTGGCCGAGGGCATGCAGGTTTCCATGCAGCGTGGAAAATCCTCGCGGGAGGCCGCAGATGAGGCCGCTTCGAAAACCCAGATCCCTTTATTGGGGGCCACCGTAATCGGAATCATGGCCTTTGCCGGGATTGGTCTCAGCCCGGATTCAACCGGTGAATTCCTGTTCTCGCTTTTCGCCGTGATTGGCATCTCGCTGCTGCTGAGTTGGGGGCTTGCCCTGACCGCCACCCCACTGCTGGCACATTATTTCTTCAAACAAGTTAAAGGCGCGGATGATCAGCCGGATGCCTATGGCGGCCTGATGTTTCGCATCTACGCGACGGTGTTGCGCGGGGCGCTGCGGCAGCGCTGGCTGGTGGTTCTGGGGTTGATGGCGGTGACAATCGCCTGCTTTGCAGGCTTCGGCCAGATCAAGCAGCAATTCTTTCCCAATTCCAACACACCGCTTTTCTTTGTGCATTACAAATTGCCGCAAGGCACTTCGATTGAAACGACATCGGCCCATATGATGCGCCTTGAAAAATGGCTCTCAGGACGTGAGGACGTGGTTTCAACAACAACCTACGTTGGTCAGGGGGCGACCCGCTTCATGCTGACCTATGCGGCGGAAAAGCCCAACCCGTCATACGGGCATATGATCATACGGACCGAAAATCTGGATCAGATTCCGCCCCTGCGCGCCGAACTAGAAAGCTTTGCCGCCGAAACCCTGCCCGAGGGTGAATTTCGCGTAAAACGTCTGGTTTTTGGCCCTGGCGGCGGTGATCCGATACAGGTGCGATTCTCGGGAAGCGACCCTGCTGTGTTGCGAACGCTTGGGGCCGAGGCCGCCCGGCGCATGGCAGCGGACAGCGACAACATTCGCGACCTGCGCACCAACTGGCGTGAACAGGAACTGGTACTCAAACCCATTTACGCAACCGATCGGGCGCAAACCGCCGGGATCACCCGCGATGACATCGCCGACACAATCCGTTTCGCGACCGAAGGGATCACTGGTGGCGTGCTGCGGGAAGATGAACGCCTGATCCCGATCATTGTCCGACAGGCGAAAGACTCGGACACCGGCCTTGTCGATCATCTGGTCTGGTCCACCTCAGCAAATAGCTTTGTGCCCCTCGAGCAGGTGATCGACGGCATGACGTTCGAGGCACAGAACACTCTGGTGCATCGGCGCGACCGCCTGAAAACGCTGACGGTCAGCGCCGATATTCCACCTGACCTTACAGCCGCCACGGTACATGCAGAAATACGCAATACCATCGAGGCCATGGAGATTCCTCTTGGCTACAAGATGGAATGGGGCGGCGAATTCGAAAGCGCGCGCGATGCCAACAAAAGCCTTGCTGCGCAACTGCCCGCCAGCATTCTGATCATGGTGCTGATCTCGATCCTGCTTTTCACTGCCTTGCGACAGCCGCTGATCATCTGGCTGCTGGTCCCCATGTCGGTCAACGGCGTGGTTCTGGGCCTGCTGGGCACGGGCCTGCCGTTTACCTTTACCGCGCTGCTGGGGCTTCTCAGCCTGTCGGGTATGTTGTTGAAAAATGGCATTGTTCTGGTCGAAGAGATCGACATCGTGCGCCGCGAGGGAAAAGCGCTGCGCGAGGCGATTGTCGAGGCCTGCGTCTCTCGTGTCCGCCCGGTGGTGCTGGCGGCGGCGACAACCATTCTGGGCATGGCACCGTTGCTGGGTGATGCGTTCTTTGTTTCGATGGCCGTCACCATTATGGGCGGTCTGGCCTTTGCGTCGGTCCTGACATTGATCGCGGCGCCTGTTTTCTATGACATCCTGTTCTCTCGCGATGAGCGTGCCGCAAACAAAGCCACGGCCACGGTGGCGGCATGACAGTTACATCACAAAATCAAAGGCATACCCCGCCACAAGCGAACCCGATACCGCCAGTATCAGATACAGGAAAAAGGGTATGAACCGTAAAACCGGAAATATCGCCATGGCCCCCCAGATGCTGACCACTCCGCCCGACACAAGAAAGCCCATGGCAGCCCCCGGTGACATTCCGTGGTCCAGCAGGCTGCGGGTCAATGGCAGGGCAGCGTATCCGTCGACATAGGCAGGGGCACCCACCAAGACGGCAAGCGGAATAGCCCACCACGCATCATCCCCCAGATACACGCCAAGCGCTTCTGGGTGCAAAAACTGATTCAGAAAATGCTCGGCCGCAAAGGCCGGGATCAGGCAGATCAGGATCAGTTTCATAGTGGCAATAAACTGTTTACGAAACATCGCTCGGCGAGACGCGTCAGCCCAGACGTTGATTTTAAACGCAAGGGATTCTCCGCAACGCGCTGCTGAAATTGTGGCAACTAAACGATTGTTCTGTAAGGGGTTTACGTACCATCCACGATTAAAGAAAAACCCCGCAACTACCCCGGCCCACAGGCCCAGGCCAAAGGCAGCCAAGGTTTTACCAAATGCAAATGCAAATCCTAGCGTGGCCGCTGTGGTGGCCAGCATGGCCGGATCTGTGACCGGCGAAGACAGCCAGAAGGCCATCACGGGCGCCAGGGGCACGCCTGCCGCCAATAGCCCTGTCATGAGTGGCAGGACAGTGACCCCGCAAACCGGCGTCACCGCCCCGATGGCGGATGCGGCAACAATGGTCCAGCCCAAACGCCCCTCAAAGACCTTTGCGATATGACCATCGGCGCCGCTGGCCATGATCCATGCCGCCAACACAATACCCGGAACAACCAGCGGTGCGACAGAGAAAAGCCCTTTGACCACAAAGACCCCCGCCCCCCACATCGCCATTGGCATCACCAAGGTTAAACCGGCCAGAACAACGGCAAGGCCACCCCACAGAAAATTGTATCTTCTGCGATGATGCGTAAGGTCTGTAAGGTTTGTACGTGAAAACACCACAAAATCTCCTGCTGCTGATTTGCAGTATGCATGTTCAGAAATTAGTCGTAAAACGAATACCTCCTATATCTACTATGAGTAATTTGAATGGATACTCTTGATAGCGATCTGCTGCGCACCTTCCTTGCAATCGCTGATGCAGGCTCAGTGACAGACGGGGCGGCCCGCATCTTTCGATCACAATCCGCAGCCAGCCTGCAGATCAAACGGCTGGAAGAAACGCTTGGACAACCTGTGTTCGACCGGCACGGGCGCGGTGTGACACTGACCGAAGCCGGGGAGCAGCTGATACCCGTCGCACGGGAGGTGACCAGCAGATTGGATCAAACCCTGAGAAGCCTTCGTGCCGATGGTATGACCGGCAGCCTGCGTATCGGAGTGCCAGATGACCACAGCCACAGGTTTCTGGCGCAGATTATCGCCGAATTTGCGCAATCACACCCTTCGGTAGAACTGCACGTAACCTGCGATCTGAGTGCACGGTTTCCGCAGGCCCTGGCGAACGGAGCGCTTGATCTAGCCGTCTATGAAGTTGAGCGCCCGGACAACCCGGATAGCGTACTCTGGCGCGACCAGACATATTGGGTCGCCTCGCGGCATCATGATCTGCTAACACAAGACGTGCTGCCTGTGGCCTTGTTTGACCGGGACTGCTGGTGGCGGGACGCGGCACTTGAGGCGTTGAACCGGCTTGGTCGCCCGTATCGTGTGATCTTTTCCAGCCAGAGCGTAACCGGTGTCGCCGCCGCGATCGAGGCCGGTATTGCCATTGGCCTGCTGGGAGAAAGCAGCCTTAACGATACTCTGGTGCAGCTCACACCAGAACAGGGGTTTGCCGTGATGCCGGTTTCAAACCTTGTGCTGGGCACAGCCGGAACAGGTGAAACCCCGGCGCGAAAAGGCATGACCGACGCAATCCGCCGTGCCTTTCAGAATGAGCGGTTCTAAAGCGTTTCGGCTTATTTTTCTGAACCAGCAATGCGTCGAAACCCTTTAGCCGGTTTTTCGCCGTGCCCAGCCCCAGAGACACAAAAGCTCCGTCGCCACATGCGCACCGGCAACGGCCGTGGCCCCGGTTGTATCAAAGGGCGGCGAGACTTCGACGATATCGCCGCCAACCATGTTGATCCCGGCAATATCGCGCAGAAGGATGGCCGCCTGCGCTGTTGAAAGCCCGCCCCAGACCGGTGTGCCGGTGCCGGGGGCAAAGGCGGGATCCAGACAATCGATATCGAAGGTTACATATACCTGAGAATCGCCCAGTATCTCCTTGATCTTCCTGGCTGTTTCCACGGGTCCACGTTCATGAACCTCGCGCGCATCAATGATGTTAACCCCCATTGTGTCGGTATTTACGGTTCTAATACCCACCTGAACCGAACGTTTGGGGTCAATCAGCCCCAGCTTGATCGCCTTGTAGAACATGGTGCCATGGTCGATCCGCTCCATGTTGTCATCCACCCAGGTGTCGGTATGGGCATCAAATTGCAACAGCGCCAGGGGGCCGAATTTTTCAGCATAGGCCTTGAGGATAGGAAACGAGATATAGTGATCCCCGCCCAGACAGATACTGGCAGCGCCTGCATCCAGTATCCCGCGAATATGGGCCGTCAACGCATCGGGAAAATCACTGACCATGGCATAGTCAAAGGCCAGGTCGCCGTAATCCACAATGTCCAGCTCGGTCATCGGGTCGTACCCGTCCCAACCATATGGGGCATCGAAAGGCTGCAGGGTGCTGGCCTCGCGAATGGCGCGCGGCCCCAGACGGGTGCCCGTGCGGTTCGTCACGGCCTGATCAAACGGAACACCGGTGATAGCTATATCAACACCTGTCAGGTCCTTGGTATAGCGCCGTCGCAAGAATGAAGTTGCGCCACCAAATGCGTTTTCGCTGCTTTCACCACGCAAGCTTTCGCGTGTAAATGCCTGATCTACCTGATTTTTAGCGTCTTCAAGTGCCATGGTACTGATGCCCTTTTTGAGGATCGGGGTGGGAGGGTGGACGATGCTCAGAAGGGCATCAACCCAACGGCTGGGCCCGCTCGACAAGGCGGGCAAAAAACGACGCGCCCACAGGGGCAATCTCATCGTTGAAATCAAAGGCCGGGTGATGCCATGTCGCGCCATCGCCCTGTCCGATAAAAAGATAAGATCCGGGGCGCGCATTGAGCATATAGGAAAAATCCTCGGCCCCCATTTCACGTACGTGCCGGTCGTTGACGGCCTCTGCACCCGAAATTTCCCGCGCCACCTGAACCGCGAGTTCGGTACAGGCAGGATCGTTGACCGTGGCCGGATAGCCCTCTTCATAGCGCAACTCGGCCCCTACCCCATAGGCGGCGGCCTGCCCCCCGACGATGTCCTGCATCCGCTGACGCACCATCGCTTTGACCTCCGGATC
Source organism: Roseovarius litorisediminis (assembly GCF_900172295.1). GTDB lineage: Bacteria > Pseudomonadota > Alphaproteobacteria > Rhodobacterales > Rhodobacteraceae > Roseovarius > Roseovarius litorisediminis. The sequence continues at coordinate 661,863 of NZ_FWFL01000001.1, forward strand.
AAAACTGCGCACGGTACCATTCACATAAGCCGTTTCCGGCACGATGTTCTCGGCGCTGCCAGTATGAATCTGGGTGACCGAGATTACCAGATCATTCAGCGCAAAATTGTTGCGGCTGACGATCGTCTGAATCGCCTGCACCATCCCCACAGCGGCCACAACCGGGTCGCGGGTTTCGTGCGGCATCGCACCATGCCCGCCCACACCCGTGATGTCGATGTGAAAGGTATCGACCGCAGCCATGATCGGGCCCGGTGCGGTGTGAAAACTACCCGGCGCGTGTCCCGGGGCCGTGTGCAGGGCATAGAGCTGCTCAATCCCGTAGCGTTCCAATATACCGTCGTCGACCATCACCTGCCCGCCGCCGGGCCCCTCTTCGGCTGGCTGAAAGATCAGCGCCACGCGCCCCCGAAAATTACGGGTCTCGGCAAGGTATCTTGCCGCCCCCAGCAGCATGGTAGTGTGGCCGTCATGGCCACAGGCGTGCATCTTGCCTGGTATTTTTGAGCTCCATTCCGCCCCTGTTGCCTCGTCAATGGGAAGGGCGTCCATATCTGCACGCAGACCAATCACCGGCCCGTCACCCTGTCCTTCGATCACTGCGACAATACCGGTGGTGGCGATGCCTTCCTCAATCTGTTCAATTCCAAATTCGCGCAAACGCTCTGCCACAAAACGCGCGGTTTCATAGCAGTCGAACCCCAATTCGGGTTTTTCATGAAGATGTCGGCGCCAGACGGTCATATCATCGGCAAACCCGGAAATGCGGTTGATCACAGCCATGTCTGGACTTCCTTTTGTTTGACCGTCAGGGTCCACTCAACCCCAAAGTTGAAAGGTGCGCAATGCCAGATGACTCGCTGATTCACGATCCCAAGGGCGGCATGCCCCGTCTGGTTGAAATCATGCGCCGCCTGCGCGACCCCGATACCGGCTGCCCCTGGGATATCGAGCAGGACTTCACCACAATCGCACCCTACACGATCGAAGAGGCCTACGAGGTCGCCGATGCGATTGAACGCAAGAACTGGCAGGAACTGCGTGGTGAACTGGGGGATCTTCTGTTGCAGGCCGTATTTCATGCGCAGATCGCTGACGACAAGGGGTTGTTCGATTTCAACGATGTGGTGACTGACATCGCCGACAAGATGGTCGCGCGCCATCCGCATGTCTTTGGCGATGAAAGCCGTGAAAAATCAGCCGAGCAGCAGACCCGCGACTGGGAGACGATCAAGGCCGCCGAACGCGCCGCAAAGGCACAGATCGGCGTACTGGATGGGGTCGCGGTGGGCCTGCCTGCCCTGCTGCGGGCGGTCAAGTTGCAAAAACGTGCGGCAAGGGTGGGATTTGACTGGCCCGACGCCAGCCATGTGCTGGACAAGATCACCGAAGAGGCCGCCGAGTTGCGCGAGGCATCCGAACATCTGTCCCACGAAAAAGTGGAAGAGGAATTTGGCGATCTGTTGTTTGTAATGGCAAATCTGGCGCGTCACATGAAGGTCTGCCCCGAAGAGGCTCTGCGCGCCGCCAATGCCAAATTCACCCGCCGGTTCGGGCGGGTCGAGGCCTTGCTGGCCGAGCGCGGCAAGACGCCCGGGCAATCGGATCTGGCTGAAATGGATGCGCTGTGGGATGCGGCCAAGGCAGAAGAACGGCGTTAGACCTCTGCTATCGGGCCCGCGAAACCGTTGGATGCCTCCGGCGGGGGTATTTCCAGCAAGAAGAAAATGAAAGCGCTGCAGGCGTTTTCTTCTTGCCAAAAATATCCAAATCCCGTCCGTGAAGCTGCGCTGTCTTGGCGGCTCAGCTCAAGGCGTCGTTACAGCGCGCACAGGTGCCGGGGTGGGCATGGTGACCCACATCTGGCAGAATTTTCCAGCAACGCTGACATTTTTCGCCTTCGGCCGGCTCGAACACAACCCCAATGCCATCCACTTCCGGCAGGCGGAAAGCCTCGGTCGGGCTGGGGTCTGCGGTCAACGAGATGTCAGAGGTTATACAGACATCCTCGAACACCACTGTTTTCAACAGGGCCAGCAACTCGGGGTCGCGCACATGGACCACCGGGGCGGCCTCAAGCGAGGCACCGATCACTTTGTCGGTGCGCTGCACCTCCAGTGCGGCAGTGACCACCCGGCGGGCCTGACGGACCTGGGCCCATTTTGCTGCCAGCGGCTCGTCCAGCCAGTCGGCAGGCGTGTCAGGGATATCCATGAGATGCAGGCTGTTGTCCTCACCCGGGAACCGCTCAAGCCAGACCTCTTCCATGGTGAAGACCAGAACCGGGGCCAGCCAAGTGGTCAACCGGTGGAACAGGATGTCCAACACGGTGCGCGCAGCGCGGCGGCGCGGTGTATCGCCATCGGTATAAAGCGCATCCTTGCGGATATCGAAGTAAAAGGCGCTGAGTTCGACAGTGGCGAAGGTAAACAGCGCCTGAAACACCCCCTGGAAATCATAAGCAGCATAGCCAGTACGCACGCGGTGATCCAGCTCGGCCAGACGGTGCAGCACCCAGCGTTCCAGCTCAGGCATATCAGCGGGGTCAACCCGGTCGGATTCGTCAAAATGCGCCAGTGCGCCCAGCAGGAACCGCATGGTATTGCGCAGACGGCGATAGCTGTCGGCGGTGCCTTTCAGGATTTCGGGCCCGATCCGCTGGTCATTGGTATAATCGGTTTGCGCCACCCATAGCCGCAGGATATCGGCGCCATATTGTTTTACCACCTCTTCGGGCACGATGGTGTTACCGATGGATTTGGACATTTTCACGCCCTTTGCATCCAGCGTAAAACCATGGGTCAACACGCCGCGATAGGGTGCGTGGCCGATGGTGCCGCAGGCCTGCAGCATCGAGGAATGAAACCAGCCGCGGTGCTGGTCTGTGCCTTCAAGATAGAGGTCAGCCATGCCGTCCTCGGAGCCGTCTTCGCGGTCGCGCAGGACAAAGGCATGGGTCGAGCCGCTATCGAACCAGACGTCAAGGATATCGTCGACCTTGTTCCAGTCATCATGGCTGTAATCATTGCCAAGGAACCGTTCCTTGGCCCCGTCCTTGTACCACGCATCCGCCCCTTCGGCCTCGAACGCCTCAAGGATGCGGGCATTCACGGCCTCGTCGCGCAGCAGGTAGTCGGCGTCGGTCGGCAGCGCGCCCACTTTGGTAAAGCAGGTCAGCGGCACACCCCAGGCACGTTGACGCGACAGCACCCAGTCGGGCCGTGCTTCGATCATCGAATAAAGCCGGTTGCGCCCGGTCTTGGGCGTCCATGTCACCAACTGGTCAATGGAATTGAGCGCACGTTCGCGGATCGTGGTGCCATAGTCGTCCTGCCCGTCGCCGATGGGGCGGTCGATGGCGGCAAACCATTGCGGCGTGTTGCGATAGATCACCGGCGCCTTGGACCGCCAGGAATGTGGATAGCTGTGCTTGATCTTGCCACGCGCCAGCAACCCGCCCACTTCGATCAGCTTGTCGATCACGGCCTTGTTGGCGTCACCCTCTTTGCCCTTGCGGTTGAGGATGTATTTGCCCCCAAAGAACGGCAGATCGGGGCGGAAAGAACCGTCATCCAGCACGTTGTAGGTGATGACCTGTTCCAGCATACCCAAATCACGATACAGTTCATATTCCTCCATCCCGTGGGAGGGAGCGCAGTGAACGAACCCGGTGCCTTCTTCATCCGTGACGAAATCAGCCGCGCGGAAATCGCGAAGATCGTCCCATTCGCCATTGCCACCTTCGGCACCGGCCAGGGGGTGTTGCAGTGATAGTGTGGAAAGCTCATCTGCCGTCACATCGCGTACGCGGACATACATGCCGTCCTCAAGACGGGCGCGGGTCATTACATCCCCGGCCAGCTTGTCGGCCAGAATGAAGCGGTCGCCGACATTGGCCCAGCTTTCATCCGGCGTGCCCGTGACTTCGTAAAGGCCGTAAGCGAAGTTTTCGCCATAAACCACGGCCTTGTTGCTTGGTATGGTCCAGGGGGTGGTCGTCCAGATGACAACATAGGCGCCAACCAAATCACGATTTTGAAGTTTTGCGCCGCTCCCTGCGACCGGATCAACAACCTTGAACTTCACCCAGATCGTAAAACTTTCCTTGTCGTGATATTCGACCTCGGCCTCGGCCAGCGCCGTCTGTTCAATCGGCGACCACATCACGGGTTTCGACCCCTGATAAAGCGTGCCGGTCATCAGGAACTTCTGGAATTCCTCGGCGATGATGCGCTCGGCGCGGAAATCCATTGTCAGGTAGGGTTTCGACCATTTGCCGGTGACGCCCAAGCGCTTGAATTCGTCGCGCTGGATGTCGATCCAGCCTTCGGCGAATTTGCGGCATTCCTGACGGAAGTCGACGATATTCACGTCGTCCTTGTTCTGGCCTTTGGCACGGTATTGTTCCTCGATCTTCCACTCGATGGGCAGGCCATGACAATCCCAGCCGGGAATATAGCGAGCGTCCTTGCCCATCATCTGCTGGCTGCGCACCACCATATCCTTGAGGATCTTGTTCAGCGCGTGGCCGATATGCAGGTGGCCGTTGGCATAGGGCGGGCCATCATGCAGGGTAAAGGGCGCACGCCCTTCGGCCTTGTCGCGCAGGCGGTCGTAGATACCGATACGGTTCCAGCGTTCCAGCCATTCAGGCTCGCGTTTGGGCAGGCCAGCGCGCATCGGGAAATCGGTCTGCGGCAGGTTCAGCGTGTCTTTGTAATCGGGTGTTTCGGCGCACATCGGTGGCGTCCTTTGTCTACTGGTCTTGTCAGGGTGTCAGGGGGCGGCGCGCTGGTACATACGCCTTTTCCCGGCGGCTCGAATATATCAGAGCGCCGGGCATGTAATTCGAATAATGATCGCCAGTATCCGTGTCATGCAGGCCTTATAGGCCGCTGTCCCGGCGGCGTCCAGAGCCGCGTGCAGGGTGCGCCAGATTGTCAGGTGCACAGGCCAAGAGACTAGCCTGGGTTGGCCTGCGAGCGGGTATAAAGGCATGGTATAGCGGGTTTGAGAATCGGGATCGCAGGACCCGGCATTGGCGGGCTGGCCGCGGCAGCGGTACTGGCACGGGATGGCCATGCTGTCACGGTGCATGATCAGTTTGAGGCGCCCCGGCCGGTTGGCTCGGGTCTGTTTATTCGGCCGGTCGGTCAGGCGGTGCCTGACCGGGTCGGCGCCGGGGCGGCTGGTCTGCGGTGATCTGGCCGCGCCAATGCGGGGGCGCGACATCTGAGGTCTTGCAAGGACGTGTCTGGATGGGCAAGTAAAGGGAATGAGTAACGCCCTGCCCCCACGGTTTGACATCACACGCGCGCAGATCGAGCGGGTTGTCGCCACCTTTTACGAGGCAATTCGCCGCCACCCCGGTTTGGGGCCGGTGTTTGCCGCGCATGTTACGGACTGGCCCAGGCACGAAGCCAAGATCGCAAATTTCTGGGCAAATTCCATCCTGCACGAGCGGTGCTATGATGGCAGCCCGATGGCGGCGCATGTGGCCGCACGCAATGTAAGGCCGGGCATGTTTTCAACCTGGCTTGACCTGTTTGACTCTGTACTCAGGGCCGAATTGAACCCCGATCAGGCCGCCGCCTGGTCGGCCCTGGCGCATCGTATCGGCCGCAGTCTGCGCGCCGGGTTGGTGGACCGCGAGACGTTGCCTGGCGGCATACCAAAACTGCGTTAGGTTTCGGGCGTACCCCTTTGCCATTGCTGCGTCATTATCCGATCTAGCCATCCAAGGCCCGCCAGCCCAAGACCCAACCCCATGAACGAGGCCACCCGGATCAGTCCGGTCAGGCCGGACATGTCAATCAGGAAAACCTTGGCAATGGTCAGGGCCACGCCCGCCATCGCGATTTTACGCAGCAAATCGGAACGACGCGAGAAGGCCACAAAAAGCAACACGACCGAAACCAGCAAAAGGGCCACGGTGTAGGTATAAAGCTCGGGCTGGGTGACACCAGACACGCTCAGATCATCGCCCTGCCAGAAACGGCGAATTTCAAGACCGGTGTAATAGCTGGCAAACCCCGCTGAAATCACCACAAGGGTTGCCCGCAACCAACGGTGCAGATGTTCCAGCTTCCACGCCGCAACGGCAAATGTAAGTGCCAGTGGCAGATACGCCACCGCAAGGCTGTCAAAGACCAATGGACCAGACACGGTTTCACCTCCGGAGATCAACGGGTTTGCCATAGTGCTCTGCAGCAAGACAAAGACCGCGCCAATTGCGCCGAATATCAATGCCAGACCGATTCTGATCAGGCGGAGCACACGATGACCGGCCCGAAGCCGGTAAAGCTGATTGGCAGAAGAAATGAACCAGACCGTCGCCAGCAGGCCAAAGCCCCAGTGACTGCCAAGTTCGTTTTCACCGAAAATCCGGAACAGCAGAACACAGGCAAAGACCGCAGCAATGGTCCATATCGCACTTTCGACGATCACTCTGGTCGCCGTATCTGCGCGGTGCGACAGAGTGAACCAAGTTGTGGTCAGCAGCACAAGCGTACCTGTATAGGCCAGCAATACCTGCATCAGCGGCGCGTCATCGGCGGCCCAGATGAATCCCGGATCAATCACCAGCCGATAGCCAATCACCACCGCGCCGGTCTGGATGAACCAGCCCAAAAGCGGCAGATCGTAACGGCGATCAACCAGCGCTGTACCCAGCAGCATAACCGCCAGTGCCAGTGTCAGCGCGGTTTTTGTCAGGATCAGGAAGAGCGCCAGCGCGATCAGGGTGAGCGCGGCAATGGCAAAAAGGGCGGTGCGCAGCCTGCGTTCGGCGCGGTCAGGGCCATGGGCGGTGCGTTCGGCCAAAAGTGTCATGGCGGCGGCCAGGGCAATCGCGTGCAGCGCCCACAGGTAGCTGCCCAGGACCGGCGCCGGCGCCCACAGAAACTCGAATGTGAAAACTACAGCAGGTCCGAAGGCCGCAGCGCCCAAAGCCCATATGATCGCCGGGGCCGAATTTTCCCACTGCGTGACCGCCTGTTGCATTCGCCAGAACACCAGCAGCGATCCGGCGGCCCCCAGAACCGTGAGGATAGTGACGGTGAGAGGTGGTGCGGTTTCAGGGCCGCGTTCGATCATCGCCTGAAATGCGGTATAAAGCGGCCCATTGGTCAGGGCCTGATGGGCAATAACGGTCAACAGGCCCGCAGCGGGCACCAGCGACAGATCCTCGAGTGCGGAGGCATGGCGCATCCACATGGTTGTGGCCACCAACAGGATCGCCAGCATGAAAAGCGCCAGCCAGACCGTATCGGCCGTAGCGGCCTGCGAAGCGACATAGGCCCCGGCAACGGTTGTGGCGGGCACCATGGCGATGGCCAGGCGGGTTGGAAACTCGGGAAACGGGCGGGTGCCGGTTATTGCGCCCAACAAAGAGGTGCCGCCGTGGGCCGGAACTATCCGGCGCTCCGGCACGATCAACGCCAGCCCCGTGACAAGCGGCATGAAGACCAAAAAATGCAGCTCTCCGGCACCGCCAAGGTACAAGATGCTCGACGCCAGCACCGTGGCCAACAAGACAATGGCCGAAACCCACGCCCAGCGTTTGACCGAGTCCACCGCCAGCCCGGCCAGCGCGATCAGGGCGAAGTAATAGTAAAACAGCCAGGGCGCATCCGATTGCCCATCCAGCAGGAACGGCGCGGCAGTGGCGCCGATAATGCCACCCGCAGCCAGAAACGGGCCGTAGAACCAGCCCAGCACTATGGCCAGAGCACAGACGATCACAAGTCCGGCAAGGGCCGTGCCCGGTGAAATCAGACCGTACAACACATGCGCTGCCATCACTCCGGCAAACAGCGCCACCAGACCGGCCCCTGACAGGGTTGACGGCAGGTACTGGCTTGTTCCCTGGGTTTCGTCACCATAGCGGCGGCGAATCCCCTCTCCGCCCGCAATCAGTGCCGTCCCAAGGCCAAGCGCCCCCATGACGCGCCAGAACGGGGTCAAAAGACCTTTTTCGACGCCATATTGAACCATGAACACGCCTGCCAGCGCCAGCGACACCCCGGCCACGGCCAGTGCCCAATTGTCCCGCAACCAGTCCCCCAGGGCGGCAGCCTTGTCAGCGCGAAAGACATAAGCGCGGGGCGTTTCGCCCTCATTTTCGATCACATCGTCAGGCGGCGTGACAATGCGTTTGGCCTGGGGCCGGGCCTTGGGTTGCGACACAGAGGGTTGCGGTTCCTGTTCTGCGGTCGTGTAAGCGGTTTTGTCTGCATCCGCGGGGGGGCTCGACAGAGGCCCCTGCTCTGGCGCGGCGATATGGGGCGAGACCTCTTTCAAGGCTTCTTCAAGCCTGCCAACGCGGGTTTTCAGACGGGCGTGCGAAACCAGCAGATAGGGCACGCCAAACAGGATGACGAGACCAAAAAGTCCAGCGAGGTTAAGCAGAAATTCCATCAGCAAACTGTCTTAAATTTCGCGGCTAGACGACGTTAGCCTGTTGAAAACAGACCCGCAAGCGCGCGTTTGACCAGCCCAGTAACCGACGGGCGTTTGGCGCGGGTAAAGGGCAAGGGGCGGCAGACCTCCATTGCGGCGACACCGACACGGGCGGTAAGGGCGCCGTTTACCACGCCCTCGCCAAACCGGCGGGACAATTTGGACAACACCCCGCCCCCGGCGACAGAGCCGATCAAGTCATCGCCCACGGCCACCGCACCTGTGGCCACAAGATGCGTCATGACAGCACGCGCCAGTCGCCAACTGCCCAAGGTGCCCGAGCGGCCGCCATAAACTTCGGCAATGCGGCGAATCATCCGCAGATTGGCCGTCAGGGCGGTTACAACGTCGGCCAATGCCAGCGGGACAATGGCCGTGACTGTGGCCACCTGACGCGAAGCGGCCTCGATCTCGCGCATGGCGACGGCATCAAGCGGGGTCAGAAGTTCGGTTTCCGCAAGGCCCAGCAGACCTGCGGCATCAAACTGTTCGGGGCCATATTCCGCCAGCCGGTCACGACCCCAGCGGGTATCCTCGCGACCCTTGTATAGCTGGGTCAGCCGGGTAACGACCGCCCGCGCCTGCCCCAGGTCCTGCTGTGACAGGGCCGCGCTGGCGGCGCGGTGCAGACTGTCAATTTTGCCAAGGCGTGAAAATGCAGCCAGTTCGCGCAGGGCAATGACCAGCAAAACCAGGGCAAAAGCGGTGATCAGCCCGGTCACCGCATAACCCAGCAGCGGTGAGCGCGCGATCAGACCGGTAACAAAGTCCCATGCCGCCACAGAAATCATCACCCCCATGAGGGTCAGCAGCAAAGACCAGAAAAGCCGCGCCAGACGCGAAGGGTTCCGCGCGGCAAGCAAGGCCACTGTCTGCATCGCTCGGCCCGAAGGCGGCGGTGTGACATCGTCATCGGGCACCGGCGGGGCGGCATCCGGTGCAGGCGCGGGGGCGACCCCTTCAAGGTCAATCAGGATCGGGCCTTGGGTCATGTCATTGCCTTTTCTGGTGCCGGTTTATGTGGTGGCCAGACCATCAGGATGTCCGGCAGGCTTTCATCATTGCCAACGCCGGAACTGCGGGACACTTCGGCAAAGCCCTGCGCGGCATAGAACTGACGGGCCGGTTTGTTGGCCTGCACGACGTAAAGCTCAAGCCGGTCGGCGCAGGATTTGGCATCGTCCAGCAGGAGCCGTCCCAACCCCTTGCCGCGCGCCCGCGGATGCACATAGATCGCATGGACACGTGCACCGTCACGCGCAATAAACCCGGCCGGACCCCGCCCGTCACGGATCAGTCTGACCCAGCCCCGCCGAACCACCTTTGTCAGAAGCCCAAGGTCCGTCCTGCGGCTGCGCACCTGCGGCAGCCACGGCGTATCCCGGGTAAAAGACCACAGAATCGCCGCCAGCTGCGGCACGTGCCTGAGCCGGGCGGGCGACGGGCTCATAACCTGTCCCCGATCAGAAACTGTGCGGCGCGATCCAGACGGATATGCGGCGGGCCTTCACCGGGTCTGAGGCTGAGTTTGGCAGGCGCAAAGGACATCACCTGATAATCGGCGTCCAGCCATTTTTCGGCGCCTTGGCGGGCGGGTGACAGCAGGCGCGCAGGGTCTTCAGGTAAGTCGCCGGGGTAAAAAGCCGCCTGTTTACCACTGTCCAGAAGCTGGCCGCGCACGCAATCCAGCGGCCTGCCGTCATGGGTGATGGTTTGCTCGACCGTGGCGCGCAGGGCGGCGATAGCCATGGCCTGCGTATCCGCCCCGGCAAAATCGGCACGGTCGCGCGCCTCGCGGGTCAACGCCTGCATGATCGCGGCCAGACGGGCGTGCTGGGAATGATGCAGGTGATCGGCCTTGGTCGCCGCAAACAGGATTTTTTCAACCCGGCGACCCAGAAAAAGCTGAGACAGAAAGGCGTTCCGTCCAGGGCGAAAGGCGCTAAGAATATCTGTCATGGCACGGCGCATATCCTCGACCGCCTGGGGGCCTTTGTGGATGGCACCAAGGGCATCTACCAGCACCACCTGCCGGTCAATGCGGGCAAAATGATCGCGAAAGAAGGGTTTGACCACCTGCGATTTATAGGCCTCGAACCGCCGCTCCATCTCACGCCAAAGCGATTTTCGGGGCGGTGACGCGGGTGCCGAGAGTGGCGCAAAGGTGATCGCCGGAGAGCCCGCCAGATCGCCCGGCAGCAAGAAGCGCCCCGGCGTGCAGTCGTAAAAGCCCGCATCCCGCGCCGCATGCAGGTAGGCGGTAAAGCTTTCCGCCAGCAATCGGGCCGTAGGCTCGTCCAGCCTGGCGGTGGTATCGGTGGCCCGAGCATGCCTGAGATAGTCGGCCGCCTGCGCGCGCGAATCAAACCGCGACAGCACCTCGGCGGACCACTGGGTATAGGTCTTGTCCAGCAGCGCCAGATCCAGCAGCCATTCCCCGGGATAGTCCACGATATCCAGATGCACGGTGCGCGGCCCGGAAAGGCCGGCCAGCAGGCCCGCCGGTCGCACCCGCAACGACAGGCGCAGTTCCGATACGGCCCGTGTGCTGTCGGGCCAATGGGGCGTGGCGGCGGTCAGCGACCCAAGATGCGCCTCAAAATCAAAACGGGGAACGGTATCGTCCGGTTGCGGCTGCAGGAACGCCGCTGAAATCCGGCCGTCTGACGCCGCCAGCAGGCCCGGCATCCGGCCCCTGTCCATCAGATTGGCCACCAGCGACGTGATAAACACCGTCTTGCCCGACCGCGCCAACCCGGTCACGCCAAGGCGAATCACCGGTTCGAACAATGCCTCGGAAATCGTGTCGGTAACGGTTTCAACCCCGCGTGTCAGCCCGTCCGCTATCGTCGCTATTACCAAGCCACTACCCCTTTGCGCCTTCTTGATGTTCAAGATAGGCGCGCCCGGACCTACATGCCAGAGGGGAGGTTTGGGGGATTGTTCCCCCGGTGTTGCCGGGCTATTGGACGCTTCATGCCCAGATACGCCCTGAAAGTCGAATACCATGGTGCCCCTTTTGCCGGATGGCAAAAGCAGGTCGATCTGTCGACGGTACAGGGTGCGATCGAGGCCGCCCTGGACAAGCTGGAGCCGGGTCCCCACACGATTGCAGCGGCAGGGCGTACAGATGCGGGCGTACATGCGCTGGCGCAGGTAGCCCATTGCGATACGGTCAAGGACTGGAGCCCGTTTCGCCTGTCCGAGGCGTTGAATTTCCATCTCAAGCCACAGCCGGTGGCAATTGTCGGATGCGCAGTTGTGCCCGATGACTGGCACGCGCGGTTTTCAGCGCTCGAGCGGCACTATTTCTTTCGCGTGCTGATGCGGCGTGCCCCGGCCACCCATGATCGGGGGCTGGTGTGGCAGGTGCCCCGGCTGCTGGATGCCGATGCGATGCGCCAAGGCGTTTCCTATCTGCTGGGCAAGCATGATTTCACCACCTTCCGGTCAACCATCTGTCAGGCAGCCAGCCCGGTAAAAACACTGGATTCGCTGGATATCGTCGAAGCCACGGGCCGGGGCGGGCCGGAAATGCATTTTCATATTCGGGCGCGCTCGTTCCTGCACAACCAGGTGCGCAGTTTTGTCGGTACGCTTGAACGTGTCGGTGACGGATCGTGGGCACCCGAGGATGTCAAAACCGCACTTGAGGCGCGTGATCGCGCCGCCTGCGGCCCGGTCTGCCCACCGTACGGCCTGTACCTGGCCGGTGTGAGCTATCCAGAAGATCCTTTTGGGTAAACCAGCGATTTGCCTTTGATCTCGGTCTTTGTAGCGGGTAAAGCTGCGCACAAGCGGTCCCGTAGCTCAACTGGATAGAGCACCTGACTTCTAATCAGGATGTTGGGGGTTCGAGTCCTCCCGGGATCGCCAGACTGGCCTTGCGAAACGTCAGCAAGGCTTCGCTTCTTCATCGAGACAGCAACCCAAAGCGAAAATTGCCCCAAATCCACTAGGCGCCCAGAGCGGGCGAACCCTGTTGCCAGGAATCAAGGCGCACCGCGCCGCCGGGCAGCTAAGTTCACAAACCGGACATTACCCCCTTGCCCTCAATACCCGCTTTCCGAGGTCAGCACAAAATGGTCGGGCTCTACCTTGATGTAAACTGACGCCTCAGGCTCATAGCCAACCGGATGAACCGGCGAAGGTATGGGCTTGAATATCATATCTTTTTCATATTTTCGCTGACGCGGATCAGCAATCGGCACCGCCTTCAGCAATGCCCGCGTATAGGCGTGCTGCGGGTTTTCGAAAACCGCCGCCCTCGGCCCCTTTTCCACGATCCGGCCCAGATACATCACCGCCACATCATGGCTGATGCGTTCCACCACCGCCATGTCGTGGCTGATGAAAAGATAACTCAACCCCAGTTCGGCCTGCAGTTCCATCATCAGGTTCAGCACCCGTGCCTGCACGCTTACATCCAGCGCCGAGACCGCCTCATCGGCCACGATCAGCTTCGGGTTCAGTGCCAGCGCCCGGGCAATCGCCACTCTCTGCCTTTGCCCGCCGCTCAGCTCATGCGGAAACCGCCCGAGATAACTGCGCGGCAGTTCCACCCGGTCAAACAGCATCGCAACCCGGTCCTTGATCTCGCCACGGTGGACCAGCCCGTAGTTGCGCATCGGCTCGGCCACCTGATCGACCAGCTTCATCTGCGGATTAAGCGATGCAAACGGATCCTGAAAAACCATCTGCATGTTCATCCTTGCCTGACGTAAACCGCGCGCGTCCAGCGCCATGATATCCACGCCATCCAGGTGCACCTGTCCCTCCAGCGGTTCGACCAGCCGCAGGATCGACCGCCCGGTGGTGGATTTGCCGCAGCCCGACTCGCCCACCAGCGACAGTGTGCGTCCCTTGTTCAGCGTAAAAGACACATCCTCGACCGCGTGCACATTGGCCACCGTCCGGCGGAAAAATCCGCCTCTGACAGCAAAGCGCGTTGTCAGCCCCTGAACCTTCAGGAGCACCTCTTCGCCGCCCCTGACCGGCACCGCACGCGTCTCTGACCCCATCAGCTTCATCGGCTCAGGCGCAGTTTTACCGCGCATCTCGCCCAGCCTGGGCACGGCGGCCAGCAACGCCTTGGTATACTCGTGCCGGGGCGCCTCGAATATTTGTTCAACCGGCCCTTCTTCCACCTTGCGACCGCGATGCATCACCACCACCCGGTCAGCCATCTGCGCCACCACGGCCATATCATGGGTTATAAATACCACCGCCGTGCCGGTCTCGCGTTTCAGCCGTTCAATCAGGGCCAGTATCTCGGCCTGAATGGTTACATCCAGCGCCGTTGTCGGCTCGTCCGCTATCAACAGACGTGGCCCGCAGGCCAGCGCCATGGCAATCACTACCCGTTGCCGCATGCCCCCCGACAATTCGTGCGGATATTGCTCCAGCCGCCGTTCGGGCTCGGGGATGCGTAGCTCTTGCAACAACGCCAGGGCCTTTACCCGGGCGGCATGCCGCCCCAACCCCTTGTGCAGGCGCAAGCCTTCGGTCAGTTGCCGTCCTACGGTGAACACCGGATTCAGTGCCGTCATCGGCTCCTGAAAGATCATGCCAATCTCATTGCCCCGGATCGTCCGCATCAGGCCCTGCCCGGCCTGCGCCAGATCCACCTCGCCGCCCGCCTTGCGGTCAAAAATCAGACGTCCGCCCTTGATTTCACCGCCGCCAAACCCTTCCAGACGCATCAACGCCAGAGACGACACTGTTTTCCCGGCCCCGGATTCGCCCACAATACAGACCGTCTCACCCGCCTGCACCTTGAACGAGACATCCTCGACACCGACCACCGGGCCATCGCGGGTCTGGAATTCAACCCGCAGATTCTCGATCCGGGCAATCGGGTGGTCCAGCATGCGCGTCACTTTTTGTCGTTCAGGAAAGTGTCACGACGGTATCCAGTTCAACCCTGCGCTGTCAAACGCCGGTTGGTGCCAAATAACACCTGTTTCATTCATCGGCCCAGACAAACCTTGCAATTTTGCCCATTCCGGTTTGTGATACCTCATCTTTTAAAGGTTGCCGCAATTCAGCGTTCTGTGTTTGGGCCACCCGCGCTGACATTTCATATCTCATACAGATGTTCCGAAAACCGGGCGAACAGCATAAAATAAAGCGTTCGTCGTTCGGTCTGCCCGATATCAGGAGGTAGTTGATCCTTATGGCCGTTAGAGAAATCCTGTTTGCTGTGGCATTTGCCACCAGCTTTGCACCGGCAACCTGGGCCAAGCGCGGGGCCGATGGCCACGTCAATGTCATTTACTGGCAGGCCCCCTCCATCTTGAACCCCTATCTTTCCGGCGGCACAAAAGAGCTGGAAGCCGCCAGTCTGGTGCTGGAACCGCTGGGACGTTTCAATGCGCAAGGCAATATGGTGCCTTACCTGGCCACTGATATCCCAACCGTGGAAAACGGCGGGGTCTCGGCTGATCTCAAATCCATCACTTGGCGCATCAAACCGGGACTTGTCTGGTCCGATGGCACGCCCTTTACGGCCCATGACGCCAAATTTACCGCAGACTACTGCATGCATCCCGAAGGCGGCTGCGCCCAGTTGGCCAAATACGAGGGCGTGATCTTGGTCGAGGTCATTGATGACCTGACCGTCAAAGTGAATTTCGAGGATTCCACCCCCAACCCCTACGGCCCCTTCATGGGCGGTCAGGCCCCGATTCTGCAGGCGGCACAATTCGCCAACTGTCTTGGCGCCAAGGCCCCCGAATGCACCGACGCCAATTTTCACCCCATCGGCACCGGTCCATTCAAAGTGGATGAGTTTCGCCCAAACGATGTCATCTCGTTCTCGGCCAACCCCAATTATCGCGATCCAGCCAAACCCGCCTTTGCCAGCATGACTTTCAAGGGCGGCGGCGATGCAACTGCCGCAGGCCGTGCCGTTCTTGAAACCGGCGAGTTCGACTATGCTTGGAATCTGCAACTGGCACCGGATGTTCTGGCGAACATGGCCAAGGCCGGCAAAGGCGTGCCTGTTTCCTCCTTCGGCTCGTTGGTTGAGCGCATCGAGATCAACCTGACCGACCCCTCGCCAAACCTCCCCGAAGGCGAACGCGCGACCGCCAAACATCCCCATCCCATCCTGTCGGATATGCGCGTGCGAAAGGCACTCAGCATGGCTATCGACCGCGAATTGCTGGTCGAAATCGGCTATGGTCAGGCTGGCCGCCCGACCTGCAACCTTGTACCGGCGCCTGCCATCTATGCGTCAAACAACACCGAATGCCTTTTGCAGGATGTCGACGGCGCCAGGGCCCTGCTGGATCAGGCCGGCTGGATCGACAGCAACGGCGACGGCATCCGCGAAAAAGACGGCCGCAAATTGTCGCTGCTCTTCCAGACTTCGACCAATGCCGTGCGTCAGGACTTTCAGGCCCTGATCAAACAATGGTGGCGCGACATCGGGGTTGAAACCGAATTGCGCAATATCTCTGCCTCGGTGTTCTTTGGCGGCGATCCGGGCAGCCCGGACACCTTCCAGAAGTTCTACGCCGATGTCGAAATGTACGCCAACAACTTTGACGGCACCGATCCGCAATCCTACTTGGCGCAATACACCTGTGACAAGGCTCCGCGCCCCGAAACCCAGTGGCAGGGCGAGAATATCAACCGCTACTGCAACCCCGACTATGACGCCCTGATCAAGGAGCTGACCCGCACCGCCGGTCTGGATAAACGCGGCGATATTGCCCGCAAACTGAATGACATGTTGACCCGAGACAGTTATGTCATCATCCCGTTGGTTGATCGCGGTCGTGTCTCGGCCCGGTCCAACACCCTTGGCGGCGTCAAACTGAACATGTGGGACAGCGAACTGTGGAATGCCGCCGACTGGTATCGTATCAAGTGATCAGACCCCTCTGCGCCGACAAAACAACAGGCTGAAACACAAGGGCGCCGCGAATGCTCACCTACACGATCCGACGACTGGTGCTGGCGGTACCGACGCTTTTGTTCATCAGTCTAGTGATCTTTCTGCTGCTTGAACTCGCCCCCGGCGATCCGATGGCCAATGTACCGCTGACCGTCCCGCCCGATGTTAAGGAAAAAATGCGCATCGCGCTTGGTCTGGGCGAGCCTACACACATCCGCTTTGGCAAATGGCTGTGGCAGTTCTTCGTGGTCGAGCCGATGGTGCTAAGCGACCATATTCTTGGCACCACCCTGGCCGAGGGTCAGCAACGCGTGCTCAGCTGGCAATTCCGCAGCCCTGTCATGGATGTCATCGTACAACGCATGCCCCAGACCCTATGGGTCGTGGGCATGTCCTATGTGGTGGGCATCCTCATTGCCCTGCCCATCGGCATCTACTCGGCCTACCGGCAGTATTCGGTCTTCGACCAGGTCGGCACCTTCATAACTATGGTCGGCTATTCGGTCCCGCCCTTCTTTTCCGGTGTTCTGGTGATTGTGATCTTCTCGGTTCACCTCGGCTGGCTGCCCTCGATCTATGACACCACCCTGCGCGTCACCAGCTGGGATACATTTGTTATGCAATTCAAGCAGATGATCATGCCGGTGATGGTTCTGGCCCTGCAGACCACCGCCCAGATCAGCCGCTACATGCGCGCCTCGATGCTGGACAATCTGGGGCAGGATTACGTGCGCACCGCCCGCGCCAAGGGCCTGGGCGAAACCACAGTTGTCATGGTTCATGTGCTGCGCAACTCGATGATTCCGGTGATCACCGTGATCGCTTTGGGCGTGCCGCAAATCTTTGGTGGCGCCATCATCACCGAACAGATTTTCAAGGTTAACGGACTCGGCCAGCTGCTGATAACCGCCATTCAGGCCAACGACCTGCCCATGGTGCAGACCGTGACCTTCATGCTGGCCGTTCTGATCGTGGCCTTCAACATCATCGCCGATCTGCTCTACGCCGTGTTGGACCCAAGGATCCGCTATGACTGATCCTGCCATGCCCCCACCCCGCAGCCAGTGGTCCGAGATCTGGGGCCAGTTCAAGCGCCATCGCGGCGCCCTGATTGGCGGCATCCTGTTTCTGCTGATCATCGCAATCGTCTTTCTGGGCCCGCTGATCTGGACGCTGGATGCCACCTATATCGACATTCGCGCGCGCAATCAGGGGCCCACATGGGCGCACCCCTTCGGCACAGATCAGCTGGGCCGCGATACACTGGCGCGGATGATGGCAGGCGGCCAAACCTCAATCGCCGTGGGTCTGACAGCCATGGCGCTGGCACTGGCGCTCGGCGGTTTCATGGGCGTTATTGCAGGGTACTTCCGGCGGCTGGACGGCCCGCTGATGCGGCTGACCGATCTCTTCCTGTCCCTGCCGCTTTTGCCGCTGCTGCTGGTCATGGTCATGCTGTTCCGCGAAACGTTAAGCGCGACCTTCGGCCCCGAAACCGGCATCTTCTTTCTGATTGTCGTCGCTATCGGTGCCACCAGCTGGATGCCCACCGCCCGAATCGTCCGCGCTGATGTTCTGGCCCTGAAAGAGCGCGAGTTTGTACTGGCAGCACGCTCGATCGGGACGACAAATTTCGGGATGATCACCAGGCATATCCTGCCCAACATTCTTTCACCGATCATGGTTTCGGCCACTCTGGGTATCGCCAACGCCATCATCACGGAATCCGCGCTTAGTTTCCTTGGGCTCGGCTTTCCGCCTGATTTTCCCACCTGGGGGCGGCTGCTGAACGATGCCACCCAATATCTTCAGGACTACCCCGAACGGGTGTTCTGGCCGGGCCTTGCGATATCGCTGACGGTGCTCAGCGTGAACTATCTGGGCGACGGGCTGCGCGATGCGCTTGACCCGCGGACACGCATCCGGGGGCGGTGACACGCACCACCTAACCAGTCGCTGGCCAGGACCGCTCTCAAGGGGTAGTCGGCAACCGCCTGTTGCAGCGCGAGGCCTCGGCACACGCCCTTGCCCGGCCTGCAAAAAGCCCAATAAGCTACATTTTGCATGTGCCTTGTCCGAAACATCGGCTGAAACGTACAAATCGCGATGTGCCTTGCACTACCGGTCAGGGCAGCTAGGATACAGCGCCCGTTAACTATTGGACATTTTTATGCAGACTTATGAATACAAGGTCATTCCCGCTCCGTCAAAGGGACGCAAGGCGCCCGGACTCAAAAAACCAGAAGATCGATTTTCACGCACTTTAGAAGAGCTTATGAACGAAATGGCCGTCGAAGGCTGGGAATATCAGCGTGCTGATGTCCTGCCCAGCGAAGAACGTCAGGGCCTGACCTCGTCGCACACGGTCTATCGCAGCGTTCTGGTGTTTCGCAGGGGTGTCATAGGGGAAGAAATCAAGGAAAACGCCCTTGAAAACCCGACGGGTGACCCCGAAATAAAGGGTGAGAAATCAGATTCTTACGATGAGGAATTAACTTCGGACAACCCCAAGTCCGAGGGCGACGACACAACCAAAAGCGGCGATTGATCACAGAACGGTCACAGCGCCCCTGAACCAGGAAAAATCAGCTTGCTCACGAGGAATGAGAATTTTGTTTTTCTATATTGGAACCCCACAAAGCCAGATTCCTGAATGACATCAATTCACTAACCTGAAAACGCCATACCTGGCCACCAGCATGTCACCGCTGAAGACAAAATATTTTTCGCTTTGGCCCCCTTCAATTCACCGCGTTTTAGATTAAACTCTCGTCTCCGACTCGCAAAGGTTACCTTATGTCCAAGTCTGATCCATTCGGTTTCGATATGTCCGTCTCTTCGGCCAAAAAGAAAAACCCCCGCGGCCGCCGCGGGATGTCGGGGGCGTCCGAAACCTCGACCAGGGTGTGTGAACACGAGGGATGTCAGGAGGCGGGCAAATACCGCGCGCCCAAGGCACCGGATGTGCTGGACGACTATTTCTGGTTCTGCAAGGACCACATCCGCGAGTATAATCTGAAGTGGAATTTTTTTGACGGCACAACAGAAGCCGAGATTAACGCTCAGATGTCAAAGGATAAAGTCTGGGAGCGCGAAACCAAAGAGTTCACCGACCCCGAAGCGCGGGCGTGGGCGCGGTTGGGGATTGAGGACCCGCATCAGGTGCTTGGCGTCAATGCCACGCAGAATCCCGGCAAGACCCGCACAGGCAACCGTAAACTGCCCCCGACCGAACGGCGTGCGATTGAAATTCTGGAGGCCCAGGACAACTGGACCAAGGCTGAAATTCGTAAATCTTACAAGGCATTGATCAAGGTTCTTCATCCTGATCTCAACGGCGGTGACCGTGCGCAGGAAGAACAGTTGCAGCAGGTTGTCTGGGCCTGGGATCAGGTCAAGGTCAGCAGGAACTTCAAGTAATTCGCTCGAAGCGAACCGCCCGAAGTTTTGTAAGGTCTGTAAGGTTTGTACGTGTATACCTTACAAAATTGATCTGTCTCGCCCCCTTCTTCGCCAATGCCGTGCCTTCACGTGTATGAGCGCCATAAAAAACAGCCAGACAACAAACCCCAATGGATATTCGACCAAATACGCAAATACAAAAACCGGACCGGCGATGATTGCCTTGATCGGTGCCAACAAAATGAAGACTAAAATCCCCGCAATGAAAATTGTGATTGCAGAGCCTAGATATGTGGCAAAAAGACCAGCCAAAAACGCCAAGAACCACCCCAACCATTTGGCGTGACCAAATAAAGGGGCCGCAACCACACCACCACCGAAAGCCCCTATAAATGACAAGACGGGCAACCACATTTCAGCTTCGGCTGGAAAGCTGATCAGCATGGTGATAGCAACCGCCACCCCGCATAGCCCGACAAGCCCTGCAATCGCAATATTTCGACGTAACCCAATGTAAATAGGCATGGAAACGGCCTCTGGCTTGATGCTTTCCAAAGACCGTTTATCAGATGTTTTGCGCTGATCCTGCAGGGCAGTTGTGCAATTTTTCAGCAGATCAGGCAGGCTTGAATACCAATGACACCCCGTTCAGGCAGTGGCGTTTCCCGGTGGGGGCCGGACCATCGTCAAAAATATGGCCAAGATGGCTGCCACAGCGGCGGCAATGGCATTCCGTGCGGACAGAAAACAGCTTGCGATCGGCTTTGGTTGCAATCGCACCGGGCAGTGCCTGCCAGAAACTTGGCCAGCCCGTGCCGCTGTCGTACTTGTGCTCGGACGAATACAGTGCCAGATCACAGCCCCGGCAATGATAGACACCTTCGGCATAATTCTTGTCCAACGGTGAACTGCCCGCGCGCTCGGTACCTTCTTCGCGCATCACGTAATATTCAAGGTCATCCAGCATCGCGCGCCATTCGGCCTCGGTGCGGGCGACCTCGAACCGTTCTTCCGCGCGGGCACCAGCGCCCAGACCAAACAAGGTGCCGGTGGCCACACCCGCCTTCAAAAAGCTGCGTCTGTTCATCTGAAATCTCCTGTCAGCGTAAAGTTGAGATATGACCGGCAGGATAGCCCGGCAAGACCACCGCACTGCACAATCCGGTGAGCAGTGTTACCGCAGGGCCGTTCATGCCTTGCAAAAACACACACCCGAAAGGTGCCGCGCGGTTTCCGGTTGCCGGGCGGAATA
Organism: Roseovarius litorisediminis; assembly: GCF_900172295.1. Taxonomy (GTDB): domain Bacteria; phylum Pseudomonadota; class Alphaproteobacteria; order Rhodobacterales; family Rhodobacteraceae; genus Roseovarius; species Roseovarius litorisediminis. The sequence goes on from NZ_FWFL01000001.1 coordinate 682,880, forward strand.
ACCTTTTCAGCGGGATTTTCCCGTCGATGCGATATAACCAGTCCCGGGCGTTGATAAGGCCACAGGATTGTTCCCCCTTCCCCTTGCCCTTGTTCGCAATATGTTGCACCACATAGCGCAAATATCAGGATCGAATGAAGGACCCGGAAATGGCTGACGGAACTCTGGACATCAATGCGAAACCAACCGAAGAGGTTTCCGTCCGCGAAGTGTTCGGTATCGACACCGACATGATCGTGAAAGGCTTTGACCACCGGACCGAGCGTGTGCCCGATCTGGACACGACCTACAAATTTGACGCGGATACGACACTGGCGATCCTGGCGGGGTTTTCCCATAACCGCCGAGTGATGATTCAGGGCTATCACGGCACCGGCAAATCAACCCATATCGAACAGGTGGCCAGCCGGCTGAACTGGCCCACGGTGCGGGTAAATCTGGATAGCCACATCAGCCGGATCGACCTGATCGGCAAGGACGCGATCAAGCTGCGCGATGGCGTTCAGGTTACCGAATTCCACGAGGGCATCCTGCCATGGGCCCTGCGCAATCCCACCGCCATTGTGTTCGATGAATACGACGCCGGTCGTGCCGATGTGATGTTCGTGATCCAGCGGGTGTTGGAAGCCGACGGCAAGCTGACGCTGCTGGACCAGAACGAGGTGATCACACCCAACCCGTATTTCCGCCTGTTTGCCACGGCCAACACTGTGGGTCTGGGCGACACGACGGGGCTGTATCACGGCACCCAGCAGATCAACCAGGGCCAGATGGACCGCTGGTCACTGGTCGCGACGCTGAACTATCTGTCGCATGACGCCGAAACCGCCATCGTGATCGCCAAGAACCCGGTGTTCAACACCGCCGATGGCCGCAAGACCATCAGCCGGATGGTGACGGTCGCCGATCTGTCGCGCACCGCCTTCATGAATGGTGAGCTGTCGACAGTGATGAGCCCCCGGACGGTGATCGCCTGGGCGCAGAATGCCACAATCTTCCGCAATGTCGGCTATGCCTTCCGCCTGACCTTCCTCAACAAATGCGATGAATTGGAACGCCAGACCGTGGCCGAGTTCTATCAGCGCTGCTTTGACGAGGAACTGCCGGAAAGCGCGGCGAGTGTTAGTTTGGGGTGAAAAAAAGAGAACTAGCGATATCAGCCGCAGTTGACCTCGGCGCCGCGATTGCCAAACGCATCGAAATTTGCTGCGTAGCGAAAGAGTGTCGATCTTTAGAGAACACCCTGATATCTTCGAGGAAGTGGAAGAACAGGTCGACGAATTGAGATCTGATAAGAAACTTTGGCGGACTTTGGATTAATGAACAAACCCACCGACAACCCCGCCGATCCGTTCAAAAAGGCGCTGGCGCAGGCCACCAAGGTGATGGCCGATGACGCCGATCTGACGGTGTCCTATTCGGTTGATCCGTCGGGCATTAGCGGCGATGCGATGCGCTTACCGCAGGTTTCGCGCCGGATGACCCGCGAAGAGGTTCTGCTGGCCCGTGGCACCGCCGATGCGCTGGCGCTGCGGCACAAGTTTCACGATGACGGGTTGCATGCGCGCTATAATCCCCAAGGCGAAATGGCACGCGAGTTGTATGACGCCATGGAAACCGCCCGCTGCGAAGCCGTAGGTGCGCGCGAAATGCCCGGCACCGCCAGCAATATCGACGCCAAGATCAACGCCGAGGCCACCCGGCTGGGCTATGAGCAGATCAGCACCACCGCCGAAGCGCCCTTGCCGGTGGCTGCCGGATACCTGATCCGCCATTTGGCCACGGGCCGCGATCTGCCTGCGGGCGCGCAGAACGTGATGGAGCTGTGGCAGGGCTTTATCGAGGAACAGGCCGGCGGCACGCTGGAAAACCTGCAGGATATCCTTGCCGACCAGGCAGCATTTGCCAAGTTCGCGCGCCAGATCATCGAGGATCTGGGTTATGGCGATCAGCTGGGCGATGACCCCGACATTATGGATGACGATCAGGAAGACGAGGCCGAAGAGGCGGGCGAAGATCAGGAAGAGCCCGACAGCAGCGGCGATGATGACAGTCAGGACGATCAGGCCGACGCCGACCCCGAGCAAAGCCAAGACGATAGCCAGGATCAAAGTCAGGCCCAGGTCAGCATGGACGACATGGCCGATCAGGACATGGGGGACGAGACCGAAATGCCCGAGGGCGAGGCCCCGCTAGAGCCGCCCGCGCCGCAGCCCGTATCGGACGCCGACCCTAATTATACCGTTTTCAGCACGGAATATGACGAGGAAATCCGCGCCGAGGATCTGGCTGAACCGGTCGAGCTTGAACGTCTGCGCGCCTATCTGGATCAGCAGCTTGAGCCGCTGAAAGGCGCGGTCAGCCGTCTGGCCAACAAGTTGCAGCGCCGCCTTCAGGCCCAGCAAAGCCGCTCTTGGGAATTTGACCGCGAAGAGGGCATTCTGGATGCCGGACGCCTGGCGCGCGTGGTGGCCAGCCCGACAACACCGCTGAGCTTCAAGGTGGAAAAAGACACTGATTTCCGCGATACCGTGGTGACGCTCTTGCTGGACAACTCTGGCTCGATGCGGGGCCGTCCGATTTCAATCGCTGCCATCTGCGCCGATGTTCTGGCCCGCACGCTGGAACGGTGCAGCGTGAAGGTAGAGATCCTGGGCTTTACCACCCGCGCCTGGAAAGGCGGACAAAGCCGCGAGGAGTGGCTGACGAGCGGACGCCCGCAACTACCCGGTCGCCTGAATGACCTGCGCCACATCATCTACAAATCCGCCGACGCCCCGATGCGCCGGACACGCGACAATCTTGGCCTGATGATGAAAGAAGGGCTGCTAAAGGAAAATATCGACGGCGAAGCACTGGAATGGGCCCACCGGCGCATGGCAACGCGCAAAGAGGCGCGCAAGATCCTGATGGTGATCAGCGACGGCGCCCCGGTCGATGACAGTACCCTGTCGGTCAACCCGGCCAACTATCTGGAAAAACACCTGCGTGACGTCATCGCCATGGTGGAAAAGCGCAAGCAGGTAGAACTGCTGGCCATCGGCATCGGCCATGACGTGACCCGGTATTACGAACGTGCCGTGACGATCACGGATGTAGATCAGCTGGCGGGCGCCATGACCGAACAACTGGCCGCTTTGTTTGACAGCGATCCGCGTGCCCGCGCGCGGGTGATGGGCATCAGAAAAGTCAGCTGAAGACAGATATCTAACCGCCTAAGCGTGCCGACCAGCCCCAGAACCGGGCCATCATGAAAACCCCGGCAAAAGCCAGCCCTACGGCAAGGCCCAGCCAGATGCCGACACCGCCCATGCCAAAGGTAAATCCCAGCAGATAGCTGATCGGCACCCCCACCACCCAATAGCTGAGGGCGGCGATGATCATCGGCACGCGGGTGTCCTGCACCCCGCGCAGCAATCCCAGGGCCATGACCTGCCCGGCATCGACCAGCTGAAACAGCGCTGCCGCCGCCAGAAGCCCGGTGCCGATGGCAATCACTTCGATGCGGGCGGGCTCGTCGGGATTCAGGAACAGGCCGATCAGGATCTCCGGCATTGCCAGAAACAAAACGACCGTCAGGGCCGCTATCATTCCGGACATGACGATCACAACGCTGGCGCCGTCGCGTACACCCGACACGTCGCCGCGGCCATAGGCCTGCGCCGCTCGCACAGTGGCGGCGTTCGACAGGCCAAGGTGGATCATGAAAATCGCTGACGTGACCTGCAGCGCAATGCCGTGTGCGGCCAGCGCCACTGTTCCCAGCCAACCCATCATAACCGAGGAGGCGGCAAAAAGAGCAACCTCGGCCAGACTTGTGACGCCGATGGGCCAGCCCAGCCGGAACACCTGGCCGAAGGCCTCCCAGTCGGGACGCCAGAAGCGCTGGAAAAGGGCGTGTTCGGGCGTTGCCCACACCACATAGATCATCAACACCAGCAGCGATGCCACGCTGACGCAAAGCGAGGCAATCGCGGCACCGCGCACGCCCATTTCAGGAAAACCCCCGTTGCCAAAAATCAACAGGTAGTTGACGACGATGTTCAGTCCGACCGCCAGGACAGTGATCCACAGCACCACCTGTGTCCGTTCGAGCGCGGCCAGATAGGATTTCAACACCATGACCAGAAGGGCGGGCAAGATTGACCAGCCGACAATCCGCAGGTAGTCGGCCGCCAGTGTCGATGTGCCGGGGTCCTGGCCCAAAACCAGCAACAGCGGTTCTGACCAGATCATGACCGGCAGCACCGCCACGCCAAACATCAGCGAAGCCCATATGCCCATACGTGTGACCCGGCGCACCTGTGTGTCCTGTCCCGACGCCTGTGCAGAGGCCACCATCGGCATCACCGCCCAGGCAAATCCCGAGCCGACGATAAAAAGCACAAACCACAAGGTGCCGCCCAGCACCTCGGCGGCCAGGGCATCCACCGAATACCAGCCCAACATCACGGCATCACTCAGGTTGATGGCAAACTGTGCCAGATGGCTGCCAATCAACGGCATCCCCAAAAGCAACGTGGCTCGGGCATGTTGACGGTATGAAAGTCCTGTGGTCATGCGCCCCTCCTACGCGGGGGCGCACCACCGGGCAAGCCACGGTCGCCACGGCACCGTCAAGTACAGGGGCGTGGCGGCAATAAGGTGACAGGCTTATCTGGGTTTGCGATTGTCCGGATGCAGCGCCTTGCCCAGAATGTGGTCAGATTCGTGCAGGACATGCTGCGCTGTTGACACGATCAGCGGGTCAGGTGCGTGCACAATCTCGGGGTCTTTACCAGGATAATCCAGTGAGTTCAGGAAATGCAACATGCAGTTCAGGCGGGCGCGTTTCTTGTCATTCGACTTGATCACGGTCCAGGGCGCATCGGCGGTGTCGGTGTAAAAGAACATCGCCTCTTTGGCTTCGGTATAATCGTCCCATTTGTCCAGGCTGGCCTTGTCAATCGGGCTGAGCTTCCACTGCTTCAGCGGGTCGGTTTCGCGGCTGGCAAAACGGCGGCGCTGTTCCTCTTGCGTGACCGAGAACCAATACTTGTACAGTCGGATACCGGACCGTGTCAGCATCCGCTCCAGTTCAGGCGTCTGGCGCATAAATTCAAGATATTCACCTGGCTGGCAGAATCCCATCACCCGCTCAACGCCCGCGCGGTTGTACCACGAGCGGTCATAAAACACCATTTCACCGCTGGTTGGCAGATGCTGGACATAGCGCTGGAAAAACCAGTTGCCACGCTCCTCGTCCGTTGGCTTGTTCAGCGCTACAACCCGCGCCAATCGTGGATTCAGATGCTCGGTAAAGCGCTTGATCGTACCACCCTTCCCTGCCGCATCACGCCCCTCGAACAGCAGAACAAACTTCTGACCGGTGTCCTGTGCCCAGATTTGCACTTTCAGCAACTCCGCCTGCAAAAGTGCCTTTTGCCGCTCATAGGGGCCACGGCCCAGTTTGTCCTGATAGGGATATTCACCATTCTCAAACGCTTGCCGCAGACTTATCGGGGTTTCAGCCTCTGGTACATGAGCAGTATCGGGCGCAGGCCTAGCGGGCGCCTTTGCATTTTTGGCAGGTGCCACGGGGGGTTTAGGGGCGGTGGCCTCGGTCATATGTGCGTCTCCTTCGCTGGTATCGCGAAGGGTTAGCGCAAACCTCATTTTTCCGCTTTGATCAGAGTCAAAGCCGAAAAATATACTGACTGGCGCACCCTGATTTTGCGTCGGAAGGTGGTAAAGTTCGACATGACAGCGAAGTGGGCCGAACTTTCTTCACATCCCAAAAAGTGCAAACCGGGCGTTGCGATACGCCTTGGCCTCGGGCTATGCCTTACTCCGACGCGCGCTTGGCTTCAATCTCGCGCCACTTGGCGACGTTTTTGTTATGCTCTTCCAGCGTTTCGGCAAAGGCATGTCCCCCCGTGCCGTCGGCGACGAAGAACACGAAATTTGTGTCATCCGGATTTACAGCCGCCTCGATGCTGGCGCGGCCGGGGTTGGCAATGGGCGTTGGCGGCAAAGCATCAATTACATAGGTATTCCAAGGGGTTTCAGCACGTAGTTCACTTTGCCTCAGGCCACGGCCCAGCACACCCTGCCCTTTGGTGACACCGTAAATCACTGTCGGGTCTGTCTGCAGTCTCATGCCCCTGTTCAGTCGGTTGGTAAAAACACTGGCGACCTGCCCGCGCTCTTCCGGAACCCCGGTTTCCTTTTCGATGATCGAAGCCAGGATCAGCGCCTCATAGGGGTTTTCCAACGGCAGTCCGTCGGCCCTGTTCTCCCACGCGGCGGCAAGGATAAGATCCTGGGACTGCCGCATTTTTTCGATGACGCTGGTACGGTCCTGCCCGACGCTTACCTCATAACTGTCCGGCGCAAGGCTGCCTTCGGGCGGCACTTTGGCGACATCGCCCTCCAGGACATCCACACGCGCCAGGGCATCCACGATCTGCCAACTGGTAACGCCTTCGGCGACGGCAACGCGATACCTTGTATCCTGTTGTTTCCGAACGGTTTTGAAGGCCTCGGGCTGATCGTCTTCCGCGGGGTCAAAGGCGGCTTTTTCGACATACCGGTCCGTCGCCGGATCCAGTTCGCGCACCTGCACTTCAGATTTTGTCACCCCGATGCGGTAGACCACCTCGGTGCCGCAGGTGCTTGCCCCGCCCCGCGTTATAAGATCGGTGATCTGGGACATGCTGGAGCCCTCGGGAATAAGCCAGCTGCCAGCCTTCAATTGACTTTTTTTATTAGAATATTCAGACCCGACCCGAAAGATCGAGCCGTTGGTGATGGCTCCCAACGACTCCAGCTCGCGGGACACGCCGCGCATGGTGCTTCCGGGTTTTACGCGCAGGCAAATCTGCTCGTCCAGCGGGCCTTGGGTGACATATTCGTTCTGCCCCCAAAGGATTACCCCCCCCAGAAGGAAGATCAAAACAACAAGAAAAGTCAGTGCGTTAGAGGCAATATGCCGCCACATCACCGCAGTTTCCCGATACAGACCGACGCATTTGTGCCGCCAAAGCCAAAGCTGTTGGACATGGCCACATTCACCTCGCGCTCGCGTTTTACGTTGGGCACCAGATCCAGCGGTGTATCGACCGCGGGGTTATCCAGATTGATCGTTGGCGGCACCACCTGATCGCGTACGGCCAGGATCGAAAAGATTGCTTCAATCGCCCCGGCTGCCCCCAAAAGGTGCCCCGTGGCCGATTTGGTCGAGCTCATCGAAGTCTTGGCGGCTGCATTGCCCAAAAGACGCTCGACTGCCCCCAACTCAATGGTATCCGCCATGGTCGAGGTGCCATGCGCGTTGATGTAATCCACATCCGACGGGTCAAGCCCGGCATGTTTCAGCGCGGCTGTCATTGCCCGGAAACCGCCATCACCATCTTCAGCGGGGGCGGTGATGTGATAGGCATCGCCCGACAAGCCATAGCCCAACACCTCGGCGTAGATCTTGGCGCCACGGGCCTTGGCATGCTCCAACTCTTCCAGCACCACAACACCGGCCCCTTCGCCCATCACGAACCCGTCGCGATCTGCATCATAAGGGCGGCTGGCGGCTTTGGGGTTGTCGCTACGCTTGGTTGACAGCGCCTTGCACGCATTGAACCCGGCAATGCCAATCTCACAGATTGCAGCTTCGGCCCCACCGGCGATCATTACGTCAGCATCGCCATATTTGATCAGGCGCGAGGCATCGCCAATGGCATGCGCCCCGGTAGAGCAAGCTGTTACCACCGAGTGGTTCGGGCCTTTGAAGCCGTATTTGATGCTGACCTGCCCGCTGATCAGATTGATCAGCGCGCCGGGGATGAAAAACGGCGACACGCGGCGCACGCCCTTATCACGAATGGTCAGCGTGGTTTCTTCGATCGAACGCAGCCCGCCGATACCTGATCCCAGCATAACGCCGGTACGTTCGCGGCCTTCCTCGTCTTCGGGCATCCAACCGGCATCTTCTACCGCCTGCTGGGCTGCGGCAACGCCATACAGGATGAAGTCATCCACTTTACGGCGTTCTTTCGGCAGCATGTAGTCGTCGGCATTGAAAGTGCCGTCACTGCCATCGCCCAGCGGTACTTCGCAGGCATAATCGGTGGCCACGTTACTGGCATCAAAGCGGGTAATCTTCCCCGCACCGGATTCTCCTGCCAGCAGCCGTTTCCACGTTTCCTCAACCCCGGAAGCCAGCGGAGTAACCAGGCCCAGACCTGTGACAACGACACGACGCATGATGCTGCCCTTTCAATTCTTATCTCTTTGGCTGCTCATACCCTGCCTTGCACCCGGGGGGCAAGTCCATCGCGCATCTACCCGGCGGCAGAAATACGCTTCTGTCGCCGGGAAGGCCTTTTATTACTGAAATTCAGCTGTGGGCTCAGGCGTAGGCTGCGCGACGGCAAGGGCTTCGGACAGGTCCACGTCTTTTGACAGCAGCGCCCGGCCAATAAGTGTGCCCGCAATGTTCGCAACATATTTCAGCCGTGCCACATCATCGACACTGCGCACCGTCCCGCGGGCAATGACAGGGTGCCGGGTGGCGCTGGCAAGGCCACTGATTACCCCCAGGCTACCATCCCGATCTTCGATATCTGCATCAATATCGGTCACGATGACGCCGGCCAGCGGCGCATTTTCAAACGCCTGAATAAAGGTTTCAGGGCTGAAACTGCTGACCTGGCGCCAGCCATCAGTCATCATCTGGCCCTGATAGATATCGACGGCCAGAACGATCTGATCGGGATATTGTTCGATAAGACCCTTAACCATATGCGGATCCTGAGCAGCCATTGTGCCGATCACAATCCGCCCTGCCCCCTTGTCGATCCAGCGTGTGACACTTTCGCGGGTACGGAACCCGCCCCCCAACTGGACCGGAATGCCAACACTGCGGATAATCTCTTCCAGCAGTTCATTGTTGCCGTCACCGCCTCGCAGCCCGTCAATGTCGGTCAGGTGCATCCATTGGGCCCCTTCAGCAGCAAAGCTGCGCGCGGTTTCAACCGGGTCCACATGCCAGATCACCGGCTCGTCCAGACGGCCGCGGGTGAGTGACACGCATTTACCATTCAGAATTTCAAGTGTGGGATAGATGATCATGACAGCAGCGCCCTTTGTATTGATCCCTGACCCGCAGTCATCCGCCGGGTCAGTACACCTATGCAGTGTAACCAAAAGCGTCACTATCTTCAAATCGGCATGATATCGTCCATTCGCGGCCCCCGTGAAAGCGCGCAGAGTCAAAAAAGGGCCCTGCCGGCCTGGCAGAGCCCTAAAACGCCTGGGCGTTGAATTCGTCGGTTTACGACGCTTCGGTGATAAAGCTTACCGCGTCACCAAAGGTTTGGATTGTTTCGGCGGCATCGTCGGGAATCTCGATACCGAATTCCTCTTCGAAGGCCATGACCAGCTCAACCGTGTCCAGGCTGTCAGCGCCCAGATCGTCGATGAACGAGGCTTTTTCAGTCACCTTGTCCTCTTCCACACCCAGGTGCTCTACAACGATCTTTTTAACGCGGTCTGCGATATCGCTCATGTCATAATCCTCATCGTTTTTTGGGCGCATCGCCCGTTTTCTGCCCCCGCCCAAGCCGGGTAGCGGCCTTGATAACGCCCCAAGCGGGCGGTTTGTGATCGCCCGTTTCGCGGGCCACCGGGGGAAACCTCCGGCAAATCTGCGCCGCCTATAGCACATGGCGCGTCTTAGGCAAACGTTTTCCCAAATTGGGCAGCGGAGCGAAAATTGCAAGCCCTTAGATTTCTCACAAAGCCCAAGTTGTATTCAGCAAGATACTGTGCGCAAGGGCAAAAGAGCTTTTACCACGGGTTTCAGATATATTGTACTTTTCACTTAGCCAGATCATTTTTCGGCGCTGGCGCTGGTAATATCCGTATCTGGAACAGCCCTTACTAAAACCGCAAATGCCATCAGAGTTGATTCCCTGTCAGGGGAAATTGCCCTGATCTGAACTAGCGCATCGACATCCCACCGTTCACATGCAGCGTTGCACCATTGATATACCCTGCTTCTGAACTGGCCAGAAACAGAACCGCTGCTGCAATCTCATGCGGGGTGCCCATTCGGTTGGCTGGGATTTTGGCGTAGATCACCGCCTTTTGCTCTTCGGTCAGCTTGTCTGTCATGGCTGTCGCAATAAATCCTGGCGCAACGGCGTTGGCGGTAATACCCCGGCTGGCAACCTCGCTGGCAATGGATTTGGTCATACCGATCATGCCCGCCTTTGAGGCCGCATAATTCGCCTGACCAGGGTTGCCTGTGGCGCCAACGATCGAACTGATATTGATAATCCGCCCCCAACGGGCCTTCATCATCGGGCGTATCGCGCCACGACACAGACGCATTGTTGCGGTCAGGTTCACGTCAATCACGCTGTTCCATTCATCATCCGACATGCGCATGAAAAGCTGATCGCGTGTGATCCCGGCATTGTTAACCAGAATATCAAGTCCGCCCAGGGCGGTCTGTGCCTGCTTGGGCAGCGCGTCGACCGCTTCGGCGTCGCTCAGGTTGCAGGTCAGGACATGCGTGCGCTCGCCCAATTCCGCAGCCAAAGCTTCCAGCGGTTCAACACGGGTTCCGCTAATGCCCACGGTTGCACCCGCACCATGCAATACTCTGGCGATCTCGCTGCCAATACCACCGGATGCCCCTGTTACTAAAGCGGTTTTTCCTGTCAAATCGAACATGATATCTCCTTGTAAATAAGTACGTTACGCGAGCATGCTTGCAGCGGCAGCCTTCACCTCTTCAGAGGTGCCCACAGCCTGACAGGCGATGGTTTTGTCGATCCGCCGCACCATGCCCGAAAGGGCCTTGCCTGCGCCGACCTCCCACATCTCTGTCACACCTGCCTGAGCCATGAACAGAACGGATTCGCGCCACCGGACCGACCCCATGACCTGATCCACCAGCAACGACCGGATGGTTGTCGGGTCACTTACCGCTTTGGCCACCACATTGGCGACCAGCGGAACGACGGGTTCGCTAATCTCGACATGGTCCAGCGCTTCGGCCATGGCCCCAGCCGCGGGTTCCATCAACACGCAATGGAACGGGGCACTGACGGGCAGCAACATCGCCCGCCGCGCTCCACGTTCCTTGGCAATTTCAACGGCGCGTTCAACGGCATCCTTGTGACCCGACACCACGACCTGACCCGGATCGTTGTCATTAGCCGCCTGACAGACCTCGCCCATCGCGGCCTCTGCGGCCACCTCGCGGACAGTTTCGAAATCCAGTCCAAGCAGCGCTGCCATGGCGCCCACGCCCACGGGAACGGCCTTTTGCATCGCCTCGCCGCGGATACGCAGCAGGCGGGCCGCGTCGGCGATGCTCAGCGCTCCTGCGGCGGCCAGGGCCGAATATTCACCCAGAGAATGCCCCGCGACATGGCTTGCCACATCGGCCAGCACCACGCCTTCGGCTTCGAGCGCGCGCATGGCGGCAAGCGATGTGGCCATCAATGCCGGTTGTGCATTTTGTGTGAGGGTCAGCTGATCCTGCTCTCCCTCCCAGATCAGCGTGGACAGTTTTTCGCCCAAAGCATCATCAACTTCATCAAATACGGCGCGGGCTGCCGGATAGGCCTGTGCCAACTCCTGCCCCATACCGATCGTCTGTGCGCCCTGTCCGGGAAATACCAATGCTCGGCTCATGTCTGAAATGCTCCCTGATGTACCCTTCTCCGATACCGCGACTACTCAGCAGAGGCAACGGTCAACACCGTTGCTGCATGTTTGCACGGCTATTGTGCAACCATTGCAATTGCCTAGGTGCGCGGATCATCTAGGTTGATAAAAATTTTTGAGCAAAGGGCCTGGATCATGCCGCTCAGCAACTCGGCCAGCACGTATGGCGCTATCACCAAAGGCTTTCACTGGCTGACCGCCTTGCTGATTCTCACGATCATTCCGGTTGGTCTTTTTGCCAATGATCTGGCGCATGACATCTCCAACCCAGACATCACAGCCGATGAGGCCATGATCGCCCGGGCAAAATGGCTGTTCTCAGTGCACAAAACCCTTGGTGTCACCGTTTTTTTCGTGGCGCTTGCCCGTATCATGTGGGCCCTGACACAGACCAAGCCCGGCCTTCTAAACGGCGACCGCCGGGCCGAGGCATGGGCCGCTGAAACCGTGCACTGGCTGCTTTACGGCTCGCTTGTGGCGGTGCCCTTATCGGGCTGGGTGCACCACGCGGCAACCACCGGTTTCGCCCCGATCTGGTGGCCCTTCGGACAAAACCTGCCTTTTGTGCCCAAAAGCCTTAGTCTGGCCGATTTTACCGCGACACTGCACTACATCCTGCAATGGGTGCTGATCGGCGCCATCGGGGCACATATCGCAGGTGCGCTGAAACATCATGTGATCGACGGCGATGCAACTCTGCGCCGGATGTTGCCGGGTCGCACGCCCGGTCAGCCGACGCAACAACAGCCGGGCCATGTCGCGCCTTTCGTCACCGCTGTGGCCATTTGGATCGGGGCACTTGGCGGTGCGGCGATGCTGGGCTGGTTTACGCAAAGCCAAGCGCCAACCACGCCTCAGGCCACCTTGGCCCAGGTTACCAGTGACTGGCAGGTACAGGACGGCCAATTGCAAATTTTGGTGAAACAGCTTGGCTCGGATGTGAATGGAAGCTTTGCCGACTGGACTGCCGACATCCGCTATGACCCGTCCGAGGGGATGGGCAAACAGGGTGAGGTGACGGTTATTGTTTCGATCGGATCGCTGACGCTGGGCTCGGTCACCAATCAGGCCATGGGCAAAGAGTTTTTCAACGCCGAGGCCTTTCCCACTGCAACGTTCAGCGCCGATTTGCTACGCGAAGGCGACGGTCATATCGCACGCGGCAGCCTGACCATTCGCGATCAGGCAGTGCCGGTTGAAATGCCGTTTGAACTGACGCTGGAAGGCGACACTGCGCAGGCCAGTGGCAGCCTGAGCGTTGATCGTCGAGATTTCGACATTGGCATGGGCACCCAGGATGCGGGCACATTGGGCCATGATGTGCAGATCAGTTTTGCGCTGACAGCCACACGGGGCTAGTCCAGCACCCGCGCCTCATCCACCAGCATCACCGGGATACCATTGCGAATGGGAAAGGCCAGTCCGGCCGCCTTGCTGACCAGTTCCTGCCGTTCGGCGTCATAGGACAAAGTGGTCTGCGACTGCGGGCAGATCAGCGCCTCCAGCATGCGACGGTCAAAGGCGGGGGCACTATCGGTTTCGGTCATTGCATGATCTCCTCTCCATTGCCCCCGCGCAGGGCGTATTCAATCAGCGTCATCAAGGTTTCGCGCCTCGTGCTGAGCGATGGCGCTTCAAGCAGGGCCTGTTTGTCCTCGGGCTCGAACCCCAGCATCATCGACAAAGAATTGATCAGCAGTTCGTCATCGGCTTCTTTCAGAGTATCCCAATCTGTCTGCAGTTCTCGGGCTGCAAAATACCGGCTTAGTAACCGCAGAAAGCCGGGCCTGTCGAAACAAGTATCCACATCCGTCGGGCCCAGATCACGATCAAAACCCACCCAGGAAACTCTGGCCCTGCGATAAGGCGGAAATCCGTCGACCTCTTCGCTGATGCGATAGCGTGACACACCTGTCAGCGTAATCATATAGCGACCATCTTCGGTTTCCGAAAACTGTGTGACCCGACCGGCGCAGCCGATGGTGTGCAGCCCTGTGCCGTCTCGCCCGGGCACCTCGTTGGGCTGGATCATCCCGATCAGCCGGTGGGGAGTTTTCAGCGCATCCTCCAGCATCGCCAGATAGCGCGGCTCAAACAGGTGCAGCGGAAGACGCGAACGCGGCAGCAACAAAGCCCCCGGCAAGGGGAACACCGGCAGAATCTCTGGCAGATCGGTCTGGTTCATCATACCTTTTATCTAGTTCGGCCCGGGCCTTAGACAAATATCATCGAACTCAGCTTGCGCCGGCCGTTCAGGACCACCGGATCGTTTGGTTTGAGTGCGTCAAAAATGGTGAAAAGCTGCTGTTTGGCAGCGCCATCATTCCATTCGCGGTCCCGACGAAAAAGCTCCAGCAGTTCATCCACTGCCTGTTCGGTCTGGCCATTGGCATGTAACGCCTGCGCCAGATCAAACCGCGCCTGCAAGTTGTCCGGGTCGGCCTCGACCGCTGCTTTCAGGTCGTCCACGGGCCCGGCGCCAGCGGCCTGACGCGCCAGCTCCAGCTGGGCATGGGCGGCTTCCATCTCGGGGGCGTGGCTGATTTCTGCCGGCGCGCCATTCAGAATGGCTTCGGCCTGATCCAGATCGTCAAGCGCAATATGCGCCCGCGCCAGTCCGGCATAGGCCGGCGCATTGACCGGATCCTCTTGCAGGATCGCGGCAAAGGTCTGGGCTGCGTCGGCGGCGGCGCCCTCGTCAAGCATTTCCTCGGCCGCGGCCACAGCTTCATCCAGCCCCCCGCTGGAATCGCCACCGGCGGCGTCGACTGTGCGCGCGACAAAGGCATCAACCTCGGACCCGGCAACGGCGCCCTGAAATCCGTCAATCGGCTGGCCCTGCCAAAACGCAAGAACCGTCGGGATCGACTGCACTTGCAACTGACCGGCGATCATCTGATTTTCATCAACATTGACCTTGGCCATTTTGACAGCGCCTTTGGCCTTGGTCACAGCCGCTTCCAGTGCCGGTCCCAGCGTTTTGCAAGGCCCACACCACGGCGCCCAGAAATCCACGATCACGGGCACGGTTTTTGACGCTTCAACCACTTCGGCCATAAAATCGACCTCTGAGACATCCTTGATCAGGTCGGCTGCGGCAGGGGCATTCTGATTTTGGCCCAGTTCAAGCATCTTTTGTCTTCCTTCAATCCAGTTGCCCTCTATATGGGCAAGAAACCGTAAAATTCAAAGGTCAAATGTTGCAAATACCGGGGCGTGGTCGCTGGGTTTTTCCCATCCGCGTGCGCCGCGCAGGATGCGACTGGAATGCGCGGCTGCCTTGATATCAGCGCTGGCCCAGACGTGATCCAGGCGTCGGCCCTTGTCTGCGGCATCCCAATCTTTGGCCCGATACGACCACCAGCTGTAAAGCAGCCCCTGGGGGATATCGGCGCGGGTAACATCAGACCAGCCGCCCGCGTCCATTACAGCGCCAAAATGTTCCACCTCTACCGGAGTATGACTGACGATCTTCAGAAGCTGCTTGTGATTCCATACGTCATCTTCACGAGGGGCAATGTTCAGGTCACCGACCAGAATCGCCTTTTCCGGACGACTACCCCGAAACCAGTCACGCATATCCGACAGGTAATCCAGTTTCTGACCGAACTTTTCATTCTTCTCGCGGTCGGGAATGTCACCCCCTGCCGGCACATAAAAATTGTGGATCACCACCCCGTTTTCCAGCCTCCCCGCCACATGACGCGCATGGCCAAGCCCGGCGAAATCCATGTCCCCCGCATCCTGGATCGGCAACTTTGAAAGGATCGCGACGCCGTTGTACCCCTTTTGCCCCCGCGCCACGACATGGCCATACCCCAGCTCGGCAAACTTCTCGAGCGGCATCAGGTCCACCGGGCTTTTGCATTCCTGCAGGCACAAGATATCCGGCCCTTCCTCGGTCAGCAGTTTACTGACAATAGGTTCGCGCAGGCGGACCGAGTTGATGTTCCAGGTGGCAAGAGTAAAGGGCATGGGGGCGTTCCGTTCAGTTTGACTGGCGTCCGGCAACATAACGACCCAGATCAAAGAAGAAAGGGGGCGCTGGCGGGAATTTCCGGTTGCCGGGCATCTTTGCGCATCGGCAATCGCCGTGGTCGGTCCAGCGGCATATCCCACAAATGAAAAAGACCCCGGCGTTGTGCCGGGGCCAGTCCAACAGGGAGGTGCATGTGATTACCCGCACATGCGACGGGGTCCGTCATTTCGTCCACGATAAGGTCAGCCTAGACCGGAAATAAAAATAATACAACCTAGGCAAGAAGACGATAACCACCCGCCTCTGTAACAAGAAGCCGGGCGTTGCCTGGATCGGGTTCGATCTTCTGGCGCAGACGGTAGATATGGGTCTCAAGCGTGTGCGTGGTAACCCCCGCATTGTAGCCCCAGACCTCGTGCAGCAGCACATCGCGCTGCACCACACCTTCGGTCGAACGATAAAGGAATTTAAGGATATTGGTCTCTTTTTCGGTCAGCCGGATCTTGCGGTCATTTTCGTCAACCAGCATCTTCATCGCAGGTTTGAACGTATACGGCCCCAGCTGGAAAACGGCATCTTCGGATTGCTCGTGCTGGCGCAGCTGTGCGCGTATCCGCGCCAGAAGTACCGGGAATTTGAAAGGTTTGCTGACATAATCATTGGCACCCGCATCAAGGCCCAGAATCGTGTCGGCATCACCGTCATGTCCGGTCAACATCATGATAGGCGCCTTGATGCCCTGCTTGCGCATCAACCGACACAACTCGCGGCCGTCAGTATCAGGCAGGCCCACGTCCAGAATGACCAGATCGTAAAAACCGTCTTTGGCCTTGGCCATCGCCTCGGCGCCGCTGCCGGCCTCGAAGACATCAAAATCCTCGGTCATGACTAACTGTTCACTCAACGCTTCGCGCAGATCCTCTTCGTCGTCGACCAACAGAATTTTCTTAAGCTGTCCCATGGGTGAGTTCCTCGTGTTGTTTTGACACATTTGTGTGACGATACCCCATCCCACAAGGTCTGCTACATTCCAATCACGCCCAAGTGTAGCGGCGCGAGCGATTGTTTCATTTCGTTACAAAAGCCTGTACATCGGGGTTGTCACAACACAGATACGTTCCATCATGAGCCTTGCACCAGATATTGCCGAGATCCTGGCCCGCGCCCGCGCCGACATCCGTATGGGTGTGCCGGTGGTTCTGGCCAGCGCCGAAGGGGCGGCGTGTATGCTGGCGGCAGAAACACTCGACGCGCAACGCCTGGCGGATATCCGCGCCCTGGGCGGCCAGCCTGTACTGGTGATTACCGCACGCCGGGCTGAAACGCTAAAGGCGCGCGCCTATGATGGTGATCTGGCCCGCGTGATCCTGCCGCCCGATGCTACCATGCCCTGGGTTCTGGGGGTGGCCGATCCGGCCGATGATCTGAAAACCCCGATGAAGGGCCCGTTGATCTCGGAACGCGACGGGCCTGCCGACCTGCACCGGCTTGCGCTGCAACTGGCGAAATCCGCCCGGCTGTTGCCCGCAGCGATTTTGCTGCCCCTGACGGATGGCGCGGGATTTGCCTTGAACAATGGTCTGACACTGATCGACACAACGCAGGCCGCGGCGCAATTCAGCGACACCAGCCGGTTGCATCCTGTCGTCAGCGCCCGTCTGCCGCTTGAGGTATCCGAGGCAGGCCGCCTGCACATCTTCCGCCCCGAAGACGGTGGCGAAGAACATTACGCCATCGAAATTGGCCAGCCCTCGCGTGATAAACCGGTGCTGGCGCGATTGCATTCGGCCTGTTTTACCGGCGATCTGATGGGCAGCCTGAAATGCGACTGCGGCCCGCAGTTGCGCGGCGCGTTGGCGCAGATGGGGGCCGAAGGGGCCGGTGTTCTTCTGTACCTCAATCAGGAAGGGCGCGGCATAGGCCTGGCCAACAAGATGCGCGCCTACAGCCTGCAGGATCAGGGGTTTGACACGGTCGAGGCCAATCACCGGCTGGGATTCGAGGATGACGAGCGTGATTTCCGCATCGGCGCCCATATTCTGGCGCTAATGGGGTTCAAAGCGGTACGTCTGCTGACCAACAACCCCGGCAAGATTGCGATGATGCAGCAAAACGGCATCGACGTGGTCGAGCGCGTGCCGCTGAAGGTGGGTGAAAACACCCATAACCGCGCCTATCTGGCGACAAAGGCGAAAAAGTCGGGCCACCTGCTCTGAGTTTCAGACCATTTCATTTCTCAGGGTCTGCGCGGCAACCTCTTCCATCGGGTCTAGCTGCGGCACTCCAAGAATGAAGTCTGCTGCCCGGGCCGCAATCATCACCGTCGGCGCATTCAGATTTGCGCTGGTGATTCGCGGCAGTACAGACGCATCAACCACACGCAGCCCCTCCAGCCCATGCACCCGCAGCTGCCCGTCGACCACCGCCACCGCATCCTGCCCCATTTTGCAGGTGCACGACGGGTGAAACGCTGTTTCCACCCGGGCACGCAGCATTTTTCCAACATCTGCGGCCGTAGAAATTTAGGCCCCGGGGATCATCTCGGCCCCGCGGAATTCATTAAAGGCGGGCTGCGCAACCAACTCGCGTGCTTTGGCGCCCCCTTCTACGATCTCGCGCAGATCGTCAGAATCTTGCAGGTAGTTGAAGTGCAACCTTGGCGCCAGGGCCGGGCTGTCCGCATCAAGCGCAATATGCCCCCGTGACCGGGGGCCCGAATGATCGACATTCAGTGAAACCGCTTGATTGACCTCAATCCTGCCGCCACGCATCTCAAACCCCAAAGGACCAAAATGGTACTGCAGATTGGGATATGCCACCGGTCAGAATCCCTTCACCCGTGGCCCGCGAAGTTCTGGAAACGCCCTTATGAACATAGACAATTCCGGCGGCGCGGCTGCCTTCGATCAGCATCCGCCGGGCCTCGGCCCCAGTGCGTAGCACAAGGTTTTTCCGCGACATGGCGGGTTTCAGAAAGGCCACGACCGCGCTGCACCGTCGGCTGGTGCTTTTGGTGGCATCCAGCCGGGCGACGCCAT
Source organism: Roseovarius litorisediminis (assembly GCF_900172295.1). GTDB lineage: Bacteria > Pseudomonadota > Alphaproteobacteria > Rhodobacterales > Rhodobacteraceae > Roseovarius > Roseovarius litorisediminis. The sequence goes on from NZ_FWFL01000001.1 coordinate 701,612, forward strand.
CGCACTTCCGACCATTCAGATCATCCGACACGACTTGCCCTGCCTGCGCACCGGCCTGCAGAAAGGCGTCATAAAGCGGGTTGGGGTAGGCCCCGCGCGCCACCTTCAAAGGGCCATTGCCACCGCGCCGACGATGATAAAATCGAATTCGCACCGGCTATTGCCTGCCTACCAATTGACCCCTTACGGGCTTGATTTATACTATTCGCACGATGGCGCTTCTGGCGGGCTTTGCCTGACAGGTGGTGCTGGCACTGCGCCCCTTCGGTGTTCTTTAGTTCTGATCAGTCTTGATCAGTGGCTTCGGGATCAGCTTGCCCGACGCCTTTGAACACAAATTTAAACGGCAACACCCACAAAACCCCCAACCCGACAAAAACCAACAACTCCACCAGAAACGGCAGTTTTTCAAAACTGGCCCTGAGCCAATCCGTAAGAGTGACCGCGACCACAACATAGACCGGCAGTCCGATCAGCAGAATCACCAGCGACCAGCGACGTCGGGCTTTGTAACTCAGTGCCACGGATCAATCCGCAAACGGGTCGGTGACAAGGATCGTATCCTCGCGCTCGGGCGAGGTCGACACCATGGCCACCGGGCAATCAATCAGCTCTTCCACGCGGCGCACATATTTGATCGCGTTGGCAGGCAAATCTGCCCAACTGCGCGCGCCCTCGGTCGATTCCGACCACCCCGGCAGTTCTTCATAAACCGGTGTGCAACGCGCCTGTTGATCGGCCGCTGTCGGCAGATAGTCCAGGCGCTTGCCGTCCAGATCGTAGCCGACACAGACCTTCAGCACCTCGAATCCGTCCAGCACATCCAGCTTGGTCAAAGCAATGCCATTGACACCACTGGTGGCGCAGGTCTGACGTAACAGGCAGGCATCGAACCAGCCGCAGCGGCGCTTGCGCCCGGTGACGGTGCCGAATTCGCGGCCACGCGTGCCCAGGCGGTTGCCATCCTCGTCATCCAGCTCGGTCGGGAACGGGCCTTCGCCGACGCGGGTGGTATAGGCCTTGACGATGCCCAGCACAAAATCGATTGCGCCGGGGCCAAGGCCGCTGCCAGTCGCCGCCTGCCCGGCAATGACATTCGACGATGTCACAAAGGGATAGGTGCCAAAATCAATGTCCAGCAGCGCCCCCTGCGCACCCTCGAACAAAATCCGTTTCCCTGCTTTGCGCTTTTCGTTCAGTACCTTCCACACAGGGGCGGCGTATTGCAGGATCTGGGGCGCTATCTCGCGCAGTTGTGCCAGCAGCGCATCGCGGTTCACCGGCTCGATTCCCAGTCCCTTGCGCAGCGGGTCATGATGCTGCAACGCGCGGTCAACCCGGGCCTCAAGCGTGGCGTCATCCGCCAGATCCGCCACCCGAACCGAGCGGCGGCCCACCTTATCTTCATACGCCGGGCCAATACCGCGGCCTGTGGTGCCGATCTTGGTGCCTTTGCTGGCTGCCTCTTCGCGGGCACGGTCCAATTCACCATGAATGGGCAGGATCAGCGGCGTATTTTCGGCGATCATCAGCGTCTCGGGCGAGATGTCGACCCCCTGCTCGCGGATCGACGCGATCTCGGTCACCAGATGCCAGGGGTCCAGCACCACGCCGTTGCCAATCACGCTCAGCTTGCCGCCGCGCACCACACCCGAAGGCAGCGCGTTCAGTTTGTAAACCTTGCCGTCAATCACCAGCGTATGGCCCGCGTTGTGGCCGCCCTGAAACCGCGCGATCACATCGGCGCGTTCCGACAGCCAGTCAACGATCTTGCCTTTTCCCTCGTCACCCCACTGGGCGCCTACGACGACGACATTTGCCATGCTGGTCCTCTTGATTATCCAGATAAAACCCGCGCCCGTATACCTATCTGTGCGAGGCTGGGAAACCTCTAAATCGCCGCAGGCTCTGGACAGTACCTGCTACTTGGGCAATCCATACGGACACAAGCGGTCACGGAGAGGTGTCATGGGATTCGTATTGCGCTGGCTGGTGGCCTTTGGATTGCTGTCGGCGACATTCAATCCAACCGAGTTGAACTATACCCGCTGGGCGCAAAACAATTTCAGCGATCAGATGCCGCTGGCTGTGCTGCTGGGGCTTTTGCTGCTGGTCGGCTACATCATCTACCTGCGCGCGACGCTACGCTCGATCGGTGGCTTTGGCATGGGGCTGATACTGGCAATTGTCGCGGCTGTGCTGTGGGTGCTCTACGATTACGGCATCCTGAGCCTTGAGAATCGTTCTCTCAATGTCTGGCTGGGCCTTCTGGCGCTCTCGTCTGTTCTAGGCATCGGCCTCAGCTGGAGCCACGTACGCCGCAAAATTTCCGGTCAGGCGGATATGGATGACGTGGATGAATAAATGCTGATTAACCTGGGGTTAAATACCTGGCTGGCTGTTCCTGAAGAGATTTAGTTCAAAAACCTATCGCAACGGCCTCACGGGATAGCCACTTCACTAGCGTTGGCATTCAAGCTTGGCGATCCGGGCATTGAAGATGGCGATTGGGTTCAGGTCGCCTCCCAAAGTCTGAATCCATCACACCGGTCGTGGCAGCCAATACTGTTCTATTGATTATCAGAAGATCCTGCCTCAGCACGGGTTCAAGGCATCCATGACCGGCAAGGGCAATTGCTATGATGATGCGGCTGTCGAGATCTTCTTCAAGACCATAAAAGTTGAGTTGATCTGGCGATGGTCATGGGAAACACGACGGAAGGCTGAGATGGCAATCTCGAATACATCAATGGCTTTTACAATCCGAGGCGACGTCATTCAGCCCTGGGCCGGAAAAGTCCTGCCGCTTTCGAACGAAAGGTGGCTTAAACGAGCACTTGGGGCGGCACAAAAACGGGACAGATCCAAACCTGTTCGATTTCATCCCCGCTACCCGGTATTTTCGGCTCCCGGATGCGAACATCTGGCTGAACCGACGCCTCCAATATCTCACAGCGTCACAGCTGACTTCGATGCCGCGTTTATGCAACAAATTCTCGACATTGCGAAGTGATAGTTGAAACCGGACGTACAACATCACAGCCACGCGAATGATCCCGGGGCGGGTTTTGAAACGCCTAAAAAAGGAGCATTTTGTCATTATAGCAAGGTTACGAAGCCACCCTGCCCGCCTCAATGCCGTTTTCTCGGACAAGACCGACTAATTCTTGTACACTGGCTTAGTGCAATGGAGAATTCTGCGACTCCAGAACACTTGCACAGCCGATGGTCGGCACAACTATGAGAGATTTGAGATGACGACCAAGAAAAATGCCGTGTTTACCACTGGCAGCATCATGCGTCACGTGTCGGTGTCATCTTTCACGGCTAGCATCGGCCTGATGGCGATCTATGCGGTCGATCTGATCGACCTGATATTCATTTCGATGCTCGGGTACGAGGAGATGGCCGCCGCTGCTGGCTATGCCAGCGCCCTTATGTTCTTTACCAGCGCTATCAATATCGGCCTATCGGTAGCTGCAGGTGTCTTGGTATCACGGTCAATCGGTGAGGACGACGAGCAAGAGGCCCGTGAATATGCCACAAGCACGGCGATGTTTGTTGTGTTTACCGGGCTCGCTATACCATTTGTTTTATTGTTGAATATTCAATTTTTTGTAGGACTTCTCGGGGCTACGGGTGAGGTGGCCGAACTGGCCGCAACCTATCTTTGGATAGTCATCCCATTTACGTGGGTATCGGGACTGTCCATGGTCGCGGTAACGGCGCTACGTTGTTATGGTGAGAACAGGCTAGCGATGTACCCATCGCTTTTGGGGGCGGTGACCAACGCCGTACTTGACCCTATCTTGATCTTCGGTTTGGACATGGGCCTGCAGGGTGCTGCCTGGGCAACGGTTGCAGCAAGGTTCGTTACGCTCGGCTTTGCATTTTATCCGGCGTTGCGCCGGCACAAGGCTTTTGTTTACCCACGAGCAAGGTTGCTCTGGCGAGATTTTCAGACGGTTTCACACTTCGCCGTTAGGGCTGTATTAGCTACCGTGGCCACGCCAATCGGCACTGCGATCGTTACCCGTGAAATGTCGAAATTTGGCCCTGAGGCAGTCGCCGGCATGGCGGTGATCGGAAGGATGACCCCGGTTGCATTCTCAGTAATTTGGGCACTCTCGGGCACCATCGGGCCGATCATCGGCCAGAATTTTGGCGCAGGCAATATGGATAGGGTCAAAAGAGCTTATGTCGACGCTCTTAAGTTTGTTGCGATCTATGTGATGTCCATCACCATGTTATTGCTGGTTTTCCGTGGCCAGATCGCCGAGTTGTTCGGTGCCGAGAACTTAACGAAATCACTGATTTTCCTCTACTGTTTTCCGGTGGCACTTTCATCGTTCTTCAGTGGCGCAATATTCGTCGCCAGCGCCTCGTTTAATACGCTGGGCCGCCCATCTTATTCGACGTGGTTGGGCTGGGGGCAGAACACGCTAGGCACTTGGCCCTTTGTGGTCACTGGCGGTATGTTGCTGGGTGCGCATGGGGTTCTGATCGGACAGGCACTTGGAAGCGTCGTCTTTGCATCAATCGCGATTTGGATGGGCTGGCGGTTGATCAAAAACCCACCGCAGGACAACCTATGGCATCGCCATCATCACCCCCTGTTTGGCCACGGCAGCCTTATCGCGTATACTCTAAACAAGCACGCGGGGGGCAAATGATCCTCACCAAGAGGCAAAAACCCTGTCGCCAAATCTCCCCCTTGTTGCGCTCGTTTGGCGCAGGGGCCGAACAGGATATGCTATTCAAAGAACGCCTATTTCTTTTCTGACACTAGGTCTCGTGCCAAGCTGGTCTCTAAAGCAGGTAAAAGCTTGCAGCATGCCTGCTCACCGATGTGAAACTCTTTTGTTAACTCGTCCTCGACCTGTATAGTCCCTAACGGAAGCGGCAACAGCACTGCAGTGCCTTACCCACTTCATGAATTGGATCCTGGCTCGATGGGCTCATTAGGAAAATAAGCCAATGGAACTAATCACTGCGCACTACATCATTGAGGCCGTTGGCTGGCTCGCTGTCCTGTTGAAAGTGGCCACTCTCTCAATGCATTCAATGATCCGGCTTCGGATGCTCGCAATGGTGTCGTCTGTCTGCTTCATCATCTATAGTGGCGTGCTTCAGATCTGGCCGCTTCTGGCGATTGAAATCACCTTGCTATCCATAAACGCCTTTCACCTCTACCAATTCATCGCACTGCGCAGATTGGTGACAGATTTGACCGACGACTCGAAACCTGATTTCTCCGCCGCTATGACCTACGGCCAAAAAAGTGTCATCAAGGCGGGCGATGTCATTTTCAAAAAGGGCGATCCGGTGGACAGCCTTTATTACTTGGCTGAGGGTCGCGTTGAAGTCGAGGATCAGCATGTATATGTGGACGCGGGGAAGATTTTCGGCGAGATGGCTTTCTTTAACAGCAATGCCGCGCGGTCAGCGACGGTTCGTTGCCTGGAGGATGCGATTGTCTATGAACTCAACGAGAAACGCTTTACGCGATTGCAATATGAAGACCCCGAATTCGCCATGGCCGTGATGCGCTTGGTCACCAGGCGGCTCGTGGCGAACGCCGCGCACCCGCAGGAGGCTCACTCCGAGTAATGCCGAGTGGAGAGCCCTTACCCAGGCAAGACGTTTGCGCTTTGCAATAGAGCCATGAGAGAGGCAGGGCTGACATCCCTGTCCATGACGCGATGCCCTGTCACGCCGCATGCCTGGCTGCCGATCCGAAAATATCGTACGGAATGGCGATTTCCCAATACAAATCAATGCTGCGAAACCTCCCGGTTCGTTTCAAGTGGCACCTTCTGCAAGAGAGTCATCCGACGGGCCGGAGAATGGCCCGAGATAGCTGGTACGGTGATGACCTTGGAAGACGTGGCAATAGAGGTGCGCCACCCAGTGTTTGCCATCCATTGTCTGCTCCAAATGCCGAAACGCCGGTCAGATGAGCGGTTGTACCTCCCGCCAAAAGAAATTCAGAAACGGTTACATCAGTCCCATGGATGAATTGTATCCAGGCTTTTCCGCAAAAACTGTTTCCACGAACTAGTGATAAAGCCCGCAGCGATTGCGGTGGACGAAAGGATCGGCAATCTGGCCCATACGGTCCTCGGCCTGCACCAAAGCGGGTTCACTTTCGGTGCACGCCTAAAACGGATCATCCGGCGTGGGAAAGCAGGTGTATTCAATGGCCTGGGCAATCCGCTCTTAGTCAATCAGGTCGGAATTCAAAAAGCGGTGACGGGCATAAATCTTGCCGCGGTAAATGTGGTGCGAGGCGAGAAAGGCATCGGGCGCACCGCGAAGCGGGCAAATCCGGTCGGCTGCCTCGTTGATCACACCGTCATTGTCGGTATCGCCAACGCGGAAGCCACGGGACAAACCGATGTCATGGACCAAAAGCGCCACGATGTAACGCAACCAATCCTCCGGTTGCATGGCGCGGGTAACAAGTTGTTCGCGGATGGTTTTCTGACCACCCAGCGTGCTCATCATCCTATGTTCAGCATTTGCTAAAGTGCGCCGGAATTGCTCAGACGCACCAATAGCATGCGCGTGCTACCACTCAAAAAAAGTGGCGTGCTCAGATTTCCGCCCCGAAAAAATATTGCCGGTAAGTCTTGGCAAGGTGATCTCCGCAACTCTCGCTGAAATGACGCTCGTCCACGTCAAACAACTGGAAGCGAAACCGAAACATCATCGTCAATTGCCAACGTCGCCAGCACATTACTAGACCCATCGACGAACTCGTAAACGTCAAAATCGTTAACACCGTCATTGACGGAATCACTAAACGACCATGTTCCGGCAGGATCACCCGCCAAATTCACCGTGTCACTACTGTCTCCGTAGATCGTCGCGCTCTCTGCTGCACTCTTTCCCAGAAGTTGCTCCAACAGGGTGTCGGATTTGGAAGAAAGCCCAATTACATCCTGAAAAGTAACATTGAGTGTTTCGCTGGATGTATTTTCCAAATCAATTGCCTCGATGTCGCTGCCTTTTAAAGTAGGAAGCAGATCAGAGCCGACGTTGCTGCCGGCAGCCACAACCAAAACGTCGCGACCAACATCACCGTTATATACATCATCTGAACCACCCCACTCCAGACGGTCATCGCCCTGACCGCCATTGAGCGAGTTCACGCCGGAACCACCTGAAAGAAAATCATCGCCTGAACCACCCTCTAGCGTATCATTCCCCTCGCCTCCGAAAATTGTGTCATCGCCTGCCGCACCCTTGATAAGGTCATTGCCGCCCAAGCCATTTATTTGGTCTGCGCTGGCGCCGCCCAACAGTCGATCATCCCCTTCGGTGCCGTTGACGATATCCGGATCGTCCTTACCCGAGTTTTCCTTCACCGGCGTTACCGTGACTGTCACCGTGGCCGTATCGCTGCCGCCCTGGCCGTCCGAGACCGTGTAGCCGATCGTGTCGGTCCCGTTGAAATCGGCATCCGGGGAATAGCTCAGCGTACCATCCGCATTGATCAGCACCGTGCCGTTCTGCGCCGTTGCCTGGGTCACGCTCAGCGTATCACCGTCAACATCGCTGTCATTGTCCAGAACCGCGATCTGCACATTGCTGTCCTCGGCCGTGACAGCGCTGTCGTCCTGCGCCACCGGCGCGTCGTTCACCGCGCCCACGTTGACTGTCACCGTGGCCGTATCGCTGCCGCCCTGGCCGTCCGAGACCGTGTAGCCGATCGTGTCG
>NZ_FWFL01000013.1 GCF_900172295.1 Roseovarius litorisediminis
GATTACGCGGCCCATGCGGTGCAAATGACGAATTCCTCCTCGCCGCCACCGCCCAAAACCTCCGCAAACTGGCCAAGATCCTTCCTGCACCGCAGCAAACGCGCAAAGCCTGATAGAAAAGGCGCTCGCGCTCTGTTCAGAACCACACTTTCTGCAACAGCAACACGTTGCTTTTCCACAGAATCGGCTCGGACCGGACATTCGGGCAGGATCAATTTGATCCGTGGCTTAGCGCACAAGCAGATCAAGGGGCTGGCGCGACAGGCGCTCGACCCCGGTGGCGGTGACCCGAACGGAGTGGCCGTAACACATCGCCAGCCCGGCATCGCTGTCCATCAGGATCATATGGAGGAAGAACACCTGATTTTCCTGCATGATCAGCGGATTGCCGTGGTAGAACATCGGGAAGTCCACCCAGATCGGATTGTAGATCGCCCCCATGGCATAGCCGCAGGCCTGCGACCGGGCGTGGTTGAGCCCGGCGGCGTCAAATACGCGGGCGTGGGCGTCAAAGACATTGCCCATCGGATCGCCCGGGCGGATGGCGGCCTCGCAGGCCTCAAGCGCGTCGACGGCGGCGGCGTGCATGTGGCGCTGGTGGTCGTTGGGTTTGCCGATCACCACGGTGCGCATCATCGCCGCGTGATAGCGGGCATAGGCGCCGGACCATTCCCAGGTGATCTGATCCTGTGGGTCCAGATGGCGGCGGCCTGAATAGTAGCGGCACAACAGCGCGCCGGGGCCGGAGCCGAGGATAAATTCGTTGCCGGCGTAATCTCCGCCGCCCTTGAACACGGCACCCTGCATTTCGGCCAGAATATCGCCTTCGAAGGCGCCCGGGCCGGTGACGGCAAGGCCTGCGTCCATCGCATCATCCGACAGGGCGGCGGCACGGCGGTGCATTTCAATCTCTGCGGGGGATTTGATGCGGCGCAAAGAGCGGATCACCTCGGAGGCGTCGATCAGATCGGGCAGGGCGGCGCGCAGCATCTGACCGTTGAAATCCGTCAGGCCGACGGTTTTGGATTCAAACCCCAGCCGGCCCCCGGCAACGCCGAGCTTTTGTAGCAGCTTGAGCAGATCATCGGTGGGTCGTGCGCCTTCGACCTCGGTCCAGATATGGATTTCATCGTCCGAAAGTGTCGAGGTCAGCTGGGCCTGCCGCCAGTCGGGCAGGCGGGTGAGCAGGTGCAGATCGCCATAGGCCGTCAGCACCAGCGCCTGAAACATCGCAAAGCCGAAGGTGTCATAGCCGCAGATCCAGAAATGGCTTTCGGGGGCGAACATGATCAGCGCGTCAAGGCCCGCATCTGCCACTGCCCGGGTCGCAAGGGCCTGACGGTTGGTATATTCGTGATTGTCAAAATGCAGCGGCATGGGGGCTCCTCAAGGGTTTAGGCCCCTGGCGGGAGTATTTCTGCCAAGAAGAAGGGCAGGTTTGCCGCGAGGGGTTTACAGATGATTATGGTGGGCCATCACCGCTTGGGATAGCCAGTTAACGCAGTTTTATGTCGTTTTCAGGCTGAACACCTGGCCCCGCCCAGAACGCAAAACTTGGCGCAATGGGGATGGTTGAGGGCCACGTCACGTTCGGCCTGCTCGAGTGTTTTACCCAACTCGAACTCGGGCGCGTAGGGCAACAGGGTGCAGGCGAGCACGGCAGGTTGGTCGGCGCCTTTGCGTTTCACCACCATGCGAGAGGAGGAACACATCACATCATTGGGTGATTTGTTCAGGATATCCCAGCATTGGGTGGTGATTTCAGGCACCTCGGCGGTTTCGTCCATTTCAGGGAAAAGCACGGTTTTGCCGGGATCGTCCGCATCAATGTCAAAGCCATGCTTTTCATAAAGTGCGCGATAGCCGTCGCGCGATTGCGCCTCGGTCTCATTCCATACGGTGCGCCCGGCCACGGCCATGCGGATACCGGTGTCGCGCAGCCAGGCCATGCCTTCCAGCGTACGCTGGAAAGTGCCTTTGCCGCGCTCGGTGTCATGGTTGGCCTCGTCCCAATGATCTACGGAAATCCGCAGGGTCAGTTTGTCACGATACTCTGCCGCCAAAGCAGCAAGTCCCGCACGCACCGATTTGCGCATCATCGGACGCATGGCGTTGGTCAGGATCAGCACCTCGTAGCCCCGTTCAAGGGCCGCGCGGGCCATATCGTTCATCTCGGGGTTCATGAATGGCTCACCGCCGGTAAAGGCGATCTCGCGGATCGGCCACTGGCGTTCTTCTATCTGGTCCAGATAGCTGCGTACCTCTTCGGCGGTGATATAGACCAGCTGATCGTTGGTTGGAGAGCTTTCCATATAGCAGTTGACGCAGGTGATGTTGCATAGCGTGCCGGTATTGAACCACAGCGTTTCAGGAGCGCGGAGAGGAACGGTGGCGCGCGGCTGCCCGTCCGCCGTTACCGTTGGATTCTGGAATTTGCCGGCGTTGGCTGTCGGTAAAACAGAGTCTTTCATCGGATCCCGCGTTCTGGTGTCTGCCATTTCTCGCCTATCCTGTTGCGTCTGGCAAGGGAAGGTCTGCGTTGGGTTCCCTGACACCATTGTGAACGCGCCCTGACATGCTAGACTTAGACATTGATTTGCGTCACGCAAGCACAAGTGGCGTCAGATGGGCAGGAGTAAGCGTATGGTTTCGAGGGTCATTCCGGTAGAACCCTTCGATCTGGTGATTTTCGGGGGCACGGGCGATCTGGCCCGGCGCAAGATTCTGCCGGGGCTTTTCCGGCGGTTCGTTGCCGGCCAGATCGAGCCTGAGGCCCGTATCATCGGTGCGGCGCGCAGCGAGTTGGATGATGCCGGATACCGGGCCTTTGTCGGCGAAGCGATTGCCGATTTCGGGGGCAACGAGACGCGACAGAAGAAAAAGCTGAAAAGCTTTCTGGACATGTTGGGCTATGTCACTGTTGATGCGAAGGGCGATACAGGCTGGGAAGAACTGGCAGAGCGGGTAACAGATGATCGCATCCGCGCATTTTATTTCTCGGTCGGGCCGGGCCTTTTTGGCGATCTGGCCAAACGTCTGCACAAACACGGGATGGCGGATGCGCAAAGCCGCATCGTGGTGGAAAAGCCCTTTGGTCGCGATCTGGAAAGTGCGCGGGATCTGAACAGGGGTCTGGCCCAGCATTTTGACGAGAGTCAGATTTACCGGATCGATCATTATCTGGGCAAGGAAACTGTGCAGAACCTGATGGCGGTGCGTTTTGGCAATATGCTGTTTGAGCCGCTTTGGAACAGCCAATACGTGGACCACATCCAGATTACCGTGGCTGAAACCGTGGGTGTCGGTGATCGCGGCGGTTACTATGATAAATCGGGCGCCATGCGCGATATGGTGCAAAACCATATGATGCAGCTTTTGTGCCTGATTGCGATGGAGCCACCCGCCAAGTTTGATCCCGACGCCGTGCGTGATGAAAAACTCAAGGTCATTCGTGCACTTGATCCGGTTGAAAAAGATGATCTGGTGCGCGGCCAGTACGAAGGCGACGGTACCCAGCCTGGCTATCGCAATCAGGTTGAAAACCGTGACAGTACCACCGAAAGCTTTGTCGCACTCAAACTGCATATCAGCAACTGGCGTTGGGCGGGGACGCCGTTTTACCTGCGCACCGGCAAGCGTCTGCGCGAACGCGCCAGTGAAATTGCCGTTGTTTTCAAGGACACGCCCCATTCGATCTTTGGCCCCGAGGCGGGAAATCACCGCAACATCCTGACGATCAAGCTGCAACCCAATGAAGGGATCGAGCTGGGCGTGACCATCAAAGAACCGGGGCCGGGCGGCATGCGTCTGGTCGATGTGCCGCTGGACATGACCTTTGCCGAGGCTCTGGGCCCGGAAGAGGCCGATTTTCCAGACGCTTACGAACGGCTGATCATGGACGTGATCCGTGGCAATCAGACACTTTTTATGCGCGGCGACGAGGTTGAGGCCGCTTGGGCCTGGACCGACCCGATCATCGCGGGTTGGCAGGACCGTGGGGATGTTCCCCTGGCCTATACATCAGGCAGTTCGGGACCGGATGACGCATTGATGCTGATGCACCGGGACGGACGCCGCTGGAGGGAGATCAAGGCATGAATTTCATCGAATACCCCGACCAGGAAATGCTGGCGATTGATCTGGCCAACGTTTTGACAGGTGAATTGACAATGGCGCTTGATCATCAGGATCGGGTGCTTTTTGTTGTGCCCGGCGGCACCACGCCGGGACCGGTCTTTGACGGTCTGTGCGAGGCCGATCTGGACTGGGCGCGCGTGGATGTGCTGCTGAGTGACGAACGTTGGGTGCCCGAGGTGCATGTGCGCTCGAACACCCGGTTGGTGCGTGAACGGTTGCTGACCGGACGCGCCGCCGCTGCGCGCTATCTGCCGCTTTACGCCAAAGCCGAAACACCCGAGGCCGTGCTGCCCGAGCTTGAGGCCAATATTTCCCCCAACCTGCCGATATCGGTCTGTCTGCTGGGTATGGGGGCGGATATGCATACCGCTTCGCTGATCCCCAAGGCTGACAAGCTTGACGAAGCTTTGGCGCGTCGTGCGCCGGTTCTGGTGCCCATCCGTGCCCCCGGGGAGGAAGAGGCGCGTGTTACCCTGTCGGCACGGGTTCTGGATGCAGCCCTGTCCAAACATATCGTCATCACCGGCCAGCAAAAGCGCGCCGCACTGGAGCGGGCCCGCCAGCTTAAACCGGCCGAGGCGCCGGTTGCGGCCGTGCTGGACGGTGCGGTTGTGCATTGGGCGAAATAGGGGCTGGTATGTGGGATAAGCTGAAGAAAATCGCGGCTGAGCTGCGTAAAACCGATATGCTGACGCTGTTCGATGATCCCGATCGACCCGGGGATTTTTCGATCCGGTTTGACGGGATGCTATTCGATTATTCCAAGACCTATCTGACCGATGCGGCCCGTAAGGCCTTGCTGTCGCTGGCCGAGGGGCGCGGAGTAGCGTCCCGTCGGGATGACATGTTCAGCGGCGCGCGTATCAACCAAACCGAGGACCGAGCGGTGCTGCATACCGCTTTGCGCAATCTTTCGGGCCCCCCGGTGATCGAAGAAGGGCAGGATGTCATGCCTGCGGTGCTGAAGACGCTGGCCCGGATGGAGCAATTTGCCGATGATCTGCGTGCGGGTCGGTATGCCGGGGCTGGGGGCGCCATCACGGACGTAGTTAATATCGGCATCGGTGGCTCGCATCTGGGGCCCGAGATGGGGACGCTGGCGCTGGCGCCCTACCATAACGGGCCACGCTGCCATTTTGTGTCCAACGTGGATGGTGCTGACATCTCGGACAAGCTGAAAGGGCTGGATCCGGCAACGACACTGGTGATTGTCGCCTCGAAATCCTTTACCACCATCGAGACGATGACCAATGCCGAAACCGCCCGCCGCTGGATGGCGGAAGGCGGGGGCGACCCGGCGGCACAATTTGCGGCTGTCTCGACGGCTTTGGACAAGACCTCTGATTTTGGTATCCCCCACAGCCGCGTTTTCGGGTTTGAGGATTGGGTCGGCGGTCGGTATTCGATGTGGGGGCCGATTGGTCTGCCTTTGATGATCGCCATCGGACCCAGGAATTTTCGCGACTTTCTGTCTGGCGCCGAGGCGATGGATACCCATTTCCGAAAGGCGCCTTTAGCGCAGAACATGCCTGTTCTTCTGGCGCTTGTCGGGCTTTGGCACAACCAGGTTTGCGGTCATGCCACCCGTGCGGTTTTGCCTTATGATCAACGGCTTGCGCGGTTGCCTGCCTATTTTCAGCAGCTTGAAATGGAATCGAACGGCAAACGTGTGACGATGGATGGCACCGCGCTTGAAGGCCAAAGCGGCCCGGTCGTCTGGGGCGAGCCGGGCACCAATGGGCAACATGCGTTTTACCAGCTGATCCATCAGGGCACGCAGGTGGTGCCCTGTGAATTTATGGTAGCCGCAAAGGGGCACGAGCCGAATCTGGCGCATCATCACCGCCTGCTGGTGGCCAATTGTCTGGCACAATCCGAGGCGCTGATGCGGGGCAGGTCACTGGACATGGCGCGCGAGCTGATGGCCGCCAAGGGATTTGAAGGGGATGAGTTGGAGCGTCAGGCACGGCACCGGGTGTTCCCCGGAAACCGCCCCTCGACGACGCTGATCTATGACCGGCTAAGTCCGCGCCGTCTGGGCCAGATCATCGCGCTTTATGAACACCGTGTTTTTGTTGAAGGCACAATTCTGGGCATTAATTCGTTTGACCAGTGGGGGGTCGAACTGGGCAAGGTGCTGGCGGTCGAGCTTGAGCCCGTTCTGACGGGCAAGGCAGACGGGGCTTCCAAAGACGGCTCAACCCGGCAACTGGTGGATTTCATACGCATTTGTTCGAAATAAGGGCTTATCAGGCCTCACAGGTTTCGCCGCAAGCGCGCAAAGAGCGGCGCCATCAACGCAGAATATCAAACCCGGGTTCGGCCAGTGTGAATCCGTCGAACTGAAACCCGGGTGAAACCGTACAGCCAACCAGCGTAAAATCCCCCGTGCAGCGCGCCCTTTGCCAATGATGCGGGGGCACAATAAGCTGCGGGCGTTGCCCGGCGGACAGATCGGGGCCCAGTAAATGATCGGTGGCCGGTCCCAGGTCAGAATCGGACAGGGACAAGATCAGCGGGCTGCCCGTATAGAAATGCCAGATTTCAGTGGCATCCACCTTGTGCCAGTGACTGGTCTCATTCCTGCGCAGCAGGAAATAAATAGCAGTGCCCGCCGGGCGGCCAACACTCTCGGCCACCCAGGTTTCCCGGTAATGTCCGCCCTCGGGGTGGGGGCGGAGATCAAGCAATTTGATGATATCGTCAGCGCTGCGTGTCACGCCTGCGATAGTGCCACGTCAGACGCTGGGAGTGCAATCAGCGATTGATGCATCCAGATCCTGTACCGGGTCATCGGCGCTGCATTCCTCGCCTGAAATCGGGTAATGTTTTTCGTCTGCGCAGGCGCCCAGAAAGGCAATTGCGGAAAGAGTTAGAAGCAGTTTTAGAAATTTTGGCATCTTTAGTCTCCATCTCTGAGGCCGGGGCCCCCCCGTTTCACATCAAGATGTAATGCCAATCAGGGCAACTCGGTTTGATCCGGGTCAAACCGAGCTGCTTTTTTGCCCATCAGCGCAGAATGCTGCGTCCGGCATATTCGGCGGTTTCGCCCAGCTGTTCCTCGATCCGGATCAGTTGATTGTATTTTGCCAGCCGGTCCGAACGCGCAAGGCTGCCGGTCTTGATCTGCCCGCAATTTGTGGCCACAGCCAGATCGGCAATCGTTGCATCCTCTGTCTCGCCTGAGCGGTGCGACATCACATTGGTCATACGCGCGCGGTGGGCCATATCAACTGCCTTAAGAGTTTCCGTCAAGCTACCGATCTGATTGACTTTTACCAGCATCGAGTTGGCGGCGCCCCGCGCGATACCCTCGGCCAGACGGGTCGGGTTGGTCACAAACAGATCGTCACCCACCAGCTGTACCTTGTCGCCCAGCATTTTTGTAAGCGCAATCCAGCCATCCCAGTCGTCCTCGGACATGCCATCCTCGATCGAGATGATCGGATAGTCGTTGCAAAGCGCTGCCAGATAGGCGGCGTTTTCTTCTGATGTCAGGGATTTTCCTTCTCCGGCAAGGACATATTTGCCATCTTTGAAGTACTCAGTTGCGGCACAGTCCAGAGCCAGATAAATATCCTCACCCGGTTTGTAGCCAGCTTTTTCAATCGATTTGAGGATAAAATCCAGCGCTTCACGGGTCGAGGCAATATTCGGTGCGAAACCGCCCTCGTCGCCGATGCCAGTGGACAGGCCGGCCGCTGAAAGTTCTTTTTTCAGGGTATGGAATACCTCGGACCCCATGCGCACCGCCTCGCGGATACTGGTGGCCGCCACAGGCATGATCATGAATTCCTGAATGTCTATCGGGTTGTCGGCATGTTCGCCGCCGTTGATGATGTTCATCATCGGCACCGGCAGAACCCGGGCCGAGGTTCCGCCGACATAACGGTAAAGCGGCTGCGCCGAAAAATCTGCCGCAGCCTTGGCGCAGGCAAGGGAAACACCCAGAATGGCGTTGGCGCCCAGACGGGATTTGTTGACGGTGCCATCCAGTTCGATCATCGCCATGTCGATGGCAACCTGTTCACAAGCGTCCATACCAAGCAATTCTTCGGCAATCTCTCCGTTGACGGCGGCGCAGGCCTCAAGAACGCCTTTGCCCATGTAACGCGATTTGTCGCCATCACGCTTTTCGACCGCCTCATGTGCGCCGGTCGAGGCCCCCGAGGGCACAGCCGCGCGGCCCATTGTGCCGTCTTCCAGA
Organism: Roseovarius litorisediminis; assembly: GCF_900172295.1. Lineage (GTDB taxonomy): Bacteria > Pseudomonadota > Alphaproteobacteria > Rhodobacterales > Rhodobacteraceae > Roseovarius > Roseovarius litorisediminis. Next base: position 8,345 of record NZ_FWFL01000013.1, read on the forward strand.
ATAACGTCTACTTCGACCGTCGGGTTGCCACGGCTGTCCAGAATTTCGCGGGCGTGAATGTCGATGATTGTGCTCATGTCCTATGTCCTCGGCAGAAATTACGTTTCGCGTCCCATAGCAAGTTTGACAGGGAAAGCAAAAGGGGCGCTCGCGCTAACAGGCAGATTTTACACGGGCGTCTTGTCGCAAGTCATCCGCGGCGCGGGCAGGGGGGCGCCAAACGCCGGGCCAGCTGCCTTTCGCGCAGGAAGGTATAAAGCCCTGTAGCAATGATCAGCGTTGCCCCGGCAAGGGTCAGCGCATCGGGCCGCTCGTGGAAGACAATCACACCTACCAGCAGTGAAAAGATCAGCCGCGAATACCGGAAGGGTGTCACTGCCGAAGCATCCGCAACACGCATCGCACTAACAATGCCGTAATATCCAAGTGCGCCAAACAGCACGCCCCCGGCCATCATCGCTGCCTCAGGCCCGGCAAGGGCCGTGGGCGCTCCGGGGCCAAACAGAAGCAGGGCAGCCCCCGCGGGCACCAACACGGCAAAGCCCTGAAAGGAAACAACAGTTGACGGCACAGCGGAGTCCACACGCCGCGTGATCAGGTCACGCGCTGAAACACCCAGTACCGCCACCAGCACCAGCAGAGCGGCGGGTTCAAACCCTTCAAGACCCGGCCTTATGATCAGCAGAACACCGGCAAAGCCCAGCCCGATCGCCGTCCAGCGGCGCCAGCCAACGTCTTCGCCCAGAAACAGGGCGGCCCCCATGGTAATGGCCAGCGGCGTTGCCTGAAAGACCGCCGCCACCACCGAGATATCAACCAGTGACAGCGAGGTGGCGAAACTGACTGCGGCAATCGCCTCGGTTGCGGCGCGCATCAGCATCAGGGGGCGCCAAGCCGCGCGCGCCCACAATCGGTGGCGGTTCAGAATGGCCAGTGTGGCAAAGATGAACCCGCTGCCCACGCCCAGGAATATCAGGATCTGACCGACCGGTACCGTAGTCGACAGTTGTTTTATGAACATGTCCTCGACGGTAAAGGCGGCCATGGCCGCAAGCACCAGAAGGATGCCACGAATGTTTTCCATATCTGGCTCCCGGCCCGTTGACTGTGCCGGGTTAGACCACCCTGAAAGAAGACGCCAGCGCGTTTAATCCAGCACGACGATGCCGTTGTGTTTGGCCTTGTGTTCCGGTTCGACATGAATGGTGACACGCGCGCCGGGGATTTCATCGCAAAGCGCGGCCTCGATCCGGTCGCAGACCTCATGCGCATCATGAACAGTTGTTTCGCCCGGGAGCACGAGGTGGAAGTCGATAAAGGTGACGCGGCCGGCATGACGTGTACGCAGATCATGCGCCTCGACTGCGCCAAAGCCCTCTTCCGAAATAACCCGGCGGACCTCGTTCAGCGTTTCGTCGGAGACAGATTCGTCCATCAGACCGCTCAACGATTGCCAGATGACAACCCAGCCTGACCAAAGGATATTCAGTGCCACCAGCGCCGCAAGCGCCGGGTCCAGTACCCACCAGCCGGTAAGCAGCGCCAGTCCGATGCCCAGCAACACGCCGCCGGATGAAATTACGTCGGTCAACAGATGTTTGCCGTCGGCCACCAGCGCGGGCGAGCGTTGTTTGCGCCCCCGGGTGATCAGAATCCAGGCCCAGAAGCCGTTGATGGCGCCGGCCCCGGCATTGATCAGCAGGCCCAGGGTTGGCGCGGCGATGGGAGTGGGATTGAAAAATCCGCTATAAGCCTCGCGCAGAATGAACAGGGCCGCGATGACGATCAGGACACCTTCAAGAACAGCCGAAAAGAACTCGGCCTTGTGATGGCCATAAGGATGGTTGGCATCGGCCGGAAGGGCAGCCACCCGTAACGCCAAGATCACGGCAAGGGCCGTGGCCACGTTCACCAGACTTTCCAGCGCGTCCGACATCAGCGCCAGCGATCCGGTCAGCCACCACGCCAGAACCTTTAACGCCATTACCGCCAGCCCGATTATCAGGCTGCCCACGGCCAGTTTCATCACCTGAGTCACAACGTCTGTTCCGTTACTCTTGTACTCTTGCCGCTTGGGGTCTAGCGCCCCGAAGAACGGCGCGCAAGTTTCTGACTTTTAATTGAGAATGGATACCACCTGCGCCAGTGTATCAGGTTTTCTTGATCGGCACGCCGTAAAGCTCCAGCCGGTGACCGATCAGCCTGTAACCCAGTTTTTCAGCGATCTTTTCCTGAAGCAGCTCGATCTCGGGGTCAACAAATTCGATCACCTCGCCCGAATTCATGTCAATCAGGTGGTCGTGGTGGTCACGCTCGGCATCCTCGTAGCGGGCGCGGCCGTCGCCGAATTCCAGCTTGTCCAGAATGCCTGCCTCTTCGAACAGTTTGACTGTGCGATAAACCGTGGCGATCGAAATTCGTGGATCACGCCCGGATGCGCGCGCGTACAGCTCTTCTACGTCCGGGTGGTCGTCAGATTCCTCCAGCACGCCTGCGATGGTGCGTCGCTGATCGGTCATGCGCAGGCCCTTGGCCTCGCAACGGTCTGAGATTGTATCGGGCATCTGTGGTCTCGCTGGCTCGTCGTGGCGTTGGATAACGGCAACGGCAACAGATTTCCACCGCTTTGTTGTGACGCCGGGGATCATTTGGTGGGCAGGTCCGGGGCGATTTTTCAGCCGATCTGTGCTAATATTTTTAGTGGCCGTTTCATTTTCGCAAGAATGGAGGTCCGAACCGTGCCATTAAACAAGGTGCCGCGTCACACCGCCTGTCTTGCCATGATGCTTTTTGTCATCGCCGTTCTGACAGCAACCCGCGTCGCTGCCTGCGGAATGACGACAGATTGTATGATCGGCGACCGGACATATCGCATCGCCCTGCCGGAGGGCAATGAAGGGGCAGCCCCGATTCCGGCAATCCTGTTTGTTCACGGCTATCGGGGCAAGGCCGCCAATGTCATGCACAACAAGGCCCTGCTGGCGCTGACCGCCGATCCCGGTGTGGCGCTGATTGCGGCGCAGGCGTCGGGACCCGAATGGAACATCCCTGGCGTGCCAAGTGTCGACGCCGCGCCAGGCGTGGACGAGTTGCAATATTTCGATGCGCTGATCGATGATGCGGTGCGGCGTTTCGATATCGACCGGACGCGGGTGATGGTGGCGGGGTTTTCCTCGGGTGCGATGATGGTGTGGAATCTGGCGTGCAACCGGGGTCAGGCCTATCTGGGTTTCGTGCCGATGTCGGGTACATTCTGGGAACCGCTTCCTGAAAGGTGTCCCTCTGGCCCGGTAAACCTGATCCATTATCACGGTACGAAAGACACGATCGTGCCCTTGCAGGGGCGGCTGCTCAAGGATTCGCATCAGGGTGACGTGACCCGCGCTATCAGTCTTATGGTCGGTCACGGCACCTACACGCCCCGGCGATCCACCCAAACCGGAGACCTGAAATGTGACCGGCAACAGAACAGCACGGGCAGGCTGCTGGAATTGTGTCTTTTCCCCGGAAAACATCAGATGCGGGTGGCCAATATCCGGCGGGCCTGGAAGATATTTGCCACACAATCCGGGGAATGACCCATTAAGCACCTTTGAAATAAGTGGTTTTCGATTTGCCGGTTGACTTTGAGGCGCGCGCCACCCATGTAGCGCTTAACCGATATTTCCTGCCGCGTGAGCAGTGCCGCCAACAAAGAAATGGCAGCCCAAGAATAGAAATGTCGTCGAATGATCCCAAAATCACGCGTGGGGCCAAACGTCTGATCGGCGGAGGACATGCTGTTCTTTGTCAGGATGCAGGCGCAACCACGAAAGCGGGTCCGCACCAGCGGTGCCCGTATTGGCATGGAGCAAAAGCTTTGTGCTGCCAAAGGATATGAAGTTGAATCTATTTGAAGAAATGGGCCTGCCCGGCCCGCTGGTCAAGAAACTGACAGCCATGGGCATTAGTGAGCCGACCCCGATCCAAAGCCATGCGATCCCGCATGCGCTGAACGGGCATGACGTGATCGGGCTGGCGCAGACCGGCACCGGCAAGACGGCTGCCTTTGGTCTGCCGCTGATCACAAAACTGATGGAAGAACCCGGCCGCCCGTCGCCGAAATCCGTGCGCAGCCTGATTTTGGCGCCGACGCGGGAACTGGCGGGGCAGATCCGCGACGCACTTTTCCCGCTGGTCAAGGACACGCCGATCAAGATCGGTGTTGTGGTTGGCGGCATGTCGATCAACGCCCAGATCAAACGGCTGGAGCGGGGCACAGATATTCTGGTGGCCACGCCGGGCCGTCTGCTGGACCTTCTGGACCGGCGCGCGCTGCGTTTGGACGCGACGACGTTTCTGGTGCTGGACGAGGCCGATCAGATGCTGGACCTTGGATTTATCCACGCTCTGCGCAAGATTGCCGGGCTGATCCCGGCCACACGTCAGACCATGCTGTTTTCGGCCACCATGCCCAAGCAGATGGAAGAGATCGCAGCCAGCTACCTGACCCACCCCAAGAAGGTGCAGGTCAGCCCCCCGGGCAAGGCTGCCGACAAGATCACCCAAGAGGTGCATTTTATTGCCAAGGCTGAAAAACCAGGCCTGCTTATCGAAATGCTGGGTAAACACCGTAACGAACTGGCACTGGTTTTTGGCCGGACCAAACACGGGTCTGACAAGCTGGCACGTAAACTTGAATCTGCCGGATATTCGGTCGCCGCAATTCATGGCAACAAAAGCCAGGGACAACGCGACCGGGCGCTGAAAGCGTTCCGGGATGGTCAGGTCAAGGTGCTGGTGGCCACCGATGTGGCCGCCCGAGGTCTGGATATTCCGGACGTCAAACACGTCTACAATTTTGACCTGCCCAATGTGGCCGAAAACTACGTCCACCGCATTGGCCGGACCGCGCGCGCCGGGCGCGATGGCGCGGCGATTGCCTTTTGCGCCCCTGATGAAATGGGGGAATTGAAGGATATTCAAAAGGCCATGGGTGTTTCGATTCCCGTTGCCTCGGGTCGTCCCTGGGAAGTGCTGCCAAGTCCCAAGGCGAAATCTGGGGGCAATCGGGGTCGTGGTGGCCGCCCCGGCGGAGGGCGTCCCGGTGGTGGACAGGATGGCAAACCGGGCAGCGAGGGGCAAAAACGCCGCCGGTCGCGCAACCGGCGTCCCAACAAGGCTGCCTAAAGTCTTTTCGTAAAAATAAAAATGTGTGAACCCCGTCAATTCTGGCGGGGTTTTCGCATGGCATGCGCGCAAACCGGGGCGCTTCAGATCTTCCGGGTATTGCCTTTCGACCGTTGGTCCGCAGCGCGCGGCAAGCGCACCTGCTACAAAGTTTCCCAGAATAGCTGACCTGTCTTGTCCAGCCGGTCCAATGAACTGAACAGCGATAAAGTAAGATCCGTCTGCCACTCCGGCCCGCCAACGCAGACCAGCTTTCCGCTTGCCAATTCATCCGCGACAACGCGCTCGGACAGCCAAGCCACACCGCTACCATCAATGGCGCTGCGCTTTAGGGCTTCGGCATGAGCATCCATATATCGCAGAACCAAAGGAGGTTGTCGCGTTCCGATAATCTGGTCGACAACTGTCCCAAGGTAACTGGCCGGATCATAGCTTAGGTAGGGGATGTTCTTGACATCCTTGCTGGAAATATCCCAACCGCCTTCGGCAGCGGCATTTGCTTCTGCAACCGGAATCAGTTTTTCAACGCCTATGTCTTTTCGCGCCACCAGGTCTTCGTCGAAAAAAGGAGCGCCATTCTTGTGCCGATAGCACAGTAGGAAATCACAGGTGCCGTCGGAAAACAGCTGGCAGCACGTGGCCAGATAATCGGAAAAGACGCGAACACGCAGGTTAGGCAGTTCGTTCTCAAGTTCTTTTACGCGTTTGGTCAGAAAGTTTACAGAAATCGTGTGCAGGACCGCGATCCGCTGGAAAGCGGTTCTTCCGAATTCTGTGCCTCGGATGCTTTGCCGGGTGTCCGACAAGTTGTTAACCGTTTCCTGAGCGACGGGCAAAAACAGAATGCCAGCTTCTGACAACTGGACCGGATATGTCGACCTTCTGATAAGTGGCACGCCCAGCCAGTTTTCCAGGGATTTGATGCGGCGACTAAAGGCCGGCTGGGTGATGTTTCTTTCTTCGGCCGCGCGCGAAAAGTTGAGCGTACGGCCAAGGCAGACAAAATCTTGAAGCCATTTAATGTCCATATTCGTCCCCTTTCATCATGAAACCTATTGAATAATATAAATTATGCAAGTTTGGCATGAATATATGCCATGTTTGAATTGGCTTACTTGCGAAAACCAGAAGTAATCTGACTATGGGGTTGGATAGCACGTTTCAAAAGCAAATGCGCGTTGCTGTAACGAAACCAACCACAGCAATTACAAGGGTAGGGCGCTGATGAAATCAAAAGGTCAGCCAATCCCACTCACAACAGGGAGTAGAGAATGAAAAAATCATGGAAATGCACAACCGCGGCGGCAGCATTGACCGTTGCGGCAACAATAACCGGCGCCCAAGCCGAAACAACACTTCGCCTGTCCACTTACGTCAATGAGGCGGATATCCGGTATCAGGGCTTTCAGCACTTTGCTGACCAAGTTGCGGAGAAAACCAACGGAAGCGTCAAGGTGGAAATTTTCCCGTCAGCGACGCTGCACGGCTGGTCTGAGGGTGTCGATTCAGTTCAGGGCGGTGTTTCGGATATTAGCTGGATCAACGCGGACAACCGTCTTCCCTGCTATGCGATGACCTCGCTTTATCCTGCTGAGATCAGCCTGGAAAACCAGATCGAACTGGATAGCGCTTACGCCAATCTGGTCCGCGACGAAGCCGCCAAGGTCAATCTGGTTCCGTTGCTCAACTCTAACTACACCTATGATCAGGAATGGTGGTTCGAAGAGCCGATCGCTGATCTTGGCAAGCTTGACGGCAAACTTGTACGTTCGATCGGGCCGCTGGTCAGTCTGATGATCGAGACCTGGGGTGGCGAGCCGGTATTCGTAGCCCCGAAAGAGGTGTTTCAATCCGCTGAACGCGGTGTGGTGGACGGCATCAACATGGGTGTTGCGACCTACAGTTCCTGGAAGCTTTGGACAGTGATGCCCTATATGGTCAACGCCAATCTGTTCTATGGTAACGTCAACTATATGATAAACAAAGATAAGTTTGACGCTTTAACAGCCGAAGAACAGGCTGCGCTGAATGCAGCTGCCACTGAGACCGAAACATGGTTGCAGCCGCTTTACGAAGACTGGGTCGACCAGCAGGTTGGCAATGCCGTGATGAAAGGCGGCGGTGCCGCCGTATCAATCACGGACGAGCAGCGCGCGAGCCTGATCGCCAGTGTCAGAGACCAGTGGGACGCCAAGGCTGATGAGGCATGTGGTGCCGAACTGGCTGGTGAAATCCGCGACCTGCTGGCCAAGCACGCCCCATAACGCAGGGCGCTTATACTACGTGGTCCCCGACACGACGGGGACCACGGCTTTTCTTTCAAAAAAATCACGGGTGCGCCATGAATGAGACAATTGACCGTCTTCTGGGCATTATGGACCGGTTTGTAGTCTGGTTGGCCGGGCTAGGGGCCGCCATTGTTGTGGTCCAGATGCTTTGGATTTCCTATGGTGTCTTTGTACGATACGGGCTTGGAAAACCGGACCGGATGGTGACCGAGGCAACTGCGCTGTTGCTTTTTCCCGTGGCTTTTGCCGGACTTGCATACGCCATGCGCGAAGATGCGTTTCCCAAGGTTACCATGGCCACGGACCGTCTGAGCGCCGGGGCTCAAAAGATCTTTCAGGTCATCAATCATATCCTGATGCTGGGGGTAGGGGCGTTCTTTTCCTACGCGGGGGTGAGCGCAACAATCCGCTCATATAATTCGGGCGTTGCCTCGGAAATTCTGCACTTGCCTCGTTTCTGGTTCTGGGCACCGGGCGCCTTTGCGCTTGTGATCTTTTCAATCTACGCCGCGCTGCGTCTGATCCGTCTGATCCGAACCCCCGCGGTATCGGGGGAAATATAATGGAATGGTATACCGTCGGACTGGGCCTGTTGGGCCTTTTGATGCTGTTTATCGTGATTGGCCTGCCAATTCCCTTTGCTCTGGCCGGGGCTGCGATGCCGTTTCTGTGGCAGATTCAGGGTTGGAATACCTCTGTGGTGTCTGCCGAGTTGAAGCTTTGGGGCGTCTGGATTGATTACATCCTTCTCGCGGTGCCGTTATTTGTCTTCCTGGGGGAGCTCATAGGGAAATCCAATATAGGGCCCAATCTGTATCAGTTCCTGCATCAGGGTGTACGGATCAAGGGCTCGGCAGCGTATGGATCCATTGGCGCCAGTGCCGGCTTTGGTGCGGTCTGCGGCTCGTCGATGGTCGGGGCGCTGACAATCGGCGGCGTGGCTTTGCCTGAGATGCTGCGTCTGGGATACGGGAAACGCCTGTCCAGCGGTGTTCTGGCTGCGGGTGGCACATTATCGGTGCTGATCCCGCCCAGCCTGATCCTGCTGTTCTACGGGATCGTTACGGATCAGAGCATCGGCGATCTGTTCATTGCGGGCGTCATTCCGGGGATCATTCTGGTCACAGGCTTTGTCGTGGTCGTGCTGATCTGGGGCATGTTGTATCCCGAAGACATTCCCAGCAGCGAAGACTCGAAAAAGATGCCTTTTTTGATGATCATCAACACTGTCGGCCCGGTCGTTTTGATCGGACTGGTGATTACCGTGGCAATCTATGCCGGGATTGCCACGCCAACCGAAGCCGCTGCGGTAGCAAGCCTGCTGACAGTTGTACTTGCCTTTGGTGTCGGCGGGTTGACCTGGCAGGGCTTCAAGGATGCAATTTTTGCCACCATGCGGACTATGGGGTATCTGGGCCTGCTTTTGTCGGCCGGCGTACTGTTTGGTTTTGTGCTGACCTACTACCGTGTACCTCAGCAGTTCACCGAACTGTTCCTGTCTTTCGATCTGTCATCAACGACGGTTCTGATTATTGTTCTGGTGTTCTACATCATTCTGGGGATGTTCCTTGAACCGGTCTCGATGACCTTTATCACCTTGCCGACAATCTATCCGCTGATGAGCGCGGCCGGTTTCGATCTGATCTGGTTCGGGGTTGTCTACACCATCACGATGGAGATTGCGGTGCTGACACCGCCGGTGGGGCTCAACTTATACGTCATACAGGCCATCAGTCGAGATGAGGTCACGATCGGAGATGTGATCATGGGCTGCCTGCCGTTTATTGGTGCGATGGTTCTGCTGATCGCCATCCTCATTTTTGCTCCGGAGGTCGCACTATGGCTGCCCGAACAGATGAATTGATCAGGGTGCAGCCGGCCCCGCATCGTCGTGCAGGATCGGGTCAACCTCTGGTACTTGTTCACGGATTCCTTGGCGGGTCTGCGCAATGGGAAGCAGAGATCGCACATTTCAGCGCGACCCACGATGTAATCGCCCCTGATCTGCCGGGTTTCGGAGATGCCAGCGCGTTGCCGGGATGTGATCGTATCGAAGGAATGGCGGACTATGTGATCGACTTTCTGGATAGTCTGGAGATCAAGTCATTTACGCTGTTGGGGCATTCGATGGGCGGTATGATCGTTCAGGCGATCGCGGCCAAAATTCCCGACAGGATTGACCGCCTGGTTCTTTACGGAACCGGTCCATTGGGCGTCATGCCCAACAGGTTTGAAACCATCATGCAGTCGCGTGAACGCCTGCTTGCGGACGGGGTGGAAAAGACGATCCGCCGGATCGGTGCCACGTGGCTTGTCGAGGGTGAAAAAGCCTCTGGAATGCCGATTTTGACGAGCATCGGTGAGTGTGCGTCACAAGACGCAGCGCTTCAGGCATTTGACGCAATGGAAAACTGGGACGGGCGTCTTCAGCTTGAAAAGATAGCTATGCCCACGCTGATCCTGTGGGGCGACACGGACCGGTCCTATCGTTGGGCCCAGATTGAAACGTTATGGCAGAAAATTTCAGATGCAAACCTGGCTGTCATACCTGGTACGTCTCATGCCGCACACCTGGAGAAGCCGCGATTGGTTCACGCTGTACTGGAAGATTTCCTGAGCTAGGGGCGGGGTGCATCGGTTGCCGCAAGGCCCCGCGTGAGATTTATTGAAAGCCGTCAGATGGTAAAAGCCTGCAGCGCCTTCCGAATGCGGGTCTGGATTTCGACGGCGGCTTTCCCAAGCGGTTGGCCTTTTGCGGTGATGACCGAAATCTGATTTTTTATACGGGGCCGGAAAGGTCTCCAGACGACACCATCGTGCAGATCGATCTTGCCGTTGATCGGGTCAAGAATGGCAACATATTTGCCGACAGAAATGAGATTGCGGGCGATCGCAAAATAGTAGGCACTGGCGTTGCGCGTGATCACTGTATTGGTTTCGGCCAGCAATGTATCGAGTTGATGATCGATCAAATGGTCACCGGTAATGTTTATAACCGATCGCCCAGCCAGAGATTGCGGGCGAATTATATCCAGTTCGGCAAGCGGATCGTTCTTGTGAAGGGCGCAAACGCATTCGAATTCGAAAATTTCCGCGTCCAGGCCCGCGACCGGCACGGGCAGATCAATCAGGCCGATGTCAATCTGATGGCTTGCCACCCAAGAGGCTATCTGTCGTGAGGAATGCACTTTTACCTCAACGCTTATATTGGGATTTTCGTCATGAAAAGACGCCAGCAGCGATGGTAAGAAATTAAAGGCAAGTACACCGTTGGTGGCAATGCTGGCACCGCCGGTCTGACCCGACAGGATGCCGTCTGCGCGCTGTTCGACCAGAGAGATTGCCCTTAACCCCTGGACTACCTCATCATGCAACATCATCGCCTCGTTGGTGGGTGCGAAAAATCCGCGTTCCCGGTGAAACAGGCGAAACCCCAGTTTGGCCTCAAAATTGCTTAACGCAATACTGACAGCAGGTTGTGTCAGGTTGAGCCGCTCAGCTGCACGCGAGACCGATCCCGCTTCGAACAGCGCGTTGAACACTTCCAGATGGCGTAGCTTCATCGGCATGCGGGCAGGGATCTTTGTATAAGTAAATCGAATAAGAGGATAACTTAATTTAAATTGATTAAATCAAATCCCCTTCCTATCGTCAACATTCAAGACCGCCTGCGCAGACAGGGTTTAATAGTTAGGTTTGGGGGAATGACATGACGGAACGTTCGGTCCTGACGCCGGATTGCAAAGACAGTTCGTACTGGCTGGAGGATCTGCCGGTTTCCCCGACACTGCCCACCGCGCCGCTGCAGACCGTTGATGTGGCCATTGTCGGCTCGGGCTATACCGGCATGCAGGCGGCGATTGAAACTGCGCGCGGCGGGCGGTCGACTTTGGTGTTGGACGCGCAAGACCCCGGCTGGGGATGCAGCACCCGCAACGGCGGCCAGATCAGCACCAGCATCAAACCCAGCCTGCAAAAACTGACGTCGAAATATGGGGCGGCGCGCGCCCGCGCGATCCGGCAAGAGGGCGAAACCGCGCTTGAGTGGATCGAGGAGTTTGTTACGGCCGAAGGCATCGACTGTGATTTCCGCCGCAATGGCCGCTATCATGCCGCCCATACGCCCGGCCATTACGAGGAACTGGCCCGCGATTCTGATACCCTGCGCAAGAACGAAGGCATCGAGTCGTTTGTCGTACCGCGTGCCGATCAGCGCACTGAGCTGGGTTCGGATGGCTATCACGGCGGCGTTGTCTTTACGCGCCACGCCTCGTTGGACCCGGCGAAGTATCACCGGGGTCTTTTGCAGACGGCGCTTGATGCGGGCGCGCATGTGGTTGGACATTGTGCCGTCACGGACATTGCCCGCGACGCAAGCGGCTTTCATCTGACCACTGAAAAAGGCCCGGTGCGCGCCCGTGACGTGATTGTGGCCACCAACGGCTATACCACCGGAATCACGCCATGGCTGCAACGCCGGGTGATCCCGATCGGCAGTTATGTCATCGCGACCGAGCCTTTGCCAAGCGATCTGATGGCCGAGCTTTTCCCCACAAACCGCATCGCCAGCGACACCTGCAAGGTGGTCTATTACTACCGCCCCTCGCCCGATGGGCAGCGGGTGCTGTTTGGCGGACGGGTGTCGGCGAATGAAACCAATACCACCATCAGCGGGCCGAAACTTTTTGCCGACATGTGCCGCATCTTTCCGCAACTTTCCCCCTACCGCGTTACCCATTCGTGGATGGGCCGGGTTGCCTATACATTTGACGAGCTGGCCCACACCGGTGTGCATGACGGGGTGCATTACGCCATGGGCTATTGCGGGTCGGGCGTATCAATGGCCAGTTATCTGGGCAAGCGGCTGGGGCAAAAGGTGCTGGGGCATGCCGAGGGGCAAACCGCCTTCGACGGGCTGCAAAACCCGACGCGGCCGCTTTATACCGGCAACCCCTGGTTTCTGCCCGCCGCCGTGGCATGGTATCGTCACCAGGACGAACGCCAGCGCAGACGCGCGGCGGCCCTGAATGATCAGGCATAACCGGGCGGCAATACGCCAAACCGCGCGGACGAAAAACAGGCGAACAAGGCTTGCCCGATGGGCAGCAAAACTACAACAAGGAGGAAAGATATGAAACGAACACTAGGATTGACACTGGCGGCGTCGCTGTTGGGAACAGCGGTCTATGCGCAGGAAAAAACAGTGACGATCGCCTCATGGGGCGGCTCGTATCAAGAGGCCCAAAGCAAGGCCCTGTTTGATCCGGCGGCAGCCAATACCGGCATCATCGTGAAACAGGAGACCTATGGCGGCATGTCCGATGTGCGCCTGCAGGTGTCTTCGGGGGCGGTATCGCTGGATATCGTGGCCAGCGGATCAGGTTCGGCCGCGCGCGCCGGGGCCGAGGGGCTGCTGGAGCCGCTGGATTATTCGATAATTGACGTCTCGACCTTCTATCCCACGCTGAAATCCGAATTCTGCGTCGGTGGCGATGTGTTCTCGACTGTCTATGCCTGGAACACGGCAACCTATGGCGATGCCGGTCCGCAAAACTGGGCGGATTTCTTTGACACCGAGAAATTCCCCGGCAAGCGCGCCTATCGTAACAAGGTTGCCGGCGCGCTTGAACCGGCGCTGATGGCTGACGGCGTCGCCCCCGAAGATGTTTACACGGTGCTGGATTCCGAAGAAGGGATTGAACGCGCGATTGACAAGATCCGAGAGCTTAAACCGAATATCGACGTATTCTGGAGCTCGGGCGCGCAACATGCGCAGTTGATGAAAGACGGTGAGGTTGACATGACCACCGGCTGGAACGGGCGCTTTGACAATGCCGCCAAGGATGGTGGCAAGGTGAAATACAGCTTTAATCAGGCGCTGCTGGATTATGACTGTTTCGCTATCCCCAAAGGCGCGCCCAACAAAGATACGGCGATGGAGTTCCTCGCCGAGATTTCCAAGGCCGAGTATCAGGACGACCTGCCGAAATACATCACCTATGGCCCCACCAACAAGGCCGCTTATGACACCGGTGAAATCAGTGCCGAGGTCGCCGCTGGCCTGCCTTCCTCTCCGGCCAATGCAGCAATGCAACTGCCCGTGTCACTGGAATGGTACGCCAAGTGGGAAACCATCGCAGATGAGATGTATCAGGAAATGCTGACCGAGTAATCGGATCCGTCCACGCAACTGTCGCGGGCCTGCAATGGCCCGCGACACGACTGAAGGAAGACCCAAATTGACCCAGGCCCTGCCCATTACCATCCGCAACGTTACCAAGAAATACGGGGCGGTGCATGCGCTGGATGACGTGTCACTGGATGTGCAAAGCGGCGAATTTCTGACGCTGCTTGGCCCCTCCGGTTCGGGCAAAACCACCCTGTTGATGGTGCTGGCCGGGTTCACCCGCCCCGACAACGGCAGCCTGAAATTCGGACCTGATGAGGTGATCCGCAAGGCCCCGCATCTGCGCGATGTCGGCATGGTGTTCCAGAACTATGCCCTGTTTCCCCATATGACCGTATCGGGCAATGTGGGCTATCCGCTGCGCCTGCGCAAAGTGCCAAAACCCGAGGCCGCCGCCCGGATTGAGCGCGCGTTGGATACCGTGCAGCTGGGCGGCTACGGCGACCGGCGGATTGACCAGCTTTCGGGCGGGCAAAAACAACGCGTGGCGCTGGCCCGCTCGATTGTGTTTGAGCCGCGCATCCTGCTGATGGACGAACCGCTGTCGGCGCTGGACAAGAAGTTGCGCGACCGCATGCAGATCGAATTGCGCCACCTGCACGAAAAACTGGGCATGACCACCGTTTACGTGACCCACGACCAGCGCGAGGCGCTGACGATGTCGGACCGGATCGCGGTGGTAAACCACGGCAAGATCATGCAGCTTGCCACGCCGCAGCAGTTATATGACAGCCCGGCCAATCGCTTTGTGGCTGACTTCATCGGCGATTCCACATTTTTGCCGGTTACCCGTAAGGGCAGTCAGGTGCTCTATGGCGACACTGTTCTCATGCATTCGGGCGCCCTGCCTGACACCCCGACGCTGGCCCTGATGGTGCGCCCCGAACGGTTGCGGCTTGCCGGAGCAGACAGCGCCGATAATGCCAATATCTTTCACGCCACGGCCTCGGAAGTAGTGTATCAGGGCGACAGCTATCTGATGTATGCGCGCCTGTCCGACGGGTCCGAGATCAGCCTGCGCGGCTCGATCCGGGGCGGTACCGTCACCGGCCTGCCTGCCGTGGGCGACCCTGTGACACTGGCGCTTGATCCCGCCGACACCATCCTGATCGACGGCGGGGATCACTGACATGGCCATGACCGCGACAGACACCAACCGCGCAGGTCTGCGCCGCGATGGGCATCTGGAAAAACTAAAACTTTTCGGCCTTAGCTCGCCCGCACTGCTGATGGTGTTGGTTATACTGGTCATCCCCGTTGGCTGGCTGTTTTATGTGTCTTTTGTCGGCGCCGACGGGCAGTTCTCGCTGGAAAACTACGCCCGCATGATCAAACGCAAATCCTACTTCCGGATTTTCATGACAACCTTTCAGGTCAGCCTGCTGACCACGGGTATCTGCATCGTGATCGGCTATCCGCTGGCCTATTTCCTGTCGCAACTGCCCAGCCGTCTGGCCAATCTTTGTCTGATCACCGTTCTGCTGCCGTTCTGGACATCACTTCTGGTGCGCACCTACGCCTGGCTTGTCTTGCTGCAAAAGAAGGGGCTGGTGAACGATTGGGCGATCTCGCTTGGCCTGTGGGACGAACCGATAAAGATCGTGCACAACATGACCGGCACGCTGATCGGCATGGTCCATATCATGCTGCCGTTTCTGATCCTGCCGGTTTACAACGCGATGAAGGCGATTGACCGCGATTACCTCAAGGCAGCGTCGAACCTTGGCGCAAGCCCTCGCAAAGCGTTCTGGACAGTTTTCTTTCCGCTCTCGACGCCCGGGCTTTTTGCCGGGTCACTGATGGTATTTGTGCTGTGTCTTGGGTTCTTCGTCACCCCGGCGGTGCTGGGCGGTGGCAAGGTGATCATGGTGTCGATGAAAATCGTCTCGAACATCGAGCTTTTTGTGAACTGGGGGGCTGCCAGCGCGCTTGGCGTGGTGCTTTTGGTTCTGACCATGGCTATCCTCTGGATCGCTTCGCGGTTCGTGAACCTCGCGGCGATGACCGGGGGGGGACACTGATGCTCAACTGGCTCAAAAGTCCTGCGTCGGAAACGCAGATCACCCATGGCCAGCGGCTGTGGCTTTATGCCTTTGCGATCCTCATCATGATACTTTTGGTGACGCCCACGCTGATCGTGATTCCGATGTCTTTTTCAGACTCGCAATATCTGGAATTTCCGCCAGAGAAATGGTCGCTGCGCTGGTACGACAATTACTTTTCCTCACCCGAATGGATGCAGGCCACGGTGACCTCTCTCAAGGCCGCGTTTCTGACCATGCTGGTGGCCACCCCGGTGGGTGTGGTCGCCGCCTACGGCTTGCATACCTCGCGCATCGCACTGGTGCGACTGGCCTTCATGCTGCTGATCACGCCGATGATGGTGCCGGTGGTGCTGGTGGCAATCGGCGCGTTTTATGCCTTTGTCAAACTCAACCTGCTTTATTCACTGACCGGGCTGGTGCTGGCGCACAGCATTTTGGCGCTGCCGCTGGTGGTGATCGTCACCGGATCGGCGCTGAAAAGCTATGACATGAATCAGGAACTGGCAGCCCGCAGCCTTGGTGCCCCGCGCTGGAAGGCGTTCGTCACCGTCACCCTGCCGCAGATACGCTTTGCGGTGGTCACGGCGGCACTTCTGGCGTTTCTCACCTCGTTTGATGAAGTTGTGATTGCCATGTTCATTTCGGGCGGCGATAACCCGACTTTGACGCGCAACATGTTCAACGCATTGCGCGATCAGATCGACCCGACGATTGCCGCCATTTCGACCATCATGATCGTGGTGACATCGCTGATGATGGTCCTGGCGCAACTTTTTGGGCGTGGCCCTGCGGGAAAATAACGTGCAGCAATTTGACTATGTGATTGTCGGGGCCGGTTCTGCCGGGTCAGCGCTGGCCAGCCGCCTGACGGAAAGTGGAAAATACACCGCGCTGCTGCTTGAGGCGGGCGGGTCTGATCGGACGTTCTGGGTTCAGATGCCGCTTGGCTATGGCAAGGTCTTTCACGATCCGTCCGTGAACTGGCGCTACACGACCGAGCCTGATCCAAACCTTGACAACCAGCGCTCCTACTGGCCGCGCGGCAAGGTGCTGGGCGGCTCAAGTTCGATCAATGCGATGGTCTGGGTGCGTGGCCACCCAAACGACTATGCCGAATGGGGGGCCGCCGCCCCCGGCTGGGGCTGGGACGAGGTCGCGCCGGTTTTTCACCGCATGGAAGACTGGGACGGCCCGGCCAACCCCACCCGCGGCACTGGTGGCCCACAGGCGGTGCACGACGTCAAGGATGAGGTCCATCCCCTGACCCGCAGCTATCTTGAGGCCGCAGAACAGGCGGGGATCGCCACCAACCCCGATTACAACGCCGCCAATATGGAAGGGGCCGCCTGCTATCAGATATCGTCCCGCGGCGGCATCCGTGCCTCGGCCGCGCGCAGCTATCTATGGCCCGCCAAAAAGCGCCGCAACCTTGATATCCAAACCAGGGCGCATGTCACCCGCATCCTGTTTGACGGCACGCGCGCGGTGGGCGTGGAATACCGCCAAAACGGCCAGACCAGAACCGCCCATGCCCACGCTGAAGTGATCCTTTGTGGCGGGGCCATCAACTCGCCGCAACTGCTGCAACTGTCCGGTATCGGCCCCAGTGCTGTTTTGCAAAACCACGGGATTGAGGTGCTGTCCGAGTCCCCCAATGTCGGCCGCAATTTACAGGATCATCTGGGCAGCGATATCTACTACCGTGCCACTGTTCCGACGCTTAATCAGGAACTGCGCCCGATGCTGGGCAAGCTGCGCGCGGGCCTGCGATATATTCTGACACGCAAAGGCCCTCTGTCGCTCAGCCTGAATCAGGGCGGCGGTTTTGTGCGGCTTGACCCGGAGGCCCCTGGCCCCGACCTTCAACTTTATTTCTCGCCCGTCAGCTATACCCGCGCGCCCGTCGGCGTACGGCCTTTGATGAACCCCGACCCGTTTCGCGGCTTTCTGATGGGCTTTAGCCCCTGCAAACCGACCAGCACCGGCTATCTGCAAATCCGTTCGCCCGATCCGATGGCAGCGCCCGAGCTGCACCCCAACTATCTGGATACCGAATATGACCGCGCAATGATGCTTAAAGGCATCCACCTGATGCGTCGGATCGCACGCAGTCCGGCCCTGCAATCGGTGATCGAATCCGAGATGACACCGGGCGCGGATATCACCAGCGACGACCAGATCGCGGCCTATATCCGGCAAAAGGCCTGGACCGTTTTTCACCAATGTTCCACCTGCCGCATGGGTCGCGATGCAGGCGTATCGGTGGTGGATGCGCGCCTGCGGGTGCACGGCATTCAAGGCCTGCGCGTGGCCGATGCCTCGATCTTTCCCACCATCCCCACCGGCAATACCAACGCGCCTGCCATCATGGTCGGCGAACGCGCCTCGGACCTTATTTTACAAGACGCCAAAGGCTGAAAGGGTTTTTCATGAAACTGAAATCAATCGAAACGTTCACCAATCAGGCCGTCGGCTTTGTGCGGGTCACAGCCGAGGATGGATCACAGGGCTGGGGGCAGGTTTCCACCTATCATTCCGACATCACCTGTCAGGTGCTGCACCGGCAGGTCGCACCCTGGACGTTGGGGCAGGACACCACCGATCTGGATGACCTTCTTGATATCGTGGCCGAGCGCGAGCATAAATTTCCCGGCTCGTACCTGCGCCGGGCCATGGCGGGCCTTGATACTGCGATCTGGGACATGCGCGGCAAACAGGCGGGCAAACCCGTGGCCGAACTGTTGGGCGGGACGCCGGGACTTATCCGCGCCTATGCGTCGTCGATGAAACGCGACATTACCCCTGCGGATGAGGCCGCGCGCCTGAAACACTTGCGCGACACTCAAGGCTTTGACGCCTTCAAGGTGCGGGCAGGGGCCGAAGTGGGCCGCAACGCCGATGAATGGCCCGGCCGGACCGAGGAAATCATCCCGACCATGCGCCGCGAACTGGGTGACAACGTGGATCTGCTGATCGACGCCAACAGCTGCTATTCGCCGACACGCGCCATCGAAGTGGGCCATACCCTGCAGGATCACGGTTTTTGCCACTATGAAGAACCCTGTCCCTATTGGGAACTGGAGCAAACCAAACAGGTCGCCGACGCGCTGGATATTGATGTGACGGGCGGCGAACAGGATTGTGACCTGCCGACATGGAAGCGGATGATCGACATGCGGGCGGTCGATATCGTGCAGCCTGATATCCTGTATCTTGGCGGTATCTGCCGCACGATGCGAGTGGTCGAAATGGCCCGCACCGCCGGACTGCCGGTCACCCCGCATTGCGCCAACTGGTCGTTGGTCACCCTCTTTACCATGCACCTTCTGCGTGCCATCCCCAATGCTGGCAAATATCTGGAGTTCTCGATCGAAGGTGCGGATTACTACCCTTGGCAGGAAGGTCTCTTTGTGCAGTCCCCTTACACAATCGAAGATGGCCATGCGCGTGTGACCGACACGCCCGGTTGGGGCGTCGAAATCGATCCGGAATGGCTGGCAAGGTCAAGTTATCAGATCAGTGACCTGCCCTGAACAAACAAGGCCCGGGCATTGTTTCCGGGGCTTGCGGCAGGCCCCATAATATTGCTCTGGACGAGGAAACCGGCTGGATCAGGGTAAATCGTTTTGAAGCACTTTCGCAGCAGATCTTGCATCCAA
This sequence comes from Roseovarius litorisediminis, assembly GCF_900172295.1. Classification (GTDB taxonomy): domain Bacteria; phylum Pseudomonadota; class Alphaproteobacteria; order Rhodobacterales; family Rhodobacteraceae; genus Roseovarius; species Roseovarius litorisediminis. The sequence continues at coordinate 27,693 of NZ_FWFL01000013.1, forward strand.
CGGTGCGAAAGTGGAATCCGGACAAACCGCATCTGATTACACCGATTTCGACATCACCCTGCGACTTGCGGTCTTAGGTGAAATCAATTGCGCCAATCGATTGCTCCGCGTTTCGCAAGTAACCAATGGCGTCAAACAGCCCTTTGTTTCGCCTCATGCGGGGGCGATAACTTGACGTAGGGGCCAGACAATGCGTTACTTTTTTCATTATCTGGAGTAATATCATGCGTTATGTTCCCCTGCTGATTGTGATGTTGCTGGTCCCTGCGGGCCTGCTTTTGTCAATTCCTGCGCCTTTCTGGGGCGGGGCCTTGTCCGGCCTTGCCCTGCTTATGTCGCTTGTCGGGCTTTATGATCTTTTTCAGAACAAAAGTGCGGTTTTGAAGAATTACCCGCTTGTGGCCCGGCTTAGGTTTTTGTTTGAGCATTTCCGCCCCGAAATACGCCAATATTTTCTGGAAAGCGATCACGAGGAAACGCCATTTTCGAGGGAACAGCGTGCGCTGGTCTATCGGCGTGCCAAGGGAATGGAAGGGCTTCGACCGTTCGGTACACTGCGCAATGTGAATGAGGTGGGGCACGAATGGATCAACCACTCGATCGCGTCTCAGCACCTTCCTGAGGCGCCGTTTACAGTTACTTTCGGCGGTCCGAATTGCAAAAAGCCTTATCAGGGGTCGGTCCTGAACATCTCGGGCATGTCTTACGGGGCGCTGTCGCCCAATGCCATCGAAGCCCTGAACCAGGGGGCAAAGGCAGGGGGGTTCGCCCATACGACCGGTGAAGGATCGATTTCAAAATTTCATCGCAAGCATGGCGGCGATTTGATCTGGCAGATCGGCAGTGGCTATTTTGGGTGCCGCACGGAGGGTGGTGTATTTGATCCCAAAAAATTTGCGGACACGTCAGCAGACGATCAGGTGAAGATGATCGAGATCAAACTGTCTCAGGGGGCAAAACCCGGCCATGGTGGAATTCTGCTGGGCGCCAAGGTTACCAAGGAAATCGCCGCAGCGCGTGGCATTCCGGTGGGCGCCGATTGTGTTAGCCCAAGCGCCCATAGCGCCTTTTCGACACCGCTTGAGCTGTGTTCATTCATTGATCGGCTCCGGTCTCTTTCAGGAGGCAAGCCGCTTGGTTTCAAGATGTGCGTCGGACATCCATGGGAATGGTTCGCGATTGCCAAGGCGATGAAGGAAACTGGTATCAGTCCTGATTTCATTACCGTTGACGGAGCCGAGGGCGGAACCGGGGCCGCGCCTGTCGAATTTGCCGATCACAAGGGTGCACCGCTTCGCGAGGGGCTAATGCTGGTTCACAATACGCTGGTCGGCCTTGGCATACGCGATCAGATCAAAGTGGTCGCGTCAGGCAAACTGATCAGCGCATTTGACATGTGCAGGGTTTTTGCGCTGGGGGCTGACAGTTGCAATGTCGCCCGTGGGTTCATGTTTTCAATCGGATGCATCCAGGCTCAGGCTTGTCATACGGGGAAGTGTCCGACCGGGGTAACGACCCAGGAACCGGGCCGATACAAGGCGTTGGTTGTGCAGGACAAAAGCACCAGAGTGGCTAACTTTCACAAAAATACGATGAAAGCGCTGAAGGAAGCCGTGGAATCGTCCGGGCTTTCCCATCCTTCGGAATTTACGCCAGACCACCTTATGATCCGGATTAACAGCCGCGAGGCACGCTCGGCGGCCAGCCAGTATTTGTGGCTGGAAACCGGGGATCTTGAGACAAACGATGCTGTACATCCGGCATTTGCGAAATACTGGAGTGCTGCTCAATCCGGATCATTTGCCAGCGCCACGTAAGGAAGGCGTGTAGCATTATTTCTATGTTTCAAGGTCGCTTGTCGTTTTGACGGCCGTTTCATGTATCCGCCGAGTAGGTACGTGCACTAAGCGGCAGTTCCTGGATCTTGTTTCGTAAGTTGCCAGCAAACAACGCTTCGGCACGGTTCAGGCGTTTGCGAGGGTTGAGCACCATGAAGATATCCACCTGAGGCGGGTCGTCATAGGGTGGCAGACGCCAAAGCAACCCTCGATCCACGTCCGGCGCGGCCACGTGAATGGGCAGGGAACCAATGCCCATCCCGCACTGGACCATCCGACGTACCTCTTCAAGCTGAGACGAGCGGCCCACGATATCATAATCAAGCCCCCATTTGCTGCGCAGCAGGGCAACCGGACGCAGTGCATCATTCAGATCATCGGTATCGAATGACACGGCTGGGTAATTCCGCAAATCAGCCAGCGTCAGCCCCTCGCAGCCAAACAGCGGGTGCGAAGGGCCACAATAAAAGCCAAAGAATTCACGGTACATGTGATCGTAATCCAGGTCAGAAAATTTGCGGCTGACCAGACAGATGCCAAAGCTGGCCAGGCGTTCGCGGACGCTGTGGATCACCCGCGCGCTGGTATCAATCCGGAGATTGAAGCGTACTTTTGGATGGTTTGCACTCATGGCGCTTAATTCATCGTCCAGCAGCGGCGTCACCACGTGGCTGGCGAGCATGATGTTGATTTCTCCCGATACTTCCTGCTCGGCATCATGGGTCAGTTCCGGAAGACGCACCACGCCGGAAAAAATCTCGGTACATTCCGAATGTAACTGACGCCCTGCAGCTGTCAGCCTGAATGTCCCATGGCCCCGATCAACCAGGCGGCAGCCCAGTTCGGTTTCAAGTCGTTGCAGTGCCAGGCTGACCGACGGCTGCCCCCTTAGCAGGCGGTGAGCGGCGCGGGTGATGCTGCCCTCTTCGGCGATAACCAGAAAGGTGCGCAGCAGGTTCCAGTCAAGCTGGAAGGCAAATTTCGTGTCGATATCGAAGGACATTGATTTCATTAATCCTATACATTTTAAGTATCAATTTGGTCAATTTTCCGAATGCGTGCAATAGATTAAACAGGGAGAAATACATTTGTCAGATCAAAGCCTGCCTGCCGACCGCCGTCCCTGGATTTTGTTATCACCTGCCTTGGTTTTCATAACCTTGCTGGTGGTGATCCCGATGGCATTCATTCTGGTCTATTCGTTCTATGAAAATATCGACCTTGCGGTAGATGTTCCCGCCTTTCAGTTCGGAAACTGGGAGGAACTGTTGACCGACAGCTATTATCATACGGCAATCTGGAAAACACTGCGCCTGTCGTTTATCGTGACCGTGCTGGCAGCGGTGCTGGGCTATATTCCGGCCTATGTCATCGCGATGACCCGTTACCGTCATAAATGGTTACTTTTGCTGCTTTTGATCCTGCCATTCTGGATCAGTTTCATTATCCGTACCCTCAGCTGGATTCATATTTTCGGCAATCAGGGCGCCCTTAACGGTTTGATGAACCTGCTAGGTCTGGGAGATCTGCCAATCCAGATCATGTATACCGAGTTTACGGTGATCGTCGGCTTCATCCACGTCTTCCTGCCTTACATGATCCTGAATATCTATGTCAGCCTTGAAGGGATTGATACCAATCTTGAGCCCGCAGCGCGCACGCTGGGCGCTACGCCATGGCAGGCCTTCCGCGAGGTCACGCTGCCGTTGTCTCTGCCGGGGCTCGCAGCGGGTAGCCTGCTTGTGTTCGTGCTGACCGGCGGCAGCTATGTTACGCCGCTTATCCTGGGTGGCCCCAGTGATTTCCTGTTTGGCAACCTGGTTTATGATGCGGTTGTGACTGAACTGAACTGGCCAATGGGCGCCACGCTTTCATTCACCCTGTTGTTCATTCTGGGCAGCGTTGTCGTGATTTACAGCCGGTTCATGGGGATGAATCAGCTGGCCAAGGCATTTGGGTGAGGGGGCGGTCATGCGGGTCTGGTCACTGCTGAAATTCTACACCGTCCTGGTTTATACCTTCATGTTCGCGCCGATCATGGTCGTGCTGGTTCTGGCGTTCAACTCGTCGCAATTTGGCGGTTTCCCGATCGAAGGATTTTCGTTGCGCTGGTTTTATGCGCTGGCTGAGAATGATGCGATCATCCGTGCTTTGCGCACGTCGGTCATGCTGGGGCTGCTGACCGCGCTGATCGCGACAACGCTTGGCATTCTCGCCAGCGTGGCGCTGGTACGCTACCAGTTTCGCGGCAAGCAGTGGATCACGACCTTTTTGATCTCACCCGTACTGGTGCCTGAAACCGTGCTGGCAGTGGGGCTGTTGATCTTTATGCGCTGGTTGCACATGCCGCGTAGTTTTGCCCTGTTGCTGATTGGACACTCGATTATTGCGCTGCCTTTCGTGGTATTGGTCGTGCAGGCGCGGCTGATCGGTATCCGCAAGGATTATGAAGAGGCCGCGCGCTCGCTGGGGGCCAGCCCGCTACAGACGTTTTTCCAGATTACGCTGCCGCTTTTGCTGCCTGCGGTTTTTGCTGGTGCCCTTTTTGCCTTTACCATTTCGTTTGACAATATAACCGCTACTATCTTCTGGCGGCCTGCAGGAATGGAAACCGTGCCGACCCAGATTTTTGGCATGTTGCGCAACTCTGTCAGCCCCGAGATCAATGCACTTGGGTTCGTGATGATCTGCATTACCGTGGGCGTACCGCTGCTGGCAGGAGGGCTGGCGCGTTATTTCTCACGCAAGAAAATATAATACCAACCTCAAAGGGAGACTACCAATGACAAAAAAAGTTGACGATACAAAACGCTATGAGCAGCTGCGCGAAAGGATGGGAAATGGCGACATGGACCGCCGTTCGTTCTTTGGCTTGCTTGGGGCCGCAGGCCTGTACACCGGCCTGTCCGGCGGGATCATGACCGCGATGGCCAAGCAGGCTCGTGCGGCCGGCACCGAGTTGAATTTCGAAGGCTGGGGTGGTGTTGTATCCGAAGCCCTGCGCAAGAACGCCTTTGATCCTTACGAAGCCGCCACCGGCAACAAGGTGATCGATGCCACCTTTGGTGGTGAAAACGAGGTGCTGACCAAGGTCAAGGCCGCGGGCAACACAAATGGCCACAACATCCTGCATAATTCGGGGGTGACCTGGTATAAACGCTGGGTTGATAACGGATTTCATACGGTGCTGAACGAGGCCAACATCCCCAACATGGCCAATGTCATGACTGCGATGATCGAACCCTTCCGCAAGATCACGCCCGATGGCTTGTCCGCTGTGCCCTATGACTATGGTACCACGGGGATCGCTTATAACACGAAATACGTTTCCAAAGAGAAGGCCGAAGAACTGGGCGCTGCCTTGCTTCTGGATAAAGAATTGAAAGGCAAGATCGGCGGCTGGGGTGGCGACTGGGCCAACCGTGCCTGGTATGGTGCCCTGCAGACCAATCAGGACCCGAACGACATTCAGGATTGGGATGCGGTCTGGGAGAAGGCCCGCGAACACCGCGATCTGGTGCTGAAATACTGGGGTTCAGGCGCCGAATTGATGGATCTTCTGGCCAAGGAAGAAATCTATGTGACCGAGGCCTGGTCAGGCCGCGTCGCTGCGCTTCAGGCGCAAGGCCATCCGATCGCATATATGGATCCGCCCAACGGTCTGGCCTGGATGGAAACCATGTTCGTGCTCAAAGGGTCGCCCATGGCCGAGGCCGAGGAACTGCTGAACTTCATGCTAGATCCTGAAACCGCCATCGCTGTGGCCGCAGGGCAAAAATATCCCTCGTCACTTGATCCGACCAAAGTTCCGATGCCCGAAGAAGTGCAGGCGCTGCCCGCTTTCGATCCGACCGGCAAACTGGACAGCCTTGTTTTCCGTGATCCGGCCAAATGGAACACGGTCGAAAAAGAACAAAGCAAGATGTGGAACCGCGTCCAGAAGGGCGGCTGAGTTTTCTCTTTCCGGATGGGCCGCTTTTGACGGCGGCCCATTCCCCAAACTTTCATATGGAATTTTAAAATGGCACGTGTGCAACTTGTTGATCTGCGCAAAACGTTCGGAGCCGTGCAGGCAGTAAGCCGCGCCAATGTGGTGTTTGAAGAAGGCTCGTTCACCACGCTTCTGGGGCCTTCGGGCTGCGGCAAGACCACGATCTTGCGCATGGTTTCGGGGCTTGAAACACCCACCAGCGGCGACATCCTTATTGGCGATAAGCGCATCAACGACGTGCCCATCCACAAACGGAACCTTGGGCTGGTTTTCCAGAACTACGCATTGTTCCCGCACCGCACCATTGGTGAGAATATCGCCTTTGGGCTCAAGTATCGCGATGTGCCCAAGGAAGATGTTGCCCGCAAGATCAAGGAATCGCTTGATATTGTGCGTCTCCCCGGTGTCGAAGACCGGTATCCCAGCCAGTTGTCTGGTGGTCAGCAACAACGCATCGCGCTGGCCCGTGCCATCGTGATTGAACCCGATGTTCTGCTGCTGGATGAGCCGCTTTCGGCGCTTGATGCCAATCTGCGAGAGGATATGAGGGTCGAGTTGAAGGCGATTCAGGATCGCATCGGAGTGACGTCGATATTTGTAACGCACGATCAATCCGAAGCCCTGGCGATGTCGGACAAGATCATTGTCATGAGCGCCGGTCAGGTTGAACAGATTGGCACGCCGGAAGAGGTTTATAACAGGCCCGCATCCGCCTTTGTGGCCCGGTTCCTGGGGGCCTCAAACCTGCTGGACGCACAGGTAGTCGGGCGTGACAAAAACCATGTTGTTCTGGAAACCCCGGAATTCGGCAAGACCGCCGTGCCATTGTCCCATGCTGCGACGCTGGGACAGGCAGAACGCGCAAAGCTGATGATCCGCGCGGAAAAACTGACCCTTGGCCCCAAAGGCAATTCCGGCGCCGAGGCCGTGGTGGAAACCGTCGATTATCAGGGCCAGCTTGCCCGCTATTTCCTGCGGGTGGGGGATACCCAGATGCAGGCGATGAACATGATTGACGAGAAACCTTTTTTAGCGGGCGAAACCGTTTCGCTGTCGCTTAACCCCAACGCCTGCAGCGCGTTGCCCGAGGATAAGCAGGAATGACAAGCCGTCTTTTCTATCAAACCCGTCTTGAGCGTCCGCAACTTGACCGCGCTGACGGCATTTATATGTGGGATACCACGGGCAAGCGTTATATCGACGGCTCGTCCGGGGCGATGGTCAGTAATATCGGCCACTCAAACCCAAATGTGCTGGATGCCATGCGCAAGCAGATGGAAAGCTCGACCTTCGGGTATCGTTTGCATTTCCAGACCGAAGCGTCTGAGTCGCTGGCCGAACGTGCCGCCGAACTGGCACCGGACGGAATGAACCGGGTTTTCTTTGTCTCGGGGGGGTCGGAAGCCACCGAAAGCGCGATGAAACTGGCCCGGCAATATGCCCTGACCCAGGGTGAGGCACAGCGCTACAAGGTCATTTCACGTATGCCGTGTTATCACGGATCAACCCTTGGGGCGTTGGCGGTTACCGGTTATGCCCCCATGACGGCGCCGTTTGATCCGATGATGCGCGCCATGCCCAAAATCCCTGCGCCTCGTGCCTATCTGGACGGGCTTGATCCAGATGATCCGGCGACCGGACTGCACTATGCCCAGATGCTTGAGAACAAGATTCTGGACGAGGGGCCTCAAACCGTGCTGGCCTTTATTGTCGAACCCGTCGGCGGCGCGTCGACCGGGGCACTGGTGCCGCCAGCCGGGTATATGCAGCGCATTCGTGAGATTTGTGATCAATACGGCGTGTTGCTTATTCATGACGAGGTAATGAGTGGCGGCGGGCGTACGGGCCGCTTTTTCGGTGCGGACCATTGGAATACGGTGCCCGATATTATCTGTCTTTCAAAAGGTTTCGGCGGCGGGTACGTGCCGCTTGGTGCTGTTATCGCCCGCGATGACATGGTCGAGGCAGTGCTGGATGCGGGCGGCTTCATCCATGGCCATACCTATGCCGGCAACCCGCTGGCCTGTGCCGCCGGGCTGGCGGTGATTAACGAAATTGAAACCAACGACCTGACAGGCAACGCCGCCCGGATGGGCGATCTTCTGGCCGGGCATCTGCGCGATCTGATGCAGAAATACCCGATCATCGGCGATGTCCGCGGCAAGGGCCTGTTGATGGCGTTTGAACTGATGCTGGACCGGCAGACCAAAACGCCGCTGCCCACCGGGCTGAACGCCTACAACAGGTTGGTCGATATCGCCTATGCCAACGGGTTGATCATCTATTCCCGCCGAACCCGCGGCGGTTTGACTGGTGATCATTTTCTGGTGTGCCCGCCGATGATCACCACCGAGGTGCAACTGCAAGAGATAATAGGTTTGCTTGATACCTCTTTGGCCGAATTCGTGGCCGATTTGCCTGTTGAGTTAATGAAATCCAACTGAGAAGGCCCCAGCGATGTCAAAGACGATCATCACCTGCGCTGTGACCGGCTCGATTCATACGCCGTCGATGTCCCCGTATTTGCCATACAAGCCTGCAGATATTGCAAGCCAGGCCGTGGGGGCGGCCAACGCAGGGGCAACCATCCTGCACCTGCACGCACGTGATCCGGAAAACGGGCGCCCCTCGGGTGATCCATCGCATTACGCGCAGTTCCTGCCAAAAATTGCGAGCGAATGCGACGCTGTTCTGAACCTGACAACCGGCGGCAGCGCGATCATGACACTGGATGACCGGCTGAAGGCCGCACTGCATTTCTGCCCTGAGATGTGCTCGCTCAACATGGGTACGATGAATTTTGCACTTTACCCGATGGCTGAAAAACAACGCGACTGGCAGTTTGACTGGGAAGAGCCGTTTCTGCGCAACACCGATGATCTGGTATTTAAGAACACCCCTCGCGATATTGCCGGCATACTGACCCGCATGGGGCAGGAGCGCGGCGCGCGGTTCGAGTTTGAATGCTACGACATCAGTCACCTTTACATGCTGCGCCATTTTGCGGATCGCGGATTGATCAAGGCCCCATATTTCATACAGTTCGTGTTTGGCGTTCTGGGGGGGATGGGCCCGGATCCTGAAACTCTGACCCATATGATCCGGCTGGCCGATACGCTTTTTGGAGACGAGTACATGTTCTCGGTGCTTGCCGCCGGGCGTCATCAGCTTCCGATGGCCGAACAGGCGATCAAGCTGGGGGGCCATGTGCGTGTCGGGCTGGAGGACAACCTGATGATAGAGCGTGGTGTGCTGGCCCGATCAAACGCGCAGCAGGTCGAGAAGGTGCGTGCGATCATTGAAGGGCTGGGTCACACCGTCGCCACGCCAGCAGATGCGCGCGCCATGCTTGGCTTGAAAGGCGCGGACAAGATCGCGGTCTGAACATGAAGATTCTGATTGAACCCGTCAATTCCGACACTCTGGCATTTCTGGATACAGCACTGAACCAACTTTCCACCGGGATGGGCGACACACACCGAGCTGGGGCGGCCACGCTGCAAACCGCGCTGTTTGGTGAATACCCCGTCTGTCACGCGATGATTGCGCGCCATGCAGATGGGGCCACCCCGTTGGGCGCTGCGCTTTTTTCCCCGGTCTTTTCAACAGTAAGGGGCTGTGCGGGCGTCTATGTTTCTGACCTGTGGGTATCGCCAGAAATGCGAGGTCAGGCGCTTGGAAAGCAATTGCTGGCAAAGGTAATTAAATACGCCGAGGATCTCTGGCAGGCAGGCTATATCCGGCTGGCGGCCTATAATGACAATGCTCCGGCCCTGGCCTTTTATGAAAAGCTGGGCTTTGAAACCGTAACTGGTGAAACCGGGCTGGCCCTGTCGGGCGCGCCGCTCAGGAAGCTGATGGGGATGTGAATGAAAGCCTTTTTTGATGACCGCCAGAGCAAGCATGATCCAAAGCATTTCATGGCCAATGGCGCGGTGCTGCCCAGCCCTGAGCAGCCCGAGCGTATCAATCGCCTGCGTGCCGGGGCCGAAGCGGCGGGGTGTGTTTTCGAGGCCCCCGAGGATTTTGGCCTTGGGCCAATCGCTGCGGTGCACTCGCCTGAATACATCGCCTTTCTGCAGAACATTTACAGCCGCTGGCGCCGGATTGACGGTGCAGGCGACGAAGTGATCCCGAATATCCACCCCGCCAATCGCAGTGATGGCTATCCTAAATCCGCCGTGGGGCAGGCCGGCTATCATCAGGCCGACACCGCCTGCCCAATTGCCGAACATACGTGGGAGGCAGCCTATTGGTCGGCCCAGTCCGCCATCGCCGGGGCAGATTGTCTGGCCAGTGGCGCGCCGGCATATGTCCTGTCGCGCCCTCCGGGGCATCATGCCTTTGGTGATCTGGCGGGTGGTTTTTGTTTCCTGAACAACTCGGGCATCGCTGCCGAACGGCTGCGTGCCAAGGGCTTGCGCCCTGCCATTCTGGATGTGGATGTGCATCATGGGAATGGCACTCAGGGCATGTTCTATGAACGGGCAGATGTGTTGACCGTTTCGCTCCATGCCGATCCTGAACGGTTTTATCCGTTCTTCTGGGGCTTTGCGCAGGAACGCGGGGCCGGGCCCGGGTTGGGGTACAACCTCAACCTGCCGCTGCCACGCGGCACCGGAGACGATGACTATCTCAAGGCCCTGCAAACTGCTTTGATGCGCATTCAGGCGTTTGGCTGTGATGCTTTGGTGGTGGCGCTTGGCCTGGACGCCCATGTCGACGACCCGTTCAAAGGACTGGCCATTTCCACCCCCGGTTTCGCGCGGATTGGCGCCGCCATAGCCAGAGTGGGCATACCAACGCTTTTCGTCCAGGAGGGCGGCTATCTGTCCGAGGCTTTGGCCGATAACCTGACCAGCACCCTATCGGGGTTCCAAAACGCATGAGCACCTCACCCGACATAATCGTTATCGGCGGAGGTATCGCTGGAATCAGTGCTGCCGCCGCATTGGCGCAAGATGCGCGCGTGACCGTGCTCGAGTCCGAACCACAGTTGGGCTATCATTCCACCGGGCGCTCGGCCGCCATCTTCATCCGTAATTACGGTAACGCAACCCTGCGTGCCTTGAATGCCGCAGCCTATCCCGCCCTTGCAGGCGATCTGCTGGGCGAAAGCGTGCTGTCGGTGCGCGGTGAATTGCTGGTGGTTCAGGAGCACGAGCTTGATTCCCTAGCCGACTACTTAAAGGGCGCCTCGGATGTCGATCAGCTGACAGCGGATGAGGCGCATGCACTCGTACCCGTGCTGCGCCGGGAAAAAATTGCGGCGGCCGTGATCGAGCGGGATGCACAGGATATTGATGTCGATCGTCTGCTGCAGGGTTGCAACAGGTTGTTGCGGGATCGCGGCGGCACGGTTCTAACAGGTCAGCCCGTGACCGATATCCAGCAGAACGGCACGGGGTGGCGTGTGACCACCCGCGACAATGATTTCACCACGGGTATCATCGTGAATGCCGCCGGGGCCTGGGCCGATCACGTTGCGGCCATGGCAGATGTGCCAGGCGTCAATCTGCAACCTATGCGCCGATCTGCCGTATTGATGGCGGTGCCCGATGATGTTGGGCCGGTCCGGGACTGGCCGCTTTTCGGGTCGGTTTCGGAAGGGGGCCAGGGCTGGTACGCCAAACCCGATGGGAATCGGCTGATGATCTCGCCAGCGGACGAAGACCCGGTCGACCCGCAGGATGCCTGGCCCGATGACATGGTGCTGGCGGAAGGGTTGTATCGGTTTGAACAAATGGTGGATGTGCCGATTGTCAAACCCTCGCATAGCTGGGCCGGGCTGCGCAGTTTCGCCCCCGACAGAACGCCGGTTGTGGGCTTTGACCCTGCAGCCCATGGATTCTTCTGGCTTGCGGGGCAGGGCGGTTACGGCGTCCAGACGTCTCCGGCCCTTGCCGCATTGACGCGCGCCATTTGCACCGGGGCCCAGGATGATCTTACAGAAAAAATGGCTGCTTCACTGTCGCCCAATCGATTCCGATAGTGATCGATCTGCAAAAAGCTGGAAATGCCATCAACTTCAACATCATCAAACCGCGGTAAGCTTCTGGAGATGTTAAGATTATTGGCTCCGGCGGTAGGGATCGAACCTACGACCAATTGATTAACAGGGGATTGGTCTACGGTGGGAGGTAATCGGGTTAGATCGGTGATCGTGTTGTAAATATAAGGTAAATACGGCTCTGCAACAAAAAACAAGTTGGTCATAATCGCATTAGATCGTATGTAATCGGTGATTAATGTTGCAGAGGATGTTGCAGAATGGCCCGATTGGAAACGAACCTGACTTCCCGACCCGCAATTGCGAAGATCAAAAACCCGCAGGCAGGCACCGACTTTTATTCGCACAAAGGCGATGCCTTGAAGGGGTTGCGCCTTGCTGTTGGAGCGCGAACGAAGGTGTGGATTTTGTCGAAGCGGATCGGCGGCAAGGTGCGGTCAATTAAACTCGGTGACTGGCCGGAAGTCGTAAACGGCGACAAGGCATTGATCATTGCACGCGACAAGATCGAGGAACTTGAGACAGGCACAGACGCGAAGGCGACAAACATCGCGACACTTCACGACGCCTTCGAGTCCCATGCCGCCCAGTCAGATGCAAAACCTGAGACCGTCGCGAACTACAGGCTCCAGATAGCAAACCACCTCGACGACTTGTTCTCGAAACCAGTGGAGCAGATCACGTTACCAATGATGGAGGCCGCAATCAGCGGCAAGACCGTCTCGACGGCAAAGCACCTCGTTCAGATCATCAAAATGGCATTCCGCCGTGCCTCAATTGTCCGCCGCTGCTTTGACGTGTCTGCTGACCTCAAGGTGAAAGGCGCGAAGAAATACAAACCGTCGAACAACGTGAAGTTTGATCCGGCGGAGCAATGGCCTGCAATCGACCTGATCTTCGAGTGCAACAGCCTTGTGCATCGAACAGCGTGGCTGCTGATGCTGTTCACGGGTTTCCGTTCGATCAATGTCCGCACGCTAAACTGGGATCAAGTCGATCTCGACAAGAAGACAATCAAGCTGACCGCCATGAAGAACGGCCTCGACCGCACATTCCCGATCTCAGACGTTGTGTGCGCGGCGCTGACGCGCCTTCCGCATCGCGAGGGGTTTGTGTTCCCTGCTGACACACCCCGGTCAAACACGGGCCATATCGGCCAGCTTGCGGCCCGGACTCGCGGTGTTGAGAAATACCACGGTAAGGAACGCCCCATGAAGGCATTGCGACAGCATGATTGCCGCCGCCTGTTCACTACCGCTGCCCGCCGCGCCCGACTTCCTGAATACGTTATCGACGAACTGCGCGGTGACACGGCGAAGAAGGTTCAAGACATTTACGACCAAGGTTCGGCCAACCACGGCGACGCAAACCTGATCGCCGAACGCATCTGCACCGAATGCGGGATAACACCTGCTTTCGTACTTGAACGGATCAAAAGCGGCGCATAATGATGCAATTCTAATACGCCCCATCTCACACGCGTCCTTCCGTGAGATGAGGCCGTGGTGCAGAGGTCAGGATTAACGCCCGTCGCGGGCCTTAAGCAAATGCGATCCTGAGCGCGAAGGCATAAGCACCCGGTCGAAGGCAACGCCACGAAAGGCGAATCCTTTGACTACTCCATCAGACGAAATCCGCGCTTTACGCGATACTGTCGGTCAATTGGCCGATCAACTGACCCGCATCGGTGTCGGTCCAAAACTCATGACAACGCCCGAATGCGCCGAATTTCTTGGCGTTGGGAAAGACGTCATGTTCGAGTGGCGGAAAAGCGGAGAGGGGCCTCCCTACCTGCACATCACCGCCCGCACCCTCAGATATGACCGTGACGCTGTGCTTGAATGGGCACGGTCGCACGAAGTGAAGTAACCGGAGCGAGGGTCGAGTCCCCGCTCCGGGTTAGGCGTGTCACGAAGTGTTTGGAATAACTGCTTTATAGCAGTTTTCGCAGTGCGCCAAAACCACGGTTTGAGGTGATTGACCACGCTCTCTTAGGAAAGAGAGAATAGTAATGGAAGAAATCGAAAAGCTCCGGCAGATCACGCAACTTGCGGGTCCAGGCTATTCGGAATTGAAGCGGCGGGACGGCAAGAAAGCCTATTTCGCCGCCGATGGTGAGATCACCGACAATGTGATCCGCGCCCACCTTGATGGTTCGCAGCCCATCGGGATCAATATGAACGTCGGGGACGACAAATCCCACTTCGCCGTGTTCGATCTCGATGACCATGACGGCAAGTATGAGTCAGGGGTTATGCGGAAACGGCTCGGCTATATCGCCGCCGCCTTGCACCAGATGGGCATACCATACTTCGCTGTTCGGTCCGGTGGCGGGCGCGGTTATCACTTGTGGATTGCCTTTGAGAATGCGGCCCGCATGGATACCGTTCGAGGCCGGATGCGTGATGTGCTCGAAACTGCTAACCGAATCCTCGGCCAATCCCCGTGGGCGCACGAAAAATTCGTGCCTGACGACGGTCAGGGCAAAGGAATGTTCCACGACACGGAACAGGTTTGGAAGCGGTCAGGCCGACCTGATCGACCAGATATTACCAAAATCGAACACCACGTAGAATTGCTGCCAAAGGGCGGCAAACGGCCAGTGGTTGCGTTGCCCCTCGCACTCAAAAGCATCGTCCTCACGCCCACGCAGATCGACGATACGGGCGCGATGCAGTTCGTCGAAGGCGGCGAGATCGTCCTCCGCAAAGCACAACCTCAAAAGACCGGGCCAAAGGGCAGTCAGCGGACGAAGGCTGTCGATTTGGATGCGGCTTTGCAGGCGTTCATGAAGGCACGACCCGGCGGTGGTTACAAAGGTTGGTCCGATGCCGGTTTCAATATCTTTGGCGCGTTCGGCGAAGACGGTCCCGAGCATTGGCTGACCTACTCAAAGGAAACCGACGGTTTCGTTTCCGAGAAGGACGTGCTCGACAAGTGGGCGGACATTGCGAAGGCCGGGACGTGTGGGCCGGAGCCGTTTTGGGCCTATGCACGGGCTGGTGGTTACGCTGGCGGTCTGCCCGACGATGTTCAGCTTGGCCGCAAAGGTGATCAGGCCAAAGTAATCCTCGACGATGTGGTGAACTCACTCAAACTGTTCCGCGATCCTGACGGCACGGCCTATGCCCGTGTTGGCCCACGGCGTATAATGCGGATCGACTCGATCGAGTTTGCGGATTGGCTGCGCCGAACCGCCTATGCAAGCGGCGTGACGCCCAGCCAGGAGCAGATCAACCTCGTCGTCGGTATTGCGCGAGCACACGCCTACGAGACGGTCGAAGATGTGTATCTACGGGTCGCACGGAAGGATGGCATCATCTACGTCGATCTGTGCGATGCTGACGACCGCATCTTGGTCATCTCAGCCGACGGCATTGACCTGATTGATGGTGACGATGAAAGCCCGGTTGTGTTCCGCCGGTCTCGGCAGTTGCCTATCGAGGTGGCCACGGGATCGCTCCAAGACATCCGCTCAATGGTCAACATGGATGATGACCAGTTCGTTGTCTTCATGGCCTGCGCCGTCAAAATGTTCTTTCCCGATACTCCATCACCCATCGTCAATCTGATCGGTGAATATGGTTCGGCCAAGACTTCAACCACGCGGGTGTTGCGCTCGCTGATTGATCCAGTTTCCGCGATGGTCGCTCCGGGCAGTGACAGGGCTGACGACGTTTTGATCCGCGCTTGGCACAACTACGTGCTGACCCTCGAAAACATGTCCGACCTGACGAAACTTTCGGACACCCTCTGCGGCATCACAACGGGCATGGGATTTGAGGTTCGGCAATTGTTTACCAATGGCGATCTGTTTTCGATCTGGGTGCGCCGCCCGGTGATCGTCAACGGCATCGACCCGTCGAAATATGCGGCTGACCTGATCTCACGGATGGTCGAAATCGAACTGGAAAAGCCTGAAAAGCGAATGCTCGAATCCGAGTTTGAGCAGCAGTTGGCCGAATCCGCACCTCGTATGTTCATGGGTGCTGTCGGCCTTGTCGTCGAAGTGTTGAAGGTGTTGCCGAAAATTGACCCGCATGAGTTTGCGGAGAATGTACGGCTGGCCGAGTTCGGGGCGATTGGCGAGGCGACAGCCCGTGTTCTCGGCAAGGAACCCGGCTGGTTCATCGACATGATGGTTGAGGCTCAAGACATTGCGCAGGACGAAGCGGCGGATGACTCGGCAACCATGCAGGCTTTAGAGTCGTTTCAGGAGCCGGTGGCGCGGCGGGGCAAGTTTTGGGGCACGCCTCAAGAATTGCTTTTAGAGTTGCAGCAATCTGCGGAGATGATTGGCTTGAACGTATCCCGGTTGCCAATGACAGCGGCGACGTTGAGTAGGGAGTTGAACCAGCTCAAGCCATCGTTGAGGAAGCGTGGGTGGGAGGTCGACAAGAAGTCACGGAAGTGGCGGCTTGTTCCTCCGCCTGAGATTTCGGCGGATGAGATCGCTGCGATGTGATCGAGATGAGCTAATGATCCTAGTCTGGTTCTTGGGCATCCTTGCCTGCAAGCTTGTGGCGGGCGTCCTGTTCCCTGTCATAGTAGTGAATTCGCCAATGCCTCCGACCAAAACCGCCAGGCGGTCGAGCAGTCAAGTCGAACACTTCCGCCTGATCAAATCGACACACAATCTCTTCGTCCATCTCGTGTCTACTCTCAACACAAACCATGAAAGTACCTTGTGAAGTCAGCAGGATGTTGCCCTTCTCCCTGAAGGCATCTTCTGGTGTACCGATCTGGCCGTAGGGAGAGAGCAACCAATCGGTTCCGTAGCTCAAAACTTCATTGCCTTTTGGGTATGGGCAAAGCCGGTAAAGTAACGTTTGGTCATTCGAAGTGAGGACTAGAAACTTTCTTTCTCCACTTTCGTCTTGGATGCACAGACCCGCAGTATTTTCACCGCGCCCAAGAAGCTCGAGGAATTCGCAATGTGAGCACTCTCCGAACGTTTTGACTTCCGTCTTCGGGAACAATTCCATAATTCGCCTCTTTCAAATCCGCATTTCCTGCTTACCGTTTAACAGGCTCGGATTGGGAAGTGAATCAAAGGATGTGCAGGCATTACAGGGTGTGCAACCATTTCGGGCGGTTTCAGCCATAGAGGTATGTTTATTGGTTGGTTGGTGAATGTTGACCGACCAACCAACTAATTTTTCCCACTATAAGTGAGCGCATGTAATCCCTGTATTCCATGTAATCTTGATGGTAGGTGCCTCCGCGTCTCTGCCTACCTCCCCTCGCAATCTCCGCCTAACTTGATGCGAGCCGGTCGCAACTTGGCTCCTGCAAACCCGGCAATTGATCAGCAATCAACCGCAGACAGCTTCTAACCGATTCTTCTCCAAGTGGTTTTGTGCAAGCCATGTTGCAGAATTGGTTTGCTCTGCAACACAGGCAAGTAAGTGAGTGAAAAGGTCAGTTACTTATGGGCAGTAAGTGACAAAATGGGTCAGAAATGGTACGGGACAGAAACCCGATCACTGCGCGTTGATATTCACTATGCAAACAACCTGCCGTTCGCTGCTGGCGCAACTACAACGCATCCTAGTCAATTCTCCGGGAAATACTCATCAAGCAACCGTTTTAGAGCGTGAATACGTTTCACACCTCTATTTGGGGTCGTTATCGAATTCAAGGGATGGGTAATACTAGCAAGAGGATGAGTGATGCTTCTGAGCGGATGGCTAATGCTGTTTAAAGGATGAGAAATCGAATTGATTGGATCCATCGGCGATGAATTCCTCTTTGCATCTTCGACAACCAACCAAAATTGGTCAATAACTGTGCTCACGTTGAACCCCTGTCCAAGAATTTCCTATTGAATGACATAAACGCATGGCGTGTCGAAGGCCACTGGTAAGTTTATACTGCATAAGCGGAATGGGAACATTTTCCTGTGGTGGGGTTGAGCTCCAACCCGGTCATGTGACGGCCTGATCGGCACCCAATTCTCCCTAAACGCCACCTCATTCCCCAGAACATCGTCCCCAAGCCAGGTGATACGAATCATCTATCGGACCCTGCAATGAAACAGTGCGCCCAAGGTGGTCCGATTGCTTCTTTGGCCCTTGGGCGCGCATCATCACAAGAGACGATCAATGCAGATCAGCGCAACTATCAAAGACGGCACAGCCGACCTGACCGTTACCACCGTTTCGAGCAGTTCACATCTGGAGATCAAAGGCGCAGACCAGCTTGCCGACGACCTGGAACAATTTCTGAGCGATCCCGATGCCACTGCCGTTGAACGCCATTACCGTATTGTGCCCACAGATACAGGCCTGAGCGTGCAGGTGCAGCTTGGTGGGTTCATCATCCCGTGGCAGTACATCATGACCGTTGTGAACGCCCTGCGCGTTTGATGCACCGCCCATCGTCCCCAGAAGAACGGTTGGTCACTGCGATAATCATGCAGGCCTATCGCGACCTTTTTACCCCTGTCCGAGACGCGGCCAGCCCGTCGATTGTCACACAGTTAGATCAGGATCAGGCAATATATTTTCTTACGGACACCCATGGACGGTTCGCCCGACACCGCAACTCCTTGTGCAGCCTGATCGGTTGGGACGGTGATGTTCTGGCCGAACGCATTCGTGCGATGATGGATGGCGACGATTTCACCCATCCCAACGGCGAGCCATCACCCGACAGCCTCAAGCGACACGCGGACGCCGCCGAGCGTGTACGGGCGCGGTATCGCCACCTTAAAAAACCGCGCGACAAAGGCAAAACACCTGCTTCTCCGGTCGGCAATCTGATCGCTGCCGAATAAATTCAATTTGAGCGCATCGGTGCGTCGCCTTTTGATGTCCAATCAAACAAAGAGCGATGGCGCACCACGGCATCGCTCTTTTGTTTGGACAGAAAAGGAATGACCAATGCCCGACGATACAACGGCTGCCCTGCAAGCCCTCATCAAGCAGGTTGAAACGCTCACAACTACCGTCACAGATCAGCAAAAGCGGATGGACAGCCTGCACGACTTCAACGGTCGCGTACTGGACGAGAAAAAGGACATGCAGCGCCAGCTTGAACAGCAAGCCGCCTCCGACAAGAAGTGGGCGGACATGGGTTACGAACGCGCGCCCGATGGCAACTACTATCCGAAAGGAACAACCCCCAAACACAGCCTGACGCGTGAAGAAGCCCGCGACCCACAGAAGTATCGCGCAGCAAAAGCAGCAGCGGAAAAGGCTGGTGCGACACTCACAATCACCGATCCCAATAAGCCCGAAGACGCCCACCATCGTGGTCGCCCGGAAGTGGACACATCCCATTCAACCACCCTCGTCAAAGACGACGATCAACGGGTCGCCTATATGCGCCGTGATGTGATGGGATCAGACGCTACCCAGTATCGGAAGCTGCGCGCGGACGGGTTCACTGTGCAATCGTGGGACCAGCCCGATGACCTGCCGCAGCACATGCAGGCGAAACTCGTGGAAATGGAAAAAGCCCATGACGCCTGAGGATCGTGCAACCTTGGAATGGGCCTATCGCGTCGGGCTGGGTTTTTCCGCTGAGGACGAAGTGGTCGTTCTGCGCGACTTGAGCATTATCATCCCCAGCGAGCGCATGACGTTGGACCCGTCAAGCAGCCCGCATGATGCACTTTTGGTCGCCCTTGCACAGGCGATGAAGCTCCACCTGACCGGCGTCAATTTTGGCAAGTTGCGCCTCGATCTCATCGCGGCTGGCATGGGGAAAGAGGCGGCAAATAGCGTTCATGATCATTTGGTAGATATCTCCGTTGAGGAATGGGATCGGCTGCGAGAGCGGATCAATTGGTACGGCGACGATAACGGCGACCCCATCGCCGCCTCAACCAAAGCATCAGGAGACACCTGATATGGCCGGGAACAAAGGCTCTGGACGCCGCGCTGTAATCGATATGCGCCCGGACAAGAACGAGATCGTGAAAATGATCATCAAGCGCGAACTCGGGACGCCGGACAGCATCCCATATGGGGACATTGCCAGGCGCATCGGCGTCAATTTCACCACCATCGAACGTTATCGCAAAGACAAGATCACGGAGGAAATGCGCCGGAAAGTCATGGCCGATCTGAGGGTCCAAGATGCGGAGGCAGACACTGCCATTCTCAACGAAGATCGCATGGACGTTGGGCGCACCTATGACAGCCTCGCGCGCCGGGTTGAGAAGCTGATCACGAAGGCCGAGGAAAATGAAGACGATGGGTTTGCGCTTGCCGCGATGGAGGGACTCAGAAAAATCCTTCGCGACATCGCCACGATGCACGGCAAAATGAGTCAGGAATTGACCGTCACCCAGTCTCTCGCCACCTCCCCTGAGTGGGTAACCGTCAAAAATATTCTTCGCGCCGTCTGCGACGAGGTGCCGGAAGCACGCGAACCGCTACTTCGGCACATGCGCCACAACGTCCTTTCGGTCACGAAAGAGGAGTCGATCCTATGACCCATCGCGATTTTGAAGGCTGGGACGAATACAACCGCCGCTTCACAGCAGCCACTGAAGCGGGTCATCCCGAATGGGTGCGACTTGCCGCAACCAACAAAGAAGCAAATGGCGAACGTCCGTACTTCACAGGCCGGGAGTGCAAACACGGGCACATTTCGCCACGATACAAAAGCAGCAAGTGCATGGTGTGCGGACTCCATGGCCTTTGATGCGCTTCTCCCTTGGTGTGAAGACCTAGAACGACAGCTCGACCCGGCCGCGCGGCTGGCACACTGGATCGGTCATGAACCCGACGCATGGCAGATCGAGGCGTTCACGACGAGGGCAACAGAGATTGCCCTACGTGTAGGACGACAGGCGGGTAAAACGTCTGTGCTGGCCGCGCGCTCGGTCGAAGAATTGCACATCCCGGAATCGCTGACCATCTGCGTTGCCCCAGCAGAGCGGCAGGCCAAGATCATCGCCCGCGAAATTGGGCGGCAGTTGAAGCGGACGGATTTGGTGATAACGCGATCCACGTTGACCGAACTCGAAATGTCGAACGGCGCGCGTGTCGTCGCGCTGCCGTCTACATCGGACACCATTCGCGGTTATCCGTCGGTGTCATGCCTGATCATTGACGAGTGCGCCTTTCTCCAAGGAGAGGGCGGTGGGGAAGACCTGATTGCGGGCGTCCTGCCGATGTTGACCACGCAAGGGCAGGTGTATTTTTCCAGCACTCCTGCGGGGAAAAACAACTTCTTCGCGAAGCTGTTTCTGGATGCGAAACCCGGTGATGGCGTGCACCGCATCGTCGTCAAAGGGACGGAAATCCCACGGTTGAAAGACAAAGTGGAGCGGATGCGTAGGACTCTTTCCGCGACGAAATTCCGCCAAGAAATCGAATGTGAACTCCTCTCTGATGGTCACGCGTATTTCGATCTCACAATCATCGAACAAGCGACAAGCACAAAGGAGGTTGCAATATGTCCGATATTCTAGAACCCCAACTCGACCTACACTTCTTGCCCAATGGTGAGGTGGTGAATGAGACAAACCAAGACCCCGCCATCCCGCGCGTCACCGGCTACCAACGCTATTGGGTGTCCGCTGACTTGGGTCAGGCTCATGACTGGAGTGCCGCCGTTGTTATCAAGGACCAAGCTTTGCCCATCGTTGACGACGGCAAGGTGATTATCGGGCCGCGTGAAAGGACGGTCGTTTATGCCGACCGCTTTCGCGGCGTTTCCTATGTCGATGTGGTCGATTACCTGATCCGCCTGCGCAACGCGCCGCCTTTCGGTGGCAAGTCGGAGTTGGCTATTGATGGAACATCAATTGGCCGCGTCGTCTCGGATTTGCTCTGGGATCAAAGCGTTGACCACAAAGCGGTACAAATGACGGGCGGTCAGGATTGGGCGAAGAAAGGCGCGCGGTATGTGAATGCGGGCAAGACATTCATGATAGAAAACCTCGCCGTTCTGTTTGCCTCAGGAGACATCAAGTTCGCTGCTGACTGCCCTCTGCGCGACGAAATCGAAGCTGACCTTGCATCGTTCGCCACAACGACAACGGCGGCGGGCAATCAGATCATCACGCAGTCACGCTCCGAAGGCGGGCATGGGGACCTGGGTATCGCACTGATCCTCGGCGGGTTTGCGTCACAATACTTGCACGCCGGTCTCCCCGTGCAACAATCCCTTCGCGGATGGTCCTAAGCACTTCCTTTTAAGCCCACTTTCCAAGTAACCCCACTTGCGGGCGGTCACCTGGTGGAATGCTGGCTGGCGAAAGAATGAAGATCATAACATTCATCTTCGCATTCGGATCGTTTGGGCAATTCTCGACCAGATCGAACAGTGAATTTGCCAATTCCGCGGCGGCAAAAACGTCGTTACAGCCCGACGCCTGAATTAACTCCATGCCGGGACCATCGCTTGCTATTGGAAGACCGGGATAGGTATCTCTCAGCGCACCAATCATCGCAGCAAGTCGGGCATTAATGCCAAGCTGACGCTGCAATGCGTCGGGTTTCCGCGCAAGCGAGCGCAATTCATCGAAAGCAGAAACCAAAGTATTGGTGACGTCTGCGGCGGCATCGGTTTCTGGCGCTCGTCGCCGTTTGAACATACCAAACATCTGGAGCCCTCCTGGGGCTGATTTAACCGGGTTTGTTATGGCACGTTAACAGCAGCGGGTGCAGCGGGTGCCATATCTGCGATGAAGCGACTCGCCTGCAAGACAGCCGTTCCATAGTTGACATAGGCGGGCGCGATTCCGGCCTTCATCGCATCCGCAAGGGGCATTTCTTGCGCGTAGGTCAGGATCAGTGTTCCGGGCTTCCCATTAGCAGGGTCCGACTTGACACGCGTTATCCCGACAAAAAAGAGCCTGCGCTGTTCTTCATCGTAGTGCTGGCGTTCAAGAGGCGTTAGCACATTCTTTGGCGCTCTCGGCAGAAGTCCATTTACGCAGCCCGAGATGATAGTGACGGGTGAACTAAGACCTTTGCTCTTGTGCAAGCTCATAATTCGGACCTCTTGGACGTCTGTCGGAATCTCCGGCTGGGTTATAGCCGCTACCAACTCGCCAACGAGTGAAGGGGCATCTATGGTCGGATCGGCCGCGATTACTGCTACGGCGATCTCACGCAGTTCGCGCGTGTCTGCCTGCCCCGCTGGGAACAAGATATCCACGACTGAGGCCAAGTCGGGCAATGCCGTCAATGCACTCAGTTCCGCGACGAGTGCGGTGAAGGCGGTTACGATTGGTCCGGTGTAGGGTAGGTGCAGAATACCAGCACTCAACTGACTGAAAACCTGCCACGGCGACATGCCGTTTGCTTCGCAGTGGTTCCTAACGCGCTTGTAACCCGCCGTATGGAAGTTGTTCCCATCCTTACCGACGAGCCAGCGAAGGGCGACTCGGTCATCCTGATTTGCAAAAAGTTTGAGCAGTGCGAAAGCCCGCTGTGCCTCCTCTTTTTCCAACTCAGACTCGGTATACTCTGAACGGGCGGGAACGCCGCCGGCAAGTAATGCCTCGTAGATCGGCGTACCGACTGCCCGACTTTGTGCAAGCACCAACACGTCGCCAGCAGGAGTGCCCGCAGCAAGCATCTGTTGGATTGTTGCCACGACTCCCGCCACTTCGGCGTTCAGGTTGGGATACTGGACGATACTGACGACCCCTGGACCTTTTGCCGCCAGCGGAACAAGCGAGCGTGGCACTGGGCGATGAACGTTGTGAGCGATGAGAGCGTTTGCCATATCGACCACGCGCGTCGGACAACGATGGCAATCGACAAGGCCGATATCGACTGCTCCGGCATTCACCACGAGCCAGTCACGGATTCCGTCCGGGTGGGCGTGCTTGAAACTGTAGATCGACTGATCATCGTCACCCACAATGCAAACATCAGCCGCATTCGAAAGCAGTTCAATAATAGCCTGCTCGGCTTTGTTGAGGTCTTGGTATTCGTCCACTAGAATGTGGTTGAACTCGGCTCGTTCAGGCGCGCCGGGGTTGGTTGATAGGTACCGATAGATTTCCGGGATCACTTCACCAATAAGCATAGCCTCGTGAAAGCCCAACCATCCCAGAAGGTCATACTGAAATATGGCATCCTCAGGTGAGGGTGCGTAGCCCGGTACTTGGTTGTTAAGCCGTGCCCATGCCCCCTCATACGCCTGCCGCCGGGCTTCGACTGCTTTCTTCCCGCCGTGCGCAGCCATTAAGTCGCAGATCATCGCGTCCGACTCGAACTTGTTCAGAGGACGCGGGATGCGACCAGTTGCGGCAAGTACGTGGTTCCGCGTCAACATGCGCAAGGCGAGGCTGTGCAACGTGTGAGCGTTCAGGGCATCGCAGCCGGGAACACCCATGCCGACCAGTTCTCGGTGCAGGTCTTGCGCTGCGACCCGCGTGAACGTCACTGGGAGAATAAGGTCGGGCGCGACTCCAGTTTCCAGCAGGCGAGCGACCCGGCGCTTCATCGCATACGACTTACCTGTTCCAGGTCCCGCTACAACGCGAACGCGTGCATTTGTCGTCGATGCAATGTTGTGTGCCGGTGTTCCCGGCGTTAATCCATCAAACCAAGCCAACCTATTGTTCCCCAAAGCACCGAATGATTCTGCAACACATCTCTAAGTAGAGGCGGGCGAGGATTTTAGCAATGTCGAGAGAAAGTTGAGCGTAACACCAGGTGTTTATTCTGAGGCGTTCCCCAGCTTGGGTCCGAGATACTGGATCGCCGCATCATTGTTGCCGCGACCCGCGATAGCAGCCGCGACTCGGCGCAGGTTGCGTTGAGTCACGGTCGCGCGGAAGCGAGCACCCACGGGCGGGTCGGGAAAACCTCCCGGATGATGGTAGACGTGGTAGAGTCGCGTCTCATCCTTAAAGCGCATCTTCCGCAGGAGCGGTTTGAGTTGCGAATAGAACATGATCGTTTCGGCGGCGGTGTTGGGGTGATCCGAGAAAAGCTTCCAGAGGTCATTTTCATCCAATACGCCGTTCTCGGTATCCCATTCGATCTTGTTCATGGGGATGCCCTTGGGCTGGGCCTGACAGTCACCGGACGAAGCGGACGGATGCGGTTCGAAAAGTCGAGGCGATAGGTCTCGAATGCTTCCCGCACTCGTTCAATGATACGGGTGCGGGTTTCCTCGCGCGATGGGCGCTCGGGTGCCACGACCGCGCGGCGACATTTCAAGGTGACATAGACAAACTCGTCGTCTGCCTTGGTCTCATCCACAGCCCAGCCATCAGGTAGTTTTGCCGCGAGAGCCGCTTTCGCCTTCGCGATTTCGTCTGCCTTGGTCGGCGTATCGGCTGCCCGTAGAGCGGCTTGCTCCTTCGCGGCCATTGCCTCACACGCCGGAACTAGGACAGGGGCGATCTCGCCCGTCTCGTCGAACGTCTGAACCGCCTGCTTGATCTCGTCTCTGTTCGCCCGCAGGGACAGCAGCTTATTTCTTAAGGCTACAAGTTGCGACAACAGCTTCTTGCGGTCACGCTCAGCTTCCCTGATCTCGCTGTCCGCCTCTTGGATCGTAGTCGAGAAGAGGTCATCGAATGCCGGGTTGTGCTCGCCGGTCAGCAACCTTTGAATCTGCTGCTCGGGTGACTCGCCGTCTGGGTGATAGAAGAAGCCGTCGCGAATCTCACCCATCGAACTGCCCCATTTCAGGAGTGTCCAACGTCGCCGTGCGCTCGATCAGCAGTCCCTTGCCATGGGCATGGCGAAAGCAGACGGGCGAAATAGAGAAGTCGATCTCGTCGGCAATGCGGATCATGCCCAGGAACGCATGGCGGTCGAAACGCATAATGCGAGTGGCGTTGTTCAGGAAGGGGGCGGTGCTTTCGTGGGTCCACGTTTTGCCGTTGCTGCTCATCCGCGACACGGCCGACTGTCCATTGATGAACAGGTCTGCTGCCAACTTCTTGTCGCCGTGCATCCGCCGCAAATCGCGCCGCGTCGTGTTCGTTACCTCAACCCCTTGGGTGAATGGTTGGTAGTGAGTAAACGCTTCATCTACCATCTGTCGGTGCGTGCTGCCGGGTATCAAATTGTGCAGACGGACGAAGAATTCCTGTTCGTCTTGCCACCGAAAGCACAAATCGGTGCGGTGAACAAATACCTCGGTAGGTGGTGCTCCGAAAGCTTCAAGCGTTCTGATCACATCAGGACTGAACCAGAAATCAGGAAGTTCCAGACTTCCCGCGTCATACTCAATGACTAGGCTGGTGGTCAAAACGAATAGCTTGCCTGCAAGTAGCCCCACTTGCTTCTCGAAGTCCTTGCCGCGCGGCTTGACGAGGGGACGCAGGAAGGCGAGGCCGTTCACGAAGTCAGCGGACAGCGCGTAGCGATCACCGTTCACCGGAATTGGCGAGAGCGGGTGGCTATAGGGCCGCATGTTTTCGAGGCGCTGCAACATGCCTTCGGTGGATAAAGCCCTGATGTGTCAGGACTTAGGCGCGATCTTGGTGACAATGGGCGACTCTGCAACATGTTTAAACGTCGAGAGCGCAATGTTGCAGAGTTGTTGCAGAATGATGGTCATCACCCGTGAGGATGATCTGCCAAAGTCGCCTAACATGTTGTGATTATTAGGTTTTTTTGGCTCCGGCGGTAGGGATCGAACCTACGACCAATTGATTAACAGTCAACTGCTCTACCGCTGAGCTACGCCGGAACACGAGGTGCCGTATAACAATCAGGTTGGGCCGCGTCCAGAGGGATTATGACAAAAATTTTGATGTGCCTTACTCGCATGAGCCGATGTTTTCAAAAACGGATTCCGCGGTCAGTGCAGTCCGTGTGTCCACGAGGCTTTTTCCTTTCAGATCAATCAGGTGGGCCAGAACATTTCGGGTTGCTGCAGGAATCAGAGCTGTGGGCGTGTCGGTATAAATCGCTTTTGCCAGTGTGCTCGCTGTTGCCGGTCCCTTACTCAGATGTTTGAGGATTTCAGCTTCACGTGAACGGCGATGGTTCATCAGCCACTCAAGCCGTGCTTTCGGGTTGGTAACCGGCGCGCCATGACCTGCGTGCAATACACAGGCCTGCATGTTCAAAAGGCGGGCGCAGGATGCCATGAAGCAGGTCAGGTCTCCGTCCGGGGGCGAGACAAGAGAACTGGCCCAACCCATGACCAGATCCCCCGTGAAAATGATGTCATCCATCGCAAAGCACAGGTGATTTCCGAAATGTCCCGGGGTCCAATGGGCGGTCAGCCGCCAATCTTTTCCGGATACAACAGCGCCATCCGTCAGCGTGATATCCGGGGTGAAGTCCTGGTCCACCCCCTCGCCACCGCCCATCAGGCCAGTGTCGGCCAATTCAGTCATTACCGCGCTGCGACCCGCCGATGCCGTCCCAAAAGCATGTACACGCGCCCCGGTTTTTTCTGCCAGCACAGGAGCCAGTGGAGAATGGTCTAAATGAGCGTGGGTGACAAAAATATGGGTTATATTCTGCTCGGGGCGCAAGGCGCGCAGAATTGCCTGCAAATGCGCCGGATCGTCGGGGCCCGGATCAATGACTGCAAGATCTGTTGTTCCAATCAGGTAAGTGTTGGTTCCGCGAAATGTCATCGGCGACGGGTTCGGCGCCAGAACACGGCGAATTCCATGACCCAGGTCTTCTGGAACGCCCACCAACGGATTGAAATCTTCTGCTGTCTGCATTGCACTTCCTCTCGGGTCCCGGCATCGCTAGGTTTAGCGCATGAACTTCCTATGGCTCAAACCTTATATGCCACGCAGCTTGTACTGGAGGGCGCTGCTTATCCTGCTCTTGCCGGTGATCAGTTTGCTTTTGGTGGTGTCCGTCGTTTTTATCCAGCGCCACTTTGAAGGGGTGACCCAGCAAATGACCCGTTCGGTCAGCCGCGAGGTCAGGGTTCTGTTAGGGGACACCACGCTTTCGGTCGAGGAAATAGCGCGGCTTCCCATGGCGCAAACGCTGGAGATTGATGTGCGTCCTCTTGCATTGGCGGATGTGCCACCAGATAATCTGCGACGCTGGTATGATTTCACCGGAATCGTTGTCATCCGGGAATTCACCCTTTTGTTTCCCAATCTGCTGGCGATCGATTTACCCGATAACACCACGGTAAGACTGTATTTTGAACGCGACGGCGCCGCTGTGGAGCTGGAGTTTGATCGACGGCGGGTATCGGCACGCAATCCGCATCAGTTGCTGGTGAACATGGTCTTTTTTGGCGTTGTGATGACGATAATTTCCTATTTGTATCTGCGCAACCAGCTGCGTCCGATTACCCGGCTTGCGGCTGCGTCCGAAGCATTTGGGCGCGGTCGTCACGTTCCCTACCGGCCATCGGGTGCAGTCGAGGTTCGGGCTGCAGGCAATGCCTTTGTCGATATGCGGGCCCGTATCGAGCGCCAGATCGAGCAGCGTACCCTGATGCTGTCCGGGGTCAGCCATGACCTGCGTACACCGCTTACACGTCTTAAGCTCGGCTTGTCCCTGCTGGACGATGCCGAACGTGAACAGATGCAGCAGGATGTGGCTGATATGGAGCGGCTGCTGGACGAATTTCTTGACTTCGCCCGGGGCGCGCAGGAAGGCGAACCCGAAGCTGTGGACCCGATCGCTCTGGTCCAGCAGATTGTCGAAGATAGTGCGCGCGCCGATATCAATGCCACTTTGGTTGAGGTCAGTGGCGAAGGCACAGTAATGCTGCGTCCGGGGGGCATCCGCCGGGCGATTGAGAATTTGATTAACAATGCTGTACGATATGGAACACGCGCCGAAGTCTCTGTCACACTGACCGAAAAATCCCTGAGAATCAGGATCGAGGATGATGGGCCTGGCATTCCACCGGATCAGCGGGAAGAGGCGTTGAAGCCTTTTACGCGGCTTGATCCCGCGCGAAATCAGAATAAGGGGACAGGCGTCGGATTGGGTTTGTCGATCGCGACTGATATCGCGCGTGCGCATGGGGGTACTTTGCGGCTTGGCGAAAGTACGCGCTTGGGCGGATTGCGCGCCGATATTGTGATTGCAAGGTGAACAGGTGCGGTGAAATGGTAGTGCGCGCAGTCTCAAGCTATCCAGTCTCGGCGCAATTTCCCTGGAAACAGGGAATTTACAGGGAAATTCTGCGAATTTAGCCTGAAACCGACTGATTTTGATAATTTTGCCCCTGAATATCGACGTAATAACAGGCGTTTACGGACCAATTCCCTGTTCTTTTGATAACAGGGAATTAATTCGACCAAACAGTGAATTTTTCAGGGATTAACAGGGAAAGCCCATGCGGTAACAGGGAAGGCGCTGGCGCTTATCGAAAACCCGGCATGTTCAGTTCTTTCAAGCTGCCGCTATCGTCTTCATCGTCGTCGGCATCTGCCAGATCCGCCAAAAGCAATGTGACAGCGTGGCCGTTATTGGCCACACGTGTTTGTTCAAACAACTCGACATCTGACCGGCTCAACCAGGCAAGCGGGTTGGTTTCCGTGACGCTACTAAATCCTTTAGCGCCATTGGCTACAATTTTACCGGCCAGGCTGAGGTGGGGCAGCCGTTCGCCACGCTTGCAGGTGATCCACGGAAACCTACTGCTTTTGACAGAATACCGAACTTGACCATTTCGCGACCAAACCGCCGCCAGGCATTCTTCCCTGCGATCGATCATGCGTCGGATTGTTGCCTCCAGGCTGACGTTTAGATGATCGCGCAGCCGCTGTGCATCTTTCAGATCAGGATCCTGGGAAAGCAACGGATCGAACAGTTTGAACGGTGCAAGCAAATTGATGGCGAACGCGTTCGCCTCTGAC
Source organism: Roseovarius litorisediminis (assembly GCF_900172295.1). Classification (GTDB taxonomy): domain Bacteria; phylum Pseudomonadota; class Alphaproteobacteria; order Rhodobacterales; family Rhodobacteraceae; genus Roseovarius; species Roseovarius litorisediminis. Next base: position 57,269 of record NZ_FWFL01000013.1, read on the forward strand.
TCCTGTCGGTATTGGCGTTGGCTGTCTGACGTCAGCGCTTATGGGTCCAAATAGGGTGATTTGATAAGGGAGTGTTCTTGGCTCATCGTAACCACTGAGGAGTGGACGATGAGAAAGACAACTGGAACCCGCAAAAGCCCTGGCGAGAA
>NZ_FWFL01000015.1 GCF_900172295.1 Roseovarius litorisediminis
ACGCCTGTTTCGAAGGCTGAAAGGATACCGACGCATCTTCTCAAGGTTCGAAAAGCTGGACGTCATGTACCGCGCTTTCCTGAATTTCGCCCTAATCGTCGATATGATTAAGTGTTAACAGGCCCTAATATAGACGAACGCCGGTGCAGGGCTTGTTACCGGCATTCGTTGCGTTAGTGCAAATGACCTGCCCCCCGATGGTCCCTCACTGACCAAAGTCTAACCGCTGATACACAACTAAAGGTGGGTCAAATCTCGGTGAAATACCGGGTCAGTTCTCAGTGACATTCAACAGTGAGCGTTTTTTCTGCCTATTCACGGAAAAAGAAGGTGTCCGCCTGCATTATTTTCTGCCAGTCATTTTTCTTCTGGTTTTTGTCTAACCTGGCAGAAACAGCTCCGGACGGCGGTTTCTGGGTAGAGTCAATGTTAGCAGCAGTTGATTTGTTCATTTGCCAAAGTAAATGAAACAGCCCTTCACGGGTCCCGCGCAATTGAGATGGCACCGCAGAGTCATCGTCTTTTGTATGGTTAGGCTGCTCGCCCAGCATCTCGGTTCTCCGATTTTTTCTGCCAGATTACACGCAAGATGAATGAAAGAATAGTGAGCCCTAAGCTAAATATGGTGTGTTCGCCAACTAAATCACCTATTTGGATCGGGTCGTATAGGCAGATACAAACAATCCGGGAAGGACATAAAAACATTCTGCATAGCGTTTGAACAGCCGTGTGGGATTCGACCCAAGCCGCCAAAGCCATTCCATAGCGATTTTTTGCACCCACAATGGTGCGCGTTCCTGTGTTCCGGCGATAAAATCCAGTCCAGCACCAATGGAAACAAAGCCGCAGTTCGGAATTTTCTCCACAGCCCTGATGGCCAGTAATTCTTGCTTGGGGGCGCCCAGTGCCAGAAAACACAAGCGCGCACCGGACCTTGCGACCTGGTCAATCGCGGCATCCGCGTCTTTTCCCTCTGGTTCCAATCCAAATGGAGGCGAAATGGTTGCGACAATGTCAAGCTGCCCGAACATCTGCTTCAGTTGTGCGGACGCCATAGCCAAGGCTTGTTCGGTTGCGCCCAGCAAGGCAACTGGCACCTGGTTTTTGCTGGCAAGCGCCGCGATCGGTTTGACCAGATCCGATCCAGGAATAAGCTCGACAGGCCGCCCCATGACGCGACGCAGCCAGACGATGGGGTTGCCATCGGCCACGACGTGGCTGTGAGCTTTATAGGCCGCACGAAAGGCAGGCAACCGGCGCAGCTTGACAATGTGATCCAGATTAAGGGTTGCGATAGTGAACCCCCGCTGCTGCTGCATGCGCAATTCAATATCATCAAGCAAAGCTGCTTTGGTGGCAAAGTTCACCAAAGAGACCATCTGTTGGCCAGGGTTCTTGGTTTCAGATTTCGGCGGTTTATCTGCCATAGTCACCGTTTTCTCACGTCACGAAAATTTTCGGCCAGAATGGCTGCATTTTTTTGGATGTCGTGCATCTCTTGTACCCGCTGGCGGCCCTCGCGGCCCATTTTTGCAAGAGTTTTGGGTGGCGTTTCAAGGGCCTGTATCAATGCTTCAGCGATATGATCGACCGAGCCTGCGGGAATAATCCAGCCACACTTGTTGTCCACCAGCTCTGGTATTCCCGCGATAAAGGTTGAAATGACCGGTCGCCCAAGGGCGAAAGCCTCCATGATCACAACAGGGAGGCCTTCGGCAATGCTGGGCAAAAGCAGTGCGCGTCCTTTTGCCAGATTTTCGCAGACTTCGTGATTGTCGCGCCAGCCCAAAAGTTCCACATTCCGGAGCAGGCCATGGCGATTTATGGCCGCTTCGACATCGGCGCGACTTTCTCCGTCACCTATCATCTGTACCCGAATTTCCGGGTGCGTTGCGGCCACTTTTGCGACAGCCTCGATCAAAAGGACCTGCGCCTTTTGCGGGCACAACCGGCCGACGGATACGAACGGTGGATTCCCTTCAAAGCTTTCGTTGCGTTTATCGAACTCTTCAACGGGCAGGCCACATCGGGAAATTTTGATTTTAGGCAATGCCTGCGGCCCTGCGGCGAGCAATAGCTGCGATTTGCAGAAATTTGAAATTGCCACGACAAAGCGGGCTTCGCGCACCTTCATCGCAAGCGAAGACAAACTCCAATCGATAAGCTCATCCGGACCATGGACCGTGAAACTGTAACCTGGCCCCCCCAACCGATGCGATAGCAAGGCCACTGCTGCAGCATTGGTGGAGAAATGCGTATGAATGTGGTCAATGCTATTTGCTGCAGCATGCCTTTTCAGCGAAATAGCCTCCAGCAGATAAGCGATGTTCCTGACCAACCCACCGCGCGCGTTTTTGATCAGTTGCAAGGAACCGCATATAGCCCTGCCCAGACCCATGGGATTCGTAACAGCCTCGCGGAAGAAACCAAAGATCAGCCTGGGTATCTGCCCGGAAAGAATGTACGTTGTTTTATCCTGTTCTGCCTTGTCGCGCTTATCGACCAGGGGTTCAGACCAACGACGTATTGCTAACCGTTTGATTGGAAAACCCAGATTTTCCAACGCTTCCATTTCGCGGCGAATGAAGGTTGAACTGGTAACCGGATAGGTATTCAACAGATATCCAATTCGCATATGAAATCCTTTAAAACAGGGTACTGGGCATTCCGTTGGTTGAGAAATACTAGTTTGTATAGCCCTGTGCCAGCCCATCGGGTTTGGCGCGAATATGTCGAATAAATTTGTACAGATTAGGGCAAGTTGGTCACTATTTCATGGTCTTTGCAAAACTAACGCTATCCGGATTGCTCCGGTCACTTGCGCTGCGATAGAAATGATAGGCAACAACAGACGGACGAAGTAGGATCAGTTGATTTTAGAAAGCAAGATTGTTCGACTTCAACTCGAATTAAGTGTTAGCCCGCAGGCAGAATTCGGAGTGAAACAATGTCATGTCAACAGGGCAGGGGGCGCCGAAATTGGACCTGATTATTGCCGCCAGAAATGAGGAATCCTACATCGGTGGGTGTTTGCAATCGCTTTTGGATCAGGATGCAAAATCCTTTACGCTGCAAGTGTTTGTTGCGGTAAACGCGTCAACTGACAAGACCACCGAAGTTGCCCTTACATATAAAGAGAAGTTTCAGGCGCGCGGTTGGGCGCTGAATGTTTTGGATGTGCCTGTTGCGGGCAAGGTTAATGCACTGAATGCGGCCGATCAGGTATCCAGCGGTGGCATTCGGGTATATCTGGATGCCGATGTGCGGCTTAAAGCTGAACTTTTGCGGCAGTTGCATGCCGCGCTTGATACGGATGTCCCGCTTTATGCGACTGGTACTTTGCAGGTAGCACCGGCACAAAGCTGGGTGACGCGCCAGTACGCGAGCCTCTGGACGCAGTTGCCCTTTGTAAAAGGCGGTGCGGTGGGTGCAGGTTTGTTTGCGGTAAACAGTGCGGGGAGGGCGCGTTGGGCCGAATTTCCCAACATCATTTCAGATGATACATTCGTACGCCTGTGTTTTCGACCGGATGAACGTATCGAGGTGCCCGCGTGTTACATATGGCCGATGATCGAAGGCTTGCGGAATCTGATCCGTGTTCGGCGCCGACAAGACGCCGGTGTTGAAGAGATTGCGCAAAACTATCCTGACATGCTGAAAAACGAGGGTAAGGCCACCCTTGGGAAAGGCGAGCTGCTACGGTTGCTTTTAAAAAATCCGGTAGGGTTTTGCGTTTATGCGGTTGTGCATGTCGCTGTCAGGCTCCGTCCGGCCAGCAAAGAGTGGACCCGTGGCAGGTAAGGCGAGTGGCCGTCAGGCAGTCGGAATTGACTGAGTGACCAACACCAGCCCCAATATGATGAAGGCCAGTCCAAAGCTTCTGAGAAAGCTAAGGCTTTCATAACCCAAAACCGCACCAAGGACCGTCAGCAACACCATCGCGGAACAGGTGATCACGATATATGTGACACTCAAAGGCATGCTGCGCAGGGCTAGGGCAAACGAAGCCAGAAGCACCACGCCAGAGATAAAACCCAACCAGGCCCAGGGCGAAGAAAGTAACCTTCCCAGCAATGCCAGTGGCGTGTCAAAATACAGCGATGGCGAAATTGCCTTCAGGCATAAATTCAACGACACATTCGCGATTGTGGCCATTGCTATGAAAAACCAGGCGCTCACAGGTAAATCCTTTCGGGCAATTGTCAGCCAGTGCGGCGGCGACTGTTGTAAAGTGTCGCCAATGCGTAGCTGGCGATCAGGCAGATAAAGGGGATGCTGGGCGAATGATACCGGTCTGAAACAACGATAATCGAATGCAACGACGTGACATATCCCCAAATCATTACCGGCGTACAAAGCAACATGGCCCAAAATCCATTTGCGCGTACAAACGCAACCAAACCAGCAAGTGCTAGCGCCAACATGGCGTACCAATAAACTGTCGGAACAATCTTTGATATTTTGAACCCCGTTTCTCCCCATTTGCTGAGAATCTGCGTTTTATTCCAATGCGCCCCAATCGTTTCACGGTTATGCATCTGCACGGCTTTTAAAGCTGTACGTTTAAGAAAGGCCGTCGGGTTTTCTGAAATAAATTCCTTAGCCTCACCAAGCAGAATGTCCGATTTTTCGGTTTCACTTAACCCGTCAAGGCGATCGGGCAAAGGCTGGTAACCGCCAGATGTATTTGGGTTGTTACCCATCCAGAAGTTAGCGCCAAAATTGGTGGAAATCATTACGGGTTTGCCAAAAACCTGATAGTTTCGGTAGCTCCAGGGAGCTATCAAGACGCCTATGGTGACCAAAACCAACAACATGCGCAGAAGCGAGTTCAAAATTCGGGTTTCGCCCCTGAGGACCTCAAAAAGCGTCAGGAATATCGGCAGAAGCAGCGCAATCGGTCGGATATACGAGGCCCCGGCAAAAGCAGCCCCAGCAGCGAGCAGCCATAGCACGGTGTACGTCGTTGATTTAGCACGTTCCCAAAAGTACAGGCCTATAAGTACGAAACAGATAAAAAACAGCTCACTTGCAATGATGGTGGTGTATTGGATGGTGAGTGGCCATAGCGCAAATAACAGCGCAGCAAACATCCCTGACGGGCGCCCGAAATACCGGTTTCCCAAATTGAACAGAATGATGATCGAAAGAAGAGACGCCGACAGGTTCAATCCGATGACGACCCAGCTGTGCATTCCAAAGACATGGTATCCGGCAGCCAACAAGGCCGAAGTGCCAACTGCCCAGTAAGCACCGGGCTTGTCGGGCTCCCATCCATAGACACCATGGTTGATGATGTTTTCTGCGAATGTTTGATACGCTACACTATCGGAAAGCGGATCAATCGGGATAAGGGCCGCCCAGACAAGGCGTAAAATCAGCCCCAGCCCCAGTATTGCCAGTAACGCATGCTGCTGTTTGCGAAAATCTAAACTTGAATCAACCATCTGAAGCTCTACCAATTCAGCACGCTTGCCCCAACGAACAAGCCTGCCATCAAAAGTCCGCATATCTGACTTTGCCAGTCTTTTGCCGAAAATATAATTGGATCATCGGTCATATAACCCCGGTGCGTCATGATCGCGATGCGCGTAATCCAATACAAAAGGACGGGGCAGACAGACCAGAGCAGGCTTGGCATCGCATAGGTTTCGCTAACGACCGCGCTGTTCGTGTAGAGGGCAAAGAGCAATACAGCCGTATATCCCGCTGACAAGGCCATCATTTGCAACACAGGCAGATCAGAGGTTCTGTAGGCCCGCCCCGCTGTGTCAGGCACATTCCGGCGTATCTGATCGGTAAGTTCGGCCTGACGTTTAATAGCGGCCAGCCCAAAAAACAGAAACATCGAGAACCCAAGAAGCCAGGGAGAAAGTGAAATTCCGGTCGCCGCCGCCCCTGCTACCAGGCGGATTGTGTAAAGAGCGGCCAGTGTCCACACGTCGACGATCAGCTTGCGTTTGAGCACCAGAGAATATGCAACTGTTGTTGCCACATAAATTAGAAGAACCCCGCTGAAAATTAACGGCAGGAACAAAAGCGATATCAGCAACGCAAAGCCGAATAGCCCGAAAAACAGAATTGGCCCATGCATAACAGGAATGTCACAGGCGGCAAAAGGGCGTTTGCATTTACGAGGATGGGCGCGATCAGCGGATAAATCCAAGACGTCGTTAACCAGATAGATTGCCGATGCTGTCATGGAAAAAGCAACGAATGCAAGCAACGCGTCGCCAATTTTCGAAAAGTCGTGCGCTGCCAACATCGGTAAGAAAATCAAAATGTTCTTGACCCATTGATGTGGGCGTAAGGCACGCAAATAGTGCCTGAATTGGCTTACTTTGCTCCGAGGCCGGCCAAGGTGTTCGACGTTCTCAGATACGCCTTCAGCCGCACGGCGCAATTTATGCGAGGCGTCCACAGTGATTGTCTTGTTGGCGGCCTGCCATACGGGCAGGTCCACATGCGAGTCCCCGACATAGTCGAATTGGCCCTCGCCAAAGAGCTTGACCAAGAACTCGGCCTTGCTTTGGCCGCTCAGGTTTTTGCCACTATTGGTTTGTTCACTGGTACCATAAACCTCATCGAATAATTCAACGGAGTCAGCAATGGCCTCGGCCTGGCGTTGGTCTGCTGCTGAGACCAATATGATCTTCCTTCCAGCTTGCCGGGCTTGTTTGATTTTTTCCAGAACGTCCTGGTTCAGGGGCAATTCGCCGCCTTGAATGATACATTCATCGGCAAGGGCGTTTTTGAACCTCGCCTTACCCTGCGCAAGCAAGCCCAAAAAGCGAAAAACCGCCTGCGGTCGATCGGCAAAATGGGCTAATAACGCCTCGTGCAAGGTGTCGCTGCGTACAAGCGTACCGTCCATGTCAACCACTAGCGGTGACTTATCAATGCGCTGCTGATCTTGCACTCTTACAAATCCGATATCTAAAACCAGACAATATATGGGTCGGTCCCTGTCTGAACGCTGTACTGGCGTCTTCACCTAATGAATACTGTTTCTTTTTTCTAAACGCTATATGGGCTGAAATTAGTGCCAGAATATGACCGAAATGGGTGATTTTTGGCACTTCCGGGTTGTTGCATCAATTGGTGAAAGTCCACAGATTTTTTGGCCGCCCCATGTTTTTAAGAAACTGGACTGTTTCTTCCTGCAATTCTTTTTTTATGTGTTCAAAAGCTGCGTCTGAAAGGCTTAGGTCGATCTTATCCAGGTTAATTTTCTCTTTGAAATAGGGGCGAACCTTTTCAACGATCCGGTTTGGAATCAATGGCCGCAACACTTCGAAAGGTTTGGTTCTTTTCAGCAAAGATAATGAAACACCGTCGCGTGCGCGGGTTTCTCGGGCACCGCGCTTGGCCAGTTCAACCTGTTCAGCTGGGGGCAGGCCAAGAAATTTCAAACACGCACTTATTGTTTTTTTCTGATCCGCGATAAGATCATCGAACATAATGATGTGAATCTGCTCGCGCGGGAAAAACGCCAGATAGTCATTTAGCCTGGCTTGGTATCTTGATGCTTCGATAAGGTTCTGCCGTTCAAAAACGGCTTTCGACAGGCCGATATCAGGAAAGCCATTGGCGAGGCCCTGAGCATAATGCGATTTAATCCGTTCGATCGGATCGCGCACCATATAGATCAGCTTTACCTTTGGAAGGTGGTCGTGAATGCGTTTCGCGACCTGTCCCGTATTCGGCCCAAGCGCATATCCCGGTGTGCCTTCCCCGATGACCTGATTGTCACGGGCACCGTTGAACAGGCTCTGATACCAAGCAAATCCGCGGTCATATTTACCGGAAAAGAATTGGGTTTCTTTATTCTCATAAAGGTAAACTTGTTCATGACCCGCAAGATAATTACAAAGGCTGGTCGTACCAGCCTTCGGGGCGCCAATAACAATGAAGTTGGGATCAGGCATGGAAACCGCCGTATCAGAGAGAGAAAATTGATGCCAGCTGTATCCGGGAGTTTGGATCAGCTAAATCCTCCAGTAAAAATTCCCTTAAAAAGTTATAACCTGTGGCATGAGAAAGACAAACGTTTGGTTATGGGGGAATCCTGATGTCACAGTGTCTATTGTTGAACAAAGCCGTTTGTGCGGTTTGAGCTAACGGATATTCTAACTATTCAAGGTTCATGATCTTAGTTAATATCAAGCGCGTAGTTGCATCGCGTGCAATTAATACATTTTGCTTTCAGGCAATACTGCCGAATTATGAATAACATGTGATGCCAGATTTCCCCAAGATTCTCCTTGTTGCTCAGAATGCGTCATCTCTGTTTGGAGGTGAGGCGTTTTTACCGTTGCACTATTACCGGGTGCTCAGGGAGCGCGGTTATCCTGTCAGCCTGATCGCTCATCGCCGCAACTACAAAAACCTGCAAGATTTTTTCAAGGGTGATCTGCAGGATATCCATTTTATTGAAGACACGATCTGGCATCGCAGCATCTGGAAAATTGGCAAGGTTTTCCCTGGTCGATTAGGGGAAATGGTTTTTTCAAACCTTCTGAACACTGTGAACGAGCTATTTCAAAGGAAGCTGGTGCGCGAATTGGTTGCGAAAGGCCGTGCAGACATCATTCACCAACCCATTCCGGTGTCCCCGCTTGCACCGTCCTGGATGTTTGGTTTTGGTGTGCCCGTGATTATCGGCCCCATGAATGGAGGCATGATTTATCCGAAAGGCTACGAGGACTACGAAAGCAGGTCCGCACGCCTGTTCGTTCGGTTCGCCCGTCAGGTGGCGCGGGGGCTGAATCGTATCATCCCCGGGAAACGGCGCGCTGCGGCGCTTTTGGTTGCGAATAAACGCACCGAAAACGCGTTACCACTCGATGATCACCCCAACGTAATAACTTTGGTGGAAAACGGCGTTGATTTGTCGACATGGGCGCCGGTTGAGCGAAAAACGCGGGACCTCAACCAACCGTTTCGCCTTGTCTTCATGGGTCGTCTCGTGGGGTGGAAAGCGATCGAAATCACCTTGGAAGCGATCGCCGTTGCCAAATCACGGGGGGCGGATGTGGTGCTAGATATCCTTGGAGATGGCACTGAACGCAAAAGCTTGGAGGCGCTGAGAGATACGCGGTGCCTTACCAGCGACGTAACATTTCACGGCTTTAAACCGCAAACAGAATGTTCGAGTTACCTGAATCAGGCCGATGCGCTTATCCTGAACTCCATCTGGGAATGCGGCGGTGCTGTTGTTTTGGAAGCGATGAGCCTAGGCCTGCCAGTGATCGGGCCAGACTGGGGTGGTCCGGCGGATTATCTTGACCCAAGTTGCGGTATTCTGGTTCATCCTGAGCCACGGGAAAATTTTGCCGAGCGCCTTGCCGACGCGATAATTTCCTTGGCGGAAGACCCCAATAGATGTCGTTCTATGGGCCAGGCTGGCGTACAAAAAATTCGCGCGCAATTTGACTGGCAAAGGAAAGTGGACAGGATTATCGAGATATATGAGAGCGTTGTGACTTCCAAGTCATCTCACTGAACGACGAAAATTCCGATTGCCACCATATGAATGCCATAGTGTTTTAGTGATCTCGCCCGGTGGTCACTTTAAAGAAGTTTAGGACTAGAAATGACAAGCCCGCTGCGTAGTTTTGCTAGCTTTATTGGAGCGCATGTTTTGCCGTTTGGCAATCCCAGGGTCGTATGTCCACCCGGAGACCCTTCACCGATTACAAACAAGAAAAATATTGTGGTTGCAACTCCTATGCGCAGCGGCACGCATGTGTTGATTGACCTGCTACTGAACAATGTTTCCGACTACCGGCGCAAGCCACTTTACGTTGATCTGGATGGCTGCCTGCAGCGGAAAAACCTGCACAAGAACTATTTGGATCAGATATGTGACGGCGGCGGGCACATTGTCAAAACCCACCTTCCAATCAAAGTTGCGAAAGACAGAATACAGGATCCGCGGATCGAAACCTTGTTCCGTAATGCGGTTGTCATCACGGTTAAACGCGATACAGATAGCATTCTGGATTCGCTTGAAAGATGGAATGCATTTGAGGGTGATGCGTACCGTCAGAATTGTAATGCGATGATCAAGGAGTTTTGGAACTTCTGGCAGGACAGGCCGCATACCTCAATCGCATTTAGAGATCTGTTTGACGCACAAGAAATGGAACAGATAATTTCAGATATCTGCGAACAAACAGGCTCGGAAATGGTACGCCCCATTCGTGGTCCTTCGGACCCTGCCAAAAAGTCCAAGATCTATTTTAACAAGGCGGCTACGCGACTTCTCGGAAAATTTGCGCCAAAAATTGATACAACAATACACACTCTGAAATAGATTTTGAGTGCGATTGAGACCTCAGGCGCTTTTAGTCAGCTTGTAATATCCCAGTTTTTTGGCCGCTGTTTTGAGTTTTTGTTCACGTTCGAAATAGGATTTGGTCAACTCGCGATAAGCGACGCCTTGGGTTGGGGTATCAATGCGGTTTCGAGTCTCTTTGAGGAAACCGGATTCCAGCGATTCAGTGACCCACCATTTCGATTTTCCGCTCACATGGATGCATTTCATCTGTGCAAGAGGTTCAAGTTTTAGCGTCCATTTCCCAGGTACTCCAAGCGCCACCGCGACGCGTTTGATGTGGCCGCGCTGCCAGCATTTCCAGGCGTGCGGGTTCAAGTGTTCACCGCCGATCTTCATTGCAATAGCAGACCAGATGATCGCTTCAATATGCATGAAGTGTCGAAATCTTTCGACATCCATACCCAGGACCAGCCAATCCAGCCAATCCAGATCAAGGGCGCCGACACGCATTTGTGCCACTCCAATGTCAACATGATTGGCAAGCTTTACTCCCATATCAAAAACTGAACGGACAGCGGCAGGAGGCAAGAGGCAATTGGGCCCCTGATACATCATCATCACGCCACTATTGGGTGTGGGTTCAAACGAATAGAGGTTGGGAAAATAAAGATCTGGATCGGTAACAATAAATTCTTCGTCCTCAGCACACAAAACCAACGGGTCGATTATCTTGCGCCAACACGGATGGCCTTCGTGAAGCTGGATCAGTCCCTTTTTGCCGGGAAACCGTTTGTGAAGGAGGGCTTGCACCTCTTCCTTGGCAACGACTTCGACAAGATTGTCCTGTGGCGTTTCGATTTCTGACAAAGCCGCTTCGATCAGTGATTTCTCACTGTAGTTGTCCACCACAAGACGTAACCGCAACGGCTCCACCGAATTGTTCAACATCGTGCGAATGCAAACTTTGGCATAGGGCAGGGCGTGCGATGATAGCAGAATAAAAACATTTCTGCGGGGGCGGTTTATCATACGATACTCTCAGAGGGTTGTGGCTTTAAGGATGCGTCTCAGAGGCTGATTGATCTTAGACCACCAGGGCGGATTTACATCAACAGCACCAGACCAACTATTGAAAATTTGCGGCAACTTTTTGGCACGGCGACACAAAAGCCAATAATTGCTTTGAAAATTCTCTACAAGGTTAACAATCTTGTAGGTTACGATGTCTCATTGTAGATCAAGGGTCGATAAAGGGAAATTTGCAGCGAATGCTTATTGAATAAAAGGCCGCCTGATTTCAGAACCGATAAAATTCAAGCTTTTATCTGAGACAAAATAAGGGTTCATACGCTACATGGCGCCACAAGGCTCTTTAAAGCAACGCTCGACATCGGCTGGGGGGTGGGTTGTCCTCGACATGGCGCTGAGCCATGCATTGAGGCTTAGCAGCAACCTGATTATGACACGGCTTCTTCTGCCAGAGGCGTTTGGTTTGATCGCGTTGATCGGCACTTTGCACACTGCCCTGACTTTGTTCTCCGACCTTGGAATTCAGCGAAGCGTTGTCCGGGAAATTGACGGCGAAGATTCGTATTTTCTGCGGGCCGCCTGGACAGTACAGATCATACGCGGAGCGGTGATTTCTGCGATTGTTGTGGTTGTGGGGATCGCACTTTTCTGGGTGGGACCGCTGGCGAACCCTGAAACGGTTTATGCCGCGCCCGAACTGCCAGGTTTGGTCATACTATCCGCACCGGTCATGCTGATGCAGGGGCTGACCTCAACCAACCTATGGGTGGCAACGCGCCACCTGAAACAAGCGCGGATCTTGGTGGTGAATGTTGGCGGGCAGATTGTTGCGATGATTGCAATGATTGCTTTTGCTCAAATAAACCCTTCTGTATGGGCACTGCTGGCCGGCATGCTGGTCGGCAATCTGGTTAAACTTTTGCTGTCTCATGTTCTTTTTGAAGGCCCTCGGATGCAATTGGTCTTTGACCGTGAAATTGCTGACAGGCTGTGGGTCTTTGGAAAATGGGTATTGGGGTCATCGGCCCTGACTTTTCTGGCTAATAATGCCAATAAGCTGTTTCTGGCGGCTCTTCTCGACAAAGAGACCTTCGGATTTTTCATCATTGCCATGTTGTGGATCCAGGCTGGGGTCACGATCCTGAAGCATCTGGGTGATCGTATCGGCTTTTCTGCCTTCAGCGAAGTATTGCGTGACCGTCCTGGACAGATCAGGCGTGTTTTCCGCAAGTTCATCAGGCTGGCAGATGGATTGGCCACTGTCGGATTTCTGATATGTTTTTTTGGTGGCCCGACAATAATTGCATTTCTTTATGCGCCTCACTACCAACCTGCGGGCACCTTTATGCCCATTCTAAGTCTTCTTATCCTCGCACAAAGGTTCAACATTGTTGCCATGCTGGCGCTCAGCCTGGGAAACAGCAGGGCTATGGCATTGGCCTCGGGCGCGCGGACTGTGGCAATTTGTACCTTGGTGCCAATCGGCTACCATTACTTCGATGTTGAGGGCGCTTTGCTGGCAACAATTGTGGCCAGGTTAAGCGGTGCGCCAATTTTGATGTACAGTGTCAAAGACACCTTAAAGCACGACATTCGCGAAGAAATGATCTGGCTTGTTGGGATACTGACGGTAATTGTGTGCTACAACTACTTCGGCTGATCTGCGCGTTACTATTGAAAATGCCAACCGTCAGTTGGAATGTGTTCCGCTGCACGACAGGCCAGTATATCTTTCTCAAGTGCCTGATATATGTATGCACGGTCTTCCAAGCTGGCGATGAATTGCTTCTGATTTACAGATGCAACAGCATTACGCATCTGAGCGCGAAAAGGTTTTGGTACAAAAAAGCGCGCCATTCTCCGCGCTTCGGGGTCGCGCATGAATTTTGCGACACCCGACATACGATAACTATGAGACGCATTTTTGCGGGAGATCGGTGTCGTTGGGAGAATCGAACAACCCAAAAAACGGGCGATATTTTCTGAAAGCGCTTTGGGGTCCTGTAATTCATGGTACCCCAGAACCATAAAATCATCACCAAAAACCTGTCGGTACTTTTCGATCTTTGCAAAATAGCGGCTGCGGCGAAGATGATAAAACAGCGGCTGCCAATGATCCTGATATCTGCTGTTTTCAAGATCAATTGAACGGCGCAGTCCATCAGATTGCAAGTGATCGCGCAGAGTATGCTGATACTCGGAAATAACCCTGTCCACCGGATCTCGCAGAATGCAGGCAATTTTAACATGAAACCGCTGCGCCCATGACTTTATCAATTCCGGAGAGGCATCACACCACAAATAATCAGTCGAGGCATCTATTGCCCAATCGCCAGCCTCGCCTGCAAAGCCCTCCAGATACTCTGTCTCGTTTGAAATTGCGCTTTGCAGAAACCTGTCGGCCCCTGGGCCTGTCCAGGAGGTGTCATGAAAATCGGTAAAAAACCGTGGCTCCTTACCCTTGGAGTGCAGGTGAAAACCGGGCCAGTCTTTCATCCAGTTGGCGATCGCAGTTGTTCCGCATTTGGGTGCCCCTGCCAGGATGAAGAAATTGTTGGGGTGGCCCATTTAAGTAACTCCGGGTGCGACATAGAACAGTCCAATATCCGGTCTTTTCCTAGTTGAATATTCGCTGCGGCGCCAGAGCTACCAATGCTGCTCCCTGGCTTGAACTGCCATTTTGAGGGAAAAGCAGGGTGTTTTGTCAGCACACCGGTTGATTTTTTTGCGCATACCTGAAAGCTGCATAAGGATATTGCCACAGATTTTCGTCAGGATCACATGAATGGCCGAGACAGACAAAGCGCCACAGCAAAGCCGGGACGTGGCGGTAGTGGTTATCGGCCGAAATGAAGGCGCGCGGCTGATACGGTGTCTCAAATCCATAACCCAATCCGTAACGCGCGTTGTGTATGTCGACTCCGGCTCAAATGACGGGTCTGTCGAGACCGCAAAATCGCTTGGGGTAGATGTGGTTGCTCTTGATATGACAACGCCATTCACCGCCGCTCGGGCGCGAAACGCGGGCTTGAAAGCGCTGGAAGACAACAAACCCAAATTTGTACAATTGATTGATGGTGATTGTGAATTGCATCCGGCTTGGATGGGCCACGCTTTGGACTTTTTAGAAGCCAACCCTGATGTCGCCATTTGTGCTGGTCGCCTGCATGAACGCGCGCCCGGTGCCTCGGTCTATAACTGGCTTTGCGATCAGGAGTGGAATACACCCATCGGCCAGAGCAAAGCCTGCGGTGGTATCGCTTTGGCGCGTTTTGACGTGCTGGAAAGCATGAATGGTTTTAATCCGAATCTGATTGCAGGAGAGGAGCCGGAACTCTGTGTCCGGCTACGTGCAGCAGGTTGGAAAATCTGGCGGCTTGACAGAGATATGGCAGTACATGATGCAGCGATGACGCGATTTGGGCAGTGGAGTAAACGGCAACGCCGCGCTGGCTATGCCTTTGCCGAAGGGGCGGCGATGCATGGCGCGCCTCCTGAACGTCACTGGGTTGCAGAAACACGGCGCGCGTTGCTTTGGGGAGCTGTATTACCAGTTGCCATTTTGTTGTCTATCGCGCTTTTCGGTCCATGGTCGGCTTTGGCGCTGCTGGTTTACCCGGCTCAGGTCGCCCGCGTTGCACTGAGGCAAGGTGGTGATCTGGATGCGTGGAAGCTTGCCTTTTTCCTTGTCCTTGGCCGATTTCCCGAAGCCCGGGGGGTGATCGAGTATTGGTTGGTCAGGCTGCGGCGGGGACAGGCCCGTCTGATAGAGTATAAATAACGGTGTTAGTTTTCTGTCAGGCTTCAATATCTTCGGCGAAATACACCTCGAATTGCGAGCCGCGAATTGACTCGATGCAGTCACCATAGTTTTCAATCAACTCGCTGATCGGCTTTTTGAGGATTTTTTTCATTCTTGTTCTGGTTTCGATTGGGTGCACGTCCAGAAATCGAAAACAATCATCCATGATTTTCTGTCGGGTGTCGTTGTCGCGGAACAGATCATCATACGAAATCACCATTAAACGGTCAGCCTCTATTTCGTTAAGCATATTCGACAGCAAGGTATTTTCACGGTCAATTGCCTTGAGAAGCCGCAAAAATTCCGGTGGTTCCACATGTAGCTGGATGTCAGTATCGGCTGTATCATCTCGCACGGCCACGACCCCGGTATTGCCAAGCATCAAGGTTGAAACCAATCTGTCGGCGACATTCGCCCTGATCAGGCCTATGACTTTAATCTGTGGCCTGTCTTTCAGATATTGACGCAGCCCGTAACGTTCGAAATTAAGCGCAAAGTCCTTTACACCGTAGGTTTCGATATTGCGAAAAACTTTGACCGCTTCTGGCTGGTTTTTTCTGCGTTTATCAGTGCTGCGATACATATTGGCGAAACGCGCAAATTTAGGGTCCAGAAGAACCCGATCCAGATAGGCCGTGTCAGATTTACGATACAGACGCAATCGGCGCTGCACTTTTCTGATCTGGTTCCATTCACCAAGCACCTCGCCGAAGTTAAGAACTTCGGGGTGTTGGTTCAGCATGTCACACAAGGTGTTGCTGCCGCTTCGCCCTAAAGTCAAAACGATGTGCCGGTTCATATATGGGTCCACTCTGCCAAGCCGTTGCTGCTAGAATAGCCTTATTCAAATGGGGAAAACCACCGTGCGGTTGATGCCCAAGGTAAAGTCACCAGCGACACCGGCACATTTTTCGGCGAGAAACCCGGAAACATGGATCAGGCGAGAGTCACCAGCCAATCGAGGTCTGTCATATCCAAGCTTTCGAACACTACGGTGTCCACACCGTTTGTGATCATCAACTCACCTGTTTCAGTAGCGCCGAAAGCATCAACAAATGACTGATTTGCCGCAAGAAAACCATCAAGCTCAAGCGTATCTTCAGCACTGAAATCCTTGACTACGTCGTTCCCTGACCCTGCGGTAAAGTAGAACCGGTCTGACCCTTTACCACCCTTAAGTACGTCATCGCCAGCGCCACCGTTCAAAAGATCGTCACCACGGCCACCTTGGAACCAGTCATTCCCGTCGCCACCGATAAGAGTATCATTGCCGCCGCGCCCGATAAGCACGTCGTCGCCTCCATTTCCATATACTTCTTCGTCCATGCCGTTTCCGACAAAGCTATCGTTCAGGGAGGTCATGACAAAGTTGCTGGCGTGCTCAACAACGCTGCCAAACTTCAGGGCCGTCTCTGTCGCACTTCCCGAGATTTCAAGACCGTCTTTCGAAACCTTGTTGTACTGCAGGCTCCAGTAATTTGCAGACACGGTTTCACCGTCTACAGCAAGTAGCGTGTCCCTGTTACTGATAGTGTGGGCCCAAAATGTTTCACCACCGGACGAATTCAGTTCCTGACCTAGAATTGAATTGGTGCCCACGCTCGCGATCTTGATGCCACTGCTTTCACCGGGCTGAACCAAAATCTCTACCTTGCCATTGAATTCCGCCGCGTCCGCGATCTGTTGGTCCAAACCCAGCTGAAACGTTCCGGTATCGGTTCTATCCTGGTCGACAGGCTCATCAGTTGGCGGAGGGGGTAAAGGAATTTGTTCATCCGTAGTTGGTAAAGGTGCAGGGATTGCATTTTCAATCTCCAACCCATCAACATTTCGGATGTCGCCGCCATCGAACTCAATCTCTTCGACATCAAACACGTATTTCTCACCGTCAGGACCGACAATCCGAAAACCATTTCCATCTTTTGTGATGCTGTAGTCATCGAAACTGCCGTTAAGAATGATGCGATCTACACCTTCGCCACCGTTGATGCCATCGCGACCGGCACCTGCAACAAAAACATCATTGCCACCGTTGCCAACCAGATAGTCCTCTTGCGCGGTTCCAATAAGTAACTCACCTTCGTTGGTACCCTGCACGGTGATGCCTTGCTGGTAGGCATCCTTTGCGGCCGCATCCCACCATGGAGTCCCGTTCTCCATCTGATCAAGCAAGAAATCACCACGCGGGTTTTCATCCTCCAGCGAACTCCAAATCCCCCAGCTTCCGTATTTGCTGGGGCTGGAAACCACGCCAAATTGCATAAAAGCGCCGTCTGAAACACTGGCCCAGGCATTCCAGAGCTCTTCATAGAGCTGGGCCATTTCTGGGCTGCGCACAAACTCACTCATAAAAGTGGTCAGTGCCGTGGTCTGCTCAGCTGTCAGACCTCCTACAGAAAAACTATGGTGTACGTGTTGCCCACCCTCATAAGCCACAAGATCCAGGCCGAATTTATCGCCCGCTTCTTTGCTATTTATCCATTGTGCCTGCTGCTCAGGAATCGAATTGGGATAGTCTGGATCCATGAGTTTTTGGGCAAGCCAGGCAGCGGCATCAACATCCGGATCCTCGATGGCATTAAGCAATTCTTCGCGCAATTCGGCCTTTTTTATGGTTTTGCTACCAAAGTATGTCGTGATGGCGACTTCATCAAATACGGTCGTTGGATCAATGAACCCGTCAGGTTCCATTTCCTGCCAGACTTCGGCGTTCATCATTCGATCCAGCGCCCAGGCGTTGCCAGTTTGAGTCCCTATCACATTTAGCAATTCCGGCGCTTCGGCGTTTGCCGCAAATACTTCCTGCCAGATCGACCCAACTTCAGTGGCCCGCTTGATCTGATAGTCAATAAATGCAGTCCCCGTATCGATGCCCCACTCTTCAAGCGCCTGGTCTCTCATATAGTGGGTCTGCTTGAACGCAAAATTCCACAGTTCATTGGAATATTCGACACGCACTGTCAGTGCAGGGTCCAAGTTGTCCCTTACATATTCAGCAAATTTTCTAACATATTCATCATCTGCCATGTGCGGCATTGTAAACCAGGGATCTGTGCCAGCCTCGTTGGCCAATTGCACCATAAGCTCAACCGGTGCCCCGTCTGCCATCCATGTAGCGCTGTCCATGGTGGGACGATCGTCCCATGACTGCGCGTCAGAACCATTTGTTCGCATCCAGTCCATAAACCGGAACTCGCGGGCATCTGCAACAAATGCCAGCCATTCAGGATTGAACACTGCGCCAGATTCGTACAATTCTAGATCGTCTTCGTGCACCACCGAAATATTGCGAATATAGTCACCAGTTCCCTCAGGATCAGTTTCCAGAATTTCAAGCAGAATCGTGCCGCCGTCGGTGTTTTCGAAAACGATACGACCATCTTCATTACTGAGGACATTGACGCCGGAACCTTTGAATCTGAATTCACCAGTTCCTTCGTACTCCATTATATATACACCGCTGCGATAAGCGGTCGCATCAGATTCATCGCTCCAAGCCCAGACGGTTGACACTTTGTCCTGACCTTCGGGAATATGGGTCACCCAGCCGTTTTCATCCAGATAACCGCCATCTCGAAGATCTTCATAAGAATAGCCTTCACTACCCCGGCCACTTACCCATGGCCGCATGGTCTTGGCGATATCAATGAAGGGCGAATTGGTCCCGTAGTCGTTCAATCCACTCAAATTAAATGAAACAACCGGATTATCAGACCCAACGGTATCAAGAGGTGCCACTGTCATATTGTTCAAACCTTTTATGCCGAATTTCCGAAGGCTGACACGGAGAAAAATGGCCGTAACAATTACTCTGAACTAAGGGGATGCCTGCCTGTTTGACGCCAAGGAACCCTAATATTGAGGCATTTTATTGACGAAATCACGGTGAATCTTCGGGTTGGGCGAAAGCCCGCTAGATGAAAAAATATTGTCGGCTGATTTTCACCGCTCGATTTCAAGCCTATTCTTTTGGCGAATTGACACCAAGTTTCCGAAACTTCTTGAGAGCTTCCAGCGTCTGATTTTCAGCACATTTTCTGTGGAGTAAGTGTCGGGCAAATTTTTCCGAATTTGGCATAAAATACTTCTATGCGGCGCGTGGCTAAAGCGGTGCATTGCGGGCTAAAACGTCACGCAACTCTGGATTCATTGGCATAGCTGGCAGGGTAGATGCCCACCATGAAAGCCGTTAAGAAAGAAAATTGTAAGTGCATGACAAGATTGCCGTAGCGGTCTGGAAAATTGAGCGGAACAAAATGGGCATTGTGAACAAGATAAAACACAAAGCGCGGCAGAAATGGCTTGCCCGGCAATCGCTCGAGCGGCTGCAGGAAATTTTGTCGCAGCGCCGCGGCGTTCTAAGCCTATGCTACCACGCGTTGTCACCTGAACTGAACGGATATGATTATCGAACGCAGCCCGCAGCGTTTGACACCCATTTGGCCTTTCTGAAAGAAGTATTTGATCTTGTGCCGGCATCTGCCGCAGTGTCCGCTTTGCGCGACGGTACAATCACCCAGAAAAACCGGCCTGTAGCCGTCTTGTGTTTTGATGATGGCTATCGTGACAACCTGACCAAGGCCACTGGAATCCTGGAAAAACACGACGTCCCTGCCATTTTGTTTGCTGCCCGTGATCTGATCAAGAAAAACACCCGAACCCACATGTCCGAGGATGAACTCAAAATTCTGGCAGCCCATCCCCTTTGGGAGTTGGGTGCACACGCAGTGACACATAATGTGCTGACCGGGTACCTGGCGGATGATCAGCTACAAGAGCTAACTGAATGCCGTGACTGGTTGTCTGATCTGACAGGCAAAACACCTAAGGGTTTCGCTTATCCACAAGGGCAACTGAATGAAGGATTGGTTGCCCTGGTTCGCGATGTATATGAGCACGCTTTTGCAACCGATAACCGGGCATCACGGAAATTCGACATTCATCAGATCAGACGGCATTGCCCAACCTCAGCCGAGGACGACATCAAGACCTTTGCATGTGCCTTGATCGAAGCCCCCTTTGAAAATGGCTTGGTCTGATCAGGTTCCTTCAGTCGTTAGTGGTGAAGGGTTCTGGCGCGGATTGCTGCCAATAATCTTGGCAGGAACTCCAATTGCGATCGAATTTGGCGGAATGTTGCTGTAGATTACTGAGTTGGCACCAATCACACTGTTATCGCCGATTTTGATATCCCCAACAATTACAGCGCCCGCTCCTATATCGACAAAATTACCGATTACCGGCTTTGCTTTGATATCGCGTGTCGATCGGATGCCAAAGGTTGTATTCTGGCGGATAAACACATCGTTGCCAATTTCGCGTGCCCCAAGAATCATGCCGCCAAAGTGCTCAAGCTTTACCCGCCGACCAACTTTGACGGTATAGTCCAGCTTTATTCCAAAAAAAAGTTGCGTCAGCTTGTTCAAAAAACGGTAGATAATTGTCAGCGGCGCCCGAAAAACCCGCCACTTTACACCCATTCGCCAATTGCCAAATCGATGAACCAACAGCATCAGAAACCCCTGATGAAAAATGCTGGCATCATTGGTTCGATAATCTTCGCGGACAAGTGACCAAAACGAAATGTCCTTGGGGTTCATGTTTTCACGCCCGTCCGGCAGTGGTGGTGCACCAAAGTCAGACAGTTTGATGTCGCCTGCGTCTTCAAGCAGTTTCTCCAAGTCACGGATTGGCAGGCTTTCCCAATTCTCGGGTGCATTGCCAAGCGAGCTTTGAAGCAACAGGGTCATTTGCAGGTGGTTAAGTGAATCGCCCCCAAGGTCGGAAAAGGATTTTTCGTCATCCATCGCGCCTTGGCCCAGAAGGTCGACCAGATAATCATGAATGTTTTGTCCAGTGCCTTCATCATATATCTCAGCCGTCGTATCAGAAGTGTCTTCTTTCAACGTCGCAATCAGTTCTTTTCGTTGAAGCTTTCCGGTTTCAGTAAAAGGAAATTCCATGACATGACGCACACTGACAGCCCCATGAACCTCGATGCCCAACTGCCTGCCATAACCGGCTATTGCATCCAAAAGTTGTTGTTCTGCCTTTGCGGCATCTGGTCCAAGCGCCAACATTATACCATCACCGCGTATTGGATCCGGCCATTTTACAACGGCGAATTTTCCGGGATTAGGGACTGCTTTCTTGAGGTAGTCCTCGATCAGATCGGGCATAATCTTGATACCCGAGCAATTGATCATGTCGTCAGCGCGCCCTTCAAAATACAAATACCCATCTTCAATGCGGCCCATATCCGAGGTGGTCAGCCAGGCCTCTGGTCCCAACTCCAAAACCCGATCGCTGTAGTCAATTGCCTTTGCTACATTTGGCCCTTTGATTTCCACGCAGCCGGCCTCATTCAATCGTATCTGGATTGAGCCTTCGATGCGGCCGATTGCCTCCAGTTTTGACTCGGGCGTGTCGTGAATGGGCAAGAGGGTTGCGCGTGACGCTTCGGTCAGACCGTAATGCTGCACGATTTTGGCATTGGGCAACGCTTTTCGCAGCTCACTCTTTTCACTTCCGGTCATATACTGGCTGCCAATTTCAACCCATTTGATCGCCTGCAACTCATCGCCGAAAATGTGCCGGTGTTTCAGAAAGATCCTCAGCAGGCTGGGAACCGCAGACAGCGCATTTATCTCGCCAGCCTTTAGCATTCTCTGAATTTCAAACAGATCGAACCCTTTGGGAGGGATATAGACAGCACCGCCGGCATTCAGAACCACCCGGCAACGCGCATATCCGAATGAATGATAAACCGGAACACCAACATATTCGCGAATGTCACCAGTGATCTGCATGGCCTCGGTCAGACGCGTTACCGCGTCATGAAGGTTCGAGCGGGTTAACAAAACCGCCTTGGGCTGACCTTCGGTGCCCGAAGTGAATGAAACCAACGCTGGCGTATCACCGCCCTCAGATTTAAACGGGGTTTGCAACCATCCCGTATCATTGGAAGGCATGGTAACCTGCGTTGTGCCGGTGCGGTCCGTGCGCTCGGAATCGTCTTTGTAGCGCAAGGGCACGCTGACGCGGCCATCCCTCAGATTTTCCAGCAAGATGCGAACATAATCGGTGCTGTTGACAGCAACTACACCACAAGTCGTTAAGTTAGACCACATGTTCACACTCATACGGCTTCCGTTCTCCAACAGTTCAGTGCTTACCATAAGGCAGGGTGAAACTGTTCAGCATATAATCACGCCATAAATACGGCGGGTTTTCGATTGGTTTTGACCGTAACAACCGGTGTGTCCTGTAGACAACATCGCCGGCAAGAAACATGAAATTGGCCACCCCCAATCCAAGCCAGCCGTAGTGGTCCCGGAAGAATTTGTTTCGCGACCGAAGCCAGAAGGATGGTACACGTTGGGGTTTGCCTGCTCCGGGGCGCATTCCCGTTGCCTGACCGGCAATGTGTACAACGCGGCTTTCGGTAACGTGCCATATGGCATGACCAGCCTTTCGCACCCGCTTCATCAGATCGGTCTCTTCGAAATACAGGAAATACCCGTCATCCATCAACCCGGTCTCATCCAGAACAGATCGCCGCATCATGAAGCTTGCACCACTCACCCAGTCAACTTCCTGAGTTACGTCCATGCCCCCGACCACAATCTCCGAAGCTGGGAATTTCCTGGCCACCGCATTGATCCGCGCGCCTCTGAAGAATTCTCGTATCGGCGACGGGAACCTAAATCCGTAGGCGCGGTAACTTCCATCAGGATTTTCCAGTCGGCTGCCCGCAATTGCCACATTGGGGTTTTCATTCAGAAAATCCGCCAAAGCTTTGACTGCACCGGGATAAATGTATGTATCGGGATTCAGAAAATGGATAAAATCAAAATCCTCATCTGGCAGGACCCGCGTTTTTACGATGTAGTTGTTACCAAATGCAAAGCCGCCGTTTTCTCCGATTTCAAAACAGCTGGCCCAGTCCAAACATTCAGTGGTGATGAAATCGCTGATGAGTTCGACAGATCCATCTTGAGAATCTGCATCGCCTACAAAGACATTAACATCTCCGCTATCGCCAATTTCGTGCTCTAATGACTTGAGACATCCGATCACCAATTCTGGTGTTTTGTAATTCACAATGACAATTGCAATTTTCATAGTGTATTTTCCAGAATTGCGCGCCTTTGACTACATAACCTACGCTGAGCAGACAATCGATTGAATAACACGGGCGTATCGCGCGACGTTAATAATTTATCAGCACTCTCATTTGATACACAGTTACTTCAGATAGGTTTTTTGTACCGCCGTCATCTGGCGCAGAAGTTCCCTGTGTTTATTGCTAAAACCCAGCCAGCGGGTGATTTTCTCACCCAGAAACAACCTTGCGCCAAACCGACCAATCCCGAACTTCCAAAGAAATATCTTCTGTCCCAGTTTCAGGCGCAGTTTTTCAAACGGGCCAGGAACCCTGCCTTCTCCCAGAAGTTCGTAACCGCGGGCCCTCATCAATTTGCCTGCCTTGCCTTCAAGCAGCTCAATTTCCTCTGGTTTGCAACGATGCCGCCATTGCTCGACAAGCGATGGGTCCGGTGGAGCATAGCTGGTGCTTTCATGGTATTGCAGCATTTTATCAGTAAATGAGACACCGAAAGTATCGCACACACGTCGCAGAGACTCTTCAGTACTATAAAAAAGATCTTCGTATTTAAGCTGCAGTATTTTAGTGCCTTCATGCCCTCTGATGGCGCAGTCCCAAGACTGTTCGGTTTGAATCCAATGGTTGACGCCATAGTAAAGTGATGACGCCCAACCCATACCGATGGACGAGCGCGCAACATCGCGCGGATCCCGTATGAGATGCACAATTGCAGCGGTCGGGAACAGTCTTATCAGGCGATCAGCGTGGCGGTGCACTGTCAAAACCAGAGTGCCGGGATGCTGAGCGTGCAGCTGATCCAAAAAATCTGAAAACAGATCCAGCCCTGTTTTTCCCTTTGGAATTGTTAGATCATGTGCTTGAAAAATGCGATCAGCCTGCAACGCGACAAGATCGTAGCGCCAATTTGTTGAATGCAGCGGATCCGGGCTAAGATGGTCAAACAAAAAATCCATCTCACCCGGATTACTCAGTTCTGGGTGTGCATTCAGCATGAGCCGAAATACGGTTGTGCCTGATCTCAATGCCCCAAACACAAACACCGGCTCGCGGTTCTTACCCAAATTGTAGTCTTTGATCATTGCGAAATTTCCGTTTTGACCATATTCCCAAGGTTATGGCCATGTTTTGAGGGGCTTATGTGGCATGGACAAGGCTGTTTATAGACAAGATGCTTTTTCGATACAAAAATCAGCGGCAAAATTAGTCGACCAAGGTGTTTTTGCATCCCATGTACGAAATGTTGGACAGTGCGGTGCCTGCCGCTGTAAATCGTTTTACTCTTGAACTAGTATAGTTCCGTAATGCCCAATACGTTTGCCTATATTGCCTTGTATGCCTGGCCTTTGGTTGTGATCGTCCTCTTCAGGACGATGCCTCTTCGTGTGGCCATGGTTTGGTCGATTGTTGCGGGATATCTGCTTTTGCCAACAAGGGCCGGTCTTGATCTTCCTATGTTTCCGGCGATTGACAAGAACTTCGTACCTGTGGTTTCGGCCACAATTATGTGCCTCGTAGTCACGCGCCAAAACTCTGCGTCACATGCCAGGGCCATGCGCAAGTTTTCGCATTCTGACTCGAATTTAGCAGCAAATAACGGCGACGAATTCCAGGTTCGACGTGGCCAATTCTTATTTTACGGGCTTTTGCTGATCCTTCTGGTTGTTTCGCCAATTACGACAGCTTTAAACAACACCGATCCGATCATAACGGATCTGGGTTTTCTGAAGGGACTCAAATTTTATGACGCACTTTCAATCAGCTCTACGGCGTTGGTCGCTATTTTGCCTTTTCTCTTGGGTCGCCGGTATCTCGCGAGTGAAGACAGCCAAAAACTGTTGCTGACGGTTTTTGTTGTATCTGCTTTAGTGTATTCGCTTCTGGTTTTGTACGAAGTGCGTATGAGCCCACAGCTGAATATCAAGCTCTACGGCTTTTTCCCGCATTCTTGGGCTCAGCATGTCAGAGAAGGAGAGTATCGACCACTGGTATTCCTCAAACACGCGCTGTGGTTGGCTATCTTTATTTCGATGGCAACCGTTTCGGCATTCGTTTTGTTCCGTTGCGCCGGCAACGGGGGGCGGCGTATGCGTTTCCTGTTGGCCGGCCTTTACCTGTTTTTCGTACTTTTTGTGAGCCGGTCACTTGGCCCGCTCTCTTTGGCATTGCTGTTCATACCGTTGGTAATTCTACTGCCTCGGAAAACCCAAATTCTTTTTGCCGCTCTCGTCGCGGGCGCGGTACTCACTTATCCCGCCCTGCGCAGCGCCGATTTGGTACCTGTCTACAGGGTTCACGAGTTTGTACTTTCCTTCGATGAAAAACGGGCCGGGTCACTGATGACGCGCCTGGAAAATGAAGATCGTCTTATGGAACACGCTAAAACAAAACCAGTCACAGGCTGGGGGGGCTGGGGGCGTTCGCGCGTTCGAAATGAAAGAGGACGCGATATTTCATTGACTGATGGATTTTGGGTGATCGTCCTCGGTGTCTCTGGGTGGTTGGGATATATAGCGCAGTTTGGATTGTTAACCCTTCCGATGATTTTCTTAGGCCTGCGGAGACGACAGTACAACCTGCCACCCATCACGGCCGGAATGTCGCTTGTCCTGGCGGTTTCGTTGTTGGACCTGATCCCCAATGCAAGCATAGAACCAATTGTCTGGCTACTCGCCGGTTCGATGATGGGATGTTATCAAACTTTGGCAAAGGCTGTTCCCAAACATTCCGATGGGCGGCTTAGACCTGCCGACCCCAGTGCTTCCATCCACGAAAACAAGCCTGTGGGCGAAAGTGAACGGCCGCAAAGAAGTGGCATTAATCGGCCGCTTCATGTCAGGAAACCCCGCAGTTCAGCATAAGGTCTTCCACCGTTTCAAGCAGTTCTTTGAGCGATCGGCCCAAGCGATCAAGGTGCTTGATCACGAGACTGTGCCCTGTTCGGGCGTGGTCAAGATGTGCCGTTAATTCGGGGCAGTCAAAGTGTTTGCCTGAAACAACATCCTCGAAAATGCGGATGGCTGCTGCCTCTTTGAGGCGTGCAACTTGCCCTGTGAGATCCTGCTCGGGTGTGGAAACGCGGGCACATCCAAGAATATTCCCAGTGCGGCTCACAGGCTTGTCTCTTTAACGAACGGTTTTGGGGCAGTTTGTGTGGTTTTGGTCAAACTGTCCGGTACGAACTCACAAGCATGCCGCCAACTTGACGATACCTTAAGGCAAGAAGAAACAAGGCGTTGCCCATTCCGGTTTCTTCTTTCGGAAGCTATCCCCGCCGGAGGCATCGCACCTTTCCGCAGGTGGCGCCGGTGCGGTTGTCAGAACCATCGACTTGCGGCCATCGAGATGCGCTTGCCAAACCGACGGGCGGTTTCCATATCGGGCGCCTCGATCAGCAGGGATTTGTCCCGCGATGAGGTGGCGGAAAGGCCCAGCCAGCTGCCGGCGCTGTTGATGTCAGGTTTTTCCGGATCGACCGGCGCACCGATCTCGGCCTGGCCAACCCAGATCATGCCCATCTGGGCCGCATAGACAGCCAGCCGCATCAGCGTGGAAAGTTTATCGCCTGAGGGAAAGGTGGCCACGGTAAAGCCGCCTGCGATCTTGTCGGCCCAAAGCTGTGCTGGCCAGCGGTCGGACGCCTCTTCCAGAAACGCATCATAGCGTGCGGCGCTTGAGCCCATGTAGGTTGGGGTGCCGAATATGATGGCCGGGGCAGCGTCAAGGGCGTGCCAGTCGGCATCGGTCATCTGTTGAATATCGATCACCCGGGCGTTCCCTGCGCCCTGTGCCACGGCCTGTGCCAGACGGGTTGTGTGGCCGCTGCCCGAGAAAACGGGAATGGCGATCGGCGGGTTTGTTTGGGGGTCTTTCATGGCCGTAGGGTGGGTGAAGTTGCAGTCGGGTTCAAGAGCGGTTTTGCGGTTTTGCAATCCGGCATCAATCCGGCCTATTGTCACCTGCAAAACAGCAGATGAGGCACCCATGAATCAGGTGAAGGACCAGTATGAGGCATTTCCATACCCCGAGCGTGATCCCAGGGACGAGGCCAGGCGGCTGATCACCGGATCGCCTTCGCATCCGCTGGAGATAGATCATTACCTTTTTGCCGGGCAGCGCGATTGGTCACAACCGTTGCGCGTGCTGGTGGCAGGTGGCGGCACCGGTGATGGGCTGATCCAGCTGGCTCAGTTGATGAAACAGGCAGGTAAACCGGCGGACATCACCTATGTCGATCTGTCGCGCGCCTCGCGTAAACTGGCTGAAGCGCGTGCGAAGATACGTGGGCTGGAGGGCCTGAAATTCATTACCGGATCGCTGCTGGACGCGTCTGATATGGGAGAGTTCGACTATATCGATTGCTGTGGTGTGCTGCACCATCTGCCCGATCC
Source organism: Roseovarius litorisediminis (assembly GCF_900172295.1). Lineage (GTDB taxonomy): Bacteria > Pseudomonadota > Alphaproteobacteria > Rhodobacterales > Rhodobacteraceae > Roseovarius > Roseovarius litorisediminis. The sequence continues at coordinate 27,630 of NZ_FWFL01000015.1, forward strand.
CGGTGCGGGGTTTGCCGCATTGCGTGCCGCACTGGCCCCCGGCGGCGGTTTGGGGTTCATGGTTTACGCGCCATATGGCAGGTCGGGCGTTTACCCACTGCAAGAGGCCTTTGGCACGCTCTATGGCGATATGAAACCCGAGGCCCGGCTGAAAGCCGCACGCAAAATCATGGCGGCGTTACCTGCGGGACACCCATTTAAAGCCAATACCAACCTGGGCGATCACCATGACAGCGATGCGGGGTTCTATGATCTTCTGCTGCATTCGCAGGACCGGGCGTTCACCGTGCCGGACCTGCTTGAGGTGATGGCGGGCGCTGGGTGGGAACTGAGCGGTTTTACCATGCCTGCGCTCTACGATCTGGCGCGTATTACTGACGTACCGGGGCATCTGACTGCGGCCGAGCAGATGGCCGTGGCCGAAAAGCTGCGGGGCACGATCAAGACCCACGTGGGCTATGCCGTGCCCGCAGGCGAAGGGCGCGCGACGGCCAGTGGCCGCAATCGGGCGTTGGTACCGCATATCAAGGGGGCTGATCCGCTGGCGCTGGCGCAGGCGATCGCAAAAGGCCAGTCGCCAAAGCTGAGTTTTGCTGGGGTGACCGCACGACTGAATCTGCCAAAACAGACGGCCCCGCTGGTGGCGGCCGTCGACGGCCGCCGCTCCCTGACCCAGATCGCTGCAAAGGCGGGGGCAGATCCGATCGGGATGGGGGCGCTGTGGGGCAAGGTTGAGGCCGAACTGGCAGGCTGGGGCATGCTGCTTTATTCCTCGATCCTGCGATAACGGCGATGTGCGGGCGGATTGCAAACACCCTGCCAAGCGATGCCATGGCGCAACTGTTCAGCGCGGCACCGGCCAATGACCTGCCAGAGGTCCCCAATTTCAACATCTGCCCAACGAACGACGTGCATGTGGTGACGGCGCAGGATGGGCAGCGTCGTCTGGGTGCGATGCGCTGGGGGTTTCTGCCGCATTGGTACAAAAGCCCCTCTGACGGCCCGTTGCTGATCAATGCGCGGGCTGAAACGATTGCCGAAAAACCCGCCTTTCGCGAGGCCTGTCGCACCCGGCGCTGCCTGATCCCGGCCACCGGTTTTTACGAATGGAGCAAGGATGAGGATGGCAATCGTCTGCCTTGGTATATCCATGCCAGCGATGGCGCGCCGATCGCTTTTGCCGGGATCTGGCAGGTCTGGGACAAGGGTGAGGCGCCCGTGACAAGCTGTGCGATTGTCACGACAGGCGCCAATGCGGCGATGTCGCGCATTCATCACCGCATGCCGGTGATCGTGGCACGCGATGACTGGCCGCTTTGGCTGGGCGAGGCGGGCAAAGGTGCCGCGACGCTAATGCATGCGGCGCCGGAAGATGCACTGGAATTCTGGCGGGTGGATCCGAAGGTGAATTCCAACCGCGCCAGCGGACCAGAGCTCATTTCACCTGTGTAAATGCTGTCTCGCATAATCGGGCCCATTTTCCCTGGTTGTTTGATGCCGATACAGCGACAATAAACGGAAGAGTTCGACACTGTTTCCAGTTTTTATTAAAAAACAGGAACTTCAAGAAAACCATAGGCATTGCTGAATGCCGTGTGTAAACAGAGTTTTCTGGGTCGGGTTTTCGAGAGGAATGACATGTTTAATAAATTAATTTCAAGCGCGGCGGTTTGCCTTTCTGTCTTGGTGGGGTCTGCGGCAAACGCAGCGACAACAACCTATACTGATCGCACGTCGTTTGAGGCGACGCTGGACGCCAGCGTGACGGATGACTACCAAAATGCCGGGTACGTGTTTATTCAGGACAACGCCACAATGAGCGGTGTCCTTGGCGAGACGGATTATGAATCAACCGGGTTCCTCAATCACAATATCGTTCAGAGCAGCGGGTCATATTGCGCAGGGTGCAACGGGTCGTTCATTCTGAGCTTTGCAACGACATCTGTTGGTACGGTCGCTGGCGTTGGCGGCGTAGGTTTTGACTTTTTCAATACGTCGAGCACTGTTTCGTATAATGCGTTTGTCACATTCGGTGACGGCTCGACAACGAATTACGCCTTGCCCATCGCTTCTACGACGAGCCTTGATTTCTTCGCTTTGACATCGGACCTATTGATTTCGTCGATTGCCTTTGGTTTGGCCAATGGCGGCACGACCCAAAGTGGCAGCTTTGGAATCGACAACCTGACAATCGGGTCAACGGGAACTGTTCCGCTGCCAGCCGGGTTGCCGCTGTTGCTGACCGCGATGGGTGTATTCGGCGTAGCCCGGCGGGGCCGCGCAAAAGCCTGATCAGCCTGACCATAAAACTCTAATAAAAAACGCCCCTGACAACCTGTCGGGGCGTTTTTGTCTTATCTGGCCGTCAGGATTCTGATCCGACGTTTTGCTCAAAGGCGACTTTGAATTCAGCTTGTTTTTCGGTGCTGGCCTCGGTCTGATACTTGGATTTCCACGTCTCCATGGTCATGCCGTAAAACGCCTCGCGGCCTTCTTCCTTGGTCATTTCGATGCCGCGCGCGTTGGCGGCTTCCTGATACCAGCGGCTCAGACAGTTGCGGCAAAACCCGGCAAGGTTCATCATGTCGATATTCTGCACATCGGTGCGCTTTTCCATCAGGTGTTCGCGCAGGGCGCGGAATGCTGCGGCCTCAAGCTCGATTTTTGTCTGGTCGTCCATCGGGTCTCTCCTTTTGCCTCATAACATGCGCTTGAGGTAGGGCGGGTTCAAGTCCGTCAGGCGCACCGTCAGGCTGCCGACATCGGGCATATGGGCCTGCAATTCATCCATCACGATCTGCGCCAGATCAGCGCGGGTTTCTTCGGAACGGCCTGGGATCAGAAGCAGCGTGGCGTGGGCAAATGTCTGCGGTTCCACCCCGATGCGTCCGGCTGTGGCGGCAATGGTGCGGGTGCGCACTGTATCGGGGCCTTTGACCGAATGGTGGCTGGCAAAGCGCTGCCAGAGCGTATCGCAAAGGGCCTGCAGGTCATGGCTGCGGTCCAGCCCGGTAGAATGTTCAATAACGATATGGGGCATGGCAGTCCTTTCTCAGACACCGGCGGTTTCAGCGGCCTCGATCAGAATGGGTGCAAGGCGCGTGGCCCAGGCAATCTGATCCTCTACTTCCTCGATCAAGTCATTGCGAATCTCAATCAGGATGTTGGGACGCTCATAGGCAATTGCGTGGCGGGCAATGGCATCACCGGGGAGGTGGCCGCCGTAAGGCTCGTTCTCGCCAACGCAAAGGTCGGTTTCGCGCTTCAGCCGGGCCGACAGTGGCCGTGAAAGCCGTTCGTCTGCCGCATAAAGCAGGCCGATATGCCAGGGCCGGGGCGGGTGACCCTTGAGTTGCCGGGTGAAGCTGTGGACAGACACGATCACGGTATCGTCGCGTCGGGCGGCCAGTTCGGCCAGCGCGGTGTGATAGGGCCGGTAACAACGGTTCAGCCGCCGCTGAATCTCGGTTTCATCCGCGTGCCGGTTGCCGGGAATGATCGTGCCGTCATAAAGCTTCATCAGCAGGGTCGGATCATCCTCGCCCCGGTTTGGATCGATCACAAGGCGTGAAAAGTTCGTAAGGATCGCGGGGGCATCCAGCGCTTTGGCCAGAGCGCGGGTAACGCCTGCCGCCCCCACATCATAGGCAATGTGACGGTTCATATCCGCCTCGGGCAGGTCCAGCGTTCCGCCGTTTACAAATGGGGGTACGGTGTTGGCAGCGTGATCGCAGGTGACCAGCCAGCGGGCCGGGCGATCGGCACCTTCTATTTCATATGGTTGATACATTTTCACGACATTTCTTTCCTCAGTCCCATCTAGGGCAGTTGCGAGAGGATGTGAATTGGGCAATAAGGCAAATAAAAGCGTTAGCGATAACGTGGAATGCGTAATTTTGTGCTGCGATCCCGACAGCGGCATTGACATTACCCCGCCGCCCGCCAGACAAAAACCTTATGATGCCGCAAGACAAGACGGGAAGAAGGACCAGACCATGAGACGCCACCGCAATGTCAAGATCGTGGCCACGCTGGGCCCGGCCTCTTCAGATTACGACACCATCCGCGCCCTGCACGAGGCGGGCGCCGACGTGTTCCGCCTGAATATGAGCCATGGCATACACGATGAAATTCGCGAAAAGCACCGGATCATCAGGCAGATCGAAAAAGATCTGGACAGCCCGATTGCAATTCTGGCCGACCTTCAGGGCCCAAAGCTGCGCGTCGGTGTTTTTGCAAATGGTGAGGAAGAACTGGAGCCTGGGGCGTCCTTCCGTCTGGATCTGGACAAGACCGAAGGCGATGCCACCCGGGTGAACCTGCCGCATCCCGAAATTTTTGCCGCGCTTGAGCCCGGGGCGTCTTTGCTGGTGAACGACGGGAAAATCCGCCTGAAAGTAACCGAATGTGGCCCGGATTTTGCCGATTGCGACGTGGTGATCGGGGGCACAATCTCGAACCGCAAGGGGGTCAATGTGCCTGACGTTCTGCTGCCGCTGGCAGCGCTGTCGGAAAAAGACCGCGAGGATCTGGAATTCGTCTGCCAGTTGGGTGTCGACTGGCTGGCGCTGAGTTTCGTACAGCGCGCCGAAGATGTGGAAGAAGCGCGCGCACTGTGCGCCGGACGCGCGGCAATTCTGTCGAAGATTGAAAAGCCTTCAGCGGTGACCGGGTTCAATGCCATTCTGGCGGCTTCAGACGGTATCATGGTGGCGCGTGGCGATCTGGGCGTGGAACTTCCGGTGCAGAACGTTCCGCCGATCCAGAAAAGGCTTGTGCGTCAGTGCCGTGCGGCGGCCAAGCCGGTGATCGTGGCCACACAGATGCTGGAATCGATGATCGAAAGCCCGATGCCCACCCGGGCCGAAGTCAGCGATGTGGCAACGGCGATCTACGAAGGCGCTGATGCGATCATGCTGTCGGCCGAATCTGCGGCCGGTGACTATCCGGTCGAGGCTGTGACCACGATGGACAACGTGGCCCGCGAGGTTGAAAACGATCCGACCTACCGCGAGGTGATTGAGGCGTCACGCCGCGCCAGCCGTACCACAGTGGCCGATGGCATCGTCGCCGCCGCCCGCGAAATAGCCGAAACGACGGATATCAAGGCAATCTGCTGTTTCACCCAGTCGGGTACCACTGCCCTGCTGACAGCCCGTGAACGCCCGCGTGTACCAATCATTGGCCTGACCAACCTGCGCGGCACCGCTCGCAGGCTGGCGCTCAGCTGGGGTGTCAACCCTGTCATGACAGGCGAGCTGGATCGCTTCAAGATGGCTGTGATCAACGCCGCACGGGCCGCCCGCATGCAGGGCTATGCTGATGCGCTGGATCAGATTGTGGTCACGGCGGGTGTTCCGTTCAACGTGCCCGGAACAACAAATATTCTCAGGGTTGCACCCTGTCAGGAAAGTTTGATTTATTCCACCGATCCGGGATAATATCGCTGTCGTGTTTTCAGTTGCGATTGCGGAGGACTTATGGATCCTGACCTGGCAATGGTTGTTGGCGTAGTGCTTGGCGTTTTTACCGTGCCTTTGATAATGTCGGCGATTTCGGATGGGCGCGCGCCCCGAGTTGCGGCCTTTATGGTCATCGCTGCGGGGGGCCTCGTGCTTTGGGCGATAAATGAAAAGCCGGGGGGATATTCGATCAACGAATTGCCTGACCTGCTTGTGACTGTGATCGCACGTTATCTGACCTGACCGCTAAGCCGATCACAGAATCCCCCTTGCGAAACCCCTGGCGGCGGCGTATACGGCGCCTCTCAATGCGTGACCGGCCAGAAGTGGCATGCCGAGTCGCGCTTAAACCGACCTATCTGTGAGGAGCCGGAAATGCCCAAGATGAAGACTAAATCGAGCTGCAAAAAGCGGTTCAAAGTGACGGCCAGTGGCCGCGTGGTGGCCGCCCAGGCCGGCAAGCGCCATGGTATGATCAAACGCACCAACAAATTCCTTCGTAACGCGCGTGGCACGACCACGCTGTCAAAGGCTGATGAGCAGATCATCAAGCCGATGATGCCCTACGCTCGCTAAGGAGGACCTGATAGATGTCACGCGTCAAAAGTGGGGTAGTTACCCACGCCCGTCACAAGAAGATTACCAACGCAGCCAAAGGCTATTATGGCCGCCGCAAGAACACCTTCAAGGTGGCCACTCAGGCCGTCGACAAGGCCAACCAATACGCTACCCGCGACCGCAAGAACCGCAAGCGCAATTTCCGCGCCCTGTGGATTCAACGGATCAACGCCGCCGTGCGCAGCCATGATGAAGCGCTGACCTATTCGCGCTTTATCAACGGTCTGAGTCTCGCCGGTGTCGAAGTGGACCGCAAAGTGCTGGCCGATCTGGCCGTGCATGAACCGGCCGCTTTCGGTGCGATCGTGGAACAGGCGAAATCAGCATTGGCACAATAAGCCAGTCGTCTGCGAGGGACGAAACGGAACGCCGTTGGTTTTATAACCGGCGGCGTTTTTGTTTTTGACGTACTGTTGGTAGAATGAGCGCCTGCGGCGCGCTGGTTTGTCTCGTCCTCCTTGCGTCGTCCTCGGCGTACTTGGCGGATGTGACGGATTTAAATCGTGTAGTGGGTATGGCAGATGTTGTGTAGCCTCCGGCGGGGATATTTTGGGCAATGAGAAACGGGGACTGGTATTAAATACCGTCTGGCGTAGGTTTGCATATCATGGACCACAAGGCTTTTATCAAAGGGTTATCTCCCGACACGCTGACCGCTCTGAACCAGACGCAGAGCGCCGCCGGGTTGCGGCACCTGGCGGGACATGGCGGGCTGATTGTGGTCTTTGCTTTGTGGATTGCATTGGGCTGGCCATTATGGGGGCTGGCCTTGGTGGGGCAGGGGATCGCGATCTGTTTTCTGTTCACACTGGAGCATGAGGCGACTCATAAAACACCATTCCGGTCGCTTGTCCTTAATGAATGGGTTGGCCGAATTTGCGGTGTGCTGATTGCACTGCCGTTTGAATGGTTCCGTTATTTTCACCTTGCCCATCATCGGTACACGAACAATCCGGAAAAAGACCCTGAACTGCTGGCCGGGTCCAAACCTGACACAATCGGCAATTTCATTGTGCACATCTCAGGCATTCCCTATTGGGTCGATATGCTGGACCGGGTGATTGGCAGCGCGTTTGGACGTGATGCCGGGGGATTCTTGCCGCAACGCGCCCGCCGGCGGGTGGTGATCGAGGCGCGCTGGATGCTGCTGGTTTACGGCATAGTGCTTGCCAGCTTTTTCGCCTCTTCGCTGTTATTCTGGATATGGCTTTTGCCCTGTCTTCTGGGTCAGCCGTTTCTGCGACTGTATCTGTTGGCAGAACATGGCCGCTGTGCCTGTGTCGCCAATATGTTCGAGAATACGCGGACGACCTTTACCAACCGAATTGTGCGGTTTCTGGCGTGGAACATGCCCTATCATGTTGAACACCACACTCTGCCGCAGGTGCCATTTCACAAGTTGCCTGAGGTGCACAGACATATGCAGGGGCACCATCAGGTAACTTCAGATGACTATGCCGAATTCACTGCTGAATATGCCAGTCACTTGCGCTGAACGCGCAGTCAGGGTAACCCGCCATCTGACCGCTTTAGCAGGACAAGAGTGATGGATGATCTAAGAGAAAAATATATCAGCCTGATTGCCGAGGCCGCTGACGAGGCCACGCTGGAAGACCTGCGTGTGCAGGCGGTGGGCAAAAAGGGCGAGGTCAGCCTGCAAATGCGCGAGTTGGGCCGCATGAGCCCCGAGGAACGGCAAGTTGCGGGCCCGGCGCTGAATGCCCTGAAGGACGAGATCAACAGCGCTTTGGCTGCCAAGAAACAGGCGCTGGGTGATGCGGCGCTGGATGAGCGTCTGCGCAGTGAATGGCTGGATGTCACCTTGCCCGCCCGCATACGCCGCCAGGGTACGATCCACCCGGTCAGCCAGGTGACAGAAGAGGTCACGGCGGTATTTGCCGACATGGGGTTTGCGGTCGCCGAAGGCCCGCAGATCGAAAGCGACTGGTATAATTTTGATGCGCTGAACATCCCCGGCCACCACCCGGCGCGCGCGGAGATGGACACGTTCTACATGGCCCGTGCCAAGGATGACGATCGCCCGCCGCATGTGTTGCGGACCCATACCAGCCCGGTGCAGATCCGCTCGATGCAGGAACACGGCGCACCCATTCGCATCATCGCACCCGGTCGCGTCTACCGCGCCGATTACGACCAGACCCACACACCGATGTTCCATCAGGTCGAGGGGCTGGCGATTGACCGCGATATCTCGATGGCCAACCTGAAATGGTGCCTTGAGGAATTCGTAAAGGCGTTTTTCGAGGTCGACGATGTCGAGCTGCGCTTTCGCGCCTCGCATTTCCCGTTCACCGAGCCGTCGGCCGAGGTCGACATCCGCTGCTCGTGGGAGGGCGGCACGTTGAAGGTCGGCGAGGGCGATGACTGGCTGGAGATTCTGGGCAGCGGCATGGTGCATCCAAAGGTGCTGGAGGCTGGCAAAATCGACCCCAATGAATGGCAGGGCTTTGCCTTTGGTCTTGGGATTGACCGGATTGCGATGCTGAAATACGGCATCCCGGATTTGCGCGCGTTCTTTGATTCCGATCTGCGCTGGTTGCGGCACTACGGCTTTGCCAGTCTGGATGTGCCGACGCTGCATGGCGGGTTGAGTAGGTGAAGCGAGATTTAGATCGAATGCGTGATCTACTGCTCGCTATCGAAGATCATTCTGAGGGCCGGTTTTCACCTCTGGATGGTCAAATAAGTGGCCCTAACAAAGGCGACGACTGGTCTGAAAAGGACTTATACCAAATCAGTTTGATGTGGGAAGCAAAGCTTCTTCGGGAAGCGAGAAAAGCGAACGAGGAGATTGAACCTGGCCAGTACTTGACGATTAGGGCCTGTTAACACTTAATCATATCGACGATTAGGGCGAAATTCAGGAAAGCGCGGTACATGACGTCCAGCTTTTCGAACCTTGAGAAGATGCGTCGGTATCCTTTCAGCCTTCGAAACAGGCGT
>NZ_FWFL01000032.1 GCF_900172295.1 Roseovarius litorisediminis
TGGTTTACTCGATAATTTTCGACACGACGCCGGCGCCGACGGTGCGGCCGCCTTCGCGGATGGCGAAGCGCAGGCCGTCTTCCATGGCGATCGGCGCGATCAGTTCAACCGTGAACTTCAGGTTGTCGCCGGGCATCACCATTTCCGTGCCCTCGGGCAGGTTGACGGTGCCGGTCACATCCGTGGTCCGGAAGTAGAACTGCGGGCGGTAGTTCGCGAAGAACGGCGTGTGACGGCCACCTTCGTCTTTGGTCAGGATATACGCCTCGGCTTCGAACTTGGTGTGCGGGTTTACCGATTTCGGCTTGCACAGAACCTGGCCACGCTCAACGCCCTCACGGTCGATACCGCGCAGCAGAACGCCCACGTTATCGCCCGCTTCACCGCGATCCAGCAGCTTGCGGAACATTTCAACACCGGTACAGGTGGTTTTCTTGGTGTCGCGGATACCCACGATCTCAAGTTCGTCGCCAACGTTGACAACGCCACGCTCGATCCGGCCGGTCACAACCGTACCCCGACCCGAGATCGAGAACACGTCTTCGACCGGCATCAGGAAGGGCTGATCCACGGCGCGCGCCGGCGTCGGGATATATTCGTCCACGGCCGCCATCAGTGCACGGATCGAGTTCTCACCGATTTCAGGGTCACGGCCTTCCATCGCGGCCAGCGCCGAGCCGGGTATGACCGGGATGTCGTCGCCGGGGTAATCATACGAGCTCAGAAGCTCGCGGATTTCCATTTCAACCAGTTCCAGCAGCTCTTCGTCGTCAACCTGATCGACCTTGTTCATGTAGACAACCATGCAGGGAATGCCCACCTGGCGGCCCAGCAGAATGTGCTCGCGGGTCTGCGGCATCGGGCCGTCAGCCGCGTTCACAACCAGAATCGCGCCATCCATCTGCGCCGCACCGGTGATCATGTTCTTAACATAGTCAGCGTGGCCGGGGCAGTCGACGTGCGCGTAGTGACGGTTCTCGGTCTCATATTCAACATGCGCCGTCGAGATGGTGATCCCGCGGGCCTTCTCCTCGGGCGCGCCGTCAATCTGATCATACGCCTTGAAATCACCGAAATACTTCGTAATCGCAGCCGTCAGCGTCGTCTTGCCGTGGTCAACGTGACCAATCGTGCCAATGTTTACGTGCGGTTTCGAGCGGTCAAACTTTTCCTTAGCCAT
>NZ_FWFL01000005.1 GCF_900172295.1 Roseovarius litorisediminis
TTCTCGCCAGGGCTTTTGCGGGTTCCAGTTGTCTTTCTCATCGTCCACTCCTCAGTGGTTACGATGAGCCAAGAACACTCCCTTATCAAATCACCCTATTTGGACCCATAAGCGCTGACGTCAGACATCCAGACGTGCGATGTGTTGCGGGGAATACAAGACCAACTCCGTAACTTGGCGTTTTGACAGTATCTTCATCACGATCTCTCCATGATAGAAGAGCATCGCGATGCTCGGGTTTCGACAAATCTCCCGAGAGGCGTTCACGCTAGCAAGCTTGGCGCACAGATCAAGACTTAAGCGGATGAACTGTTTGTCTATATCTGGGTATTTTAGCGGTGTTCTGGTATCAAAAGAGAATCCAAGGAAAGCACTGGATTGTGTCATCGTTTGGCACTCGAACTTCCAAATTTCTTTTCCAACCGGGGTATCGGTGGGGGTATCAATAAAAACCTTACGGCAGTTAACAATTTAAAATCAAAGGCTTGTATTTAATTATTTGGTCCTCTCCTGGCACCAATTCTCCAGAATTCAGCCGCTTAGCAAATCTCATTATTTTTGAGACTGGTACTTTTTTCGCTATCATCCCGAACATTGGTAAATGTGCGATTCTTAAATAATTCGCGCGATTTTACCAGTATCACTCAGAGCGAGGGGCGTTCCGCGGTCTTTCGAACTCCCCGGTCCCACGGATCACACAAAGCACCCTGACAGTCGTATAGTGAGTGCTATTGAAACATGGTAACCTACTCTCACGAAACATTGAAAAAAAGAGCGTGGGTTTGGCTCCAAAGCTATGAGATAATCACTCTATATTGCTGAATTTAGGAAGGCTAAATGCGGAACATATTCACACTGCTTGGCTTGGCTCTGACTTTACCGGCAACGGCGCTGGCCGCTGAGGGTAAGCGTATCCAGATCAAAGGCGAAATGATTGATACCTGGTGTTATTTTTCAGGTGTAATGGGTGGCCCGGATGCAGTAATTGGCAGCGCGCATCATACCTGCGCGCTGTGGTGCTCTGCCGGCGGCATTCCTGTCGGCCTTCTGGGTGAAGACGGACAGGTTTACATGGTGCTCAAGATCGAAGGCGATGACGGATCCGCTGGCGGCAACACTCAACTTAGCCTTGCCAGTCACGAAATCACTGCTGATGGCATTTATTACGAACGAGACGGATTGAAATATATCGTGGTGGAAAAAATCGTTGCCGACCACGGCATTACCAATCTGAATCATGAAGATTACGGGCCTGTCCCCGGCTTCGCCATTCCCGAACCCAAGAAGTGAGATCAGACAAGTGAAACGCATCATTTTGATTCTTGCTCTTCTGGCGGCACCTGCTGCAGCGCAGGATTTCTCAGCAGGTTCCGGCGCAAAAACTTGGAACCTTTACGCTGAAAAGCCCGCCAGATTTGAGGCGAAAGTTGTCGATATCCTGTGCGAACTGACTGGCGACTGCCCTGAAAACTGCGGTGACGGGCGGCGGCAGTTGGGGCTGTTGCGCGCAGCAGATAAAGCACTGGTTTATCCAAACAAAAACGCGCAAGCAGCCTTTACCGGTGCCGCGCTCGAACTGCTGCCTTACTGCAGTGCCGATGTCGAGGTTGACGGCCTGTTGATTGAAGACCCTGATCTTGCCGCCAAGAACATTTATCTTGTGCAGAAAATCCGTCTGGTGGGCGAGGAAAACTGGACCAAGGCAAATAGCTGGACCAAGAAATGGGCCAAGGCAAATCCGGACGCAAAGGGTAAAGGTCCCTGGTTCCGTCGTGATCCAAGGGTCAGGGCAGCGATCGCTGAGGACGGCTACACCGGAATTGGTGTTGAAGCTGAACAACCCTTCATCAAGGAGCTGTTCGAGTGAGGTTACGCATTGCCAGTTGCTTTTGTGCCGCCAGCATTCTGGCGGCCGCAAGTGCCTTTGCCCATGGATCTGAAAAACACATTCCGGCCACGGCTAACCCTGCTGCACTGCCCACCAAAATCGCTCCGCTGCCGTGGAATATCGGCGGGCCATTCAACCTGATTGATCACACCGGAGTTCAACGTACTCAGGTCGATCCCGAAGGTAAATTACAGCTTTTGTTCTTTGGCTATGCAAGTTGCCCCGGCATCTGTAGTGCCGCTCTGCCAATGATGGCCGACGCCGTGGACGAACTAAAGCGCCGGGGAATAGAGACAAGTCCGCTACTGATCACCATCGACCCCGACCTGGACACCGTTGAAAGGATGGGCCCAAAGCTGTCGGGAATTTCGTCTGATTTTGTAGGCCTCACAGGTAGCCGAAAAGATCTGGAAATGGCGTATGATGCCTATCAGGTCTCATTCGAAAAGATCATGGATGACCCGGAATACGGACCGATCTATGCTCATGGCAGCCACATTTATTTGTTGGATGGGCAAGGCAAGGTTCTAACACTGTTGCCTCCGATTTTGCCAGCAACACAGGTGGCTGACATTGTGGCCCGTTATGCCAAGGAATGACCGATGGCCCAACTCATGAATCGACGTAACCTGTTGCTGGCAACCGCAGCAGTTGCTGTCGCTAGTGTCGGAATGTGGGCGATGCGCCCCGAATTTGAAGGCGCCGAAATGACGCCACCCGAGGCGCATGAAGCGGCGGTAAATGGTGACGTTTTGCTGATCGACATTCGCCGCCCCGATGAATGGAAAAAGACCGGCATCGGTGAAGGCGCCCATCCCATCGACATGCGGCGCAAAGACTTTGTCGACGCCCTTCTTGAAGTGACCGGCGGCGACCGGTCCAAACCGGTGGCCCTGATCTGTGCCGCCGGGGTGCGTTCAGACCGAACAAGTCTAAAACTGGAAAAGGCTGGTTTCACCCATATCATTGACGTGCCCGAAGGCATGACAGGTTCCCGCGCCGGGCCCGGCTGGGTTGAGCGGGGCTTGCCTGTGGTCGCCTATTGAAGTGGTTCGCCGCAGCCCTTCTGGCACTCGGAGCTGCTACGGCTCATTCACAAGAGAATTGTGGTGGCCCTGAAACTCCTTGCGAGATTTCGGCCGGCACCTATCACATCGTTCTGCCTGAGGGGCCCGGGCCGCATCCTGTCATGGTGTTTCTGCATGGCGCCGGTGGAAAAGGGGCCGCGCTGGTGGGCTCGGGTGGAATCTCTGGAACCGCTGTCAGTCGTGGGTACGCTTATATCGCACCAAACGGATTGATACGCCCGGGTCGCATGCGTAGTGGATGGTCGTTCCATCCATTTTTTGTCAAACGCAGAGACGAACGGGCCTTTATCCGCGATGTTCTGGCAGATGCCACAAAACGGTTCAATCTTGACCCAAAGCGCACGATCCTTGCCGGCTTTTCGATCGGCGGTTCACTGGCCAGCTATATTGCCTGCGATCACCCCAGTGATTTTTCAGCATATGCGCCTGTGGCTGGCAATCTGTGGCGACCGCATCCCGAACATTGTGCTGGCCCCGTGCGTCTTCTGCACACCCATGGGTGGCGCGACAAGACGGTACCCTTAGAGGGACGTATCCTGAGGCAGATCGGCGATAAAACCCTGGCACAAGGCGATGTATTTCACGCTATGCTAATCTGGCGAACCGTCAACGGCTGCGCCAATTACCGGGCGGATCAGTTTGACACCAAGGGTCTGTTCTGGCGTCGAATTTGGAACAAATGCTTCCCCAGCACCGCGTTGGAACTTGCCCTGTTTGATGGCGGTCACGGGGTGCCACCCGGTTGGGCCGATATGGTACTGGACTGGTTTGAGGGTCTGGATGCAAATGCCGATTAAACAATTCGCACTTGACCGACGCGCAGATTGAAACAAAATCGCCCGCTACTCTGCTGCCAGCTTTTGATCGGAAGTTGCGCGAAAGACTTGCCGCTGGCTGCGTGCCAGTTGCAGAATGTCTGGCACCGAGAAAAATTCGGGTGTTGCCAACAGATAACGTGTCGTTCGCCATTGCGCCAGGTTAGCAGATGACAACATCGACAACGGCACCGCCCCGGCAAGGCTTATCGCAATCGGAATCAACCAAAGCGAAACGACTCCGGCCAGCATACCTATGATCAGCAAAATGCCACTGACCGTTTCCAGCGCGTGAAAATTTAGCGTGGTCAAAAGGCTATAGTTGCCACCCTTACGCGCCTGTGGCGACCAGATCGGTTTGATGCCAATCGCCGTGCGCAGTACCGCAACCAACTGCTGCACCATCATGACCGGGGCAAACAGGATCGAGATTACAACCTCGCTGATAAATGACAGGACAAATCGCCGCCATCCACCCAACTTGTCGATCTTGATGCCAGACAGGCCAAGTGTTGCGGCGCCCAGCACTTTGGGTGCCAGCAACATCCCGTACATGAACAACAGGATCAGAAACGAACTGACATGGCTCATCTCTGGCCAGACCGGATAAAGCGGGTTTTCGTCCGAGAAATAGGTTATAACGCTGTCCGGTCCGTTTCCGAGCAAAGCCCAGATCACCAACAGGCCGAACCAGGCCGGTGACAGCAGGTAACTGACAGCGCCGTGAAACAGATGAAACCGCGACACCGGATGCATCCCGCGCGTCGCCAGAAGCCTTAGGTGCTGAAGGTTACCATGACACCAACGGCGGTCACGCAAGGCATAGTCGATCAGCGTCGCGGGTGGCTCTTCATAGCTGCCAGATACCGAAGGCAGAAAACGAACAGCCCAGCCCGCACGCCGCAGAAGACCTGCCTCGACAAAATCGTGGCTCATGATCAGCCCGCCCTTGCCCCAAAGCGATGGCATGCGTGGCAGACCAGCGCAGGCAGCAAAGGCGGCGGTGCGAATGATCGCATTGTGGCCCCAATAGTTTCCCTCATTACCTGACCAGCCAGCCAGCCCTTCGCTGAGCAGGCTACCGTATACTACAGTTGCAAACTGCTGGGCCCGACCAAACAAGGTACTGGATCCCACCAGCACCGGACTGGATTGAATCAGCCCGGCCGCGGGATCAGTCGCCATTTCATCGGCGAGACAGACCAACGCATCAGCACTCATCAGGCTGTCAGCATCCAGCACGACCATCGCCTGATAAGCGGCGCCATACGTTTCGACCCATTGTGCGATATTACCGGATTTACGATCGGTATTTTGTGGCCGCCGGCGATACCATACAGCTGCAGCGCGCGGCAGGGTTGCGCGCAAAGTAGCAAAAGCACGCTGCTCGGCCATAGCAATTTCCGGATCCTGCGTATCACTCAGAACAAACAACTCAAACCTGTGTGCAGTATCGGATTGTGACAGCG
Organism: Roseovarius litorisediminis; assembly: GCF_900172295.1. Lineage (GTDB taxonomy): Bacteria > Pseudomonadota > Alphaproteobacteria > Rhodobacterales > Rhodobacteraceae > Roseovarius > Roseovarius litorisediminis. Next base: position 5,261 of record NZ_FWFL01000005.1, read on the forward strand.
ACAGCATCATCGCGCAAGCGTTGCCAAACACCTCGGGGGTATCCTCGTTAAAGACAGGAACAAGCAAGGCAATCCGCATCGGATCAACCTGGCCACCGAGACACTGATGCTTGCGCCAGACGACCCGAAGCAGACCAAGAGTCGCCGTGCCAACAGACAAGGAAATCCAGAAAAAAGTAAGGGTAACCAATACGACCAGCACCCATTCAAGCCACCACATTCCACCATCCGACAGCCAGTCGGCGAAGGCGGCTGACAAGGAAGCCGTTGTTGCAACCGCGGGTAAGAAAGTAACCGCGCGCCTGAGCCAGATATAACGAGCAGGCGCCCATTCCGGCGCCAGGGGATCGCGATGAGGTTTTCGTAAATCCTGTACGGGCACATTCAACGGATCTGGCGCTGGCATGTGCGCCGCAAGGGGAAAGGGCGTCAGGTTGTCCATCGGTACAACCACACTTCTGACACCGAGCGACCTTGAAACATCAGTTGCGCACGCAACTCGGCTGATTTCACATCGCCTGGGTCAAAAGAAAACGCCAGGCGCGGTCCGCCGGTTTCTGGATTTCGCTGCAAAACCCCATCCGAAACTTTCAGACGGTTTGAACTGACGTGGATCGTGATATCGTCAAAGACCTCGGGCAAGGCCGAATGCGGGGCAAAATCAATCGTTACGACCTTATTTTCATTGTCAGTGAATCCCTTGCCAATGCGGCTGTTCAGCACCGGCGCAACCGGCTTTTTCTCAGGAATCTGTGCACACCACGTCATGCGGTAGCTGAAGTTGTGTTCCTGTCCCGCCGCCAGTGGTTCTCGTGGGCGCCAGTAGGCAACTATATTGTCGTAGATTTCCTTGTTGGTTGGGATCTCAACCAGCGTTATGGCCCCTTTGCCCCAGTCCTCACCAGGTGAAATCCACAGGCTTGGGCGCTTGTGGTAGAGCGCCTCAAGATCGGCAAAGTCCGAAAACCTGCGCTCGCGTTGCGCCAGTCCAAAACCCTGGGGATTTTCATCCACAAAACTTGAGATCTGAATCTGTTTGGGGTTGGCAAGCGGTCGCCAGATCATCTCACCGCGGCCATTCAAAATGCTCAGCCCGTCACTATCGTGCACTGCCGGGCGGAAATCATCAAACCGTCCACGGTTGGTTTCATCAAAATAGAACATCGAGGTCAGTGGCCCCAACCCAACATTCTTAAGATCATCGCGGGGAAACAAGCTGACGCGCACATCAACTTCGGTTGTTGGCCCCGGGTAGAGGGTGAAGTGATAGAGCCCGGTCACCGAAGGCGATTCCATTAACGCATGAATGACATGCGCATGTGCGCCCGCCTTTGGGCGCTCGATCCAGAACCGGGTGAAATCAGGAAATTCTTCACCGTCTTGGTCGGCAGTGTTTACCGCCAGACCGCGGGCTGACAAACCATAAACCAGATCCTTGGCAATCACACGGAAATAGCTTGCTCCTTGAAACACAGCATACTCTTGAAATATCTCTGGTTTTTCCAGCTCACTTCGCAGCCGCAAGCCAGAAAACCCCAAATTGCCTTGGGTCGGCAGGGTGGGTGCCTTGTCAGTTTTGTCAAACAAACCCCAATCAAATGGCAGTGTCCGTGATCTGCCGTTCTCGACCAGGTTAATTTCGACCGGGTGGGGATAGAACAATCCAGGATGAAACAGATCAACCTGAAGAGGCGATTCTGTCCCGGTCCAAATTCCTTTACTGGTGTTGAACCAGATGGATTTGTACTGCTCATAAGACCAGTCCTGCATGGCTTTGGGAACCATGGGACGATCCCGATAGGGCATATCTGCCACGTCTTGCGCCAGCCGATGCAGCATTTCCTCCGAAAATGCCTCGTCCTTCTGCGACTCAAGGCCGGTCGCGAATGTCGGGCTTGCAGCGACCGCTGCTATCATCTTGAAGAAATCCCGGCGCTTCATGAGTGTTTCCGCCAAGGTTGGGACTTGAACCACGACACGCCATAGGCAACGGCGATCAGCGCAGCAAATCCGACAAAGTTGGCCAGCGTCATGTTCCACGTCGTGCGACCGACCTGATCCATCACAAAGCCCGACAGGCGCGCGAAGAACATCGAGAAAACGAACACCGCCAAGGATTGCTGACCAACCTTCAGGATCATCGCCAAAAATGTGTCCCAGGCCCGCGCCGTAAACCCGTGGCCTGAGGCAATAAGGCGTTTGCCGCCATCGCCCGCCGCAACCCAGCACAGATAAGCCAGTGCCAGAAAATGCACATAGCGCAGAATGCCGAAATCGGATTTGTTGAACAGACCGCGATTGTCAATCCGCCAGTCTTTTGCCCAGTCAAACCCAAATTCGCGTACACCGATATTTGACAGCGGGATATTGGCCACGACGATTACACCCGCCAACATGATCAGCGCACGGTGTACCGGTGGCTTGGGCAGCCAGCCGCGCATGAAGGCAAATCCACTGAAGAAGATCAGCTGCCAGCCAAACGGATTGAAGAACCACTTGCGATCCGACCAGGGTTCAGCCGGGAAACCGAAATGCCAGCCCAGCATGCCAAGCGCCTCTAGCACCGAGCGTTGTGCCATCAACCAGACCAGCGCCACCGCTAGCGCTACAAACCAAAGGTTGACCCGGCTCAGCGCCATGACAGCGGGCATCATCAGCAGGATGATCATATACATCGGCAGGATATCAAAATAGTTGGGCACGTAGGTCAGCGTGAAAAGCCCCACCAGCTGAGGGCCCGGATCAGCAAAGAATTTCCACAGGTTCAGCGACCCGATATAGGATTTGTCAAACCCGCCGAACTGATCAATTGCCGCCAGCAGCGTGGCAATCGCAAGAAACATGCCGATATGCGCCCAATAAACCTGCCAGACGCGATAAGAAACACGTGACGCGCCCAGCCTCCATCCCGCCCGGTCAAACGCACGCCCAAAGGCGACGGCCGAGGCCATACCCGAACAAAACACGAATATCTCTGTGGCGTCCGAAAAACCCCACCTGGCAGGAATCCAGCTGGTGAAAAAATTCCTTGGCGTGTGTGCACACAGGATAATGAACATCGCCAGACCGCGAAAAAAATCCAGACGGATATCCCGCGTCGACACCGCAGGCTTTGCGGCAGCTACATTAGACCGGGGTTGGGCCATGGCCGGATCAGCAATACTTGTCATGCCGTGTCAGCTCTCCCTGGGCTTTCCGCAACTATTCTGCAGGCAGGCGGTCGGCTTGGTTCCAATTCCCGCGCGAAGCAGAAATCAGATCCATGCGGACCGCAGCATAATTATCCTGACGTCCGGCCCTTTGCGCCGTACGTTCGCGTAAAATTGCCTCGGCATCCTCCAAGAACCCACCACGGATCGCGGCGTCAATGGTTAATCTTTCGAATACATCACGCTGAGCGTGGCTACCGCCTGCCATTTGCATGTTATGTCGGGCCCGTCCAAGATTGTAAAACGCCGTTTTGTAGTCGCCTTCACCAAACGCCTCAAGCCCGGTTGCCGCCGATAGGCCGGGTGTTGCCATTCGCGCCTTCATTTCAGATTCCGACGTTGCTTTGGCATCACGGTGCAGCCTTGCCAACATATCTTGAACCGCCTGCTTGCGATCACCGCCAATCAGCGCAAGTAGGTAGTGAAGATCTGCAAAAACAAGGCAACCATCTTCGGTTCGGCGTTCGGACAAATCCGCCAACTCTTCCCAACGATTCCCCACATCAACGCCTTCCAACTCCAACCGGCTGAGCAAAGACGTTGCGTTCGATATATCGCGATAATCATCCGTCTGGTCTTTGCGGATTTGGGAATCGTAAAGCGCGAAAACGGTGTCTATCTCGCCCTGATCCAAGTGCATCAATGCCTTGTGCCACCAGACGTGGTAACGGAAGTTATTGCAGTGGGCCCAGGCGTTTTCACGGCCCGTCAACCAGTCAAGGCCCGCCTTAGAATTGCCCGTCATGTCGTGTACATGCGCCACCGCATGCAGGCCCCAAGCATCATCAGACACCAGACTAAGACCCATACGCCCCGCTGTTTCTGCCCGCGCATATTCGCCGGTTTCTTCCAATGAAAACGCGTGGCACCCAAAAAGATAACCCCTCGCCGGATGCTTTGTGTCATAGGCTGTCAGAACCGCCTCGACCGACCGGCGCATACCAGCAGAATCTCCCAAGATGAACCTGATGGCGTGGCTGATCTTCATCGCCAACGCATCTTCGGGACAATGTTTAAGGATCGTCTCCATCTCATGGATGGATCTGCTGGGATGTCCATCCAACCATGCGCCAAGCGCCCGAACATATCCCATTTCACGCTCAGTTTGCGAACTGGCGTCCGCTGCAGCTTTGGCTGCTACAAATGCGTCTTGTGCGGTTTCTGTCAGTTCCCGACGGCCCAGCATCAGAAAGAAAAGCCCCTTGGTGGCATGCGCCATCGCAAAGTCAGGCGCTTCCTTCAAGGCGGCCCCCAAATATTCGGGTGTCCTTGCGGCATGGGCAAGGAAAGCCATCACCATCGCATCCCAAGCTTTTGCAGCCTCGGGCGAGGTGATTGACATTTCATACCCAAATTGATCACTACGCATGGCCCGATTTCCTTTCGGTCGTAAGAATTTCCTAGTCAGCTAGCCCGCTAAGTAACGCCCCAGCAACAGGCCAGACCCTGTTCTCACCAATACGTTATCGCGACCGTATCAAAGTTGAGAATCCGTTGGCAGCAGTTCCACCAACAGGCGAAGCAATTTCGGCGTCTTACCGCTTAAATAGCCCTGGCCTTGGCAATTTTGCGCAGTTTTCAATCGTTTATCGCCATTTCGGCGACACTATCGAAAATGCCGTCCAGCTCGGTCGCCAGATCGCGCAGCGCATCCCCGCCCTCGTCAAAATAGGGCAAAAAAACCGCCGTTGGGGTTTTGTAGCTCAGGCTCGCTGTGCCATCGGCGTTTTCTGTCACATAAAGCCGAATCGGTGCTTCGATGCCCGATGCCACGCTGGCGGCCAGCATTCGACGGGCATAATCGTTGCGATAAAGCCCGAAAACCCGGTTACCTAGTATTTCGTGGCCCTGCGATCGCGCCCCATCGGATGCGCTGGCTTGGGTAACGACGGCAATTGGCGCTTTTTTCACCGCCGCACGCACTGCACCAACCAACTCGTCGAAACTTTTCCCAGTATCATGTATGACCCAACCCTCGCGGGTCTCTAGCGCCGAAGCGAGCGCCGCAGTCACAGTTATCAGGGCTGAAATCAGCAGTAGACGCACCATGAAAACACCTTTTGTTTACCAACTGTTAATGCTCGAACGGTCGTTCAGGCAAATCACTATGGCGCGAGGATTTGTTGCGGCGCCCTTAGTCGCCCTCTTTGAGATCGTTCAGCACAGCCTTGGTATCCGCCCCCAGGGACGGCGGTGCGCAGCGGTAGCTGACAGGGGTCCGGGAAAACTTCAGCGGGTTACCCAGCAATTCGACTTCGCCCTTGCCGGTTTGCGGCGCAGGCATGGAAATTGTCATTTCTCGGGCCGCCGCCTGATCCGAGCGCAACGCCCCTTCCAGAGTATTGACCGGCCCAACCGGCACCTTGCGTATCTCAAGCCCTTCAATCACAGCGGTCGTGGTCAGCCCACGCAAAACCTCGGAAATCATCGGTACCAGGATTTCGCGATTGCTGAGCCTTGCGGTATTGGTTGCAAATCGTGGGTCGGTGGCCCAATCGGGCTTACCAATAAAGTCGCAGAACCTAGTGTATTGGCTATCATTACCCACCGCGACAATCACATAGCCATCGCTGGTTTCAAACACCTGATAAGGCACGATATTGGGGTGCGCATTGCCTGCCCGCGTCGGCACATTTCCTGAGGTCAGGTAATTCAGACCCTGGTTGATCAACCAGGACATCTGCGTATCCACCAGAGCCAGATCAATATGTTGGCCCTCACCTGTCGCATCCCTGTGTCTGAGGGCTGCCAGAATGCCCACCGTCGCATAAAGCCCGCAGACCACATCGGCAATGCCAACACCCACTTTCATCGGCTCTCGCCCTGCCTCGCCGGTAATGCTCATGATTCCGCCAAAACCCTGTGCCATCAGATCATAGCCCGGCTTTTCGCGGTTCGGTCCGGTCTGCCCAAATCCCGAAATTGAGCAATAAACCAGTCCGGGATAGGCTGCGCAAAGCGTATCATGGTCCAGCCCGTATTTCTTCAGGCCGTCCGGTTTGAAATTTTCGATCACCACATCAGCACGGCCTGCCAGTTTGAACAGCGCTTTTTGCCCCTCTGGGTCGGTCAGATCGACCACCACGGATTTCTTGTTGCGGTTGGCGCACATGAAATAAGCCGAAAGGTCCGTGGGATTGCCGTTTGCGTCCATCGCAAAGGGAGGGCCCCAGCTGCGCGTGTCATCGCCCTGTTCGGGGCTTTCAATCTTGATCACCTCTGCCCCTAGATCACCCAATAGCTGGGTACAGGTCGGCCCAGCCAAAATGCGGCTTAGGTCAAGGATCACAAGGCCATCAAGGGGTCCGGTCATGGGTCAAATCTTTCAGATACGTTTATCATAGGCGCCACGCTCAATCTCGGCAGCAATCACGGTGAAACGGTCAGCCACCAGTGCGCTTTGAAGGGCAGCTCGCAATTCGCCCCGCGAACGGACTGTCACGCCGTTACCCCCAAAGGCCTTTCCGATAGCTTCAAAGTCGTGATGACCGAAATCAACCGCAGCATTTGGTAGTTGCCTTTCGCGCTGTTTTTTCTCAATCAGCGAAAGGCTGGCATCAACAAACACCACGAATATAACCGGCAGGTTCAGGTCAGCCACAGTCGACAGCTCCCCGGCGACCATCAGGAACCCGGCATCGCCTGAAAAGCTGACAACCGGGCGCTTGGGATCAGCCAGTTTCGCCCCAATTGCCAGCGGCACAGCACAGCCCATCGTGCAAAGCGCCGAAGATTGCAGCAGCCCACGTGGCTCAAGCGTCGTCCACATCTGTGATAACAGAATCCGATGCGCACCGCTGTCGACGGTAGCAACCGTTTCTTCTGGCAAAACCTTTCGGCATTCATCCACGGCAGCGGTTGCACCCCAGCTCTGGTCGGTTGGAAAGGCTTTGATAAGTTGAGATTTAACAGTCTCTAACTCTCCACCAACCCATGTATTGCGCGGAGCAACCCCATCGGCCAGCCGGCGCAGCGTCGCGCCGCTGTGGCCGACAAAGTTTGTCGTCGCCTGATGCATGTACTGGTGGTTGGGTACAGCCGCGATGTCGATCACATTTACTTTTGCCGGATCCCAGATTTCACGCCAGCCCGGGCGCATCTCGATCGGGTCATAGCCCACGCAAAGGATCAGATCGGCCTTTTCTACAAATGGCACCAGCACCTTGTCGGCCAGCGGAGACAACCCTGCCCCGCCCAGGGCCATGGGATGCATCTCGTCCAGCACGCCCTTGGCTTTGTAGGTCGTGATTACCGGAATACGATGGGTCTCGGCCACCTGCCGGATATCCTCTCCCGAGGCTTCGTTCATCGCATCAAGACCTACGATCATAACCGGCCGTTCCGCTGCCCCCAGCCAGCTGCGGGCGGCCTCAAGCGCCGCACCATCTGCAGGTACCATTGGTTCTGCCACTGGGCGTCTGCGCAAACTGGATAGTGTAACCTGAGCATCCGCCACCTCAATCGGTACATCGATATGCACCGGCCCAGGCCGGCCTTCGATGGCAATAGTTACTGCCTTATCCGCCACAATATCTGCGCCCTTGGCGGTCATCCGGAATGTTGCTTTCGTAATCGGGGCCAGAACCTTCTGATGGTCCAACACCTGATGCGTATACGTCAGCGCCTCGTCTTCTTCGACACAGCCTGACAAGACAATAAGCGGCACCCGATCCTGATACGCGTTGGCAATCGCATTTACCCCGTTAAGCACGCCGGGACCTAAGGTAGCAATCAATATTCCCGGCGTACCGGTGCGGTGCCAGACCCCTTCGGCCATGAAAGCTGCGGCATTTTCATGACGCGCCAGCACACATTCGATCCCGGCCTTTTGCAGCGCATCCACCACTGTCAGCACCTCACCGCCCGGCATCCCAAATGCGTGGCGGCATCCGGCCTCGTACAGGCGACGGGCCAGAAAATCGGCCGCGCGGGCCGTGAGGGGTGAATGTGTCTGATCGGCCATTGGTGTATAAATCCAGTAAATCCTGCTTTGCTTTGTGGCCGAGCCTTTCTGTGACCGCAAGCATCTTTGCGTCAATGCGCGGCACAGGTCTTATTCCTGAATTGGAATCAACATCTTGAGAAGGCGATGAAAAAGCATTAGGTCAAGCTTCGGTAGGAATGCATTCCAGCACCCTCTTTTTGGGTTCCATTTCCTCCGGGAAAGGATCACATGGCAAACCATCTTTATAAAAATGACCTGCCGGACGGGTTGGACCTTGGACCGGTCGTGGCGATAGACTGTGAAACCATGGGGCTAAACCCGCATCGCGACCGACTTTGTGTCGTACAGATGTCGGGTGGCGACGGTAATGCGCATTTGGTGCAGTTTGAGAAAGACCAGACAAGCGCGCCCAATTTGGCGGCCATGCTGGAAAATCCCGAAGTCCTGAAGCTTTTTCATTTTGGCAGATTTGACATTGCTGCAATGTACAATGCTATTGGCGCTCTTGCGGCACCGGTTTATTGCACCAAGATCGCCAGCAAGCTGATCCGCACTTATACTGATCGCCATGGCCTGAAGTTTCTGCTGCAAGAACTTCTGCATGTAGACGTCTCGAAGCAGCAGCAATCGTCTGATTGGGGCGCTGAAACTCTTACCGAAGCCCAACTTGAATATGCTGCCTCGGATGTTCTTTATCTGCACCGGTTACGTGACGAGCTTAACCGTCGTCTTGTCCGTGAAGGTCGTCTGGAACTAGCGCAGTCCTGTTTCGATTTTCTGCCGGCACGAGCAAAACTTGATCTAGCTGGCTGGCCCGAGACAGACATCTTCGCACACTAATGGCTGCGTCAGACAATTTCCACTCGCGCCTTGTGGCCTGGATGAAGATCATCCTGCCCCTGGCCGCGCTTGGGTTGTTGTCCACGCTTTTTCTAATCTCACGTAACTTTGATCCGACGAAATCTGTCCCAGTCGCCCAGATTGATCTTGAACGGCGCGCACATGAACAGGGTGCTACAAATCCTGTATTTGCAGGCGTCACGAGTAGTGGAGATCAGGTTATGTTTCGGGCAAAAAGCGCACAACCAGACCAGTCTGATCCGGCACATCTGAAAGCCAAAGTTGTCACTGCACAAATGAAACTGATTGCTGGTACGGTTATTGATATAACTTCTGAAAGCGCTGATATGAATCAGGAAAGAGGCACAGCAGATCTGGAAGGCAACGTTCATATAACCACTACAACCGGTTATGTCGTCGACACCGACTATCTGAAGACGCGCATTGATTTGCTTTACGCCGAGACCCCTGGGCCGGTGTCGGGGAATGGTCCACCCGGAGATCTGGCTGCGGGACGGATGGTATTGAAAACCGATGAAATTTCTGGTGAGCCACAATTGCTTTTCACTGACGGAGTCAAACTGCTATACAAACCCGGTAAGTCCAAGGAATGAATGCCGTGCCAAGATTTTTGAAGCTCGCCACCTGGCTGGTTTTGTCTTTTTTACCCGTCGTTTCAATGGCTCAGGGTGCACAAGTCGCATTTGGAAGCGCGCAGCAAGACAGCAGCCTACCGGTTGAAGTCACCGCTGATAATCTGAACGTAAACCAGAATGACGGCACAGCCGTGTTCACCGGAAATGTCCTGATTGGGCAGGGTCAGATGCGTTTGTCCGCCCCCCGCGTTTTGGTGGTCTACCTAGAAGACCAGAGCGGCATCGAAAGCCTGGAGGCAACAGGAGGCGTAATTCTTGTCAGTGGCGAAGATGCTGCGGAATCTGCGCGAGCAGACTATAATATCATCACAGGTTTGATCGAAATGCAGGGCGATGTGCTGCTGGTTCAGGGGACCAGCGCGCTGACCGGGGACAAGATGTTTGTTGATACCAAAGCCGGAACCGCTCGTGTAACAGGACGGGTAAAAACAGTGCTGCAGCCTAAGAATTGAACGATGTCCAAACCCAATCTGCATATCGCTCATGAAAGCACTGGACTCAAGGTTGAGAACCTGCGGAAAAGCTATAAAAAGCGCATCGTTATCCGCGATGTCTCGCTCAACCTTCAGCAGGGCGAGGTCGTGGCGCTGCTAGGTCCCAACGGGTCTGGTAAAACAACAACCTTCTACGCGATTGCAGGGCTTATTTATCCCGAAGGCGGCCATGTTCTGATAGATGGACGTGACGTTACAAATCTGCCGATGTATCGCCGCGCCAAGATGGGCATTGGGTATCTACCACAGGAAATGTCCATTTTTCGTGGCATGTCGGTGGAAGATAATATCATGGCTATCCTCGATATTTCGGTTTCGGACCGGCACAAGCGCCGCGAGCGGCTGGAAGAGTTGCTTTCCGAATTCTCTATCGAACACCTGCGCCGCGCGCCGGCCCTGGCTTTGTCCGGCGGTGAGCGTCGACGCGTTGAAATTGCCCGTTGTCTTGCCGCGCACCCCAAATATTTGCTACTTGATGAACCCTTTGCAGGTGTAGATCCGATTTCAGTTGGTGACATTCGCCATTTGGTTGCGGATTTGAAGAAACGCGGGATTGGCGTTTTAATCACCGATCACAATGTTCGCGAGACGCTTGAGATCGTGGATCGCGCTTATATTCTCCACGATGGGCAGGTCCTGATGTCCGGTACTCCCAGCGAAGTGGTGGAAAACGAAAACGTGCGTCGCGTATATCTGGGCGATAATTTCCGCATTTCTTAAATCAGCTTTTTGCACGCATTTCCTTGCGTATTACCACCAATCCCCATTGACAATGGCCGCTGAAAACGCGTCAATTGGGGTATGACATTTGTGGACTTCGTACTGTTCTTGCAGTGGCCCTCTTTCACCGGGTCCGGCTTTGGACAAACTAGACAAATGTCTTTTTTCAGCATTCGGGATTAACGGCAGCCGCGGCGCTTTTGCGACCCAATGCCACCCGGTTTGTCAAATGAAGGAGACAAGATGCGCTACCAAATCAGTGGAAAGCAGATCGATATTGGCGAAGCCCTGCAGACACATGTGAAAGATGAACTTGGCGCTGCAGTGGCCAAATATGCCGAGCGACCCACCGATGCACATGTAATCTTTTCAAAGAATGCCAGCGAATTCGTCTGCGAAGCCATTGTGCATCTGTCAACCGGCCTGACCGCTCAGGCTAGTGCAAAGGCACATGAAATCTACGCGGCCTTCGACGGGTGTCGTGAGAAAATGGAAAAGCAACTGCGCCGGTATAAGCGTCGACTTAAAGACCACCACCGTGACCGTTCTGAGCCGGTTGAACTTTCCGGAGCTTCCTCTTATATCCTCGCCTCAGAAAGCGAAGGCGCAGAATCAGAGCCCGAAAGCCTGCAGCCGATCATCGTTGCGGAGATGGAGACAAAAATTCCCTCTCTCTCGGTCGGTGAAGCGGTGATGCAAATGGAATTGGCAGGGGCCCCGGTACTCGTCTTTCGTAAGGAAGGGAATGACGGATTGAACGTTGTTTATCGTCGTGATGACGGCAACATCGGCTGGATCGATCCGTAAAGCGGGGCGCAAGGCACAAAGGTGCCAAACCTGTCGGAGCGGTTAAAATAGATGGAACTTTCTATGATCCTCAAACCTGGGGCTGTTCGGGTGCTTTCTGCTGTCTCCAGCAAAAAACGCCTAATGCACGAATTGGGGGGAATCGCCGAATCTGTCTATGGCGTCGACCATTCCGCAGCGGTCGAAGCCCTACAAGAGCGCGAAAGCCTAGGTCCAACTGGCGTTGGCCATGGCGTTGCCTTGCCGCATGCCCGGATTGACGGTTTGGCCGAAGTTGTCGGCGCATTGGTTTTGCTGGAAACACCGATTGATTTTGATTCTGTGGACAGGCAGCCGGTAGATTTGGCATTTGCGCTTTTTGCGCCGCGTGACGCAGGTGTTGAACACCTCAAGGCGCTTGCGCTGGTATCGCGGACACTTCGGGATCCGTCTGTTTGCGCGAAGTTGCGTTCAAACACCAACCCGGCGACGCTTTACACTATCGTGACCGAAGCTCAGGCCGCTCAGGCGGCTTGAGCCTTCGTCATTTCCATTCTTCAAACCCAAACATCATGTAGTCGCGCTGGTAGACCGTACTGGCCAAAGTTTCGATTTCTCCATCGTAAATTTCAGACAGCTCGAAAGGCTGACCCGATGGCAAATCTGGCGGCGCTTCCGAGTTAACGTACCCGATTTGCCGCGCCAGCGCCGCCAAGTTCCCCAGCATCTCATCTTCTCGTATAATCATATCAGGTAGCGAAAACTGGGCCATTCCCTGCACTACCGATGCCTGTGTCGCCCAATGAGCATCGACCCTTAACGCAGTTTGCCCCAACAGATTGGCCCGCAAAAATTTGAGAAATCCGACAAAGGCGTTGCGATGTGCCCTGCGATCATAATCCTTGGATTCACTGGGGTCACACTCGGGTAACGGAACATCGTATGCATTTCGCAACGTCTTGCGAATTTCAAGGAAAGATCCCTCGCTTTTTGCCAGAATCTTTTCGCAGAATGCAGCATGTGCCCGGGCGACAGGATGGCGCAATACTGTAAAGCTACGATGCCCCGGATTGCGGCGCTTCCATTGTCGCACGCCTTTTTGATTCATCTTTTCAGGCAAGGATTCTTCGGAAACCCCATCAAGGGCGGCGATCCAAGCGCGTACCTGGCTTTCCGGCCCCGACCTGATTGGCATATAAAGAATCGGAGCTTGAGCACCCGCCACATAGCCCGGCACCCCGGGGCCGCGGCGTGGTTCAAAATTTGGAATTTGCGTAATGTTGAAATGATCCAAGTCTCTAAGCGTGCGTTCCATTTCAGAAAAATTCAAAACTTTGTCCCGGAGAGCGCTTGGGTTTTGCTTTTTAACCGAACTGTCCAGCGCATCAAGTTTTTCATCTGAACCCAGAAACTGCGCTAATCCATTCATTATTTCCAGGTCCTGCAAATCCTCATAATCTAAATAAAAAGCTGTCTGACCGGTCTTCTGTAATCCGTTGGCAAGCAGGCCCTGAAACTCCTGCAATCGCGCGATATGGCGCTCAAACTCAGGCCCGTCAAAGGTAATGGTGCTGACCTTGCGCCGTTTGACATTGGTCAACTTCCATTGGCCCGTTACCTGTGCAATTTTCCTTGAGACATAGCTATCCAGAGGATTGCGGGTCAGGATTACCTTGGCGCAACGAGGATCTTTCAAGCATAAATCCAGAACTCTTGGATCATGGTCATGGAAGAACCTGAATCCACCCAAACCCTTTGAGCCGGTTTTGACCGTTTCCAACAATCGGGCCGGATCTGCATCGCGCACCGCCTGCGTTACACCCAGAATTTCGTCCCGGTTGGGATAGCCAATAAAATGTGGGTTAAACAATTCGCCGTGACACTCAAAACCTGCAAAGGAGTTCAAATTACTTTCCAGAAAATTCGACCCGGTTCGCATCGCGGCGAAAACGATGAAATAGTCAAATGGCTTGGGCATTGTATTCTATCTTACCAGGTAGGGCTTGCGTTTGCTTTGCTGCGGTTCGTGCAAATTATGCTCGACCGGGAAATCTCCCATCAGATAAGGATGCATCCCCTGGTTTTTCAGATTTTGAAGAAATTGGCCAAATCCGGTCAGATCTGCCATTTTCGGTACTTCAGCCAATCCCCTTAAATTTTGCTGCCCAATCTCATCGACAATTGTCTGCAGCGCCTCCATCGGGGCTTCAATAAACTCTGACATTGTCCAGATACGGATGCGCGCTCTTGTCCATTGCGAGCGCAGGATTTCAAGATGTTTGCTTTCAATTTGTTGAAGCAGCGCCGCTTCCTGGCGGATATCAGAAAAGTCTCGGTTCGATCTGAAAAGGGGCACAGCCCACGCTCCTGAAACCACTGAAATCTGGGCATTTGGATCTTTCGCCATGTCAATCTGGATTTCCTGATTATCGCGCGGTCCAAATTGAAAACACTGTCGTTCGCCCCGCGTGTTCCAGATCAGATTGACCAGAAAGGCGCGTGGATTATAGTCACGTATTTCTGCGCTATCGCTCAATGCTCCGTTCATGACGGTCTGTTGCTCTGAGAACTCTACCCTTTTCGGCGCAAAAAGATGGCCATGCACCCTTGCCCCACTGGTTTTTGTCAACCAGCTCTCGAAGTTATCAAAAAGATCGGTGAAGCCTTGGAAAACAGAATATGGCGCACATGTCAGCCCATTTTCACGGTCCTCGCTTGGAAAACGACTTTGCATAAAAAGGCCGGGCCGACCACGAAGCCGTCGATCGACTGCCTTTGCAAAAATCCGGTCAATCTTGCCTGGATTTGGTTCTGTACGCTTCATGGCACTGGCCTGGTCGGTCAAGAATGCTTCATAGAGACGATCGGCAAACGGCCAGATTTTCCGCGCAACAAAACAATCTGACCGTCTTAGCAACTGTAGGTGATCATCATAGAAAATATGCGGCTTACCTTGATAGTCGAATTTCGACAGGGTCAGTGAACGGCTTTCGATCTGACGTGAGTACTGGCGTGCAAGAGTTTGAAAATAGCTTTCATCCGGAATCCAGACCTTTTTGAAGTACCTATCATAAACCTCACGTTCGGGATCTTGAAGAATCGCCGATAACGTTTGACGCGTCAAACACCACCACTGCGATCCCATATGAGGCACTATTCCATTCGGAATTTTTCGTTTGAACCGTACAAATCTTTGTAATGAAACATATTTATCAAAAAGAAATTTTTGTTTTCGCCAAGAAAACGGAAACCTCAGCACAAAGCGTTCCTGATCCAAACCGCCAACTGTCCAGGGAACATCAGCAGTGGTTGCGGATTCTATAAAATCCGTATTTGGCCGTTCGGCCAGATAATCGATCAGTTCCTGAACGGGTCTCAGAGGCAGGCAGGACCCTGATGCGAGATAGACGTGTCGCACATCGGGAAACTCTTCCAGCATCAAATTCGCTGCACTTTGGGTTGCGGCAACCAGCCCCCACGTTCCCCATTCGCAACGGTGACGCTTGGAAAACCGGACATCAGGTACATCTGCCACAGACTGTACAAAGGCATCGTAAGCTTTGCCCGGCACCAATTTGTCAGCGTGAATCACCAACGGACATCCAGCCGCAGACCAGTGCCGCACAACCTGCTCAGCGCGGTCAAAGGCTGTATGGACAAGCATGACAATCCCGACACTCATCAGTTACTGCCCTTCCCTCATGCCCAATTTCCCTTTGACATAAGCCCAAGGATCTCCAACTGCCGCCAGTTTATATACTTCTCCGACCATTTGCACCAAAGCTCTGGATTGTCTTTCAGGTTCTCGACGTAAGCTTTGTATTCCACACTTGCAGAGTAGTGTTGTTTTCTCGTCAATTCCTCCGCTGCCTTTTCACCAAACTCCCGCAGGAATTTCGCGTGCAACAGAACGCCACTGGCCTTCTCACCGCCCCATTCGTCATAAGTTCTGTTCAATCCCCTGGGCAAAAGCATGTGGGTTGAGTTGACATAGGCATAGCGCCGGTCCCATTTGACCAATGGTATCTTATTCAGCGCGGGTGCCTTTTTCGGGGCATCCGGAAAGAATACACGCGCACGCGGCCCCCCTTGTATCCAGAGGTTTCCGTAGAATTTATTCTGCTCGATCGTGTAGTTTCCGGGGTCAAACCAAGATGCAATTTCAATTGGGTTTTGCCCGGGCGTATATTGTACTGTATCAATGCGCCCTTTGGGATACATATCCAGGAGCATCGCGCCAAACGACGGAATCTGCGATACATCCAACCAATCAGTCAATGCGCGGATAGGACGGGTATCACAGAACGGGTAGACAAAAAGCTCGTCCGGATCGACAACCAAAGTCCAATGGCCGTGACCATATTTCTGCTGCAACCAATTCAACCAATCGACCCCAAAACGTGCCATCTTATAGCTTGCAGTGGTGCTCCATAATGACACGTCTTTCTGTTCGGCCAGATATTCGCGACCGCTATCGTTACTGTCATTATCAACCATCAGAAAATGCGACACCCCAAGATCGCGGTAGTATTTCATGAAATACGGTAGGCGGGTGTATTCGTTACGAAATGTCGAGAATAAAAGAATATCACCTGGTTTAATACGCTCGGTGCGGTCAACAACAGATTTGAGGGAAAAATGTTTCCGGTATGCGCGCAGCTTCATCCGCCTTCTGCGGAGCCGCAACCGGTATGACTGCCACAGGCTCAAGCTAGATTTTCCTCAAAATGTTTTTCTCATTACAGGACTTTGACCGTAGGAAATTAAAAATTTCCTTGCCGGACACGATCTCTGCTGTGGTGACGCCCGGTCTGACGTTTCCAAAGATACCCTGCACCTGACGTTTTGTCGGCAGCACATCCCTGTTCATACCCAGTTTCCCTTGGACATCAAACCCATCGCTTCCAATTGTCGCCACCCGATCAGACGCGTTGATCGATCACACCAGAGATCTGGATTGTCGGCAATACTATCATAATAACTGTCATACTGGCTGCTGTTGGCAAAATGTTCACCCCGTTTCTTTTCTTCGGCAGAACGCTCAGTCGCGGTATGAAGAAACTTCGTATGCAACAAAATACCCGAGAGCCGCTCCCCGCCTGCTTCGTCATAGACACAGTTCAATTGCCTCGGAAGTATAGAGTGGGACGAACTTACATATGCGTATCGACGATGCCATTTGACCAAAGGCGTCTTGCCCATGGTCGGCGCCCTGCGTGGTTGATCCGCAAAAAAATGTCGGGCGCGCACACCACCTTGTATCCAGAGATTCTGCAGGAGTGGTTGTTTGCGGATCATGTAGTTGCCGCCATCGAACCAGCTCAGAATCTCAAAGGGGTCGTCACCAGGCTGGTAAAGTCGATCATTCAACCGTCCCTTGGGATACATATCCAGCATCAGTGTCCCAAAAGAACGCCGACCTGTCTGATCAAGCCAGTTCACCAAAGCCTTTAACGATCGGGTATCATGATGCGGGTAGATTAAAATTTCGTCGGCATCCAAAGTCAGACACCAATGCCCATGCGCATATTTCAACTGCAACCATGTCAGCCAATCCACACCAAACCGAGACAACCTGTAACTTTGCGCTGTCGACCAGAGTGAAACATCGGGTTCTTTGGCTAGATATTCACGCGTGCCGTCATCGCTATTGTTATCCACAAACAGGAAATGGTTCACACCAAGCCTTCGATAATGTTCAAGAAAATGCGGCAAACGGATGAGTTCATTCCGCACAGTCGATACCACAAGAATATCGTCATCCAAAATCTGAGCGGTACGATCAGCCACCGGCTTTAATTGGTTGCGCTTGCAAAAGGCACGAAACAGAAACCGGCGCCGCTTCCACCGAAGCCGGTAAGCGTTCAACAAATTTCGTAAGATCTCCATTTTCAATCGTCAGGATTCCGCCGAATAGCTAGCAGAATTCGCGTCATTTGTTGTAATGTCCAGCCTGATGCCAACGCCAGGCATCCGCAATCATCTGATCCAGATGCGAGCGTTTCGGACACCAGCCCAGTTCTGCTTTGGCGCGGGTAGACCCTGACACTAACTTGGTACAGTCGCCGGGCCGTCTTGGACCCTCGACAACCGGGACGTCGCGGTTGGTAACGGCACCTGAATGATCTATCACCTCACGCACCGAAAATCCGCTACCGGTGCCCAGGTTGAACACCCGGCTACCTTTGCCCTCTTCCAGCCATTTCACACCCAGAACATGGGCATCGACCAGATCCATCACATGCACGTAATCACGGATACAGGTGCCATCAGGTGTATCGTAATCCGTGCCAAAGATAGTTAACGCGTCGCGCTTGCCGTCAATTGCATCCAACATCAGCGGGATCAGATGTGTTTCAGGTTGGTGAAATTCGCCCACTTCGCCGTCAGGATCAGCTCCGGCCACGTTGAAATACCGAAACACCACGTGATTCAGGCCATATGCAACCTCAAAATCGCGAAGCATATCCTCAATCGCACGCTTTGAGGCGCCATATGCGTTTATCGGATACTGCTTGCTATCCTCATTCAACACCACATTGTCCTGATCACCATAGGTCGCGCAGGTTGACGAGAATACAATATCCTTGCATCCGGCCTGCACGGCCGCCTGCAGCAGGGTCAGTGATCCGGCGACGTTGTTATGCCAGTATAACCCAGGCTCACGCATACTTTCGCCGACCTGACTGAGTGCTGCAAAATGCATAATGGCGACCGGTTGATATGCCGCAAAAACCTGATCCAACCGGGCGCGATCCGTCAAATCACCCTTTTCAAAAGGACCAAATTTGACCGCGTCTTCCCAGCCGGTGCTCAGATTGTCGTAGGTAACGGGAATGTAACCCGCAGCGCGCAACGCCTTGCAAGCATGCGAACCGATATATCCGGCACCGCCAGTAACAAGAATATTCGTCAACGCCCGCCCCCCGGTGGATTATTGTGCTGCTTTCTCCGCGTGCACAACATCGTTCAAATAGCGCCAAAGATCATCACGCAAGTCATCCCGGGCAAGCGCAAACGCAACAGTCGCCTGTAAAAATCCAGCCTTGGAGCCACAGTCAAAGCGCTCTCCCTTAAAGCGATATCCAAAGACTTCTTCGCCTTTCAGGCGTGCGTCATCAATCGCATCCGTTAGCTGAATTTCACCTCCTGCACCGGTTTTCTTTTTGTTCAACATCTGAAGAACTGTTGGTGTCAGAATATAACGGCCGATCACCGCCAAATTCGATGGCGCCGTCCCGGCCACGGGTTTTTCCACCATGCCGTTTGTCGACACAATAGACCCCATGTCTTCTTTAATATCCAGGATACCATAAGACGACGTCATATGATCGGGCACTTCCATGGCGGCAACGATATTGCTCTGGGTTTCTTCGAATGCATCAACCATTTGTGCCAAGCATGATTTTTCGGCTGCAATAACGTCATCCGGCAGAATCACGGCAAAAGGTTCGTTCGCAATCAATCGACGTGCACACCACACCGCATGACCCAGGCCAAGCGGTTTGTGTTGCCGCATATAGGCAATCTCACCGCTATCCATGTTAGTGGACTTCAAGATCTCAAGCAGTTCGTCTTTGCCTTTTCGGCGCAGTTCCTGCTCAAGCTGCGGGGCATTATCGAAGTAGTCTTCAAGCGCACCTTTGCCGCGCGACGTTACAAAGATGAACTCTTTGATTCCAGCTTCGCGCGCTTCATCAATCGCGTATTGTACCAAGGGACGATCAACCAGAGTCATGATTTCCTTTGGTACGGATTTGGTCGCTGGGAGAAACCGCGTGCCCATTCCCGCGACCGGAAAAATCGCCTTGGTAACTTTTTTACGCATTTACTGCTCCTCAAGGTCGCTAGATTTATTGTACATTACAAACGTCGAATTTGCATTGTGTTAAAGGGGAAAGAAGGAGAAATTTTGTCCTCTTGCCGCCCACGTCGTGATTTCCGGCAAGTACCTGCTTATTTTTTCATTTTTTACCCGCCAGAGCAAATCAGGGCATCCCCATCTCTACCATCATGGCCTCAATCCGAGGGACATCTTCGGGGTTATTCAATTCCCAAAACTGCCGCCCACGGGCCACGACTTCAACACACAAAAGCGCACGGCCTCGTTCCAGAAACCTCAGTTGTTCCAAACCTTCCAACGCTTCCAAAGCACCTGAATCCCAAGTTTGATAATCCGCAAGGGCCGCAGGGCGATAGGCGTAAACCCCCACATGGTGAAAAACCGGTGTCATTTCATGGTCGCCAAATGATTGCCCGGTATATGGAACTACCTCTTTCGAGAAATAAAGAGCATGCCGATTGCAGTCGAAAACTGCCGTCGTGCCGCCTACACGCCCATTAGCACGATCCTCAAGAAAACCGTTTAGTGCCCGACCGTCGCATCGCAAAACAGGTGTTGCCACTTCCGCTGTGGCATCCCTTTCCAGCCCATCGACTAGATCTTCCACAAACCAATGAGGAGTCAACGGCGCATCACCTTGAAGGTTGACGATAATATCGTATCCACCGCCCAGGTTTTCATACGCCTCTGCACAGCGCTCAGTACCATTGGTACAGGCCTCGGATGTCATTACAACTTCGGCCCCAAAAGCCTGGCATGCTTCGCGAATACGCGCGTCATCAGTTGCCACAACAACCCGACTTGCACATTTGACCTGCTTTGCTGCCTCCCATGATCTCTGGATCAGGCTTTTGGATTCTCCGGTAGCGCCGGTCAGAGCGGCCAGAGGTTTGCCCGGATATCGAGAAGAAGCGTAGCGCGCGGGGATGACAATCAATACGCTCATTATGCTTCTTTCAGAACAACTTTGGGCGAGTAGGCAATGAAGAACGGATTGGCATATCCGTCTTTGCCGTAAACGAGTGGCAAATGATCGTCAAAACGGACCACCTTACCGCCAGCACCCTGCAACACAGCGTGTCCAGCCGCCGTGTCCCATTCCATCGTGCGGCCGACGCGGGGATAAATGTCAGCTTCACCAGTGGCAATCAGACAGAACTTCAGTGAAGATCCGGCGCTTTTCATATCCTTGACTGCATATTTGCTGATGTAGTCATCGGTTGCCTGGTCACGATGCGATTTACTTGCCACAACCATCAATGCATCGTTATCTGGCTCGGATACCTTAACGGGTGCCAGTCTGCCAACCCGACCATGGTCAAACGGGGCCGCTTCTTCGACCGCACTCCCGTCGGCCAATGTAAAGAACATCCGCTCTTTGGCTGGCGCATAAACCACGCCTCGGGTTGGGGTTCCATTCTCGACATAGGCTATATTAACCGTGAAATCTCCGCGTCGGTGAATGAATTCTTTCGTTCCGTCCAAAGGGTCAACGATCAAAAAAGTATCTGCAGTCTGACGATGAGAAGCGGCCTGCTCCTCTGTTACCAGCAGAACATCGGGAAATGCGGCTCTCAGCCCCGCTGAGATAATCGCGTCTGCTGCCTCATCAGCTTCAGTCACGGGACTGTCGTCAGATTTAAGCTTCACGTCGAAATCATCAGCATTGTATATTTCCATGATCCTATCGCCGGCCTCGAGGGCAAGACGGCGAATGACCACCACAAGCGTTTCATAATCCAAAGTCGTCTCCTGCTTGGTCAAAGGCGTCACAACGCCAAAGTTGATAGATTTATCGGCGCCCCTTATGGTACGCTGCTAACGAGACAGCAAGAATTCTGTATTACCAATCATCAGGCAGTCTGTCGTAGCAGGGCCATGTTTCAAAGCGTAAAACCCAAATCCTCGATTCAATCGGCGGTTTCTATCGTCGAATTGGTCTACCATTCGGTGGTTCGCGACGTCCGCAAGGGCCACGGCAATGCTTTTGTTGCGCTTGGGTTGAATATGGTGCAGGCCATCAGCCTTCTTCTGGTTTTTTATCTAGTATTCACCGTTCTTGGCCTTAAGGGCGCACGGCTTCGTGGTGACTTCCTGCTCTACATGTTGTCAGGAATTTTTCTATATCTAACACACATTAAAGCCCTTGGGGCCGTCGTAGGTGCGGAAGGACCGTCATCGCCGATGATGCAACACGCGCCGATGAACACAATCATTGCAATCGCTGCTGCTGCAATTGGGGCGCTTTATCTTCAGGTTTTGTCACTTTTCGTTATCCTGTTTGCCTATCACGTGGCCTTTACTCCGTTCGAGGTGGCACAGCCGCTACCAGCTTTCGGAATGCTGCTGGTGGGATGGTTCACCGGCGTTGCAGTTGGCATTGTCCTGCTGGCGATCAAGCCCTGGTTTCCAGGTTTCGTAGGAGTATTTACCACCGTCTATCAACGCGCCAACATGATTGCGTCCGGCAAGATGTTTGTTGCAAATTCACTGCCTACGTTCATGTTGAACATGTTTGATTGGAACCCACTCTTTCATGCAATCGATCAATGCCGGGGTTTTGTATTCATAAATTACTCCCCGCATAATTCATCTGTTTCCTATCCGATCTATGTTGGCCTTGTGTTGTTGATCATCGGGTTGATGGGCGAATTCTATACCCGCCAATACGCCTCCAGCAGCTGGAATGCCCGACGCTGATCCACAGCGCCAACATTTTGGACCCGGATTATTTTGATTGACAGCTATCACTTCAAGGCCGTCGGTGACCTTGATATCGATCTGGCCGATGCCATGCCTGAACAGGACGATATGCCGGATCAGGATGATCGGGACGACCATTGCGGCAACTGGGATGTTGACGAATTCAACTTCGAGATCGATCGATATCCGGTACAACTTTGAATTGGCCTGAACAGCCATTGATCACTGCAAGGGGCGCGTTATTGCGCGCCCTTTGTTTTATTCAACGACACGACAGGTCAGATTAATTCTCCCGCCCTTCGGTAATAGCTGCGACGTTCCAAATCTGATCCTGTCGACACCGTGATAGGTCAGTCGGGCCTTTCCTCCCATCACAACAACATCACCCGAATTCAGCCAGATAGACTCGGTCTTTCCTCCCCGGCTTGTATTCCCGATACGAAACAGACCTTCATCACCCAATGACACAGACAGAACCGGCCAGGAAAAATCGGCTTCATCTTTGTCTTGATGCATCCCCATACGGGTGCCGTCACCATAGAAATTTATCAGGCAACAGTCGGGATCACGTGTGTCGCTTACCAATGCATGCCAGACTGACAACACAGTTTCAGGAATCTCGGGCCAGGCGCCGCCGCCAGGATGCCGGTCCACATAACGATATCCGGCCCTGTCCGAGAACCACCCGTATTTCCCGGCCGATGTCATCCTTACCGACATTGACTTTCCATAAGGAGTCTGGGGAGAAAATAACGGGGCACGCTTAACCACTTCGCGCAATTCGCTCAATAAATGGCACTGTGCATCCGCATTCAGATACTGTTTGTAAATATCAAAGCCCCGTAAGGTGATTGTTGGCTGGGCCAGACTCATCCTTGCGTTGACAGCAAAACGCCGCCCGCTACCATGATTGCCGCCAGCAAGCGTGGCCAGGCAATTTCACGTACCGGCAGGCCAAATGCACCAAACGCATCCAGTGCGATGCTGCCCACTATCTGCCCTAGAATCAAAGCAGCGGTCAGCGTAAGCACTCCCAATTTTGGCACGCTGTAAACAGCGACCCAGACATAGTAGGCCCCAAGGACACCGCCGCCCCATGCCCACCAAGGCACACCTCGTAGTGCATCGACCTTGGGTAGCGCATCACGAAGCACGACGACGATCAGCAGCAGCAAAAAGCCGACACCAAATGAAATCAGCGCTGCGGCCATACTATCACCCAATGAAATGCCCAAGCGCGCGTTTATTGGTGCCTGCGTCGAGATCGCGACTCCGGCAAAAAATATTCCGACTAGTGCAATCCAGTAGCCTTCACTCATTCCTTCGCCCCCTTCGAATCCTTCCAACGTTGGTCTGCTCTTCGGACCGACTGCTGCAGACCCCACTGTATCAGTGTTATTTTGCTTCAAAAACGGACAAATTCGCCCCTGGGAACGGTTGCAGGGCCACACCCGCCTGCCTATATACGCCCAGAAGCGCGGCAACTGATTATCAGCGGCCGTCACAACATCGGGAGCCAGATGCCGAAACGGGTCGGGTTTCCGCAACATCGCCTATAGTAGAAGGGATCGAAAAACATGGCCAAAGTCATCGGTATTGACCTCGGAACCACAAACAGCTGCGTCGCCATCATGGATGGCAGTGCCGCCCGTGTCATTGAAAACTCGGAAGGGGCACGCACCACGCCCTCGATTGTCGCATTCACAGACAACGAACGCCTTGTTGGCCAACCAGCCAAACGTCAGGCTGTTACCAATCCAGAAAACACCATCTTTGGCGTGAAGCGCCTGATCGGTCGTCGTGCAGATGACAAGGATCTTGCCAAAGACAAGAAAAATATGCCGTTCAACGTGATCGACGGTGGTAACGGCGACGCATGGGTCGAGGCCAAGGGCGAGAAATACTCCCCAAGCCAGATCAGTGCATTCATCCTTGGCAAGATGAAAGAAACAGCCGAATCTTATCTTGGCGAAGAAGTGACACAGGCCGTCATCACGGTGCCTGCGTATTTCAACGACGCTCAGCGTCAGGCCACCAAAGACGCCGGTAAAATCGCCGGTCTGGAAGTGCTGCGTATCATCAACGAACCAACAGCCGCTGCTCTGGCCTATGGTCTCGACAAGGAAAACACTCATACCATCGCAGTTTATGACCTTGGCGGTGGTACATTCGACGTGACCATCCTTGAGATCGATGATGGTCTTTTTGAAGTGAAATCAACCAACGGCGACACCTTCTTGGGTGGTGAAGACTTTGACATGCGCATCGTTAACTACCTGGCGGACGAGTTCAAAAAAGAACACGGCGTAGATCTGACCAAAGACAAAATGGCCCTGCAGCGTCTGAAAGAGGCTGCTGAGAAAGCCAAGATCGAACTTTCCAGCAGTTCGCAGACCGAGATTAACCAGCCCTTCATCTCGATGGGCGCGGACGGCTCGCCGCTGCACATGGTTGTGAAATTGACCCGCGCCAAGCTTGAAAGCCTGGTAGGCGACCTGATCAAAGCCTCGATGAAGCCCTGTGCCGCCGCATTGAAAGATGCCGGCATGTCCGCCAACGAAATCGACGAGATTGTTCTTGTCGGCGGTATGACTCGTATGCCCAAAGTGGTTGAAGAAGTTACCAAGTTCTTTGGCAAAGAACCCCACAAAGGTGTGAACCCCGACGAGGTTGTCGCCATGGGTGCCGCCATTCAGGCTGGCGTTCTGCAAGGTGACGTCAAGGATGTGGTTCTTCTGGACGTGACCCCGCTGTCGCTTGGTATTGAAACCTTGGGTGGTGTTTTCACGCGCCTGATTGACCGCAACACCACGATCCCCACGAACAAGAGCCAGATCTTCTCGACCGCCGAAGACAACCAGAACGCAGTGACGATCCGGGTTTTCCAGGGCGAGCGTGAAATGGCAGCTGACAACAAGATGCTGGGTCAGTTCAATCTGGAAAACATTCCGCCCGCCCCGCGCGGCATGCCCCAAATTGAAGTCGGATTTGACATCGACGCCAACGGTATTGTTTCGGTTCAGGCCAAGGACAAGGGCACCGGTAAAGAGCAAAAGATCACGATCCAGGCCTCTGGCGGCCTAAGTGACGAGGACATCGAAAAGATGGTCCGCGACGCCGAGGAAAACGCCGAATCCGATAAGGCGCGCCGTGAACTGGTCGAGGCCAAAAACCAGGCCGAAAGCCTTATAGACTCGACCGAAAAATCGATGGAAGAGCACGCCGACAAAGTCGACCCAACCACAATTGAGGCGATTGAACTGGCGATTGCCGCGCTCAAAGACGAGTTGGAAAACGAAGATGCCGGTAAGATCAAGTCAGGCATCCAGAACGTCACCGAAGCGGCGATGAAGCTTGGCGAAGCCATCTACAAGGCAAGCCAGGACGACGCGGCGGACGAGCCTATGGCTGCTGATCATGCCGGGGCCGGTGATGACGATATTGTCGACGCCGACTTTGAAGATCTCGACGACGACAAGCGTGCCTAAGGCACGTTAAGGAACCTGACAGGGCCGGTTCGATAATCGTGCCGGCCCTGTGTGTTCCCTCAAAAGGAGATCCCTGATGGCCAAACGAGACTATTACGAAGTACTTGGTATATCCAAAGGCGCTTCGGCCGACGAGATCAAAAAAGCTTATCGCACGAAAGCCAAAGAGCTTCATCCAGACCGGAACTCTGACAATCCCAACGCCGAAAAGCAGTTCAAGGAAGCGGGCGAAGCATATGACGTTCTAAAAGATCCGGAAAAAAAAGCCGCTTATGACCGTTTCGGCCACGCCGCATTTGAAGGTGGCATGGGAGGTGGTGGTCGCCCCGGAGGTGGTGGTCAGGGTGATTTTGCCAGCGCATTCTCCGACGTATTCGACGACCTTTTTGGAGATTTCATGGGTGGAGGCCGTGGTGGCGGTGGCCGTCAACGTGCCTCCCGCGGATCAGATCTTCGCTATAACCTGCGCGTAACCCTGGAAGAAGCGTATTCGGGCCTGCAGAAATCAATCAATGTGCCCACAGCCATTGCTTGCGGCGCATGTGATGGCTCCGGAGCTGAAGGCGGCGGTGAACCAGCAACCTGTCCGACCTGCT
Organism: Roseovarius litorisediminis; assembly: GCF_900172295.1. GTDB lineage: Bacteria > Pseudomonadota > Alphaproteobacteria > Rhodobacterales > Rhodobacteraceae > Roseovarius > Roseovarius litorisediminis. The sequence goes on from NZ_FWFL01000005.1 coordinate 31,541, forward strand.
CGGGCATGGGTAAAGTCCGAGCACAACAAGGTTTCTTCACCGTCGAACGCACTTGCCCCACATGCTCCGGCATGGGGCAGATCATCAAGAACCCCTGCAATACCTGCGGCGGCCAGGGCCGCGTCCAAAAAGACCGCGCTCTTAATGTGAATATTCCTGCAGGTGTTGAAACCGGCACCCGAATTCGTCTCGCCGGCGAAGGTGAGGCAGGCATGCGTGGTGGTCCGCCGGGTGATCTCTACATTTTTATTGAGGTGGCCAAGCACAAACTTTTTGAGCGCGAAGAAACCAACCTGTTTTGTCGCGTGCCCGTTTCTGTGACAACAGCAGCACTTGGCGGTGATATCGAAGTGCCGACAATTGACGGTGGTCGTAGCCGCGTTAAGATTCCGTCAGGTTCCCAATCTGGTCGTCAGATGCGCCTTCGTAACAAGGGCATGCCCGCACTGCGAGGCGGAAGCACCGGCGATATGTTCATCGAACTATCTGTTGAAACACCCGTGAATTTGACATCAAAGCAGAAAGAACTGCTGCGCGAGTTCGAAGCATTATCAGAAGACAACAACCCAGAGAGCAAAAGCTTCTTCTCTTCTGTGAAATCCTTTTGGGATGCTATGAAAAGTTGATACTTGATTTCGGTTGGTGAAGGCTCAATCGGTGCGTGATCTCACGCACCTTTTGTTTCCTTCCAATGAAATCAGCGGCCCTGTTGGTATGAGTTTATTGCGGAAACCATAAGACAGACGTCTTTAACCATTCGCTAACTCTGTTGCGGCAACCTTGCGCAATGTCTGATCCGCATTCTTTTTCTGAAATTTCTTTGCCCTTATTCAAGGGTGATGAAGCATTGATGACTGATGCGCTCACCCCCGGCAAACAACCTTCTTATATTCGCGATCATCGTAAGCGCCTGCGCGAACGCTTTCTTCTGGGCGGTGCACAGGCGATGCCGGATTACGAGTTGTTGGAATTGGTCCTCTTCCGCGCCATTCCGCGGCGGGACGTCAAACCGCTCGTTCATCAGCTTCTCAAACAGTTTGGAGACTTCAACAGCGTCGTTTCTGCACCGGCAGACCAACTTTCCATGGTCCCTGGCGTTGGCGCGGCCGTGATCACAGAGCTCAAAGTCGTCGAAGCCGCCGCCCACCGCCTCTCTCGATCACGGATCATGCAACGACAGGTGATCTCGTCCTGGGAGGCGCTATTGGACTATTGCCATACTACGATGGCCCACCGCGAAATTGAACAATTTCGTGTCTTCTTTCTTGATCGAAAAAATGTTCTGGTCGCAGATGAAGAACAGGCGCGCGGCACCGTTGATCACGTACCGGTCTACCCCCGTGAAGTGGTCAAACGCGCGCTTCAACTAAACGCCAGCGCACTGATTTTAGTACATAATCACCCTTCTGGTGATCCCACGCCTTCGGAGGCTGATATCGGAATGACAAACCAGATTCAGGCTGCTGCCGAAACCATGGGTATCACTTTGCATGACCACCTGATCATTGGAAAATCATGCGAAATCAGCTTCCGCACACAAGGGTTTCTCTAGCGCACCCACACCTCAACGCGCCGATTGACCTGCCTGCCCCAAGCGCTGTCATCACAAGCCATTGGCATCGCTTCTCCAAAGGCTTCGGTCTCTAGCCCGATTCGTGACAGGTTTGCCGTCACAGCCGCTGCCGTCACCGCTTTGCGCACCGTATCAGCCCGGCGAATGGCTATTTCTCGATTGGCCTCGGCTGGACCATCGCCATCGCTGAAACCAACGAAAACCAATCTCCGCGAATCAAAAAGGCCTAACTCCATTGCGCGCGCCAATTGCTGCACATTTGAACGTGATTGCGCATCCAGCCGGGCCGATCCAGCCTCGAATCGGAAGGTGGTTGTAAGCCGTTTCAGAGGCGCCAGCGTGCGTACCATGCGCTGCAATTCCTCCAGCGCTACCTCTTCACCTGCCTGCACAATTGCATTTGCAAATCTGTCACCTTGAGCGTTGATTTCAATTTCTTCGGGTGCCTGATCCACAAATCCTGCCCGCCGGATCACAAGCTGTGCGGATGGGTCGCTCATGTAGGTTAAAAATTCGCGCAAAAGTTTCGGAAAGCGCCGCGCAGGCAGGTATAGAAATAGGGGGGCGGTCAGAGGATAATCTTCAGTTTTTACCGCTCGGCGGGTTGCGCGCAGGGCAAACCCGCAGTCACCCTTCAACGCCAACTCCCAGGTATTTCCAACCTCGGAGCGGCTGGTAACACCCAATGCAAACGGGTCGGTTGAAACTGCTTTGGTGAATTCGGCGCTTGTACCATGGCGAACGGCACCTTCAATAAGTGCCATATTTTGTGGCGTCAACAGTCGGTCAACGGTGGCCTGCCCCAAGCCGGAACCAGAATCCCAAAGATGCACCAAAATTGGGGCGTCCGGCCCACCCAAGGTTGCCCAGTTTTCAATCTTACCCGCTAGCACCTGCGCCAATTCCAGCGTTGTGATTGCTTGCATTGGATTGCTAGGCGCCACTACCGGCACCAGGGCATCCAGCGCAAGGATACGGCTTCGCCCCCGCGCGGTCAGATCCCCGATACCGGCCGCACGCGCGCGCTCAAGTTCATTGAGTCGCGGCTCACGCAGCGACATGGCGACATCAGCCTCATTCGCCAGCAGATCGGCAAAGCCTTCGTCTGTATTGGTCAGTTTAAAATTGAATTCACCAAGAAGATTGCCGGTCCTGCGCTCTGACAAGGAATATCTATAGTTAAATTCAGAAATCTTTTCACGCCGCAGATCATATTCATTGCGGATTGCAAACGCCTCTATTAAGGCAGGCATAAGGACGCGCCCAATCGTCGGCGCCCCTGACAGGGTTACACGCGCCACGTAGTTTTCAAGATCAGGGCATCCCGGCCCTTCACATAATACACCTGATCCATCGATCGTCAGTTCGCCGTATATGGTATCCAAACGGTAAAATTCTCCGTCAAATCCCAACAGGTCACCCGAAATTTCAACGGCGCCATCGCGCGATGTCAAGGTAACGTCCTGCGCAATGGCAAAAGGTGGTAAACCAAAAAGAATAAGTGCGGCGAAAATCGCCACACGTGCCAATGTCATTAAATGACCCCCTGTCGCTGCGGTTTATTTCTGCGCGATCTTCATGTCATTGAACGTATTTTTCAACACCAGAAAATCGCCAACCGCATTGCAATCAGGCATGGCCAGCACGATTTCCTGCGCCTTTGCGACCGAACCCTCGATAATCTGAAGTGTTTGCGCTTCAACGTTACGCCCACAATTACCGTTTGTCACTTCGGCTTCGATACTCAAACGTACTTCACCTTCGTGTACGGCCGTAGCTACAGGGAAGGTATAAACCTCGGCCAGCAGCGGATTATCTATGGCCATCGTACCGAGCCGGGTTAGATATCCACCCTCGCCAAGGGCTGCGGCCTTCATATCACGCGGTGCATCGGCCCAGACATGCCCGACATCCCCGTAGTCGGCAGCATATTCAAGCGCATGGATATGAAATCTGCTTGCGCCACGCCATTGCACCACCGCACGACCATAGTTTTCCAGCGATGTCACGCGTGTGCTGGCCACCACTCCATTTCCGCCAGGGAAAGAAACAATAAAGACCGGCTGCTCTGTTAAGGCTGGAATCGTCAGTACACTATTTCCGTCACTATTTGTGACTTCGCTGAACATCATTCCATTGTGGTGAACGGTAAACCGCTGGTTAATCAAACAAGGCGCCACCAAATTCAACTTGACCATGGCGGCAGCAATCGCTGTAGCCGAAAGTTCAAGTTTACATTCTCGTCTAGGTGCCAGGTCTCGCTTTGAATACTCCAAATCCAGTTTGTCTGGACTCACCGAAGCCGATGCTACTTTTTCTACTGAAAACTGCGTTGGTTCTGAGGATGATTTCGGCGGGGCCGGTTCGGCAGACGTCAAAACAACGTTGGATATCAGAATTTCATCTGCAGCCCGAGCGTCAAGAGTCCGGCCAGCAGTTGGTTCAATCTGCTTTTTTTCGATTGGATCAGGTGCTGCGCTGCTTGTGGACTGCATCAGGTACCCGATGCTTAGCGCACAAACCAGTGTTCCCCCAGCAGTCACAAGTCGTCTTGCCGTAACCATAGCATCCTCCCACACCTGGAAAAGGTAGAATCAAGAGCTATTTGACAATCAAGGCTGACATAAGGCGTTGCCGCGGAGTCTTTCGGGCCGCCCTGAGGCAGCCCGATTAATCAGGCAAGCCGTCCGTGGCAATGTTTGAATTTCTTGCCAGACCCACAAGGGCACGTCTCATTCCGTCCAGGATTACCCCATGTTGACGGGTCGGATTCGTCAAAGCCGGAAACTGCGTTTTCTGGGGTCTCTGCTGGCACCGACGGGGTTGCGGCCTGCTCCATCGCGGCCCGCTGTTGTGCAATCTGATCCACCATCAATTGCTGTTCTTCCTCCGTCATCGGGCGAATCTGAGACAGCTTTTGTGTCACGTCGTGGCGCAAGCTATCGAGCATCGACTCAAAAAGCTGAAATGCTTCGGTCTTATACTCATTCAGAGGATCACGTTGTGCATAACCCCTAAAGCCAACCACGCTGCGCAGATGCTCCAAAGTCAAAAGATGTTCGCGCCACTTGTTGTCGATCGTCTGCAGCAACATCTGCTTTTCGATCTTACGCATGTTCTCTGACCCGAACTGCTTGGTCTTCTGTTCCATAAGTTCGTCAGCAGCTTTTTCAATCCGTTCGGCGATCTCTTCGTCATCAACGCCCTCTTCACCCGCCCACGCAATAACCGGCAAATCCATATTGAGCTGTTCAATCACTGCTGCATACAGGCCTTCGGTATCCCACTGATCAGCATAGGTTTTAGGAGGCATAAAGGTGTCGACAAGATCGTCGATCACCTCATTGCGCATATCCTGCACGATCTCGGAAAGATCATCAGCTTTCATGATATCCAGCCGCTGCTTGAATATCACCTTGCGCTGCTCATTCATCACGTCATCGAACTTCAACAACTGTTTGCGGACATCAAAGTTATGACCTTCAACTTTGGCCTGGGCACGCTCCAGCGATTTGTTCACCCAAGGGTGAATAATTGCCTCGCCTTCCTTCATACCAAGCGTAGACAAAACCTTTTCAAGTCGCTCCGACCCAAAAATGCGCATCAGGTCATCATCAAGGCTCAGGAAAAACGATGACCGGCCAGGATCCCCTTGTCGGCCAGATCGGCCGCGCAGCTGGTTGTCGATCCGGCGACTTTCATGTCTTTCCGTCGCCAAAACATATAGCCCCCCCGCTTCAAGCACCTTTTTCTTTTCATCTGCGTGCTCGGCTTCAATTCGGTTGCGGATCGCTTCAGGGTCAGCCTCTGGGTCAGCGTCAAGTGCTTCAAGCACCTTCATTTCGACATTACCACCTAACTGAATGTCTGTACCGCGCCCAGCCATGTTAGTAGCAATTGTCACCGCGCCAAATTTACCGGCATCAGCAATAATTTGCGCTTCTTTCTCGTGCTGGCGCGCATTCAAAACATTGTGTTTTATATTCGCTTTGGTCAGGTGTTCGCTTAGTTTTTCCGATTTCTCGATCGAGGTCGTGCCAACAAGAATTGGCTGTCCCTTTTTGTACGCTTCTTGAATCGACTCGATGACCGCTTTGATTTTGTCATTCGCATCGCGATAAACGGCGTCGTCATCGTCAACTCGTGCAATCGGTTGGTTTGTGGGCACTTCGACCACACCCAAACCATAGATCTCGGCGAATTCCTCGGCTTCGGTCACAGCGGTGCCCGTCATCCCCGACAAACGATTGTATAACCTGAAGTAGTTCTGGAATGTTACCTGTGCCAGCGTGACGTTCTCGGCTTGGATACTACAGCCTTCCTTGGCTTCAATCGCCTGATGCAATCCGTCCGACAAGCGCCGACCAGCCATCATTCGCCCTGTAAATTCATCAATCAGAACAACCTGGTTATCGCGTACAATATATTCTTTATCCTTGTGAAACAACTTATGAGCCCTGAGGCCCTGGTTTACATGGTGAACGATCGTGGAACTTTCCGGATCATAAAGCGATTGCCCTTCCTCCAGCAAACCACGTGCATGCAGCAGGTTTTCCAGAAATTCATTACCTTCGTCCGTAAAGGTCACGTTCCTGGTCTTTTCATCCAATGCGTAATGCTCTTCGGACAGTTCAGGGATTAGTTTATCAATCGTAATATAAAGCTCGCTTCGGTCTTGTGCCGGGCCCGAGATGATCAAAGGGGTTCGCGCTTCATCGATCAGAATACTATCGACCTCGTCAACAACAGCAAAGTTGTGCCCACGCTGATACATGTCTTCCAGTGACGACTTCATATTGTCGCGCAGATAGTCAAACCCAAGTTCATTGTTTGTGGCGTAGGTTATATCGGCTGCATAGGCACCCTGCTTTTCACTATCCGGCTGTTGCGGATAGACAACCCCAGTCGTCATCCCCAACGCGGCATAAACCTTGCCCATCCACTCCGCGTCGCGCTTGGCCAGATAGTCATTGACCGTAACGATGTGCACACCCTTCCCCGACAACGCATTCAGATAGGAGGGAAACGTAGCAACCAGCGTTTTACCTTCGCCGGTTTTCATCTCGGCGATATTGCCTTGGTGCAGGAAAATTCCGCCCATCAACTGTACATCAAAAGCACGCAAGCCCAACGCCCTGCGCGCCGCTTCGCGGCAATTGGCAAATGCTTCGGGCAATAAATCATCCAAGCTTTCGCCTTCTGCAATGCGCTGCCTGAACTCTTCGGTTTTTTCCTTCAGTCCTTCGTCGCTTAGTGCTTCAAACTCTGGCTCCAGCAAGTTGATCTTTTCGACCAGCGGACGGGTTGCCTTGATCTTGCGGTCATTAGGCGTACCAAAGATTTTTTTGGCGACTGTTCCGATACCCAGCATATTTTATCCGTTCCGGTCTTTTGATATTTTGCGACTTGTCTAGTTCTTGCCCTGCCATAGCCGTCGCCGTACAACGTTCGTCAGATAGCAGGATTGCCTTTATCTTAAGGCGATGTAAGGGGCTGTTGTTAGACTGTCAACGTTACGCAACCGCACATAGCAGCGGGCGGCCATCTCAAAGGAAACTACTATGTCCATATGCACCAAAATCCTGCCCATTTTAGCACTGTCGGTGTCGCTTCTATCTGGCCATACAGCAAGATCCGAAGACGCTCTCAACCCTGGCAGGATTTTAGCAACTGTGAACGGTGTTGAAATTACCTTGGGCCACATGCTGGCTTTGCGCGCAGGCCTGCCGGAACAATACTCGGAGGTTTCGCCCGAAGTTCTTTTTAAGGGTATTCTTGACCAGCTTGTACAGCAAACCCTGTTAATGCAGTCAATCAAAGACAAGCCGTCTTTACGCACAACCCTGCTTATAGAAAACGAGCGCCGCGCGATCATTGCAAGCGAAGCAATCGACAAGGCAATGGGGCCTCCTTTGGAGGAATCTGCACTTAAGGCCGCGTATGACGCGAAATACTCTGGGCCATCTACCGAAACTGAATACAGGGCCGCCCACATACTTGTCGAATCCGAGGAAGAAGCAAAAGCGCTGGAATTGGAGTTACAAGACGGCGCTGATTTCGCGGACCTTGCAAAGAAACATTCCGTTGGCCCTTCCGGCCCGGCAGGTGGCGCGCTTGGCTGGTTTGGGGCTGGTGTGATGGTAGAGCCATTTTTCGAAGCGGTCGTTTCTCTTGAGCCTGGTCAGGTTTCATCCCCGGTTCAGACTCAATTTGGCTGGCACGTGATCAAACTGGAAGAAACACGTATAAAAGAGCACCCTGCATTTAAAGACGTTCGCGACAATCTGGAAAACGAGTTGCGCCAGTCTTCATTTGACAACCTAATAAAAAAACTAGAGTCAGCAGCCAAGATTGAACGCATTAACCCCGAAGACTTTGATCCTACTATCGTTAATAGGACAGACCTGCTGGAGAAATAAAAATGGGCGCTCCCATACCCTTGTCCCCCCTTGCCCCAAAATCGTTTCCCAAACTTCCGGTCATTGGCGGCGTCAGCTTTGCCACTGCTCAAGCCGGGGTGCGCTACCAGGGCCGCACAGATGTGATGCTGGTGCAGCTTGCATCGGGAACGTCCATTGCAGGGGCCTTCACCCGATCGGCCACCAGGTCTGCTGCGGTTCTGGATTGCCAGGCCAAGATTGGCGGTGACAGCGAAGAGCCCGCTGCAATCATCGTCAATTCAGGTAATGCCAACGCTTTTACCGGGCGCAATGGCGCCGACGCCACACATGCCGTTACATCGGCTGTCGCCAAAACTCTGGGGATACCCGAAACGCGCGTGTTCTCTTCGTCCACCGGCGTGATTGGCGAGCCTCTTCCGCATGATCGCATCACCGCCAAACTCGAGGAACTGGCTGGAAACCTGTCGTCCGATTCAATTGAGGCTGCAGCACAGGCCATCATGACCACCGATACATTCCCCAAGGGGTCTGGAACCACGGTCACGATGGATGGCCAAGCGGTTCACATAGCTGGCATTGCCAAAGGCTCGGGCATGATTGCGCCGGACATGGCGACGATGCTGGTTTACATTTTCACCGACGCCGTCGTGGAGCGCTCGGTGCTACAATCCATGGTCTCAGCGCTTAATCAGTCAACATTCAACTGCATCACAGTTGACAGCGACACGTCTACCTCTGACACGCTTTTGGTTGCCGCAACCGCAGCATCGGGCATCCGAATTACCGAAAACAGCATCGGTTTCATGGAAGGGCTTCGGCGGGTCATGCTTGACCTTGCACATCAGGTCGTGCGTGACGGCGAAGGCGCCACCAAATTTGTAGAAGTATCTGTTTCAGGCGCTGCAAGTGACGATGAGGCAAAGACCCACGCCATGGCCATCGCAAATTCACCCTTGGTAAAAACGGCCCTCGCGGGTGAAGACCCAAATTGGGGGCGGATTGTCATGGCTATCGGCAAATCCGGCGCCCGCGCAGATCGTGACTCTATTTCCATCAGATTTGGTGACATTCTTGTCGCCAAGGAAGGCTGGGTAAACCCGGAATACAGTGAAGAAAAAGCCGCTGCCTACATGAAAAATCAAGAGCTGGAAATTCATGTAGATCTCGGGCTTGGCGGTGGTACGGCTGTTGTCTGGACCTGTGACCTTACCCATGGTTACATCGATATCAACGCCGACTACCGATCATGAAAACGCTTCTTGTCTCTGCTGTAGCGCTTGTTGATGTTGATGGGCGCATCTTGCTGAGCCAAAGGCCGGAAGGCAAATCAATGGCGGGACTTTGGGAGTTTCCCGGCGGTAAGGTAGAACGGGGTGAAACACCCGAGATTGCATTAATTCGAGAACTGGAAGAAGAGCTTGGCATCAACACATGGACCAGCTGTTTGGCCCCGCTGACATTTGCCAGTCACAACTACGGGGATTTCCATCTTTTAATGCCACTCTTCGTCTGCCGGAAGTGGCAGGGTGTGCCAACTGGTAAAGAAGGGCAAACGCTTAAATGGGTAAGAAGCAAAGACCTGAAATCTTATCCGATGCCTCCTGCAGACGTTCCGCTCATTCCAATCCTTCGCGACTGGATATAATAGCAGGCCGCATAAGCTGCTAGTTTTTAACAGCCTTCAAAACCAAAGCCTCAGTACTTCCTTGATCCGGCAAACGGGCACGATTTGGGCTGAAATCCGAATATACGTAAATCCGCGCTTCATGCGGACAAAAAAAGGGCAGCAAAAGCTGCCCTTTTTCGCATTAAAAATGCCTGAGGTTACTCAAGTGTGCGGGTAAACTCTTCGCGCTCAAAGATTTCGATTACATCGCCAGGGCGAATGTCATCGTAGTTTTCGAACGCCATCCCACATTCCTGACCTGATTGCACCTCGGCTACTTCGTCTTTGAAACGCTTGAGCGTTTTGAGCGTACCTTCGTGGATAACAACATCGTCGCGAAGCAGGCGCACACCGGCCGACCGGCGCGCTACACCCTCGGTCACCAGACAGCCGGCAACCTTGCCAACTCCCGTCACCTTGAACACTTCCTTGATTTTCGCGTACCCAATAAAGTTTTCACGAATTTCAGCGCCCAACAGACCGCTTGCCGCCGCTTTCACGTCGTCTACTAGATCGTAGATGACCGAATAATAGCGGATTTCCACGCCTTTCTGGTTGGCGCTGTTGCGTGCCGGGGCATTGGCTCGCACGTTAAAGCCAAAGACAGGTGCACCCGAGGCTTCGGCAAGGCCGATATCGGATTCAGTGATGGCACCAACACCCGAATGCAGCACGCGCACGCGAACCTCGTCGTTGCCAATCTTTTCCATCGCCTGCACAATCGCTTCTGCCGAGCCCTGCACATCGGTCTTCACTACGATCGGCATCTCGGCGATGCTTTCATTTTCCTTGGCTTGCGCCAAAAGCTGCTCAAGCGAGGTACCTGCCCCGGCGGCAGCACGTTTTTCCTTCGCAGCGCTCTCGCGATAGTCAGCAATCTCACGGGCTTGTGCCTCGGTGTCGACCACGTTCAGAACGTCGCCCGCCTCGGGCGTGCCATTCAACCCCAAAACCTCAACTGGTACCGATGGGCCGGCTTCGGACACGCGCTCGCCCCGGTCGTTGATCAAAGCGCGCACCTTACCGAATTGTTCGCCGACGACAAAAATATCACCCTGGCGCAGCGTACCCTTCTGAACCAGTACCGTGGCCACAGGCCCACGCCCTACATCCAGCTGTGCTTCAATCACCGCCCCTTGGGCCGACCGATTCGGGTTTGCTTTCAGCTCAAGGATCTCAGCCTGAAGCGCAATCGCCTCCAGCAGTTCATCCAAGCCCTGACCGGTAGCGGCCGACACTTCAACGTCCTGCACTTCACCGGACATCGCCTCGACAATCACCTCGTGGCGCAGGAGATCCGAACGCACCTTGTCGGGGTCAGCCGCAGGCAGATCGACCTTGTTGATCGCCACGATCATCGGCACTTTAGCGGCCTTTGCGTGGTTGATCGCCTCAATGGTCTGAGGCATGACAGCGTCGTCTGCGGCAACAACCAGAACCACGATATCTGTGACTTGCGCACCACGTGCCCGCATGCTGGTAAAGGCCGCGTGGCCGGGTGTGTCAAGAAACGTCAATAGCTGACCGTTGTCGGTCGTCACCTGATAGGCGCCGATATGCTGGGTGATCCCGCCAGCCTCACCCGCTACTACCTTGGCATTACGAATGGCGTCCAGCAGCGAAGTCTTGCCGTGGTCAACATGGCCCATGATGGTGATCACCGGCGGGCGTGGAATCAAGTCTTCGGGCAAATCGTCAATCTGGTCGATTACATCCTCTACATCGGCATCCGACACCCGCACGACGCGATGGCCAAATTCCTCGATGATCAACTCGGCCGTATCGGCGTCAATCGATTCGTTTTGTGTAACCATCATTCCGTTATTCATCATCGCCTTGACGACATCGCCAACACGTTCAGCCATACGGTTGGCCAACTCTGAAACTACAATAGTTTCAGGAAGTTGTACGTCGCGCACAATCTTCTCACGCTCAACATTGCCACCCATGGCCTTTTGCCGGGCGCGCTCTTGCTTGCGTTTCATCGCCGCCATTGATTTCTGACGGCCACCTTCGCCACCCGACAGGGCCTGATTCAGGGTCAATTTGCCCGCGCGACGACCATCGTCACCGCCACGGCCCTTGTTGCGGCGCGGCGGCGCCTGATCGCGTTCTTTTTCCTGTTTGCGAGGCACCGGAGCCGTTTTGGTAGGTGCTGCACGTACAGGCGCCTCATCATCAGGTTGGGCCGCAGCCACTGCAGCCTTCTTGGCGGCCTCTTCGGTTTCACGTTTGAGACGCTCTTCGTCATCAGCCTTGGCCTTGGCACGTTCTTCTGCTTCGCGCTGCTCGCGCTCTTTGGCCTCGGCTTCTTCACGGCGTCGCTGACGTTCTGCCTCGCGTTCTTTTTCGGCAGCTGCGCGTTCGGCTGCATCTTCGGTTTCCCGTGCCTTTGCCGCTTGCAGCGCCTTCATCCGGCGCTCCATCTCCGCGTCTGAAATCCCTGCGGGCCGCTTCGAGGGGTCCCCCAATGGTTTGCTTTTGCCAGCGGAACCAGCCGCAGCGTTCGCCCCGGTCACCGGTTTGACGACGCGTTTGCGCTTGGTTTCCACCACGACGTTCTTGGTCCGGCCATGGCTGAAGCTCTGCTTCACGTTCCCCGCCCGGGGACCGCCACGCACACCCAATGTTTTCTTTCCGTCGTTGTCGCTCATCTGGTTCTACTTTCCTTTCCGGTGGGCTTGCCACCGTCCGAAACGCGCAGGCCTTTCAGCCTTGCCGCTTCCTCTACAACACGTTGCGACAAACCTCCAGCACCCAGTGCCGCATGTATCGTGGTTTGTCGCCCAAAGGCCTGACCCAGCTCGTCCGCTGTCAGCCAACCTATAAAAGAGCCGCCATACGGCGTGCTCAGCTTTGATTTTCCGCGCTCCGAGCCATCGCTGGCCTGGATAAGGACCTCGGCCTGATCTTTAGCCAGCCAGTCCTTGACCTTTTCATACCCCGACACGGCGCCGCCACCCTTGCGCGCCAAGCTGATCAGGTTCACCACGCGGTGTGCCAACTGCGCCTCGACCACATCGGTCAGGTTATCGGGCACCTTAACCGGCTGCCTGGAGGCGCGCGCGAAAAGGCCCTTTGCTACCGCCTTGTCCAGCGCCGCACGATCTGCGGCCACCCAGATGCCCCGCCCCGGCAGCTTTTCCATAACGTCTGGCGCCAGCTGCCCTTCAGGGCCGATAACAAAGCGGATCAACCCATGCTTTGGCTGCACCTCGCCCGTGGCAATGCACTTGCGTTCGGGACCTTCACTTTGGTCTTTGGGTTGCCCGCTGCGCCCCATCAGGTGTCTCTGAGACCTGATAAATCAGGCCTCTGCCTCCTGTACGTCGCCTACGGTTTCTTCTTCGTCAGACTCAAGATCGGCGGGATCGACCCAGCCCAGCATGATCCGGGCAGTCATGACCATATTCTGCGCTTCCTCAAGCGAGACACCAAAAGGTTCCAAAACGCCGTCATCCTTGATCCGCTCCCCGTCGACTGTTGTCCAGCCGCCAGCCAGTTCCCAGTCGGCGCAGGTGGCGAAATCTTCCAGCGATTTCACATCGTCTTCGGCCAGTGCCTGTACCATTTGGGGTGTCAGGCCTTCGAATTCAATAAGGCTTTCTTCGACACCCAATTCGCGGGCACGATCCAGCGCCGCCTTAGCCTTCGCTTCCAGCACATCACGGGCACGCGCCTGCAATTCCTTGGCAGTGTCTTCGTCCACCCCGTCAATCACCAGTAGTTCGTCCAGCTCGACATAGGCGACCTCTTCAAGGTTGGTAAAGCCTTCAGATACCAGCAACTGAGCAAAGAATTCGTCCAGATCCAAGGTATCCATGAAAAGCTTAGTACGCTCTTCGAACTCCTTCTGACGGCGCTCGCTATCCTCGGCTTCGGTCATGATGTCGATGTCCAGACCGGTCAGCTGACTGGCCAGACGTACGTTCTGACCACGGCGGCCAATGGCCAGGCTCAACTGATCCTCGGGCACAACCACCTCAATACGCTCGGCCTCTTCATCCAGAACCACCTTGGAAACCTCAGCAGGCTGCAGCGCATTCACCAGGAATGTCGGTTGATCTTCGTTCCACGGGATGATGTCGATCTTTTCGCCCTGCAGCTCGTTCACCACGGCCTGGACCCTGCTACCGCGCATACCCACGCAAGCACCTACCGGATCAATCGAACTGTCATATGAAATCACTGCGATCTTTGCACGGCTACCCGGGTCACGGGCCACGGCTTTGATTTCGATGATACCATCATAGATTTCCGGCACTTCCATCTTGAAAAGCTCTGCCATGAATTCGGGCGCGGTACGGCTCAGGAAAATCTGAGGCCCGCGGGCCTCACGGCGCACGTCCTTGATATAGCAGCGGATCCGATCATTCGGGCGATACGATTCGCGGCCGATTTTTTCGTTTCGACGCAAAATTGCCTCGCCCCTACCCACATCCACGATAACGTTGCCGTACTCTTCGCGCTTGACCTGACCGTTAATGATCGTGCCGGCACGATCCTTGAATTCCTCATACTGACGATCCCGCTCTGCTTCGCGTACCTTCTGCAGGATCACCTGCTTGGCGGATTGCGCTGCGATCCGGCCCATTTCAACCGGCGGCACTTCTTCCACAAAGGTGTCACCCACCTTGGGATCTTCCATGTACTGCTTGGCCTGCTCAACGGTGAATTCGGCCTGGTAATTTTCAAGCTCTTCATCCTCGACCACGGTACGCACGCGGGTGAACGTCGCCTTGCCGGTTTTCCTGTCGATACTGACACGGATATCCATCTCGCTGCCGTACCGGCTTTTGGCCGCACGGGCGAGGGATTCTTCCATCGCTTCGACAACCAGACCGGGGTCGATCATCTTTTCGCGGGCCACGGCCTCGGCGGTTTGCAGCAGTTCAAGCTGGTTGGCGGATGTGATTGCCATTGTCTTCAGTCCTCCTCAGAACCGGAATCGGTCTCTATATCGTCAAATTCGTCTTCATTGATCGTGCCCGCCGCCTTGCGCTGACGCAGCATTTCTTTGATCAGATCATCGGTCAGTACAAGTTTGGCGTCGACCAGCCAGTCAAATTCCAACCCAATCGTGCCTTCTTCGACATTGATCAGCACCTCGGTGCCTTCAACGCCCGCCAACGTGCCCTTGAATCGCCTGCGTCCATCTATCAGCTCACTGGTTTCCAGCTTGGCCTCATAACCTTCAAACGCCTCAAAATCTTTCAGGCGGGTCAACGGCCGGTCTATCCCGGGGGATGAAACTTCAAGAGTGTAGGCATCAAGAATAGGATCTTCGACATCAAGTACGGCACTGATCGCATTTGAAATCGCAGCGCAATCATCCACCTCAATCCCGCCTTCGGGCCGCTCGGCCATGATTTGCAGTGTTTCAGTCTTGCCACTCATCAGACGCACGCGCACCAGCTCAAACCCCATATCCTCGATAACGGGGGTGATGATCTCGGCCATCCGGCGATCAATCGCTGCTTTTGCAATCAGGTCGTTGGTCATATTTCCAAGCACAAAAAAACGGGCGCGCGGCCCGTTGAACTATCCGGTGGAGCCTTCGGTGTGGACCCGTAAGCGCCGCTGTTGAGATGCATATACGCTTTGCAATCCGAGTCTGCAAGGACATTGAACATATGACGCATCAAAGCGCCTATGATGCCTATCACTACATTCAAAATAACGGAGTTTTCTGAATGTCAGTTCAGAAAATGCACGATGATTACGCTGCGGCGCATAACATATCACACGCTATCTTGCTGAACCGGGCTGAATTCTTACTGCCTTATGGCTAAAGTTGCCGTGCCATCCGGTCCATGATGCCTACAAGTTCCGCGCTGATCCCCGGCTCTGAAAGCGCGTGCCCCGCTACAGGGATCATACGCAAATCAGCCTTTCCCCAGGCTTGCGCCAGAGTATACGCTGTCTCGGGTGGGCAAATCATATCGTAGCGCCCCTGCACAATTGTGCCTGGGATATCCGAAATGTTACCGATCTGATCCAGAATTTGCCCATCGTATTCCAGAAAGCCGCCATGCGTGAAATAATGATTCTCTAACCGTGCGAAAGCCCGCGCATACTCGGCCGGGCTTTCACCCCCCACGCCTGTGGAATGCACTGTGGCCAGTGCGTTTTCCCAAGCAGACCAGGCCCTGGCATAAAGCACTTCTTCACTCAGATTCCCGGAAAACAACCGTTTATGATAGGCCCCGATCATGTCATTGCGCTCATCCTCTGGAATAAGCTCTTGAAATCGTTTCCATGTTTCGGGCCAGAATTTGCCAGCACCGCCCCCATAAAACCATTTCAACTCGACCTGCGTCATCATGAATACGCCACGCAACACAAGGTGCGACACTCTCTCGGGATGGGTCTCGGCATAGATCAGCGCCAAGGTGGCACCCCAACTGCCGCCAAAAACCATCCAGTCTTCGATTGCCAGAGACTCGCGAATACGCTCAATATCTGAAACCAGATGCCATGTCGTATTGGCCTCGATGCTGGCATGGGGCGTAGATCGGCCACAGCCACGTTGATCGAATAGTATTATCCGGTAGATATTGGGGTTAAAATAGCGTCGCATTGCAGGGCTGCACCCGCCGCCCGGACCACCATGCAGTACCACAACAGGGTGCCCATCACGCCTGCCTGATTGCTCAACATAAATCTTGTGACCGTCGCCAACATCCATCATTTGCCGGTGAAAAGGTTCGACCGGTGGATATAGATACTGAACTGCGCTCTTTTGGCCTGAGAATTTATCCATGACCGTCCTATATAGAGGGGCGACACCAATTGAGCATATGGAGAGCAGAATGCAAGCCGCTCACAGCACGATCAACCCTGCCGAAGTAGCCAAGTTTGAAGCGATGGCCGCTGAATGGTGGGATCCGAACGGCAAGTTCAAGCCACTTCACATGCTCAACCCGTGTCGCTTGGACTATATCACATCCCAGATTGCCGCTGAATTCGATCGAGACCTGACACAACCCTTACCCTTTAAAGGATTGCGTATTCTCGACATCGGCTGTGGGGGAGGTTTGCTAAGCGAACCCATGGCGCGCCTTGGCGCCGATGTTTTGGGCGCTGACGCCGCTGAAGGCAACATTCCAGTGGCCCAGGTGCATGCCGACCAATCAGGTCTGAAAATTGACTACCGCCATACCACGGCAGAGGCCCTAGCGGCAGCAGGTGAACAGTTTGATGCGATCTTGAACATGGAAGTGGTCGAGCATGTCGCCGAACCGCAGGCTTATCTGACCGCCTGCCGCCAGTTGCTAAAACCCGGCGGCCTGCAAATTTGTTCAACCATCAACCGAAATCCGAAAAGTTTTGCCATGGCCATCGTTGGTGCCGAATACGTTATGCGCTGGCTTCCCAAGGGTACGCATGAGTGGAATAAATTCATAACTCCGGATGAACTTGAAAATCTGTTGCGCAGCGCAGGTCTGGACCCGGTAGATCGCAAAGGGTTTGTTTTTAATCCGGTGACCTGGCGTTGGCGTCTGTCCGACCGCGATCTTAGCGTCAATTATGTAACCGCCAGCATTAAACCTAAATAGCGATCAGCCTTCTTCCAGTTTGATGCGCAATTCCCGCAGGACCGGGAGTGTAGCGCGCACCTTGTCCTCGCCCAGTTCAGCAACCATGTCGGTAAAAATCGGCGTGATAGCTGCAAGCGCCGTTTCACGCGCCTGACGACCGGCCTGACTAATCGCGATCTTCTTCCGGCGGGCATCGTCCCAGTCTGGGCGTATATGTATATAACCGGCCCATTCCAGCTTGCTCAGGGTGTTGGTCATTGCCCCTCGTGTAACGTGAAAACTTTTGGCCAGCTGCGCCGGGCTGCGTTCATGCCCGGCCCGCGCCAAATGGTTGAGAACGGAAAAATGCGAGATTTCCATCCCCTTAGGCAAGACACGGCTAAGGCTATTCCGAATCAACTGTTCGTTCGTCAGAATCTCACTGAACAGGGCCACGGCCAATGAATTGCTGGTGTTTTCGTTCATTCAAGGGCCGTTAAATCCTATTTCAGTGACAAGCGACGGTATGCGCTGACGTGCTTTTGCCACTTCGGAAGGGTCCAGATCAACGTATATGATTCCCGGCTCAGTTCCTGCATCTGCCAAAACCTCGCCCCACGGGCCAATTGCCATTGAATGGCCATAGGTTTTACGCGCCCGGCCAGAGGTAACAGAATGCAATCCGGTTTGGGCCGGGGCCAGCACATACGAGCCTGTCTCAATCGCCCGCGCGCGCAGCAAAGTTTCCCAATGTGCTTTCCCGGTAACAGGTGAAAAAGCCGAGGGAACGCTTAGTACGCTTGCGCCGGCCTGAGCTAAAGAACGGTAAAGATGCGGAAACCGGATATCATAACAGATGGTCATGCCCAAATCTCCCGTCGGCATCTCAGCCAACACACTGCAGTCACCTGCGCGGTAGCCTTCAGATTCCCGGTAGCATTCGGTCTCAGACACTTCGACATCAAACATATGAATTTTGTCATAGCGCGCAGCAATGTCGCCTAGGGGCGTGATCAGGAACGAACGGTTGGCAAAACGTCCATCAGGAGCTTCTGATTTCAGAGCAAGCGACCCGATCAAAAGCCAGATTTTCAGTTCAGCCGCCTGAAAACGCAATGCGGCAAGGGTCCGGTCGTCATCCTCGTTTTGCAGGACCGCGCGTTGCTGGCGGCGGTCAAGTGACACACAATTTGTAACCTCGGGTGTCAGAATAAAACTGGCGCCAGCCTTGGCTGCCCTATCTACCAACCCTGTTGTGACTGGCAGATTTCCTACCGGATCGTCACTGCTGTTTAGTTGGATCAGAGCAGTCTTCATGGCAATCACAATCCCAGTAGCGAATCCAGCTTACCCGCACGTTCAAGTGCATAAAGCTCATCACAACCACCCACATGCGTTTCGCCAACGAATATCTGTGGTACGGTCCGCCCTCCGTTGGCGCGCTGTATCATTTCCGGTTTGCGTGACGGATTTGACCAGACGTTAATCTCGGCAAAGTTCACACCTTTTTGCTTCAGCAAGCGCTTTGCGGCATGACAGAAGCCGCACATGGGCGAAGTGTAAATTTCAATCGTTTTCATTTGCAGTTCCCATCAACCGTTTTCCGCGGGAACTTAAGTATCCTTAGCCACACGCGCTAGTGCCAGAATACAAACATCCGCGGCACCAGCCGAAAAACAGGCCTGTGCCGCCGAGGAAAGCGTAGCGCCTGAGGTCATGACATCGTCGATGATCAGCACGGCCTGGCCAATAAGAGCAGCCTTTCTTTTCCCGTGCACCCGAATCGCATCGCTCAGGGTTTGGTGTCTTGCATCGCGACCTAAACCATCGAGTGATCTTGTGCGTTTGGGCCTGATCAGAAGATCAGGACAGCAGGAAAGACCGGTTTGATCAGCCACGGCCTGCGCCAGCAAAGCCGCTTGATTGAAACGGCGCCGTAACATACGCGACCAATGCAAAGGCACGGGCGCAATGATCATATTGGCGGTTAGAATAGGTTTTGCAGCATGCGCCATCCACAAGGCTGCGGGGCGCACCACGTCGTGCCGGTCACCGTGCTTTAGGGCCAGAACAAGCTTGCGGCCATTATCTTTGTATAAAACTGCAGCACGCCCCCTGCTCCAAGGCCGGGAAATGGACATACAATCATCGCAATATTCGGCCTCATCCACCATTTCTCCAGGAAGCGGAATGCCACAGGCATCACAACACGAACCCGAAATAAAAGGTGTATCCCGCCAGCACGTCCCGCAAAGGCCAAAGTCACTTTCCACCTGAACCCCACAAATTGTACATCTGGGCGGATAAATCAGACGCAACGCTGTTTGAAATACCTCCAAGCTCACCCTATTGTCCCCGCTATGACAAAGCCCCTCATTGATCGCGCGGCCCTGATCCGCAATCGCCAGCGTGCGTCAGCAGCGCCAGCGCTGTTCCTGCATGGCACTGCCGCTGATGAAATCAAAGATCGGCTAGAGATGGTTAACAAATCGTTTATTGCTCCAGCGGTGGTAAGCGGTTTTCCGGACTTCTGGCAAACCGTGCTGCCCAACGCCAAATGCGTAGCCGACACCGAAGTGCTTGATCTTGCCGAAGGCGCACATGATCTGGTGATACACGCGATGTGCCTGCATTGGGCCAACGACCCTGTTGGTCAGTTGATTCAGGCCCGCCGTGCGCTGCGGCCTGATGGGCTCTTGCTAGCTGTGCTACTTGGCGGTGAAACCCTTAAGGAACTGCGCGTTTCTCTGGCACAGGCCGAGTCCGATTTGTCGGGTGGCTTATCGCCACGCGTTGTCCCGATGGGCGAAATTCGTGATTTGGGGGCCCTGCTTCAACGGGCCGGGTTTGCCCTGCCTGTTGCCGACAGCCTGCCTTTAGAGGTCAGTTATGCATCACCACTACACCTTATGAAAGATTTGCGCGCCATGGGTGAAACCAACGCGATGACAGGGCGATCCCGGCACATGATGCGGAAAACGCTTCTTGCCAAAGCCAACCAAATTTACACTAACGAATTCGGTGGGGCCGACGGCCGCATTGCATCTACATTCGAGATGATTTTTCTGACGGGCTGGTCGCCGGACCCCAGTCAACCACAACCGTTGCGCCCGGGATCTGCCACCTCGCGACTGGCAGATGCGCTTGAAACTGATGAAAACCGTCTGAAAGATTGACCTTGCGGCCTTAACCGTTATGTCCACCGGTGAAACATGACAGCAAGGATTGACCCCAAACATGTCAGAAGCGCGCGAAACCTCAGAACGCCCCAGTCATGCGCCCGCCGACCATCCGGCAATTCCAAAGGCAAAAACCGGGATTCTGCTTGCCAATTTGGGAACCCCGGACAATTACGATTATTGGTCCATGCGCCGGTACCTGAACGAGTTTTTGTCAGACCGTCGTGTGATCGACTATTCGCCCTGGAAATGGCAGCCCCTGCTACAGCTGATCATCCTCACCAAACGGCCCTTCACAAGCGGCGAGGCGTATAAATCAATCTGGAACGAGGAAAAGGGCGAAAGCCCCTTGATGACAATTACTCGCGATCAAACCACTAAGTTGGCTCAGGCGATGCAGGAGAGATATGGCGACCAGGTAATGGTCGATTTCTGCATGCGCTATGGCAACCCATCAACAAAGTCCAAGGTGCGGGAAATGACCCAAGCGGGATGCACCCGCATCCTTTTCTTCCCACTTTACCCACATTATGCGGGCGCCACGTCGGCCACTGCGAATGACCAGTTTTTTCGCGCGCTTATGGAAGAAACCCGACAGCCGGTTGCCCGCGTGGTCGAACCTTATTTCGAACACCCGCTTTACATTGATGCGCTTGCGAAGTCGGTTGAAACGGCCTACGCAACCATCGAAGACCAGCCTGACGTGTTGATTGTGTCTTACCATGGCATGCCCAAACGCTATCTGATGCAGGGTGATCCTTACCACTGTCAGTGCCAGAAAACGACGCGGTTGTTGAAAGAACGTCTAGGTTGGGACGACACCCAGATCACAACGACCTTTCAATCCGTTTTCGGGCCTGAAGAATGGTTAAAACCTTACACTGTTGAAGAAGTCGCAAGATTGGCCAAAGATGAAGGTAAAAAGAAAATTGCTGTCATTGCACCCGCTTTTTCTGCCGATTGCATCGAAACATTGGAAGAAATCAACGAAGAAATTCGCGAAAGCTTTGAAGAGGCGGGGGGAAAGCAATTCAGCTATATTCCCTGCCTGAATGACCAGCAGGCGCATATTCAAGCTTTGACCTCGATTGTTGAAAGCAACCTTAGAGGCTGGGTAGACTAAGAGTTAATCCAAAAACAAAAAAAGGCAGTGGTTTCCCCTGCCTTTTCCTTTAGATATGTTGCCGAATTAGTCAGCAGCAACAACTGCAGCGACGATGGCCAACAGGACCAGCGGCACCCAAACGCCGGCAGCAGACGAGCTGGCAGCAGTTTCTTCAACCACAACAGGTGCTTCGATGACCGGCTCGGCATAGCTGCCTGCAAATGCGGTCGATGCAGCAGCTGTCAGGGCAGCGGCGAGAACGAGTTTTTTCATAGTAACCTCCAGATATTGGCCTGCCGCGGCTATCACGCAACGACAGGCACCCAAGACTTAACCTCGTGGTGTTTTTCTAAACAGCAATTTTCGCCGATTGCAAATACAAGTTAGCGCTTAAACCACACAATTCGCCCAATTTTCGTCAAATAAGCAACACTTGCGTGCCAACCTTGGCAAGTCCAAAAAGCTCAGCGATGTGTTGGTTATAAAGGCCGATACACCCATTGGACGACCGGCGCCCGATTTTGCGTGTATCATGCGTTCCGTGGATTCTGTAATAGGTCCAGCTCAGGTACATCGCATGGGTCCCAAGAGGATTGTCCGGGCCAGGTCCGATAAACTCTGGCCATTCGGGATTTCTTTCCAGCATCGACGGAGTCGGCCGCCAGCTGGGCCCTACTACTTTGCGAACAACCTGTGTCCGGCCACGGCGGGTAAGCTCTTCGGAAACAGGTACGCTTGATGGATACAGCTTATAGGTTTGCCCATCCGCTGACCAGAAATGCAGCGCCCGTGAGGTGATATCAACCAGAATCGCACCGTTGTTCAGATTCGAAAAATAGGGTCGCCAATCCAGCGACCGAAAGCTGGAAATATTGCGCCGGACGGTTTCTGTGACGTCGCTTTCAATTTCAACGCTTCCGGCACCATCAACATCCTGCGCCAAAGCAGGTGCGCCAATGGCGGCCGCTGTACCGGCCAGAAAGGCGCGCCTGTTCAACCCGTTCACGAATTTATTGGCCATTCTTTCTCTCCCGAGTTTATGCACAGTATAGGCGAACACATATGTCCCGAAAGACGCAATCGCAAATCAAACAAGCGTTATTCCGCAAAGATACGCGGAACTGGGTTTGAAACACAACGCGACCCAAGATAAAGCTCGGGGAACAACAAATTCGGGTGGCTTAAATATGGCGCGTATTCTTATCCTGATTCTGACTACGATCTTGACGTTGTCGGCCTGTACGGCCCCGGAACCACAAATTGGTTCAGATGGAAAGCCACTCCCTAAATTATACCGTATCCGCGCCGGTGACACATCCAGAGTTCAGTTCAGTATGTTGGATTCTGTTAATTCTCTTCGACAGGCGGCGGGTCACGGAACTGTTGATCTGGATGCAGCCCTGAATGCCGCTGCGGCGACTCATTCACGCGATATGTCGGTCCAGAACCGGCCGTGGCATTTCGGCTCTGATGGCTCATCCCCAATCGACCGTGTGCGACGTGTCGGCTATTCTGGAAACCTTGTAGGTGAAAATATTTCGGAAACCTACGAAACCGAGCTGGAAACATTGGCGGCCTGGATGGAAGAGCCGGGCACGCGTCAAGTTATTCTGGCACCGGATGCCCGCAAAATGGGTTTCGCCTGGCTGCAGGAAGACAATGGTAAAATCTGGTGGACACTGGTGATGGGCGATTAACGCGCCAAAGCATCACGGAGTGATTGTAACCAGCGTTCCGTCCTTAACCATCGCATAAATATCTTCCATCTCCCTATTCTTGACCGAGATACACCCGGCCGTCCAGTCAGGGCCGATACCGCTGCGTTTGTTGGGGCGGCCATGTATAAAAATATCTCCGCCCGGGTCTCGGCCGACGGCCCGCGCCTTGGCGATATCTCTTTCATTGGGATAAGAAATACCAATCGACAAATGGAAATCACTGTTCGGGTTGCGCCGGTCAATAAGATAGCTCCCTTCAGGGGTCTTGCCGTCGCCTTCAAATTCTTTGTGACCGTTTGGTGCAAATCCCAGATCAACGTTATAGGATTTCAGCACTTTTTCATGATGCAGAAGAAACATTTCGCGCTCGCTTTTGTCGACGATCACACGAGTTACTTCGGGGCCGTTGTAGGTCTTGAATTTAGACTTAGTGCAACCTGTTAAGCCTGAAGCCAGCGCAACAAGCACCATAGTTTTCAAAATTCGCATTTTCTTGCCGTTTTTTATACTGCTCGAGTGGGACTTTAATACTCTGGTCTCGAGACAATCGGACAGTCTTTTTTCCAATATTCAAGTGGAATTGATCGCAAACCCCGCGACCGTCTCGATATGTGTCGACCAACGAAACTGATCGACCACCCGAATTTGATCCATCCCGTACCCCCCGGAAATCAATGTTTTTGCATCACGCGCAAAACTGGCCGGGTTGCAGGAAACATAAGAAATCCGGGGAATCTTGGCCTTTACCATCTCGGAAATCTGTGCCGCTGCCCCAGCGCGGGGCGGATCAATCACGGCAGCGTCAAACTGCTGCAGCTCATCAGGTAAAAGTGGCTGTCGAAACAAATCGCGCGCCTCACAGCTGACTTCCTTCAGCCCCTCTGCCTTTCGCCACCCTGCATAAAGGGCCTGCATCATCGCGTGACTGCCCTCAACTGCATGAACGGCACTATGTATTGCCAGCGGTAGCGCAAATGTTCCGCAGCCGGCAAATAAGTCAACAATCCGTCCCGCACTGGAAAGAAATTGCGTTACATCGGCCAGCAGGGCCGCTTCGCCTTGCGGCGTGGCCTGCAAAAACGCCCCTGGCGGAGGGACAAGTTTAGCACGGCCAAAGGCCTGTTCCGGCTGACAGCGGGTGGCAATCACCTCATCCTGCCAGCACAAACGCGCCAACTGATGCTTTTCAACCAACGCCGCCAATTCAATTCTCAGGGGGCCATCCAATGGCTTTCCACCCAGTACGTGAATATCCAGCCCACTCAGCGAGAGCGTCGCTGAAACAGACAGGTTTTGTTTGCGGCTGGCTCCGGTCAGTGCAAGCGCCTCGGCCACGGGAAGGGCAGCCAGCAGATCCGGATGCAAAAGCTGACAATCAGGAATTTCAACAATCACATCTGATTCTTTTGCGTGAAATCCTGCCATCGCGCCTTTTTTTGTACGGCGCGCTGCCAGGGTGGCACGGCGACGCGACAATGGCGGCGAAACAGCGATTGGTAGAAAATCGGCTTCGATCCCATAGGCTGCTAATGCCGCACGAACCACGTCGACTTTCCATTCAGCCAGAAAATCATCAGTGGCGTGTTGAAGCTGACAGCCGCCACAAGCTTTGAAATGGCGGCAAGGTGGTGCAACACGATCAGGCGAGGGAGTTTCAATTTTGACATCGCGCAAACGCTGACCTTCGGGCACTCCTGTAACCACCTCTCCCGGCAGGGTGAGTGGGGCAAAGATCGGGCCATCAGCGATGCCATCGCCCTTATGGCCCAGTCGGGTGATTGTATACCGATTCATGCCCAGTTGATTAACCTGCCCGGAACCTACGTTAAAGGGCGCTCACAGAAGGTGATCGCGGGTTAGCTCAAACCCGGAATTAATCCAGCGCTGCTCCAGCTCTTTCAGCCGGGCCCCAAGGGACGGCCCGGAATAATCCGGCATCAGGTCCTGCGCAGTGATTGGAAATTGCATCGCAGAACCTTTTTCAAGGTCAGACTGCATGCCCAATGGAACCGACTGTTCCAGTAACGCAGCGCGGGCCAAAAGGATATCACGACCCAGATCAACGCCACAGCGATAGCCTAGTTCTGCCGCTGACATCATATTTTCAACACCCGCTGTTATTTGCAACAAGCGGCGCGCCTGATCCTTGCTGAGGCGCAGCCGATCGGGAACCTCCTGACCGCCAAGAACAGCCAATCGGCGGATACTGTCAGGTGCAACTCCGGCCAGATTTTCGAAATGAATCAGTGGTCCGAGTGCCCTATCGTCTGCTGTGGGCAGAATGCAATGTAGCACGCCAGTCGCCCGCATGGCTGCAACCGAGGGCGCGGGATCGGGTGACGCCAACAACTTGATCACCTCACCCCCGACCCGCTCTCGAGACAATCCCTGCATGCCATCCAGATGTGCAGCCACAGCAGCCAGGCCTTCACTATCAAGCCCTTGATCCGGATCGCCATACCAGGCGTGAAACCGAAAGAACCGCAGAATGCGCAAATAATCCTCGCGAATGCGTTGGCCGGGATCCTCGATAAACCGGACGCGCCGGGCACGCAGGTCATCAACCCCCCCTAACGGATCAATAACTGTGCCGTCAGGTTGGGCGTAAAGTGCGTTCATTGTAAAATCCCGACGTCGCGCATCCTGGCAAATTTCAGTGGAATAGGCGACAACCGCATGACGGCCGAAAGTTTCGACATCCTCTCGAAAGGTTGTCACCTCATGCGGGATATGGTCTGCGACAACCGTTATGGTACCGTGATCGATGCCAGTTGGTATCGCCTTCAAGCCGGCGGCCTCCATCAGTTTCATAACCGTTTCGGGTTTCGCGTCTGTTGCAATGTCAATATCGCGCACCGGCTTATCCATCAGCGCGTTACGCACGCATCCACCCACAAAAAGCGCCTGATATCCCGCCCTTTTAAACACGCGGCAAACCTGCTGGGTTGCTTCTACTTCAATCCAGTCGCCTGTGACTTTCATATTTGATTCGCTGCATCTGCCATGGCCCGCAGGATACGCGCGGTGGCACCCCAGATGTAATAGGGGCCAAAAGGCACTGTGTAGTACCGGCGTGATGCACCGCGCCAGCGACGGGCTTGAATCTGGAACAGTGCCGGATTCATTACATGATTCAAAGGTACTTCGAATACCTCATCCACTTCACCTGGTTCCGGAATGGGAATAAATCTTTGTTTCACCAGGGCGACTACCGGCGTCACATCAAAGCCTGTCACTGTTTCATGCGAAGGCAAAAGACCCAGTACATTGACATTCGCCGGGTCCAGGCCAATCTCTTCGCTGGCTTCGCGCAGGGCCGTAGCGATGATATCCTTATCGCCCGGGTCTTGCTTGCCGCCCGGAAAGGCAATCTGGCCGGGGTGGTGTTTCAATGCGGATGATCGCTTTGTCAAAATCAAACGAGCACTGTGGTCCGCACACAGTATCGGCACCAAAACGCCAGCGGGCCGCAATTTACGCCCCGCTGGCAAAACCACTTCGGGATTCAGGTCATAGTCAGTAGACGCCACACCCGGCCCATTGATAGCCGCCATTACAGGTGCAATGGGATCAGGCATCGTCACCAGACGGTTGGCCCGCCTCGAAACCCAAAGTCTTGGGGTCGAGTGTGTAATTTGCACCACAAAATTGACAATCTGCAGTGACGACCCCTTCGGGTGTCGTCATTGTCGCAAGGTCCTGGGCCGAATAGATTGACAGGCTGTTTCGCACCCGTTCCTCCGAACAGGTGCATCCAAATCTCACCGGCTGCATGTCAAATACCCGCGGTGTTTCATCATGAAAGAGCCGTACTAACAAGTCGGTTGGAGCCAAGGACGGGCCAATCAATTCCAGGGTTTCGACAGTGTCCAAAAGCAAATTCGCACGGTTCCAGTTTTCCTGGTCGTCACCATCAACGATATCCAAGGCCGCCAGCAAACCATTTTCGCCGGTCGCACCACCCTGCGCAAAAGGTGATGCCTGGGGCATGTGTTGAAGCATCACGCCACCAGCCCGCCAATGCTCGGCTGTATCTGCCTCGGTTGATTTTCCAAAACTTAGGTTGAAACGCGTTGGCAACTGCTCGGATTGGGCAAAGTAAGCTTCTGCGCAGGCACTTAACCCATCACCAGCGATTGGTGTGATGCCCTTATACGGCTCTGTTCCCTTGCCTTGGTCAATCAGCACAGCGAAATATCCTTCGCCGACCTGATCGAACGGTGTGCCTTCGGTAATCCGGTCTGGGTCATAACTGGCGTAGGCGCGGATACGTGCAGGTTCACCTTCGACCGTAGGCGCGTAATAATCGGTGGCAATCATCCGGACCGCGCCCTTGGATTGCACCTGCAAAGACAATTTCCAGCGTAGCTTGACCGTCTGGCCAATCAACGCCGTAAGCAGAGCCATTTCTGCCACCAGCGCTTCAACTTTTTCTGGGTAGTCATGCTGTTTCAGGATGCCATCCAATACACCATCCAATCGGGCAACACGCCCGCGAATATCTGCATTGTCCAGCTGGAACGGCAATACCGTGTCGTCCCAGGCGATTTTCTGTCCGAGTGTCATGGGGTTTCCTTGTTCGCCGTAACTTGGCATATCGCGACTATATAGGCAGGGCAATATGCGGTCCAAGGGGGCAAGTGATGATCAGACGGTTCGGCGAGACACCAAAAATCGACATCCGGTATCAGCAAAGGGCCGGAGTTTATGCGATTCTACCTTCTGGAGGTCAGCTTTTGCTGACCCATCAGGCCGAACCCGAACCCGAGCTGCAACTGCCTGGCGGCGGTATCGATCCCGGCGAATCGCCAATACAGGCACTGCATCGCGAAGTTTTCGAGGAAACCGGTTGGCGAATCGCTCAGCCCCGCCGATTGGGTGCATTCCGCCGGTTCACTTTTATGCCTGAATATGACCTTTGGGCCGAAAAGATTTGCACAATCTATGTTGCCCAACCCATACGTCCTTTAGGCCCACCGGCCGAAGACGGGCACTTGGCCCTATGGGCCAGCCCCGAGATGGCAAGTCAGGAACTGGCCAATCCAGGTGATCGGTATTTCGTCAGCCAGATAATGGGCTGGGTTTGAATTCCAGCAGCACCGCCGAAACATCGTCTGCAAAATCCTCATCCCCGGCAAAGTCGGCCAGTTTCCAGACCAACGACTCCAGACATGCCATACCATGTGTCTGCCGCAGGTCACTAAGAATGCCCCCCAATCCGGCGTCATCCAGCATTACGCCGGACGGGTCCGAGCATTCAACCACACCGTCAGAGTGGATCATCAAGCGATCAACAGCACGCATAATTATTTCAAACTGTTGATACTCGGCCCCATCAATCAAGCCTACCGGAAGGCCGCCTGTCCCCAAAAATTCAACTTCCCCGTTTGCGCGCTGAAGCGCTGGATAGGGGTGACCTGCCTGTGCCATTATCACTTTGCCAGTTTCCAGATCTACATCAGCCAACAACAGCGTAAAGTAGTGCTCTGTTTCCATTTCATTCAGGATAAGACGGTTGAGAGTGGCAATCGTTTCGGCGGGAGGACGCAGGACGTAGCGACCCTTATCGGTCTTCCGCAGCGCCACGTTCTGGTCCGGGGCACCAGCCGACAGATATCCGGCAAGCCGCGCCGTCATCAGCGCCGAACTAATGCCGTGGCCCGATACATCTAACCCATAAAGGCCAACATGTTTCGCCCCGACCGGGAACATGCCCACCAGATCACCGCCCACATGACCACTGGACCTTAAAAGTAGCGATACATCAGCCGGGCCCAAATCACGAAATCGGTCACGAACCAGAGATTGCTGAAGTTTTTTGGCCTCAATCAGATCACTGTCCAGCGAATCGTAAAGGGATTGAAGCTCATCCAGTGTGGATTTGATCAACCGGTTTTTCTCGGTCAGTTCCCGTTCCATTCGAAGGATACGATCACCCGCAGATATACGCGCCCGAAGCTCAGCCCCATTTACGGGTTTGGTCAAAAAGTCATCGGCACCTGCATCAAGCCCGTGAGCAACTTCATCCTTTTCACTTTTTGACGTCAGTAAGATAAAATATCCGTATTTTTCGCGCGTCATCCGCCTGAATTCACGGCAAAATTCCAACCCGTTCATGCCAGGCATCATCCAATCGCTCATCACAAGATCGGGTGGCCACTTTTGGCATATGTCAAGCGCTTCGGTCCCAGATTCGGCTTCGCGCACCTCGAACCCCCAGCGCTTGAGCATCGCCGTCAAAATTCGCCGCTGCATACGGCTGTCATCGACAACCAGCACTTTTCGGACGACATCACTGTGCCGGCCCGGATTTTTGATTTCATGTACCCTTTGTCGCACCGATACCACCATCACTTGTAACACCCCACAAGTAGGGTGGCGGCCTTAACACCGCGTGAATATTAAAATTGGCAACAACTCTCTGGTTTCTTAGAAGAATAATTAGGGTTCAAGTGTCAGGATAGTGCCGTTGAAAAAAGGGTTATCTAATGATCGACTGGAACAGGGTATCCCAACTGCGGGAAGAAATTGGCGCCGAAGATTTTGGCGAAGTTGTTGAATTGTTTTTGGAAGAAGTCGAAATGGAGATCACTAAAATGCGCTGCGGAAAATCGGCCGAAACGCTTGAATCTCAACTGCACTTTCTGAAAGGCAGCGCACTTAACCTTGGTTTTACAGATTTTTCAACGCGCTGTCAGAAAGGGGAAACCGCTGCAGCAAATGGCCAGTTGAATCAGATTGACCTTGCAGGTGTCCTAGCAAGTTATGAGGCTTCTAAAGCTCAATTTCTAAAGGCCCTCAATCGCGTAACGGCCACATGACATGGATTGCATGCCTAAAGCGCTAAATTAAAAACTCTGACAAAACTTCATCATTGGTAATATCCCGATAGTCGAACCCCGCCGCCTCAAGCTTGGTTTGGATATGCGCAAAGTTTTCTGCACGGCTTGTTTCAATGCCGATCAGCACAGAACCAAAATTCCGGGCTGATTTTTTAAGGTATTCAAACCGGGCGATATCATCATCGGGGCCCAGCATATTCAAAAAATCCTTCAATGCACCCGGGCGCTGCGGCATACGTAAAATGAAGTATTTTTTCACTCCTGAAAACCGCTGCGAGCGCTCTTTTACTTCAGGCAAACGCTCAAAATCGAAATTCCCACCAGAAGTTACACAAACCACGGTTTGACCCCGGATCGCGTCACCTAAATCTTTGAGTGCATCAACCGCAAGTGCGCCAGCAGGCTCTAAAACGATACCTTCGACGTTCAGCATTTCCAGAATGGTTGTGCACAGTCGGTCCTCATCAACGACGATCGCGCGTTCAGGGTCCAAGTCAGAAAGACGTGCAAATGTCTTTTCCCCAATCTGGGCCACGGCAGCGCCGTCCGCAAAATTATTTATATGTTTCAATCGGGTAGGCCTGCCCGCCGCTAGTGCCGCTCCAAGACAGGCGCCGCCGGATGGTTCGACCAGTGTTATTCGACATTCGTCGCCGACATATGATCGCACACCGGCTGACAAACCACCGCCGCCCACCGGCATAATAATGTGATCGGGCAGTCCGCCCAGTTGCGCCTCAATTTCGACCGCTACCGAGGCTTGACCTTCAATCACATCTTCATCGTCAAAAGGTGACAAAAAATGCCCCTTTATTTCGGCGCAATAAGCCTGCGCGGCCCGAAGTGTGTCGTCGAAATAATCACCCGTCAGGCGGATCGACACGGCATCACCACCGAAAATTTCCGTTTTACCTATCTTCTGCTGGGGCGTTGTTACGGGCATGAAAATCACGCCTTTGACCCCAAAATATCGGCACATGAACGCCACGCCCTGCGCGTGGTTACCGGCGCTGGCGCAAACAAACTGCGTTGTTTTTGGTTTATTTTCCAGTACTTTACGCATAGCGTTGAACGCCCCGCGCAGTTTGTAGGAGCGTACCGGCGTCAGATCCTCGCGTTTCAGCAGGATGTTGGCATGATAACGGTCGGACAGGTGTTCATTGCGCTGCAATGGCGTCATTTCAAAAACATCGCGCATTGCATATTCGGCGGCTTGGGCAAAGGTGCGAAAATCGGTCATAAGCCCGTGATTGGCGTAATGTTTCACCTGTGACAAGGGGTTGAGGCAAAGCATACATATGAATACTGCCGTCGCCGCGTCTTGCCCCGTGCGCAAAAACCCGGTAAGCGCCGGGCGCATGTCCGTGAGAAAGGGAAACTGATGTCTGCGCCCAAGAAAGTTGTGCTGGCCTATTCCGGTGGTCTTGATACCTCGATTATTCTGAAATGGTTGCAGACAGAGTATGGCTGCGAAGTGGTGACATTCACCGCTGATTTGGGCCAGGGTGAAGAACTGGAACCCGCGCGCCAAAAGGCAGAGCTTCTTGGAATAAAGCCAGAAAATATCTATATCGAAGACGTACGCGAAGAGTTCGTACGCGATTTTGTGTTCCCGATGTTCCGCGCCAATGCCGTATATGAGGGGCTGTATCTGCTGGGCACATCCATTGCCAGGCCCCTGATTTCAAAGCGTTTAGTTGAGATCGCGGCAGAAACCGGCGCAGATGCTGTGGCACATGGGGCGACCGGCAAAGGCAACGATCAGGTACGATTTGAACTAGCGGCCTATGCACTGAATCCCGAGATCAAAGTGATTGCACCCTGGCGCGAATGGGATCTGACCAGCCGGACAAAACTGCTTGATTTTGCTGAAAAAAATCAAATTCCCATCGCCAAGGACAAGCGCGGCGAAGCACCGTTCTCAGTGGATGCGAACCTGCTGCATACCTCAAGTGAAGGCAAGGTTCTGGAAGACCCGGCCGAGGCTGCACCAGATTACGTTTACCAGCGCACCGTACACCCCGAAGATGCGCCGAGTGAGCCGGAATTCATCGAAATCGGCTTTGAAAAGGGTGATCCAGTTAGCATCAACGGCGAAGCGCTTAGCCCTGCTAGCATATTGACAAAGCTGAATGAATTTGGCGGAAAGCATGGCATCGGCCGGCTTGACCTGGTCGAGGGGCGCTTTGTGGGCATGAAATCGCGGGGCATCTATGAAACCCCCGGTGGCACCATTCTGCTGGAGGCGCATCGCGGAATCGAGTCGATCACCATGGATCGGGGTGCCATGCACCTGAAAGATCAACTGATGCCGCAATATGCCGAGCTGATATATAACGGCTTTTGGTTCAGCCCGGAACGCGAGATGTTGCAGGCAGCCATCGACAAATCACAAGATCATGTGACTGGCACCGTTCGCCTGAAGCTTTACAAGGGCCTTGCCCGCACGGTTGGGCGCTGGTCGGAACATTCTTTGTATTCCGAGGCACACGTGACGTTCGAAGATGATGCAGGCGCATACGACCAGAAAGACGCCGCTGGATTCATTCAGTTGCAGGCCCTGCGCCTAAAGCTGCTGGCAGCGCGGGATCGTCGACTCAAGCGCTGACGATTTTGTACGGTCTGTACGTTTTGCACGTGGATTTCGTACAAAATCCGGGTTGTTCAGGATGGGTGCGTACAAATTGTACATGACGTCACACCGGACAACACCAAAATGCCGGGATTGTGATGTTTACCAGGTCTCTCGCAAGTAAAGACGCGCTGTTTTGGTATAAGTCTGCAGGTCCTCTGTTTGGAAAAGGTTGTCCGGATCTGAATCTGCTGCGCCCTCGAATTCAACTTCGGGTTCAATGTCAATAATATCCGGTTCGTCAGAGTTGCCCACCTGTGCGGTTTTAACGATCACTTTTGCCTTTGACGTCATCTCGTCAAATTGCCCATTCACAATGTAACCTCCGGCGGGATCGTATTCGACAAGCTGCGGGTCAAACTGTTGCAGAGCTTCCGCCCGCCAGGCAATCCTTTCCGGGTACGGGGCACACAAAACGCCATTTTTTGCGAGTTTCGGCTAAATACATATCAAAAAGGTCCCGCTTGTGACGATTCAAATATTCATAGCGGGACAATACAAAGGGATAAAATTGCATCACCAAGCTGTGATTTCTCTGGGTCGTGAATTGGCGCGCGCAGCAAAATCAGACAGGTTGGGTACATGTTCAGGAGGGTTTGACCATGAGATCACAGGCGAAAGATATCAAGGCCGCGATTTTGGCAGTGTTGATCGTGGTAGGGTTTTGCGTGCACTCGAACAAGGCCGCGGCGGCAGGCAACAAGGTTCTGACCGTCGCAGGGGGCTGTTTCTGGTGTGTGGAATCCGATTTCGAGTCAGTGAAAGGCGTTGCCGAAGTGGTTTCCGGCTTTACTGGTGGCAGTTTGAAAAACCCAACCTACAAAGATGTCGTTCGTGGTGGCACCGGACATTATGAGGCAGTCCAAATCACCTATGACCCCGGTCAGGTGAATGCCGGGCAACTTTTGGAACTATTCTTTCGGTCGATTGACCCGACTGATTCCGGCGGGCAATTCTGCGACCGTGGGGACAGCTATCGGACAGCAATTTTTGTGTCGGACCCAGAAGACCGGAAATATGCAGAAATGGCCAAAGCCGAGGCGGAAATGGCCCTTGGGCAAAAAATTGTGACGCCGATACTGCCGGAAAAGACATTCTATAAAGCAGAGGACTACCATCAGGATTACTATAAAGGCAAAAAACTGGTGGTAACCCGGTTTGGTCTCAAGCGCCAATCGGAGGCCTATAAACGGTACCGCAGTGCATGCGGTCGTGATGCAAGGGTCAGGCAACTGTGGGGTGAAACGGCCCCGTTTGCCGGCAAGCACTAAAGCGTTTCGGTTTCAATCTGAGGTGCGGCTTAATCTCGAAACGCTTTAGTTCAGAAAAGCCAGTACCTGATCAAGCTTTGGGATGGCTTTGGTTGTCCCTTTTTGTTGAACCTTCAGCGCCGCAGCGGCAGCAGCCCGGATCAGGGCATCCCTTGGAGGAAGGTCTTGAGACAGGCCTGCGATCAGATATCCGGCAAAGGTATCTCCTGCACCGGTAGTGTCGATCGGTGTGACTGAGAAGGCTGGAATTGAGACTGTTTCACCGCGAACCCGGTCGATCCATGTCGCACCTTTTGATCCACGGGTGATCAGGATGCGCGGCACGGGGATATCCTCGACCGGCTGAGACAGCGCCTTTGAAAGCTGTTGCGCCTCGACCGAATTAAGAAGCAACACGGAGATATATGGTAGCACGGCACGAACCGCATCAACTTCAAACGGTGCGGCTGAATAGGCAACAGACATGCCATGGTCGCGGGCTATTCTGGCGGCGTCGATCTGAAGCGAGGTTTCGTTTTGGAGCATCAGCCAATCGCCAGACCGGGCCGAGGAAAGGGCGGGCTCAAGACACGTTGGATCAAGCATCCGGTTGGCGCCTGGAAAAATCACAATGGCATTTTCGCCCAACGCATCAATTGTAATGATGGCGTGGCCCGAGGGGGTAGGTATCCGCGCGATATGTTGAGTATCGACGCCAAGCTCGGTCAGTCGATCGACCATCCATGCGCCACCGGGCCCGACCGCCCCAATATGACAAACCTTTGACCCCGCGCGTACCGCCGCCACCGATTGATTGGCGCCCTTGCCGCCCAGATCGGTTGAATAGTCTATAGCGGTAAGGGTTTCGCCCGGAGTCGGCAAATGCGGCACCCGGTAGAAATGATCGGCGTTGATGGAGCCGAGATTGAAGATCATTCGCTGTTTCAGCCTACCTTGCATGCCGCCAGAACGGCCATGTTCAGGATATCATTAGCGGTAAAGTTGGACGAACAGATCTGGATTGATTTGTCGACGCCCGACAGGATCGGACCGATTACCGTGGCGCCCGCCATTTCCTGCATAAGCTTGACAGAGATCGAGGCCGAGTGCCGAGCGGGGACCACAAGAATGTTGGCAGGTCCGGACAGGCGCTGGAACGGGTAGGTTTCCTGCGCGGTGACGTTCAGGGCCACATCGACTGTCATCTCGCCTTCAAATTCGAAATCCACGCCGCGTTTTTCCAGAACTTTGGGGGCCTGATGCATCTTTTCGGCGCGTTCGGACCGGGGATACCCGAACGTCGAGAACGACACGAAGGCGACGCGCGGCTCCAGCCCCAGATGCCGCGCAACGCCGGCGGCGCGCTCGGCGATGTTGGCAAGATCCTCTTCATCCGGCCATTCGTGCACCAGCGTATCCGCGATCATCACGATCCGGCCCTTGTGCAGCAAAGCCGTAATACCGGCAGCACCGTGTTCGGCACCGGCATCAAACACGTGATTGATCAACTGCAACACATGTGCCGACTTGCGTGTGGCTCCGGTAACCAGCCCGTCACCATGCCCATGCGCCAACATCAGCGCCGAAAAAACATGCCGGTCGCGAGCAGCAAGACGATGCACATCGTGGCGATCAAAACCCTTGCGCTGCAGGCGCTGATAGAGGAATTCCTTATACTCTTCCAGCCGTGCAGATTTGGCGGCATTTGTGACTTCTATCTCACGCACGGCATCGCCCAGACCGGCGGCCTCAAGCTTGGCTTTCACGTCCTCGTCACGGCCAATGACGATAGCCTTGCCAAACCCGGTGCGCTGATATTGCACAGCGGCGCGCAGCACCCGGATATCATCGCCTTCGGCAAAGATCATACGGGCCTGCGCGTTTCGCGCACGGGCGTTGATCGAGCGAAGGATAGATGCCGTGGGGTCCATCCGTGCCTTCAGCGAAACCTCATAGGCCTCCATATCCACGATCGGGCGACGGGCGGCGCCTGTATCCATGCAGGCCCGCGCGACGGCGGGCGGTATGGTGTAAATTAGCCGCGGATCAAATGGCGTGGGAATGATGTAGTCACGCCCAAAGCTGAGCTTTTGGCCGTAGGCCATGGCAACCTCATCCGGGACATCCTCGCGCGCGAGGCTCGCCAGAGCCTGGGCGCAAGCGATTTTCATTTCATCGTTGATTGCGCGGGCGTGGACATCCAGCGCACCGCGAAAGAGATACGGAAAGCCCAAAACGTTGTTGACCTGATTTGGATAATCCGAGCGGCCAGTTGCAACGATCGCATCGGCGCGAACGGCATGCGCTTCTTCCGGTGTAATCTCGGGATCAGGGTTGGCCATGGCAAAGATCACCGGGTTGTCGGCCATCGAGGCGATCATGTCTTCGGTGACAGCACCCTTGACGCTGACGCCCAGAAAGACGTCGGCGTCTTTCATCGCTTCGCCAAGCTCGCGCAGGTCGGTCTTGACTGCATGGGCTGATTTCCACTGGTTCATGCCCTCGGTGCGGCCTTGATAGATCACGCCCTTGGTGTCGCAGACGATGCAGTTATCGTGTCTGGCCCCCATGGATTTCAGTAGTTCAATACATGCGATTCCTGCAGCTCCCGCACCGTTGAGAACAATTTTGACGTCTTCTATTTTCTTACCTGAAATGTGCAGCGCATTTATCAGGCCTGCGGCACAGATCACGGCGGTGCCGTGCTGATCGTCATGGAAGACGGGGATATCCATGATCTCTTTAAGCTGCTGTTCGATGATGAAGCATTCAGGCGCCTTGATATCCTCAAGGTTGATGCCGCCAAAGGTCGGACCCATAAGTTTGACCGCGTTGATAAACGCCTCGGGGTCTTCGGTATCCAGTTCGATATCAATCGAATTCACGTCGGCGAAACGCTTGAATAGAACCGCCTTGCCCTCCATCACGGGCTTCGAGGCGACAGCGCCCAGATTGCCAAGACCCAGCACCGCGGTGCCGTTCGAGATGACGGCCACAAGGTTACCCTTGTTGGTGTAATCATAAGCAGTTTCGGGATTGGCGGCGATTTCCTCGCAGGGCACAGCAACGCCCGGGGAATAAGCAAGGCTGAGGTCCCGCTGGGTGGTCATCGGCACGGTTGCCGTAATTTCGAACTTCCCGGGAGTGGGCTCGAGGTGAAAGGCAAGTGCCTCTTCGCGGGTGATCTTCATTTTCGCCATGGCGGGGACCGTCCATTTAGTTGGTTTTGCCCTGCATAGCGGGGGTTTGCACAAGCCTCAACTACAACACGGTTTTGGCTTTCGCATATGGCGCGTGGTTTGTAAGGTTCCCAGAACCAACGGGGGGACTTGAAGTGACGTCTGCGAAATCAGCCGTAACGCCGATGATGGCGCAATATCTGGAGATCAAGGCGCAATACCCTGACGCGCTTTTGTTCTACCGGATGGGCGATTTCTACGAATTGTTTTTCGACGATGCCGTTGCCGCAGCCGAAGCGCTGGATATTGCGCTGACCAAGAGGGGGAAACACCTGGGCGAAGACATTGCCATGTGCGGTGTGCCGTTCCATGCCGCCGAAGGTTATCTGCTAACGCTGATCCGCAAGGGGTTTCGCGTGGCAGTGTGCGAGCAGATGGAAAACCCCGCCGAGGCCAAAAAGCGCGGATCGAAATCGGTGGTACGGCGCGAAGTTGTGCGGTTAGTTACCCCGGGCACCTTGACCGAAGAAAGCCTGCTGGATGCGCGACAGCATAATTTTCTGGCCAGCTTTGCCCAGGTCCGGGGGGAATGCGCGATGTCCTGGGTGGACATATCTACTGGTGCGTTTCACGTAATGCCGATGAGTACCGTGCGTCTGGGCCCAGAACTAGCGCGTCTGAACCCGAGTGAGGTAATCATCGCGGATGGAGATGAGGCCGCTTTGGCCGAAATAGTGTCTGAATCGGGTGCCTCGCTTACACCGTTAGGGCGCGCCGCATTTGACAGCACAGGGGGCGAAAAGCGTCTTTGTGCGCTGTTTGGTATCGGCACGCTTGACGCCTTTGGGCAATTCAGCCGCGCCGAAGTGGCAGCGATGGGCGCCATTGTTGAATATCTGGAGATCACCCAAAAGGGAAGGCTGCCGCTGCTGCGTGCACCGGTTCGGGAAAACCACGACCGCGTTCTGCAGATTGACGCAGCCACCCGGCGGAACCTTGAACTGACCCATGCCCTGTCGGGGGGAAAGGCCGGATCGTTGCTGGCGGTGATCGACCGAACGGTCACGGCAGGGGGTGGTCGTTTACTGGAACGCAGGCTGTCCAGCCCATCGCGAGTTCTGGATGTTGTGCAAAATAGGCTGGACACCGTGGGTTTTGCGGTGGAACAGAGCCGGTTTCGCACCGATCTGCGCGGGGCGTTGCGCAAGGTGCCTGATCTGGACCGGGCGCTATCGCGGCTGGGGTTGGATCGCGGCGGGCCACGGGATCTGGCCGCGGTGCGCAATGGATTGGCCCAGGCCGCCGAAATTGTCTCAGCACTTGATGGATTGGACCTGCCGCCACTGCTGAAAGACGCGGCCAGGGAATTAACCGGTCACGACACGCTGTTAGATTTGCTGGATCAGGCGCTGGTGGCCGAGCCGCCCATGCTTGTACGCGACGGTGGATTTATCGCCCCGGGATATGACACCGATCTGGACGAGGCCAGGCAACTACGCGATGAGGGGCGCAGCGTGATCGCCGGGATGCAGGGCGATTATGTCAGGCTGACCGGCATCCCCTCGCTTAAGATCAAGCACAACAATGTGCTTGGGTATTTCGTCGAGGTAACCGCCACACACGCCGACAAGATGCTGTCTGAACCCCTTAACGAAACTTTCAAACACCGCCAGACCACCGCCAATCAGGTCAGATTTACCACCATTCCGCTAAGCGAGATGGAAACCAAAATTCTGAATGCCGGTGGAAGGGCTTTGGAAACAGAAAAGCATCTCTATGAACGGCTGAAATCAGCCATACTGGAACAATCTGCCCTTATCGGGCAAACAGCAAAAGGGCTGGCTGAACTGGATCTGGCAACTGCGCTTGCTGATCTGGCAAAAGGTGAAAACTGGTGTCGGCCCAAGGTGGATGGCAGTCGCGCGCTTCATATCGAAGGCGGACGCCATCCTGTAGTAGAGCAAGCGCTGCGCGCACAAGACGGGGCGCAGTTTATTGCTAACGACTGTGATCTGGGTGAGACCAGCGATATTTGGTTGCTGACCGGGCCAAACATGGCAGGTAAATCAACATTTCTTCGGCAAAACGCACTGATTGCCCTGCTGGCGCAAATGGGCAGCTATGTGCCCGCGCGTGCAGCGCATGTCGGGCTTGTCAGCCAACTGTTCAGCCGTGTTGGTGCATCCGACGATCTGGCGCGGGGCCGGTCAACCTTTATGGTCGAGATGGTGGAAACCGCGGCGATTCTTAATCAGGCAGACGATCATGCGCTGGTCATTCTGGATGAGATCGGTCGCGGAACTGCCACTTACGACGGGCTGTCGATTGCCTGGGCGACGCTGGAATACCTACACGACGTCAACAAATGCCGGGCGCTTTTTGCCACGCATTATCACGAACTGACCAATCTTTCGGATAAGCTGGACAAGGTCGAAAACGCAACCGTCACGGTGAAAGAACATGACGGCGATGTCATTTTCATGCACGAGGTCCGGCGCGGCGCAGCAGACCGTTCCTATGGCGTGCAGGTAGCAAAGCTGGCAGGGCTGCCCAGCGCTGTGCTGGACCGAGCGCGCGTTGTGCTGGATGCCCTGGAAAAGGGCGAGCGTGAAGGCGGCACCGCGAAGAAAACGCTGATTGACGATCTGCCGCTTTTCGCTGTCAGTCCGGCGCCCGGGAAATCTCCGGGGCCAAAGGCGCCTTCGCAACTGGAAGAGCGGCTGATCAAAATTTTGCCCGATGAACTAAGCCCACGCGATGCGCTGGATCTGATTTACGAGCTTAAAGGGTTGCTACAAGAGAAGGCGGGCTGAAGCCCGCCTTGCGTTTTATGATTCGCGATTGGACGATACGCCAACTTGCGCCGGCCGCAGGATACGGTCGTGCAGCATGAATCCATCTGCCGAGACCTGAATGATGTCGCCAGCCTTGGTGCCGGGCAGGGGGGCCTCGAACATGGCTTCGTGTTGTTGCGGATCGAATTTATCGCCAACCTGCGGCGAGATCACCTTGATCCCATGTTTCGAGAAGACACTGAGCATTTCGCGCATTGTGATCTCGACGCCTTCGATCAGAGCGGCGGCAATCTGGCGCTGTTCGTCAGTCGCGGCCTCAAGTGCGCGTTTCATGTTGTCGTGAACCGGCAACATGTCACGAGCCAGCTTTGACCCACCATAGTTTTCAGCTTCGCGGCGGTCTTTTTCAGACCGTTTGCGCGCATTTTCCGCATCTGCCAGGGCCCGCATGAATTTATCCTGCAGCGCGTCGCGCTCGGCCCGCAATGTATCGATCTCTATCGCTTCATCGCTGAATTCAGCGATGTCCTGTTCCATTTCTTCTTGTTCTGCCTGTTCGATATCGTCCAGGAAATCGTCGTTCTGTGGCTGTGCCATGTCTTACCTCTAACTCCGGTCCGCGATCAGTTTGCCAACCAGCTGTGCCGTGTAGTTCACGATCGGCACTATTCGTCCATAGTTGAGTCGCGTCGGGCCAATGACGCCCACCGCGCCAATGATCTTACGGTCTGCGTTCATATAGGGAGAGACCACCAAAGAGGAACCCGAAAGTGAGAAAAGTTTGTTCTCGGAGCCAATAAAAATGCGTACACCTTCGCCTTCATCGGTCAGTTCAAGGAATTCTGCGATATCGCGCTTGCGCTCAAGGTCGTCAAACAGGATTCGGATGCGCTCAAGTTCAGCTTCTTCGGTTTCGCTTCCCAAAAGATTCGCCCGGCCCCGAACGATCAGGCGTTCGTACGATTCGCTTTCTCCGTCCCAGACAGCCAGCCCGCTTTCAACCATCGCATGGGCCAGCTGATCAATTTCCCGGCGCCGTTCGTTGATCTGTTTTGCGATTACGGTCTGCAAATCCGAAAGCGTTTTGCCTTCGATCAGCGCGTTCAGGAAATTCGCCGCTTCGCGCATCGAACTGGGCGTTTGCCCAGGGGGCGGATTGAAAATGCGGTTTTCAACATGACCATCGGCAAAAACCAGCACAACAAGGGCCCGATCATGGCCCAGACCGACAAATTCAATATGCTTTATCGGAGCTTCGTGTTTCGGGGCCAGCACCAATGACGCGCCGTGGGTCACACCAGACAGGGCCGACCCGACCCGATCAAGCGCGGCCGCGACATCCTGAGAATTGCTGCCAAGGGTCGCATCAATGGTTCTGCGGTCATCGTTTTGCAGATCACCGATTTCAAGCAAGCCATCAACGAACATACGCAGCCCTTCCTGCGTGGGCACCCGGCCCGCACTGACATGCGGGCTGTCCAGTAGTCCAAGATATTCAAGGTCCTGCATCACGTTGCGAATGGTGGCGGCACTTACCTTTTCGCTCATGTCGCGGGTCAGGGTGCGCGAGCCCACCGGATCACCAGTTGCCAGATAGGATTCGACAACCCGGCGAAAAACCTCGCGCGAGCGGTCGTTCATTTCTTCTAATATCCTGCCGGCGTCGTTCATCTTTGGCGTGTTTCCTGTCTGACGTGCCATTAAAGACTGCTGGCGCAAAAGGTCAATCGGGGTTGCTAACCCGGGTCGGTCACCTGTATCCCCGGTTTCAACAAACATAGGGGATTTGCAATGCGGCCTTCGGGTAGAGATTTAAGTGATATGCGCGCGGTTTCAATCGAAACCGGCATAACGAAGCACGCAGAAGGATCGTGTATGATCCGGATGGGCGACACGCATGTCTTGTGTACCGCCACGATCGAGGACCGCGTACCGCCCTTTATCAAAGGATCCGGTCTTGGCTGGGTTACCGCAGAATACGGTATGCTGCCCCGATCCACCACCAGCCGTATGCGGCGCGAGGCAGCAGCAGGCAAACAAGGTGGCCGAACCGTTGAAATTCAACGTCTTATCGGCCGGTCATTGCGGGCAGGCGTTGATCGGGTTGCCCTGGGTGAACGGCAGATCACGGTCGATTGCGATGTTATTCAGGCTGATGGCGGTACGCGCTGTGCGTCGATCACCGGCGGATGGGTTGCCCTGCGGCTGGCGGTGAACAAGCTGATGAAGGCGGGCGATGTGATCAGCGACCCGATGGTCGATCCGGTGGCCGCAGTATCCTGCGGAATTTATGCCGGTCAACCGGTGCTGGATCTGGATTACCCAGAAGACAGCGAAGCCGGGGTTGATGGCAATTTCATCATGACAGCCAGCAAACGGCTGATCGAAGTACAAATGTCTGCCGAAGGCTCTACTTATTCCCGCGAGCAAATGAATCAGTTGATGGATCTGGCAGAACAGGGCGTTGATACACTGGTGGCGGCCCAATTGGCGGCAGTCAATGCGTAGGTTTGAAGGCGATACTCTTCTGGTGGCCACGCATAACGCGGGCAAACTGGAAGAGATCGCCAGCCTGCTGCACCCCTATGGGGTGAAAGTTATAGGGGCCGCTGAACTGGGATTGGCAGAGCCGGACGAAACCGAAACAACATTTGTCGGAAATGCCCGGATCAAAGCGCATGCTGCGGCCAGCGCAGCAGGCCTGCCCGCCTTGTCGGATGATTCCGGCATCGAGATTGATGCACTAAGCGGTGCGCCAGGGGTTTATACCGCCGATTGGGCTGAAACAGAGACTGGTCGTGATTTCATCATGGCCATGACAAAAACGCATGCAAGGCTGCTGGAAACCGGCGAAACCGGCCCCTGGACCGCAAGATTTTGCTGTACTTTGGTGTTGGCCTGGCCTGATGGACATGACGAAGTATTTCCCGGCGTCGTCGAAGGGCAGATCACCTGGCCAATGCGCGGCAACAAAGGCCATGGATACGACCCGATATTTGTGCCTCAGGGTCATGACATCACCTTTGGCGAGATGGACCGTTGGGAAAAGAACCGCATCAGCCACCGCGCCGATGCCTTTGCCAAGTTTGTGAACGGCTGTTTTGCCTGACGATTGGCAACAGGGGGGCTTTGGCCTTTATATCCATTGGCCATTTTGTCAGGCCAAATGCCCTTATTGCGACTTTAACAGTCATGTTGCACACAAGATTGATCAGGTAAGGTGGCGCGACGCCTATCTTTCCGAAATTGACCGCTATGGCGAGATACTGCCCGGTCGGGTACTTAACTCAATTTTTTTCGGCGGCGGAACGCCCAGTCTGATGGACCCCGAAGTGGTTCAGGCCATCCTGGAACGGATTCGTAGCACTTGGCCCGCGGCCAATGACCTTGAAGTCACGCTTGAGGCAAATCCCGGTTCGGTTGAAGCGGCGCGGTTCAGAGCTTATGCCGACGCAGGTGTTTCACGAATATCGATGGGTATTCAGGCGCTGAATGACGAAGATCTGCGGCGACTGGGTCGGGTTCATACCGTATCCGAGGCAAGGCAAGCCTTTGGTATCGCGCGCGAATGTTTTGATCGGGTCAGCTTTGACCTTATCTATGCTCGTCAGGATCAAACTCTGGACAACTGGCGCAAAGAACTGACCGAAGCATTGTCGATGGCCGTTGATCATCTGTCGCTTTATCAATTGACCATTGAATCCGGCACGGCTTTTGGTGATCGGTATGCGGCCGGTAAATTACGCGGCCTTCCCGAAGATGATTGTGCCGCGGACATGTATGAGGCAACACAGGAGGTCTGTGGTGCTGCCGGATTCCCCGCCTATGAGGTATCAAACCACGCAAGGCCTGGAGCGGAATCGCGACATAACCTTATCTACTGGCGCTATGGGGATTATATTGGCATAGGCCCGGGCGCCCATGGACGGATTACACAGGAAAACC
Organism: Roseovarius litorisediminis; assembly: GCF_900172295.1. Classification (GTDB taxonomy): domain Bacteria; phylum Pseudomonadota; class Alphaproteobacteria; order Rhodobacterales; family Rhodobacteraceae; genus Roseovarius; species Roseovarius litorisediminis. The sequence goes on from NZ_FWFL01000005.1 coordinate 75,346, forward strand.
AAAAGTTTGCGACTGAAGCTTGGAGCGCGCCAAACCGGTGGCTGGAAGGCGTTTCATCAGGAAACCCCGAGAAATTAAAAACATCTATATCTGGTGCCGATCAAGCAGCAGAATACCTCATGATGGGTTTACGTATTACCGAAGGTATTGATCGAAATCGCTATCAGGCCCTGGCGGGGACACCGATGCCGCAGGATGCGTTGGCGCACTTGCAAGAGATCGGGATGATTTCAACAGATCCGCGCCGAATCCGGGTGACAGATCAGGGACGGATGGTATTGAACTCTGTGATCAAGGAGCTTCTGCCGGGGTAAACATGCGCATTCTTTGGGCCGCCATGGGATTGATTTGCGTCGGCCTTGGGCTGGCTGGAGTTGCTCTGCCGCTATTACCGACGGTCCCATTCATGCTGCTGGCCGCATTCTGTTTTGCCCGCTCGTCTGAGCGTCTGCATAACTGGTTATTATCCCATCCCAGATTTGGCCCGGCGATTGTTGACTGGCAAACCAACGGCAGCATCAACCCCAGAGTAAAACGTATCTCGACCCTTTCGATTGCGGCAGTATTCGGCCTGTCAATCGCACTTGGATTACGGCCATTAATCATTTTTATTCAAGGAGTTACACTGCTATGTGTCTTGGCTTTCATTTGGTCACGCCCTAACTGTTAGAACTTAAAATCCGACACAAATCATCGAGCTGATCCAAGCTTTGGTATTTAATGGTAATCTGGCCGTTTTCATGACCAGCCTTGTGATCCACGATGACTTTCATCCCCAGGTTCGCAGACAAATCACCTTCAAGCGCCTTTGTGTCCGCATCTTTTTCCTGGCCCATTTGCGATGCAGGGCGCTTGGCGCCATTGGCGGTGCCGCCGCCCAGACCGGACTTGGCAAGCTTTTCCGTTTCGCGCACCGACAGATTCTTTTGTATTACACGGCGCGCCAAAGCTGCCGGATCATCTGATGTGATCAAGGCGCGGGCGTGACCGGCTGAAAGCTTGCCTTCCCGCAGGTAGGTCTGAACCTCATCCGGCAATTGAAGAAGTCGAACCGAGTTCGCAATATGACTACGGCTTTTACCCAGAACCTCGGCCAGCTTTTCCTGTGTGTGGCCGAATTTATGCATTAGCTGATTGTAACCGGCTGCCTCTTCCACCGGATTCAGATCAGCACGTTGGATGTTTTCGATAATCGCTACTTCCAGAACCTCGATATCGTCGAAGCTCCGCACAATAACGGGAACTTCGTGCAATTTTGCGATCTGGGCAGCCCGCCAACGTCGTTCACCGGCGACGATCTCATATGCATCAGGGTTTTTTGGGTTTGGGCGCACGATGATCGGTTGGATAATGCCTTTTTCAGCGATCGACGCAGCCAGATCCTGTAGCTGTTCCTTATCGAAACTGCGGCGGGGTTGCTCAGGATTAGGGCTGACTTTTTCAATGGGTGCCATAAGATCCGGGCGCTTCGGAGCATCGGAGTTTGGGCGCGAATCTTCGGTGACATCCGCCATCAGGGCTGACAAGCCGCGGCCCAATCCGCGTTTCTTCAGAGATTTATCGGCCACTGTCTGCTCCTTTTTTGGACTACGCGGCAATGCGCGACTGATTTGCGATAAGTTCCTGCGCCAGATCGCGGTAGGCTTCGGCGCCTTTTGATCCGGAATCATAGCTAAGCACTGATACGGCGTAAGACGGTGCCTCGCTCAGGCGAACATTGCGCGGAATCCGCGTGTTGAAAACAAGATCGCCCAAGTTTTCGCGCGCATCCTGTTCAACCTGGGAAGACAAGTTGTTTCGGGTGTCGAACATGGTCAGGACAACACCCTCGATTCTCAGTTTCGGATTGGCTGTTTGGCGTACTTCGCGAACCGTTAACATCAGTTGCGATAAGCCTTCCAACGCAAAAAATTCACTTTGAAGCGGTACCAGAACTGAATGCGCGGCAACCATTGCATTGACAGTCAATAGGTTCAGCGACGGCGGGCAATCAATCAGAATATAATCCAGTTTGTATTGGTCCATCGCGTGCTGGCGCAGCGCGTCATGAAGAAGAAAACTGCGTTTTTCATTGGAAATAAGCTCAATATCCGCCGAGCTGAGATCGACCGTTGCCGGAATGATCATCAGATTTTCAGTTGACGTCTTCTGAATAACATCTTTCAAATCATTTTCTTCTAAAAGCAGCTCATATGTCGTGAATTCACGCTTGTCAGCCTCAATCCCCAATCCGGTTGATGCATTTCCCTGAGGGTCCAGATCAACGATCAGAACGCGCGCGCCAGATTCGGCAAGAGCTGCACCCAAATTGATTGTCGTGGTGGTTTTTCCCACACCGCCTTTTTGATTGGCAACCGCAATGATCTTAGGTCCGCGAGGTCGGGTGGGATCAGACACTTGCAACTCCTGTAATGCTCAGAATAACGGGGCCGTCTTCTGTCTTGCTTTTAGCAACCTGTACATCAAATTTCCACTTGGATTGCGCATCCATCAATTCTTTTTCCCAGCTGGCGCCCTTGGGAAAGATTGCCATTCCATCCGGCGCCAAATGCCTTGCAGCAAAGGATAAAAGCGTTGTTAGGTTGGCAAGAGCGCGGGCTGAAATAACATCAGCTCTCATCGGCGGAAGCTCTTCGATGCGCTTGGTGATCACGTCTGCCTGAATACCGGTCTCGCGGATGACAGTACGCAGAAACGTCGATTTTCGCATATCGCTTTCGACCAACGTTGTTCGAATGGGCGAACCCGAATCCGCAGCCATAATTGCAATAACCATACCAGGGAACCCGCCCCCCGTACCTAGATCAACCCAATGGGTAACTGGATGTGGGGCCAAATCATAAATCTGCGCAGAATCAAGGATGTGTCTTTTCCATAAATCGCTGATTGTGGATTTAGATACCAGATTTATCTTTGGATTCCACTTGCGCAAAAGCTCGGCGTAGCACTCCAGCCTTTCGAATGTTTCACGTGAAACATTCAACCCATCAGACGTGATCATGCGGATTTTTCCCGCTTGCCCTGCCTCAGGTGTGCCAGAATCAAGGTTAGGGCTGCGGGCGTCATACCGTCTATCCTGCCAGCCTGCGACAGATTTGCAGGGCGGGCATGGGAAAGTTTGGATTTTAATTCGTTTGACAGACCTTCGATGGAAAGAAAGTCAAACTCGGGTGGAATGACATGAGCCTCATCGCGTTTCATCATTTCAACATCGCGTTTTTGGCGATCAATGTAATTTGCATAAAGGGCATCTTTTTCCAACTGCGCCCGCGTTTCGGTGTCAACCTCCTCAAGCGAGGGGTCCAATTTTAGCAAGGCAGCAAAGTCGATGTCGGGAAAGGCCAACAGTTGGAACCCTGTTCGGCGCGATCCGTCCTGAGTAACCTTCAATCCCTTTTCGCCAAGATACTTCGGCGTAAATTTTTGGCCTTCCAATTGCGCGCGGGCGGCCCCTAAACGCGCCATCTTATCCTGAAAAACACAATTGCGCTTTTCGCCGACACATCCCAGCGTCAACCCCACTGGCGTAAGCCGTTGATCGGCATTATCAGCACGCAGCGAAAGACGGAACTCAGCACGCGACGTGAACATACGATAGGGTTCAGTCACACCTCGGGTTGTCAGATCGTCAACCATAACGCCGATGTAGCTATTGGAGCGGCTGAAAATTGCAGGCGCTTTGCCCTGAACCATTAGGGCCGCATTAAGTCCAGCCACCAGGCCCTGCGCGGCGGCCTCTTCATATCCAGTGGTTCCGTTTATCTGTCCCGCAAGAAAAAGGCCCGGTACAGTTTTGACAGCGAGGGTTTCATCCAAAGCGCGTGGGTCAACATAATCATATTCAATCGCATAACCCGGTTGCAGAATTTCGGTATTCTCTAACCCCTTGATAGAACGTACATAATCCAACTGAACCTGCTTGGGCAATGAGGTGGAAATACCGTTGGGATAGACGACGTCATCCGATAGGCTTTCGGGTTCAAGGAAAATTTGGTGCGATGTTTTATCCGCAAACCGTACAATCTTGTCTTCGATCGATGGGCAATAGCGCGGGCCGATCCCATCGATATGGCCACCGTACATCGCAGAACGTTCAAGGTTCCCGCGGATAATATCGTGGGTCTTTTCGTTTGTATGGGTGATACCACAGGCGATCTGACGTGCAGGCGGCGTACTCGACAGAAACGAAAACATAGCCGGGTCGTCATCACCAGGCTGCGATTCAAGCTTATCCCAGGCGATTGTTTTTCCATTCAGTCGCGGCGGGGTGCCAGTTTTAAGGCGGCCAAGCGTCAGACCAAAGGAATCGATGCGCTCTGCCAGTTTGATCGAAGGTTTGTCACCCATACGACCGCCGGGGCGAGATACATCACCAATATGAATGACACCGCGCAAAAAGGTACCGGTCGTCAGCACCACCGCGCCAGCGTTGATCTCACTTCCATCGCCCAGAACCACACCGGCAACCCGATCACCATTCATGATAAAATCAACGACTTCACCTTCGACCACCGTCAGGTGGGGTTGGGCGTTAATCTCGGCCAGCATGGTTTCACGATATATTTTACGGTCAGCCTGGGCCCGCGGCCCTTGTACAGCAGGGCCTTTACGACGGTTGAGAAGCCGGAACTGAATACCGGCAGCGTCAGCCACACGGCCCATAACGCCGTCAAGCGCATCAATTTCCCGCACCAGATGGCCTTTACCAAGCCCACCAATTGCAGGATTGCACGACATCACACCGATACCCGCTGCTTTCAGGGTAATCAATGCAGTAGATGCGCCCATGCGTGCGGCGGCGTGTGCCGCGTCGGCACCCGCATGTCCGCCGCCTATAACTGCTACGTCAAAATGTTTCACGTGAAACACTCCTTACTTCCCGAGGCAAAAGCTCGCAAAGATTTCATCCAGAACATTTTCGATGTCGACGCGCCCTACCAAAGAATCAAGTGCACGAATAGCTGTTCTCAGTTCTTCTGCGGTGATATCAGCCGTTTCTTCGCCCTGCGGCATCAGAGATAGCGCAGATTGCAACGATTCGACACCCCGTTCCATCGATTGCTTATGACGAGCCCTGGTGGCCAGACCGGCAGATGCGGCCCGGTCCTTGAGAACCTTAGTAATCTGTTCAACAAGCGCGGTAAGACCAGCACCGGTTTTACCTGACACCGCACCGGCAGGATCATCCAGCAGGTCGGCTTTGGCCTTAAGAAAGATATCCTCTGGTTCCGGATCTATATCTGGCCTGACGTCGTCAATGGTAAGAAAAACCCGCAGATCCGCCATTTGAGCGCGTGAGCGCGCGCGCTCGATACCGATCGATTCAACAACATCCTCGGTTTCGCGAAGACCAGCGGTATCCAGCAACGTCACGGGTAAACCGCCCAAATCCATGCGAACCTCGATCACGTCACGTGTTGTGCCCGCATATTCTGAGGTTATCGCGGCATCACGTCCCGCCAACGCATTGAGCAGCGTGGACTTACCAACATTCGGAGCGCCGACAATCGCCACTTCAAACCCGGTCCGGATACGTTCTGCAGTACCGACGCCAGAAATTTCAGTTTTTAGCGACGCGACCACTGAGTTCACAAGCGAGGTAACCTCGGGCGAAACGTCGACAGGCACCTCTTCATCAGCGAAATCGATGGTCGCCTCTAACAGAGCTGCGGCGCGTATCAGCTTTTGCCGCCAGTCTTCGCATTTACGCCCAAGATCGCCGGACAAAACGCGAAAGGCCTGTCGGCGCTGCGCCTCGGTCTCGGCATCGATGAGATCGGCCAAACCTTCAACCTGGGCCAGGTCCAGCCGGCCATTTTCAAGGGCACGTCGGGTAAACTCACCAGGTTCAGCTGCGCGCAAATTGGGTATTCGCGACAAATATGACAGGACAGCAGAGACAACTGCAACGCTGCCATGTAAATGGAGTTCGACAATTGGTTCGCCGGTAAAGCTGTGTTTGTCGGAAAACGTCAAAACCAATGCTTCGTCCAGCCGCATTCCGTCAGCATCTTTCAGTATGCGAAGAGCGGCCTTGCGAGGTTCCGGAACATCCCCACACAGGGCCATACATGCGTCAAAGGCCTGTGGTCCCGACACACGAACAATAGCCACACCCGCCTTACCCTGCGCCGTTGAAAGAGCATAGATCGTGTCCATATGACGCCCCGGCACCGGCGATAGCTCAGGTGTTCATTGAATCGAAAAACTCGGCGTTGGTTTTGGTTTGCTTGAGTTTCGAAATCAGGAATTCGACCGCATCAGTGGTACCCATCGGGTTGAGAATCCGCCGCAGGACAAAGGTTTTCTGCAGGTCTACTTTATTAATCAACAGGTCTTCTTTCCGGGTCCCGGATTTCAGAATGTCGATTGCCGGGAAGACGCGCTTATCAGCGATCTTGCGATCGAGCACGATCTCGCTGTTACCAGTACCTTTGAATTCTTCAAAGATCACTTCATCCATGCGGCTGCCAGTATCAATCAGCGCAGTCGAGATGATGGTCAACGATCCGCCCTCTTCGATATTCCGCGCAGCACCAAAAAACCGCTTGGGTCGCTGCAGCGCGTTGGCATCCACACCACCTGTCAGAACTTTACCTGATGAAGGCACAACGGTGTTAAAGGCCCTACCAAGTCTTGTGATCGAATCAAGAAGGATAACAACATCTCGTTTATGTTCGACCAGACGCTTGGCTTTTTCGATAACCATTTCAGCCACAGCTACGTGGCGCGTGGCAGGTTCATCAAAGGTTGAACTAACAACCTCGCCTTTGACTGACCGCTGCATGTCGGTAACTTCTTCGGGTCGTTCATCAATCAGCAAAACAATCAGATAGCATTCTGGATGGTTTGCCGCGATGCTGGATGCAATATTCTGCAGCAGAACGGTTTTACCCGTGCGCGGTGGTGCCACGATCAGCGAACGCTGGCCTTTCCCGATCGGAGCGACCAAATCGATAATACGGGCCGAGCGGTCTTTGACTGTCGGATCCTCAATTTCCATCGTCATACGCTCGTCCGGGTAAAGCGGCGTCAGGTTGTCGAAAGCTATTTTATGGCGGGCTTTTTCCGGATCTTCATAGTTGATCCGACTTACCGAGGTCAGTGCAAAGTAACGTTCGTTTTCGTCGGGCTGCTTCATCTCGCCTTCAATTGTGTCACCCGTTCGCAAAGAGTACTGGCGGATCATCTCAGGTGAAACATAGATATCATCCGGACCTGGCAGATAGTTTGCTTCGGTTGAGCGAAGAAATCCAAAGCCATCCTGCAACACTTCAAGAACGCCATCGCCAAATACTACCCAACCTTCATCAGCACGCTCTTTGAGGATCGAGAACATCATCTCGCCCTTGCGCATGGTCGAAGCATTCTCAATCTCAAGCTCTTCCGCCATTGTTAGCAGGTCTTTGGCAGAGTGGGCCTTGAGATCGAACAGGTTAAGACGGTCGTCAGACATTTGGAAATACCTTTAAACCAACCCGGAGTTCAGGGAAGGTTTCATTTTGTTGATGGAAAACGGGCAACCCGGACGGGCGCTTGGCTGCTACATAAGCATCCGGGATAGCGGAGTCAACGAAACTCAGAAGCGGACCACAACAGATAAGACGATGATCACCATCAGAACAGTCGGAACTTCGTTTATCAGTCGGTAGTGCCGGCCTGACAGAGTATTCTGACCTTTCAGGAAATCCTTTCGCCGATATCCAAGCCAATGATGAAACCATGTCATCGTCAGTATGCCCGCCCCTTTGGTATAGGGCCAGATCGCAGACCAATCCACGATACCAGGAGTGAAAATGAGCATAAGCCCAAAAATCCAAGTGGCAATCATTGCCGGGTTCATAATCACCCGGAACAGCTTGAGCTCCATCGTCTGAAAAATTTCGTCGTGGCTGTCTCCAGCTACAGACTGTTCTGCGTGATAAACAAAAAGACGAGGTAAATAGAAAATACCTGCCATCCATGCAATCACGGACATGATATGAAACGCCTTGGTCCAGGGATAAAGGCCGATTAGAAAATCCTGCATAGTTTCCCCCGATTTCTGGGTTCTCTCTAATAATAAAAATAAAGATTAGAAAGGTTGATGTTTAAGATGGGGGCTCTCAAGCTGTGGATTAAAGGCTTATGACCAGAGTTTTAAACAGCAGGATTGGAGTGTGGAAAACTTTGCGGATAGGTATTTAGGAAGTCAATTAAACCAATATATTTTAATAGTTTACGTAAAATATTTCAGATCCTGACGGTGGATGGTTTATGGGTAACTATTGTGTAAATGGATTTTTCCCCAGTGAAGAGTTTTCCTTTTCCACAAAGGGACAGATTTCGCAAAAACAGGCGATATGGACTGATACCTGTGGAGTTCTGGTACGGGATGGATTTCTGGGCGAACTGTTCTTAAACAGATGTTAAGATATCCAAAGAGTTTTCCACATGTCGCAACCCCTCATTCTGGCCTCGGGATCGGAAATTCGCCAACAGCTTTTGCGAAACGCCGGCCTGAAATTTGATGTGATCCCGGCACGGGTGGATGAAGATATGGTACGCGATGCCTTGCTGGCTGAACAGGCAAAACCACGAGATATTGCCGATGCGCTCGCTGAATTGAAAGCAATGAAAGTCAGCCAGAAACGCCCCGACGCTTTGGTGATTGGTTGCGATCAGGTGTTAAGCCTTGGCAGTACGATATTGTCGAAACCGGAAAGTCCGAAAGACGCGCGTGAGCAATTGGTTCAGATGCGGGGCAAGCGGCACGATCTGTTGTCAGCGGTTGTGATCTGTGAAGCAGGTAAACCGCTCTGGCGCCATGTTGGCGTGGTCCGGATGACAATGAGAGATTTTTCTGACAGTTATCTGGACAGCTACGTTGCAAAGAACTGGGAAAGTATCCGGCATTCTGTTGGGGCCTACAAATTGGAAGAAGAAGGAGTCAGGCTTTTCACTCAGATTCAGGGAGACTATTTTACGGTCCTGGGCTTGCCATTGCTTGACCTGCTTTCCTACCTGACGTTACGCGGAGATTTAGAGTGATGAGTGAAAACAAGATACCCCTTGCAGGCGTTATCGGAACGCCGATTGCACATTCGAAATCGCCGCAATTGCATGGTCACTGGTTGAAACGGCATGGTCTGAAAGGGTTTTATATTCCCATGGACGTGACTGGTGATGATTTGGCTGATGTTTTGAAAATCCTACCGAAAATGGGGTTTGTGGGCGTCAACATTACCGTGCCACACAAGGAAAGCGCCTTGAAACTGGCGGATCTGGTGACAGACAGGGCAACCTTGATCGGGGCGGCAAATACCCTGATTTTTCGCAAAGATGGCAAGATTCACGCGGATAACACCGATGGCTACGGGTTCATTCAGAATCTCAGGCAAAATGCGCCGGATTGGAACCCGGCAGCGGGGCCGGCAGCAATTTTCGGGGCTGGTGGGGCAGCTAGGGCCGTTGTTACCGCGCTTCTGGACGCGGGTGTGCCAGAGATCCTGATCTCCAATCGAACCCGCGTCAGAGCTGAAGCGTTGCAGGCAGATTTTGGTAAAAAACTGCGTGTCGTAGACTGGGTTAAGGCCGGCAATATTCTGGAAGAGGCAACTACGGTGGTGAACACAACGTCGCTGGGAATGCTTGGAAAACCGCCGCTGCGGGTACCCCTGGATGGTTTGAGAAAAGGCGCATTGGTTACCGATCTTGTGTATGCACCACTCAAGACGCGGCTTTTAATCGAGGCCGAGAAAATGGGGTGTGTGACAGTAGATGGTCTTGGCATGTTGCTGCATCAGGCGGTTCCGGCGTTTGAGCGCTGGTTTGGCGTGCGCCCGGACGTTGATAGTGCAACCCGCGCGGCGGCTTTGAGATGACTTTCAAACTGGGTTTGACCGGATCTATTGGGATGGGCAAATCGACCACCGCGCAGATGTTTGTCGATGAGGGATGTGTGCTTTGGGATGCGGATGCAGCGGTGCATCGGCTTTATGCCAAAGGTGGCGCTGCGGTAGAACCAATTAGCAAACGGTTTCCGGGCGCGATCGCTGATAATGCAGTTTCACGCGAACGCCTGAAAGCGATGATTGCAAATGATCCGGCCATTCTTGGACGGATCGAGCAAATTGTGCACCCGCTGGTGGCCGAAGACCGGCGTGCCTTTCTGAACGATACAACAGCTGACATTGCCGTACTGGACATTCCACTACTGTTTGAAACCGGTGGCGATCTTTATGTTGACGCCGTTGCATGCGTCACTGTTTCACCGGAAATACAGCGAAAACGCGTTTTGGAACGCGCAAACATGACCGCAGCGCAATTCGAGGCAATCATGGCCAAGCAAATGCCAGATGCCGAGAAAAGAAAGCGTTCTGATTACATAATAGAAACAGACACGCTTGAGCATGCGCGCGAACAGGTTAAATCTGTGGTCAATGACATCAGGGGTGGGCTGAACCATGCGTGAAATCGTTCTGGATACGGAAACCACCGGTTTCGAGCCTGAACAGGGTGACCGGATTGTCGAGATTGGGGCAGTGGAACTGTACAACCACATGCCCACGGGCCGAACATATCACGAATATATCAACCCAGAACGCGCGATGCCAAAGGAAGCGTTCGAGGTGCATGGCCTGGGGGATGATTTTCTACGAGGCAAACCGGTTTTTGCAAAAGTCGCGCAGGGCTTTCTGGATTTTGTCCAGGATGCCAAACTTATTATTCACAACGCCGCATTCGACATGAAATTCCTGAATGCCGAGTTGGGATGGCTGAACTTGCCGCAACTTCCGTGGGAGCAGGCGGTTGATACACTGGCCATTGCGCGCAAAAAATTTCCCGGCTCGCCGGCGTCACTGGACGCGCTGTGCCGACGGTTTGGCATTGATAACTCGACCCGCACACTACATGGGGCCTTGCTTGACTCGGAAATTCTGGCCGAAGTCTATCTCGAGCTTATCGGAGGACGGCAACCGGACTTTGCCCTGAGCGAGGGGTCGTCAGCGGGTGGGCGCCATGGGCAGATTGAATCAACTGATTGGAGACCACAGCCGCGCCCTGAACCTTTGCCAACAAGACTAAGCAAAGAAGAGGCCGCCGCCCATGATGCGTTTGTTGAAACGCTGGGTGACGGCGCAGTCTGGAAAAGGCTTGGTTAGGCGTCGGGCTTTTTGCCTTCGGTCTGACGGCGTGTCAGTTCATTGCGGTAAAGCTGCATGAAATCGATGTTCTCAAGATTAAGCGGAGGAAATCCACCGTCGCGGGTTACGTCGCTGACGATACGGCGAACATATGGGAAAATCATCCGCGGGCATTCGATCAGAAGGAAAGGATGCATCTGATCCTCTGGAACGCCTTCGATGTGAAAAACACCCGCATAATCCATTTCCAAAATGAAAAGCGCTTCACCGGTTCCCTTGTTTTTGGAATTGATATTCAGCTTCATCGAAACTTCGTACTGGTGTTCGACGGCGCGCTTTTTCGCATCAAGATTGACGCCCACGGTGACGTCAGGCTGAACTTCGCCACCGCCACCTTTTTGGGCTAGGATATTTTCGAAAGACAGGTCGCGCACAAACTGTGTCAGGGTATTCAGCTTGACTTGCGGCTGTTGTTCGGCAGCGCCGTTTTCTTGTTCGGCCATTTCAGTACTCCGGATGGGTCAATTCAGTTGCGGCAGCTTTAGCAGGATGGCTGAGTTGCCTCAATGCCTAGTCCACCCCGAATCGCCGTGTGTTGGGCGTTTTACAGGGTCGACTTCGTGGAACTCGCCCTCGATGACATCTTCCCGGGCTGGGCGTGGCCGATTGTCAGGGCCCATTTCAAACCGCTGAACATTGACGCGTTTACGCAAGTAGTTGAAGGCAGCCCGGCGAAAGGGCGGTGTAAGCAAGGCAAAGCCAAGCGCGTCAGTAAAAAAACCCGGCGTAAGCAAAAGCGCGCCGGCTACAAGAATCATCGCACCATGGGCCAGCGGTTCGGACGGATCTTCAAGTTGGGAAAACGAGCGTCGCAAGCCCTGTATCGCCAATGCTCCCTGATTGCGCACCAGCCATGTGCCAAGGATTGCGGTGAGAATGACAATTCCCAAAGTCGGCCAGAGACCAATTGCACCTCCAACCTGGATAAACAGTGCAATTTCTATCAGCGGTACTGCCAGAAATGCGAGAAACAGCCACATATGCCGAACTCCTTTGATTTACCGGCGCATGGTGGACTTGACTGCGCCAGTCACCTACATAAGTGCGAGTGACAAACGTTACCATGCCCCGTGTGACAAGAGGTGCCTATGAATTCGCCCATTTTACAGCTTCTGGTGCTGGCAGGCATCGCTATTTTCCTGATTCTGCGTCTTAAAAGCGTTTTGGGGACACGGGATGGTTTTGAAGCGCCACCAAAACCAAAAACCGGCCCGACAACAAACCGGCGCCAGGACTTTGAAGTGATCGAAGGCGGCCCGGATCGAGACATCACGGATCATATCGCTGAAGATACCGACGCTGCAGGCGCCCTAGCCGAAATGAAGCGTATTGAGCCATCTTTTGGCGTGACAGATTTTCTGGGCGGCGCACGCGGTGCCTATGAAATGATCCTGATGGCGTTTGAACGCGGCAAGCTGGACGAGATCACACCGTTTCTGTCGGAAGATGTTTACGAAACATTCGCACAAGTTGTGGATGCGCGTCAGGAGCAAGGGCTTAGCATTGAAGCTGAATTTGCCGGTGTGCGTGAGACAACCCTGATGGATGCCAGGTTTGATCCGTCAGACAACAGATCTGAGATTACGGTGAAATTTGTCGGAGAGCTGACATCCGTGGTGCGCAACAAAGAAGGCGAGATCGTCGAAGGAACGCCCGGACAACCAAAACGTCAAAAGGACATTTGGACGTTCGAGCGGATCATGGGGTCGGACGATCCCAACTGGCGGCTTGTCGCAACGGGCGAATGACGCGCGCGCTGTGGGTTGCGGCGTGTCTATGGCTGTCTGCAATCTGCGGCCCAGCCAATGCGGACGTAAGCCACAAGCTTCTTGAGTTCAAGGATCTTAAGGGGTGGAATGCAGACAACCACAGCGACGCCCTGCACGTATTCCTGAACACCTGCAGTGATCTGGACGACCCCGATTGGCGGGCGCTATGTGCACTTGCCCAGAATATGCCGGACGCCAAGGCTTTTTTTGAGCTGTTCTTCCGTCCGGTCGTGATCGAAAATGAAAAGCCTGCCCTGTTCACCGGCTATTTCGAACCCGAGCTGAAAGGCGCCCTGCGCCCTGATTTGCGGTATCGCTATCCTGTCTACCGCGAGCCGCAAGTTGCCAAAGCTTCGAACCCCTGGTTGACACGACGCGAAATTGAGACAGGTGATTTCATGAGTGGTCGGGGCCTTGAAATTGCCTGGGTCGACGACCCGGTCGAGTTGTTTTTTCTTCAAATTCAAGGCTCGGGCCGAATTCGACTGACCAACGGAGAAACCATCCGGGTCGGCTATGGTGGCTCGAACGGCCATGAATACCGTTCGATCGGCGTGGAACTGGTAAGGCGTGGAATCTATAAGGTTCATCAGGTGTCGGCGCAGGTGATCAAAAACTGGGTGCGACGTAACCCGGTGGCCGGGCGAGAGCTTCTGTTTCATAATCCGTCCTATGTTTTCTTTCGTCGGCTCGACAGAATACCGGCTGAGGCCGGGCCATTTGGGGCGATGAACCGGTCAGTCACGCCGTTGCGCAGTATCGCGGTCGATCCCGCATTCGTTCCATTGGGCGCACCTGTGTGGATTGAAAAAGGTGGCGAGGCCCCGATGCGCCGTTTGATGATCGCGCAGGATACCGGATCGGCCATCAAGGGACCGCAGCGCGCAGATATATTTTTCGGTACGGGTGATCAGGCTGGGCGTGAGGCGGGCAAGCTGCGCGATTCTGGGCGGTTGGTTGTGTTGCTGCCAATCCAGCGCGCCTATGCGATGTTGTCGGAGCAACAAGAGTGACTCGCCGTAAGTTAAGACCGGACGAGATTGAGCTGTGGCAAAAGGTGGCCAGGACCGCCGAGTCGCTGCACCCAGACAGGCCCGCATCAGACTTACCTTTGCCCAAACCGCGCCCACACAAAAAACCGATGCCGCGGATTGAGCGTTTTGACCTAGGCCACAAGGCTGGCATTAAGGCGCCAGGCCATGATGTCTTGCCGGGATTACCCGAGCGTATTGCGGCCGCGCCGGTGAAAATGGATAAAAAAGCGTTTGCGCGTTTGAAGCGTGGCAAGCTGGTGCCCGAAGCCAAAATTGATTTGCACGGAATGACGCTTGACCGGGCACACCCGGCATTGACCGGGTTCATTTTGCGGGCCCATGCTGACGGTAAGCGTTTGGTTCTGGTGATTACCGGCAAGGGTAAGGACCGAGATGAGGCTGGCCCGATCCCGGTCCGGCGCGGTATTTTGCGCCATAATGTGCCACGCTGGCTATCGCAGCAACCGCTTGCGCCCCTTGTTTTACAGGTGTCAGAGGCGCATCTGAAACACGGGGGTGGCGGAGCCTACTATGTTTATCTACGTCGCCATCGCTAACAGGGGTCTGGCGCGGGCGATACCGATGCGCATCATGACCGAGGTGATTATGAAATAGCCGGCAATGATAAGATACTGAGCCTCAATACCAAGCCCAAGATCGATACCCAGACCGGTGATTCCCGGCCCGATGGCCGAGCCGAAAACCATCACTGCCGCAGCCATCGCCTTGATAGATCCAAGGTTTCGGGTGCCGTAGAATTCGGCCCAGAATGCATTGGGTAATGTGCTGTTTGCACCGGTGGTCAGGCCCAGGAAAAAGAATCCCAACAACATAGTTAAATTACTGTTTGCAAAAGCAAAAATGAAAAACGCCGCAACCATAGGTACCTGAAAATAGGGGATCAGGCGGGCGGTGCCTAGCTTGTCCAGCGCCCAGCCGGACAGGACCATCGCACCGATGCTGACGGCAGTGTAAAAGGGGAACATGGCGACCAGTTCGACGTGAGTCATGGCCTTGACCTCGGCGAAGTGAACCTGATGGAAGAAAAACGCGGTGTTAAAGGCGCCGGGGCCCAGCAGGGCAGGCACCATGAACCAGAACAGAAAATGTCTAAGTGTCTGATTTCGCGTCCAATGTTGCGCCTGCATGCCAAGGGCCTGATCCAAGGACGCCATCATATGCGGGGTACGTTCCTGTCGTAGCAAAAGCAGCAGGAGGGGAATGCCCAACAGGGCAACGATACCCGCCAACATCCATAATGACCGCCAGTCGTAGATCAGCATTAACGCAACAAAAACAAGAGGTAAGGCGGCTTCGCCGACCGCAAATCCCAGCGTCGCGACGGACAATGCCTTGCCCCTTGTAGCGATGAACCAGCGGGACATGGCAACCATGGCGATGTGGCTGGTCATGCCCTGGCCGGTGAAACGCAGGGAAAAAATGACAAAGGGCAGTAGCCAAACGGCATGGTTGGCGGCCATGAAAAAGCAGGCAAGTGTCAGAAATATAAGAACAATTGCACCCAGCGCGCGGGCGCGAAAACGGTCGGTAAGGGCACCCGACCAGACCATCAGAATGGCCGATGCAGTGGTACCGAGGGTGTAAATGCCGCCCCATTCCCCGTGACTGAGACCAAATTCGGTTCGGATTTCACCGGCAAAGATTGAGATAAAAAACGTTTGTCCAAAAGAGCTTAGGAAGGTCAGCAGCACCCCGGCCGATAGCCATGGGATATTTTCACGGAGAAAGACGAGGGTGTTCATACCCCTCTGTCACCCGAAAATCGGGGGAAGGAAAGAGGGATTCTTGCGAGCAGGTGAGCGTACGAAACGTACGGAACGTACGTGGATTTCGTACGCTTCAGAGGGGGGGGTTTCACAATCACGTGTACGTTTCGTACGTTTTGAACCTCAAGGAGATCAAAATTCATCTTTATGACGGCTTTGCGGGACAAACCCGTCGTTGTTCGCATGTTGGCAATTCGTCGACCAGTGAACCGCCCGACCAACACGTCAAATACTTCAATCGATCTAGGAACTATAGGGAATCGAACCCATTCCTGGCGGCCAGCCGGAGATGCGAAGCCTCTCGGCCACGGTTTGCACCAGCTTCGAGTTTCACGAAAAGACGGTACGCGATGTCGGCCAAGACTGCGCAAGACTTGCAGCGAGCTTCAAATCCAAAACCACTTTTGACCATGGTCTCGAACTCCGCTTGAGTTCGCCCACCAGCGCGGATGATCATCAGGTCCAATTCCGTCAGTTTCGTTTGTGCGATATTGCGGGTCATCCCAGAGTTCCTTTCAAGTTTTCGTTGTGCTTGTCTCTCATCTTGGTGATGCTGCGTTCTAACGGTGTGATATGCGGCGTTCCGAATTCGTAAAATCGGACGGCAGTTTCAACAAAGTGCACCGGATTGGGTGCTATTGCTTGCAAAGTAACAAGAAATACATTGTGCGCTTGTTGGGTCCGCCGCTGATCACCGACATCGAATGTCACGTTCTCCGACTGCCCACACAAAAAAGTCTGGCCCTTCTTGCAATGATCGCCGACGCCGCGAAGGGCGGCTTGCGCCGGGAACAGGCGGCCGCAACGCTTTGGAGCCGAAGTCCCGAGGCGCAGGCCCGGACAAATCTGCGGCAGGCCCTGTCGGTTATCCGGACTATTATTGGGGAAGAAGTAATCCTGTCGAGCGGCGGGATGCTGGCACTGGATCGAAATCTGGTCGCACTGGATATTAACGCCCTTAGTTACGCGACGATTGAACCGGGCGAGAGTGTTTCGACATTCGGGGGCGCCTTTCTCGATGGAATATCGGTCAATGAACCGCCGTTTGAAGAATGGCTGGTTGCGAAACGGGCGTCATATGCGCGCGCGGTGAGGGATATTTTGTTTGATGCCGGCAGCGCAGCCTTGAATACGGGCAATGCGCATCGGGCGCTGCTGGCCGCCGAGCGGATCTTGGCCCTGGATCAATTCGAAGAAGCAGGTATGGCATTATGCCTGAAGGCGCACGCGGCCCGTGGCGAACGCAGCCGCGTGCAAATTAGGTTTGAAGAATTTGAACGACTCTTGCGTAACGAACTGGGCATCGACATCGGGCCGGATCTGGTAGCCTTGAAGGCCAAGCTGTTAAGAACCGCGGACGCGAAGGCCACGATGCCGATTGCGGCAAGTGTCCCGACGGTCTTGGTATTACCGTTCAAGCCGCTCAGCGATATGCCGGATCATCAGTATTTTTCAGAGGGCCTAGCCGAGGACGTTATCACCCAACTTTCAAAGTTCTCTACGCTTACGGTAGTATCTCGCAAATCGAATTCGGATGCGGATACCCACCAAGAGAACCTTGCGAAGGCGGTAGAAACAGGCTCGGACTATTTGTTGACGGGAAGCGTGCGTTGGTTGGGCGAGCGGCTTCGTCTGTCAGTGGAATTGATCGAGGTTGCCAGCGGTGCGGTAAAATGGGCCGAACGATTAGACCGCCAATCGCTGGATTTGTTCGACCTTCAGGATGAAGTGTCGCGCTATCTTGTTGGCGCAATTCCCTATCGGATCGAAAATGATGTCGCCGAAAACGCTACGAATAAGCCTGCCGATGAATTGCAGGCCTATGAGCTGATGATCCTTGGAAAACGCTTGCGTGACACGATCAGCCTTGAGGGTAATCTGGAAGCACGGGCGCTCTTGGAGCAAGCTGTCAAGAAAGATCAGGGGCTTGCGCGGTCGCATATGTATTTGTCAGACAGCTATGTCGTGCAGCATTGGTTTGGTCCTCTGGATGCGAGCGGTAAAGAGAGAGCTCTTTATCATGCGCGCCGGGCTGTGGCACTGGACCCGCGTGATGTTCACATCCAAGACCATCTTGGATTTGCCCTTCTTGTGATGGGCCATTGGGATGCGGCAGAGGCGCAAATAAGAAACGCGTTGTCAATGGCAGAAAATGAGATCGAGTCCCTGTCATGGTGCGGATACGCTTTGTTGATGCTGGGAAAACATGATGAAGCTGCTGACATAATTGAGGCGGTGGCCAAACGCCGAACGACGTTACCGCCAACCTTCGAGTGGATTTTGGGGCAGCTACTTTCGTTTCAGGGTCGTGATGCGGAAGTCGTTCAGACCCTGAACGGCGCGTCGCTTTTGAACTCGACTGGGCTGGCATTTCGTGCCGGTTCCCAGGCCCGTTTGGGAATGCTTGAAGAGGCGCGGTTCACACTGGCAGAATTCAAAGAGGCGCGCCTTCGCGATCAACGCCTGGCGGGCACAAAAGCAAAGGCCAATACCATTGAGTCTGCCCTAGGCGGGTTCCGCGTCTTGTGGCGTCGACAGGAAGATTGGGAACATATTGCTCAGGGTTTGCGTTTGAGCGGCATGCCTGAGTGAATTTCCGTACCTTCTTGGACAAAGTACATGGGATCTAGAGGTCGGCTTCGGGCTCAGAGCCGCCATTTGTTTTCTTTTTACCGTGTGGGCATTTGATACCAGTTATACCCGCAACGGGGCTACGGGTAAGGTTAGGTGCCTTTGAAGTTTATACGGCCTTCGTGTTCGAGCGCGTCGTCAGTCTCTATCACCTCGGGCTCGGACGCAGCCGAAGCCGCCGCGGCCCGGTTCTGGCGAATGCGGCCATATTGCCCGACGCCTATGGCGCAAAGTATGATCAGGCCGCCGGGGATCAGACCGGGGCCGGGGTCTTCGCCCAGCAGGAGCATGGCGATTGTCAGCGCAGCCAGTGGCGAAAAGGACGTTGCCAGCGATACATCGCCGGAGCGGGCGTATTTCAACCCGAGGTTCCAGGAAAACTGACCTATGATGATGACGATAATCGCATAGACCCAGACCCATTTCAGAACGATCGACGAAAACAGATCCTGGAAATGCATGGCGCCGTAAAGATAGATCGCCAGAAAATAATAGATGATCAGGCCCAGCACGGTACGATAGATCGAGAATATTCCCAGCGGTATGCCCTTTAGCCCAACCCGGGAAACAAGGGTTGATGCAATAAAGGACAGGGTGGCAAACACCGTCGCGATTTCGCCTTTGCCAAGCGTAAACGCGGCCCCGCCACCTTTCAGGGCGATCATCGTAATAGCACCGCACAGCGCAATCAGCCCGGCGGCAAAGGCCCAGGGATCAAGCCGTTCCTTGAGAAACACCAGGGTTGCCAGCAAAAACAACGGGGGTTCGATCCGACCGATAAGAACCACATTCGTAACAGTCGTGTAGTCCAGCGCGATAAAAAACAAAATCGGCGTGATTGCAGAGGAAAGCACAGCGGAAACCGTCAGAATCCCCCAATCCTTACGCGACAGCTTCGAGATATTTTCCCGTGTCCAGTCTTTGTGGAACATAAAGACCATCGGCACGAGCGAAATCAGCGAGCCCAGAAACAGCAGATTGCACAGGGTAATGGCATTTCGCCCCATCACCGGATGTTCCCGGCCGATATCGGCCAGCAAAGACACGATCGAATTCGAAGAGGCATAGGCGATTACGGCGACCCAAACGAGTGAGGCGCCCAACAGCACCTTT
The DNA here is from genome assembly GCF_900172295.1 of Roseovarius litorisediminis. GTDB lineage: Bacteria > Pseudomonadota > Alphaproteobacteria > Rhodobacterales > Rhodobacteraceae > Roseovarius > Roseovarius litorisediminis. The sequence goes on from NZ_FWFL01000005.1 coordinate 94,866, forward strand.
GATGTGTCCCCCGCCACCGGAGTATCAGCCTGGCTCATTGAGGTATCCTCTTCATGGTTGGTGCGGGACGCTTGCGCATTATGAACCATCTGGCAAGGAAAACGATCTCAAGTCGCTTCACGTTTGAGGTGGCGGGCGAAACAATTTTCCAATCTTTGACAGTGGACCCAAGGAGAGCCCCATAGCCTGATGGTTGCGGGACCATGCTTTTGAGCCTGTAGCAAAGCAGCGTTGCGGTGGTCGGGTTTCACCCGGCCTAGAGCACGTAGCGCGAGAGGTCGGCGGATTTCATCAGCTCGCCCAGGTTGGCGTCGACAAACCCGGCGTCGACGGTGACCGAACTTCCGGCGCGGTCGGGGGCGTTAAAGCTAAGCTCTTCGAACACACGCTCCATCACCGTATAAAGACGCCGGGCGCCGATATTCTCGACCGACTGGTTGACGTCGGCGGCGATCTTGGCCAGCGCCGCGATGCCATCAGCGGTGAAATCAACCGTCACGTCCTCGGTTCCCATCAGGGCGGTGTATTGCAGTGTAAGGGCGTTGTCGGTTTCGGTCAGGATGCGCACAAAGTCCTCTTCGGTGAGCGCACGCAATTCAACGCGGATCGGCAGGCGACCCTGCAGTTCGGGCAGCAGATCAGACGGTTTGGCGATGTGAAACGCGCCGCTGGCGATAAAGAGGATATGATCGGTTTTGACGGGGCCGTGTTTGGTGGACACGGTTGTGCCCTCGATCAGCGGAAGCAGATCGCGCTGCACGCCCTCGCGGCTGACATCGGCGCCGCGCGCGTCAGAGCGGGCGCAGACCTTGTCGATCTCATCGAGGAATACGATACCGTTCTGTTCCACCGCGTCCATGGCGGCGCGGGTTACAGCCTCGTCATCCAGCAGTTTGTCGGCCTCTTCCGAAATCAGCAACTCATAGCTGTCAGCGACAGTGACTTTTTTGCGCACCGTACGCCCGCCAAAGGCTTTGCCGAAAATATCGCCGAGGTTCATCATGCCCATCTGGCCGCCGGGTTGACCGGGGATGTCCATCATGCCCATGGGATTTGAGGTGTCGGCGACGTCGATCTCGATCACGGTGTCATCCAGTAGACCGTCCTTGAGTTTTTTGCGGAACATGTCGCGGGTGCCTTCACGGGCGTCTTCACCGGCGATGGCGGTGATCACGCGTTCCTGAGCTGCGGTATGGGCACGCGCCTTGACGTCTTCGCGCATCTGTTCGCGGGTCTGGAGGATGGCACTATCCACCAGATCACGGATGATCTGCTCGACATCGCGGCCGACATAGCCGACTTCGGTAAATTTGGTTGCCTCAACCTTGATGAAGGGCGCACGGGCCAGCTTGGCCAGACGGCGGCTGATTTCGGTTTTGCCAACGCCGGTGGGGCCAATCATCAGGATGTTCTTGGGATATACCTCGTCGCGCAGATCGTCGGCAAGTTGCTTGCGGCGCCAGCGGTTGCGCAGGGCCACGGCGGTGGCGCGTTTGGCATCCTTCTGGCCGATGATGAAGCGATCGAGTTCGCTGACGATTTCGCGGGGGGTCAGGTCGGTCACGGGATAAGCCTTTTTGCTGTCAGTTGCCTGCTAGGTAACCTCATTCCCAAAAAACGCAACCGGGTACACAAAACCCGGGGGTCTGTTCACATAGCTGTCAGGCGGGTTTCGTCGGAGGATTCCAAACCTAGTTGTGCAGGACTGCCTTATAAATGGAGGGACTACCGATGACGAGCCGCAGACAATTTATTGTATCTTCAGTTTCTGTCGCAGCTCTGGCAATTGCAGGGCCTGCACTGGCCGGAGGTGAAGGACGAACCGGGAAATTTACAGGACAAAGCAATCACGTCACCAGCGGGCACGCGAAACTGGTGAGGAAGAACGGCAAGACATTTGTCGAGTTGCAATCCGATTTCCAGTTTGACGGGGCGCCCGACCCGAAAGTTGCGCTGGGCAAAAACGGCTTCGACAGTTCAACTCTTATGGGTAAACTGCTCAGCAATTCCGGTGCACAAAGCTATGAAGTGCCCACAGGTGTTGATGTGTCAGGCATGAATGAAGTCTGGATCTGGTGCGAGCAATACAATGTGCCGCTGGGTGTTGCGAAACTAAACTGAGCCCGCATGATCCTTTACAGCAAGCAATGACCTGCAGGAGTTCGGTTTTTTGACCTCCGAACGCTGTATGGGATCAATGGCAAGTATGCGGATATTTCCGCTGTTTACTTTAACGCGAGATTTTCCATTTGATTGGTGTGGTCAACTGGTTTCTAATCGGCTCCATCTGCTAGGTGCACCCAGTCATCTCCGGTATCCAGCCGATGAGTGTAAACAGCCGGTGGGTGATCAATGGCGATCTTTGGGAACCTAACTGTATAGGCTAACAGGCCGAAAAAGCGTACCTGAAACTGCGCAACTTCGTGGTTTCCCTCGAAGGCAATGCCATGGAACGCGTCTGGCTTGCTCGCCCGATTGTGGGTGACCATCTCATCCGCCAAATTTCGATCCTGTTTACGCAAAACATCGCGAAGCGATCCAAACGCATCGTCATAAATCAAACCGCCTACGAGTAACGCCGCAAACTCAAAAGCTATCTTTAGGGGTACAAGCGGGCTCAATGAAGGTTCAGTGTAAGTAGGGGTTGAAGGATGTTCTTGCCATTTTTTTACTATGACACCCGCGCCTAAATCGACGCGATGCCCAGCCGGTGCGTCCTCCCACATTGTTAATGCGTTCTTGATTTCCGAGTCTGAAATACCGCGCTTTTGCATGATCGATTTTAATTGTCCTAGAGCATCCGGTTCGGGGACGATCAGGGATCCATCCTTGAGTTCTGAGATGCCTAAATGACCGTCTTTTCGCAGCTTTCTCTTGGATATCTGGTCTTCAAATAGGCTTTTATATTCTCCACCACGTTCGAGTTTATCGTTCAACTCGGGCAGGCTATTCCTAAGTCCAAAAGCTGCCTTCCGAAGTTCCGGGGCAAGGCGGGCGCCTGCTTCGAACCCAGAGCCAAAACTGCTGTTGCATCGGCGACAAATAAAGCAACAGGTAAGGACGCCACCAAAGCTCTCGGGTATTATATGCTCAATGCTCAACCCTCCCGAAACTCCGCAGACAATGCAGTGTGAATGTTTCCACGGTAATTTCATTGATACTTCTCGAATTCTAAGGCACCCCGGCATCGTTAGAAGGGTGATGTTTTTCAGCCTACGGAAACGTACGCTGAAGTCAAAGCAGGCTACTGCCCTAAATGGTTGCAAAGGGCCCTTGACTACCATTCGTGTTGATCCCGTCCGGAATCGGGGCGAAGGCGCGTAGCCTCTCCATGGGCGGGCGTTTCGAAAAAAAACCCGTGGTTCAGGTTTCTATCGAAACGCTTTAAAAACACCGGTGCCTACCCGCGGTTGGGTCATGCCCTCTTTTGCCGGTTCAGATCTTTTCGACCGTCAGATTTCCGTTTGTATAAACACATATGTCGGCGGCGATGGCCATGGCGTCGCGGGCGATCTGTTCGGCGGTGCGGTCGCTGTCCATCATGCCGCGTGCCGCGGCGAGGGCGTAATTGCCGCCCGAGCCGATGGCGGTGACATCATGTTCGGGTTCCAGAACATCGCCCGCGCCGGTGATCACATAGATTTCGCGGCCATCCGAAACGATCAGCATCGCCTCGAGTTTTTGCAGATACTTGTCGGTGCGCCAGTCTTTGGCCAGCTCAACGCTGGCACGTTGCAGCTGTCCCGGCGTCGCCTCAAGCTTGGCTTCAAGCCGTTCCAGCAGGGTAAAGGCATCGGCGGTCGAGCCTGCGAACCCGGCCACAATGTCGTGGCCGCCGGGCGACAGGCGACGCACTTTGCGGGCAGTGCCCTTGATCACGGTCTGGCCAAGGCTGACCTGACCATCGCCTGCGATCACCACCTCGCCGCCTTTTTTGACGCCGATGATCGTGGTGCCGTGCCAGCCGGGGAATTCGTTGCTCATGGGGCTTCCTTTCGGTTAAGGACTATATGGAAGGGGAACGGAAAGGACGCAAGGCCTTGAAAAGCTGTTCTTTCGAAACCGGAGGGACCCATGCTGTCAAATTCTGACCTGGTTGAACTGACAGAGTTCCGCCGTGCATTGCACCGCAAGCCGGAACTGTCGGGTGAAGAGGTTGAGACAGCAAAGACAATCGTAAACGCGTTACGACCTTTGCGACCAACCCGGATAATGTCAGGCCTTGGCGGGTGTGGCGTGGCTGCGGTGTTTGAGTCTGGCGTTTCTGGCCCGACCGTTCTTTTTCGGGCAGAGTTGGATGCGCTGCCGATTCAGGAAATATCTGACGCTGACTGGAAATCCGAGGTGCCGGGCAAGGGGCATCTGTGTGGTCACGACGGTCATATGACGACGCTTTTGGGACTGGGCAGGTTGATATCGCGTAACCCCGTGGCCAAGGGCCGGGTGGTGTTGATGTTTCAGCCCGCCGAAGAAGACGGCAGTGGTGCACGTGCTGTTGTTGCGGACCCTGCTTTTGAAGCGATCAAGCCGGACTGGGCTTTTGCGATTCACAACGAGCCCGGCCGTCCGCTTGGGCATGTGTCAACGCGCCCGGGGCTGGTGAACTGCGCCTCTGAGGGTTTGAAGATCAAGCTTACGGGCAAGACCGCACATGCTGCCGATCCGGAAGATGGCATATCCCCGGTTAACGTCGTTGGCAGATTGATCCCGGCGCTTGAGGCTTTAGGTACAGGTGGCGCGCTGAACGATGATTTCCGGCTGGTCACGATTACGCATGTGACTATCGGCGAGCCCAGCTTTGGAATCGCGCCGGGTGAAGCGGTGATTTATACGACACTGCGCAGTTCAAATGATGATGTAAAAGCCAACATTGCAGCGGACGCGCGCAACCTTACGGAATCATTGGCCAAAGAGGCGGGGCTGTGCGTGGAATTTGAATGCTGTGACGATTTTGCTGCCTCGATCAATGACGCAGAGGCAACGCAAATTGCGATTACAGCGATGAACGCGATTGATGTTCCGAATAGTGATCTTGGATTGCCAATGCGTGCCTCAGAAGACTTTGGCGTCTTTGGCTGGGGGGCAAAAGCCGCGATGCTGTGCCTTGGGTCAGGGGAAGGTCACGCGGCCCTCCATAATCCGGACTATGATTTCCCGGATGACCTTATTCCGGTCGGGACCGCAATTTTTGAGCGTATCGCCCGCGATCTTTTGGGGCGCAAATAAGAGGCGCAGGTTAGGCGTCAGTGAAAAGAAAAGGGGCCCCTGAGGCCCCTTTTGAATGGAGATACCAAAAGTTTAGATCGATTCTTCGATCCAGCTTTGCAGCGCGGCTTTGGGCATGGCACCGGTTTTATTCGAAACGATCTCACCGTTTTTGAACATAAAGAGCGCGGGAATGCCGCGGATGCCCATGGCAGCAGCCGAGTTGGGGTTACTGTCAACATCAACCTTGGCCACTTTGACCCGGCCTTCGTATTCGGCAGACAGCTCTTCCAGTGAGGGGCCGATCTGCTTGCAGGGGCCACACCATTCGGCCCAGAAATCAACCACTACGGGGATGTCGGAATTTTTCACTTCGGCATCAAAAGTTTCGTCGGTTACGGCTACGGTGGCCATTGTTACTCTCCTAGAGGGGTCAGGGTTCGGACCTGAACCTAGGTAGTGGCGGGCGGCGCGTCAAGATATCTGGGTGGTCCTGAGCGCATCTGTCACAAGATCGTGTGGCAGAGGCATAAGAGTAGCGGTCCGTGTCCACAAAAGAGCGGTTTCGATTTTGTGATCCGGATAGATCATTTGCAGGGCGTGCGCATAGGCCCCCATCTGCCGCAACAGCCCATCAGGGCAATCGTTCGGCGTGTCGGGGACCATGGCGTTGGTTTTGAAATCAACTGCCAGAACGCGGGCCTTGTCGATCAGCAACCGGTCGATTGTTCCGTGGATGCGGTGGCCGCCGAGGGCGTCAAGATTGGCCGTGACAGACACCTCAGTCAGGGCATCGGGGTGGAACAGCGAGGCCAGCGAGGGCCTGGTCAGAACCTTTTGGGCCTCGGCCAGTAGCAGGGAAAGTTCGTCGCCGGCGGCGGCGTCGGGGCCATTGGCCAGCAGATGGGCGGCGATGTGTGGCCAGCGGTCGGTGCTGACCTGCGGCAGGAATTCCAGAAGGCGGTGGATTTGTCGCCCCCGGCGTTTGGCGGCCTCTTCGTCTAGCCCGCGTTCACCCGGCAGCGCCTTGGCTCCGCCCAGATCAGACGGGCTGAACGTTGATGAGGTAGCTTCAATTGCTGGTGCAGGGCGATAAAACAATGGTTCCAGATTCAATGCATCAGCGGTGGGCGTCAAGTCTGTTATAGTCTCTGTTTCGGCCCAAATGCCGTGTTCCAGACGCATAACTGGCCCGTCTGGCGTATCGGTGAGCGTTGCGCCGGCCTGGTCCATGCCTCGGGCAATTTTTTCGTACCAGGTATCGCCTGCGTTCCCCAGATCGCCGGAAGCCGCGACGATCAACCATTTCTCGGCGCGGGTCATGGCGACGTAAAGCAGACGGTCGCGTTCGGCCTTCTGGGCGGTTTTGGCGGCTTCGGTCGCTTCGGTCATCCGCGACGGAGCGCTATCAGCGCTGCTGCGCCAAAGTGCGGTGTTATCCCGGATGACAATCTGATCGCGGATCACAAGATTCCGACGGCCCGTATCCGGCAGGATGACAACAGGGGCCTCCAGCCCCTTGGCGCCATGCACTGTCATGACGCGAATTCGATTTCCGGCACTGTCCATCTGGCGCTTGATTTCCAGATCGTCGGTTTCCATCCAGACAAGAAAGCCGGTCAAGCTGTCCACCGTGCGCTGTTCATAGGCCATGGCCTGTGACAACAAAGCGTCAATACCATCTTCGGCCTCTGCTCCAAGACGGGCCAGCAATTTGCGCCGACCGTCATGCCGGGTAAGGATGCGTTCGATAAGGTCATAGGGGCGCAGATAATCGGTCTGGTTACGCAGATCGTCCAGCACTTCCATGGTTTCAGGGAAATTCGCCGCTTGATCGCGCAGCTCTGCCCAGAGGTAGCGTTGGGTACGGCCCTGCGCCAGATCGTAAAGATCGGCTTCGGACCAGCCAAAGAGGGGAGATCTGAGCGCGACTGCCAAAGACAGGCTATCTTCGGGTGTGGCAAGGAAAGACAAAAGCGCTGCCAGATCCTTGACTGCCAGTTCTGCCCCGACCTTGAGTCGGTCTGCCCCGGCGATAGGCAAAGCCTGCGCTTTGCATTCGCGGATGATTTCATGAAACAGGTCAGATCGACGCTGCACGAGGATCAGGAAATCACCCGGCCTGACCGCACGAAATCCAGACCGGGCCTTTTCGTCTGGAATTGCCTGCTGGCGGTCAATCATCCGGCGTATCTCACGGGCGACCTTGCGGGCCAGTAATATCGCCGGATCATTGGCCGCCTTGAGGTCAACGGGATTGTGCCAGTCGGGGCCGTCTTCTTTTTCGGGCGGCTCGATCACAGGCCATAAATCAACCCGGCCAGGCAGTTCCGATTTAAACGCTTTGTGACCCTGTTCAGGCGTAAAACCACTATTTTGACTGTTGGCGAAGGTATGGTCGACCAGCGTCAGAATCGCGTGGGAGGAACGGAAGGAATATTCCATCTCCATCGCCTGCAACGGATTGCCGGTGGCCTGAAGGCGCTGGGCAAATTCCCGTTTCATCCGGTCGAATTCACGCGGATCGGCGCCCTGAAAGGAATAGATCGACTGTTTTTTGTCCCCGACCACAAAGATGGTGCGCGGCGCGTCGACACGGGCGCCCTGACCGCTGGTGAATTCCTGCGCAAGCTGTTCGATCACCTGCCATTGGACGGGGCTGGTATCCTGGGCTTCGTCAACAAGGATGTGGTCAATGCCGCCGTCCAGCCGGAACAGAACCCACGCGGCGACATCCGCGTTGGTCAGCAGGTTGCGCGCGCGCAGGATCAGATCGTCGAAATCCAGCAGACCGCGGATCTGTTTCGCGGTGTCATAGGCGGGCAGGAAGGCATTGGCAAATTTATGCAGCGCACGGGTTTTCTGCATGGCGCCAAGGGCAAGGCGGGACTCGCGGGTATCTTCTATGCGCTGCATCCATTGTTCGAGTTGCGGTAGAATATCCGTGATATTTTTCTGGCAAGCCTTCGTCGGAAAAGAGCCTATTTTGGCCGAAAAGGGATATTTTGCACTGCTGCCCGTCAGGAAGACATTTTCAAGAACAGGTAAGGCGCTGGTATCCAGATCAGTGATCTGCGAGAGTTTCAGGCCAGCCTTTTGATCATTTGTTCCACTTGCCAGCAACACCGGAATAAGCGCCTTGAGGATATCAAGCTCGTTCCCAAGAAAGACTTGCGATGTAATCTGATCAAAGGTCAAACCGGCGGATTTGCCAAACAGTGCCGACAAATCGACATCGTCCAGCCGGGCACCAAAGGCCGTTCGGTGACGCACAATCTCGGCGGTCAGATCCTGAAGGCTTTCACCGGAAAAGTGCCGGGCCACATCATATAGCAGATCGGCGTCGGCCCCGCTGGCGAGATCTTCGACAATCTCGTTGCGCAGCAGGTCTGCGGTGCGCTCTTCCATTTCGGTGAATTGAGGGCTGACGCCGGATTCAAGCGGGAAGCGGCGCAAAAGCGAGGAACAAAACGAATGGATTGTCTGGATTTTTAGCCCACCGGGTGCCTCGATCGCCTGTGCGAAAAGGCGACGTGCCTCGCCCAGAGTCTGTGCTCTGATCGGGCCATCAAAACCCAGTTGCTGCAATTCGTCAGTCAATTTCTGATCAGCCAACATTGCCCATTCGCCCAGACGCGCGAACAGTCGGTTCTGCATTTCGCTGGCGGCAGCCTTGGTGTAAGTCAGGCACAGAATATGCTGGGGGTTGACGCCGTTCAGCAAAAGCCGTGCGACCCGGTCGGTCAGAACCCGGGTTTTGCCCGACCCGGCATTGGCCGATAGCCAGGTAGACCGATCGGGTTGCGCCGCGTCGATCTGGCGTTGGGTTGCGTCATCCCGCGCCATCAGCCAAGCCCCGTTTTGACGGGATCATCGGTGATGTCCCATTCTCCAAACCGCGCCAGTTGATCATAATCGCCATGGTCGCGCTTGCTGTGCATGGCGCGGCGGGCGGTATAGCCCTTGTCGGGGGCCATGTAGGCAGCGATCAGGTCATGGAATTCGCGCCAGACCTTTTCGGTCGGTGCGTCTTGCAAGGGCGCGTGCACCTCTTTGCCGCCGCTGGCAAGGCCGATGTAAACAGCTCGTTCAACCTTGGCCGGGGCCATTTCGCCGAACCCGGCGATTTCTGCGATGGCGGCTTCAAGCAACAGCTGGCGGTCAAAATAAAGTTGCTGGTCCTTGGTGGGCGGCGTGCCGGTTTTGTAGTCATAGATATGCAAATTGCCGGCGCCGTCGATGTCGATCCTGTCGGCAGTGGCGGTGAGGGTGAAACCCAGATCGGAAAGCTCGGCCGCACCGCGGGCCTCGAACCGGGCCGGATCTGCCAAACTGCGGCGGACCAGTTCGGTGTCGATAAACCAGTCGGCAACCCGATCCATCCGGGCCAACCACATTGCGCGCGCCTCGGCCCAAGGTACGTTTTTCGCCAGAACAGAGACTGCTTTTTCCATCAGCGCTTCTTTTGTGCACAAGGTTGGATCGTCCAGGGTTTCGCGAATGAATTGTTCCAGAACCTCGTGCAGGACGATGCCACGCAGCAGCGCATCGGGTACTTTCATCAGCGGGTCAAGCGGGCGCAGGCCCAGCACATGCTTGGCATAGATTGCGTAAGGATCGCGGATCAGACGTTTGATTTCGGTGACCGACAGTTGGGCAGGTCTTGCTGCTGGGGGCGGGCAAGGCGCGGGGCGTGTGGCCGGTTCGGTATATCCGGGGGCCTCAAGCAGGGCGACCTGCGCCAAGGCTTTTTGGCCGCGGGCCCGCATGTCGTCCAGCGCTTGTTTGCCACCTTGATCGGGCAGCCCGGAAAGCAGGTTTTGCAGCCGGTTCAGCCAGCGCGAGACAACGGTTTCGGCGTCGTCTGACCGGATTGAACGGGTCAGCCAGACCTCGGGCGCGGCGACGGCCTGCTGGAAGTCGTGTGCTGAAAGGCCGATGCGCCGTTCAGGCAGCAAAAGACCGGCCTGATGACGCAGCGCGCGATTAAGCCAGGGGTCGGGCTTGGGCGTCTCGGGCCAGCTGCCTTCGTTGAGGCCAGCAAGGATCAGCAAATCGGCACCCTGAACGCGCGCCTCGAGCGTACCCCAGATGAGAATTTTGGGATGGGGTGTTGTGGGGTCGCGTACCTCTTTCTGGGCCAAAAGGCGGTGAAAAAGGCTGTTGTAATCCATGGCATTCAGCGCGCCACCGGAGGGGGCTTGTCCGGCAAGTTCAGTGATGGCGGCCTGCGCGTCGCGCCCGGCGCCTTCGGTCCAGAGTTTGCCGGTACCGTCGCCCTGAGAACCTTGGGAGATGCGTTCGGCCAGCGCGATGTGATCGGTGACGCGTTGGGCCAGCTGGCGTTCGGACGGGTCTTCGCGATCCGTGAAGCAAATCGTCAACCAATTGGCCCATTGTGATGCAATAGGGTCTTTTTGGGTCTCGGCCCAAAGTCTCAGGTCGTCCGCAGTGGGATAGGGCGGACCATGGCGGCGCAAGTGCAATTCCAACTCGCGGGTGAGACGAAGATGCGGGCCGCGATCGCAGCCGCTGTGAGTCAGCGGGTGCTTGAGAAGGGTCAGCAGCGCCTCGGCAGTCAAGCGCTGACGAAACAGCTGGGCCACGTGCCTCAGAAAGCGGCCTGGGGGTGATAGGTGCAGGGGTACACCGGCACTGTCATCAGGCAGAATGTTCCAGCGATCAAGCGCTGCGGTGACTTGACGGGTCAACATCCGGTCGGGTGTGATCAGGGCGGCGGTCTGGCCGTCTTCGGCGGCGCGGCGCAGGCGCATGGCGATGGCCAGCGCCTCGATTCGGGTGCTGGGTGCCTCGACCAGGCTGATATCCCGCATTGCGCTGGCGAGATCGTGCAATTTCGGGCCGTCTTTCAGCCACTGATCGGTGACAGGCGCCGGCCGCAGGGCCAGCGAGATCACCCTGTTGCGCGCAGGATTGGCGGGAGTTTCAGGTGTCCATCGGGGGATATCCCCAGGGATCACACCCAAAGCCGAGGCAAAACGGTGGAACCGGTATTGGGGATGATCCTCGGACAGCATCGGGTCGTCCAGAGCCCCCCAGACGGGGCCCGGCATGTCGAAATCGAACCCGGGCAGGATCACTGCACCCTGTGGCAGCTTTGCCACTGCCTGCATCAGCACCTGCGTGGCGCCACGAGAACCGGTGGAGCCGGCGATAATGATTGGGTGATCGGGGGGTGTTTCCTGCCAGCGCTGGACGACATGTTCGATCACCATTCGCTGGCGGGTTTCAACATCGGGCTGGTCTTGTTCAGCCTCAAAGTAGTGTCTGACAATGCCCAAAAATGATTTTATCCGCGCCCAATGACCGGATTGATCGGTGACGTCGAGATCGTCAATCACATCAGGCGAGACACCTTCGCCATGCATTTCATCCATCAGCCCGGCAAGGCTGTCTGCCAGATCAAAGATTGCGCTGCGCGGGGCCAGATCAGGCTGACGTTCCAGTAGAGTGGAGACCAGTTGCACCAGTTCAAGGCGCCGTCGCAGAGGCGGAACCGGATCGGGGATATGGGCAAGATCCCAATGTTCGCCCAGATCGGTAATCAGGTTGATGCGGGGCAAAAGCAGCGCCGGGCCGGTGTCAAACAGCGTCCGGATACGCCGCGCCATACGCCGTGTGTTGACGATCAGCTGAACACGGGCCAGCGCATCGGGGGTGGCGCCGGTGTGTCGGGCCCGCAGACCATCGACCAGCGCCTTTGGAAAATCGACGCCGGGGGGCAGGCCGAAAACGCGCGGTTGATCGGAGGGGTCAAACATCCGGGTATTCAAGCATGTCTTCGGCAAGGGTGATACCCTGCGGGCTTCCGACATCGCACCATTTACCGGGGTAATTTGTGGCATAAAGCCGGTCGTGCTTCAGCATCATGTCCCACAGAAGGTTCAGCGAAAAGGCCGGTTGCGGAATGTCGCGCAGAAGGTCGGTCTTGATGATTTGCAGCCCGGAATAAACAGCACCCGGACCGCGCCGGGCCAGATTGTTCACATCAATCACGAAATCTCCGGTGCCGCTATGGCCCAGGGCCTGATTTCGGGGGATGCATAGCAGCAGCGCATCCATCTGCCGCGCATCCCAGAGATCGGCCAGCAAGTCCAAAGGGTTTGGCCCTTGCCAGACTGCATCGGTGTTCATGGTAAAAACCGGCCCCTGACCCAAAAACGGCAGCGCAGCACGCAGGCCGCCACCGGTTTCCAGGATGTCGGGCTGTTCAGTGGAAAGGGTAACGCCGGTGCCCTGAAGGTGATGTATCAGGGCCTCGGGTTTGTAGTGCAGATTTGCGACGATGTGTTTGGGCCCAAAGGCGGTCACCAGATCAAGCGCGTGGTCAATCAACGGTTTGCCCGCGACGCGGATCATCGGTTTGGGCTGGTCGGCGGTCAGCGCGCCCATGCGGGTGCCAAAACCGGCCGCAAACAGCATCACGGAGTCGGGGCGGTCGCGCATTTGTCTTTCAGTTTTTTCAGGGTTTCGGGGGTGGGTTGAGGCAAAGAAGCGCGGGCAATTCGCGCTACATCTGCCAGCGCAGGGTGATCCAGGTCGCGTTGCAGATGGTCCCAGACGCGCGGAATCAGATCCACATAATGGGCCTTGCCATCGCGGATGCAAAGCCGGGCAAAAACACCAAGAATGCGCAGGTTCCGTTGGGCGCCAAGGCATTGATAGGCGGTGCCGAATTGCTTGGGGTCGGCGCGGGTTGATGTGACGTAGCGTTCGATCATCGTGGTTTCGATCAGGGGCGTCACATCGCGGCGGGCGTCCTGCAGAAGTGACACCAGATCATAGGCCCGATGGCCCAGCATCGCATCCTGAAAATCCAGAAGACCCACGCGGGCGACGCCGGTTCTATCCGGCAGCCACAGCAGGTTTTCGGCGTGATAATCCCGTTGAATAAGGACATCGGTCTGAGAGGCGTGCAAGTCCAGCGCGGTGCGAACCGCGCTATGAAAATCTGCCCGGGCCGGGCTGTTCTTGCCGGTGGCGCCAGTCAGGTACCAGTCAAATGCAAGCACTGCCATATCGGCCATCATTTCGGGTGAATAAGACTCCAATTCAGCCGGTGGGGCGTGCTGATGCAGCTGCGCCAGAAGGTCAGTTGCGGTGGAATAGAGAAGGATTTCGCGCTCTGGCGTGTCAGGTATGACGCGGGCAAAGAGCGCGTCACTCAGATCTTCGAGAATAAGAAAACCGCTACCCTCGTCAGCCGCCAGAATCTTTGGCGCGCTCAGGCCTACACCTGTCAGATAGCGCGCAACCCGAATGAAAGGCCGGGTATCCTCGCCCTTGCCAGGAGGGGCATCCATAACAACGGCAGTTTCCCCGGTGGCGGCCCTGGTCAGCCTCAGGTATTTGCGGTTCGAAGCATCGCCTGCCAGAAACGACGGTTCGGCATCTGCCCAGGGTGTTCCGTCCAGGAAAGACCGGAGATCCGCGTCGCGGTCAGACATTGCAAATATCCTTTAACGTGCTGTCCCATTCAGGGCTGTCCCAAGAAAGGGTCAGGACACGTCTATCATCCCCATGAGGCACGTCAAAGTGCAGGTGCAGGGCGGTGGCCGGGGCCTGATCGCCCAGACGATCGGGCCATTCCACCAAACAGATCGCCTGAGAAAAAGCATCAAGCAGCCCCAGTTCGTCAACTTCACCTGTATCGGTCAGACGGTAAAGATCAGCATGCCAGATCTCGCAGTTGCGGCCCGGGTAGGTCTGTACCAGCGTATAGGTGGGGGACGGCACATCCTCGGGCTTGGTCAGCAAAGCCAGAATCAGGCTACGGGCGAAATGGGTCTTGCCCGCGCCGACATCCCCAGACAGCAGCAGCACATCGCCCGGCCCAAGGCGGGGGGCGATGCTGGCAGCCAGTGCGCTGGTCTCTTCAGGTGAATTCAGATGAAGATGTGCGGTGTGTTCGGACATGACGCGACACTACACGCGCCGCGACTGCCTGCAACCCGGTTCAGGTGGCTAGCGGCAATTCCAGTCGCCGGGTCAGGGCGGGGCGGGCGGTGAAGCAGATCATCGCTGTCCCGCCTGCGACAGTGGAAACCAGGCAGTCTATCTGGCTGCCGTCGTTTTTTCCAAACGATTTGCGTATCGACTTGGACAGGGTCTTGCTGGATATCCGCGTCTGCACGTCGTGCCAAAAGTCAGCATCAGGATATTTGTCGCTGCAAACTGAAATGAGGTCATGCAAGGACATTTCGGCAAAGGTCGTGTCAGGGTCGATCCCCAGCAAATCGTTGCAGGCGTCGTTGCACATCATCAACACATTGTTCGGGGCAATCACGGCAACCGCTTCGTCAAGTTTGTCCAGCACGCTTTGGCGCAAATCCAGCTGGGCGCGGAACCGACGGGTCAGGGACATTTCTGCCGAGATATCTTCGAACAGGAAGGCGACTGCACGATCAGGGTGCGGTCGCCCCGTGACGCGGTAAGTGACGCCCGTCGGCAGGTTCCAGGTTTCCTGATAAAGACCCCCGCTGGCGGTTTCGATAACATCGGTAATCTGCGCGCGCCAGCTGGCGTAGTTCTTGGGTTCGGGCATCACCTGCTGGTCACGCAATTTGTCAAAAAAGCTCATTAGTCCTGGCCGGGCGCTTAGGAAATCGGCCGGTAGCGCCGTCAGATCAATCAGGGCCGGGTTGAACAGGGCCAGTTGTTGTTTGCGGTCAAAGACGGCAAGGCCCGTGGTGAGGTTGGCGAATGTCTTGGTCAGGGTCTGCACAAATTCGCGCCGGACGGCTTCGGCCTTGATCACCTTTGTGATATCCAGCGCATAATGCAGATAGTCCTGACCGCTGCGTTGTGTCTGCACCTCGAACCAGCGGACGTCGTCCGTTTCGGGAAGGAGCACCGAGATACGGGCAGAGTGTATTTCGCCCGGTTTGCCTGTGTTTTCATTGATATTGATCGGCTGAACGCCTTCGTCAGACAGGATCATGGCGCTTGCCGCGTTTTGCCACAGGACATCACCCCCCTTGTTGGTTTTCCAAATCGGGTAGGGGCAGTGGATCAGGGCATGATTTTGATCCTCAAGCTCAAGATTCCTGCGCAAGGCTTGATGGCGCTGGGCTGGTTCCATCTGCGCCGGATCGTAGAGAACGACGGAAACCGACGCGCTTTGGGCCGTCAGAGTGACACTTGCATCCGAGCCCTTGGTTATGTCTGGAAAGGTTATACTTTGACCGGCCGAGAGCGACGACAGGGTGTCAGGCAGGTCACGAAATCTGAATTGCAGCCACCTGCGCAAATCGGGCCAGTCATTGATGCACTGGCCAATAGATTGTGCCAGAACGGCATGCAGGACGTCATGATCGGCAAGCTTTTCGCCCCGGAAAAGGAAAACAGATTGCAGGTTGGGCAAATCATCTGGCGTGGACCTGTTGGCGTGTCTTTGTAAAAAAACACCTGCAAGCCAGAGGACGCAAAAGGATGCCAGCACCGATAAAGCGAATACCCCTGCCCAGACCCCCAGAGACAAATCAACCATCCGGCTAATCCTTTCCATGTCATTCAGTGCAGAGGGTGCTCTTTCTTGGTTAAGGTCAGGTTAACCAAATTAGGAGCTTCACGACTGGATGGGTTCATTTGCACCCAGGGCTTGACGGTTCTGATCCGACGTTACCTCGATCAGATCACGCGACCAGGTGACTTCGACAAACGCGCCGGTGCGGTCCAGGTGGCTGGCGCGGGATTTGAACGAGTCCGAACCATTGGCAAAACTCAGATCGGCACCTGACCGTTCCAGCAGGGTTTTCGCGATGAACAGGCCAAGACCCATCCCCTCGTACCCCGGGCGGTCAAGATCGCTGGAGCTTGAACGGCGTCGCATCGACGGATCGCCGATTCGGCCAAGCAGGTGCGGCGGATATCCCGGCCCGTCATCCATGATACGGATGACAACAGTATCTTTGCTCCACGAGCTTTCGACCCAGACGTTCTGACGTGCGAAATCGACCGCGTTCTGGACCAGATTGCGCAAACCATGGATCACCTCGGGACGGCGCAGAACGGTGGGTTGTAGCTGCAGATCATCATTGTCCAGCCCAAAGTCGAAATGAATGAGTTTGCCGCGATCGACATGCGGTTCGGCTGCCTCTTCGATCAGGGCGGTCAGGGGTGCCTTGCGCAGGTGAAGGTCATCTTTGCCCGCCCGCCCCATCGAGCGCAGAATATCGCGGCAACGATCCGACTGTTCGACAATCAGCAAGGCATCTTCGCGCAGGTCCGGGTTATCTGACAATTCTTCGGCCAATTCGGAACTGGCCAATTTTATGGTTGCCAGCGGCGTGCCCAATTCGTGCGCAGCGGCGGCAACGACGCCGCCCAGGTCGGTCAGCTTTTGTTCACGGGCCAACGCCATCTGCGTGGCTTGCAGCGCAGTAGACATCGCGTGCATTTCAGACACTATTCTGCGGGAATAGACCCCCAGAAAGATAATGGCGATGACGATGGCCACCCAATTTCCAAACACGAAAACATCAGGAATCTGCAGAAAAAAGCCCTGTTCGGTTCGCAGGGGCAGGTGAAACTTCATCAGCAACGACGCGATGGCAATCGCCGTAAGCCCAAGAAACAGGGTTGATCGCGATGACAGCGCCGAGGCCGACACGGTGACCGGCCCGACGATCAGAATTGAAAACGGGTTATGCAGCCCGCCCGTCAGATAAAGCATCAGACCAAGCTGCTGCATGTCAAAAAGAACAACCTGAAGTGTCTGAGATTCCGATAGACGCTTGGTTTCCGGAAAAACGAAAGCGGCCACAAGGTTGCTGATGACAGCGACGCCGACGACCAGATAGCACAGGCCGATCTCAAGGTTCAGGTTGTAAAGCCTCTGGGCAATGATCAGCGCCGACACCTGCCCGATGATCGCCCACCAGCGCAACATGACCAATGTGCGCAGGCGAATCCAGTTGCCGCTTTGATATGACTTGAATAGGTCTTGGGTAAGTTCAGGCATCTGTGCGATAACGCCCCATTGCATGTTATGGTGACGGTATTAGATGTTTCATTCAATGCCCGACAAATCAAGGAATTAGCAATGACAAGGACCTTGGCGATTGCGTCTGCTGTTGCAGTGATTGTTCTCTTAGGCGTCACATATTACGTGGCTCGCCCCGGTGAATCCGATGATCGCTTTGCCCACTGCCGGGCCGGGGCCATTGCCGGCGGGGCCGCCGAGATTGGCGGGCCTTTCACATTGATCAGCGAAACCGGCGAAACCGTGACCAGTGCCGAGGTAATAGATCAGCCCAGCCTGATCTATTTTGGGTATACTTTCTGCCCTGATGTTTGCCCGCTGGATGCCGCAAGGAACGCCGAGGCCGTAGAAATTCTGGAAAGCCGTGGCAAGATCGTGAAGCCTGTCTTCATTTCGATAGACCCGGATCGCGATACGCCCGAGGTGATGGCGGAATTCACCGATTACCTGCATCCCCGGATGCTGGGGCTGACCGGATCGGCAGATCAGGTCAAGGCCGCCAGCAAGGCCTATCGCACCTTCTATCAAAAACACGAAGCAGCCGAGGGCGAAGAAGATTTCTATCTTGTTGACCACTCGACCTTTACTTACCTAACCCTTCCTGAACACGGATTTTCAGAGTTCTTCCGGCGTGATGTTTCTGCCGAACAAATGGCTGATCGCGTTCAATGTTTTCTGGATGCCAGCTGAGTCTCCGCGATTGTTTGACGCAGGGGTAAGTGCAGGCTAGAACTGTTTGAAATGATGGCGCGTTGAACAGGAGGGTCGGCATGGCCGAGAACCTAAGGGATATAGGTGAGGACAGATCTCTCCTCTTGGTTGACGATGATGAACCCTTCTTGCGGCGGCTTGCCAAAGCTATGGAAAAACGCGGGTTTGAGGTGGAAACCGCAGGTTCGGTTGCGGCCGGGCAGGCGATTGCAACCGCCCGGCCGCCTGCCTATGCGGTGTGCGATCTGCGGCTTGAAGATGGCAACGGTCTGGATGTGGTCGAGGTCATCCGCGAAAAACGCCCTGACAGCCGGGTGGTGGTGCTGACCGGTTATGGCGCGATTGCCACGGCGGTGGCGGCGGTCAAGATCGGGGCGACGGATTATCTGTCAAAGCCTGCGGATGCCACCGATATCACCAATGCCCTTCTGGCCACGGGCGATGAACTGCCGCCGCCGCCGGAAAACCCGATGAGTGCCGACCGCGTGAGGTGGGAGCATATCCAGAGGGTTTACGAGTTATGTGACCGCAATGTATCCGAAACCGCGCGGCGCCTGAACATGCATCGGCGGACATTGCAACGGATTCTGGCCAAGCGATCGCCCCGGTAAAACCCCCAGAGATCAGCTTTTACCTTGTGACAGTCCGGGCGGAGCGGTGGGTGGCAAGCGGTTTGGTTTGAGTATTTTTGGAAAAATGAAACCGATCAGAGATTGAAACGTTTGCTGATCTTGTCGGTTACGGTGCCGTCTCCAAGCTGGATATCAGGATGGCGGGCGTAATCCTCGAATCCGCGGCTTTGGTAATAGGCCAGCCCGCCTGTGTTGTCGGCGCGGATGGTTGCGTTGATCCATTTGTATCCGAGCGCGTGGGCAGCAGATCGCGTTGCGTCAAAGAGACTTGAACCGATACCAAGCCCGGTTTGGCCGAGGCGGACAAAGGTAGCAACATCACAGGCGTCGGGTGGAAGATCGGAATGGGGTTCGATGAACTGAAACCCTATCAGATCCCCCCTGTCATTTTCAGCAAGATGCCAGGCTGCCTGATCGCCATGGCGCGCCATCCAGCTGATGATGGTGCTGCGTGTAACCAGCTGGGTATGCGCCGTCGTGCCGCCGCGCGCAATGATCGCATTCAGCAGATCGGCCATGGCGCCTGCGTCAAGCGAACCAGCACGGCGGACATGGATCATCAGATCAGACCCAGAAGTGCGTGGTGACGCGCGATATAGTCATGGCGGGCCTCGAGCGGGGGGCGCAGGTGGATGTCCAGCCCCTGGATAAGGGAGGGGTCCGGCCGGCCGAAAAATCTGTCGGCCTCGGCCAGGTCAAAACCGGCAATTTGCGTCGCTTCCATCCAGGCGCTGATCTTGTCAGCCTTCTTGATCTGCTTTTTCACTGCAACGGGAATGGTGGCGGGCAAGCCAAAGCGGATGTGAATGGCGGCTGTGAGACGTTTGTCAAGCTCGTCATAGTCGGGGCCGACCGCTGTCTTGACCGGCGAGATCATGTCGCCGATGACATATTCGGGCGCATCATGCAAAAGTGCTGCGAGCTGCCATTTTGGCTGAGCGCGCGGCGTCATGCGTGAATAGAGACACTCTACCAGCAGGGAATGCTCGGCCACCGAATAGGCGTAATCGCCCACAGTCTGACCATTCCAGCGAGCGACAAAGCTGAGGCCATGGGCAATATCCTCGATCTCGATATCCACCGGTGTAGGATCAAGCAGGTCGAGCCTGCGACCGGAAAGCATCTTTTGCCAGGCGCGGGGTTTGGGCATTTTGTCTCCGAAAAATTGGCTCGCGCTATTGCTACCGACAAGTTCAGGGTTTTGCAAAACGTTCCAGCAGTGCGGCAAGCAGGGGCGAATCCGAGCGAGCGGCAAGGAAGTTGTAACCCTTGAACCGATCGGTTTTCAGAGCGCGGATGGCGGCAACTGAAATGGCAGGTTCTGGGGTTTTTTCAATGGAATAGAGTCTAATATCACCCAGGGACAACAAATGCGCACTTGGCACGCAGTCGGGATCTGAACCGTGGTCCTCGTAGATCAGAACCGCGCCGTCACCAAGAGCACGGGTGGCGCCGTCAATTGCGGAAACCTCGGCACCTTCGACATCAAGTTTGATCAGGGCGGCGGTACCGGAGGGTACCAGATCGTCGATTCTAAGTGTCTGAACCCGCTCGGTTTTGTCCTCAGGGCTGCCATAATCGGTATCCAGAAGTCGCGCCGAAGCATGGCTAAGGTGGGTGTTGAGAAAGGTCATCTGCTGCCCCGATGTGCTATGGATGGCGGCCTGATGCAAAGTGACATTGGGAAGGTGCGCGGCATTTTCGGAGAGATGCAGAAAGGTTTGCGCTGATGCCTCGACCGCCAATACCCGTGAAAACAGAGACGACGCGCGCGTTGTCCAATAGCCCTTGTTGGCGCCCAGATCGCAAAAAAGATCGGTAAGGCCCGAGGCGGTGGTCAGGATATTTTCGACCTCGGGTTCATATGGATGGTGGTAAAGCGCGAAGCGGGTCCAATAGCCATCGTTGAGATGTATCCTAAACGGCGCGCTCTGGCCCGTTCTTAGCAGCACTGAGTTTTCGGGATCAAAGACCAGCCCTAGCCCCCGCGCAAAGCGACCGTATAGTCCCCGCGTCACTGCCAACCGGAACAATCCCATAAGCAGATGGTATTGCAGCCTTGCCGCCAGCCCAGAGAATTCGAGTGATCTTGTTTTTGCCATGATGGACCCGGATAAGATTTTCTAGACCAAGGCGATACCGGGGGAACGCGTTTTCTGCAAACGTAACCATCAGGCGTGCACAGCATCGTGTGCGAACAATCAGGCCCGGCCCGAGTTAACATGGACCCCGGCGATCGACCCATATGCAAGATTGTGATGAGTCAAGAAGCATGCTCATGTTTGATGAAGCGTGGGCTATGTTGCTTCGTCGCCAATGGACCGTTTTGGTACACGTAAAAGACGAAGCATGTTTGCAAGCATGCTGTTGGATGAACCATCGCTGAGCAATCGACCTGCGGCAGACATACTATATTTAGCCGCCGGACGGTTTCTGGCCGCTCTTCCGCTTTACACGCATTCCGGTAAATGTTTAGTTTTTCGATGTGTTAAAAAGAAAGCAAGGGCTTTATGGGGCAGACGAGTTTACCGAATATGGATATCGACAGCTGGCGTGAGCGTTCAGCCGAGGAGGTAAATTTCTGGGAGAACTGGATTTTCACCGAGGGTAGCAGATGGCCACAGGAGTACAAACGGAGAACCGATCCGACTACACCGATGGCCAAAGAGGTAGAGAATTTTCTGGATGGTCTCGGTCTTCCAGCAGATCGAACGGTGAAGATACTGGATATAGGGGCCGGTCCGCTCAGTTTCATCGGAACCAACAGCGAAAAATATACAATTGACCTGACTGTCGTTGACCCTCTGGCAGAAGAGTACAACCGACTGCTGGATCAGAAAAACGTGACCGGTGTGCCGCGACCTGAGCGTGGGTATTTCGAAACGGCAACCACACAATTCGGAGCCGAAGCGTTTGACTTGGTTTGGTCCCGCAATTCTTTGGACCATGCGTTGGATCCGGTTCTGGGTCTGTTCAATCTTCTCAACGTGTGCAGGATAGGCGGGGGGCTGTTGCTAAGCTTCCATCCAAATGAGGCGGAAGGCGGAAATTATGCTGGCTTGCACCAGTGGAATCTTGATTATCGGGACGGCGAAGTGGTTTTATCGCAGAAAGACCGGATGGTGAGCCTGATGCCATTGCTTCAGCAACAAAAGATCGTGTCTATCAGTCAGCCGGAAAAAACTCAGAAAAAGGCAGGTAAAGGCCGAGTAAACATCAAGGTTGAAAAGATTGTTGAATGCAATCTGTCTCAGTGCCTGATTGCATGAGGCGCAGTTTCTTACTGCCATTGTGACTTCCTGAGCGGCTGTGCTAAAGGCAGAGCCAGCAATCTTGGAGCATACCCGTGACAACAGATTATATCGTGAAAGACATCTCTCTGGCCGCATTTGGTCGGAAAGAACTGAACATCGCTGAAACCGAAATGCCGGGCCTGATGGCGTTGCGTGCTGAATATGGCGAAGCAAAACCGCTGAAAGGTGCGCGGATTGCCGGGTCATTGCATATGACCATCCAGACGGCTGTTCTGATTGAAACGCTTGTTGAATTGGGTGCCGAAGTGCGCTGGGCCTCGTGCAATATCTTTTCAACGCAGGACCATGCGGCGGCCGCGATTGCCGAAGGCGGCACGCCGGTTTTTGCCGTCAAAGGTGAAACGCTGGAAGAATATTGGGATTACGCAGATCGGATTTTCCAATTCAAGGAAGGTGGCTGCAACATGATCCTGGATGATGGTGGCGATGCAACCATGTACATCCTGATCGGGGCGCGTGTCGAAGAGGGTGAAACCGACCTGATCGAAACCCCCACATCGGACGAAGAAGTTGCGTTTTTCGCCCAGATCAAGAAGCGTCTGAAAGAAAACCCCGGCTGGTTTGTAAAACAGCGCCACATGATCAAGGGGGTATCCGAGGAAACCACCACCGGTGTGCACCGTCTGTATCAACTGATGGAAAAGGGGCACCTGCCGTTTCCGGCGATCAACGTGAACGACAGTGTGACCAAGTCGAAATTTGACAACAAATATGGCTGCAAGGAATCGCTGGTAGACGGCATCCGCCGTGCCACGGACACCATGATGGCCGGCAAGGTTGCCGTGGTTATGGGATATGGCGATGTGGGCAAAGGTTCTGCCGCGTCGTTGCGCGGTGCCGGTGCCCGGGTGAAAGTGACCGAAGTAGACCCGATTTGCGCGCTTCAGGCGGCGATGGACGGGTTTGAGGTGGTTCTGCTGGAAGACGTCGTTTCCAGCGCGGACATCTTTATCACCACCACCGGCAACAAAGACGTCATCCGCATCGAGCATATGCGCGAGATGAAGGACATGGCGATTGTTGGCAACATCGGCCACTTTGACAACGAAATTCAGGTGGCCAGCCTGAAAAACCACAGATGGACCAACATCAAAGAGCAGGTGGACATGATCGAGATGCCGAATGGCCATCGTCTGATCCTGCTGTCCGAAGGCCGTCTGCTGAACCTTGGCAATGCCACCGGGCATCCCAGTTTTGTCATGTCGGCCTCGTTTACCAACCAGGTGCTGGCCCAGATCGAACTTTGGACCAAAGGTGATGAATACGACAACAATGTTTATATCCTGCCCAAGCATCTGGATGAAAAAGTAGCGCGGCTGCATCTGGACCGGATCGGCGTAAAACTGACCCAGTTGAGCGCAGAGCAGGCCGCGTATATCGGAGTGAATTCCGACGGCCCGTTCAAGCCCGAGCATTACCGCTACTGATATCAGTTCATTGAACCTAAAACGCCCTCAGGATGAGTCCCGGGGGCGTTTTTTATTCGGGATATTGCCGAGGGGGAGAAGCGCCAAAGATTTCCCTTTGTGCAGGCAAATTCTGTCGTTATCGTGCAACCTGCGCCATGAGGGGCTTGGATTGAAACTGTAAACCGGCAGAAACGCCGGATAGTGGGAGAGAATAAATGGGAAAGCGGGACGACCTGATCGCTCAATATGCGGATGATCTGCGCAACAAATGTGGCATGCAACCGGATATGGATCTGTTGACAAAAGTAACCATTGGTTGTGGGCCGGCGATTTACAATGCTGATGCGTCCACCGTGGCAGGTACTCAACCTTCCGAGCTTGAAACGGTCAAAGAGAATTTCCTGATCAAAAAACTGGGCCTGGAAGATAGCCCCAAACTGATGGATGCGATCAATCAGGTGATTGAGGTCTATGGCAAGTCCGAGCGCAACAAATACCGCGCGGTTGTCTATTACATGCTGACCAAACACTTCGGCAAAGAATCCGTCTACGGCTAAGCCCCGGACGCGATACCGGTCAACGCCCGCCCTAACCGGCGGGCGTTTTTCGTAGGCCGCTTACAAGTGAATTTGAAACAGATTCAAATTACTTGGTGTTTGGTGGAATCAGGGCCATCGGCTATGGTACCAAAGAACGGGCCAGTATGGCCGGGACCTAATCCAGATACACGTGTGGTGCGTAGGGAGCACGTGGGGTAGCGGAGGGTGTCGGCTTTTTGAATCGGCACCCTCCGTTCTGGCTTAATCCGCGTTCAGAACAAGGTCAGAACCAGCCCGATTATCATGCAACTGAAGGTGACAAACCCACCGTCGATCAGGATCAGCCTGAAAGACCGGCCGCTGAAACCGTAGCAGGTCAAGATCCACGGGCTTGCCAGGAAAAGCCCGATACCCAACCCCGAGACAACCCCGGAACCGGCGGTTTCGATCCCGCTGAGGCTGAAAATATGGCGCATCATGCCCGCTACGATCAGCGCGCTGAGGAAAGCCAGAACATAGGGAATGACACCACCAGCCGGTTTTCCGTCTTCCGTTACAGCGACGCCCGAGGCTTTGATCCACGCCTGGGCCAAAGCCATATACCACACCGCACCAAAGCCATAGGCGGCAATTGCTGCAAGCAGAACATTCAGAATTTCCATTGTATGCATCCTTTGTCATGCGACAGGGTAATGACGCGGTTTCTCAAGGTGAAACACCCGCCATATCACAGACGATTTTCCATTCGGCCGGAGAGACAGGTTGAACGGACAGGCGCGAGTTTTTGACCAGTACCATCTGGGACAGGCGTGGATCGTTTTTGATCATGTCCAGCGTGACCGGTGTTTTAACGGGGTAAACCGCCTTGATATCCACGCATTCCCATCGGTCGTCATCGCTGGTGCTGTCGGGATGGACGGGGGCAATTACCTCGACAATGCCGACAACCGCCTTTTCTGTCTGGCTGTGGTAGAAAAAGCCGCGGTCACCGACCTTCATTTCGCGCATGAAGTTGCGGGCCTGGTAGTTGCGCACGCCATCCCATTCCTCGCCCGTATCACCCTTTGCCACCTGATCGTCCCAGTTCCAGGTTGACGGTTCCGACTTAAAAAGCCAGTAGCGCATGAATCAGATCACCTTTTTCCACGGAACCAGTTCAGCCGAGGCGAAAAGACCGGCCTTGACGTAGGGATCGTTTTTGGCCCAATCCTGCGCGGCCTGCATATTTTCAACGTCAAGGATAACAAGCGAGCCGATCATCTGTTCGGCGTCATCCAGCAGCGGGCCTGCCTGTGATACAACACCGGTGGATTTCAGATAGGCGACATGGGCATCGCGATTATCAAGACGGGTTTGCAAGGCACCGGGTTTGTCGCGGGCAATCAGGGCAATAAGCATCATTCTTCCTTTAGTGGGCGTGACAGCAGCATATCCACTGCCTGATCGACGCGCAATTTTCCATCAATCAGGGCGGTGACAGCCTGGGTAACAGGCATTTCGATATCAAGGGTCAGGGCGCGCGCCTCGACAGCGTGTGCCGTGGCGACGCCCTCGACCGTGATAGAAGGATCAAACGGGTCATTCCGACCCAAACTTTGCCCAAAACGGTAATTTCGGGACTGATTCGAGGTACATGTCAGTGTCAGATCACCAAAGCCGGACAGACCTG
The DNA here is from genome assembly GCF_900172295.1 of Roseovarius litorisediminis. GTDB lineage: Bacteria > Pseudomonadota > Alphaproteobacteria > Rhodobacterales > Rhodobacteraceae > Roseovarius > Roseovarius litorisediminis. Next base: position 120,349 of record NZ_FWFL01000005.1, read on the forward strand.
AAAGGGTGTCGGGCTGGGCGCCAAGGGCGATCGCCATCCGATTCATTTCGGCAAAACCGCGTGTCATCAATGCGGCCCGCGCGCTTTCGCCAAGACCGGCGCCCATGACAGCACCACAACCGATTGCGATCACGTTTTTCAGCGCGCCGCCCAGCTCGGCCCCGATCGTGTCAGTAGTGCGATAAATCCGTAGGTTGGGCGTTGTCAGAGATTGCTGCAAGGCTTTGCCAACTGCCTTTTGAGCGCAAGCAAGCGTAAGCGCCGTGGGCAGGCCGCTGGCAATATCTCGGGCAAAACTGGGGCCAGTCAGGATTGCGGGAATCGCAGTGGGGACCAGATCGGCGATAATTGCTGTCGGGCCGATGCCGGTGCTAAGCTCGATGCCTTTACAGCAGGCGACAAGCGGGCGGTTGCCAAGAGCTTCGCCATGCTTTTCCAGCAGGCCGCGCAGTTTTTGTGTGGGCACGGTCAAAAGGCAGGGATGAATAGGCTCGATCGAGTCCAGATCGGCAGTAATAGTGATGTTTTCCGGAAGGGAAATGCCATCAAGGCGGCGGGTATTCTCGCGCATGCGGATCATGTCGATTGCGTGTTGGGCATTGTGTGTCCACAAGGTAACGCGACTGTTTTTGGACAATGAAATGGCCAGCGCTGTTCCGAACGCACCGGATCCAAGAATGGTAATCATGCCTTTGCCCCTTTCTTTCCGCTGCCCAGCATTGCCGGGCTGGCTTGGTCAAGCGGCCAACGCGGTCGTGCGGATAGTGCCATATCATCGCGATGCCCGCCCACAAAAAGTTCTGCCCCCGCATAGGCGATCATGGCTGCGTTATCGGTGCAAAGCGCCAACGGTGGGGCAATAAAAAGCGCGCCGCTATCGGTCGATACAGTCTCTAAAGCGGCGCGAATAGCCTGATTTGCCGCAACCCCCCCTGCCACAGCAAAAGCGGGGGTTTCGGGGGATTCGGAAAGATATAGCGACAGCGCCCGCCGGGTTTTTTCAGCCAGAACATCACGTACGGCGGTCTGAAACCCAACGCAAAGATCAGCGCGATCCTGAAGCGACAGCCCGCCTTTTTCAGAAACTTGCTGGTCGCGCGCGCGCAACACGGCTGTTTTCAAACCGGAAAATGACATATCACACCCGGGACGATCCAGAAGCGGCCGGGGAAGGTTATAACGTGAAGGGTCACCCGTTTTGGCCGCGCTTTCAACCGCAGGGCCGCCGGGTTGGGGCAGCCCAAGAAGGCGGGCGGTTTTGTCAAAGGCTTCACCGGGGGCATCGTCGATTGTGCCGCCAAGGCGGGTGAAATCGTTGCAGCCACGCACGATAAGAAACTGACAATGGCCGCCAGACACCAAAAGCATCAGATAGGGATAAGCAATCTGATCGGTCAGCCGTGGGGTCAGGGCATGGCCGGCAAGATGGTTGACGCCGATCAATGGAAGACCGGCGCCTGCGGCAAGCCCCTTGGCACACATAACACCGGATATGACGCCGCCGATCAGACCAGGGCCGGAGGTAACGGCGATGGCATCCAAGCCTGAAAATAGCATATTGGCCTGTGCCAGAGCCTCTTTTACGCAGATATCAAGCTTTTCAGCATGGGCGCGTGCGGCGATTTCGGGCACGACACCGCCAAAACTTTCATGCAGATCTGTCTGCCCATGCACGACCGACGACAGTATTTGAGGTGAATGATCGTGCGATATGCGCACGACTGCGGCGGCTGTATCGTCGCAGCTGCTTTCCAACCCAAGTATCGTCAAAGTCTCTGTCATTCGACCGCCCGTTGCGTGAAGTCTGTGACGCAGGTAACACCGGAGGGGCATGCAAACAACTGGGGACAGGCAATGGCGCCCACAATCCTGATTACCCGGCCTGATCCCGCCGGTTCTGTCTTTGCCGACCAGGTGCGAATGACGCTGGGATGTGGCGTGCCTGTTTTGCTTTCACCGATGATGCGGATTGAGGTAACCGGGCCTTTACCCGATCTCTCCGCGATAAAAACTCTGATCTTTACCTCGCGCAACGGGGTTGGGGCCTATTTGTCGTTAGGGGGCCGCCTGGATATCGAAAGCTATGCCGTTGGCGACGCGACAGCGACCCTGGCGGAAACTTCAGGGCTACCGACAAAATCGTGTCATGGGGATGCAGGCGCGCTGGTGCGGCAAATGAAAGCGGATCGGGTTGCGGGGCCATGTCTGCATATTCGCGGGGAACATGTGACTGGCGAGATCGTCAAATACCTGAATTCTGCCGGAATTGAGACTAGAGAAGCGGTCATCTACAAGCAAGACGCAATACCCATGAGCGATGCTGCCAAGGCCCTGCTGAAGCGGGAAAGCCCTGTTATCCTTCCCCTTTTCTCGCCGCGCAGTGCCCGGCTATTCTTTGCGAAACTGGAACTTACGGCGCCGCTATTGGTCGCATGTATCAGCGAAAAAGTGGCAGCCTGCGTGCCGGAAGGCATTTGCAAGGAGGTGAAAGTTGCCAGGCGGCCTGATGCAGAGGCGGTTCTGGAGATGCTGCCCGAACTTTTGGCCATAGCGAAGCAGCTTGAGGGTGGAAATCGGGCGCAGTAAGGTCAATTGATGCTTATCGGCAGGTGAGATTCGTACAGGGGGTGGTTTGACGTGGCACAAAAGAAAAAATCTTCGAAGATTGCGAAAGAGGTAGCCGAAGATCAGGCTGCAACTGAGGAAGTAGAAGAAATTTCGCAAACACCATCTGACGACGTAAGCGAAGAATTGATGGATGCCACAGCAGACACCGCCGATAAGGTGGAAGGTGCCAGATCTGAAGATGATGATGTTGATATCGCTGAGCCGGTTGAAGAAAATCAGGACGACACAGCGGCGGTAGAAGAACCGGCCCAGCTGGACGGTACACCGGAAACTGATACCCCCGATACAGAATCCACGCCCGAATCGGCAACTCTGGCCCCGGTTACCAATCAGCCTGTTGTTGTGAGAAAGGGTGGATTCCTGCCCATGTTGCTGGGTGGTGCAGCGGCGGCTGCAATTGGCTATGGCGCGGCCTATTTTGGGCTTATGCAGGGCCAAGACGACACCGGACAGGCAACGTTGAAAGCAGAGATCGATCAGCAGTTGCAGGGCCAGACCAGCGCCATCGAAAACCTTGGCTCCCGGATAGAGACCCTGGCCAAGGGCCCGGATCTGAGTGGGATCGAAGCGGCACAATCGGATTTGGGGGCTGCCGTAGAAAGCTTGTCAACGCGGATTGAGACCGCCGAATCGCAGCTGAGCGGGATGGAAGACCGGCTGACGCAGGTCGAAAAACGGCCGATTGCCGAGGGCGCATCGGATGCTGCCGTGGCTGCCTATGAGCGGGAGTTGAAGGCGCTGCAGGATTCCATGGCGCAACAGCGTGCCGAGATCGAAGCGATGACATCGGATGCGCGCCAGATGGAAGAAAGCGCCGAAGAAAAGGCGCAGGATACAATGCGTCGCGCCGCGCTGACGCGGATCCAAACGGCATTGGATGCCGGAACCGGATTTGCCCCGGCGCTTGCCGACCTTGAAAAGGCAGGGGTCGACGCCCCGGCGCCGCTGGCACAAATCGCGGACAAGGGCGCGCCATCGCTGATTGTCCTGCAGGAAAGCTTTCCTGAGGCGGCGCGCGCTGCATTGGCCGTGTCACGCAAAGCGGCTGGCGACGAAAGCAAGGGGTTTGGCGGATTTCTGAAAACACAGCTGGGCGTGCGGTCACTTGAGCCACGCGAAGGCGATGACCCGGATGCTATCCTGTCGCGCGCTGAGGCAGCACTAAAAGAAGGCCGCCTGACTGATGCGCTGGCAGAAATCGAAGCCCTGCCCGAAGAGGGCCGGACAGAGCTGTCAGACTGGGCCGGGCAGGCCACACGGCGGCTGAACGCGATTGCAGCCGCGCAGGTGCTGGGCGAGAATTTGAACTGAATACCGAAAGGGCGGGCGTCATGCTTTGGTCAATTATCAAAATTGTAGTTTTCTTCGCCCTTGTAGCGGTGGCGGCTATCTTCGCCAGGTATCTGCTGGAACTGGACGGCGGTGTGCGTGTTGTCATGGCCGGATTCGAGATCAATCTGACGCCATTGAAATCGGTGATCGCGTTGATCCTTCTGGTGCTGGCGGTTTGGCTGCTGCTCAAGCTGGCGTCCCTTGTTGTCGCGGTGCTGAAATTCATCAATGGGGATGAGACAGCGCTTTCGCGATATTTCGATCGCAGCCGGCAGGAAAAGGGCTACCGGGCGTTGTCGGAAGGCATGATGGCGCTGGCCTCGGGTGAGGGCGATGTGGCCATGGCCAAGGCCAGCCGCGCTGAAAAATATCTGCGCAAACCTGCGTTGACCAACCTGATTACGGCCCAGGCTGCCGAAATGTCGGGCGACCGCCGCAAAGCAGAAGAAGTTTATAAACGGCTGCTGAAAAACGAAAAAACCCGGTTTGTCGGCGTGCGCGGCATCATGAAACAAAAGCTGGCAGACGGAGATACCGAGACCGCGCTGAAGCTGGCACAGACCGCATTTGCCCTGAAGCCCCGGCATCAGGAGGTGCAGGATACACTGCTCAAACTTCAGGCCCAGCGCCAAGATTGGAAGGGCGCACGTGAGACGCTGAAAGCCAAACTGAAATATGGCAGCCTGCCGCGGGATGTGCATAAACGGCGCGACGCTGTGCTGGCCTTGTCCGAGGCACGAGACGTGTTGGCAGAGGGCAATACGATTGAGGCCCGCGAGGCAGCTATCGAGGCTAATCGACTTTCTCCCGATCTGATCCCGGCCGCTGTTATGGCTGCAAGGAATTATATTGAACAGGGCAACAAACGCTATGCGCTGCGGGTGGTGCGTAAAGCCTGGGATGTCAGACCGCACCCTGATCTTGCGGCGGCCTTTGCCGAGATCGAACCCGAGGAAACGCCGGATCAGAGGCTGAAGCGCTTTGCCAAGCTTCTGAAGATTCACCCGGATGACCGCGAAACCAAACTGCTGGAGGCTGAGCTTCAAATCGCGGCCGAGAATTTCCCGGCGGCGCGGCGGGCACTGGGCGATCTGGCCGAAACCGACCCGGATGCACGTGTTTTGACAATCATGGCAGCGGTCGAACGTGGTGAAGGCGCGCCCGACGCGGTGGTCAAGGGCTGGCTGGCCCGGGCCCTGTCGGCCCCGCGCGGCCCGCAATGGGTCTGCGACAAATGTTACCACATCCACGCCGAATGGGTGCCTGCCTGCGAAAACTGTCAGTCCTTCGATACGCTCAGCTGGAAGACCCCACCGAAATCCGCCCTTTCGAAATCAACCGGGGTAGAAATGCTGCCCCTGATCGTCGGTGCGGTTGAAGATCATTCTGACCACAAGGACAACGATACAAATAGTGAAGTTGCAGACGCTGAAATTGTTGAAGAGATTGAGGGACAAGAACCCCCAAAATAAGCCTTTCGCAGTTTTTGAGGCAATGCTATAGGGCCGCAGCAATGGGCCGCTGTAGCTCAGCTGGTAGAGCACGTCATTCGTAATGATGGGGTCGGGGGTTCGAGTCCCTTCAGCGGCACCAATGTTTCTATATTTATATATATTAATCAATTACTTAAACCGCTAACTTGTTGTTCAGTCCACCCTATAGACCACCTTTCCTGCGTGGATGCCGTCGAGGCAGGGACCCGTTTATAGGTGCAGAGCCTAGACTAAAATTCACTAAAGTTAATTGCCCTGCCAGCGCCGCCTTGGCCTCGCAGCCCGCTTGCGGCATTCAACCCGTACTATTAAGACTCTCCCTAGCTTCCTTATTGAGAAGCGAATCCAACCGCCGTGCCTCTTCCATCTGCCTAATGCGCAATCCATGCTGATAATTGAGATGGGCAGGGCGGTCACTTGCAATATGAATGGGATGGCAGCTTTCTACCCTCTTTAGTCTCCAGAGATGTGTACTTTCCGCCTGAATAGCGGGCACAATCTCTCGCCTGGCCAGCGCTAATTGCAAGCGCTCCAATGTCTCTCTCAGATGCACCGAAACACGTCCCAACCCATCTGTCGTAGGTCTTTTTGCCAGTGAGCCAGCAACCAATCGGCTTCCGCAGTATCATGCGCTACATCCAACGTTTGGCTGCTGGGCCACCACGTTTATTCAACTCGGGACCGTCAACGCCATTTAGCCTAACTGGCAAATTGCTGACCTCAATGGTGTCAACGTCTCGGGCATGGGTGGGGATGCGAATTACCCCTAGGCTTGCGAGCGCCTGTCGCCTAACGGAACAATTCAAACCTTATAAGTCTAGAAAAAATGTTTTAGGCTCCATTCGACGTGGCTAGTCCCAAGGGATAATCCCAAGCCAAAAAAGGGGAGTTCGATAAGTGGCGAGCGGACTGATAACTGAAAGTGACTTAGTGCTTCCTACACTGCGCGCGTTGGTTAAAAACGCAGATGCCGGAGTGTCGACCACAGAGCTGCAATTGCTTCTAAGGGAAGAGATGAAACCGCAAGGGGAGGACCTTGCACTATTGGAGGGGCGCGGAGACGATAAATTCAGCCAAAAGGTTAGAAACTTGAAGTCTCATGACCGCTTAGAGCGAGACGGGTTGGCTGATTTTGCTGACGGACGGTACCATCTGACTCCAGCGGGCAAGTCGTTCATCGAAAAATTTGGTGGAATTGATGAAAGCTATAGTGCCCAAGGCTTTCCAGAAAATGACAAAAAGGAAGCTCTGCGACCGGAGTTCGAGTATACGTTTATTGAAGAGGGCAGTTCTTCTCACGTCAGCCGCACCGTCCGCCAACGCTCCAAAAGGCTACGCGAATACGCATTAAAATTCTTCGCTGACAAAGATGGTAGGATTTCGTGCGAGGGATGTGGTTTTGAGGGGTCAACTGCCTACGGCAAGGTTGCGTTGGGATTAATAGAAATCCATCACAAGAAGCCCGTTGCAGTCCATGGCACGTCAAAAAAGCCACTGAAAGAAGCGATCAAAGATTTATCGCCTTTGTGCCCCACCTGCCATCGCTTGGTTCACTTCAAAAAAGGTACTGTCATGAGTATTGAGGAACTGAAAAAAACTATCGCGGACGCTTAGTTCTTTTCTGGAAGTCTTGATACTTTATTTCAGCCGAACAATTCACTTTGTGTCGGTATGAAAAATTCAGAGCCTTGTCTATTTACGAAACTCGCTTCGTAGTCTTCTAGACGCTCAAGCGACTTCCTGCATGGTGGAACCCAAATCAGCGCTGGACTGACATCCAAAGTCTTCTCCCAAATAACCCAAGCGTAGCCTGTTGCAGTTGATGCCTTTTTGTCCACTCTGCCTTTCACCATCGGCACCCTTTCGGAGTATTGAGCCAATTTTGTTGGCGGATTTATCTCAAAGAGTCGCTGGTAGCGTCCGACGCTTTCTATAAAAACCGTTCTAACCAACATTGCCACACCTCTTCGCGCAATTGGCATTGCTCGCTGAATGAATTCTTCCGCTAGTCGAAACGGTGGATTGGTAATGACCCAGTCAAACGCATCCGTTTCATATATGCTTCCCAAAAAGTCGCCGACGTCACCGTAGCCGTAATCATGCACGTCCAATGCGGTTACGCTCCCAAAGTATTCGGCTAGGGCCTGAGCCATGTATCCGCGCCCACATGCTGGCTCTAGCACCGTCAAATTATTGGTGCCGGTTTCTCTTTCTATGATGTGCTCAATCAACGCCCTAGTCGCCCAAGGTGGAGTAGGAAAGTCATCAAGGCTATTTTTTTCCTCGACCCGCTGAGCCATGACTGCGTGCGAAGTGTTCTGCATCTCAACCTCTTTCCCTGGAGGCATCTTTTTTAGCCCCTATATTTTGAGAGATTGATACAAGAACACACAACTGAATGATAGTCTTGACAAGTGTTTTTGTTTTGTTCCTATTGGGCGCTTGGCTAGATTTCGCTCAACAAGAGTCTGAAAAACTAACCACGTCATTGCTCTGACCCGCTTGTTCGAGTCATTTGTGCCTCAGCAAAAGTCTCGGACGCTTTTCCCAAGCAGACGTGTAAGCCGCCGCAGGGCGTCCGCTTCTTTGGTTCGCAGGCCATGTTTGTAGTTCGGATGGGCTGAACCAGATGGCGCACCACCGCCTGCGCCGTGCAGGCGGCACACGTTCCAACCTTGCTTAGAAGGGCATTGGCATCGTTGCCCTGTGCTCTTGGCTGTAGCGCTGCATCTAGGCGCATCTCTGAGCCTTTGCGTGGGGTCCATGGGGTTACCGTTACTTTTCACCTTCAACCCTCCCCCCGGTGGCTTACATCGCCCACAATCGCCTGTCCGCCGCTCTCAACATTCACGCGCTCGACACGCACCGTTTGCTGGGCCTTGGCGCGATGACGTTTCAGCGCCTCCATCTGGGTTGTGAATGTCCGCGTGAGTTTGGTCATGGCCCGTTCTGCGCTGTCCTTGCCAGCCAAAGACGTGGTCGAGAGATACCGTCGCGATGCGTCTAGCGCGCAGATATGAACCGCCGCCATTTGCGCCGCCAGCATCGTTTCAATCTCGCTTTCAGGTTCGATGCTCTTGATAAACGCAATGACGAATTGCAGTGACGCCTCCTGCATCTCTCCCTTGGCCGCAACCGAATTGCCAATCTGAGAGAGAAGCGGGCTCAGAAAGTCCAGGTCATAGGTGCCGATCGCCGCCATCAATCTCAGGCGTTCGTCGGGGTCGCTGTTCTTGACAATTGTGAGACGCGCAATCCCATCCACCATCTCAACGGAAATGTTCGGAGCCTTTTTGTCACGCTCCGAAACCCGTCGTGCGATTTCGACAACTTGGTCGTCAGGTTGGTCTGTCAGTTCGTTCATTTGATTACCTGCCTATGGCTATATGTAGATATGTCCTGTTTTTTGTGACGCGTATTTTTTGGAAATCGGTTCATTGCGTCACAAATTCAGTGCACGACGTTGTCCAGCGCGAAACGATGCACAAGAAATGTGACAAGGCATGCACAATATTCATGCGGGGATTCTCCATTTCTTGAACGCCATGGATGCTTTGCCGCCATCCATCGTGCGGGCCTCAGCCAACGCCCAAGTTGAGGCGCGACCGACGCCAGAGGGACCAAGATGCGGCGCGCGGGTCAGGTGGATAAACCCGCGTTCTTCTAGCAGCTTGAACCACGGTCCAACCGTGTTGCGGTGAACATGCAGAGCAATTGCCGCATCGCGGTGGCTTAGAAATATCTCGCCGTTGTTGTTGCCGTTGAACCGCCGCTTGAGTTCGATGTAGAGCGCGCGCGGGCCGGGGGGCAGGGTGGCCCACGCCTCCGATGCCTGTACCCATTCGGGAAGCTGGACGTGACGCCCAGCCCCCCTCTTGTTGGCCTTGTAAGGCTTCCCTGCCATCAGCGACGACCACGCGTCTTGAGCGCCAGATAGACGCGCACGGCGACGATTTGGCCAGGGCACCCGCCAAGGGATACCCACGCGGCCTCTGTGGCCGCTCCTGCGCCCTTTCTGGCCATGATGTGCCAGTGATTTTCCTTGCGACCGAGTTTGTATTTGTCAGCCATTCTTCGCACCTCCGAAGAACAGTTCAGCGACCAGACGCGCTCGGGTTTCCGACAAGCCGTAGCGGCGGCGCAGGCTGGTGATGCGGAGCCGGTTCATGCCACACCGCCTTCGCAACCTAGCGATTTTGCAGAAGGCGGGAAGCGCAACGCGGCTGTTTCTACGTCCTTGTTCAGGCAGTAATGCGCAATGTTTTCCGGCCCGCGATATTCAACCAGAATGGGCCAGTGATATTCCGTTTTCAAACGGTGGATTATAGCCCCAAGACGCCAGCCACGCACTTCGCGGATTTCTGTCTTGTGAGAGATGGTGCGCCCATCCAAAAGCGCCTTGCAGGTCCAGAAAACCTGCGTATTGCCCGAGTACCATTGGTTGCTGCTCATCGAATATTCCTTGTATTTGATTTCACAAGGCACAGGGCGTATGTAGAGGGAGTATCCGCCAAGATATATTCCCATCCCAACGCCCAAGCACCTCGCTTGGGTGGGGTGGGTCTTATGCGGCTTGATTTTCAATCGCCGCGTCGATTTCGGCTTCGTTCCAATACAGTCGCGAACCGAGTTTTACCGGCTTGGGTAGTCGGCCCAAATCAACATCTCGGTAAATCGAACTCCTGCCTCGGCCACCTAGCTTCGACTGTAGCTGGCAGAAAGACAGGTAGATTTTGGATTTGTACGTGTTTGGCATTCTTGTGCTCCGTGTTGCGAGATGGTGCATCACCTCGCTTCATGGAACCGATATGCCTCACTGCATGGCGTAAGGAAATCAGGGTAGTTGAAGTACCCCCGGGGTCTTTGAAAGACCCCCCCTATTCAATCAGAGCGGTTTTTCAGCCACGGCCCTAATAGATACTCTGTTTGCTGAGGCGTAACTTCCAGCGGGGGATAGTCTTCGGGTGGATATGGTGGCGACATCCTTAACTCCCAAAGATTCCAGTCTTTGAAATTTTTGGCCTTTCTTAACCGATGCTGAAAATAAAGGACTGTCGCGAAAAAGCACGCGTCAGCCTCCATAGAACGGTCAAATGGTTGCATTAAATTCAAGTATTCTGAGGCCACAATCCCTGCAGCATGGATATGAGCAACAGACCTGTATTCCCGGAATGCCTGCTTTATGGCCGCGTTATCGCCAATCAGTCTGATATCTTGCTCAGACCATTCTCCACCCCTCCAGAAATGAAAGAGCACCTTATCGTTTGCATTGTTAAACTCGGTTACAACATGAGCCGCTTTCTCAAGGCTCATCGATTTTCCAGCGTTATCTAGAGCACACATTGACAATGCCACTAGTCCACAGGTGAAGCGTCTGCCCTGTGATTTTCTTATATCCGCCAAAACAGTTTTTACCAATCCGCTTGACGAATAGTTGCTTTCGCCCAACGCCTTCCATCTCTGGGCTTCGTGGCCAGTAAGGAAATGTGCTTGTTGGCGGCTGGCCTCATCCTCTGGATAGATGCCATACATATCTAATTCCAGAAAAGCATTGTCCCGCAAATGGTGTTCGCGGTCTGAAAGATGTATTTCTCTCATGCGTTCAAAACCCTTACCGAAGCACCAGATGAACCAAGCAGCACTTGTGACCAACGTTCCATCAACATTCTTCTCTGCTCCAGAAAATCTGTCCGCCGATAGGCCCGTTCAACTGCACCTCCAACCATATGCCCCATGCAGGTTTCTGCAACCTCGTAAGTCGCATTGGTGTTTTCTGCGACCCAGTCCCGGAACGACGACCTGAAACCATGCGGCCTTTCAACCATGCCGCGCCGCTCCATCATTCTGGACATGGTGGCATCGGAAATCACGCCCTTGCGGACGCTCGGAAACAGGAACCCATCCCGCGCAAATGCGGACGCCTCATCAATAACGCGCAAGGCTTCCGTTGAAAGAGGAACCCTGAAATCTTGCGCGGCGTCTTTGCGGCTCTTCATGTTCTCGCCGGGGACTGTCCAAACATCGCCTTCAATCTGGTCCAGCCGAAGAAACCGGATAGGCTTGGACCTTAACGCCGTGAGGATAAGAAGCCGGAGCGCAAGGTGGGTTACGGAACCATCTGTCAGGCTTTGATAAAAGTCCGGCACGTCCTTCCAGTGCAGCGCCGGTATGTTCTGGGCCTTGTGACGCTGTTTGCCCAAAAGCGCCTTGGCCTTTTCGGTTGCCTGTAAGTCGACGTCCAGCCCCAGCGCCGCCGCGTGACGCATACAGATGCTAAGACGGTTCATGGCCTTGCGGGCGGTATCGGCCTTGGTGTGCCAGATCGGGGCCAGCGTGTCGCGGATGTCGGTCTGGTCAATCTCTGACACCGGCACCTTGCCCAGCTTGGGCAGGACATGCAGTTCAAGCGGGGAAAACCAGCGACCCGCCAGCCCGTCGCCCTTCAATTCGGCCTTGCGGCTCTCGAAGGCATCAAGCGCCACGTCTTTCAGGATATGCAGATTGCGAACCGCTTCGCGCTGTTCCCGCTCGCGCTGCTTGATCGGGTCCAAGCCCTGACGCGTCATCGCCCGATACTTGTCCGCCTGTTCCCGCGCTTCTTTCAGAGAAACCGCAGGATATGACCCCAAACCCATCTCACGCCGCCGCCCGTGGACATGAACCCGCAGGAACCATTGCGCCCCGCCGTCCTGGCGCTTGTAAAACCAAAGCCCGCCACCGTCCGAATACTTGCCGGGAATGGCTGATTTGACCGCAGAGGCTGACAACTTGTTGAGGGAACGTACCATTTCCTGACCACCTTTTTAACCACCCTCAACATGTAGTATAGACTGGTGCACCTTGGAACACCTTAATACAAGAATACTCTTGTTTTTATAAGTATACTCCATTTTTCGATATACCGTGAAACACCAAGATATAGTATTTCAATGCCCTTCAGCGGCACCATAAAAATGCAAGACTGAACCGTACAAAAGCCTGTAGTGTTTTGCATCGCCTGAGCGGGGTCAGATGATTGCGCCGCGGACCTTGGCGGAAACCCATTCGGATATGACGACAGCGGCCAGAATGACCAGCAGGATCAGGGCCACCTGCGGCCATGCCAGCACATTCAGCGACGCGGATAGCTGCAGACCGATACCGCCAGCGCCAACCAGGCCCAGCACTGTTGATTCCCGAATGTTGATGTCCCAGCGGAATACCGCGATGCCCGCAAAGGCAGGCATGATCTGCGGCACGATGCCATACGCCATGACTTGCCAGCGCGAAGCCCCGGTGGCGGTGATCGCCTCGACCTGGGTTTCGTCTATTTCCTCGATCGCCTCATAAAGCAGCTTGGCGCAGAAACCGACCGACCGGATCGCGATGGCAACGACCCCTGCAAAAACGCCGGGGCCGATTATGGCGATCAGCAGAAGTGCCCAGATCAGAGAGTTGATCGAGCGGGTTGAAACGATGATCAAAAGCGCCAGTGGCCTGATGATAAAGCGTGACGGCGTGGTATTGCGCGCGGCCAGAAACGCCACTGGAACGGCAAGTACCAGCGAGATGATGGTGCCAAGCGTTGCGATGTTCAGAGTGTCCCAGATTGGTTTACCCAGTTGGGTGATATATTCCCACTTTGGCGGTGTCGCGCGGGTCCAGATATCGCCGGCAATGCGGGGGGCATCCCAGACGAAAAACCACGTGGTCGCGTTGGAAATCTGCTGCCAGCAATAGGCAAATACAGCGACGCCGATCAACCACAGAACCCAGTGGAAAAGGCTTTCTCGGCCCGTCCGGCGTTGCCAGACTTTGGTGCCATTCCGCTCGCTGACGGGCATTACTGAACCCTCGCCCGGATGACGCCCGACAGGTATTCCAGTGCCATGACGATCACGATGATCATGATCAGGATTGCCGCCGCCGTGTCATATTCATACCGGTCAAATGCTGTATTGAGAGTGGCCCCGATGCCGCCCGCGCCAACCAGCCCCAGAATAGCGCTTTCGCGGAAATTTATGTCAATCCGGTACATGCTGAGGCCGATCAGGCGCGGCATCACCTGGGGCTGGACGCCGTAATTTATCCATTGCGTCCACCTGGCGCCGGAGGCCCGGATTGCCTCGGCCTGCACTTTGTCCATGCTTTCAATATCCTCGGCCAGCAGTTTGGACAGGAAACCGATGGTCGCAAAGCTGAGTGTCAGGAACCCTGCCAGCGGGCCAAAGCCGAAAATGGCAACCAGCAGGATTGCGACGATAATTTCCTGCAGTGCGCGGCTGACGGCGATGATGCCCCGGCAGATCAGGTATACGGGCAGCGGCGCCACGTTGCGCGCAGCACCAAGGGCGATCGGGATCGAAATACCGATTCCCACAACCGAGGCGGCAACTGTCATAATGATACTTTCCAGCATACCCTCCCATATATCACCTGACCGCGAGGTGAAATCGGGGCTGGTAAAGGCCAGAACAAACTGTTTGCCGCGTTCCAGCCCTTCGTAGACGCGGGACCAGTTGACGTCGATTGTCAGAAACGCAGCAATCAGATAGACCACAAACCCCAGAATAAAGGCCCAGCGCAGCCAGGGGCGCTGGATGAACGGTGGCTTTTTCCAGTTTTTTCCGATCAGGGCCTGAAGTTCGCTGCTCATTCGGCGACCTCGATTTCTTCTTCGTCTTCGACCTTGGCGATCGTGGCTTCCCAATCCTCTTCGCCATAGATGGTGGTTAGTACATCCGGTGTCAGCGCTTCGGGCGGGCCATCGAATTCGACGGCGCCAAAGCGCAGGCCGATCACGCGCTGCACAAACATTTGCGCCAAAGCCACATCGTGGATGTTGATAATGGCGGCAAGGCCGCGTTCCTGACAAAGCTCGCAGACCAGCCGCATGATCTGCCGCGAAGTTTTGGGATCAAGCGATGCAGTGGGTTCGTCCACCAGCAAAAGCGCCGGATTTTGGATCAGCGCGCGGCAGATTCCTACGCGCTGACGTTGCCCGCCGGACAATTCATCGGCGCGCTTGTCAGCCATGGCCAGCAGACCCACCCGGTCCAGCAGACGAAACGCCTCGTCCACGTCCGATTGCGGATAGCGCCGGGTGAAGCTGCGCCAGAAACCCACATATCCCAGACGGCCGGACAATACATTTTCCATCACTGTCAGGCGCTCAACCAGCGCATATTCCTGAAAGATCATGCCCATGCGGCGGCGCTCTTTGCGCAATGCACCGGATGACAGCCCGGTCAGTTCTGTACCCGCCAGATAAACATTGCCCGAGGTGGGTTCCACCAAACGGTTTATGCAGCGGATAAGCGTGGATTTCCCCGCGCCGGACGGCCCAATAAGGGCCAGAACCTGACCTTCTGGTATCTCAAGATCAACTGCCTTCAGCGCCTGATCACCGGTTTTGTAAGTCTTCACAAGCTTTTCAAGCCGCAGCACGAAAGCCTCCTGCCCCAAGTGGTGGGAAATTTGATATTGTTGGAAAGGGCGGGCATCATAGCCCGCCCGCTCGAGACTTATTCGCAGGCGTAGCTTACGCCGTTCGCCGCGTCGATCTTGCGGATCACATCCCAGAAATCCTTGTAGTTCATCTCAAGGAACTGGCCCTCGCCGTTTTTCTCGAACTCTTCCTTCAGGCTACTGCCCTCCCATTCAAAGTTGAAAAAAGCGTTTCTGATCTTCTCTTTCAACTCGGGCTTGAGGTTATAAACCACGCCATAGCCGGTCGTTGGGAAGGTCTGCGATTTATAGATCGAAACCAGTTGATCCTCGGTCACGACGTTCCGTTCAAGCATGCGCGCCAAAACCGAATTGGCGATCGACGCTGCTGGGTAATCTTTGTTGGCCACGCCCAGAATCGAGTTGTCGTGCTTGCCCGAATAAACCGGTTCAAAATCACGGTCCGGCAGCAGATCGAAATCGCTTTTCAGGATCGCACTGGGCGCTTTGAAGCCTGAGTTGGACGTCGGTGATGTAAAGGCCAGTTGTTTGCCTTTGATATCTTCTACTTTTTCGATGCCTGATCCGGGATAGGTCAGGATTTCCATTTCGTAGCCAAAGCTGCCATCTTCACCGGCCATGATCGTGAACGGGTTGAAGCCTGCACAGTTTACTGCCAACGGATTAGAACCAGTGTTGAATCCTGCAATATGCAAACGGCCCGATCGCATCGCTTCGATCTGGGCTGCGTTATTCTGCACCGGGAAAAAGACGACCTTCTTACCGGTTTCTTTTTCAAGGTGCGTGAGGAAATCGGCCCAGGCAGTTTTGTAAACAGCGGGATCCTCGACCGGTGTATAGGCAAAAATCAGAGTATCCGGGTCGAGCTGTTCGGCAGGATCCGTTGGCGTATCAGCCAGCAAATCGCCATCGACGTCGCAGAACCGTTTGTCCAGGTCGCCGCGTGGACAGTCTTGGGCAGCAGCGGGACCGGTAAGCGACATGCCTACAGCCAGCGCTGCACCGGACATAAGTGTGATCAGGTTTTTCATATAGTTATCCTCCCTGACCGAGAGGCTAGTGTGGAACCTGCAGATTCACAAAGAAAATTTTTGGCCATCAAGATCTGAGGAAATTTTCATGGGTCCAATAATCGAATCGGTACTCATCGGCCAGGTCGGAAATCCCGGCATTCAGATAGCCACGGGAATACAGGCGAAAGGACACGTCCGCATTTTTTGCTGTCTGATAGTCCACGGTGCTGTCGCCGACGTATAGCGAGTTCGGAACAGTTCCGCCCATTGCCCCTATGCATGCCAGTAGCGGCGTCGCATCCGGCTTTTTGGGCTGGTCAGGTTCGGCACCGGCGATGACGTCAAAAAACCGGCTAAGATCCAGTTGATCGCAAATGTCCTTTGCGGGGCCGGTGGGTTTGTTGGTACAAATTCCAAGACGCACATCCGCTGACTTCAGGGCTTCAAGGCAGGCTATTACACCGGGATAGGGGCGTGTCAGAGCCGTCATATTCTGACTATAGCTTTCCAGAAAGGCCGCCAGCGCACTGCGGTGAATTTCGCTGCTTATCTTGCCGGTGGCGCGAAGGCTGCGCTCGACCAGAACCTCGACCCCGTTGCCGATGAAACTGATCACCGTTGCAAGATCAAGCTGTTCGCGACCCAATGACGACAGGGCCACATTCATAGCCGCCTGAAGATCCGGGGCACTGTGGATCAAAGTGCCATCAAGGTCGAATATGATCGTTTCTGGATATGTCATGGAGCCCCGGGAAAAGCGTTGCCTCCGACACCATGTCAGAGTGATTTTCATACCCTTATTCAGATTTCTTTCTGAGGCCAAGGCCAGCGAAAAGTTGCAAAGTGCCGATGGATACAAATAACGTCGCCTGTGGCGTTAGCTCTGAAAGGGGATCGGCGTGTCGAACAAGATCAAGGTTGTCGAAAATACCTGGGTTCCGCTTCCGGATGGAAGAAACCTGGCTGCGCGCATCTGGTTGCCACATGGCACCGGTCCCTTCCCGGCGATTCTGGAGTATCTGCCCTATCGCAAACGCGATGGTACCGCGCCGCGCGATGAAACCACCCACCGTGTTTTTGCCGAGGCAGGATATGCCTGTGTTAGGGTCGATATTACTGGAACCGGTGACAGCGAAGGCGTGTTCGACGACGAATATTCCGAACAAGAGCTCAGCGACGGCGAGGGTGTTCTGAACTGGGTGGCCTCACAGGATTGGTGCGACGGCAATATTGGCATGATCGGGATCAGCTGGGGCGGATTCAACGGTCTTCAAATGGCCTATCGTCGCCCCCCGCCGCTCAAGGCGGTGGTTAGCGTGGCCTCAACCGTGGACCGATATGCCGACGACATCCACTATATGGGCGGCTGTCTGCTGAGTGACAATTTCAACTGGTCCAGCCAGATGTTTGCATACCTGTCACGCCCGGCTGATCCCGAATTGAGACCGGATTGGCGCAGTGATTGGATTGCCCGGATGGAAAACCTGCCTTTTATGGCGGCAGACTGGCTGAGGCACCCGACGCGCGACTCGTTCTGGAAACACGGGTCAATCTGCGAGGATTGGAGCCGCGTAAATGTGCCTGTGCTTGCCATTACCGGCTGGGCCGATGCCTATGTCAACGCACCGCCCGCGCTTGCTGCAAATCTTCAGGGTCCGGCCAAGGCGCTTGTCGGCCCGTGGGAGCACCGCTATCCGCATATCTCGAAGCTGGGGGCGGGCGATTTCCATGCGGAAGTCATCCGCTGGTTCGACCGCTGGCTGAAGGGTGACCGGAACGGGGTGGAGGACCTGCCGGATTACCGCACGTTCATGCAGGAACATTTCAACCCTCAAAAGAAAAACACCCCCCGCAAAGGCCGCTGGATCGCCGAGGCTGAATGGCCCTCGCGCAATATATATCAAAAGACTCTGTATCCGGTCGGGCAGGGTTTTTCAGATCAGCCCACCACCGGGAGCGTTAAAATGACATCCCCGGCCCATGTCGGACAAGCGGGTGGATATTTTTGCGCAGGCATGCGCATCGACAACGAATTGCCCGAGGATCAGGCGCCTGACGACATACTCTCGACCTGTTTTGATACCCCGCCGATGGTAAGCCCGTTGGAGATTCTGGGCCGCCCCCGGTTGAAAATTGCCTTTAGTGTCAACAAGCCGGTGGCGCAGATCATGGCCCGGCTGTGTGATGTCGCGCCGGGCGGGGTATCGCAGCGCATTTCCTACCGCGCGCTAAATCTGACCCATCACACCAGCCACGAAAGACCCGCGCCCTTGGTGCCCGGTGAACGGTATGAGGCAGAGATTGCCCTGAATGAATGCGCCCACCACCTGGACAAAGGCCATGTTTTGCGTCTGGCGCTGTCGAATTCATACTGGCCTATCGTTTGGCCCGCAGGAGAGGCAACAGAGATCACCCTGCATCTTGATGGCTGCGCTTTGATCCTGCCGGAACGACAGGTGACCGATGAAATTTCACCTGCCGATCCTGGCCCGGCGCAAGAGTTTCCGACTTTGCGGGTTGATCAGTTGCGTCCGCCCTCGGGCACATCCGAAAGGTACCTGTGCGACGACGGCACCTTGGTTCTGGACACGTTTGACGACTATGGCAAAGCCCGTGATCCCTATCACGGGCTGATCGTTGGTAGCCATGTGCACATGCACTATTCGATCCATCCTGACGACCCGGCCACGGCAGAGTTCAAGACCGATTGGAACTTCACCTTTGAAAGACAAGGCTGGCAGGTTGCGATTGACACGGAAAACACCATGACCTGTGACGCTGAAAACTTCTATTTGTGGCGCAGGGTGCGGGCAACTGAAGGTGCCGATAAAACCGAAGTTCTGACAAAGGAATGGGCCGAAACCCTGCCGCGCGGCCTGTTGTGACTATTTGGTATCAGGCGGATCGGCCAGTTCGTTTGCTCAGACCGCGAGCCGGATCATATCCGATCATGGCCAGCAGAAAAAAGGCAGCAAAGGCCAGAACAACCCAAAGCAGCGCCAATGGGTTAAAGGATCCGTAAAGCGAAAATCGGATCAGTTCGACCGCGTGGGTAAAAGGGTTGAATGCGCAGATATCGTGCAAGAGGGAAGAACTTTCGGCCATTTTCCAAAGCGGGTAAAGCGCCGACGCTGGCAATGATCCTGTCGCGCGCGCGCACTTCATCGGTGATGACAGCATTTAGCAGCGGGTCAAACCCGATTGTGAATATGTCGATAAACCCCTGCAACTTTTCGCGATCACGGGTATCGCTTAGCAATCCGTCGCGAGTGCTTGCCAACAGCGCCTCCATCCGGGCGATACCGATACTTTGCGTGGCCCGGCGGGATTGCTCGTCAAATCCAAGTGCGCGTGCTTCGGCCACGGCGGTTTCAAGATCGCTGCGAATGCGCGCGAACGTGTCTTGGACTCGTTCTGCGATACGATCCAGCCGCGCCGCCCTGTCGGCAGGGGTCAGCCCCGATTGTATTGCCTCGGCCGCCACAACGATAAAGCTGGAAACCTGCGTCGACAGCACGGCATACCGGTCAATCCGGCGTTCAGCGGCGAGGGTGGCGTCGATCCGTGCAGATAACCGATCCGCGCCAAGCATGATCATCGCCGCCGCTGCCAGCGCCACCAGGCCCAGCAGCCCGGCCCCGATCCCAAGCCTTGCTTTGAGCGATGCCGTGCCCTGTTTCATGCCAGCCTTTCAGCAATCCTAAGTGCCATTTTTGCCGCCAATCGTTGAATTCTGGTCACAATTTGCGCGTTTTTTCAGGGAATTGCACCGAAACCAGCGTTAAAAACGAATTTCTACAAGGGTTTTTAACGCGGAATGCTTTATCTTTGGGATTGATACCAAAGTCTGGATTGACACGAGGTTTCAATGATAGAGCTGATTTTTATAACGTGCCTCAGCGCATCGCCTGCTGATTGTCAGGAACGCAGCCTGCTTTACACAGACATCTCGGCCATGGCCTGTGTGATGGCGGCCCAGCCCGAACTGGCTAAATGGGCGCAATCGAATCCGCGCTGGCGGATTATGCGCTGGCGTTGCGCACCTGTGTCACATCTGGAGCAGGACGCCTGACAAACCTCTGGTGGCTGATGCACAAGACGCCCGCATCCACCACCGGGCGCCCTAGACGCTCGCTTCACTAGCATTGACTTTGGTCAATTAGTTTTCTTCCGATTCACGTCAAGGTCCGCCCGAAGGGGGGTCTGACTTGAACAAGGCGTGGCACTGGATGATTTCAAGAATGTTGATCGCTCTGGCGATTGTATTCCTGTCTGCCAGCGCCAGTCTGACACAGACGCAACCCGAACTGCCCCGCTTTCTGAACAAGGTCGAACCGTCGGAACTGATGCCGGGCGCGGATGCCTTTGGCGCAATACGCGATGATGTTCCCGTGGCGCCGGTCCTGCAAAACGGCAAGGTCATAGCCTGGGCTTTTCTGACCTCAGATTTTGCGGGCACCACCGGCTATTCCGGTAAACCCATCCACGTGATCGCTGCCCTATCGCCCGATGCGGTGATGACCGGCGCCAAGCTGGTCAAACACTCGGAGCCTATCGTTCTTATTGGCATTCCCGAGGCCAAGATGCGCCGCGTCATCGAAGGTTACACCGGCCTGGACCTCAAAATTGAGGCCGCTCAATCCGGCACCGCGCATGAACTGGATATCATCTCGGGCGCCACAGTGACGGTAATGGTAATCGACGACAGCCTTGTGCGCGGCGGCATCAAGGTTGCGCGCGCGCTAGGGCTGGGCGGTCTGGCGCCGGTGCTGCAGACAGGCCCAAGGCGCACCCTGAACCCCGGTGAAGGCGAGTTGCGCGACTGGCAGGCGCTGGCGAGCGACGGATCGGTTCGGGGTCTTACGCTGGATGTGGGCCAAATTAATCAGGCTTTTGCCGACAGCGGCGATGTCCGTGCCGCCAAACGCCCTGAAAAAGGCGCGCCCGAGGCGACGTTCATCGACATGAAAGCCGCCCTTGTCAGCGTGCCCACCATAGGCCGCAGCCTGCTGGGTGATGCCGAATACGGCAATCTGCAGAACTGGTTGAACGAGGGCGAACATGCCATTCTGGTCGCCGGTCGCGGTATATATTCCTTCAAGGGGTCGGGCTATGTCCGCGGCGGCATCTTTGATCGCATACAGCTTATCCAGGGTGACCGTTCGGTCCGGTTCTTTGACCGCGATCATCGTCGGCTGGGCGAGGTCGCTGCCGCTGGCGCCCCCAGTTTCCATGAACTTGATATCTTTCGCATCCCCGCCGATTCCGAATTTGACCCCACACAGCCCTGGCGCCTGCAACTTCTGGTCCAGCGCGCTGTTGGTGCCGTCGAAAAAACCTTTCTCACTTTCGATCTGGCCTACCGTCTGCCTGACACCTATTTGGCCCCGCTGGCCCCTCGGCCACAGCTGAATGCGCCCGATGAAGAGTCCGCTGCAAAAACCGCTCTGTGGCAGCGTATCTGGCGTGACCGCAAGGCCGAAATCGGCATTCTGGCAGTGATGCTCACTGTGCTGACCGGCGCATTCTTCTTCCAGATGCAGATCACCGCACACGCCCGCGCCTACAAGATCTTTCGGGTCACGTTTCTGGTCTTCTCGCTGGTCTTCATCGGCTGGTATGCGAATGCGCAGTTGTCCGTCGTCAACCTGATGGCCTTGGCGGGTTCACTACGTACCGGGTTTACCTGGGATGCCTTTCTGATGGATCCGCTGGTGTTTATTCAGTGGTTCGCCATCGCAGCGGCCCTGCTGTTCTGGGGCCGGGGCGCTTATTGCGGATGGCTTTGCCCGTTTGGTGCCTTGCAGGAACTGACCAACCGCATAGCGCGCCGCGTCGGCATCCCCCAATGGGAATTGCCCTGGGGCCTGCATGAACGCCTCTGGCCCGTCAAATACATGATCTTTCTGGTCCTTTTCGGAATCTCGCTGGCTTCGATGCCCATGGCCGAGAAACTGGCCGAGGTTGAGCCGTTCAAAACCGCGATCATCCTCAAATTTGTGCGCGACTGGCCCTTTGTTGTCTTCGCGCTGACCCTGCTGCTGATCGGCCTTTTCGTCGAAAGATTCTACTGCCGCTACCTTTGTCCGCTGGGTGCGGCCCTGGCCATTCCCGCGCGTATGCGGATGTTCGACTGGCTCAAACGCTACCGCGACTGCGGTAACCCCTGCCAGACCTGCGCCAACGAATGCCCGGTGCAGGCCATCCACCCCACGGGCGAGATCAACCCCAACGAATGCGTCAACTGCCTGCACTGTCAGGTTCTGTATCAATCCGACGCCAAATGCCCGGTGATCATCCGGCAACTGAAACGGCGGGCGCGTGACCACGCGGCTGCCGAGGCCAGCAAAGACGCTATGAACCGCGTGCTGGCCGATCACAAGACATGAAAGGAGACCCAAAATGTCTGACCAGAATGACAAGGTAAATGTATCGCGGCGCGCGATGCTGGGGGCCACAGCCACCGGTGCCATCGCGGCCACAACCGGGGCAGCGACCGGTCTTTTCGGTGGCACCCAACCAGCGCAGGCCGCGAGTGGTGATTTCGCCCCGGTGCCAGGCGATCTGGATGAATACTATGGCTTCTGGTCCTCGGGTCAGACTGGCGAGATGCGGATCATGGGCTTTCCATCCATGCGCGAGCTGATGCGCGTGCCGGTCTTCAACCGCTGCTCAGCCACCGGCTGGGGCCAGACCAACGAAAGCCTCAAGATTCTCACCGAAAACCTGATGCCGGAAACCAAGGAATTCCTAGCGGCACGAGGGCTGAAAACCTATGACAACGGCGACCTGCACCACCCGCACATGTCCTTTACCGATGGCACCTATGACGGTCGTTATCTGTTCATGAACGACAAGGCCAACACCCGTGTGGCCCGCGTTCGTTGCGACGTGATGAAATGTGACAAGGTCATCGAAATCCCAAATGCCGGTGACATTCACGGTCTGCGCCCGCAGAAATTCCCGCGCACCGGTTATGTCTTTGCAAATGGCGAACACGAGATCCCGCTAATCAACAATGGCGACATCCTCGACAAACCCGAAGAATACGTAAACATCTTCACCGCGATCGACGGCGATACGATGGAAATCTCCTGGCAGGTGATCGTCAGCGGCAACCTGGACAACTGCGATGCCGACTATCAGGGCAAATACGCTTTCTCGACCAGCTACAACTCGGAAATGGGCACTAACCTTGCCGAAATGACCGCAAATGAGCTTGATCACGTGGTGGTTTTCAACATTGCCGAGATCGAGGCTGGCGTCGCTGCAGGGGACTATCAGGAACTGAACGGCGTTAAGGTGCTGGATGGCCGCAAAGGCCAGAACAAGAACTATACCCGTTACATACCGATCCCCAACAGCCCACATGGTGTGAACACCGCACCCGACAAAAAGCACGTTGTCATCAACGGTAAGCTATCGCCCACCGTGTCAGTTATCGACGTCACCAAGGTGGATGCGCTGTTTGCTGACAATGCTGATCCGCGGTCTTGCATCGTCGCCGAACCTGAACTGGGCCTTGGCCCGCTTCACACAGCGTTCGATGGCAAGGGCAATGGATACACCACGCTGTTCCTCGACAGTCAGGTTGTGAAATGGAACATCGACAAGGCCCTGCGCGCCTATGCCGGTGAAGATGTAGATCCGATCATTTCCAAGGTCGATGTGCAGTATCAGCCGGGCCACAATCACACCTCGATGGGTGAAACCGCCGAGGCGGACGGCAAATGGCTGGTCTCGATGAACAAGTTCTCCAAAGACCGGTTCATCAATGTGGGCCCCCTGAAGCCCGAGAACGAGCAATTGATCGACATTACCACTGACGACATGAAAGTCGTGCATGATGGCCCCACTTTTGCCGAGCCGCATGACTGCATTATCGTGCATCGGTCAAAGGTAAATCCGGTTTCTGTCTGGAACCGCGATGACCCGATGTGGGAAGAGGCACGTCAACAGGCCGCTGCCGATGGCGTCGATCTTGAAGAAGGCGCCGATGAACCCATCCGTGATGGTAACAAGGTGCGGGTCTACATGTGGTCGCAGGCACCGACATTCAGCATGGAGAAGTTCACCGTCAAACAGGGGGACGAGGTGACGATCTATGTCACCAACCTGGATGACGTGGATGACGTGACCCACGGGCTGACGATCTCGAACCATGGCATCGCGATGGAGGTGGGACCACAGGCCACTGCGTCGGTCACCTTTACTGCGGATCGTCCGGGTGTGCACTGGTTCTATTGCCAATGGTTCTGCCACGCCCTGCACATGGAAATGCGCGGCCGGATGTTTGTTGAACCGCGCAGCGCCTGAGCCATGCAACGCCTTGGCCATATCCTGCTGGCACTCTGCCTGATCCTGCCCGGGGCTGCCCGGGCCGGCATCAGCGATGTGCCCGCCGGGGCCGGGGCGCTGGAACATGCGATTGAAAGCGCCAGGGCGGGGGACACCCTCCGCCTTGGTCCTGGCCGCCATCAGGGCAGTATCGAGATCACCAGGCCCCTGACAATTGATTGCGCCGAGGGGGCAGTAATTGACGGAATGGGGCAGGGTTCGGCACTAATTGTAACTGCCCCTGATGTAGAAATCACCGGCTGCACTATCCTTGGATCAGGCAGCGATCATGAAAACATCGACAGCGGTATTCGCCTGTTGAAAGGGGCCGAAGGCGCCCGTGTCATTGACAACCACCTGATTGGCAATCTTTACGGTGTCGACATCCACGGCGCCCACAATGCTTTGGTCGCGGGCAACGTGATCGAAGGCCGGCAGGATCACCGCATGAACGAGCGCGGCAATGGCGTCTATGTCTGGAACGCGCCGGGTTCGGATGTGATTGGCAACGACATCCGCTGGGGCCGCGACGGCGTATTCGTCAACACCTCGCATTCCAACGCTTTCCGGGGCAACCGCTTTCGCGATCTGCGTTTCGCCATACATTACATGTATGCCAACAAATCCGAGGTCACCGGAAACCTGTCGATCGGCAACCATCTTGGTTATGCGCTGATGTATTCCAAAGGCGTGAAGATCGAAAACAACGTGTCTATTGATGACGATCAGCACGGCATCATGCTGAACTACACCAACAGTTCGACAATAAGGGGCAATCTGGTAAGGGGCGGCAAGGATCGCTGCCTGTTCATCTATAACGCCCACAAGAACGCCATCACCAGCAACCGGTTTGAACGCTGCATGACCGGGATCCATTTTACCGCCGGGTCCGAGCGCAACCAGATCACCGACAACTCGTTTGTCGGTAACCGTACGCAGGTCAAATATGTCGGTACCTCATGGGTTGACTGGTCGCAGGACGGAAGCGGTAACTACTGGTCCGATTTCGCAGCCTACGATCTGGATGGCAACGGCGTGGCCGACACACCGTACCGTCCCAATGACAGCATGGATCATATCATCTGGACCCAACCCGCCGCCAAACTTCTGATGGGTGCGCCCGCCGTTCAGCTGGTGAAATGGGCGCAATCCACCTTTCCCGCGCTTCTGCCCGGCGGCGTTGTCGATATGCACCCCCTGATGCGGCCAGTTGATATCCCGGTTCCTGAATGGGAGGCCCGATATGATGGATAATCCGACCCACGCCCTGATCGTTGAGAACCTGGGCAAGCGGTATGGCAAGATGGAGGTGCTCAAAGGTATCGGCATCACAGTTGCCCCCGGTGAACGCGTTGCCCTTCTGGGTCACAACGGTGCCGGGAAATCGACCCTGATCAAGCTTATTTTGGGCCTTACCCATCCCAGCAGCGGTCGGATAAGCGTCGCGGGGCACGCCCCCGGCAGCACCGCTGCGCGCACCGCCACCGCCTATTTGCCCGAGCAGGTGGCCTTTCACAAATCCCTTACCGGGCGCGAACAACTCACCCTGTTCGCGCGCCTTGCAGGGGAACACCCCAAAACCGTGATGCCCTTGTTGGATCGCGTTGGTCTTGGGCCTGCCGCCCAACAGCGTATCGGTACATGGTCAAAGGGAATGCGACAACGCCTCGGGCTGGCGCAGGCGCTGTTGGGGCACCGCCACGTAGCGCTGCTGGACGAACCCACCAGCGGGCTTGACCCGATGTCGCGTCATGACCTTTATGCCATCATTGATGAAATGGCGGCAAACGGCACCGCCGTCCTGATCGCCAGCCACGCGCTGACCGAACTTGAGGCCCGCACCGACCGGATCGCCATCATGCGCCGCGGTGAACTGGTGGCGGATGACACTCTGGCCCGCCTCAGTGCCAGAGCTGCTCTGCCTACCCGCATCCGCCTGACCGCGCGCGAAGGCGCCGCTGACCACGTACAGGCCCAACTAGGCGGCACCCGTGTGAATGGGTGTTCGGTGGACCTGCAGTGCACCACCGATCAGAAAATGGCCCAGCTCAGCCGTATTTCGGGTCTGGGAGAGGTCGTTCGAGACGTCGAGATGGCCCCACCCAGCCTGGAAGACCTCTATCGCCATTATTGTGGGGAGGGCATGTAATGATCACGCGCATCCTGGCCATTGCAGCGGCTGAATTCCGTACCGTCAGGCGCAACCGATGGGTTTTTACCGCGACCCTGATGATGGTGCTATTTGCGCTGGCGCTTACCTTTGCCGGGTCCGCCCCGACGGGTGTGCTTGGTGTCGATCTGTTGACCGTATCTGTCGCTTCAATGACAACGCTGGCTGTCTATCTTGCCCCGTTTCTGGCCTTGATGATCGCCTTTGATGCGATCGCGGGCGAGGTCGAGCGTGGTACTTTGGGACTTGTGCTGACCTATCCGCTGTCGCGGGGCGAAATGCTGTTGGGCAAGTTTCTGGCACATCTCACCGCCCTTGCCATCGCCATCACCGTGGGGCTGGGTGCGGCAGGTCTGGCCTCGGCGCTTTCCGGGGGCGCAAGTGCCGACAGTCTTTTTGCCCTTACGCGTCTCATCGCCACGGCCATTCTACTGGGTGCCTGTTTCCTGGCGCTCGGCTATGCGGCCTCGGCCCTCTCTGGCTCGGCTGCGGGGGCGGCGGGGCTGGCCGTAGGTCTGTGGCTGGTCTTCGTCGTCCTTTATGATCTGGGCCTGCTGGGGGCGGTCGTCTTTGACAATGGCGGCAGCTTTACCAAATCCGTTTTCCCATGGCTTCTGGCCGCCAACCCCGCTGACGCTTTCCGCCTGTGGAATGTGGCCGGATCCGAACAGGTTGCGCTTGTCTCGGGTATGGCGGGCGCAGGCGCAGGCCTGCCCATCTGGGCCGCCCCCTTATCCCTTCTCCTCTGGCCGGTCTTGGCGTTGCTGATGGCGCGACTGGCATTTGCGAGGGTCGAGCCATGAATCGTCTTTTTCTAACCACCGCCTTCCTTCTGGCCGCCTGCCAGATCGACGAGGCCAAAGCGCCTGATCCGGTTACGCTTACCGCCGACGCGCTGGGCCATTTCTGCATGATGCAGGTCGATGCCCACCCCGGCCCCAAGGCGCAGATCCATCTGGCTGGCCTGCCAGAACCCATCTTCTTCACGCAGGTGCGCGATGCCCTGGCCTATGTCAAAGGCTCTGAACGCGATGCCGATATACTGGCGTTTTATGTCAGCGACATGGGTGTGCCCGGTAGCTGGGAAAATCTGGGGCCTGACAATTGGGTTCCCGCGCCAGCCGCACATTTCGTTGTCGGCTCCGATGTGCGCGGCGGTATGGGCGCACCTGAAATCGTGCCGTTCGCCGATGCGCAGGTCGCCAGCGACTTTGCCGTCCGCAAGGGGGGTGAGGTAATGACATTAGACACAATTCCAGCCGAAATTGTACTTTCTCCCGTTGAAATCGACTTGGACAAGGAGACACAATCATGACCCGGCTCAGACAAACCCGCCGCCGTTTCCTGACCATCGCTGCTGCTGCGTTGGCGCTTCCGGGCGCTGCAAAGGCCGCCCCCCTGGCCCACTGGCGCGGCTGGGCCCTTGGCGCAGGGGCCACGATAACCCTTGCCGGCGTAACCGGGATCAAGGCCCGCCCGATTTTTGCCGCGATGGAATCCGAACTTGAGCGGCTTGAGCGTATCTTCAGCCTGTACCGTCCTGATAGCGCGCTAGCCCGTCTCAATCGCGAGGGTAAGCTGCCTGCTCCGCCTGCCGAATTGTTGGAAGTGCTTAGTATCAGTGACGCTATCCACCGCGCCAGCGGCGGCGTTTTCGACCCAACCGTGCAGCCGCTCTGGCAGGCGCTGGCCACGGGCGGCGATATTGCTGCAGCCCGTGCGCTTGTCGGTTGGCAAAACCTGCGTTTCGACGCGGAAATCGCAGACTTCCTACGCCCCGGCATGGCGCTGACGCTTAACGGCATTGCCCAAGGATATGTAACCGACCGCATTGCTGCGTTGCTGAAGGCGCAGGGCTTTGACAATATCCTGGTGGATATGGGTGAAATAGCGGGCCTGGGCCAGAAACCGGATGGCAAGTTCTGGCGCGCTGGTATCGCCACGCCTGATGGAAAGATCGTGCACAGGATCCAACTTCGCGATAGGGCCCTGGCCACGTCGGCCCCTCTCGGGACTGTACTGGACCGCGCGGGCACACAGGGTCACATTTTTGATCCCAAAGGCCGGTTGCCCCGAAACACACTGGTTTCGGTCTCGGCCCCTCGTGCCGTCATTGCCGATGGGCTTTCTACCGCTATGTGTATGCTCAGCGGCAAAGCAGCCGATAATACTATTAGGGCATTTGACAAAGCTGCCATTGAAGTCTTGACTTAAAACCAGAATCCACAACCAAAAAAGGAGAAGGATAACATGATGAAATCTGTACTTACTGCGGGGGCACTTATCGTCAGCCTTGCGATGCCTGTGCTGGCCAATGGTGATGCCGAAAAAGGTGAGAAGGTTTTCAAGAAATGCAAAGCCTGCCATCAGGTCGGTGAAGGCGCCAAAAACCGGGTTGGCCCGATTTTGAACGGCATCGTCGGCAAAGCGGCCGGTTCCGACGAAGAGTTCAAATATTCAGACGCCTTGGCAGAAAAAGCGGCCGAAGGACTGGTCTGGGATGAAGCGTCCCTGACCGAGTTTCTGGCTAAGCCCAAGAATTTTATCAAAGGCACCAAAATGTCCTTTGCCGGTCTGCGCAAGGACGACGATATCGAAAACTTGATCGCCTATCTGGCGACCTTCGAGTAAACCTTGACGCTTTTTAACGCTGAACACCGCCCTGCCCTCTCGGGCGGGGCGGTGTTGTCATTTGCGCCCTTCGGCCTCGTCAATCAGGCCGCGCACCCATTTAGTGATCCACCAGTTTACCGGCAGGCCCAGCGGAACGCAGGCCATCAGCGCCGTCAGCGGTGGTATCGCGGGCAGGCCTATCGCTTGCCACATCAGCCCCAGCAGGAACAGGTTGATCGCCACCGCAAGAGCAGTGAACGGATAAAGCAGCAGGTATAGCCTGGAAAAGGCAGGGCCCGTTTCGGTCATGCCGGAACCTTTGCAGTGATTTCTGTCTGCAACGCCCGCGCTACAAGGGCAGGGGCCGCCTCCCAGCAGCCAATGGGCTCAAGCACCAGACCTTCAAAAGCGGCCAGCGCCAGTGCTTCGGGAATATCGTCAATCACATGCCCGCCCTTGGCAGCAAAGAACGGCAGGCAGATTGATTTCTCCCCCAGATCAAAGGCCATATCCGCCAGAAACGGCGCCTCTTCCACAAAGCCCACCCGCAGATCGTTAAAATGGATCAATTGCGCCAGGGCCCTGGCAAACCGCTGTGTGTCCCGCGCAGAATTGCGGCTGCGTCCCGATCCGTGCGCCGCGATGAACAGGCGTGTTTCCTCCGCTTGCCATCCCGTGTCGCGCAACGTGGCCTGCAAGCTGCGGGCGGCCATCTCGGGCAGGCCCGGATCTGTACCGAACGGCGACAACACCCGCGCATGTTGGTCATCAAGCCGTTCCAGCAATGCATCGCCAGTGAACCAGCCCTGGGTCATGAACAGCGGATATATCAGCGGCGCAGGGCCAACAGCTTTCAGTGCGCGGTCCAGCGCCCCGGGTGCCGCCAGCGTGGCACTTTCCACCTGCCAGCCGGGCAGCACGGCGGCCACCTGCCGCGCAAAATTCGCCAGAACCGCCTCGGCCGGCCCGGGGTCGGAGGGTTGTCCGTGGCTCACGATCACAGCGTGGCCTTTAGTGGCTGGTGCCTTCTGAAAAGGTGATCTTGTTCCAGACATTGTACTTTCCTGACGGTTTGCGCATAGGCAAACGTTTCACTTCTTCGAGGGTTACGGCGTCATAGACAATCACCGCCCCGTCATCCTCCCAGACCGACACCAGCGCATGACTTCCATCGCGGGTAAATTCAACATGTGCCACGGTGGCACCCGGTACCGGCCGCAGGGTTTTCACGATCTCAAGGCTCTGCTTGTCGATCACGTGCATCACGTCCTTGTTCGGCCCAAAAAACACATCTGCCCAGAAGTAGCGCGAATTCTCGTGACTTCTAAGAAAGAACCCCGGGCCTTCGGTCTTGATGGTCTTCAGAATGGTCCAGTCAGCCGTATCGATGACCGACAGCATGCCCTCTTTCAGATGTGGCGTGGCCATTACACGGCGGCCATCCTTTTCCCATGAAATGCCCGACCCCAGATGCGGCATGCCGGGTAGGGGCAGTTCGGCAATCTCGCGCCCTACGTTCAGGTTCACGACGACACCCCTGTTGCTGCCCCGTGCGGCGCCCATCAGGTGGCGGTAGTCATCGGTGAAAAAGAAATCATCCAGCGGCTCGTTCAACATGATCCGGCGCCGCGCGAACAACCCTTCGGACGACGGGATTGCCTCAACCATCCCCTTTTCGCGCGAATGCACGAACCCCTCATAAACCGGTTCGGCATTTGGGTCGGTCGCTACCTCCCAGATCTCCGGAGCATCTTTCAGCGCCAGAATGAAACTGTGGCGCTGGGGTGCCTGATAAACGGCCGACACCCGGCTTGCCCGACCATCTTTACCGATTACCGGCATCACGGTTTCAACCGTCAGGTCAGCCGTCGACAGAATTGTCAGCGTCATCGGCAGGTAATTCGCCACTGCTAGATGTAAGCCATCCACGCTCATCGCGATGTT
Organism: Roseovarius litorisediminis; assembly: GCF_900172295.1. Taxonomy (GTDB): domain Bacteria; phylum Pseudomonadota; class Alphaproteobacteria; order Rhodobacterales; family Rhodobacteraceae; genus Roseovarius; species Roseovarius litorisediminis. The sequence continues at coordinate 151,326 of NZ_FWFL01000005.1, forward strand.
GCGGCTGTTCAGGCCTGCACGTAGGCGGCCCACCTGATGCAGCGACCAGATATCGTATTTCTGCACCCAGCCATCGCGCGACATGATGAACACATAGCGCCCGTCGGGGCTGAATTTCGGCCCGCCATGCACCGCAAAGGGTGTCTCAAACCGGTCCAGCACGTTGAACGTGTCCCCGTCAAGCACGCTGACATGATGATCGCCGGTTTCCACCACCAGCGTGATGTTCATCGGATCGGCGTCAAAAACCGGGGCATCTGCAGCCTCGTAGTCGGGATCAAGCCACCGGGTTTCGGTAATTTGTTCCGGCCTCCATGCGGGCACGTCTTTCAACGGCTCATGCAGAAAACCGGCCAGCGCGGCAATCTGTTCGGACGTCAACACCTCGTCAAAGGCCGGCATTTGCGTGGCCGCACGGCCATGAGCGATCACCTGTTCAAGGTTCGGCCCACGCATCCGCCCCAGCGTTTGCGGGATCAGCGCTGGCCCCGTGCCACCCAGGCGATCGAGCCCATGACATTCGGCGCATTGATTTGCGTATATTTGGGCAGATTGGGCCTGAACAGTGTCTGTTATCATGGTACTGCTCAGCACCAGAAAACTAAGTAAAGCGGTGAACCGGATCATGGCGTTTGCCTCGGAAGGGAGTGACAGTCAGGCGTTCGGCATCCTCGATGCCGATCTCTGCATTGCTCAGATAACAGGCCGGATCCTCGGCCCAGGGATCGCCAGTCAGCTGCAGTGCGCGGATACGGGTGTTGCCACCGCAGACCTTTTGAAAGGCACATTGCCCGCAGCGCCCCTTAAGCGGGCGGGGTCGCAGGCGCAGCTGCGCCAGCATCGGATCGTCCCCGGTCCATAACTGCGAAAACGGCGTCGTTTTGACAGACCCGATTGTGTAGTCCGACCAATAGGTATCGGGATGCACCTTGCCCTGGTGGTCGATGTTTGCGACCCCCAGACCGGACGAATTGCCCCCCCATGCCTCAAGATGATCACGCAGGTTATCCAACCTGGCCTGATCGAAATGCCGCTCGGCCCATCGCATCAGATACACCGCGTCAGCATCATTGTTGCCAGTCACGATATCCAGCGGCATATCCTCGGCAGCGGCCACCCAAGCCCGATCGATCAGCTGATCCAGCGCGTTGCGTGTATGGTCATGTACCGCATCCTCGCCACGGTTTTTGTCGCCCCGCCCGGCATAGACCAGATGCGAAAGATAGAACTTGTCCACGCCTTCGTCATCGCAAAGCTGTAACAACTCGGGCAGCTGCTCGGCATTGTCACGGGTCAGGGTGAACCGCAGCCCCACCTTGATGCCGCGTGCCTTGCACTCGCGTACGCCGCGCACCGCATCATCAAAGGCACCGTCCACGCCGCGGAACCAGTCATTGGTCTTGCCAATCCCATCGATGGATATCCCGACATAATCAAACCCGATATCGGCAATTCTGTCAGCGGTTTCACCATGGATTTTGGTACCATTGGTAGACAGGGCCAGCATTCGAACCTTAGGGCGGGAAGCCTTGGCAATGTCGTAGAAATCAAACCTGTCCAGCGGCTCGCCCCCCGACAGGATAAGCGCTGGAATGCCAAATTCCCCCATATCATCCAGTGTCGCCATCGCCTGATCATGGCTCAGCTCACCGGGAAAATGCACATCTGCCGACACGGTATAGCAATGGCGGCATTTCAGGTTGCAGCGCCGCGTCAGATTCCAGATCACCACTGGTTTCACGCCGCCCGATCCGCGCCGGTGGCGCACGGGTGTGGGGGCGACCAGCTGGTGCATGTATTCTGTCAGGCGAAACATCTCAGCCCTCCTTTGACCGCAGCCGCAGCCCGGTTTTCTTCAAAATTCGGGTCGAATAGAGTATATCACGGCCTCGGCAAGCATCACCCAGCAGTGCCGCGATCTGTGCGCGCTTTTCCTCGACTTCTTCGCGGCTGGATCCATGAATCATGGCAAACAGATTATAGGGCCAGTCGGGTAGGGCGCGGGGCCGCTCGTAAGAGTGGCTGACATACTCCAGCGCGCCCACCTTCGCGCCCAGTTCCGCAATCCGCGCGTCATCCACATCCCAGACCGACATACCATTCGCTGTCATTCCAAGCGCATAGTGGTTTGGCGCCACGGCGATCCGGCGGATCACGCCACGGTCCTGCATCGCGCGCAGCCGGGTACACAGCGCCGCTTCCTCTATGCCCAGGTCTTCGGCGATCTGCGCATAGGGCTCGGGCACCAGCGGCAACCCTCCCTGGGTGGCGGCAATGATCCGGCGGTCTGTGGCGTCGATGGTCATGCGGCAACCCTGAATCCGATAAAGAACTCCCTGAGTTTCGGGAAACAGAGCACGCGCTGCCCTGTTTCCCGCTCCAGGGACTTGGCCACCGCCTCAATCTCGTGCTCGGATTCCGTTGCCAGAACGAACCACATGTTCAGCCGATGACTACGCTCATAATTATGCGCGACTTCGGGTCTGGCATTGACTTTAGTCAGGACCGTTTCGAATTCTCCGTCAGGCACCGCCATGGCACACAGGCAAAAGGCGCCACCCATCGCCTCGGCATCAAAAAATGGGCCAAAGCGGGTGATGACACGTGCCTCCTTCATTTGCTGCAGACGGCTCAGCAGTTCATCTTCACTCAGTCCCAGGTCTTGCGCGACCTTCAGATAGGGGCTTGGCCCGATTGGAAATCCATCCTGCAGATGATTTAGGATCAGACGATCAGTGGCATCAAGGCTCATGCGATTTCCTTTCTGTCCGACACCAGCGCGCCGGTCTGTTTGAAACAGCGGCTGGAAAACAGCGCCAGATGCGGCACACCCTTCAATCCGGGCAACTCCGTTGCGGCCTCAAGGTGACTCAGAGCTTCGGCCCGGCTGCGGGCGTGAATCATCGAATACAGGCGATAGGGCCAGACCCCTTCAACCGGCGTGCGCTCATAGCACAGCGTGACCCCCGGATGTGCCGCCAACATCGGGCCAGCGTCGGTTATGGCATCGTGGGGCAAATCCCAGACCACCATCGCGTTTGCCCGCCAACCCAGCGCGCGATGTCTGACAATCACCCCGAGACGGGCGATGATGCCCGCACCAATCAGCACCTTTATCCGGTTGATCACCTCTGCCTGTGGACGCGCCAGTTGCCGTGCGATCGCCTGATAGGGCCGTTCTTCCATCGGCAGGCCCCGCATCAGGGCTTGCATGACATCACGGTCACCCTCCTGCAATACGCTCGTATCCGGAGGGCGCGCCACAGGTAAACGTGCGCCTCCACCACGAAGGCTGAACCCAAGGTCCAGGTTGAATGGGCGTACAAGCCGCAAATCCAGAACCCTCAATCCGCTGCGTTTCTGAATGCGGGCCAGCGCCCTGTCCACATGGGCGCGATCCGGGCCAGTGGCTACAAACCACAGGTTCCAGTCGTTTTCCCGCAGGTATGAGTGATTCACCCCCGGCTCTTCGCCGATTATGTCAGCCACTTCCTCGATCCGGTCTTCGGGGGCGGCTATGGCCGCCAATGTACTGGCGGATATCGTATTGGGCGCGCAGGTCGCACCAATCCGGGTCACGCGGCCGGTGGTAATAGCGGTTTGTAGCCGATTGATTACGTCCTGTTCGGTTGTGCCCAGAAATTCGGACAGCAGACCGAACGGGCGCTCTGTCACCGGAAATCCGCGCTGCCAGTCGTCCAGCAATGCCTGATTGATAGGATCGCTTACACCTTCCATTGCTTACAATCCCGTCTTGTGCGCGCGGGCGGTAAAAAAGATGCCCGACGGGCTTTCCGCCTCGATCTCGCGCAGCTTTTCAAACGTGCCGGTGTCATAGACCATGATCTTGCCGGCATCGCGCACCGACAGCCACACCTCGTGGCCCCGCGGGGTGAATTCCATGTGCAATACGCCGGGGCCGGGTTCGAAATGATGGATGATCTTTTTCGTGACCGTGTCGATCACCTGAATCGTGTCGTTCAGCGGGTGCGCAAAATTCACCCAGACCTGCCGTCCGTCCGGACGTGCCATGGCGAAAACCGGTTGTCCATGGGTTGCTGTTCTGCCGGTTTCCTTCAAGGTCCGTGCGTCGACCCAAAGCACTTCGTGCTGGCCCATGGCGGGCAGCACAAAATCATGCCCTGCCAGCGCCCAGCCCTCCAGATGCGGCATCTTGTAAACCGGCAGACCCTCTCGCCCTTTGGCATATCCGGGCAGGATGGTCTGCGGCTTGGGATGTTCCTGCCACAGGTCCAGAGCGGTCAGGTGATCCTCGCCAAAAAGCCCGGCAATATACGTCCGTCCATCGCCAGTCACCAGCGCGTCATAGGGGTTGGCGCCCATGCCGGGAATCTTGGTGATCTGCGGGGCATCCCCAGACAGGTCGGCAATCCATGTCTCGCCCGTGTCCCACAGCGAGAACACAAATTTTGTGCCCGGAACATCCACAAGCCCGATGGTTTTGCAGCCCGTCGGAATATCGGCCACCATCTCCAGCGTGTCTGTATCAAACACCCGTACGCCGCCCGGCTCGTAGTTTGAAACAGCCACCAGCCGCCCGTCATCTGAAATGGCCCCGCCGATCGAATTGCCCGCTTGCATGACCCGGCGCACAATCTTTTGCGCCAGAATATCCACTTTAGTCAGCCCGCCATCGCGACCGAAAACATAGGCAAATCGCTCATCCGGCGAATAGACCAGTGAGGCATGGGAAAGATCACCCAACCCGGTGATCCGCCCGATGCTGGCACGATCTGACTGGTCGACTACCAAAAGTGATCCGCTGGCGCGCTCTACTACCAGCCCCAGGTCGCCCGTCGCCTGTGCCCGCAAAGCTTGCGGGGTGCTGCAGGTCGCAAGAACCGCTATCGCCATCGCCAATATCTGACATCGGATGCCTTCGGTGGGGGCAGAGTTTTTTATAAAACGAAGGACAGGTTTCATGGGCTCTCTCCCGTCAGAAGATATTCGGCAATCCAGCCCGCCTCGGAATCGCTCAGCAATGGTCGCCATGGCGGCATCGGCGTGCCGGGAATGCCGTCAAGGATCACGGCTTTCAGCGTATCGGTCTTGTAATGCGATAGTGCGGCGGGTCGGATGTCGGGGCCCAGCCCGCCCTTGAGGGTCAGCCCATGGCACGATCCGCAATCCTGCCGCACCAGCCGCTCCAGCGCCAGGGCATCGGGCTCACCCGCCACGGCGGGCAGGGCGGTAAACGCCAGAATGAGCGTGACCCTATTCACCCACCATCACCGCAGCTTCGGGCAGGGTTTCGGCAACCGCCCTTTCACGATAAAGCGACACGACATGGCCAATCACAAACAGCACCGGCGCGCGTAACGGCACCTCGGCGATCTCGACGCCAATACGGTCCAGTCGCGAAACCAACCGTGTCTCACGCGGGGTCGTGGCATTCGAGATGGCCATGACCGGCAGAGTGGCGGGCATCCCTTCGCCCATCAGCCGCAAGGCGATCTCGGCGATATTGGCCACCCCCATGTAAACCACCAAAGTGGTTTCTTCGCTGGCCAGGCTTTTCCAGTCCAGATCCAGCCGCTTGTCGGCGGCGCGATGCCCGGTGACATAGCGCACGCCAGTCGCCAGGCCACGGTGGGTCAGCGGCACTCCGGTGCCAGCGGACATGCCCTGTGCCGCGGTAATCCCCGGCGCATAGTCCACCGCAATACCGCGATCCATCAGATAGGCGGCCTCTTCCGAGCCACGGCCGAATATCAGCGGATCACCGCCCTTCAGCCGCGCCACCGTAAGGCCGTCGCGGGCCAGTTCAGCCAGAATTTCATTGATACGACCCTGCGGGACCGTATGGCATTTCGGGGCTTTGCCCACCGGCACCATCTGTGCGGTCGCCGGGGCAAGCTGCAAAATTTCAGGGCTGACCAGCCGGTCATACACAACCGCATCTGCCTCGCCCAGCATGCGCATCGCGCGCATGGTCATAAGATCAACATCACCCGGTCCGGCCCCGATGAGATAGACCTTGCCTGTCCCTGTCATGTCGCTGGCTCCTTGGGTGGTTTTATGAAGTCCTGAAATACCGGGGGGCCCGGCATGGGCCCCCCGGCGGGCGCCGTCAGTAAACGTCGGCGCGGGTGTTGTAGACGTTGAACTTGCCGGTCGGTGTGACCAGGCGCTCGTCCTTGATCACATGCTTCAGCTCCAGCGTCTTGTCGTCGACCACCACGATGGCCGATTCCAGATCCGCCGCGTTCCAGACCGAGAACCAGATCTCGTTCCCGTCCTTGTTGAACTCACCCTGCACAACGCGGGGCTGGCCTTCGGCAATCCCGGACCATTCCGTGATTGGCAGCACGGTGAACTCGGGCTCTTCCTGGGCCAGATCAGCCACCTTGAAGACTGCGACCGAACCTGAAACTTCGGCATCCGGGTTCAGCGGCGCATCGACATACAGATGTTCGGACGTCGGGTGGGTTTTCACGAAAAGTGATCCGCCGCCCATCGCATAAAGCTGCTGCACCATCTTCCAGGCATGTTCAGGATGCCCTTCGGGATCTGTCCCGATTATCGCGACCGTATCATCCCCAAGATGCGACGTTACCCATACGGGTCCGTACGTTGGATGGTTGATATTGGCGCCACGACCGGGGTGAGGTGTCTGACCATCGGTCTCAATGATCGCTTCCAGATCACCTTCTTTAGTGTCGATGACCGCCACCTTGTTCCGGGCATTGGCCGCCGTCAGGAAATAGCGCTTCGTGCTGTCCAGACCGCCATCATGCAAGAAACGCTCGGCTTCGATCTCGGTCACTTTCAGGCTTTTGATGTCTGAATAGTCAACCAACAGGATCTTGCCGGTTTCCTTGACGTTCACGATAAACTCGGGCCGGAAGTGCGACGAAAGGATCGCAGCAACCCGCGGCTCGGGGTGATAGGTCTGCTCGTCAAAGATCATACCCCGGGTCGACTTGATCTTGAGCGGCTCCAGTGTGTCGCCATCCATGATCACGTATTGCGGCGGCCAGTAGGAACCGGCAATCGCGTACTTGTCTTCCCAACCATGCATTTTCGATGTCTCGATCGAACGCGCCTCGGTGCCGACTTTGATTTCCGCCACCGTTGCGGGTTCTTCCATCCACAGGTCGATCATGTTGACCTTGGCATCGCGGCCAATCACAAACAGATACCGCCCCGAGGCTGAAATTCGGCTGATATGCACCGCATAGCCGGTGTCGATCACCGACAGGATTTCATAGGTGGCACCATCAATCAGGGCAATTTGACCTGCATCGCGCAATGTGACCGAGAACAGATTGTCGATGTCGATATCGTTCATCTTTTTTGTAGGCCGGTCAGCAGGGGCCACATGTACTTTCCAGCTTGCGCGCATTTCCGGCATGCCAAATTCTGGCGGCGCCGCTGGCTCCAGCAGGATGTAGCGGGCCATCATGTCGACTTCTTCTTCGGTCAGATCGCCCGAGGTTCCCCAGTTGGGCATCCCTGCCGGTGATCCATAGGTGATAAAGTCCTTGATGTATTCAAATCCGTTTTCGCGGGTCACATCGGGTGTCAGGGCCTTGCCGGTCGCGCCTTTGCGCAACACACCATGGCAGCCGGCACAACGCTCAAAATAAATCGTGTTGGCTTTTTGGTATTCGCTGGGCGTCATGACCGGGTCACCTGGCTTACGACCAGGAATCTCAACCTGAATCTGCCCCAGCGTTGTCATGCTGGGTTGATAGGCTGCTGAGGCATCATCGCCGTGATCTTTCGGCTTTTCTTGTGCCGACACGCCCGAGGCTGCAAGGCTCAGGGCCATGGCCGCGCCGGACAAAAGCGCCGTGTGCCATCTGGCATTTCTAGGTTTCATCTGGGTAACTCCATTCCGCTGGTGAGGCGTTGCCAGCCTGACGTGGCAAAGCCATTGCTGCCTTGACAAAAGTCAACGCTTTGCGCGCCGCGCAGCGCGACAGTCGCGGTATGATCCGGAACATGACCACTCTTGCCTGTCTGTTGGGTATTCTCGCTACTGGCCTGATATCTGGCCTGCCCGTGCACGCGCAGAGTGTGGCACGCCCTTTGTCCGAAAGCGCCATCCAGCCCAGCGTTCCAACCAGAAGGCTTGCATCAGAGCTGCTGATTCTTTCAGGCGGGGCAACGGTTCAGCGACAGGCCGAACCTGTTCCGGGTTGGACAGTGTCTGATTCGACCGGCGTTGTGGGTCACATCGCCTCGACCTGGGAAATTGCCCGCTCGGTCGGCTATTCGGGGCAGCCGCTGGATGTGCTGGTTGCGGTTGACCTGAAGGGCCGGATTGCCGGGGCAAGACTGATGCGTCACAGCGAACCTATTCTTACTCTTGGCCTGTCCGATGAGGACATCGCGCGGTTTGTCGGGGGTTTTGCAGGTGTCGACCTGATGGCGTCCGATGGCCCCGGCGATGGCCCCGACATGCCCGACATCATCTCGCGCGCTACGGTCTCGACCGGTGTAATTCGCGATTCGATCCTGCGCACGGCGCGTACGCTTGCCATTGGCCGGGGCCTTTTGCCCGGAGGCGGTATCGACCGCATCACTTTTGAAACCCGCAGTTGGGAGGCGCTGACCGCCCAGGGCGCCCTTGCCCGTCAAACCGTAACCCTCACACAGGCGGCTGCGGCCCTGCAAGGCGCCAAGGTGCCCGTGCCAGAGGGCGAGGCGCCTTTCATCGACCTATGGATCGCCCTGATTGATCCGCCCACAATTGGCCGTAACATTCTGGGTCAGCAGCAGTATTCCCGCGCCGTCGGTGCGCTGGGCCCGGGCGAGGCGGCGCTTTTTGTTGCCTCGCGCGGCCTTTATTCCCATCGCGGTACCAAATGGCGCCAATCAGGCACCTTTGACCGCCTTGAACTGGTGCAGGGCGAGGCACGTATCGCCCTGACCAAATCGGGCTATACCCGAATCGACCATCTTGCGGCCCTCGGCGCCCCCGAATTCAAGGAACGCAGCATTTTTCAGCTGCCCGGTGACGGGTTTGATCCGGCCCAACCCTTTACACTGGAACTCACCGCCTCGCGCCCTGCTGCTGCGGGGGGTGATGTCAGCTTTACCACCTCTGTCGCCTATACCCTGCCCGACAGCTATATCATCGCGCCCCCACCCGAAGCCGCCCCCCTATGGCAACAGCGCTGGCTGGAAAAACGCTTTGCGACGGCAAGTGTCATGGCGATGATGGGCTTTCTGACCCTGATCATGCTGTTTCAGGAATCGCTGGTGCGCCGCCCCCGGCTCTGGCTGCGTCTGCGCCTTTCCTTCCTGACGCTTACCCTTTTCTGGCTGGGCTGGGGCCTTAACGGCCAGCTTTCGGTGGTGCAGGTGGTAGCCTTCCTGCAATCGCTGCTCTCGGGCTTCCGTTGGGAAACCTTTCTGATCGAACCGGTGATCTTCACCCTCTGGGGCGGTGTTGCGCTGGGCATGCTGTTCTGGGGCCGGGGCGTGTTTTGCGGCTGGCTCTGCCCGTTCGGCGCGTTACAGGAGCTTTCCAATGTTACCGCCCGGCGCTTTGGCGTGCCGCAGATTGCCGTACCCCACGCGCTGCACGAAAGGCTGTGGATCATCAAGTATACCCTCTTTGTGACGATCCTTGCCCTGTCGTTCTATTCGATGAAGGACGCGCTGATCCTGGCCGAGGCCGAGCCGTTTAAAACCGCCATTTCCCTGCGTATGATCCGCGCCTGGCCTTTTGTTCTTTTTGTTCTGGCCCTGCTGACCGCTGGCCTGTTCATCGAACGGTTCTACTGCCGCTATCTGTGCCCGCTGGGGGCGGCGCTTGCGATCCCCGCAAAACTCAAAATTTTCGACTGGCTGCACCGCCGCCCGCAATGCGGCCGCGAATGCCGTTTGTGCGAAACCAAATGCACTGTTGGCGCGATCGACCCTCTGGGCCGGATCAACCCAAATGAATGCGTTCTCTGCCTGCGTTGCCAGGTGGTGATGAATGACGCCGAAACCTGCCCGGTCCTGAAACGCCGAGCTCGCAAATAGAAATGGTGAAAGAGATGCTAACCGATCTGAAACGTGTCCTTTCCGAACCCCATCGCATCTTCTTTCTGGCCGCTGGCCTCTACGCCATCTTCGCCCTGTTGGTGTGGGAGGTCTGGTTGGGCATCCATGCTGCCGGCGGCACGGTTGGCGACATGCCATTCGCCAGCGCCGCGCACCTTTGGCACGCGCACGAGATGATCTTTGGCTATGCCAGCGCCGCGCTGGGCGGGTTCTTTCTGACGGCCGTGCCCAACTGGACCGGCGGCAAGGGGGCCGCGAAACACTTTGTCACCCTCGCGGCGCTGATCTGGCTGGCGGGTCGCCTGGCGGTCTGGTTTTCGGGCACCCTACCGCCCGCTGGTGTTGCCCTGATTGATTTGGCCTTTCTGCCCCTGCTGGGCGTCAAGATTGCCTTGATGTTGATGAAACGCCCCAAACCGCAAAACATGGCATTTCTGGCTTTTCTGGCGCTTGTATGGTCCGGGAACCTGATGGTGCATCTGGAATGGATGGGCCTGGCCGACGATACGCTTTATACCGGCCTTCGCGTCGGGCTTTTGTCGCTTTGCCTGATGATCGCCGTACTGGGCGGACGCGTCACGCCGGGCTTTACCCGCAATGCCATGAATCGCGCAGGCGTGGCCGAAAACACCTTACCGCGTACCCGCAAATCCGTTGATTTGGCCGCCATCTTGCTGATCGCCCTTGTCCCGTTAACTCTGCTCTTGCGCGCGCCCGACACCCTGACTGGTGCGCTGGCTGCTTCTGGCGGCGTGCTGCACCTGTTGCGCATCAGCTTCTGGCGTCCACTCTGGACACTTGGCCAGCCCATCCTCTGGGCGCTGCATCTGGGTATGGCAATGCTGGGTCTGGGGCTGATCCTATGGGGGGCCAGTCTTTTGGGGTGGGGCAGCGAGGTGGCATCCCTGCATGTTCTGGGCATTGGCGCAATTGGCGGCATGACCGTCGCCGTCATGAGCCGCGCAATCCTTGGCCATACCGGCCGCGCGCTCATCGCCCCGCGTGCCGTGGCGCTGGCTTATGGCCTGATCGCCGCTGCTGCCGGGCTGCGATGGATTGCCTCAACGCTGTCGGGTGACGTGTATGTCCCAGCGATTCTGGCCACCGGCGCACTATGGATTGCGGCCTTTGTCCTTTTCACGGTTTCCCTCTGGCCCGCCTTCACGGGCCCCAAGAAACAGCGCGAAACCTGACCATTATGCCCAGAATTAACCAATCACACCCCTGCCGTTGACTTTGGTCAAGGATCATCTTGCAGCACCCCCGCACAGTTCCTCCATTCGCATTAACGCGCAAAGGAGACCGCAATGCGCGAAGTCATGACCAAGAGCATGGCCCGGAACATCTTTTACGGCGGGTCACTGTTCTTCATCATCATCTTCCTTGGCCTGTCGGTGCATTCGCACCGCTACATAGTCAATACTTCGACCAATGCCGAAACGCTGACTGAAAGCGTCGCCCACGGTAAGAAGCTCTGGGAAAAACACGCCTGCATCAACTGCCATACTATCATGGGTGAAGGCGCGTATTTTGCACCGGAACTGGCCAACGTGACGACCCGCTGGGGCGTCGCTGATGACCCCGAGGCCGCATTTGAAACCCTCAAGGGATGGATGGACGCACAACCAAGCGGCATCGAAGGCCGACGTCAGATGCCCCAATTCAACCTCACCGATGAAGAGGTGCGTGCCCTGTCCGACTTCCTGCTTTGGGTCGATTCCATCGATGCACAGGGCTGGCCGCCGAATGACGCCGGCTGAGAAAGGATCAAACCAATGAAATACCAATCACAGAAAATCGCGCTGGCCTACTTTGGGGTGGCTCTGGCGCTGTTCGCGGTTCAAATCCTTGGCGGGCTTCTGGCGGGATGGGTCTATGTCATGCCCAACACCCTATCCGAACTTCTGCCCTTCAATATCATTCGCATGCTGCACACCAACTCTCTTATCGTTTGGCTGCTGTTGGGTTTCTTCGGCGCGGCATACTTCCTGATCCCCGAAGAGGCCGAGCGCGAGATTCACTCGACCAAATTGGCCTACCTCCAGCTGATCATCCTTGTGGTCGGTACACTGGGCGTGGTGCTGACCTATGTCTTCAACCTGTTCGAAGGCAACTGGCTTTTGGGTAAAGAGGGACGCGAGTTTCTTGAACAGCCCAAATGGGTCAAGCTAGGCATTGTCGTGGCCGCGCTGATATTCTTGTACAACGTCACCATGACGGTGCTTCAGGGCCGCAAGACCGCGATCACCAATATCCTGTTGCTGGGCCTCTGGGGACTGGCGCTCTTGTTCCTGTTCGCCTTTTATAACCCGGAAAACCTGGCGCTCGACAAACAATACTGGTGGTACGTTGTTCACCTCTGGGTCGAGGGCGTCTGGGAACTCATCATGGCCTCGATCCTGGCCTACCTGATGCTCAAGCTGACCGGGGTTGACCGCGAAGTGGTTGAAAAATGGCTCTATGTCATTGTCGCCGCCGCTTTGTTCTCGGGCATCCTTGGCACTGGCCACCACTATTACTGGATCGGCTCGCCGGGGTACTGGCAGTGGATCGGCTCGATCTTCTCCAGCCTTGAAATTGTTCCCTTCTTCGCGATGATGGCCTTTGCCTTTGTCATGGTCTGGAAGGGCCGCCGGGATCACCCCAACAAGGCCGCTCTGCTGTGGTCGCTGGGCTGTGCCACACTGGCCTTCTTTGGCGCGGGCGTTTGGGGTTTTCTGCACACGTTACACGGGGTCAACTACTATTCCCACGGCACGCAGATCACCGCGGCGCACGGGCACCTGGCCTTTTATGGTGCCTATGTCTGCCTCAATCTGGCGATCTTCAGCTATGCAATGCCAATCTTGCGCAACCGTGATCCCTATAACCAGGTGCTCAACATGGCGTCCTTCTGGCTGATGTCCAGCGGCATGGTCTTCATGACCTTCACGCTGACATTTGCAGGCACCGTTCAGACCCATATGCAACGCGTGGTGGGCGAATATTACATGGACGTGCAGGACTCGATCACCATCTTCTACTGGATGCGCTTTGGCGCCGGTGTGGTGGTTCTGCTGGGCGTATTGCTCTTCCTTTATGCCCTGCTGGTTCCACGTAAAGAGGTGATCTCGACCGACGCCACTGTCGCTGCGGAGTGAGACAGATGGACGGAGCCATGACACAACAACAAAAGGGGGCGGCCGACGCCCCCTTCTACCTGGCACAGGGCGATGAATGCGCCCTGTTTCAGGCCGCCTCGGATAACAACCTGCCGGTTCTGCTCAAAGGTCCGACAGGCTGCGGCAAGACCCGCTTTGTATCGCATATGGCCGCGCAGTTGGGTCGCCCGCTCTATACGGTCGCCTGCCATGATGACCTGTCGGCGGCGGATCTGATTGGTCGTTACCTTCTCAAGGGCGGTGAAACCGTCTGGGTCGATGGGCCCCTGACCCGCGCAGTGCGCGAGGGCGCGATCTGTTACCTCGATGAGGTGGTCGAGGCCCGCAAAGACGTCACAGTTGTTCTGCACCCCCTGACTGATGACCGGCGCATTCTGCCCATTGACCGCACCGGCGAAGAACTGGAAGCCGCCCCCGGCTTCATGCTCGTGGCGTCCTATAACCCGGGCTATCAGAACATCCTCAAGACCCTCAAACCCTCAACCCGTCAGCGTTTTGTCGCGATGGAGTTCGATTTTCCCACGCCCGAGCTTGAGATCAAGGTCGTCGCGCAGGAAAGCGGCCTGTCCGCCGATCGCGTCGCCCCGCTTGTCCGTCTTGCCGGCAAGCTGCGCGGCCTGAAAGGTCAGGACCTTGAGGAAGGTGTCTCAACCCGTCTTATCGTCTATGCGGCCACCCTCATCGCCACCGGCATGAGCGTGGACCGCGCGATTGAGGCAGCAATGATTGAACCGCTCACCGATGATGCGGATGTGAAACGCGGGCTCCTCGATCTTGTAACGGCCGTCTTTGGGTGAGGCATGGCCGTGACCGGGATCGAAATCGAGCCATGGGAACCCGAAGAAACCATCGGGAAACTGTGGCACGCTTTTGCCAGTCGCCTCGATGCACCCAAGGTGCATCACGGAGCCGCGGTTGACCTCTCCGAGGTCAGCGGGCGGCTGGCAGTCTTTTTCCGGGGCCTGGGCGGCGCGCATTCAATTGAAATCCGCCCGGTCTCGCCTGAAGTCAGCCACCACCGTCTGAAATTTCTTCGGCGTCTGGGCACCGAGTCTGAAATCACCCCCCGCGCCAGTTTTGACGGTGAAATACTGCGCCTGCCCGACAGCCTAGCGGTCTTTCCCGATCGCGCCGCCAATGGTGCGCTTTATCTCTGGCTGGTGGCTGCCGTCGCCCATGCCCCGGCCCATATCGCCGATACCGATCCCCTCTGCGCTGATCTGCGCGCCCTTCAGGCCGCCCGCGCCATGACCAATGCCGCGCTTGGGGCCGCTCCGGGGTTGCGCGACCTTTACACATCGCTGTGCTCGGCCACGCTTCACTACCGCGCGGCTCAGTCCCTGCCGGCGGATGAACAGACAATTGAGACTCTGATCCGCCACTATTTGGGCGACTCCACCCCGCTATCGCCCCGTGCAACCACGTTCAAAACCGCGCTTGAAACCGATGATTTCACCCGCATTCGCGCCCCCCGCAACTATCGCCCCTTCCGGCCGGTTGCGCTCTGGCCCGATCTGCGCGCGCTGGTCTTTTCGGCCACGGACGAGGTTGAAAGCCGCGACACCGACGGCCCGCCCGAAGAAGGCAGCCAGGGCACCCACCGTGCCCGCCGCCGCAATGCCGATCAGGCTGAACGCCGCGACAGCCTGATCCTGCATAAGTTCGAGGCCATCCTCAGCTGGGCAGAGTTCCTCAATCTCAACCGCCGCGTCGATGATGACGACCCGGATTCAGCCAAAAAAGCCGGCGACGATCAGGATGAAATCGGCCTTGGCCAGATTTCCAAGGCCCCCGCCACCCGGCTGAAACTCCACCTTGATCTGGCCCCCGAGGATGTCGATCGCGAACGTCTCTCGGGCGTCAGCACCTACCCCGAATGGGACGTGCGCAGCGGTGCCTATCTGCCCGATCACGTGCGCGTTCTGCGCTCCATCGCCGAACCGGGCGATACCGTGCCATCCTTCCGCGAAGACCCCCGTGCCATGCGCCGCATCAGACAGGTCAAACGTCAGTTCGAGGCCCTTCGCCCCGGTCGCGTCTCGACCCCCGGGCATCTGGACGGGGACGAGTTGGATATGGAGTCCGCCGTGCGTGCACATGTCGATATCATGGCCAATGGCGTGGGCAGCAACCGCATCTGGCGTCAAACCCGCCCCGTCGCCCGTGATCTGGCCGTCTCGATCCTGCTGGACGTGTCGCGCTCCACCGAAAGCGCGGTCACCGGTCGCGCCGTGATCGATATCGAACGCGAGGCATTGGCCGCCCTGTCCTGGGGTCTGGATGGTTGCGGCGACGATTTTGCGATCCACGCTTTTTCGTCCCTTAAACGCAACCGCGTCTACATTCAGGAATGCAAAGCCTTCGGTGAACCCATGAGCACCCGGATCGAGGATCGCATCGGCGCCCTGCGTCCCGGGTTCTACACCCGCCTGGGCGCCGCCATCCGCCATGCCTCGGCCGATCTGTCGAAACAGGGCAAAAAACGCCGCCTGTTGCTGGTGATCACCGATGGCAAACCCAATGACCTGGATCATTACGAGGGCCGCCATGGTATCGAAGACACCGCCATGGCCGTGCGCGAGGCCCGCCGCGCCGGGCATTCAGTCTTTGGCGTTACCATCGACCGTCAGGCCAAAAGCTGGTTCCCAAGGCTTTTCGGGCGCGGCGGTTTCCACGTCATTCCCAACCCCGAAAAACTGACCGAGGCCCTGCCGCTGATCTACCGCGAACTGGTTGGCGCATGAGCGAAACAACGGTTTTTGACGATCTTCCCGGTGATTTGATGATCTGGGTGCTGATCATCAGCGAATTGCTGGTGTTCGGCGCAGGTCTGGCCGCGTTTCTTGCCGTGCGCATCACCGACCCAGCCGGTTTTGCCGCCGCGCAGGATATGCTGTCGCGTACCGGGGCTGGCATCAATACCGCGGTGCTTGTAACCAGCGGAGCCCTGGCCGCATGGGCCCTTCTTCTGCGCAAGTCCGGGAGGCGGGGCAAGGCACGTATCACCCTTGTCGCCGCCGCATTTCTGGGCGTGGTCTTCATGGTCATCAAAAGCCTTGAGTACGCCAGCAAGGCCGCCCACGGCATCGCCTGGGACACACATCCGTTTTTTACCTTCTACTACCTGCTCACCGGGTTTCACGCGGCTCATGTGGTGGCGGGTGTTGTCGTCTTGCTGCTGGTCGCGTGGAAGGACGCCCCCGCCAATATCGAGGCCGGCGCCGCCTTCTGGCATATGGTCGATCTGGTCTGGGTGCTTCTCTTTCCTGTCATCTACCTGCTGAGGTAGATCAATGCTCTCTGATCCTCTCTTGCGCGCATGGCTCTGGCTGATCGGGCTTAGCCTCGGCTCTACCGCCGTGTCGCTCTGGCACTGGCCGCCGAAAATGACGGCACTGGCAGGGACGGTGATCCTGACGCTGGCATGGCTCAAGGCCCGCATCATTCTGTCGCGTTACCTGGGCCTTGCCGCCGCCCCGTTCTGGCAGCGAGGGTTCGGGATATCCCTGGCGGTGTTTTGCGCCCTGCTTCTGGGCCTCTACCTGATCCCCGCATTTGCCTGAAACGACAAATCCCGTTCTGCGCGCCTATCCTGTCGCGCCGTTCGGCAATTGTTGATGTTGCCCAAGCCAAAAGCTTTGTATTCTTGCGGTTTGCAACGCAGTTGGTTGATTACATTCAACACCGCATTCGGGCTCGTTGCATCGTCATTTCGACGCCTCATCAGGAAAGCGCCACCAAATTCCTGAAACCGTTGTGTCTTGGTTCGGGACCGTCTGCGAGACCGTCGCCACACGTGTCCGATGTTTGCCTGAATTGCGCTTCTTCCCACCCAAATTCCACCTGTGAACATCCTGGAAATGCAGGGCGAAAGCTACCGCCTCAGCCAGAGCCGTGCACTCCAAAATAGCCTACTTTTACGCCGCTGTTGACGCCACCCAAACCCATGGTTAATTTAAAGTTAATATACAGTTAACAAATGGTTAATTATTTGTGAAATCAAAACAATGATCCAAAACGGACAGAGACCGTGACAACCCTCAGCTTCTATGCGCGCGGCGATGGTTCAACCGCGAATAACGCGGCGCTGAATATCGAAAATACGTCACAACAGCCGACCACGCTTATCACGTTCGATAGCGGACCGACGGGCGATATCGTGCTTGAGTCCAATGGCGGCGACGTTGATCCTGACACCACCGTGATCATCAACGGCACGTCTTACAACTTCATAGTGGAACAAACCGGTAATCTGCCTTTGAATAATGGCAAAGTGCCGGATGTTCTAGAGGGCAGCCAGATCACCGTTATTTCGGTGATAATAGACGGAAATTACGAGCGCTTTTTCTTTGTCACTGATGGTTCGGGCACGATGGCCTTGATGGATCAGTTCGGCAATGGCGCTGTTGCATTGACCAATGTGGACACCTCGCCACCCGAGGTCTTTATCTGCTACGCTGAGGGTACCGATATCCAGACGCCGACAGGCTACAGGAAGGTTGAAAACCTGCAACCCGGCGATCGCGTCATGACATTGGACAATGGTCATCAGGACATACTCTGGACCCGTGCGGCTGACCAACCGCTGGATGCGGCCGCGCCGGATGGCAAACCGGTGCTGATCAAGGCCGGTTCGCTTGGCCCTGGTCGTCCGGCACGGGATCTGATTGTGTCGCCACAGCACCGTATCCTCGTCGGCGGACAGGGCCAGATCGACGACGCATTCGCGCGCGAGGTTTTTGTCCCGGCAAAGGCGTTGACCGGCCTGCCCGGCATTCGGTTCATGGCGGGAAAACGCACCATCACGTGGGTCCATTTCGCCTGCGCGCGCCACGAAGTTGTCATGGCCAACGGCTGCAACTCTGAATCGCTGTTGTTAGGGCCGATGGTGGTGCAGGGGCTGACGGCCATGGAAAAAGCGCAGTTGGCTGCTCTGTTCGGGACAGACCATCTATCCGACGCCGCCCTGAACGGCCCTCTGGCGCGGGATTGCCTGACGGTCGGCGACGTTCGGCGGAAACTCGCGATGTGCAAGACAGAAAAACGGCGACGTACCGCGACTGAGATTGCGAAATGGGATCTTGTCGAGCTGACATAGCGGCCATCAGCGAAATGGCAGTTTGTCCGCAGTGCTGCCGTCAGCACCTCACCCAAAAGCGCTCCAATCCCTCCGGATCAGGTCAATTGCGTATGTTTCGTACGCTGCTACGTGAAAGACCCCCAGATTTCGTACGAAATCCACGTACAAACCTTACAGACCTTACACGTCCGCCCTGTTAACGAATGGGCCGTGTTGGTGCGGATCTAATCCCGGAAAGCGGTGGCAAACTGTTCTGGCAGATCAAATTCTTTCAGCACCCGCGCACGGCCCTCAGCAGACATTTTTTTTGCGGTATTGGTGACAATTCGATCAAGTTTTTCAGGGCTTTGCGTGCCCGAGAACGGTGCGAAATACCATTTGAGAAAGACAAAACAGATCACATCCTCCAGCGCCTGCACCTGTGCATCGCGTTTGATCCCTTCCTTGCGGATCATCCGACCCGCAGCGTCGGCCTCTTCGCGGGAGTATCCGGTTGCGATCATGATTTCCCCAACCCGGTTTGCGTGGTGTTTTGCCAGCTCTTTCCGCCAAGTCAAATAGCCGATACGCCCCTCCGGAAAATCCTTTCTTTTCAATATCCAACGCTCAATATGCTGACCGCGGGCAGCGATCTGCAACGGTTCGGATGCGGTTGGAAAAAGCCGCGCAAGCTCAGCGCTCATCCGTTGCCCGTAAAGCTGTGCCGCAGGTTGACCTTCTCTGCAATCCGGGTCAGCCGCGTTGGTCGCATCAATTGCGGCAAGCACCGTTTCAAGGCGAGTCATAAAGCTTTATTCCAGGCGGCGGCCGGATCCTCTTTTGCAAAAGCTCTCAGCGCGTCTATGTCCATGATAGTAGCGTGATTTTTTGCTACCCGTACGCCGACAAGTTTTAGTTTGGAAAAGGCCCGCGACAGGCTTTCGGGTTTCATCCCCAGACGCCCTGCAATCAAGACCTTGTCATAAGGCAGTTTCACAACACACCCCTCTTGACTGCAATCACACAGTTCCAGCAAAAACTCGGCGACGCGCTGCGCACCGGTTTGCGCTTTCATCTGTTCAACCTGGCTAACCAATTGATGTAAATGCTGAAATGTTGCGGCCAGAACGGCAACGCAAACTTCCGGCTCGTGTTTGAGCATGGCGATAAAAGTTCGGGCTGAGATCAGCAAAAGGGTGCAGTCGGTTACGGCTTCAGCGGAAACCGGGTAGTTGCCGCGCTGAAACGCGACTGCTTCGCCAAAACTGTGACCTCTGGTAAAAACGCTCACCACCGCCTCATTGCCGTTAGGTGAAATGCGGTAAAGCTTTACCCAGCCGTCAATTACCACATGGATCACACGCGCCTCTTCGCCTTGCAAAAAAACCGTTTCACCGCGTCCAAATTTTCGGCTGACGGCGTCTGACAGCAGCTGTTCAACCAGAGTGTCTGGCAAAGTGCGCAACAGAAGTGATTTGCGGGCGGCGTCCATATTTTCAGCGTGCGACATGGCGTGTCCCTATTGATAAAACAGCAAGATAAGACCTGATAGCAATCACAAGTATGGGATATTTGACTGGATTACAGTCTTTAGGTTTTGACGCGGCCCAGCAACCCTATTTTGAGATTTGACCAGCGGCACATCATTCAGCAGATGGTGTTGTTGGATATCTATGCGATTTGCCGCAGCGCAATTGTAGCCGCGATATCAGAAACTCGTTGAGCGTTATCCTGGGCAATCGCGCCATCCTCGCGGAACATCGAATTCTCGAACCCGACACGGCATTTACCCCCCAGTTCATGTGCGTACCGAAGGCAAGCGGTTTCGCCAGCACCAAAGGCGCAGACTGCCCAATCTGGTTTCAACGCATGGGCCTGCATGTAGCGCAAGAAAGGATCCAGATTAGATGGACTGCCCTCGTTGCTTTCAGAATAGCGACCCAGTACGAAAATCAATTGTAGTTCAGGTTTGTGAAACAGGGTTTCAGGAAGCACGCGGCGCAGCAAAGAAAAATCCGAAACATCATAGAGAATATGCTGAACGGCGATACCCGCTGCGACGCATTGGGCATAGAAGTCTGCTAGTGTTTCGTCTGTTGTATCGCTGGCCATTTCCCGGACAGACACCGAGACAAGGCGCGCGCCTGAAGAAAGAGCGATCTTTCTTTGGTGCGGTGGTTGATACAGCCCGTTCGATTCGGTTGTGATCTGTACCGACATATTCGGTAATGTCGCGGTAAGTTGCGCCAGTGCCTCGCGGTAAAGACCGGTGTCAAGAATATGTTTGCCTTCGGTATCACGTAAATGCAGGTGCAGGCCGTCGGCGCCTGCAGCAAAGCAGTCACGTGCTGTATCGATAATCTGTGGCAGTGTGACCGGTAGTTTTGGGTGATCCTTCGGACCCAACCGCGCCCCGTTTGGGGCGACCATCAGGCGGGGTAGCGGTATCATGACAGAACTTCCAGAAAGGCCTGATCAAGCTTTGAAACCAACTCGTCGATCTGGGCGTCGGTGATGATGAAAGGTGGCGCCAGAAGGATGTGATCGCCCCGTTTTCCATCAATGGTGCCCCCCATTGGATAGCAGATCAAGCCAGCGTTAAAGCAAGCCTTTTTCAGTTTATTGTTGATCGCCAGTGCCGGATCGAAGGGTTGCTTTGTGGCGCGATCTTCGACAACTTCCAGTCCACGAAACATCCCGCGGCCTCGAATATCACCAATGTGCGGATGCTGCGCAAAAGCGGCCTGCAGGGCAGAATCCAGTTTTTCACCCATAATCTTTGCCCGCGCGGTTAGCCCGCCATGGGTCAGCTTGCCCACGACGACATTTGCAGCCGCGCAGGCCGTGGGATGGCCCACGTAAGTGTGGCCGTGTTGGAAAAAGCCCGACCCGTTTTCAATAGCCTCGTAAATGGCTTTGCTGCAAAGCGTGGCGCCGATAGGCTGATAACCTGCACCAAGTCCTTTAGCGATGGTTACGATATCGGGGCTAATCCCCTCTTGTTCGCTGGCAAAAAGTGTACCTGTCCGCCCCATCCCGCACATAACTTCGTCCAGAATCAGAAGAATGCCATACTGGTCACAGATTTCGCGCACGCGTTTGAAATATCCGGGCACCGGCGGCACTGCACCCAAAGTGGCCCCGACAACCGGCTCTGCGATAAACCCGATGACATTTTCCGGGCCAAGGCGCAGCAGTTCTTCTTCAAGTTCGTTGGCGACCCGAAGGCCATAAGCCTCTGGTGTTTCACCGTCTTCGCGGCCCCGATATTCGTAACAGGGCGAAATATGTGAGGTACCGATCATCAATGGAGCAAAGGGCTCTTTTCGCCAGGCATTGCCGCCAGTGGCCAATGCTGCAAGCGTATTGCCATGATAGCTTTGATGCCGGGCAATGAAGCGCGAGCGTTTTGGTTGACCGATTTCCAAAAAGTATTGCCTGGCTAATTTCAGCGCCGCCTCAACCGCCTCGGATCCGCCGGAAACGAAATAAACCCTGTCGATGCCCTCGGGCGCATGGGCGATTAGTTGATCTGCCAGTGATTCCGCGGGCTCGGACGTGAAAAACCCGGTATGGGCAAACGCCATTGCGTCGATTTGCGCCTTGATTGCGTTGATCACATCCGGATCTGAATGCCCCAAGCATGACACTGCTGCGCCGCCGGATCCATCCAGGTATTGTTTTCCACTTTCGTCATAAAGATAAGATCCTTCGCCCCGGACCGCGACGGGTGGAAGCGCTTTGGTATGGCGCGGAAAAACGTGATTCATCGAAAGCTTCCCTACGTGAGCTGTGCCCCTGCACTTGAAACACATGAATCATTTGTTGACAAGATATGAAACATTTGGAACATTCAAAAATCTGGTACTATCGGGGGGGCTGTGGATTTGGACGGGACGTTCGAACAAAGGCTGGCTGAAAAATATGACGGGCTGAGCAAGCGGTTGAGGGAGGCCGGCGATTATGTCGCTGAAAACCCGATCAATACCGCCACGCGCAGCTTGCGATCAGTCGCTACGGATGCCGGACTTGCCCCTGCAACATTTTCACGTCTTGCACGCGTATTGGAATACGAAACTTTCGAAGAAATACGTGAGGTTATGCGTCACAAGATTGACCGGCGGGTCAACAGCTTTGCCGATCGCGCTGATCGTCTTCGGCAAGGGCATGAATCCGGCACGCTCAATTTTTTCGAAGCCCACTGCGGGGCTTGCCTGCAGAATATTCAAACACTTTCAGAGAGTATTGACGTCCATCAATTGAACGATACAGTTGATCGACTTTACCAGTCGCGAAAGGTGCTTATTCTTGGTGCGCTGGGGTCAACAGGAATTGCAGAATACATGTCATATATGGCCAATTTTCTGTCTGATAACTGGCACATGGCCGGGCGCATGGGCGCGTCGCTGGGCAGCGGATTGGCAGGTCTGGATGAGCGCGACGCACTTATAATCGTGACCAAACCACCCTTCGCCCGCAAGTCGATTCTTGCCGCCGAAGTCGCCCGCCAGAGCGGCGCCTATGTTGTCGTTATCACTGACAGCCATAACTGCCCGGCGCTGCGTCATGCCAATTCAGGCTTTTTGATCGCAACTGAAAGTCCGCATTTTTATTCGTCCTATGTGGCAACCGTTTTTCTGGTCGAAACCATTATCGGAATGCTGGCGGGCCGTGTTGGCCCCGATGCTACAAAACGGATTGCCGAGGTCGAAAACCGAAACCGCCGTCTGGAAGAAGTCCGCGATGGTTAAGTGAAAACAACCGACATCAGATAAAAAGGGAGAAAATGATGTTTTCCAAGTTTAAATTCAGCGTAGCGGGTGCCGCAATGGCCGCTGTGATGGCTCCGGCAGCGTTTGCCGAAGAGTTCATCACAATTGGCACGGGCGGTGTGACTGGCGTGTATTACCCTACCGGCGGCGCGATCTGCCGTCTGGTCAACAAGGGCCGCAAGGAACACGGCATTCGTTGCTCAGTGGAATCAACCGGCGGGTCGGTGTACAACATCAACACCATCCGCGAAGGCGAGCTGGAATTTGGTGTGGCTCAGTCAGATTGGCAGTTCCATGCGTTTCACGGCACGTCAAAATTCGAGGATGCTGGCCCATTCGAAGGTCTGCGTGCGGTGTTTTCGGTACACCCAGAGCCCTTTACTGTTGTGGCACGCGCCGATGCCGGGATCAGCAGCTTTGAAGACCTCAAAGGTAAGCGCGTGAACATCGGTAACCCGGGTTCCGGTCAGCGCGGCACGATGGACGTGGTTCTGGACGCTTTGGGCTGGACTGTGGATGACTTCGCCCTCGCGTCCGAGCTGAAAGCGGCTGAGCAGTCCGCGGCCCTCTGCGACAATCAGATCGACGCGATGATCTACACGGTTGGTCACCCTTCGGGTTCTATCCAGGAAGCCAGCACAGCGTGTGACTCGGTTCTGGTGAACGTAACCGGTGAGGCGATTGACGGTCTGATCGCCGACAACTCGTTCTACCGTACTGCCACCATCCCTGGCGGTATGTATCGTGGCTCGGACAACGAAACCACCACCTTCGGTGTGGGCGCGACCTTTGTGACTTCGGACGCTGTATCGGAAGAGGCGGTTTACGCGGTTGTCGCAGCCGTCTTTAACAACTTCGACGACTTCAGAAAGCTGCACCCGGCCTTTGCCAACCTGAAAGCTGAGGAAATGGCCACCGCTGGCCTGTCGGCACCACTGCACCCCGGTGCGGCCAAATACTATAAAGAAAAAGGCTGGATTGAATAATCCACCTGGTTCTTGCGGGGGCGGTGCGCTGCCCCCGCAGTTTGTTTCAATTATTGGGTGAAAACGCCCAATACGCCGCCCAATGATGCGGCACTCAGGGAGACAGTGACGATGGCCGAAGACCAAAAGGGCGGACGCCCTCTAAGCGAAGAAGAACTTCAGGAACTTGTCGCCTCGTCCGATGCGGGCGCGCGTGACCCGGCCGGATCGGTTGGGACGTTATTGGCGATTGTCGCTGTTGTCTGGTCAGTGTTTCAGGTTCTTTTGGCCTCGCCGGTCGCGCCTTACGTGCTGCCCGGCGACATGATCAACAACTCGCGCCAGATCCATCTGGCCTTTGCAATCTTCCTGGCCTTCATGGCCTATCCGGCGCTGAAGTCATCGCCCCGCCATTATATCCCGATACACGATTGGGTAATGGGACTACTGGGGGCATTCATTGCCCTGTACGGCCTGTTTTTCTATGAAAAGATCGTTAACGCCGGGGGATTGGCGGATGACACTGATAAATGGGTCGCCCTGTTAGGGCTGATTTTGCTATTTGAGGGTGCCCGCCGCGCGCTTGGGCCCGCAATGGCGATCATCGCTACGATTTTTATGTGTTATGTTTTCTTCGGCTCCTCGGAATGGGTGCCTGAGGTAATTCGCTGGAAAGGGGCCAGCCTGAAAAAGGCGATGAGCCATATGTGGATCACGTCAGAGGGCGTCTTTGGCATCGCACTTGGCGTTTCAACCAAATTCGTTTTTCTCTTTGTTCTGTTCGGCGCACTTTTGGAAAAAGCAGGTGCCGGGAACTATTTTATCAAGATGGCCTTTGGTGCCCTTGGCCACCTGCGTGGTGGCCCCGCCAAGGCGGCCGTGGTAGGTTCGGCGGCGACAGGCCTGATCTCGGGTTCATCCATCGCCAACGTTGTGACGACGGGTACATTCACCATTCCGCTGATGAAGCGCGTGGGGTTTTCCAGTGAAAAAGCAGGCGCTGTTGAGGTTGCCAGTTCGGTCAACGGGCAGATCATGCCTCCGGTTATGGGGGCCGCAGCCTTTCTGATGGTGGAATATGTGGGCATCTCCTATGTCGAGGTTATTACGCATGCCTTCCTGCCCGCGGCGATTTCCTATGTCGCGCTGGTTTATATCGTTCACCTTGAAGCGGTGAAAAACAACATGCCTGTTCTGGGTGACCGCGTGGTGTCTATGGGTAAGACCATAGGCGGTATGGCAGTGTTTTTTGCAGGATTTGCCGCGCTTTGCTATGGCGTGCAATACCCGGTGAGATGGATCACTTCTGCTTTGCCCTCATCTGGCTTGATCCTGTCAGTACTGATCTGTGTGGCCTATGTCGCCCTGCTGTGGCTGGCGTCAAAAGGTCCTGATCTTGAGCCCGATGATCCCAATGCCGAAGAGGTGAAATTGCCGGTGGTCGGCGAGATTTACAAATCGGGCCTCTATTTCTTGCTGCCAATCATCACGTTGGTCTACTTCTTGATGATTGAGCAGAAATCACCGGGCCTGTCGGCTTTCTGGGCCTCGATGTTGTTGTTCGTAATCTTGCTGACGCAGCGCCCGATCAAGGCAATTTTCAGGGGTGAAAGCGATCTGGCTGCAGCTTTTAAATTCGGCGTTATGGATCTTTGGCAGGGCCTGATTGACGGCTCGCGCAACATGATCGGTATTGGTCTTGCTACGGCAACGGCTGGTGTGATTGTGGGCACCGTTACGTTGACCGGTGTTGGTCAGGTGATGGCTGATCTGGTTGAATTCCTGTCGGGCGGTAACCTGATTCTGATGCTTATCATGGTCGGGCTACTTAGTCTGGTGCTGGGCATGGGTCTGCCGACCACAGCCAACTATATCGTTGTCAGCTCATTGATGGCCGGGGTAGTTGTTGAGCTGGGCGCGCAATCCGGGTTGATCGTGCCCTTGATCGCTGTGCATCTATTTGTCTTCTACTTCGGGATTATGGCAGATGTGACGCCCCCAGTAGGGCTGGCCAGCTTTGCTGCAGCTGCCGTGTCAGGTGGCGATGCGATCCGTACCGGTTTTGTCGCCTTCTTCTATAGCCTGCGCACTGTGGCGCTGCCGTTTGTATTCATCTTCAATACCGACCTGCTGTTGATAGACGTCACTTGGACCCAGGGCATATTGGTGGCAATATCCGCGACGATAGCGATCCTGGTATTTACCGCCGGAACCATGGGGTATTTCCTGACCAAAAGCCGTTTCTATGAAAGTGTATTGTTGGTCGTCGTGGCTTTTGCCCTGTTCCGGCCTGACTATATCATGAACCGGTTGCAGCCGCCTTTCGCGGTCATTGAACCTGCTCAATTTGAACAGGCGCTGGATGCCGCCAAACCGGGTCAGGAATTGCGCATGATCGTCTCGGGGCCTGACTTTGACACTGGTGAGCAGAAAGACACCTCGCTGATGCTGGCCATTGAAGGTGAAGGAAGCGGTGCAGATCGTCTTAACCAGTTCGGTCTTACCTTGCTGGAAGAAGATGGGGCGGTGAAGCTGGAAGAGCCGCTGTTTGGTTCTCCCTTTGCCGAAACAATGCAAGGGTATGATTTCTATGGCGATGACCCTGTCGTTGTGAAAACGGTCAAGGCACCGTCCGATCAGATGCCGAAGGAACTGGTCTTTATCCCGGCGCTTTTGTTGTTGGGGCTGATTGTCCTGATGCAGCGCGGCCGCGTGAACAAACAAGGAGAGCCGGCATGAGCACGAAACCCGTATTGTGTGCTGTCGATATCAGCAACCAAAACCGTGATGTCGAAGTTCTGAAGAAGGCTGCAAGGCTTGCATCGATGGACAATGCAAAGCTGGATGTGATCACTGTATTACCAGATTTTGGCATGAGCGTTGTGGGCAGTTTTTTTGAAGGTGACTATCACGACAAAGCTGTTGAAGAAGCGCAACGGAGGCTGAACGATTTGGTGAAAACTACGCTTGGCGCAGACGCTAATGAAAACATTCGCCATATCGTTTCTACCGGCAACGCCTATGAAGAAATTTTGAAGGCTGCCAATCTGGCCGGTACAGGTTTGATTGTGATCGGGGCACACAAACCTGATTTCAAGGATTACCTGCTAGGCCCCAACGCCTCGCGGGTCGTGCGTCATTCGGATTGCTCGGTCTACGTCGTGCGCTGATACGTCTGGGTTTTTTAGAAATTCAGACCAATGTATCGTCAGGTATCCCCGGCATTCAATGCTGGGGAATTAGCCTTACTGATAGGTGAAATATTTCAAAAGGATATGTGCCCTTGAATATGTCGTGGGCATCGTGGACAAATTCACTAGTATGTAAGTCATCAAATCAGCATGACCTTAGGGAGGAACAAACATGCATAAATTTGCAGGTCGCGCCGCAGTCGCGGCGTTGGCATTAAGTTTTGCCGGTGAAGCCTTGGCAACCGAGTGGAACGTATCACTTTGGGGTAAGCGTCGCGCGTTTACAGAAAATGTCGAAAAACTTGCTGAATTGGTCAGCCAAAAGACCAACGGTGAGTTCACGATGAACATCAGCTATGGTGGTCTGAGTAAAAATAAGGAAAATCTTGACGGGATTTCCATTGGCGCGTTCGAAATGGCGCAGTTTTGTGCTGGCTATCACCGCGACAAGAATCCGACAATCACAGTGCTGGAACTGCCGTTTCTGGGCGTGAATACTCTTGCTGAAGAGGTCGCAGTAGGCCGGGCAGTTTATGCCCACCCCGCCGTTCTGGCAGATCTGGAGCGTTGGAATGCCAAACCGCTGATGACCAGCCCTATGCCGCAATACAACATCGTCGGTACCGGTGAGCCGCGCGATACGCTGGCGAAATTTGAAGGTATGCGGGTACGCGCCACCGGCGGCATCGGTCAGGCATTCGAAGCTGTGGGCGCGGTGCCCACGTCGGTGACCGCATCCGAGGCCTACCAGGCGATGGAATCGGGCGTTGTAGATACCGTGGCCTTTGCCCAGCACGCGCACCTCAGCTTTGGCACAATCAACAAGGCCGACTGGTGGACCGCCAACCTGAACCCCGGCACCGTGAACTGCCCGGTGGTGGTGAACATCGACGCCTACAATGATCTGAGCGATTCGGAGCGTGAGGCGCTGGACAGCTCGATTCCGGAAGCCATCGACTTTTATGTTAGCAACTATGGCAAACTGCTGGACCAGTGGGAAACCATTCTGGCGGAAAAAGGTGTGACTAAGGTTGAGTTCGCCGAGTCCGAGTTGGAGGAATTCCGCAAGATTGCTGCTGATCCGATCCGCGAGAAGTGGATTGCCGACATGGAAGCACAGGGCCTGCCGGGTCAGGAACTGTATGATCTGGTTCAGACCACACTGAAAGATATGCGCGGCAACTGACCGCGCAGTGTTTTCGACGGGCGATCCTACGGATCGCCCGTCTCAGTTTAGCATTCTCAAAAGGACGTCAACCCATGGCAGGCAGCAGCACCGTTCATGAAGACGACAGCCTTCTTAGCCGCCTTGATCAAGGTTTGGTCCGGCTTGAGCGGTTTCTGGCACTTGTCAGCGGTTTGGCGGTGTTCTCGCTTATGGTGTTGGCGGTTGTTTCTGTCAGCGGGCGTAACTTTTTGGGGAAACCCCTGCCGGGCTACGTTGACTGGATCGAACAGGTGCTGCCGCTGATTGCCTTTATGGGAATAGCCTATGTGCAGCGGGATGGCGGGCATATCCGCATGGATATCGTTGTGGGGGCCCTGAAAGGCCGGGTATTGTGGCTGGTCGAATTTATTACGACCTTGGCTATTCTAATACTGATCCTGTTGCTCATTTGGGGTAGTTGGTCACATTTCGGGCGCAGCTTTGATTTCGCCGCCCCGCTGTGGAGCCGCGATAGTTCAATTGATATAGGCATTCCGATCTGGCCAGCAAAGTTGCTGGTTCCGGTGGCGTTCAGCGTCCTAAGCTTGCGCTTGGTGCTTCAGACATGGGGCTATGCCCACGCCTTTGTCACCGGGGCCGAGCAACCAGCGGCAGTGCCCCTGGTGGTGGACGCCGCAACACAGGCCGCATTGGAAGCCGAGCACGTCTCGGGCCACGACAAATAGGGGGCCCTGAAAATGGAACCGATTGAAATTGGTCTTGTGGTGACGGGCATCATGTTGGTTCTGGTAGTGCTGGGCATGCGCGTGGCCTTTGCCGCAGCGCTGGCTGGCATGACGGGCTTGATCTGGATTTTCTGGGCCAAGTTCGGGTATGCGCCTGACAAGTTTGGCAAGGCGTTGACGATTGCGGTTAAAACCGCCGGTCAGGTGCCGCATTCGAAGGTTTCCTTTCAACCGCTCAGCCTGATTCCGACATTCATTCTGATTGGGTATCTTGCCTACTACGCTGGCCTGACGCAGGCGCTGTTTGAGGCCGCCAAGCGCTGGATTGCCTGGGTGCCCGGCGGATTGGCAGTTGCCACTGTTTTTGCCACCGCTGGCTTTGCTGCTGTGTCGGGTGCGTCGGTTGCGACTGCCGCAGTATTTGCCCGTATAGCCATCCCCGAGATGCTGAAGATTGGTTATGACAAACGCTTTGCAGCGGGAGTTGTGGCTGCAGGGGGTACGCTTGCCAGTCTGATACCACCTTCGGCCATATTGGTGATTTACGCCATTATTGTTGAACAGGACGTTGGCAAGCTTTTGCTTGCTGGGTTCATTCCCGGCGTATTCTCGGCACTGGTCTACGCAGCGTTGATTATCGGGATGGCGATGACAATCAAAAACTTCGGCCCGCCAGTGCGCGGCTTTACCTGGGGCCAGAGATTTTCATCACTTTTGCCCGCCGCGCCGATCGTACTTGTCGTCGTCATCATTATCTTCTTTGTCTACAATCCGCTGCCCGAATGGGTGGTTATCGGCCCCTTCCAATTGGGCGGCGATGCCTGGGGAACCCCGACAGAGGGGGGGGCAATTGGAGCATTCATCGTGTTCTGTATGGCCCTATGGCATGGGATGCGGTGGCCCGATCTAAAGGACGCACTGATTGAAACCGCCAAACTGTCCGTGATGATCTTTACCATTATCTGGGGGGTTTTGATTTATGTTCGTTTTCTGGGCTTTGCTGATCTGCCTCATGCCTTTTCCAACTGGATCACGTCACTGACGATGTCACCCATGCTGATCCTGATCTGTATACTTTTGGCTTATGCGGTGCTGGGTATGTTTATGGATGCCATCGGTATGCTGTTGCTGACTCTGCCTGTGGTGTATCCTGCCGTCATGGCTCTGAATGGTGGTGAAACCGTCGCCGCAGCCGACAGCGCCTTTGGAATGTCCGGGCCGATGTGCGCGATATGGTTCGGCATTCTGGTGGTGAAAATGGCGGAGTTTTGTCTGATCACCCCGCCCATTGGGCTGAACTGTTTTGTCGTCGCCGGGGTGCGCCCTGATCTGAGCGTGCAGGACGTGTTCAAAGGTGTGATGCCTTTCTTTGTTGCTGATGCCATAACCATCGGTATTTTGGTGGCCTTCCCCGCGATTGTATTATGGTTGCCCAGCCTCGCCTAACGTTTGGCTTGGGCTTGAGCACCTTGAAAGGCATGCTCATTTGGCGGTGAAATCCTGACAAGTTTAAACGTTAAACCAAGTGTAACACCTGTTCTGCTAGGCCTGATTGTGGGTGAGAAAAGCAGGTGGCGGATATGAGTACGCAAAGTAATGCGGCGCCAGTCATCATCAAAAGGAAAAAGGTCGTTAGCGGCGGCGGTCATCATGGCGGTGCCTGGAAAGTCGCTATAGCATTTCCTTTGGCTGTTGGTGCTTTTGCACCGGTTACATATTCCGTTCCCAAAACAGGAACGGCCCAAGCTGTCGTTCTGACATCTGCAGCAAACGGTATGTTCCCGGCTGCGCCACCCGATTTCGGATGCAGGCGCAGATTGGCCCGCATAGTGCTAACGGAACGCTAAATCCGGCTTTCGATCTAGCTGGTATTTGAGTCAAATCGCGTCAGGCGCGTTTCTCGACCTTGCGTTCAATCTCGCCCTGGATGATTTGCTTTTGCCCGCTTTCATCATAGGTCTCCAGTGATCGCCGAATGCGCCGAAACGCGGCCATGCGGGCCGCTACCGTGCGGATCCCCTGTAGTGCGCCATCCAGCAGCGCCTGATTGCGCATTACCTTCTTCTGCAGGGCTTCCAGCTTTTGCCTGGGGCCTGCGTCCAGCACGTTTAATGCGTCAATCAGGCTTTCTTTTTCTTCGACCAAACCGGCAATCTTTTCAAGATCGCCCTGTAATAGAGCCGAACGTTCGGTGTCCAGTAACTCCTCCAGCCGGTCGATGATCTTCTGATCTGATTCATGTGTCATTACTTTTCTCCATAAGGGAATTATAAAAACTTTCAGCAAGGCCGATGCCACCACTGCTGACCATTTTGTTAGCCAGCGCCTGTCGCAGGAACGAGGCGAACTGATCTTCGCCAACGCCCCCGCTGAACGAATTTTCCTGCTCGCCCACACCGACGGATTTCAGCATTTCGGCCAGAAAACTGGCTTCCAGCTTTTCGGCAACGGCACGCAAGGCGATATTCTGTTTCGGCGGGGCTGTTGGTTGGTTGCCGGGGGTAATTGGTAAAAAATTAGTCACGGGATTACCTCGAATTGAAGGAACTCTGCGTTATTTGAGCGCAAACCGGTAAAGAAGCGGTAACCAGCTTTTGGCATGATCGGCGAAACGCGGAAGAAATCCCGGAGATACATCATGCCGATACCCCTCACTGGTCCATTTGCCGCTAACGCGCATGCTGATGCGATCAGGTCACCCCAGCCTGCCCCATCCAGAAAGGGCACGGGGCCAAAAGCCGGCGACGACAATTTTCACAATGTTTTTGGAGGTCCGCCTGCCGAAAATGCTGCCAAGACCAGTGAACCCAGACAAACTGCAACGCGGCCGGCCGATATCGAAGATACCGAAAGGCCTGGTGGTCTCGATCAAGCAGATGGTCGGGGCGGCGAAGGGGATTTTGAAACGGCTGACACTGATGATATTGTCCGCGATCGACCGTTACAAACCAAGGCAGATGACAAATCTGGCCCGTATCTGAAGGGTGCCGGCGACCAAACCGGCACGGTACAGGGTCTATCAGAGCAGATTGATAAAGACGGGCTTGCGACGGGAGAGGAAAATACCTTCGCTGGTTCAGCGCCTGAATTCGTCCGGACGCATGCCGACGCAATGCGGCAGCCAGTAAAATCAGTCTCTATTATAGGCAATTTCTACGATCCTGCCGATCTATTGAACCCAGCCGGGTCAGGTGCATGGGCTGACGCGCAAGGTCGCATATCCCATGGCAATCCCTATCAAACCCAAACCCAGATACCGGACTTATCCGTGCTGGTTGATGACGAGGGTGCCAAGCTGCCACAGGCGGTTGATTTGGCTTCGGTACCGGTAACCCAATCGTCAGGACAGGCAAACCAAGGCCAGTCCCAAACCATGTCGCCATTGGCAGGGTCTGACAGGATTCTGCAGGTTCCTGCCAACGGGTCTTTGACGGCAGTACAAGTCACAAACCAGCCTGAAACCGAAGCAAAAACCGCAGAAGATACCCAAGATCAGCTTGTATCTGATCCTGCCCGACAGGCATCAGACCGATATTCGGTGTCTGCAGTTGAGCATGTGCGCGCCGCATCTGCCTCACGGGTGAGCATGGCGATAATACCGCCCCCCGCCCTTGCAGGTCTGGCCCCTTTTGCCGGGAATACGCCGGAAGCTGATCGCCATATACCAAACACTGACACCGGCGTGATATCCGACACCCGAAGTTTCAGCGATCTTGGTTCCACTGCAAAATCTGCGGCAGACCCGGTTTTCCAATCTCAGATACCTCGCCATCTTGCCCTGCAGGTTGCTGGCGCGGTGCACCGAGCCGGCGCCGACCAACCGATCAGCTTGCTGCTTAATCCCGCAGAACTTGGCCGGGTAAAGATCAGCATGACCACCACAGATGCCGGCGTCAGTGTCACGGTGGTGGCCGACAGGCCCGAAACGCTGGATCTGATGCGGCGCCATATCGACGTTCTGGCGCAGGAATTTCGCGATATCGGCTATGGTTCGTCCCAGTTTTCTTTTGGGCAAAGCACGTCGGAACACCGCAGTGAAACGCAGCATGGCGGACAGGGGCAGACCCTGTCGGTCGATCCAGCCACAGACAGCATTACCCCGGTAACCACCCCAAGTATTACCCTCGACCGCGTCGATATCAGACTCTAGAAAGGCCAATTCATGGAAATTACCAGCCCTACGCAAACCGGAACAGCCGCACGCGCCACCTCTGCAACACCGCCTAGTGGTGGTAGCGTCCTAAGTTCGGATTTTGAAACCTTCCTAAAAATGCTGACCACTCAGATGCAAAATCAGGATCCGCTCAACCCGGTTGATTCCGCAGATTTCGCTGTACAGTTGGCAACGTTCTCGACTGTGGAACAACAGGTAGGAACAAACGACCTTCTCACCTCGTTGGGGGATCGGATGGGTGCGCTCAGTGTCGGGCAGCTTTCGGGCTGGGTTGGCATGGACGCGCGGGCAAAAATGCCTGTGCAGTTCGACGGAAATCCAGTCTCTATGTCTGCCCATATCGACGATATTGCGACTGCGGCCCAGCTTGTTGTCACCAATGCGCAAGGCATCGTTGTGCAAAGACAGGATCTTGCTTTGGGCAGCACTGATATCCAATGGGTCGGTGAAGATGTGGCGGGCATCCCGCTCCCCGACGGAATCTACAAAATTGCGGTTGAATCATTTAGCGGCGACAATCTGATCGCCAGCCATCAGGTTGAAATTCACAGTCGCATCATTGAGGCCCGCAGTGAAAACGGCGCACCGGTTTTGTACATGGAAAACGGTCAACAGGTGCCCGCCAGCCTTGTTCTGGGCCTGCGTCAACCCGATACCTGATCTGGGCTCTGTTATGCACAGCCAGGCCAACCGTCGCCGTCAAACTATGGGCCTTGCCTGATTTGCGCAAAGCTGCGCGCATCCGAAAGCTTGCTGGCCAGAATTTGGGAAATTTTACCGCATAGGTAGTATCAGATGTTTTTAATTCCATAATTTGCAATGCGATTGAGGGGTGTAAATTTCAAAATAAAATAAATAAATCAGAAACTTAATGTATGATGTGATAATTTTGCGCAATTTGAACTCTATCCACGGAACACTCGAATAACGGGTTTGTTTGATAATCTTTTTGTGCAATAGTTCGCCTATGTCCCATTGGGATTCACGAAATTTAGCACTGGTTTGGAGAGTATATATGAAAAAATTCACAACCCTCGCAGCCGCCGCCGCTGTTGCACTGTCGGCAGCAGCACCTGTTGTTGCGGATGAAGCAAAAGTTAATGCTGATCCGTTTGTATCCTCGCAAGGCCAGATTGGTATTGGGGTTGGCGGCGCAGTTCTTGGCACGTTGATCGCTGTTGCGATCGCAGTTGCAAAAATTGAATCAAGCGACGACACCTGAATCAGGGTCACGTTTATGAAGTTTTTAAAGGCGGTCCAGTAGGCCGCCTTTACTATGCCTGCACGAACATTATTTTCAGCGCAGGCTTTGAATCACGATATAGCCGTTCATCGGACTGATCCACTGCCTGGATTGAAGAATGCGGCCTGACGCGACATCAACCTGATAACTATTCTGGAACTCTGTCGTTTGCGCCCTGCAATCTTCTGTCACGGCAATCGCCTCGCGATTCAAATCACCGGCAACAACACGTACCCGCCCACCGGGTCGAACTGTGCAGGTGGCCTCAAGTGGTACGATGACATTCTCACCGTCCAGATACCGATGTACCCGTTGCGCACTACCTGCCCGACGATTTGTCACCAGCGACAGTACCGGCGCTACGTCGGATGACATGATATCTTCGCCCAGGCCACGGCTGGCCGTAAGAATACCGCGTTTCAGGGTAATACTGCGGCGGTCTGACGTGCCATAGGTATCATAAGGCCCGTTGGTCTCAATCTTTTGCATGACCGATACCACGTTACGCCCGGAAATCGCGACCAGGATTAGGGGCGCGTCAGTGGCGTTCATGGCAGCCTGCACGCTTGCTGCAAGTTGCTGCTGGTCGGGTTGCGCCGGTTTCTTGTTTTTGGAGAAAAAACCCTTGGCCACCGTGACCGCATTGACCTCATAGTCATCGCCGCTGCTACAGGATGCCAGCATCATACAGGTCAAACCCAGCATCAATTTCCGAAAATGTCTTGCGTTCATCTCCAGAATTTCCCCCAGGTCTTGGCCGTTTCAGGTTCGTGGGTATTGCGGATGGTCTCGTAAAGCCGTCCGTTCACGTCAAGCCGCGCCCCACCGTCGCGCGACAGAGACCGGATAACCGTATTCGATCTGCGCTGCGTTGGCTGCCCGGTGCCCCACGAAAGGGGGATAGAGATGCGAATGCCTTTGTCAAACGATCCTTCGCCGAATGTGGCCGAGGAAACGTCGGTTTTCGTCGCATAGGCTCCGACCCGCCAACCGTTTGCGAACTCACGGTCCAGTGCTATGGTTGCCCCCCAGTCACCGGCCAGATACCGGCCAGCGTCCAGTTGTCCGTGGAACCCGAAACCGAAATCATAATAGGCTGAAAGGTGACCGTTGAATTCCGGAACGGTCCCGCCGCTTGTCTGCCGCGTTCGGGTTCCGAAAAGCTGATCAAAGTCGCGCGGCTGGACATAATTCACCTCGCCGCCAAACGCGAGACGGCTATCGACCGGTTTCCATAGCACCTCGGCTGAGGCACCGGCATACATCTTTTCCAGATACCCCACGGTCACCCGGCTATACAGATTCTGCGCGGGCCGACTGTATTTCGCAACAGTCAGGTAGTCGATGGTCGGGTCGTCGGTTTGCGAATACAGCGCCACGTTCGACCGTACCCTTGGCAGGCCTGAGGCACCCGGCAGCGATACTTTGTCCAGATCACCGAACAGTTTGACGGAAACCGAGCCCGAGGCAACCCAACCAGTTCCGATCCGATAGTCACCCCTGAACTGAATGCCACCATTTGCGCGCACCGGATTGTCGGGGTCAAAGACACTGAACCGCAGGAACGGCCCGATCGACCAGCCAAAACGCGGATAGGCATCGGGCTGCAGGACGTCCGGTTGCCGCAGGGCCAGGGCGTCTGAAAAAGTGACCGCCTGCAACATTTCGCTGGCTGGGGCATTTTCAAGCCGCTCAAGATCACTGCGGCGCAGCGTGACAGAACTTGTCGGGATACCCTGAACCACTTGCGTGATGGTGAAGGTTTCAACCGATGCCGGCAATGTCCGGCTCAGTACCCGCGCGGTGCGGCCAATCGCCTGTGGGCGCATGTCGAAACGGCTATTGCGCACCATGACACGGGCGCTGCGGCTGTCCAATTCAATGGCATGCAGGGCCATGCCTTCGGTCTTCAGACCATCTGCAACAGCAGTTCGCACATTCGACTGACGGATGTTATCCTGAGTCCAACCCAGATCGTTGTGGTCTCCGGGCGCCCGGACGGCCACCGGTAGCGGCGCAGTTTCCACGCCCCCGTTCACGGCGGGTTTGCGGGCATTGATGGCAAAGGTCAGGTTAACACCCACTTCATCACCGTATAGCGAATAGGCGCTAAGCCGTGCCGATTGACTGATCTTGTAGTCGACACCGAAATTCCACGGTGTCTTGTGATTGATTATTCCGTCCAGAACCTCGCGGTCGTAGGCGTCTGATGAATATTCTACCTTGAAATTCAGCCGGTCGGTCACCGCATAGCTGGCCCCGGCAAAGGCGGCCACGTCGCCGCGGAACCACCTGTCATAGGTGGGAATGCCACCTTCACCCAATAATCCCGTCGGCCGCGACCCGGTTTTGCCGAAACTACCTTCGCTGCCCAGACGCCCCCAGCCGACCCCACCGGTCACACGCAGTTTATTACCAATTGATTTGGTGGCAACGATATATTCGCCGCCAAACAGGCCTGTGCCGATGAAATCCTGCAGGCCAATGGCCACCGCCGGGCGATACTGCGTCTCATCCAGGATGCGAAAACTCAGATCAAAGCTGCGGTCATAGAATGTAGAAAACGGCGGTCGACCCGGTTCGGGAATAAGCCCCTTGATCGCGGAATAGCGAAAGCTTGTGCTAAGACGGTCCGTCACCTGAAAACTCAGTGTCGTTTTTGTGGTGCCGTCATAGTGGGCAACGGTCGTCGACAACTGGCCTTCCGGCGCCATTTCAGCAGTAGGCATGTCCACCAAACCGCCGGGCGTGCCAAAGTTGTTCGTCACGGTTGTGGTCAGGTTATTGGCCAAGGCCGCCAACGGCCACGAAATGATAACCGTAGCAATTACAACACTGCCGTATTTGCGGGTCACTTATCGCCACTCCACCATTTTTAAGCCTCGCGGTTACCTTACCGAAATCGAGATTCCACGACAACGACCCTTTTGCCAAAAGCTTGGGTTACGATGCACTGTCGTAAAAAAAGCGATCGATCAGGGCCAAAATCCAGCCAACAACATGCCCGCCACACCAATGGCGCAGCCCGCAATCACCGAAATAAGATAGAAAAGCCAGTGTGTCGTGCGCGGCGGTTCAGGCATTTCAGATTGTCGGATCAGCGCCTTTTCCACCATCGCCGGCAGGCGCGGCCCATAGCGCGCCAGCACTGCCAGTGTTTTGCCCAGATCCCGAACGGCGGCACGCGGGCCTATGCTGTCTTTGATGTAGGATTCGACCACGGGCCTTGCAACCTGCCAGATATTGATCTGCGGGCTAAGCGAACGTGCCACACCTTCAACCACCACCATGGTGCGCTGCAACAAGATCAGCTCGGTTCGGGTTTCCATGCCAAAACGCTCGGTCACCTCAAACAGATAACTCAGCAGGCTACCCATCGAGATACGGTTCGCATCCATGCCGAAAATTGGCTCGCCCACGGCGCGTAGCGCCCTTGCAAACTCGTCTACATCGCGATCGGCAGGAACGTATCCAGCCTCAAAATGCACCTCGGCGACGCGGCGGTAATCGCGCTTGATGAACCCGTACAAGATCTCGGCGTAAACCCGGCGGGTATATTCATCGATATGGCCCATGATCCCGAAATCATAGGCAATGATATTGCCGCCGGCCGCTACCTTCAGGTTGCCCTGATGCATGTCCGCATGAAAATACCCGTCGCGCAGCGCATGGGACAAGAACAGTTGTAACACCCGTTCGCCCAATGCCACACGATCATGGCCTGCTGCATCCAATGCCGCGTTATCCCCCAACGGGACACCATCAGCCCAGCCCATGGTCATCACTCGCCGTCCCGACAATTCCCATTTTACTGTGGGCAGCTCAAATCCCTCATCCTCCGCAGTGTTCGCCAGAAACTCCGAAGCTGAAGAAGCTTCAAGCCGCAAATCCAACTCACCCATCACCACGCCTTCGAAATGCGCAATGACATCCGTTGGTCGCAGCCGGCGCGACGCGGGCGATAACAGTTCAATCATCCTGGCCGCGAAATAAAACGCATCAATATCCCTGCGAAACGCCTTTTCAATCTTCGGGCGCAGCACTTTGACGGCCACCTCCTCTCCGGTGCCTCGCACAGTCGCCTTGTGGACTTGCGCGATCGAGGCTGCCGCCACCGGCTCGCTGAAATTCTCAAACAGTTCGTCCACCGTGTGGCCCAGTTCATGCGCCACACTGGTTTTGGCCACCTCGACAGGGAAGGGGGGTAATTTATCCTGCAACACGCGCAGGTGTGTGGCCAGATCCTCGCCCACCAGGTCGGGTCGAGTGCTCAGGATCTGCCCAAATTTGATATAGGCCGGGCCCAGGGCGGTCAGCGCGCGTGGTGCAGGTGGCGAAGCAGGATCGCCCTTGTAGCCCAGCCATTGAAATGGCCATGCCAGAAAGCGCATCGTGCCCCGCACCAGCGGGGGCGCCTCGAACGCGTCCATGATCAGGCCCATTGCACCGGTACGCTCGAGCGTGGCGCCGGTTCTGATCAGTCGCAGGATATTATGGGGTCCGCGCATTCAGATTTTCCAGCCCGAGTGCAGACAGGCGATGCCCATGGTCAGGTTGCGATATTTGGCATTCTCAAAACCGGCATCTTTGACCATTTGCAAGAATGTCTCCTGATCCGGGAACTGCCGGATCGATTCCACCAGATACTGATAACTGTCACGGTCCCCCGCGATCATCTGCCCCATGCGCGGGATGATGTTGAACGAGTACAGGTCATAGACCTTCTGCATCATGTCATTTGGGATTTGGCTGAATTCCAGCACCATCAGCCGCCCGCCGGGTTTCAACACCCTGAAGGCCTCGGCCAGCGCTTGGGCAGGCAGGGTCACATTACGGATGCCAAAACTGATCGTGTAGACGTCAAAGGTGTTGTCCTCGAACGGCAGTGCCATTGCATCGCCCACCACCCAATCAAGGCTCTGCGCCATCTGATCTGCCTCGGCCCGTTTGCGGCCCTCCACCAGCATTGGCTCGGTCAGATCCAGCACCGTCGCATGCCCGCTGCCTGCCCGTTTCAGAAACCGGAACGAAATATCCCCTGTCCCACCGGCCACATCCAATAGCGCCTGCCCAGGCCTTGGCGCTAGCCAGTCCATCATCGCATCCTTCCAGATACGGTGGATACCCATGCTCATGGCGTCGTTCATCACGTCGTACTTGCTGGCCACACTGCCAAACACGCCCCTGACCCGCCCGGCCTTTTCAGCCTCGGGCACGGTTTCAAATCCGAAATGTGTGGTTTTCTCGTTCATGGGCCTTGCCGTTCCTTGTTCACGCCCTTCTTATAAGGCGCTGCGGGTCGGTTACAATGCGCCGCTTTACGGGAAGGAGCGCGATATGCCCGAATTGCCAGAGGTTGAGACTGTTCGCCGCGGCCTTGCCCCGGTGATGGAGGGGGCGATCATTGCCCGCGCCGATATCAACCGGCCTGATCTGCGCTGGCCATTTCCCAAAAATATGGCCGCGCGCCTGACCGGGCAAAAGGTTCTGGGCCTGCGACGGCGCTCGAAATACATCCTGGCTGATCTCAGTTCGGGGCAAACCCTGCTCATACACCTTGGCATGTCGGGGCGGATGCTGATCTCGGGGGATCCATTGGGTCAGTTCGTGCATGATCACCCAGCCCCTGAACGACATGACCATGTTGTCCTGCATATGGAGAACGGCGCACGTATCACCTTCAACGACCCTCGTCGTTTTGGCGCGATGGACCTGATGGAAACCGCCAACGCTGACGCCCACCCGCTTCTGGCCAAACTCGGTCCCGAACCGCTGGGCAATTCCTTTAGCGAATCTTACCTGCAAAGCGCATTCAAAGGTAAAAATACGCCCGTGAAATCCGCCCTTCTGGATCAGCGAATCGTTGCAGGTCTGGGCAATATCTATGTCTGCGAGGTGCTTTTTCGCGCAAAAATATCCCCAAAGCGCCGCGCCGGGAACATCTCTCACACCCGTGTCGCTACGCTGGTTCCTATCATCCGCGATGTTCTTTCGGATGCCATCACTGCAGGCGGCTCTTCCCTGCGTGATTTTCGCCAAACCGACGGAGAATTAGGTTATTTTCAACACAAATTCGACGTCTATGACCGCGAAGGCCATTCCTGCAGAACGCCAGGTTGTACAGGTCAAGTGACCCGCATCGTCCAGTCCGGCCGCTCCAGCTTCTATTGCACCCTATGCCAAAGATAGGTTGAACCCGGCGACCACAGTGGTAATGAATCAGGTCTGTCGACAACAAGCGAAAGCGAAATTCATGGCCTTTGAGACGATCATCGTCGAAATAGAAGACCACGTAGCCCTTATCAAACTCAACCGCCCCGATGCAATGAACGCATTGAATGATCACCTGCTGGGTGAGCTGGTGGTTGCGCTGAACGAGGCTCAGGAAAACGACAAGGTGCGTTGCATTGTTATTACTGGTTCGGAAAAGGCCTTTGCCGCCGGTGCCGATATCAAGATGATGAGCGACAAGTCCTTCGTCGAAGTGTTCACCGAAGATCTGTTTGGCCCCGAGGCCGATGCGATCATGCGGATCCGCAAACCGATAATCGCCGCCGTTTCCGGCTATGCGCTGGGCGGTGGGTGTGAACTGGCGATGATGTGTGATTTCATCATCTGCTCGGACACCGCGAAATTCGGCCAGCCCGAAATCAATCTCGGCGTTATGGCGGGTCTCGGAGGCAGCCAGCGGCTGACCCGATTCATCGGGAAATCCAAGGCGATGGACATGAATCTGACCGGTCGGTTCATGGATGCGGACGAGGCCGAACGTTCGGGGCTTGTCTCCCGCGTCGTTCCTGCCAAAAAGCTGATGGAAGAGGCGATTTCAGCCGCCCACAAGATCGCCGAAAAATCGATGATCGCAACGGCGGCTGTCAAGGAGTCGGTAAACCGCTCGTACGAAACGACCCTGCGCGAAGGGCTGTTGTTTGAACGGCGCGTGTTCCAGTCGCTTTTTGCCACCGAAGACCAGAAAGAGGGCATGGCCGCCTTTATGGAAAAACGCGAGGCCCAGTTCCGGGACAAATAACAACTGTTTTCGGACTCAGAACAAAAAAGGGCAGGGGCTTATCCTGTCCTTTTTTCATCCCACGCTTCAGTACCCTGCTATATACGGGTCAGGCCCTACTGTCCGGTGATGCTGGTGTATCGCGCGATGATATCATCAAATACGCCGCTCTTGCGAATCTGGGCCAGTCCTTCGTTGAAATCGTCTCGATACCCTTCATCCGTAAACGCTACCCGAAACGGATTAAGTGGAAAAATCGGATGAAAGGTAACGCCCTGGCCCGTGTCCCGCGGCAGGTCATAGACCAGCCTGTGATATTTGAAGATATTGATTTCAATCACGATCACATCTGCCCGCCCCGAAAACAATGTCGGCAACAACTGCGAGGTACTGGGTGAAATCTCGCGGTAAAGCGGATTTTTCGCGGCCATCGCAGCAAATTCCGGCCCCAGATATTCACGTGCAAATTCAAAGGCGGCAATGGATTTGTCGCTCAGATCGGCAATCGATTCAATCTTCAGGTCCCGGTCTTTCAGTGTGATTGCCACGTTCTGAAAGGTGATGTGGTTGTCGGAATAATGGCTATTGCCCAAAGGCAGGTCTGCTGACTTTGAAATCGTCAGCGCCGCATCAAACTCACCATCCCGCATCCGGGCGACAACCCGAGGGAACGGCAATGTCGAAAACTCGGCCTCATGCCCCACCACTGCCAGTGCGGCGCGGACGATATCAATCTCGATTCCATTGTTGGTTTCGGGGATGATATAGGGCGGCACTGCCGGGGATGACGCA
The DNA here is from genome assembly GCF_900172295.1 of Roseovarius litorisediminis. Lineage (GTDB taxonomy): Bacteria > Pseudomonadota > Alphaproteobacteria > Rhodobacterales > Rhodobacteraceae > Roseovarius > Roseovarius litorisediminis. The sequence goes on from NZ_FWFL01000005.1 coordinate 193,608, forward strand.
ATTTTCAAAACATCCGCCTGTGCTGATGCTGAAAAGGCGCCTGCAAAAACAGTAATCAGTGTCGCAACAATTTTGATCATTCTGGCCCCCGCGGATACCGGTTTCTTAAACTTTGAAACTACAGGTCTTGTTTTCATTATCGCTACAAGCCTTTGCCGCGTCTTCCACTCCAACCCTGAAGGTGAAAGTCGTCTGTTCCTTGTTTGTATAAAGCAATGTGGCCTGTGATTGAGTCAGCGCGCAGCGCATATTGTCATTCTCGGGATTGGTCCAATGCGCCTGCGCGGCCCGCAACACCATGTTGCCATCCATCGACGGATTGCCAGCCATGTCCTTTTGCCAGCGTGTGGTGATCAGATCGCCCTGCATCAGGTCAACCGCGCTTTTACCCCCCTCCGAGGGCGGACTGGCACAATGGGCAAGGTTCATTTCACCATCGCCGACCGAGCCTTTTTCAGGGTCGCTATCTGCCTGTGCGGTCCAGTAGAAATTATAGGGATGGTTCGCCCCGATGATCCAGGTTTTCAGGCCCGGCACAATTTCGGCGCAGACTGGAACATTGACCTTGACCATATCGCCACCCAGAAACTGCTCACTGAAAATCTTGCGCGGATGGCTGCCATAGACAACGATCGGAAGGGTATAGCCGGGGCAGTTGGCGCTTTCGTGCAACAACAGTTCGACCATGCCCTTTTGATACTCCATGAAAAACTGAATCGGGATACAGCCCCATTCCGGATCACATTTCGAACACTTGGCCGAGCCTTCATCGTCAGGCGCTGCAATCGGGGCGCCATCCACGATGGTTTCATAGGTCTGGGCATCGGCCCGGTCAGACACCCCGTTGACCATCAGCAGGTTTTCCAGCCGATGGGGCACTGGATCATCCAGATAGTCCTGCATCGCCTGCAGCATCTTGATGGGCGGGTAGTGAAAGAATTGCAGCGTTTTTTGGTTCAGCATCGGCAGGCCTAGGGGCAGAAAAAACCGCCATCCCTTGCCGCGCGGATCCCACCGCCCTTCCTTTTTCAGGATCGGTACTACAGTCGAGTAGGCCTTCCATCCGATTTCAAGGAACTTTGGAATGATCGCCTGATACCGGGTCAGCACATGTGCCAGATCAACCTCGGATGAGAGGACCAAGGTTACATTGCCACCTGAAATTTCAACCTCGGCTACGATGACTGGTGGCAGTCCGGCAGCGTTATATCCATCCCGCGTCAGGGTCTGGTTAATCCAGTGAACAACGGTTTCCTCCAGGCTCCAGCCAAGGGATTTGTTGTTGGGAAAGGAAAATAAAATTGCGACACGATCTGAGCCGCCAAGCTCGATTTTGATTTTTATCATAAATTGAAATCCGTTTGGTTAAAGGAAAATGGCCAGGGGGTCACGCCGTCAAAACGACATGGTTGATCTCGACATCAGGCGCGATGACCGACAGGGAATTTACTGCCGCTGGCATCTGGCTGATCGGTGCCTCAGCCTCCAGCAGGCAGGCGCCGATGATGTCCAGCGTTGCCTGCGCAGGCTGACTCAGGTTCATTTGGCTCAGGGCCGAGGCCATTGGTAAAAGGCTGGGATTATAGGCCGCGTTCTCGGCATATTGGCCGATGTGGATGCTGCCATCGCCCGTTTGCAGTGCGACACCGCAGAAATCCTTGGAATAGGGGGCATAGCTGGCATTAGCAGCCTTTAGCGCGGCCTGCACCATCGGGTCGGTGCTGGCATGGCTCAGGCCATTTTTCTGGGTTTTCATCAGATCGGGGTCGCGCCCCAGATCAGCGGGGCCAAACGCGTCGGGCAGCAGCCCGGTCAGCAGCGTTTCGGTATAGGTGCCGTCCTTGGCCAGAATGATGGTCAGCCCATGTGTCGCGGTCGTTACCTCGTACATGAACTGCCGGCAATACCCGCAGGGCGGCGCGGTAATCGCCACATATTGGGCGCCATGCTCACCCTGCAACAGCGCGTTGTTGATCGCCGATTGCTCACCATGCACCACCAGGGTCAGGGATTGATGGCGAAATTCGAAACTGGCCCCGAAATAGACATTGCCCAGTGCGAAAGGCATGCCGTCCACCGGCATCCCCATGGCCACGGCGCCGACTGGAAACCCCGATATGGCGGGTCTGGAATAGGCCTGCGCCAACGGCAGACAGCCTACCATGAACTCTTGCTTTGTACCGCCTGTTTGTTCGATCCAGCCCAGTATCTTTTCGGCGGGCACCATCGCGGCTTGCCCGGGCGCTGCTGTCAAACATTCTGCAACCAGCTCCAGCAAGGCATTGTCATTCTGTTTCATTGTCACCCGTGTTTCACATGTCCCTTTCGCTGATGCTAGCAGTAGCTTTGCAACCCGTCTACAACTGTGGGCACATCCACGAGCCCACCCTTGACAGGCTTGCGGCACCACGTCTTACTCGGCCACGCCTTTCAGGACGCTATTAATCAAGAATTGACCAATTGAATGACTGACAAAAAGCTTGGGTTCTGGCCGTCAGCCTCTCTGCAGGCCAAGTTTCTGCTGATCACCGTGCCGCTTTTGCTGCTTGTGGTGACCTGCTTTTTCGCCGTCGTTCATGTGAATTCGGTCAAAAACGCCCGCGAGGCGCTGCATGCGCGTATGGTAAAGGTAACCGAGATTCAGAGCGCGGCCATTTCCGGGCTGTTGTGGAACTTTAACATCGACCAGACTGCGCTGATCCTGCGGGCGATGGCCAACGACCCCGATCTTGTCGGGGCCATGGTGCAGGACGAAACTGGTAGCGTCGTGGCCCAGGTCGGCATGATGCAGACGACCGCGGAACAGCTGAACATCCTGGAAAAGCCGATTGTGTTCTACCGCGGCAATGACCAGCCACCAGTTGACCTTGGGCAGTTGCAGATCGCCTTTTCCGAAGAAAACCTAAAGCTCGCATCGCGCCAGCGGCTGTATCAGGCGCTTGGCATCGCGGCGTTGCTGACAATTTCAAGTGTGGCCAGCGCCCTGATGGCCCTCCGCCTGACGGTTCGACGCCCCTTGTTGCGGTTGCTTGGCAGTATCCGCCTTGCCCGCGAAGAAAACATCCGCCAACCAGTCGATTGGGCGACAAGCGATGAAATCGGTACGATCGTCACCGCCTATAACGACTTGCAGGAAAAACAGGAAAGCTATGAAAACCAGTTGCGCAACATCCGCGACACGCTGGAGCAGCGGGTGGTTGAACGCACGCGTGAACTCAAAGGTCGCGAAATCGAACTTTCCCGCGCGGTGTCTGACCTGGAAGTCAATCAAACGGCTCTGATGCAGGCCAAAGAGGCCGCCGAAACCGCGCTCAGCGATCTGCAGAATGCGCAGAAACGGCTGGTGCAAGCCGAAAAAATGGCCAGCCTTGGGCAACTTACAGCCGGTATCGCCCATGAAATCAAGAACCCGCTGAACTTCGTCAATAATTTCTCGGCCGTCTCGAACGAAATGCTTGGCGAACTGTCTCAACTTTTGCAGGGGCCCATTGCCCAGCTTGATCCCAAGACGCGCGCAGAAGCCGAAGAACTGCTGACTTCGGTTTGCGAAAACCTTGTGAAGATCGAATCTCACGGCAAACGTGCCGATTCAATCATCAAGAATATGCTGCTGCATTCGCGCGAAGGCCCCACCGAGCCGCAGACCGTTCACCTCAATACACTTGCCGAACAGGCCCTGAACCTTGCCTATCATGGTGCCCGCGCTGAATTTCCGGGTTCCAACATCACCATTGAAAAATCGCTTGATCCCGCACTGATCAAGATTGAATGCTACCCGCAGGCCATGTTGCGGGTGTTGCTGAACCTCATTTCAAACGGGATTTACGCCGCCAACCAGAAACAGTCTGCATCCGGTCAGGAATTTCAGCCAAAGCTGACCCTGACAACCCAGGCCAAGGGGCGCAACGCGATCATCACCATTTCTGATAACGGCGTTGGGATTTCCAGGGCGGAACGTGACCAGATATTTCTGCCATTTTTCACCACAAAACCTGCCGGTGATGGGACAGGCCTTGGACTATCGCTAAGTTACGACATAATAGTGACCCAACATGGCGGAGAGCTTAAAGTTGCAAGTGAACCCGGTGAATACACGTGCTTTACGATTGAAATCCCGTTGAAACTCAAAAGCGATAACGGAGTGAAGGCATGACGGCGCGAATCCTCATGGTCGATGACGAAGCAGATGCCTGCGAACTGTTTCGGCAGAATTTTCGCCGTGAAATTCGCAAGGGACTCTACAGCTTCGATTTCGCCCGTTCTGGCGAGGATGCGCTGGAAGTGCTGCGCACGGGTGAGCCGCCAAAGGTTCTGATGGTGCTGTCGGATATAAATATGCCGGGCATGTCGGGACTTGAACTACTGGAACATATCCGCCGTGAACGCCCCGAAATTGACGTTGTGATGATCACCGCCTACGGCGATCCCGAAACCGCCCGGCGGGCCACTTGTCTGGGCGCCAGCAACCTGATGACCAAACCGGTAGATTTTGCTCAGCTCAAGAGACGGCTGGCAAACTCAATCGAGCAACCCGGATGACGAACCGCCCGGCACTTATTCTGCTGGTTGATGACGAACCCGACTTTGAGGTGCTGGTAAAACAACACCTGCGCCACCAGATTCGCAACGGCGAATTCGATTTTCTTTATGCAGAAAACGGCGTGCGCGCGCTTGAGGTGCTACAGAAACACCCCGATGTGGATATTGTTCTAAGCGATATCAACATGCCCCGGATGGATGGGCTGACCCTGCTGGCACACCTGCAAGACATTCATAGAAACCTGGAAACCGTGATCGTGTCAGCCTATGGCGACATGGATAATATCCGCAAAGCGATGAACAGCGGCGCCTTTGATTTCCTGACCAAACCCATCGATTTTACCGATCTCGAACGGACAATTGGCAAAACCTTGGGGCATCTGCATCTGATGCGCAGCCTCAGGGCAGAAAAAGCCATTGCTGAACGTGCTAAAACCACATTGTCGCGATATTTTTCACCGGCGGTGGTAGAGGCCCTCGCCGAAGACCCGGATTATCTCAGCCAAAGCAGCGAACGGCGGGTGGCGACGTTCATGTTCACAGATATCACCGGATTTACCGGGCTGGTTGAAACCTCTTCGCCCGAACAGATTGCTGCCCTGCTAAACGATTACCTGGCGGGTGTGATTGACGTTATTTTTAAACATGGTGGTACCGTCACCAAAATCATGGGCGACAGTGTGCATGTGATTTTCGGCGCCCCGTTTGAGACCCCCGACCACGCCCGCGACGCCGTTGAATGTGCATTGGCCATGGACGCATTCGCGGAAACCTTTCGCCAGTGGCAGGCAGAAAAAGGCATTGCACTAGGGGCTACCCGTATTGGCCTTAACACTGGCCCAGCCACGATCGGCAGTTTTGGCACCAAGGATTTCTTCGATTACTCGGCTTACGGCGATGTGGTTAATACCGCAGCCCGGGTCGAGCAGGCGAACAAGGTTTTGGGGACGCGCATCTGCATTGGGCAAGGCGTGGTTGATCACGCAGGTGATATTCCCCGGCGCCCGGTCGGAACACTGCGGCTGCGTGGTAAAACGACCGGTCTGAACGCCTACGAACCCCTGACGTCGGAACATGCAAACAACCCTGAAGTACTGGCCTATCAAAAAGCCTTCGAGAAACTCCGCGCCGCCGACCCCACCGCACGGCAGGCTTTTGCAGCCATCGTCGGAGACGGCGGGAATGATCCGCTTGCCCTTTTCCACCTTGGCCGCCTTCTGAACGGTCAAAGTGGCGTTGAGATTCAGTTTGGCGGCAAACAGTTTGGTTAAAGATTCAACCTTGCAAAATCTGGTTGCAAACCTTTACGGGCTTTACGGTCAGGGCGGGCTGTCGTTTCTGGTTTGCATTCGCGGGAAATTTGGTTATAGACCGCGTCATACATGCGCGTGATGCCCGCTCAGGCAAGAATCATTACCTCAGAAATGGGGGGCCGGTCGGGGTATCTTCACGTGTTAAACAACATACACCGAACTAACGTAAGGGCCTGATTCACATGGCAAATACACCACAGTCCAAGAAACGCGCACGTCAAAACGAAACCCGTTTCGCAATCAACAAGGCACGCCGCTCGCGCGTCCGCACCTACCTGCGGAAAGTAGAAGAGGCGATTGCCTCGGGCGACAAAGAGGCCGCCACCGCCGCACTCCGCACTGCACAACCCGAACTGATGCGCGGCGTCACCAAAGGTATCTTCCACAAGAATACCGCCTCGCGCAAAATGTCGCGCCTGTCGGCCCGTGTGAAGGCCCTCGGCTAAGCGATTCTGGCAGACGCCTTTTGCGGATCTTCCAACTCAGCAATTAAGAATTGGCAATCCACCGGAAGTGTTGCAACTGTGCCGCATCTGATGTGATGCTAAATACCACAGTTAGAATACGTTAAACTATTGAAGAAAAAGGCACCGTTCGACCCGGTGCCTTTTTTGTATTTTTGAGACAAAAATCAGGGCAACAGATTCTTTTTGCGCAAAGCCCCTGTCAAGCGCGAAGATCAGTTGCCGCAAGCCCCTCCAACTTGGTAGCGTCTGGCATGCGATTCACGCTTGGGGGGACAGGCTGCATCGGATGCCATCATAGCCAAAAACTGCAATTTGGCGGCATCCGTTCCGAGACCTTTGGTCTTGCCTAGTCCAGCAAGTATGCACGCGAACTCTATCAGGAACTAACGCGGATTGGGGGCAGTCCGCGCCAAAGTTCTAAGGGTTGAACTGTGCATATTGGTCCGAAATTGGGCGGTTAAGTCCGTTGCCTTGTGGTGACGGCTTACCGGTTTGTTTTCGGCTGGACACCCGTGATTTGCTCAAATGGGCCGGACTCCGGCCGCATAGACGAAACGGTATGGCAAAGCTGCGAAACGGGGAAGCATGACAAAAGAACAATGGGGCCAGCTGAAACAAAAGCTTCGGACTTCGGTAGGAACACATAACTATAAAAACTGGATCGAACCGTTAGAACTGTCGGGGGTAACCGACGGCGTCGCGACCTTCAGTGTTCCGACCAGCTTTCTGGGAAATTATGTATCGCAGAATTTTGGCGATCTGATTCTATATCAAATGAACACGCTGGCGCCTGATATTCGCCGTATCCACTTTCAGGTGGCGGCCAACACTCCGGCAAGGCCGGCTACTGCTTTCAAGCTGACCCCACAGACATCTTTTGCCCAGCCCGCCGAGGGCCAGATCCCGACGGCCCCGCTGGATGATCGCTTCACCTTTGACTCCTTTGTTGTCGGCAAACCTAACGAACTGGCCCATGCTGCGGCCAAGCGTGTCGCCGAAGGTGGCCCTGTCACCTTCAATCCGCTTTTTCTCTATGGCGGTGTCGGCCTTGGTAAGACCCATCTGATGCACGCCATCGCCTGGGAGTTGCAGACAAAACGGCCCGAATTGAATGTCGTTTATCTGTCGGCCGAACAGTTCATGTATCGCTTCGTGCAGGCCCTGCGCGACCGCAGAATGATGGATTTCAAGGAAATGTTTCGCTCGGTCGATGTGCTGATGGTGGATGACGTGCAGTTCATTGCAGGCAAGGACAGCACTCAGGAAGAATTCTTTCATACCTTCAACGCGCTGGTCGACCAGAATAAGCAGATCGTGATTTCCGCCGACCGCGCGCCGGGCGAGATTGCCAATCTTGAAGAGCGGATCAAATCGCGCCTGCAATGTGGTCTTGTGGTTGATCTGCACCCCACTGATTATGAACTGCGCCTTGGTATTCTGCAGTCCAAGGTCGATCAGTATCGCCTGCAATACCCCGACCTGCAAATGGACAGCGGCGTGCTTGAATTTCTGGCCCACCGGATCAGCACCAACGTGCGTGTACTTGAAGGCGCGCTGACGCGTCTCTATGCGTTTGCCTCGCTGGTTGGTCATCAGATCACCCTGGAACTGACGCAGGATTGTCTGGCCGACGTGCTGCGCGCGTCCGAGCGCAAGATCTCAATTGAAGAGATCCAGCGCAAAGTGTCCGAGCATTACAACATCCGACTTTCCGACATGATTGGCCCCAAACGGGTGCGCAGCTTTGCCCGCCCGCGTCAGGTGGCAATGTATCTGTGCAAACAGATGACCAGCCGGTCGTTGCCTGAAATCGGTCGCCGCTTTGGCGGACGTGACCACACCACCGTCATGCACGGCGTGCGCCGCATAGAAGAGTTGCGCACTCAGGATGGTCAGATTGCCGAAGACCTCGAATTGCTGCGCCGTACGCTGGAAAGCTGAACTTCCTGCATTTTTCAAAAAACCCCCCGTCATTCTGGCGGGGGTGACGCGTTCGGGGGCATTTAATTGCTGGGCGCACGCACAACCTTTTTATCGTCTTCGACAAAATCAATTTCCCGGTTGTAAAATGCGCAGAACAACTATCTTCTTCGCACATTAGGATCAGTACCCTACAATCCTGTAAAACCTTCAATCAAGATCAGGAGTAAGATCCGATGTCACGCAACGTCATCATCGAAAATGCCGGCGGCCCCGAAAACATGAAGATCGTCAATGTCGATGTCGGTAACCCCGGCCCCGGCGAAATTCGCATCCGCCACAAGGCCTGCGGTCTCAATTTCATCGACGTCTATCAGCGCACTGGCCTCTATCCACTTACTCTGCCGCATGCCCTGGGTATGGAGGCTGCCGGGATTGTCGAGGCCGTGGGCGAGGGCGTGATCCATCTCAAACCCGGTGACCGCGCGGCCTATGCCTCGATGCCGCCGGGGGCCTATTCGGATGCGCGGGTCATGCCTGCGGCCCAGGTGTGCCCTTTGCCCGACAGCATTTCCTTCGAAGAAGCCGCCGCCATCATGCTTCAGGGGATGACGGTTGAATATCTCTTCCACAGGGTCTGGCCGCTCAAATCCGGGGATACGGTTCTGTTCCACGCCGCCGCAGGCGGTGTCGGGCTTCTGGCTTGTCAGTGGGCAAAGTCAGAAGGCATAGAACTGATTGGCACAGCCGGGACAGACGCAAAATGTCAGCTCGCGCTTGAAAACGGCGCAACCCACTGCATCAACTACCGTGACCATGATTTTGTGCCCGAGGTACAAAAACTGGCAGGTAACGGCGTCGATGTCGTGATGGACGGCGTCGGCAAGGATACTTTCGATGGCTCTCTCGATTGCATCAAGCCACTTGGCATGATGATTTCCTTTGGCAACGCATCGGGGCCGGTCGAGCCGGTCAGCCTTCTGACGCTGGCTGCCAAAGGCTCACTCAAGATGACACGCACGACGTTGTTCACCTTTCTCGCCGATCACCAGCGCTGTCAGGACATGGCAACGCATCTGTTCTCCAAGGTCGCCAGTGGCGATATCAAGGTCAACATCGGTCAGACTTTTCCACTTGAACAGATCGCGGATGCGCATCGCTCACTGGAAAGCAGGCAAACCACGGGATCGACCATCATAACGCTCTGATGGTTTACGCAGGCCCTTGCCCTTGACGATGCCCGCAATACAACCGAAAACACCAAGAAAAGACTTGAGCCGAAGGGGGAAGTTGCTACCGTGCCCCTCCCGGCGTCAAATCCGGCATCTTCACGAGGGAGCGATGGAATGAAACTCAGCATCGAACGCGGCACGCTGCTCAAGGCCGTGTCACAGGCACAATCCGTTGTGGAGCGGCGCAATACCATTCCGATCCTCGCCAATGTGCTAATCGAGGCCGAAGGCGATTCCGTGCATTTTCGCGCCACGGATCTGGACATCGAAGTGGTCGACAAGGCCCCGGCGCAGGTTGAGCGCGCGGGGGCGACCACCGTATCAGCCGTTACCCTGCATGAAATCGTGCGCAAACTGCCCGACGGTGCGCTTGTTACCCTCGCCGACGATGGTACCTCGGGGCGCTTGACGGTCGAGGCCGGTCGCTCAAACTTCAATCTGGCCACCCTGCCGAAAGAAGACTTTCCGGTCATGGCCTCGTCGGAATACGCCAGCAATTTCAGCGCGCCGGCGCCAGTGCTGCGCCGCCTGTTCGATAAATCTAAATTCGCCATCTCGACCGAGGAAACCCGCTATTACCTCAACGGTGTCTACATGCACGTGGCCGAAGCCGAGGGTGGTAAGGTGCTGCGTTGTGTGGCCACCGATGGTCACCGTCTGGCCCGCATTGATGCAGATCTGCCCGAAGGGGCCGCCGACATGGCTGGCGTCATCGTGCCGCGTAAAACCGTAGGCGAACTGCGCAAGCTCTTGGAAGACGATGACATGAAAATTGCCGTGTCGGTCTCAGAGACAAAGATTCGCTTTGCCACCCCCGACATCACTCTGACCTCCAAGGTGATCGACGGCACCTTTCCCGATTACACCCGTGTCATCCCCACCGGCAACACCCGCAAGATGGAGGTGGACGCTGCAGAGTTTGCCAGGGCGGTTGACCGTGTTGCCACTGTCAGTTCTGAACGCTCGCGTGCGGTCAAACTGTCGCTGGACGAAGATCGCCTGATCCTGTCGGTCAACGCCCCCGACAGCGGTGCCGCCGAAGAAGAACTTGCCGTGGCTTACGGTGACGAGCGGCTAGAGATTGGTTTCAATGCCAAATACCTGCTGGAAATTGCCAGCCAGGTGGACCGCGAGAATGCCGTATTCCTGTTTAATTCCGCTGGTGACCCGACTCTGATGCGCGAAGGCAATGATACCAGCGCTGTCTACGTCGTCATGCCGATGCGTGTGTGACACCTGTCGGATGCCTCCGGCGGGAGTATTGATAGAAAAATGAAAGGCCGAGAATGCCCGGTCTTTACCTCTCTGCCCTGACTCTTTCGCATTTCCGCTCGCATAAATCAGCGCGGCTGGAACTGGATGCGCGCCCGGTTGCGATCCATGGTTCCAATGGCGCGGGTAAGACCAATATCCTTGAAGCGGTCTCGCTGTTTTCACCCGGCCGCGGGCTGCGCCGGGCGGCAGCGCAGGAAATGGCGCGCCGACCTGAAACGCTGGGCTGGAAAATCATCGGTATCCTGCAGTCTCTGCACCGGACCCATGAGATCGAAATCTGGTCGGATGAGGGGGCAGCCCGTCAGACCCGGATTGATGGCAAAGCCGCCGCTCAGGTGGCGCTGGGCCGCATTGCACGCGTCTTGTGGCTGATCCCGTCAATGGATCGGCTCTGGATTGAAGGCGCCGAGGGCCGCCGCCGTTTTCTGGACCGGATGACGATGAGTTTCACGCCGTCCCACGCCGAGGCCGCGCTGGCCTATGAAAAGGCGATGCGCGAACGCAATCGCCTGCTCAAAGATCAGGTGCGCGATGCCCATTGGTATATCGCGCTGGAGCGCCAGATGGCGCAGACAGGCGCAGAAATCCACACCAACCGCCAAGCTGCATTGGCCCAGCTTCAGGCGGCGCAATCAGAGGCGGAAACCGCCTTTCCTACGGCCGAACTGGAACTGATAGTCAGTGAGGGCGAAATGCCCGATACAGAATCCGACCTGCGCGATGCCCTATCCGAAAGCCGCTTTCGCGATCTGGCTGCCGGGCGCTCGCTTGTCGGCCCACACCGCGCCGACCTATATGGGGTTTATGCCGCCAAAGGTGTACCGGCCCGCGATTGTTCAACGGGCGAGCAAAAAGCGCTTTTGGTTTCATTGATCCTTGCCAACGCCCGAGCGCTGGCCCGTGATTTCGGCGCGCCACCGATTTTATTGCTAGATGAGGTCGCCGCCCATCTTGATGCCAGCCGCCGTGCCGCGCTTTACGACGAAATATGCGCGCTTGGCGCTCAGGCATGGATGACAGGAACCGGGGCCGAGCTTTTTACCGAACTGGGCGATCGCGCGCAGCATATCGAAGTGGCCGAGGATACGGGCACTTCCAATGTCGTGATGACATGACCCTGACAGCAGGTGATATCGCCCTCTATGCCGGCGCTATGCTGATCCTTTTCATCACCCCCGGACCGGTCTGGGTGGCGCTACTGGCGCGGGCGATGTCGGGCGGGTTTGCCGCTGCAGCGCCCCTGGCGCTTGGTGTGGCCACCGGCGACATACTCTGGCCGCTTCTGGCGGTCCTTGGGGTGACATGGATCGTTTCTGTCTTTGACGGGTTCATGGTGGTAATGCGGGTCATCGCCTCGTTCATGTTTCTTGGCATGGGCATGTTGCTGATCCGCCATGCCGACCGCACCATCGCCTCAGACAGCCGTCTGACGCGACCTGGAGTTTGGCCGGGCTTCATGGCCGGACTAGCGGTGATCCTGGGTAATCCGAAGGCCATCCTGTTTTATATGGGGCTTTTACCCGGGTTCTTCGATCTGAGCCGTGTTACCCCTCCCGATATCGCGGTGATTGTCCTGATCTCATTCTTCGTCCCGTTGGCAGGTAACCTGTCGCTTGCACTTTTCGTGGGACGGGTGAAGTTACTTTTGGTTTCCCCCCGTGCGATACGTCGTACGAATATCAGCGCTGGCGTGCTTTTGATGATAGTGGGCCTGATCATTCCGTTTACCTGAGCGGATCAAAAAATTTATAACAATGTAAATTTACGCGCTTTGGTTGTGATATTCTTCTTTTTAGGAGGCAAGGAAATGATCCGAACAATTGCCCTGATCTGCGCAATAGTCACCCTTTCCGCGCCAGCAGGGGCGCAATCGGTCATGTCCGGCGTGGATCTGACATCTCCTGCTATGACCGAGGCCGAGATGACGCGTGATGAGGTTGTCGCACGCCTCGCCGCCGCGACCAAAGACGCCCCTGCCGATTTCAGCCACGCGCGGTTGAACGGCCTTGACTTGTCGGGGCTTGATTTCACCGGCGTCACCTTTCGCGCTGCGCGGATGAATAAGGCCAATCTTTCCGGGGCTAACTTGAACGGGGCGATTTTGGCACAAGCCTGGTTGACAGGTGCCAATCTGGATGGCGCGTCACTGAAACAGGCCAACCTGTTTCAAACCCAACTTACCAAAGCCTCGATGAAGGACGTTGATCTGTCGGGTGCACGCGCGCCTGCGGATTTCACCAAGGCTGATCTGACGCGGGCAAGGTTCGTTGGCGCCAATCTGGGGGCTGACACCACCAATCAGTCAATGGGGTTGATGCGCGGGATTCTGGCAGGTGTCACGGCGCAGGGCGCAGATTTTTCCAACGCGGGGCTGTTGCGCGTCGTTTTCGAATTTGCCGATCTGCGTGGCGCAAGGTTTGACAACGCTGATCTTGCCACCGCCGAAATGGCCGGGGCTGATTTGACTGGTGCCAGTATCAAGGGGGCGGATCTAAGCGGTGCGAATTTGACGTCGACTCGTCTGATCAACATAACTGGTGCAAGCAATCCAACGCTTTGGAAGGCCAGGAATCTGGATCGCGCCGTGCGTGATTAGCGCGGCAGTTAATTTTGTGCAGGCTGTCAGAAATTTGGACCAAATCACAGTTAAGAAATTTATAGACCTTACATAATCTGTCCCCCGTGAAGGGTCTGATACCTGCAGTAAAAGATGTAGCTTTTGGCCCATTGCGAAGGGCCGGGTATTCAACTCTGCCGGCCCGGGTTGTGATACGAGGCGGCTTGCCTGCAATCTATGCGCTGAAAACACAAAATCTTGTGGTCGGCGCGTGACATTGCCCCCAGAAAATCGTATAAAATTGCAAAAAGACGAAGGAAGTTTCGTATGTCCGAAGCAGCACCGGTGCCCGAAGAATACGGCGCCGATTCAATCAAGGTTCTCAAAGGGTTAGAGGCGGTTCGAAAGCGTCCCGGTATGTATATCGGCGATACCGATGACGGCTCGGGTCTGCACCACATGGTCTATGAGGTAGTCGATAACGGAATTGACGAGGCCCTGGCTGGTCATGCCGACCGGGTCATCGTGACTATTCATGCAGATTCTTCAGTATCCGTCAGCGACAACGGCCGTGGTATCCCGGTTGATATTCACGAAGAAGAGGGCGTGTCTGCGGCTGAGGTCATCATGACCCAACTCCATGCGGGCGGCAAATTTGACAGCAACTCCTACAAGGTTTCCGGGGGCTTGCACGGTGTTGGCGTGTCCGTTGTGAATGCGTTGTCCGATTGGCTGGAACTGCGGGTCTGGCGCAATGGCAAAGAACATGTCGCCCGGTTTGAAGGTGGATACACGGTTGAACACCTCAAGGTTGTGGGGAATGCCAATGGCCGCAAGGGCACCGAAGTACGCTTTCTGGCCTCCACCGATACCTTTTCGAACCTTGAATACAGTTTTGAAACCCTTGAAAAACGCCTGCGCGAACTGGCCTTTCTAAACTCTGGTGTGCGCATTCTTTTGCGCGACGAACGTCCCGCCGAGCCGCTGGAATCCGAATTGCACTACGAAGGTGGTGTTATGGAATTCGTCAAGTACCTGGATCGCCACAAGACACCCATGATCCCCAAACCCATCTTCATTACCGGCGAGCGGGACGATATCGGTGTCGAAGTGGCGATGTGGTGGAACGACAGCTACCACGAAACCGTGCTGCCTTTTACCAACAACATCCCCCAGCGTGATGGGGGCACCCATATGGCCGGTTTTCGCGGCGCGCTGACCCGTACGATCAACAACTATGCCCAGTCCTCTGGCATCGCCAAAAAGGAAAAGGTCACTTTCACTGGCGACGACGCACGAGAAGGGCTGACTTGTGTGCTCAGCGTCAAGGTGCCTGATCCGAAATTCTCCAGCCAAACCAAAGACAAACTGGTCAGCTCCGAGGTCCGTCCGGCGGTCGAGGGTCTGATGAATGAAAAGCTGGCCGAGTGGTTCGAGGAAAATCCGAACGAGGCCAAGATGATTGTCGGTAAGATCATCGAGGCCGCTCTGGCCCGCGAGGCAGCCCGCAAGGCGCGCGACCTGACGCGCCGAAAAAACCCTATGGACATGAATTTCTTGAGCAGCAAACTCAAGGATTGCTCTGACAAGGATCCATCGAAAACCGAATTGTTCCTCGTCGAGGGTGACAGCGCCGGCGGGTCGGCACAAACCGGGCGCGATCGTAGCACGCAGGCGATTTTGCCACTTAAAGGTAAGATTCTGAACGTCGAACGTGCCCGCTTTGACCGGATGCTTGGTAGTCAGGAAATCGGCAATATGGTGATGGCGCTTGGCACGGGTATTGGCCGGGACGAGTTTGATATCTCAAAACTGCGCTACCACAAAATCATTATCATGACTGATGCCGACGTCGATGGCGCCCATATCCGTACGCTTCTGTTGACGTTTTTCTACCGGCAAATGCCCGAACTGATCGAGGGTGGTTATCTCTATATCGCGCAACCGCCGCTGTATAAGGTCAGCCGGGGGAAATCCGAAGTCTACCTGAAAGACCAGGCGGAAATGGATGACTATCTGGTGAAACAGGGCACAGATGAAGCGGTTTTGCGTCTTGGCAGTGGCGAAGAAATCGTTGGGTCGGATCTGATCCGTGTCGTTGAAGAAGCCCGGCAGGCAAGGCGAATTCTGGAAGCATTCCCAACGCACTACCCACGTCACATTCTGGAACAGGCGGTCATCGCAGAAGCATTCGTTTCGGGCCGCGTTGATACCGACCTGCAGGGCGTGGCCGATGCTGTTGCTGCCCGGCTTGACCTGATTGCTGTTGAATACGAACGCGGCTGGCAAGGGCGCCCCACACAGGATCACGGTATTCGCCTGACCCGCACAGTGCGCGGTGTCGAAGAAATGCGGACCCTTGACGGCCCTGTTTTGCGCGGGGGCGAAGCACGCAAACTGGGCCAGATGACCAGCGCGCTGCGCGAAGTCTATACCCTTCCTGCCCAACTGGTGCGCAAGGACCGGGTGCAGGATATCTTTGGTCCGCTCGACCTGTTGGATGCGATTCTGAAAGAGGGCGAAAAGGGTCTGACCCTGCAGCGCTACAAGGGTCTGGGCGAAATGAACCCAGGTCAGCTGTGGGAAACAACGCTTGACCCCGAAGCGCGCACGCTGTTGCAGGTCAAGGTCAATGACGTGGCCGAAGCCGATGACCTTTTCACCAAACTGATGGGCGACGTGGTCGAACCGCGCCGCGAATTCATCCAGCAAAACGCGCTGAACGTCGAAAACCTGGATTTCTGATCGCTGTCAGGGCGTCCAGCACATTGTGGACGCCCATAGCTTTCCGCCAACATCCTACGCTGTCAGCCTATCCGCAGGGCGGTGCTACGTTTTGCCTTTCAGGGCGCGGTTCAGGATATCATATATCTCAGGCCCGCCCATCTGACTGACATTGAACCGCATAAAACCTGCCATGGCCTGTGAAACACTGAACACATTTCCAGGCGCCAGAACTATGTTTTTGGCTAGGGCTACACGGGCCATCTCGGTCGCATCTGCCCCATCAGGCAACTGGCACCAAAGATAAAACCCGCCTCGTGGCATAAGCCAGGGTGTGATTCCCAGTCCGGCCAGCCTGGCCCCGGTTTCGCTGCGACACCCGGCAAGGCGGCGGCGCAGGGCCTCCATGTGCTTGCGATAGTGTCCGTCACTTAGCGTGGCATAGATCAGTTCGGCGGCCACCGGGCTTGGCCCACCAAAATTCGTCGCCACCTGCAGGTCAATCAACGCTTCGATCCAGTCCGGTCGCGCCGCGATATACCCGCACCGCACCGAGGCCGAAAGGGTTTTGGAGAAACTGCCGATGCGGATCACCCGATCCATCCCATCCAGGGATGCCAGACGCGGTGAACGATCAGGCTCGAACCCGGCGAAAATATCATCCTCGACGACGATCAGATCGTGGGCGGTAGCCATGTTCAGTACCTTGTGCGCAATCTGCGGCGAAATCGTTGCCCCTGTTGGGTTATGCAACGCCGAGTTGGTGATATATAGTCTGGGTTTATGCTTAATCAGAGCCTGTTCAAACAGTTCCGTATCCGGCCCATTGGGCGTAAACGGCACGCCGACCAATTGCGTCTGATGAGCCCGCAGCAGGGCCTGGAAGTTGAAATAGCATGGGTCGTCCACCAGCACCGCGTCACCCGGGCGCAGCAACAAGCGGCAGATCAGGTCAATCGCCTGTGTCCCTGATGCCGTCAGCAGTATCTGGTCTGGCCCCGCGGGTATCGCCTCTTCCGCAAACCCGCGCGCCAGCAGGCGGCGCAGGTTCAGGGCACCGCGCGTGCTGCCATAGTCGGACAGCAATGCGTCGTCTGCGCGGCCCAATTGCCGGATCGCCCGGCGCATCGACGCATTTGGCATCCATTCCGCCGGAAGCCAACCGCAGCCGGGTTTTACCATATCAGGGCCGGCATCGAGTGATTGTCGCGATACCCAGAAAGGATCAATTTCGCGGTCAAGCGATGGACCGACCTCGGTGACCGCAAAGGGCAAAGTGCTGTCTGCCACGTAAAACCCCGACCCACGGCGTGCATGGATTACGCCCTCGGACGTCAATCGATCATACGCGTCTACAACGGTTGAAGGTGAAACATTCATGGTCGCGGCAAATCCCCGGATCGATGGCAGTTTCTCGCCCGGCTCAAGGGCGCGACTTGTGATCTTGCGGCGCACCGCGTCGATCACGCGTGCGGTACGTGTGCCTTGTTTCATGGCGTTCCCTTCACTTTGTAAGGATATCTGAACCAATACAGTTTTTGAAATTTGTACTGGTTTGTGCCTGTCTGGGCCAGCCCTCAGAAACTAAAGTCGTGTGAAACACAAAGTGGGCAGCAGCATGCAGACAACATTGAATCGACACACAACAGCCGGATGGGGAAGCGGGCTGCTTGGGGTACTGATCTTCAGCGGGTCCCTGCCTGCGACACGGGTTGCCGTCAGCGGATTCGACCCCCTGTTTCTGACATCGGCACGCGCTGTGATTGCCGCGTTTCTTGGCAGTGCATTGCTTGTATTGATGAAACAGTCACGCCCCGGGCAGGGTGATATCGCCGCGCTTGCATTTGTAGCGCTTGGCGTGGTTGTCGACTTTCCCCTGCTCACCGCGTTGGCTTTACAGCATATCACTTCGGCCCACTCGATCGTTTTCATCGGACTGTTACCCCTTGCAACGGCGATCTTTGGTGTGCTTCGCGGGGGCGAACGGCCCAGACCTATGTTTTGGCTTTTTTCCTGCGTCGGCAGCATGTCGGTTGCTATTTTTGCCCTGACACAAAGCGCCGAGGTTTCTTTGAAAGGTGATCTTCTGATGTTGGCGGCAATCGTCCTGTGCGGTTTTGGATACGCCGAAGGGGCCACACTATCGCGCCGTCTGGGTGGTTGGCAGGTCATTTCGTGGGCGCTGGTTCTGTCCCTGCCTGTCATGATCATTCAGGCACTGGTCACCTTGCCGGAAACCTGGGTAGGTATCAGCGTCCCCGCATGGATCAGCCTTGGATACGTGTCTGTCTTTTCGATGCTGGTGGGGTTTATATTCTGGTATCGCGGGCTGGCGCTTGGCGGGATTGCAGGCGTCGGGCAGTTGCAGCTTTTGCAGCCGTTTCTTGGCCTTGCGCTGGCCGGGCTTTTGCTGCACGAGTACGTGGCGCCGACAATGATCGGTATCACAGTTTTTGTCGTTTTCTGCGTGGCGGGGGCAAAACGCTTTGCATGAGGCACCGCCAACTTCCGTCTGGGCAGGCCGAGTTAGTCTCTATCCCGCCCCGCCTAACCTTATCCCCATCTGCCAAAAACCAACCTCAAGCCGTGTTGCTGTGGTGAAACGATTACACAAGCGCGCCCAACGCGGGCTCTCCTGCGGCGCGACCCCAAGGCGCCGGACCATCGCGCTGTCAATCAATGCGCCCACCTGCTGGCAGACAGATTGATAGTCATCACCGGCATAGACGTTAATCCAGTCAGCATAAGTCGCATTGCTTTTTGCCGTTTTCAGGCGCGCGCCAATCTCGCCATAACCCAGTACACAGGGGGCCAGAGCCGCCAACAAATCCAGAAAATCACCCGCATGGCCGGCATCCAGTACATAGCGGGTATAGGCGATGTTCTCCGGGGCTTCCTCAGAGGTAAAAAGATCCGTTTCACTTAGCCCCTCTTTGGCGCAGGTCTCAATATGCAGGGCGATCTCGTGGTTGATCAACCCGTCCACCGTGGCGGCGCACAGGCGCATCTCGTGCACCGTGTCGGCTTTGGTCACTGCCAGCGCCCAGGCCCGTGAGAAATGGATCAGGAAAAGGTAATCCTGTCTGAGATAGGCCAGAAAGGCAGCGCGCGGCAGACTGCCATTTCCCAGGCTCTCGACAAAGGCGTGGCGCGTATAGTCGCCCCACGCCGTGCCCGCCGCCCTGCGCCAAAGTGAAAAGGTATCGCCGTACTGCGTCATTCCGCACCCAGATCAATCGCCAGATCCGACAGGGGCCTGGTACCTTCAACCAGACCGGCGTCCTGCAGAAACGCCTCGAACCGGGTATAGCGGCCCGCATCCAGAGCTTCGGGGCGCAGGGCAAAACGCGGCCATGTATCGACCCAGGCTTTGGCATTCAACTCGTCCTGCAATTCTGACGAGGTCCCCGAGAACACGTCCCATGCATCCTGGGGGTGGTTCACGATATACTGCGTTGCCAGTTCCGTTGCCTGCAGGAAACGGCGGATCTTGCCCTTGTCCATTTGCTTGGGATTAGCGACGTAAATCAACTCATCGTAGGTTGGCACGCCTTCTTCCTCGATATAAAAACAGCGGCCGGGGACCTCTTCGATTTCCATCTGGTTCAGCTCGAAGTTCCGGAAGGCGCCCAGCACCGCATCGACCTGACCGGACATCAGCGAAGGCGACAGCGACCAGTTCACATTGACCAGTTCGATATCGTCCAGTGTCAGCCCGTGTTTGCCCAAAATCGCCTGTAACAGGGCCTCTTCTACGCCGGCCACGGAAAACCCAATCTTACGGCCCTTCAGATCTGCAATGGTTTTTACTGGCCCGTCCTGCAGGACCAGCAGGCAGTTCAAAGGTGTTGCTACCAGCGTGCCAACCCGCACCAGCGGTAGGCCTTCGGCCACCTGCAAATGCAGCTGCGGCTGGTACGAAACTGCCAGATCGGCCTGACCGGCGGCCACCATCTTGGGCGGATCAGACGGGTCGGCAGGGGCGATGACTTCGACCTCAAGCCCCTGATCTGCGAAATAACCCTTTTCCTGCGCCACGATGATCGGCCCGTGATCGGGGTTCACAAACCAGTCCAGCATGATCGTCATCTTGTCTTGTGCCAACGCCGGGGCGGCGGTCATCAGGGCCAAAAGGGCAACGATGTATTTCATGTCTTTCACTCCTTCATGCGTCGCCAAGCGCGACCAGTAAAATTTCGCCGTCCCAGTGTTGTCTGAGACGGTTTGCCGCCTGCCAGGCCCGAAGGCCCGACCGACAGGCCAGAATGGTTCTTTGACCGGGGTCCGGACGCAGGATATCATTGTCAAAATCCTGCACTGCGTGACGTGTCGCTCCGGGCAGGGTGGGCCCGGGTTCCTCGCGAGCGCGCAGATCCGCCACCAGATCGTTTCTTCGGATCTGGCTTGCGGCAATAAAGGCAAAACCACCCGGTTGCTCTAATGCTCCCTCAAAGCGGAACCCGCCAAACCGCAGGCGCCGCGCGTCATAACTTACCAACTGCCCCAGAGGCGAAGGTTCCATCCCACTTAGAACCGCCAGTGCCATTTGCGCCTGCAACGCCCCAATCACACCCACGGCAGGGCCCAGCACGCCATCGGCATCGCAACTTCCCAACCGTTCTGGCAAGTCGGGAAACACGGCCCGTAAAGAAGAAGCTGTTCCGCAAAAGCCGCCGCAATAGCCCTCGGTGCCGACAACCGAGGCGCTGATAAGTGGCACTCCAAGTGCCACGCAGATATCGGACAGGATATAGCTGGCGGCAAAACTGTCGGCACAATCAAGGATCAGATCGTTACCCATGCAAAGTAATTTTGCGTTGGCAGGGTCAAGACGTTTGGTCACGGGTTTGAGCACGCAATCGGGGTTCAGGGCGCGCAGGTGTCGCGCGGCTGCCTCGGCCTTGGGCTGTCCGATATCGCTTTCCCGGAAAATCGTCTGCCGGTGCAGGTTGCTTACAGCCACGCAATCGCCATCCACCAGGGTGATCCTGCCCACACCGGCCCCCACCAGATATTGCAGCACCGGGGAGGCCAGCCCACCGGCGCCCACAACCAACACCCGCGCGGCACGCAGTTTTTCCTGTGCCTGCGGCCCAAATTCGGGCACGGCAATCTGGCGGGAATAGCGAGTCATTTGGTAACTTCCAGCCATTGTCGCACGCGGCCTTCGGGGTTGTCGTTCAGCGTGATGTCTGTGACTGCCGAGACAGCATCCGCCCCCGCAGCATAGGCCCCGCCTGCGCGTTCAACAGACATGCCACCGATCGCAACCAGTGGGACATCCCCTATTAACGCCTTCCATTCGGTCAGCTTTTCCAGCCCCTGCTGGTGCCATTTCATCTTTTTAAGGATCGTCGGATAAACCGGCCCAAGTGCCACATAGTCGGGGTCCAGCGACAGGGCGCGATCCAGTTCCGTCCGGTCATGGGTGCTCAACCCCAGTTTAAGCTCCGCCCGCCGGATCGCCGGAACATCGGCCTCGTCCAGGTCCTCCTGACCAAGATGAATCCAGTCACAGCCCGCGTCGATGGCTATCTGCCAATGGTCATTCACCACAAGCACTGCACCGTGGTGACGGCAAAGCGCCTGACCTTTTTCAATTGCGGCGCGCAGCTCCGGTTCAGGCGTGTCCTTGATGCGCAGTTGCACCAGTTTCACACCAAGTGGCAGCAACCGTTCCAGCCAGCGAATATTGTCAAAGATCGGATAAAAGCGGCTTAACGTCATTCCAGAAACGCCTTTCCCAGAACGGGTGTCGACGGTGCCGCCATATCACGCGGCTCCATCGGGTCGGCCCGACGGGCCAGTGTGCCTGCCTCAACCGCCTTTGCAAACCCCTCTGCCATCGCCGCCGGGTCACCGGCCTTGGCCACCGCCGTGTTTAGCAATACCGCGTCAAACCCCATTTCCATCGCCTGGGCTGCTTGACTGGGCAGGCCAAGGCCCGCGTCAATAACCATCGGCACATCGGGGAAATGCGCACGCAGGCTGCGCAACCCGTAAATATTGTTCAGCCCCAGCCCGGTGCCTATCGGCGCGCCCCAAGGCATCAGCACCCCACAACCCGCGCTCAAAAGCCGGTCACACAGAACAAGATCTTCGGTGCAGTAAGGAAACACCTGAAAGCCATCTTCAGTCAGAATGCGCGCCGCCTCGACCAGGCCAAAGGGATCAGGCTGCAAGGTATCCGCATGGCCGATGACCTCCAGCTTAATCCAGCGGGTATCAAACAGTTCGCGCGCCATTTGCGCCGTGGTCACCGCCTCGCGTACCGAATGGCAACCGGCGGTATTGGGTAGCACCTGCACATTCAGATCGCGGATCAGATCCCAAAAATCCTGCCCGGCACGTTCCCCTCCTGCCTCGCGCCGGATCGATACGGTGGCAACCCCCGCGCCTGACCGTTTGAACGCATCAGCAAGGATAGCCGGCGAAGGGTATTGCGCCGTGCCCAGCATCAGCCGCGATGCGATTTCAGTGCCGTAAAAAAAAGGCATCTTAGCCTCCCTGCCGTGGTGCCACGATCTCAACCCTGTCTCCGGGCTCCAGCGTATGGGTGTCCCGTGCGGCCGCCGCCACAAACGCCTCGTTGACAGCTGTGGCCACCTTGGCCGTGCCATGCCCAAGCACCTTAAGAAGGTCTGTGAGAGTCGTTCCGTCAAATTCAGTTGGGTCGCCGTTAACCACGATCTTCATCCATCACCTCCGGTCGGTTGCCTTCAATCAGCAGGTCTGCCACCATGCGGGCCAGGGCAGGAGCCAGCAGATAGCCGTGCCGATACAGGCCATTGACGTAAATTACCCGGCCCCTGCGCCGAACACGCGGCAGGTTGTCTGGAAACGCAGGC
The DNA here is from genome assembly GCF_900172295.1 of Roseovarius litorisediminis. GTDB lineage: Bacteria > Pseudomonadota > Alphaproteobacteria > Rhodobacterales > Rhodobacteraceae > Roseovarius > Roseovarius litorisediminis. The sequence continues at coordinate 216,483 of NZ_FWFL01000005.1, forward strand.
CGTGCATCGACGCCAATCTCAACCAATTCCGCCTCACCAAAGGCGGGATGCAAGGCATATGCGGCTGACAGCAATTCCATCACTGATCGCACCGTCGCACGGTCTCTTTCGCCGCTTTCGATCTGCGTTGCCCCCAGCATGAAAACCCCATCGCCGCGTGGCACGATATAGAGCGGAAAGCGTGGATGCAGCAGGCGCACCGGGCGAAGCAATTCAACATCCGGCGCGCGCAGGATAACCATTTCACCTTTGACACCGCGCAGGTCGGTCAGCGTATCGCGCGCCGCCAGCCCGCGACAGTCGATGACCTGACCGTCAGGCATCGCATCGCTTTTTTCAAACCGGACACCTGCGGCCTCCAGCCGGGTCCGAAGGGCCATCAGGGCCCGACGCGGGTTCAGATGCGCCTCGTCGGGGAAATGAAGCGCGCGGTCAAATCGGCCTTCAAGTTGCGGTTCGATTTTGGCAAGCGCCCCACTGTCCAGTGTCACATGTCCCTCAGTGCGCCGTGTGAACCGGTCCAGTTCCTGTCGGTCGCGTCCAAGTGTTACGACCAGCGAACCGTTACGAACCACCTCAACCCCCTGCGCCGCCCACCAGTCGGCAGCTTGCTGCCCCAGCCGACCCACAGGTTCCTCGGCGGATTCGCCCTCGCAGAAAGGCGCCAGCATGCCACCGGCCCACCACGAACAGGCCTGTGGTCCGGGCGTTGGTGCAGGATCGTGAATTGATATTTGAAAACCACGCGACGCCAGTTCCGTGGCCACGCACAGACCGACCACACCGGCACCGCGTATGGTGATGGCGACGCTCATCCCCACACCGCATGAAAATGATGTATGGGCCCGTGACCCTTGCCGACATCCAGCGCATCTGCCGTGGCAATGGCGCCCTGCAACCACACATGCGCCTGACGAACGGCATCCTCCAAAAGCAGCCCTTTCGCCAGGCCTGCGGCGATGCCCGAAGACAGAGAGCACCCTGTGCCATGGGTGTTGCGCGTTGCAATCCGGCGGGCTTCCAGCCGTGTCACCTGATCGCCGATCAGCCAGTCAACGCAGGTCTCCCCGCTTGCATGCCCGCCTTTCATGAGTACGGTCCGCGCGCCGATTGCGCGCAGTTCATGCCCCTGTTGCAGCATCTCATCGGCGGTTTCGGCCTCGGCTCTGCCCAGCAGACTGGCCGCTTCGGGCAGGTTTGGTGTCAGAAGATCGGCACGAGGCAGCAAATGCGTCATCAACGCTGCACGGGCGTCATCCGTCAGCAATCGGGTCCCTGATTTGGCCACCATCACCGGATCCAGTACCACCGGCCCGTCAAACCCATCAAGACAATTTGCCACGGTTCTGATCAGCCCTGGTGATCCCAGCATCCCGATCTTGATGGCATCCACACGGATATCACTCAGAACTGTTTTGATCTGTGCCGCCACCATGGCGTCCGAAACTGGCTCTACCGCCATCACATCGCAGGTGTTCTGTGCTGTAATCGCGGTGATCACGCTGGCGCCATACGCCCCAAGCGCTGAAAACGCCTTGAGGTCGGCCTGAATGCCGGCACCACCGCCGCTGTCGGATCCCGCGATTGTCAGGGCTGTTGCCACCATGTGCTGTTTTCGCCTTCTTTCTGACCAACGGAAAGAAAAGGGGCACTGACGTCTCTTTGGCGTGCGCTCCGTTCCCTCCGCCGGTACTGACCGGATCAGGTTCGATGGGTCGGCTCTGCGCCTCTCAGCCCGGCAAGCGGGCACCCCAACGGATGGCTTTCGCTAGCAGTAAATACCACCAAACGCAAGTTGGTCCGCTGTCGGTGGCCAAAGACGGGTTCACTAGAATGGTGTGCATCATGCGGCGTCGGCGGGATCTGCTGCATTTGTCTGTCTGCGACGGTTGGTGTCGCTGGTGGCAGGGACTTGTTAACCAAGCTGCACAAGAATCGGACCGACAGAAAGGTAAGTCAATGACCAGCCCCACGCGCGGCCGCGCCCGCATCTGTTTCGCCTCGCCCTATGTGCCCGGCCTTAATGACCTTGCCATTGCCTATCTGGCGGACGAAGGGATCACCACCGTGTCCCGCGCCGATGTGTCCGGGACACTGGACAACGTCGGGCAGGGCGCGGTGACCCCCGATGCCGTGTTTGATCTTGGCAAACGCGCCGACAGCCCGCAGGCACAGGCGGTGCTGCTGTCTTGTACCGATATGCGCAGCGTCGAAGTGATAGAGTGGCTGGAACAGGCCCTTGGCAAGCCCGTCGTCACCCCTAATCAGGCGCTCATGTTCCAGGCCTTTCAGTTTCTGAAAATCTCTCCCACCGTAACCAGCTTAGGCCAGCTTTTCGAAAGGCTCCCCCGATGATCCACCAACCCAATGATGAGCAATTTGACGCGATTGCCGATTTTGCCCTCAACCGCGATCTTTGCGTGCCCGACGACGCCCTGCACTATACTTCAACTCTGCTGATTGACACGCTTGGCATCGCCGCCGGGGCTGTGGCGCTTGAGGTTTCGCAGATTGCCCGTGATTTTGCCGTTGATTTCCACGCCGCTGGCAGTCCTGCCAATGCCGCTACTATGTTGTTTGATGGCCGCCGCGTCAGCCTGCCGGGCGCTGCCTGGGCGTTAGCCACACAGATCGACAACCTTGACGGGCACGATGGTTTCAACCCTGTCAAAGGCCATATTGGTGTGGCCGTGGTGCCCGCCCTTTTCGCCTTTGCCGAACGTCACCCGAACCTGACCGGCCCGCAGGCGCTGACAGCGCTTGCCATGTCGTACGAGGTCTCGGCCCGTGCCGGGTTGGCGTTGCATGCCACGGTCAGCGACTACCACACATCCGGCGCATGGAACGCATTGGGTGTGGCGGCATTGGGCTGTCATCTGGAAGGCACCAGTGCTGACATCTTACGTCAGGCTATGGGCATTGCAGAGTATCATGGCCCCCGCAGCCAGATGATGCGCGAGATTGACAACCCCACCATGCTGCACGACGGTTCGGGCATGGGCGCTCTGGTCGGTTGCTCGTCGACCCTGCTGGCGATGCGTGGCTTCACCGGCGCGCCTGCGATCACCGCAGAGTCCCCCGAGACAGTGGGTTTCTGGGCCGATCTGGGCCAGACATGGACAGTGGCGCAGAACTATATCAAGCCCTATCCGATCTGTCGTTGGGCCCATGCTCCGATTGACTGCGTGCGCAAGCTGATGCTTGAAAATGGCATCACTGCCGAAAATGTTGTGTCGATCCATGTGCGAACTTTCACCGAATCTTCTCGCCTCTTTGCCGGTGTTCCCGAAAGTACCTCGCAGGCGCAATATTCACTCCATTATGCGGTGGCGACCCAGCTTGTTCATGGTCGCATCGGACCTGAACATATCTCGGGCGATGGGTTGTACGATGCCCGAGTGGCCGCAATCGTACCCAAGATCACTGTCAGCGAAGAGACGCGCCATTGCGCCCGCTTCCCTTCGGGTCGTTGGTCGGATATCGACGTTACGCTGAGCGATGGCCAGGTTCTGCACTCTGGCGATATCAACGCCCGTGGCGGATTTCAGGAACCGTTGACCGATGCCGAAGTAGTGGAAAAGCTCCACTTCATGGCGGGTGGCGCATTGCCCGGCGAACGCATCAACGCCATCTGGGCGATGCGTGACGCCCTGCTTGACCCCGGCACCCGCTTCGCCGATCTTGCAAGCCTGATCCATCCAGCGCCCGAGGCCCAATGACCCGCATTCTGATCCACAATAGTCAGACCGATGAACTGGTCGCGCGCCTGTCCGAAGTCGCACCCGAGGTCGAGATTGCCACCTGCAACAGCTACGATAGCCTGTCTGCTCTGCTGGCCGACTTCAGACCAGACATCGCCTATTCAATCTGTTTCAAGGGCCGTGCTGGTTTCCCAAGTGAGGCTTTGCTGGGCCCCGACGGGCCGAAATGGATTTCGGTGGGTGGCTCTGGCATTGACCATCTGGCGACATGGGATGTCGACAAGGTGACAGTCACCAATTCCGCGGGGGTCGCAGCCCCGATGATGGCTGAATATGTCTTTGGGGCGATTTTGCATTTCACCCTGGATGTTCCTGGTCTTGCCGTCGATCAGGCCGAGCGGGAGTGGCGCAGCGCACGCCTTATGACGCCAATGAAGGGCAAGACCATGCTGATCGTCGGCCTTGGCCACACCGGGCAGGCGGTTGCAGCCCGTGCCAAGGCATTTGGCCTGCATGTGATTGGTACCCGCGCCCGGCCGCAACCTATGGATAACGTCGACGAGGTGCACGCCTCATCCGACTTGCATGACCTGTTGCACCGGGCCGATTTCGTCGTCCTGTCGCTGCCGCTTTTGCCTACCACCCACCACCTGATCAACGCGCGATCCTTCGCCGCGATGAAACCCTCGGCGATCCTCGTTGATGTCTCTCGTGGTGGTGTTCTGGATGATGCGGCGCTGATCAATGCCATGCGCGCCGGTGCCATCGCAGGTGCGGCGCTGGATGTATTTGAAACCGAACCACTGCCGTTTGACAGCCTGCTTTGGGGATTGAACAACGTGATCATCTCGCCGCATTGCTCGGCGGTTTACGCCGAATGGGCCATGCAGTCATTCGAGTTGTTTCTCGAAAACCTTGCCCGCTGGCAGGCGGGCTCGCCACTGAAGAATATTGTCAGCCCCGCTCGCGGCTACTGACGCAAGGCAATAAAGGCCAATCCGATGACAGACGATAGGTTTCGCGGGGTTATTACCCCCATCCTCACGCCCTACAACGACGACGCCAGTATCTCGAAGGAACTTTACCTGTATCATGCTGCAAGCTGCCTGGCAGGCGGCGCGCACTACCTGTCGCCGTTTGGTACCACGGGCGAGGCGTTGTCGAATTCCATACGTGAGCGGATGGAAGCGCTTGAGGCGCTGATAGATTCGGGCTCGGCCCGTCCCGATCAACTGATGCCAGGTACCGGACTTTGTTCGCTTGAGGATACCTTGACCCTTTGCCGCCACGCCGTGGAAATGGGCTGCGCCGCGGTCATGACACTGCCACCGTTCTTTTATGTCACCGCTGGCGACGATGGCATGTACCGTTACTTCAGTCAGTTGATCGAAGGCGTCGGCTCGGGCGCGCTGAAAATCTGTCTCTACAATATCCCGCAAAACACCGGCATCGGGATTTCACCGGCGCTTGCGGGCCGGCTGAACAAAGCATTTCCCGACACTGTCGTGGCCTATAAGGATAGTTCGGGAAATTGGGGCAACACCCAGGCTGTGATTGAAGCGGCCCCCGGCATTTCCGTCTTTCCTGGCTCGGAAAGTTTCATGTTGCAGGCGATGAAACTGGGCGGTGGCGGGTGTATTTCGGCCAGTTGCAATTCAAACGTTACAGCGATCCGCAAGATGTACGATCTGGCCGCCGCCGGTAATTGGGACGCCGCCGAAGCCGCATTGGCACCGATCAATGCCCACCGGCAGGCAATCCAGGCCGGTGGGTTGATCCCGGCACTGAAATCACTGAAGGCGCATCAATCAGGTGACCACCGCTGGCTCAATCTGCGTGCCCCGCTGGACAACGCTGATCCGGACGCTTACGCGCCGCTGACGGCTACCTTGCCCGCCGCCTGAACCGCAATTGCAAAGCCTGTGGTTTCGCGGCAGTCTGGCAGCAGACGCAACCCGGAAAAGGCATGCCTATGGCCAGGGTCCTATATGAGAAACCGGCCGTATCATCCGCAACCGACCCGCGGTGGCGAAACGTAGCAACGACACTTTTGAGCGGACCACAAACCGCTTCGGCAACGGCTGGCTCATGGATCTGAGGCGTAAAACCACTGTCATCACCGGCGCCGCCAGCGGTATTGGCGCAGCCCTAGCCCGCCATTTTGCCGCTGCGGGTGCCCGTGTAGTTGTGGCTGATATCGACGGCGACGGTGCCATTTCAATCGCCGATGAGATCGGCGGGCTGGCCGTGCGCTGTAACGTCACGCTTGAATCCGACATTCAGGCACTTGTCAGAACGACTGAAGCCCATTTCGGACCTATCGACCTTTTCTGCTCCAATGCGGGTCTGGCGCGGGGCGAAGGCGCGCATGCCGCCTCGGCCCCCGATGATGTCTGGCAGGCATGTTGGCAGGTGCATGTAATGGCACATGTCTATGCCGCTCGTGCTGTCCTGCCGGGGATGATTGACCGCGGGCAGGGGTATCTCTTGCAAATGGCTTCGGCTGCGGGCCTGCTTAATCAGATTGGTGATGCCGCCTATTCTGCGACCAAACATGCTGCCGTCAGCTTTGCTGAATCCCTTGCCATCAGCCATGGCGATCAGGGCATCCGTATCTCTGTCATCTGCCCGAAATATGTGGCCACGCCCCTGCTGGGCTACGACGACCCGGAGACCGCCGCTGACCTGCCTGGTGTGCTGACACCTGACGCGCTGGCCCAAACCGTTGTCGAAGGGGTCAGGCGTGAAAGCTTCCTGATCCTGCCCCATCCGCAGGTCGCTGCATACATCCGTTTCAAATCTGCCGATTACGACAAATGGCTTGCTTCCATGCAGCAGTTACGCGCCCGGTTGATCGATCAAACCGGCGGGACAGACCTGCGCGTCATGCACAAGCTTGTCTGACGCAGAGCTGATGAAACTTCTGATCTTCTGTCACAAACCATGTGGCTATCTCGTCATGTTTGGAAAAGGAGACCAAACATGACCAAGACGATCCTTCTGGGCCTTTGCGCCTGGTTTATCTTTGTGGCGGCTTATCTGCTGCTTGCCCCGCATTCCTTTTACGAAAACATTCCCGGTGTATCCGATAGCGGTCCTTACAACAGTCACTTCATGCGCGATGTCGGGTTTGCCTTTCTGGCAAGTGGCGCGGCAATTGGATTCGGTGCACTCAAAGGCGACCGCAGGCTGGTGCTGTTTGGCGCGGCCTACCCGGTGCTGCATGGCGGCTTTCATGTAATGCATTGGTTGGAGGGCGGGGTTCCGTTTTCGCTGCCCGCCATGGCCGAACTCTTTCCCACCGCCGGCCTTGCCATCCTGACTCTTCTGCTGGCGCTGCGCGTCAAAGGGGGTGCCGCATGATCAAGGCTCTGTTGCACCGCATGTTACGAAAGTTTGAATCCGATTTTGATTATGACGCCAGCTATATGCACGAGGTTACCGATGCCTGGCCAGGGGGTAGCCTGCGCTATCTGGGCCTGTCAATCTTTAGTCAGACGCGCGGCCCGGAAGCGGAAATCTGGGCGGGCGCGGTCATTGCCTCGACGCTTGAGGGCGATTGCGGCCCCTGCGCCCAACTGGTGGTAAACATGGCGGTCAAAGCGGGGGTCGACCCTGATCAGATCGCCGCCTGCCTGCGCCGCGATTTTGAGCGCGCCGGTGCGGTCGGTCTCGCCTTCCGCTTTGCCGAGGCCGCAATTCATGACAGGCCCGAGGTGGATACCCTTCGCGTTGCGATTTTTCACGCTTATGGGCAAAAAGCAGTGATTGCCGCCTCTTATGCCGCCGCTTCGGGTCGGGTGTATCCGGTTCTCAAACGCGGGCTTGGTCATGGGCAGGCCTGCCAGCAGATCAGACTGGGCGATACTGACCATACTGTTGTAAGGCTGACTGCATGAAAGTTGATGCGGTCGATATTTTCCAATCCGAACGCCAGCGCCTGATCGCGCTGGCTTACCGGATGCTCGGTGAACGTTCGGCGGCCGAAGATGTGGTGCAGGAGGTCTGGCTGCGTTGGTCTGGTGCTGCCGCTCAGGGCATCGACAACCCTTCGGGCTGGCTGCACCGCGTCACGACGCGGTTGGCCATCGACGCCCTGCGTTCCGCCCGACACCGGCGCGAGGTCTATGTCGGTCCGTGGTTGCCCGAGCCACTTTTGTCCGACAATCAGGCCAGCCCCGAAGACAGTTTTGCCCTCGCACAGGAATGCCAATTGGCCCTGCTCTGGGCGATGGAACGCCTGACACCCGAAGAGCGTGCTGCGTTTATCCTGCGGCAGGTTTTCGATACCGAGTACTCCGAACTTGCCGATATTCTGGATAAAACCGAGTCCGCCTGCCGACAGCTGGTCAGCCGCGCAGCAAAGCAGGTCAGATCAGCCCGCCCCCGGTTTGATCCTGACCCCAACGAGACTTTGATCATGCTTACCCGCTTTGCTCAGGCCACTGCAGCACAGGACCATAAGACAGTGCTGGCTTTGCTGGCGCCGGATGTTGTGGCCATCAGTGATGGCGGCGGCAAGGTCCGCGCGGCATTCCGGCCGTTGAATGGCGCCCAGGAGGTGGCCCAGGTTCTGCTTTCGATCGCTGCAGGCAAGTCTGATTTGTCCGGGTTGCGGGTTGTTTCAGTTAACGGCGCCCCTGCAATCGCGATCCTGAGTGGTGGCGAAGACGATATGTTATGCACTGTTGCAACCAACGATCAGGGCCAGATTGACTGGATCTACATCCTGCGCAACCCGGACAAACTGCCGATGCATTGACCCGCCGGTTTAAGGCAGGCCCACGCATACCCTGGTATCTGTTGTAAAGCCGCTGAAAGGGGGTGGTTCGAATCTGAAATGCGAGCGGAATGCAATGGGTCAGCGCCCCGCCGATGCCCGCTCCAGTGCAGGATAGCGCAGGCCCAAAGTGATCCCTCTTGTGACGAAACTAATCAGCAGCGACAGCCACAGTCCATGATTGCCGAATGCAGGCACCAATGCCATGACCGACACCACGTAAACAGCCAGGCTTATCGCCATCATGTTTCGCATGTCCTTGGACCGCGTCGCACCAATGAAAATGCCATCAAACATCCAGGCAGCTGCCCCTGCGAGAGGGGCCAGAACCATGTAAATCAGGTAGGTACGTGCCACCTGCTGCACCTCAGGTGCCTTGGCCATCAGATCAATGATCGTGCCGCCAAGCAACGCGAAAAGCGCGGCCAGCACCACCACTGTCACCCCTGCCCATTGGCTTGTCATGATCGCCACACGCCGCAGTCTTGGCCTGTCGCGCGCACCCATTGCTTGCCCGATCAGCGCTTCGGCGGCCAAAGCAAAGCCATCCATCGCATAGGCTGTGATATGTAGAAATTGCATCAGCACCTGATTGGCTGCCAGCGTGACATCGCCAAAATCACTGCCCAGAAACAGAAAGGAGACAAAAATAGCTTCTAACATCAGTGTTCTGAGCAGGATATCGCTATTGACTGAAATAATCAGCTTTAGCCTTTTGCGCTCAAGTATCCGGGCCCAGTCCCGCCATGCGGGCTGCCGAAAGGCATCGCGGCACAGCCAGAACCCCAACCCCAATCCGACCCATTCGGCGATAAAAGTGGCCCAGGCAACGCCCTCGACTCCCCAGTCCAGTCCCAGTACAAACCACAGATCCAGAACGATGTTCACACTGTTTGTCACCACCTGAATGGCCAGCACGGCCCGCGTGCGCTCTAGTGCAATCAACCAGCCAGCAACTCCATAAAAGGTGATGATCGCAGGGGCGCTCCAGACCCTGATCCGCATATAGTCCTGCGCGAGGGATTCGACTTCGGAACTGGCAGGCGCAATCTGAAAAGCGGCCCAGAAAACGGGGATTTGCAAGAATATCACGGCCAGTCCGGCGGCAAATCCGATCATCAGCGCCCGGGTCAGCATTGCCGCCACTTCGCCGGTTTGTCCGGCACCATGGGCCTGGCTGGTCAGTCCGCTGGTGCCCATGCGCAGAAACCCGAAAATCCAGTAGATTGAGGTCAGGATAATCGCGCCAATTCCCACCGCACCAATTGGTGCAGCCAGTCCCAATTGCCCGATTACGCCGGTATCCACGGCACCAAGGATCGGCACGGTGGCGTTGGACAAAACGATGGGAACGGCGATATTCAGAACCCGACGATGGGTAATCGCCTGCGACGCCTCAGCCATCCTTTCGCGGCATCAGGAAATGCCCGGTTGCCTGCGCAAAGGGCCGCAGGCGGTTGTCCTGCCAGGCCTCGACATGAACACTGGCATAGCGCCGCCCCGACCGGTTTACCTGCGCCCGTGCATAGGCATCGCGCGGCAGACCCGAGCGCAGGTAATCCACAGTAAAGTCGATGGTTTTCGGCAGTCGCGGTAATTTCCCGGCGGCCAGTACGCCGGCATCCAGCGCGCCGCTTTCAATCTCTTCCCACAGCGTGGACCAGCTTAACCCTATGATTGCTGTGACCTCAAGAAAGGCCGCCGTTGCCCCGCCGTGTAGGGCGGGCAGAATCGGATTGCCAATCAGCGTTTCCTTGAACGGCATGATCGCAGTCAGTTCATCGCCACGCCGGTCAAACTCGATCCCCAGAAACTGGATATAGGGCACGCCATGCACCAGCGCATGCAATGCCGCATCACGTCGTTGTTTGACAACCTGTACGGGTTCTGGACGAGGCCGGGCCATCATTTACCCTCCACTGTGAATGTGCCTGTGGCTGTGGCAACTGGGCGCGTTTCGTCTTCGTCCATGGCCAGCGCCCGCACAAACGCCACCGATCGGGTAATGTGATAGCACTCTGCCCGTGCCTTGATGGGCTGTCCCGGTGTCGCCGGGCGCATATAGTCAATTCGTAAATCAATTGTGGCCGTGCCTCCGGTAGCGGCTGGATGGCTCATTGCGGCAGCCCCGCAACATGTGTCCATCAAGGCCGACACCGCCCCGCCATGGATCACGCCCGTTTCGGGATCGCCGACAAAACGTTCATCATAATCCATCGCGATCTCGGCCTTGCCGTCACCCATTTTGGTCAGGTTCATCCCCAGTGCACAAGCGTGCGGCAGGGCCGACATGAATTGTTGCGCAAATTTGGTCTTGTCCACGCTCATTGGTGCCTCGCGGTTTGGGTGCGCCCTTTATGGGCCTTAATTCGCAACTCCTGCAAGAGCACCTGTTGCTCTTGGCGGCGGATGAATTTATCCTTCTCATCAGGGAATTTATGCTGATGTCTGAAAAACGCCTGTCCTTCAAGGAAATGTGCGCGAAATACGATGTAACACCGCGTACATTGCGCTATTATGAGTATATCGAGTTGCTGCACCCCACGCGTGAGGGGCGTGCCCGGTTCTATGGCGCCCGAGAATGCGCCCGGATGACGCTGATCCTGCGAGGCCGAAAGTTCGGGTTCTCGCTGGAAGACATCCGTCAGTGGCTTCAGATGTACGAACACGAAGGCACTGATGCTCAGATGCGCGACTGGATTGAAAAAGCCGACAGGCAACTGGCCGAACTTGCAGAACAGCGCTCCCAACTGGACGACGCCATGCAAGAGCTCAAAGCGTTGCGCGACGAAACAGCCGGATCGCTTTCCAAGGCCTGATCAGCTTTTGGTCACTTAATAAAATTTCTTTCGACGTGGGGTTACGTTGCTTGATCTTGCGTCAACTTCAAAGTGACGTGACGTACCGCTTACGTCAACGCATCTTATTGTTGTATCAAATCCCGAGAAGACCCAGATGCACGGTATCAATCGTGTATGAGTAGGCAAACCGATGACCAATGAAACGATGACAATCCGAGAGATGTGCGATGCATTCGACGTAACGCCCCGGACACTGCGGTTTTACGAATCAAAAGAACTTCTTTTTCCCGAACGCGTTGGCCAGAAGCGGCTTTTCACCAAGCGTGATCGCGCGCGGCTCAAGCTGATCCTGCGCGGCAAGCGTTTCGGCTTCAGCCTTGAAGAGATCCGGCAGTTGCTGAACCTTTATGATCACGGCGATCAGCAATTCACCCAGATCAGCCGCACAATCGACATCGCCCGTGAGCGTCTGGCCGATATGGAACAGGAACGAGTCGAACTGACGGCTGCCATTGATGAATTACGTGACCAGATGAAGTGGGGGGAAAAGATGATCGCCTCGCTGAAACACTCAAAAAAAGCTGCTGAATAAAACATTGCGGCCGGGAATATCCGCTTAAGGGAGAGAGCCAGATGCCAAGCTATACCGCCCCCACGAAAGACCTCCAATTCGTGCTGCACGACGTACTGAATGTTAGCCAGTCTGACACCCCCGGCTATGCCGAGCTTGACGCCGATTTCACCAGTGCTGTTCTGGAAGAAGCGGGCAAACTGGCCTCCGAAGTGTTGTCACCCCTGAATACCGTAGGAGACACCGAAGGCTGCGTTCTGGAAAACGGTGTCGTCCGGACCCCGACCGGTTTCAAGGCGGCGTTCGATCAGGTTCGCGAAGGCGGCTGGACAGCGCTTGACCTTCCCGAAGAATTTGGCGGGCAACATATGCCCTATGTTCTAGGCACTGCGGTGGGCGAGATGTTCTCGGGCGCGAACCAGGCGTTCACCATGTATCAGGGTCTGACTCACGGCGCGGCCTCGGCCATTCTGGTGCATGGGACAGACGATCAGAAAGCAACCTATCTGCCCAAAATGGCATCCTGCGACTGGACTGGCACCATGAACCTGACAGAGCCGCATTGCGGAACCGATCTGGGCCTCATGCGTACCAAGGCCGAACCGCAGGACGATGGCAGTTACAAGGTGACCGGCCAAAAGATTTTCATTTCGGCCGGTGAACATGACATGGCCGATAACATCATCCATCTGGTGCTGGCCAAAATCCCCGGCGGCCCCGAGGGCATCAAAGGTGTGTCGCTGTTCATCGTGCCCAAATTCATCGTCAAGCAAGACGGATCACTGGGGGACCGCAATGGTGTTTCCTGTGGCAAGATCGAAGAGAAAATGGGTATTCACGGCAATTCGACCTGCGTGATGAACTATGACGGCGCCACCGGCTGGCTTTTGGGCGAGGAACACAAAGGCATGCGCGCCATGTTCACTATGATGAACGAGGCGCGGATCGGTGTGGGCATGCAGGGTTTGGCGCAAGCTGAAGTGGCCTATCAGAATGCCGTGGCCTATGCCAAGGATCGCTTGCAGGGCCGTGCCGTGACAGGTGACGAAAACCCCGATGGCCCGGCTGATCCGCTGATCGTACACCCCGACATCCGCCGCTCTCTTATGGATCAGAAATCCTTCATCGAGGGTGCGCGCACTTTCCTGCTATGGGGCGCTCAGTTGATTGACCAGTCACACCGCGGCGGGGATGAGGCTGCCGAAGGGCTGGTGTCGCTGATGACCCCAGTGATCAAAGGCTTCCTGACCGACGAAGGCTACGACATGACCGTAAAGGCCCAGCAGGTGTATGGCGGCCACGGCTATATTGAGGAATGGGGCATGTCCCAATTCACCCGCGACGCCCGTATCGCCATGATCTACGAAGGCGCCAATGGCGTTCAGGCACTTGACCTGGTGGGTAGAAAACTGGCGCAGGATGGTGGCAAGCATGTAATGGCCTTCTTTGACTTGGTGAAAACCTTCATCAAGGACAGTGGCGACAACGACGCGCTTAAGGCCGACTTTCTGGAGCCTCTGAAAGCGGCCTCAAAGGATCTGCAGTCGGCAGGCATGTTCTTTATGCAGAACGGCATGAAAAACCCTAACGCAGCGCTGGCGGGATCGAATGATTTCATGCACCTTTTCGGCCATGTCTGCCTTGGCCTTATGTGGGCGCGCTCGGCCAAGGCCGCACAGGCCGCTCTCGATGGTGGGACATCGGACAAAGCGTTTTATGAAACCAAACTGGCCACCGGGCGTTACTACATGAAACGCCGTCTGCCCGCGACCGCGATGCATCTGGCGCGCATTGAAACCGGTGCCGATCCGGTGATGGCGCTGAAGGCTGATCAGTTTTAATGCATCGTGGTTCAAACTCCACCCTTTGAGGAAAGACAGATATGCCCAAACGCTTTCGCCTGACCCGCCGCTTCAACGCCGCTATGACCGAAGACGGGTATCGTCGTCTTCGAAAATTCGCAGCCGAGGCCGGGCTGGACGAAGGTGAGGCACTGTCCTTCCTTTTTGAGAACTTCGACAGCGTGATCAACGAAGACACATTTGGCCACAGGCTGCGGATTTTCAATTCCGAGCTGGAAGCCCGCAAAAAGTAACGGGAGCGATCCGATGACATCCACCTGGATGACAGATGAACACGCAATGCTGGCCGACATGACCCGTTCGTTCATCGAAACTGAATGGGCACCGCATTTCGAACGCTGGCGCAAAGCTGGCCAGATGGACCGCGAGACCTGGCAGCAGGCCGGCGAACTTGGCCTGCTCTGCCCGTCGATCCCCGAGGAATACGGCGGCGCTGGCGGTGATTTCGGCCACGAGGCGGTGATATGCATTGAGCAATCGCGCGCCAATCTCGCAAGTTGGGGCAACCCGATCCACTCCGGCATCGTTGCTCATTACATTCTCGCCTATGGCTCTGAAGAGCAGAAAAAGCGTTGGTTGCCCAAGATGGTCTCGGGCGAAATGGTGGGCGCCCTGGCGATGACAGAACCCGCCGCCGGATCGGATGTGCAGGGCATCAAGACAAAGGCCGTGCGCGACGGCAATGCCTATCGCCTGTCGGGGCAGAAGACCTTTATCACCAACGGCCAGCATGCCGGCCTGATCATCGTCGCCGCAAAAACCGACCCCAAGGCAGGCGCCAAAGGAACGTCGCTGATAGTGGTCGAAACCGACGGTGCAACCGGATTCAGCCGCGGTCGGAACCTTGACAAAGTCGGCCTGCACGCGGCGGACACCTCCGAGCTTTTCTTTGATAATGTCGAAATCTCACCTGAAAACATCCTTGGCGGTGAAGAGGGCCGTGGTTTTTACCAGATGATGCAACAGCTGCCACAGGAACGCCTGATCATCGCTTGCGGCGCGCAGGGTGCCATGGAAGGTGCGGTGGAACGCACGATTAACTATTGCCAGACACGCGAAGCATTTGGCGGCACCCTGATGCAATTCCAGAACACCCGCTTCAAACTGGCTGAATGCCAAACCCGCACACGCGTCGCTCGCGCCTTTTTTGATGAATGTATGGCCGAACACATGCGCGGTGAGTTGACCGTCGAAAAGGCTGCCATGGCCAAATACTGGATGACCGATACCCAATGCGAGGTGTTGGACGAATGCGTGCAGCTGCATGGCGGCTATGGTTTCATGCAGGAATATGCGGTCGTGGAAATGTGGGCTGACGCGCGGGTACAGCGGATCTACGGTGGCACCAACGAAATCATGAAAGAACTGATTGCGAGGTCGCTATGACCACTCAGCCGCTTTCGCGAATTGCAGAGGTCGGATGCCTCCGGCGGGAGTATTTTTGCCAAGAAGAAGATCAAGGTCCACTCCGCCATCCGGCCCGACCATCACATGGAACGCAGGCGGGACGGCGAAGCTTCTCCTTGGGCGGCCATCGGCTCTCCAGCCTGTACCGTGCCCCCTATCAAAGCGCGTTAACGTTAATTCTGCGTAAAGGCGGTCCTGTTTCTTCTTGGCAAAAATACTCAATATCCACAAAGCCCACGGGCGCGACAACAGGAGCGGGAAAGTGACGGTCAAACTTTATTGTATGGGCGAAAGCGGCAACGCCTATAAGGCCGCTCTGGCGCTGGAACTCAGCGGGCTGGCCTGGGAGCCGATCTATGTGGATTTCTTCGGCGGCGAGACGAGGACCCCCGAATTTCGCAAGATCAACGTCATGGGTGAGGTGCCGGTGCTGGTGGACGGTGATATCACGCTGACCCAATCCGGCGTAATGCAGATGTACATCACCGAGCAAACCGGCAAGTTCGGCGGCAATACCCCCGAAGAGCGGCGCGAAGTCATGCGGTGGGTTTTCTGGGACAATCACAAACTCAGCAGTCAGGCGGGTATGACCCGTTTTCTGATGAATTTCCTGGCGCCAGATAAACGCCCTGCCGAGGTGATTGCCTTTACTCAGGGCCGTCTCAGGGCCGCCTACAACTCGCTCAACGACCAACTTGAGGGGCGCGACTGGATCGTCGGCGAAGCGATCACCAATTCCGATATCTCCTGCTGCGGGTACCTGTTTTATCCCGAACCTTTCGGCTTTGATCGTGCTGAGTGGCCCAATATCGACCGGTGGCTGGCGAACATCGAAAATACCCCCGGCTGGAAACACCCCTATGACCTGATGCCCGGCAGCCCCGCTGACCGCACCTGACCAAGGAGAACCCAAATGACCGAAGCCTATATCTATGACGCCGTGCGTACCCCGCGCGGCAAGGGCCGCAAGGATGGCAGCCTGCACGAGGTGACATCCGTGCGCCTGTCCGCGCAGGTGCTGAATGCCCTGAAAGATCGAAACGGCCTTGATGGCCACGCGGTAGAAGACGTTATCTGGGGCAACGTGACCCAGGTGATGGAGCAGGGCGGCTGCCTTGCGCGCACCGCCGTGCTGGCCTCGGATCTGGATGAATCGATCCCCGGTCTGGCCATCAACCGTTTCTGCGCAAGCGGCATGGAAGCCGTCAATTTGGCCGCCAATCAGGTCAAGGGCGGCGCCGGTGAGGCCTATATCGCAGGTGGTGTCGAGATGATGGGGCGTGTTGCCATGGGCAGCGATGGCGCTGCTATTGCCGTGGACCCCAGCGTCGCGATGGAAACCTATTTCGTCCCCCAAGGCATCAGCGCCGATATCATCGCCACCGAATATGGCTTTAGCCGCGATGACGCCGACAGCCTGGCGATGGAATCGCAAAAACGTGCGGCTGCGGCCTGGAAAGATAAACGGTTTGCCAGGTCGATCATCGAGGTGCAGGATCAAAACGGCCTGACCATTCTGGATCATGACGAATACATGCGCCCCGGCACCGATATGCAGACGCTTGGCGCGCTGAACCCTGCCTTTCAGGCCATGGGCGAGGTGATGCCGGGCTTTGATGCCGTGGCCAAACTGAAATATCCCCATCTGGAAAAGATCAATCACATCCACCATGCGGGTAACTCATCAGGCATCGTTGATGGCTCGGCCGGGGTGCTGATCGGCAATGCGGAATTTGGCAAGAAATACGGGCTGAAACCGCGCGCACGCATCCGTCAGACCTGCAAGATCGGCACCGACCCCACAATCATGCTGACCGGTCCGGTGCCTGCGACGCAGAAAATCCTTGCGGATTCGGGCATGCAGATTGGTGACATCGACCTTTTTGAAGTGAACGAGGCATTTGCATCCGTGGTTCTGCGTTTCCAGCAGGCGTTTGATGTAGATCCCGCACTGGTCAACGTCAACGGCGGCTCAATCGCCATGGGCCACCCGCTGGGGGCCACTGGCGCGATCATCATCGGCACATTGCTGGACGAACTGGAGCGCACTGACAAAGAGGTGGGCCTTGCCACGCTGTGCATTGCTTCCGGCATGGGTGCGGCCACAATCATCGAGCGCGTGTGATGCCGAAATTGGACCTCTCCCAAATCCCTTTCAAGGGTGGTTCTACCTATCCCGGCAAACTGGCGCAGGCGATGGCCAGGCGCAGCAGTCAACGGCTGGGCGATGCTGGTGGTCTTACCCAATATGGCGTCAACATGGTGCGGCTGGAGCCCGGTGCTGCCTCATCCCTGCGGCATTACCACATGCAGCAGGACGAGTTTGTCATTGTCACCCAAGGCACCTGCACTCTGATCGACGACGATGGTGAGCATACAATGCAGCCCGGTGATTGTGCCACCTTCCCAGCAGGAGACGCCAATGGCCATCACCTTGTGAACAAATCCGATGCGCCCGCCCTGTTTCTGGTGGTGGGCACACGCACCGAAACCGAAACCGGGCATTACAGCGACCTCGACATGAAGGTGACGATGGACGCAACCGGCTTCAAATTTACCCGCAAAGACGGCAGCCCCCTGACTGCTGAGCAGATCGGAGAATAAGACATGACTGATTTTAATATGAAAACCGATGCCGATGGCGTGGCCATCATCACATGGGATACGGTCGGAAAGTCGATGAACGTGATGAATCAGCAAGGCTTCATCGACCTTGACGCTCTGATTGATCAGGCATTGGCAGATGACGCCATCAAGGGTGTGATCATCACCTCCGGCAAAGAAGGCTCGTTCGCGGGCGGTATGGATCTGAATATCATCGCCAGGATGAAGGAAAGCGCCGGTGACAACCCTGCCAAGGGCCTGTTTGAGGGGCTGATGCAGACCCACGGCATGTTGCGCAAAATCGAACGCGGCGGCATGGACGACAAGAATAAGGGCGGCAAGCCGATCGCCTGTTGCCTGCCCGGCACCGCCCTGGGTATCGGGCTGGAAATTCCGCTGGCCTGCCACCGCATCTTTGCCGCCGACAACCCAAAGGCCAAGATCGGGCTGCCCGAAATCATGGTCGGCATCTTCCCTGGCATGGGCGGTACCGCGCGCCTTTCCCGCAAGCTTGGCGCAATGGCCGCCTCTCCGCTGCTGCTCGAAGGCAAGCTGAACGACCCCAAGAAAGCCAAGGCCGCCGGTGTGGTGGATGAGGTTGTACCCGCGGATGAGCTGCTTTCCGCGGCCAAAGAATGGATCTTGTCCAAACCAAAATTCGTGAAACCCTGGGACGAAAAGGGTTACAAAATCCCCGGTGGCGCGCCCTACCATCCCGCGGGTTTCATGACCTTTGTTGGCGCCTCTGCCATGGTCCACGGCAAAACCCAGGGCGCCTTCCCGGCCGCCCAAGCACTGCTTTCAGCGGTTTACGAGGGGTTGCTGGTGCCCTTCGACACCGCGCTGAAGATCGAGGCACGCTGGTTCACCAATGTCTTGATGAATCCTTCTTCTTCGGCCATGATCCGCACCCTGTTCATCAACAAGGAAGCGCTGGAAAAAGGCGCCAATCGTCCCGATGCCCCCGACCAGACCGTCAAAAAGGTCGGCGTCATGGGGGCCGGTATGATGGGGGCCGGCATCACGCTGGTCTCGGCCATGGCGGGCATCGAGGTGGTGCTGATTGACCAGAAACAAGAAGCCGCAGATCGCGGCAAGTCCTACACCGCTGATTACATGGACAAAGGCATCAAACGCGGCAAAGGCACTGCTGAAAAGAAAGAGAAAACCCTTTCTCTTATCACTGCCACCACAGATTATTCCGCCCTCAAAGGCTGTGATCTGATCATTGAGGCCGTTTTTGAAGACCCGGCGATCAAGGCCGAAGTGACCAAAGCGGTCGAAGCAGTGGTTGGCGAGGATTGTATCTTTGCGACCAACACCTCGACCCTGCCGATCTCGGAACTGGCCAAGGCATCTGTACGACCCGAGCAGTTCATTGGCATCCATTTCTTTTCGCCCGTCGAAAAGATGCTGCTGGTGGAAATCATCAAGGGCGCCAAGACAGGCGATCGGGCTGTGGCCAAGGCGCTGGACTATGTTCGCCAGATCCGCAAGACACCGATCGTGGTCAACGACGCGCGATTCTTCTACGCCAACCGCTGCATCATCCCCTACATCAATGAAGGCATCCGCATGGTTGCCGAAGGTGTGGTCCCCGCGCTGATCGACAACGCAGCGCGTCAGCTGGGCTTCCCTGTCGGGCCATTGCAGCTGGTCGATGAAACCTCGATTGATCTGGGCGCCAAAATTGCCCGCGCCACGCGTGCCGCGATGGGTGACGATTACCCTGACGAGGCCGTGGACGAGGTGATCTTCTGGATGGAAGGTCAGGGCCGTCTGGGCCGTAAGGCCAGTGCTGGCTTCTTCGACTATGACGAAAAGGGCAAGCGCCTTGGATACTGGGAAGGCCTGAAGGCGCAATACCCCCGCGCCGACGAACAGCCCGATTTGATCACTGTGCAACATCGCCTGATGTTCGCACAGGTGCTTGAAGCGGTGCGCGCCCTGGAAGAGGGCGTTCTGGAAGACATCCGCGAAGGCGACGTCGGCGCCATCCTGGGCTGGGGCTTTGCCCCCTGGTCAGGCGGTCCGTTCAGCTGGCTGGATATCATCGGCTCGCCTTACGCTGCCGAGCGTTGCGATCAACTGGTCGAACAGTTTGGCCCGCGTTTCACCACGCCCGACCTGCTGAGCGAAATGGCCAAGAAAAACCAAAGCTTCTATGCACGCTTCGGCCTGCAGGCCGACGCTGCCTGATGGCAGTACAAAAAAGAAACCTGCGCGCCACAAACGGCGCGCGGGTTTTCTGGTAAAACACCGTAGGGACAGCGTTCCCTCATGCCTGCCCTTCAAATTCAGATCGGTACAAATCCGGACGTACTCGAACTGAATTGCTCTACCCCACCTTCGCCGATCTCATGCCATAGGCCATGCAACGTCAGCGTGCCGTCCTCGACAGCCTTGGCGACAAACGGAAATGTCATAAGATTCTCCAACGACACAACAACCGCCTCTTTCTCAAGAGAATGGCGCTGTCTGACCTCATCCTCGATATCTTTTACCCGTTCATAGCCGGGGCGCAGTATATCCATCCAGCGGCCAACAAAACTGGATTTTTCTTCCAGTTCCGGGGCTTTGCCGGTGCACATGTCCAGACAACCCTGAACGCCACCGCAATTTGAATGGCCCATGACGATTACATGCGCCACCTTCAGCGCGGTCACCGCGTATTCCACTGCGGCCGAAGTGCCGTGCTGCGCCCCGTCGGGCGAGTAGGCAGGCACCAGATTGGCGATATTCCGGTGGATAAAGAATTCGCCCTGGTCTGCGCCAAAGATCGAGGTGACATGCACCCGGCTGTCACAACACGAGATCACCATCGCGCGCGGATGCTGCCCGCCATCTGCTAAACGCCGATACCAGGCCTGATTTTCCGAATACGAAGTGGCTTTCCAGCCGTGGTAGCGCTGAACCAGATAGGTTGGCAAAGGGCGGGCGTGTTGCATGGTAAACCCCGTCATGAAAATTGCTGCACCTGCTAAATAGTCTGGATTTTAAGAGAATTCGAGAGAGAAATCATGTCACAGGCAACGATTTTGGAACTCTACCTACTGCAGGGTGCATTTCGGCCGTGGGGCGCTGATGTGTAAAAATGGGTGAGACTGTGGAACAGGTAACTTTGTTGAATCAGGATGAACGGGTTCAGTTGGATCCCGGGCGCCTTAAGGAACTCTATTTCCAACTGGGCGAGGCTGGTGCCGAAGATGTGGTATGCCGCGCACTGGAAGAGCTGGCCGCGCGCCTGTCGCATACGGAACGCTGCTATCGCGAAATGCGATTGCGGGACATGCGTAAAAGTGCCCGCAGCCTGATTGCCATCGCTGATCAGGTCGGCATGCAGATGCTGGCGCAGGTTGCCGGTGACGTGACAGCCAGTATCGACTGCGGTGACCAGACAGCACTGGCCGCCACCCTGTCGCGATTGATCAGAATCGGAGAAGGATCGCTTAGCAAAATCTGGGATTTGCAGGATCTTTCCATTTGATGGCTTGCAGGCGGCGCGAAGGCGGATAGGCTGGGGTGGATTTAAACCCAGGCTGAAAGGTGCCCGCCGTCATGAGTCTTAAATTCGCCCCCCCCCAAGCGGATGCCATCCCCCTGCATGTGATTGGGCAGGATGCGCTGGACGACTGGACCGGTCAACAGCCCAAACATGTGGCGCACTGGGTGGCAAGCGCGGGTTTTACTGCCGGGTTGGGCAGCACCCTGTTGGTACCCGGCAAGAACGGCAAGATTGACATGGCACTGGCCGGGTATGGCACTGCGAAAACCCGTGCCCGGGGCCGGTTTCATCTGGCAGCTGTTGCCACCTCCTTGCCCGAGGGCAATTACCACTTGGAAGGTCTGGACCCCGAACGTGCCAGTGAAGAGGCGTTAGGTTGGTTGCTGTCAGGCTATGCCTTTGACCGTTATCGCGATCAAAGCCCGGCCAAAGCGCGGCTCGTCGCGCCCAAAGGCGTTGATGCTACCCGGCTTGAAGTAATTGCAGCGGGCGAGGCGTTGACCCGCGATCTGATCAACACTCCCACAGCCGATTTGGGCCCGGCCGAGCTTGAATCGGCCTGCGCAGAACTGGCGGGAAAACAGGGCGCCGAGATTGAGGTGATCCGCGGCGGGGCGCTTCTGAAACGGAACTTTCCGATGGTCCACACCGTGGGCCGTGCCGCCGAACAGGCCCCGCGCCTGATTGACATGCGATGGGGCACATCCGGTCCGAAACTGACACTGGTCGGCAAAGGCGTGTGTTTCGACACCGGCGGCTTGAACCTCAAGCCCGGATCCAGCATGGCGCTGATGAAAAAGGATATGGGCGGGGCCGCCACGGTGCTGGGCCTTGCGCATATGATCATGGCGCTTGGCATGCCAGTGCAACTGCGGGTGCTGATCCCGGCGGTGGAAAACGCGGTCAGCGGCAATGCCTTCCGCCCGGGTGACATTCTGACCGCGCGCAATGGTCTGACCGTCGAGATCAACAATACCGATGCCGAGGGGCGGTTGGTGTTGGCTGACGCGCTGGCGTATGGCGCCGAAGGCGCGCCTGACTTGATGATCTCGATGGCCACCTTGACGGGTGCCGCACGCGTCGCAGTCGGCCCTGACCTGGCGCCCTATTTCACTGATGACGCCGCCATGGTCACTGCATTGGAATCCGCAGCTGCGCAGGTTGCCGATCCGGTTTGGCGCCTGCCGTTTCATGTGCCTTACGAGGCGATGATCGAACCCGGCATCGCCGATCTGGATAACGCGCCCAAGGGTGGTTTTGCCGGATCAATCACTGCCGCTCTTTTCCTGCGCCGCTTTACCGGGAATACACCCTATACCCATTTTGACATCTACGGCTGGAACCCCACCGCCGCCCCCGCGCGTCCCAAAGGCGGTGTCGGCATGGGCGCGCGTGCGCTGCTGGCGGCGCTTCCAGAGGTGCTTGGGTTATGACGGACAAGTTCATTGATCGCGATGCTTTTCACCGCGACCCCGAACCTCATTATATTGTCAATCCGCTGGTTGACCTGCGCCAGCAGCCCGACCGCAACCGCGACCGACAGTTACGCTACGGTGAACATTTTGGCGTATCTGAGCGCAAGGAAGGATGGGTTTTCGGCTCCTCGGACACGGCTCCTTGTATGGGCTGGGTTCCAAGCGACGCCATCGCACCGCCGGATAACCGCCCTGCGCCGACCCATGTGGTTGCCGTTCGCCAGACCCATGTCTATCCTGAACCGGATCTTAAAGCACCTGAAAGTGCAGCGCTGACCCATCTCTCGCGCGTCGCAGCGGGGCAGCAGGAGGGACGGTTTACTGAAACCGAGCTTGGATGGATTCCAACATCTCATCTAAGTGATGAGTGCGCCACCGATCCGGTATCGGTGGCCGAAATGTATCTTGGCACACCGTATCTCTGGGGCGGCAACAGCGTCTGGGGAATCGACTGCTCTGGCCTCGTGCAGGCGGCGATGATTGCCTGCGGGATGGATTGCCCCCCGGACAGCTGGCCCCAGGAACAACGTCTGGGCAAGGCGCTACCGCCGGACAGCGCGCTGCTACGCGGTGATCTTCTGTTCTGGAAAGGCCACGTGGCTTGGGTTTGCGACCCAGAAACCATCCTTCACGCCAACGCCAATGACATGGCCGTGGCCTATGAAACGATTGAACACGCCATTAAACGTATTGCAGATCAGGGCGAAGGCCCGGTAACTGCACGCAAACGTCTGGGAGGACCATCATGAGCGACCCGTTTTTTCACCCCGTTTCGGGCTTTGATCTGCCGCGCTTTGCCGGTGTGCCCACCTTCATGCGCCTGCCTTATGTGCCGCACGGGCATGAACGCTACAGCGATGTGCAGATCGGCCTGATCGGCGTGCCGTGGGACAGTGGCACCACCAACCGCCCCGGCCCGCGCCATGGGCCGCGCCAGTTGCGCGATGCCTCGACGATGATCCGCGCGCAGCACCCGACCAGCGGCATGCGCCCTTACGAGACGGTCAATTGCGCCGACCTGGGCGATGTCGGCCCCAACCCCGCTGATATCCTCGACAGCATGACCCGCATCACGGCGTTTTATGATCAGGTGCTTGCTGCCGGGATCACCCCGCTTACCGCCGGGGGTGATCACCTGACGTCGCTGCCGGTTCTGCGTTCTTTGGCCAAGGTGCACGGGGCGATGGGCATGATCCATTTCGACAGCCACACCGACCTGTTTCATTCGTATTTCGGCGGCACCATGTACACCCATGGCACACCGTTCCGTCGCGCTGTGGAAGAAGGGCTGCTTGATCCCAAACGCGTGGTCCAGATCGGCCTTCGCGGCACAATGTACGATACCGAAGATCGCGATTTTGCTGCCGCCAACGGCATCCGCCTGATCCTGATCGAAGAATTCCATGATCGCGGCGTCGCCGACGTAATGGCCGAGGCACGTGATATCGCGGGCGATGGTAGCACGTACATCAGCTATGATATTGACTTTGTCGATCCTACCTATGCCCCCGGCACCGGCACGCCCGAGGTGGGCGGGCCCAACAGCTATCAGGCGCTTCAGGTGGTGCGCGAACTGGAAGGCGTCAACATTATTGGCGCCGATATGGTGGAAGTTTCGCCGCCATTTGATCCCTCGGGCGGCACCGCATTCCTGGGCATGTCGATCATGTTTGAACTGCTTTGTGTGATGGCCGCTCAGGCCAATTCGTGAGATCCAAAAGGGCAAATCATGACTGACCGCGCCAATCAGGATCAGGCCGAGTACTGGTCGGCCCAGCAAAAATGGGTTGACCACCAGGAAACACTGGATGCCACCCTGGCCCCGGTTCTAACGGGCCTTTTGGAACAGGCTTGTCTGCGCCCCGGCGAACACGTTCTTGATATCGGTTGTGGCACCGGCGCCAGCCTTTTGTCGATTGCACAGGCGGTCGGGCCAAAGGGTGCGGTCATGGGCGCCGATATCTCGTCCCTGTTACTAAGCCGCGCCCGAGACCGGATTGCAAAGGCAGGGTGCGAAAATGTCCGTGCCCTGGAATGTGATGCGCAAATCTATGATTTCGCCCCGGCCAGCGTTGATTGCGCAATGTCCCGTTTTGGCGTGATGTTCTTTGAAGATCCGGTGGCTGCCTTTGCCAATATTGCCCGCGCTCTCAAACCGGGCGGGAGGCTGGTATTCCTGAGTTGGGCAGACCTGCAGAAAAATCCATGGTTCGATGTGCCCCGTCAGGTGGCCTTTGACCAGTTGGGTCCCCTGCCCAAACCCGAGCCCCGCGCGCCCGGCCCCATGGCCTTTGCCGAGCGCAATTATGTCAGCGACATTCTGACATCGGCCGGATTAAAGGATGTTTCCGTGTCCGAAGTGAACGTTTTGTTGACTCCCCCCGATGGGGTGGCAGGAGCGGCGGCAATTTCCACCCGGGTTGGTATCGCCGCACGGGCCTTGCAGTATTTTGAGGGCAGTTCCGACGATGCGCACGCCATCGAGGACGGTGTCGCCAAGGCAATGAAAAAATACGAAACGCCCGCAGGTATGCGTGTGCCCGCGGCGCTGAACTTGTGTACAGCTGTCCGGGGTTAACTGGCTATTTCACGGCACGAATAAGTTTTCGCTCCAGCACCCTCAGTACGGCTTTCAGATCAGCGCCGCGTTTCAGAACCTGCCCGTCAATTCCGATTATCGAATACTGGCCCTGTTTGCCGCGCAGTTTTGGGCGTTTTTCAATCCGGTAAAGCGGGTTCTCTGCCGTGCGCCGAAAGACCGAAAAGATCGCGGCGTCGCGCAGACAGGAAATTCCGTAGTCACGCCATTCTCCGGCGGCGACCATACGGCCGTAAAGCGACATGATGATTGATAACTCGCTTCGGTGAAAAGCCACCTGCTGGGTGACTTGTGGCCCCGGAAACGGGGTGGGAGATTCAAAGCTCATGCAACCAGATTTGCGCGCTCGTGGCCGCAAATCAAGAAAATTCGCGACCCAGGTCAATCGTTGGCCCGATCGCATGCGTCTTTAAACCCTGACAGCCTCAGGCCGGTGTTGGCGCCGTAACCGCAAACGCGACCGAATATTTGGCACCTTGGCGGGCAAAATGGTTTCTTCAGGCATCCCGCCCTTTCAGCCGCACCAAAGCCGCGATATCCGATTGGCATCGTCCACAGATACGTTCAGCCGCTTCGGGTTGTGGTCCATTGTCATCGCCGACCCGGGTGGCAAAATTCTGAACGGCACGCCAAGCGTCTCAAATACAAAATCATCCGGCCGGACGCCAATCAGATGTTGCAGCCTCTTTGCGCCACAGGGCGATTCTGGCGATGTGATATCAAAGCCATCATTGGCGCCGGGCGCGCAGGCCGTCAGGGCGGTGAAGACCATAACAAGACCCATCGCAGATTTCCCGGTCGGCGATGCGAAAGCCGAGCAGCGTCTCCTAACTCTATTAAACGAAGTCAAAACCCAAACCCCCGCCCTTTGCGCAGGATCGAAAGCAAAATGCTTTCGTGACCGCATCCGACACATCCGCTTTTGTTTCCGCCACAAGATCAGAAAAACTTGCGTCGCCGCAAGATGCTGTTAGGCATTTGTTGAAAAAACTTGGGGTTTCGCGCACAGTCGAAACAAATCAATTGAAGTGAAAGGAACATCTGATGCGGACGAGAGCAGCGGTTGCGGTTGAGTCAGGGTCGCCGATGGAGATCATGGAAGTGAACCTTGAGGGTCCGAAGGCGGGTGAGGTTCTTGTTGAGATCAAGGCGACGGGTCTGTGTCATACGGATGATTTCACCCTGTCGGGGGCCGATCCCGAGGGCGCCTTTCCGTCGATACTGGGCCATGAGGGGGCCGGAGTTGTGGTTGAGGTGGGCGCCGGTGTGACCAGTCTTGAGGTGGGCGACCATGTGATCCCGCTTTACACGCCCGAGTGCCGCGAATGCGACTATTGCCTCAATCCCAAGACCAACCTGTGCCAGAAGATCCGCACCACGCAGGGGGCCGGGCTGATGCCCGACGGGACCAGCCGGTTCTCGATGCTGGATGGCACGCCGATCCTGCATTACATGGGCTGCTCGACGTTCTCGAACTATACGGTGCTGCCGGAAATTGCGCTGGCCAAGGTCCGCAAGGACGCGCCATTTGACAAGATCTGCTACATCGGCTGCGGCGTGACCACCGGCATCGGGGCGGTGATCAACACCGCCAAGGCCGAGATCGGCAACCGCAGCATCGTGTTTGGCCTGGGCGGCATTGGCCTGAACGTGATTCAGGGGCTGCGCCTGTCGGGGGCGGATCAGATTGTCGGCGTTGACCTGAACCCTGGCAAGGTCGAGATGGCGACGCGTTTCGGCATGACCGATTTTGTGAACCCGTCCGAGGTGGAGGGTGATCTGGTGGCGCATCTGGTCGAGCTGACGGGTGGCGGCGCGGATTATACGTTTGACGCCACGGGCAATGTCGGCGTGATGCGCACCGCATTGGAGGCGGCGCACAAGGGCTGGGGTGAATCGATCATCATCGGCGTGGCGCCGGCGGGGGCCGAAATCTCGACCCGGCCGTTCCAGCTGGTGACCGGGCGCAGTTGGCGTGGCACGGCGTTCGGCGGCGCGCGCGGCCGCACCGACGTGCCCAAAATCGTCGACTGGTACATGAACGGCAAGATCGAGATCGACCCGATGATCACCCACACCATGCCGCTGGAGGACATCAACAAGGGCTTTGAACTGATGCACAAAGGCGAATCAATCCGATCCGTCGTCCTGTACTGAGGCGTCCGGCTGCAGCCGACGAGACCACTGCCGAACGCTCGACATCGACCGACATGGCCGGGCGGGCGGGTAATTGGAAAATCACAGAAGCTGGAGGCCTGCGCCGATCTGATCGTCGCAGGCCTCAATCCGGGAGCGTATAAGCGAAGCCGGCATTGACATCATAGACAGCCTTGGGCGCGCGGACCGTACACCACCCACAGGCGTGGCAAAGTGCCTTGTTTCAGCAAAGATTGCCTCCTGTTTCCAGCATCGTGATTGGTGCTGACACCAATCACGATGCTGGCCGGGTTTTGCCTGATTTACGCATTTGTGATCGGCATTGGCGCCGAACGCGCGTGCCTGACCTCGACAACTGCATAATCGCGCGTTACCCCTATGGAAATTGGTTTTGAAGGCACGCCCATCCAGTGACGATCCTTAGAAAAATTGCCTGTCTCCTGTCGGTTCTTGCGCTTTTGGCTGGTTGTTCGACGCCCCCGGAACAGGCCCCCGACGAAGTTTCCAGGCTTGCCGCCAGCATCCGTGCCCTTTCACCTGAGATTGATCCCGCCGAAGCCACGCGCGCCGCTGATATTGCTGTCAACTATCCCAAGCAGTTGCGCAGCCAATACGGTGTCACCGACCCGCCACTGCTGCATAACATCAAGGTCAATTCCGGCGCACGCCCGCGCGGTTTGTGTTGGCATTGGGCTCAAGACATGGAAACCCGCCTCGCGCAGGAGAATTTCAAAACTCTCGACCTGCACCGCGCTATCGCCAATGGCCATACCCGCCTACTGATCGATCATTCCACTGTCATCGTCAGCAGCAAGGGCGATGATATGTTTCAGGGCATGGTGCTTGATCCCTGGCGTTATGGCGGCACGCTATACTGGGCCCCCACAAACAAGGACGAAAAATACACCTGGGTACCCCGCGAAAAGGTCTTTGCCATGAAACGCGCCCGCCGACAGGGTCAGCGCTTTGTCGATGCATCAGATCCCTCGACCGAGCCGCTGCCCGAAGATCTGGCTCTGGCTAACTGATCTTCCCGCACAGCTATCTGTGCAAGCCCGCACGTTGCATTCGACCGGTCGTTGACTATTTCTTTCCCGACACAATCCGAAGGAAGCCCGCAAATGAGCGACACTACCTACACCCCGCCCGACGTCTGGAGATGGGAAGCTGAATCCGGCGGTTCATTCGCCAGCATCAATCGCCCCATCGCGGGCGCCACGCACGACAAGGAGCTGCCAGTCGGTCAGCACCCGTTCCAGCTTTATTCCATGGGCACGCCCAATGGGGTCAAGGTAACCGTCATGTTCGAAGAGCTGCTGGCCGCTGGCCATGCCGCCGAATATGACGCCTGGCTTATCCGCATCGGTGACGGCGATCAGTTTGGCAGTGGCTTTGTCGAAATTAACCCCAATTCGAAAATTCCGGCACTCGTGGATCATACAGGTGACACCCCCCTGCGTGTGTTTGAATCCGGATCGATCCTGATGCATTTGGCGGAAAAATTCGGTGCCTTCCTGCCCACCAGTGGCCCGGCGCGCACTGAAACCCTCAACTGGCTGTTCTGGCAGATGGGCAGCGCGCCGTATCTGGGTGGTGGATTTGGCCATTTCTACGCCTATGCGCCCGAGAAATGGGAATACCCGATCAACCGCTATGCGATGGAGGTCAAACGTCAGCTTGATGTGCTTGACCGGGAACTGGCGACACGGCCCTACATTGCGGGCGACGACTATTCTATCGCTGATATGGCGATCTGGCCGTGGTACGGCAATCTGGTTTTGGGGCGCCAATACAACGCGGGTGAATTTCTGGACGTAAAAAGCTATACCAATGTAGTGAAATGGGCCGAAAAGATCGGCGACCGCCCTGCCGTTCAGCGTGGCCGCATGGTTAACCGCACCTTTGGCAAACCAGAACTGCAACTGCATGAACGCCATAACGCCAGCGATTTCGAGACCCAGACGCAGGATAAGATCTGCGAAGACGCCTGACACGTTCCGGGTTGCCGGATAGCAGAGGTGTGCAACCCCAACCGCTTGATGGCACCGGAAAGCTTTACAGAAGCTGACCATCCCGTGTTAAGTTGACTGCATACATCAGGAACCGTCAACGGGGGGCACAGGAACATGGTCGATTCAGGAATACGGACAACCAAGGGGCGCGGACGCCTCTTTGACAGCATTCTCGATACAATCGGCGATACGCCGGTGATCCGGGTCAATAACCTTGGCCCCGATCACGTCACGATCTACGTCAAGGCCGAGGCGTTCAATCCTGCTGCTTCGGTTAAAGACCGCCTTGCCGTTAACATTATTGAAGCAGCTGAACGTGACGGCCGCCTAAAACCCGGCCAGACAGTGGTAGAGGCCACCAGCGGCAATACCGGCATCGGCCTTGCTATGGTCTGCGCGCAAAAGGGTTATCCACTAGTGGTGACCATGGCTGATAGCTTTTCGGTCGAGCGACGCCGCCTGATGCGCATGCTGGGGGCCAAAGTGGTGTTGACACCGCGCGCCGAAAAGGGCCTTGGCATGTATAAAAAAGCCGAAGAACTGGCCAAAGCCAATGGCTGGTTCCTGGCGCATCAGTTCGAAACCGCCGACAATGCTGACATTCACGCGGCCACCACCGCGCAGGAAATTCTGGCCGATTTTGACGGGCAGAAACTGGATTATCTGGTGACCGGCTATGGCACCGGCGGCACCGTCACCGGCATCGCCCGCGTGCTACGTGACAAACGCCCCGATACCAAAATCATCCTGTCCGAGCCTGCCAATGCCCAGATCGTCGGCGGCGGCCACTCGCAGGAACGCAGCGCCGATGGCGCCCCCGCCGTCAGCCACCCGGATTTTGAACCGCACCCAATTCAGGGCTGGACCCCCGATTTCATCCCGCTGGTCCTGCAAGAGGCGATCGACAAGAACTACTATGACGAACTGATCCCTATCGCCGGACCTGACGGCATCGTCGCAGCCCGTGCGCTGGCTGCCAAAGAGGGAATATTCACCGGTATCTCGGGTGGCTCAACATTTGCTGTATCTCTGCAGATCGCTGCGAACGCCGCCCCTGGCTCGGTCATCCTATGTATGTTGCCCGACACCGGTGAAAGGTACCTTACCACGCCACTGTTTGAAGGCATCCCCGAAGATATGGACGACGAAGAGCGCGCAATATCCAACTCTACACCGGGTTACCAGATGGGATAACCGGGAACAGGAAACTGAAGAAGCGAAGAAATTGTAATTTAGCGAACCTACGGGACACTTGTGGCGTTAATGTAGCTTATCTCTGAGAGCTTCGTTGGGTGTCTGACCGTTGTGCGCGCCATGCGGTCTGGCGAAGTTGTAGAACTGCTCCCATTCGTCCAGCTTCGCTTCCAGATCGACGTCACCCTTGTAACTGAGGAGCTGAAAGAATTCCTTCTGATCGGATCGGTGAGAGCGTTAAGCTTTCCCGTTGAGTTGTGGCGTTCCACGTTTGATGTAGGCGCGTCGAATGCCCTTGTCTTCAACGAGCCAATGGAAGTTGGCTTGGAATTGACATTGCCGATCTTCTCGGCATGTTGCAGCAATCTTCGTTTACGCTGAATTTCACGTTCTCCGTTCATCATGAAAACTTCCACCACCCCAAATCGGGGAATTTATAGGAAGTGTCCCGGGAGTCCGTACATATCTACACTTCACGACCTTCGAAACCCTCCCGACGAAGACGGACCTTGGAACTGGAAACCCATTGTTGTCATTTACTGGTGCAGCGACACTGTTTGTTGCAGGGGAAAAGCTTTCCTCTGCCAAACAGTAAACCTGGACGGGCACATTCCTTTAGCAGTCCCAAAATCCCGGCCACACGGCAAAGGTTCTGTACGGTTTGTACTCGGCCTCCCGAGTTGCTCTCGGATTTTGTACAAAATCCACTTACAAACCTTTTGTTCGATGGTTCGTTGCTCTGGAATTAGTCGGGCAGTTCTGGCTGGCAAAAACACCGGTTGGTTTTCGCACAATGTTTAACGCAGCGTCCGGGGTGACATCACCCCTGCTTCACGCCATGCTGGCCGCGGAAAACCGGAGACCCGTCATGACAACATACCCCCATCTTCTTGCCCCTCTCGATCTCGGGCATGTAACACTGAAAAACCGCGTTCTGATGGGCTCGATGCATACCGGGCTGGAGGAAACCAAGGACTGGAATCGCGTTGCCGAATTCTATGCGGCGCGGGCGCGGGGCGGAGTTGGCCTGATGGTTACCGGCGGCATGGCACCAAACCGCGAAGGCGGCGTCTTTCCTGGAGCTGCGGGACTTTTTACAGATGAGGACATTGCCAACCACAAATTAGTAACCGACCGTGTGCACGACGCAGATGGTCTTATTGCGATGCAGATCCTGCATGCCGGGCGCTACGCCTACGGGCCGGAATGTGTGTCAGCCTCGCCAATCAAATCCCCCATCTCGCCTTTCCCACCAAAAGAGTTGGACGAAGAGGGGATCGAGAAACAGATTTCCGACATCGTGACCGCTGCTGTCCATGCCCGCAAAGCCGGATATGACGGGGTCGAGATCATGGGCTCTGAAGGATATTTCATCAACCAGTTCCTTGTGACCCACACCAACAGGCGGACGGATCGCTGGGGCGGTAGTTATGAAAACCGGATGCGCCTGCCCATTGAAATCGTCAAACGCACGCGCAAAGCGTTGGGCGCAGATTTCATTATCATCTATCGCCTTTCCATGATTGATCTCGTGCCCGATGGCAGCACCTTTGACGAGGTGATCCAACTGGCGCAGGAAATCGAAAAGGCGGGAGCATCAATCATAAACACCGGCATCGGCTGGCACGAGGCCCGCATCCCCACCATCGCCACTTCCGTCCCCCGCGCCGCCTTCGCGTGGGTGACAAAAAAACTGATGGGGAATGTAGGCATTCCTGTCATCACCTCGAATCGCATAAATACGCCGGGTGTCGCGGAGGAGGTGCTGGCATCAGGGGCTGCGGACATGGTTTCAATGGCGCGCCCGTTTCTGGCTGATCCGGATTTTGTGAGAAAGGCCAAGGATGGCCACCCTGATACTATTGCGCCATGTATAGCCTGTAACCAGGCCTGTTTGGACCATACGTTCAGTGGTAAGATTAGCACCTGTCTGGTCAATCCAAGGGCGTGTTATGAAACTGAACTTACCATAATACCAACCGACAGGCCGAAATCTGTTGCAATTGTTGGGGCAGGGCCTGCAGGCCTGTCTGCCGCGATGACAGCTGCCAGTCGGGGCCACGACGTTACCCTGTTCGACAGGGCTGAAGAAATCGGAGGGCAGTTGAATATGGCACGTGTCATCCCCGGAAAGGAAGAGTTTAACGGGCTGGTCGAATGGTTTCGGACCATGACTGCCGACCTTGAGATCACCTTTAAACTGGGACGGAATGTGACAACTGGCGATCTGACCGGTTTTGATGAGATTATCATCGCCACGGGGGTAGTGCCGCGCGACCCTGGCATTCCCGGTCAGGATGGGCCGAATGTTGTGTCCTATATAGATGTTCTTCGCAATAAGGTCCCTGTTGGTGATCGCGTCGCCATTATTGGGGCCGGGGGTATTGGATTCGACGTTGCCGAGTATCTGGTGCAGTCAGGCACAAGCCCAACCGAAAACCTTGCCGCCTGGAAAGAAGAGTGGGGAATTGGGGATCCGTCCGATGATCGTGGTGGCCTGGCGCCAGACGGCCCGCAACCAGATGCACCTGCAAGGACTGTAACGCTCTTGCAGCGCAAAGCGGAACGACCGGGAAAGCGGCTGGGAAAGACCACCGGTTGGATTCACCGCGCAGCATTGAAGATGAAGAATGTGCAGATGCTCAGTGGCGTCAACTACGAATACATCGACGCAGAAGGCCTGCATATAAGCCACGGCGAAGCACGCGAAAACCCGACCTGCATTCAGGCCGATACAATTGTGTTATGCGCCGGACAGATCAGCGACCGGTCTTTGGCGGATGCGCTTGAGTCCAAGGGGATGTCACCGCACGTAATTGGAGGTGCGGATGTGGCTGCGGAACTGGATGCCAAACGCGCCATTAACCAAGGCACCCGGCTGGCTGCGGCATTATGACAGAAAAGATCGCTGCAAGCAGAGCCAGACGCCTGGTCGATTCTGCCGGATCTTAATTGACGCAAACGGTGATTGTTTCTGACCCAACCGGCGGGTTGTGCGGAATATGGTTGATATCCCGCGATACCACTTTCACTGGCGATGTCACATTCGCACCCTCCTGTATGTAGACAAAACAAACGGCCGACCCTTGCGGTGTCAGCGTTTCGCCAACACTTGCCATATTCGTTACCGTAAAAATCCGACAACAAATGGCGTCACCAATCTTGGGTCCAAGGTGACTTCTCTCGTTATACTATTGGTTTATCCAGTGAGCTTAACTCGATACCCATGGGTTTCCAGTTTTTCACATTTCGGGGTTTCGACGGGATTTTGCTCCGAGCCGTTCCAAACAAAACCAAGATATTGTCTGGCGCGCGCCCCAGTTGTGCCCGATTTAGCAACAATAACTGCCGGTGTGAACTAAAGGACAGAGGTATCAATTAATGGATCGCCTTACCGAAATGGAGGCCTTCGCCACGGTTGTGGATCAAGGAGGTTTCACAGACGCCGCCCGGAAGATGGGGATTTCAAAGTCCGCCGTCTCAAAACACGTCTCGTCTCTTGAGGCGCGTTTGGGGGCCCGCCTGTTGAACCGGACCACACGTCGCGTCAGCCCTACTGAAATAGGTTTGGCTTATTATGACCGTGCCTTGCGCGTTTTGAACGATGCGGGAGAGGCTGACGCCCTTGTAAGTTCGATGCAATCTGACCCGTCGGGTCTGTTGCGCATTTCAGTTGCAACCGATTTTGGGGTCAATCACCTCAGCCCGGTTTTAGGCCAATTTCTTGATGAATTCCCGGATATTACCGTCAATATGGTATTGAATAACCGCTATGTCGAATTGATTTCCGAAGGTTTCGACATGGCTATTCGTATTGGTGAGTTGGAAGACAGCACCCTACGCGCGCGTAAATTGACTGAGACCACAAAACGTATGATCGCCAGCCCAGCCTATTTCGCAAAATATGGCCGGCCAACCAAGATAGACGATCTCAATGATCACAAGCTTTTACATTATTCCAGCCAGTCAAACGGATCTGTATGGAAACTAACAGCACCTTCTGGGGAGAAGCGCCAGGTCCGAACAGCAGGTGGGCTTTCGGTCAACGATGGGCAGTCGCTTTTGAACGCCGCCATTTCCGGCCTTGGCATCGCGTATCTGCCAAGTTTCCTTTACTCTAAATCTCTGGAAGAAGGTTTGGTTGAAGATGCCATTCCGGAATTACCCGTAGAAACCCAAGGTATTTATGCGGTCTATCCGCCCGGAAGGTTTACACAACCCAAAGTGCGCGCTTTCATTGATTTTTTGGTACATGCATTTGCTGATAAAGGCCCGACCGACTGGTAACATTTTCCACTCATCTTCAGGTATCTTAACCCCGGACGTTTACTGCGCTCGGGGTTTTTGATTTTGTGCGCCGTGGAAAAAATACCTGGTACAAAACTGCGTCGCACAAGAACTGTGCAACGCTGCATATTGCCTTGACCGTGATGGACCCTCAGATTGTCGTTAACAAAAAGGTCAATACGAAGGAAAATTCAAATGACAAAGCCAACCTTGCTGGCGATCTCGGGTTCCTTGCGCAAAGGTTCCTTCAACAGAATGCTGATGCATGAGGCTGCCAGGGCTTTTGGTGATGCCGAGGTGCTTGTAGCCGACCTGAACATGCCGCTTTATGACGGCGATTTGGAAGAGTCCAAAGGCATTCCCGCGCAAGTACAAGCGCTGGCTGATCAGATAAGTGCGGCGGATGCGGTTTTGATTTCGTCACCTGAATACAACAAAGGCATTCCTGGCGTCCTGAAAAACGCGCTGGACTGGGTAAGCCGCGTGCCGGGGGCTGTTCTGAACGGTAAACCAACCGTGGTAGTATCGGCGGCGGCCGGGCGTACCGGGGGCGAAACGGCACAATTCATGGTGCTAAGCTGTTTGACACAGTTACAGGTACGCTTGATGCCAGGACCTTCGGTATTGGTGGCCGCAGCCAGCAATGAGTTTGACGAAAATGGGAACCTGAAGAATGAGCTCTATAAAAAGACGCTGACAACTCGGATGCAAGCCCTGCGTGCCGAGGTCGTGCCAACTTAGTTTCCACCCGAAAATATGAGATCAATCAGCAATCATGTTCGAGATTTCCAAAAGGTTTTGATCAGGATCACGCAGATAGATTGATAGAATTGGCCCTGTTGACCCGGTTCGGGTAACAGGGCCATGTTCGATGGGAATGCGAATGGTTTCGAAGTGCTTTTGCCATTCTTCAATAGGCGTTTCACTTAAAAAGCACAAATCGGCTGAACCCGGCACTGGCCTGGCCGCCTTGGGTTCAAATTCAGCCCCAGCCCGGTGCAGGTTGATCTTCTGTGAACCGAATTTCAAGGCCCAGCGTGGCGCGCCCTTGGCAGGCGTGAATTGTTCAGGGGCCATCCCCAGGACATCGCGGTAGAACGCAATGGTAACGTCCAGATCACCGACAGTCAGGACCAGATGATCTAGCGTGGATACCGCAGGTGGCATTTTTTGGATTGTTCCTTTTTTGCCGGTATCTTAGCTTGCAAACATGAGCGAGGCCATCCAAACCCTTTCAGATGTTATCGACCCGGCCCGCGCCCGCGCAATGCAGGCCATTCTAGGCCATGACGTGGCAATTGAAAATGGGATGTCTTTGCCGCCCTTCTTTCATCAGCTTTATTTTTGGGATCCGCAGCCGCCCGAAAATCTTGGCCGGGATGGCCACCCAAAGGTGGGTGGCGTCATACCGGATATGGGTCTGCCAAGGCGCATGTGGGCTGGTGGGCGTTTGAAGTTTCATGCTCCGCTTATTGCAGGTCAAGGCGCTAAACGAGTGTCTTTCGTTGAGATGACAGAGCGAAAACAAGGGCGCAGCGGACCGTTGGGGTTTGTCACCTTGCGCCACGAAATCTGGCAAGAGGGGCAGCTGTGTATCACTGATTGGCAGGATCTGGTTTACCGCCAGGACCCCGATCGGGATGTGCCGAAACCAAACCCACCTGTGGCCCGTCAGGACGAAAAGGTTTGCCAGGTCCAGTGCTTTGATTCAACAATGCTTTTTCGTTACTCTGCACTAACGTTCAACGGGCACAGAATACATTATGACATTGATTACGCCAAGAAAGTTGAGGGTTATGGTGGGCTGGTTGTCCATGGGCCATTGCTGGCTCAACTGTTGATTCTGCTGGCCGAGAAGCAGTTGGGTTCGCTGACAAGTTTCGAATTCCGGGCAACTGCTCCGTTACTGCATTTCGAACAGGCGCAGCTGTGTTGGATTGACGGCGCTGCCTGGGTACGCGGGCCAGATGGGCGGCAATGTATGCAAGCTCATGCTGTAGGGTAAACCGTTCAGCTTGCAGGCCATTGGCCGTTTTTTCGGCTGACAGATGCGCATTCAGGACGGCTCAGTAAGACGCTTCAGGCCGGAACCCTTGAGGGATTGTATCCATCCCTTCCAACATCAGGTCAGCCATGACTTGCCCCACTTTAGGCGCCATGCCAAACCCGATCTTGAAACCACCGTTGGCAATGAATTGCCCTGGGTTCAAAGGGTGTACTCCCAGCATCGGGGCGCGAGATCGGGAACGAGGCCGCACACCGGCCCACCGCTCAACCACGCGCGCGCCGTGTAGAATGGGCATGGCCTGCATCGCGCGCGCAATTACATCGTCCAGGGCTGTATCGGTGCTGGTGGGGTCGTCATAATCGCGTTCACTGGTTGAACCGATCGCGATAGTGCCATCGTCATGCGGGACGACATGCACGCTGTCGGCAAAGATTTGAGGCAGTTCAGCGGCGTTGAAATGCAACAGCGCGCCCTGTCCTTTCACACCATTGCCGACAGTTCGGGTATGGGCGGCAGATAAATATTCCAGCCCGGCCACGCCGGTGGCCCAGATAACCATACCCTGTGCGGTGCCTTCCTGCGTAATTGTGCCGCCACGCATACGGATGGCTTCCGCCAGGGAAGCACAGGCGCGGCGCGGGTGGATGCGGGCAGTCAGGGTGTCGCGGATCAGATAATCGGTAGGTGAAATCGGTGCCCAGTCGTGATCTTCGACACTGACAATCTGCCACTCGGCCTTGCCTTGCCAAAGCGCGCGTGCATTCTCAGCGCGTTGCCGGGCCATCTCGAGTGAATGCACATCCGGGATCGGTTGCAGCCGCCCCAGGCGGGCATAACCGGGCGATAGTCCCGATACCTCTTGGACCCCGCGCCAAAACGCCTTTGCCATGATCAGACTTTCGAATTGAAACGCTTTCTTGTCATTCCAGTTTTCCGGTACATGCGGCGCCAATGCGCCCACAACGCCGCCCGAGGCACCAGCCGCAGGGCCGTCCGGGTCGATCACCTGCACGCGGGCGCCGCGTAACAGGCAGCTCCAGGCCACCGAAAGCCCGAAAATTCCAGCCCCCATCACAGTTACATCGACCATTGCCAAATTCTGTATCCCTCTTCATGGTCGCCACGATATAGACCCTCTTCTAAAGGATGCATCGATGCAGAACCAGCGGGCTGAACTGGAATGGCGGGACGGCGATGTGCCGGCTTCAACCCGGTTTGATGACCCCTATTTCAGCCTGGACAATGGCATGGCAGAGACGCAGCATGTGTTTTTGTCCGGAAACGGTCTGCCGGAAAGATTTTCTGATGGCTTCCAAATTGCCGAGCTTGGATTTGGAACAGGTTTGAACCTGTTGGCGTCTTTGGCAGAATGGCGGTTGGCCGGGGTCCGTGGCGTTTTGCATTATACTTCGTTCGAGGCATTTCCAATGTCCGCGAACGAAATGGTACGCGCGCACAAAGCGTTTCCTGAACTGACGGATATAGCTGCCGAACTGGCCCCGTATTGGCAAGAGTATCCCTCCCGGATTACCTTGCCTGATCTGGAATTCACTTTGATATGCGGCGATGCTCGGGAAACACTGCCCATTTGGAATGGGTGTGCGGATGCGTGGTTTCTGGATGGGTTTTCACCGGCTAAAAACCCTGAACTTTGGGAAGAAGGACTATTGGCCAGCGTTGGCGCACATACCGTGCCAGGGGGTACGATAGCCACCTATACCGCCGCGGGTTTTGTTCGGCGCGGGCTTGAGGCTGCGGGGTTTTCCGTTTCGCGCCGGCCGGGCTTTGGCCGCAAACGGCATATGACCGCGGCGGTGAAGAACTAACAATGGGCGAACAAAACACCCGGTTCGGCATTCTGCTGATGATTGCCACCACGATTGTCTTTGCGGCACAGGACGGAATTTCGCGCCACTTGGCCAGTGAATACAACGTTCTGATGATCGTGATGATTCGATACTGGTTCTTCGCAGCTTTTGTAATCACGGTTGCGGGGCGCAAGGCCGGCGGGGTGAGGGCGGCCGCTGCCACCGCGCAGCCGCTTTTGCAAGCGTTCCGGGCAGTGTTGTTGGTAGCTGAAATCTGCGTGATGATCCTGGGTTTTACTTTGCTCGGGTTGATCGAGGTACACGCGGTTTTCGCCTGTTACCCCCTGTTGATCGCAGCACTTTCCGGCCCTGTTCTGGGAGAGCACGTGGGCTGGCGGCGGTGGGCAGCAATCGGTCTGGGGTTTATTGGGGTGACCATCATCCTCGAGCCGGGTTTCGCCGTGTTCCAACCCGCGGCAGTCGTGCCTTTGGCAGCAGCATTGATGTTTGCACTTTATGGATTGCTGACCCGGTTTGCCGCGCGAAAGGACAGTGCGGCCACCAGTTTCTTCTGGACGGGCACTGTGGGCTCCGTTGCGATGACGGCGGTTGGTATGTGGTTCTGGGAACCGATGACGACCCCTGATTGGGGCTGGATGGGCATTTTGTGTATTGCCGGGGCTTTGGGTCATTGGACGTTGATTAAATGTTACGAGGTTGCCGAAGCCAGCGCCGTGCAGCCTTTTGCTTACCTGCAACTTGTCTTTGCCAGTGCAATCGGAATAACCGTATTCAGCGAAACGATCAGGATGAATGTCGCGATAGGTGCGGGGCTGATTGTTGCAGCGGGGCTATTCACCCTTTGGCGACAGCGCAAAGTGAGATAATTTTCTTTCGAAAAGCAATAACTTGTATGGAATCGGTAACTGGCTTACGCTTTGTACATGGGCAGCGTTTTGGATACATCAGCGGTGCCTGAAGATTGGAATTGGCTGACCGGGATATCGTGGTCGGGATAGTGTTTGAGATGCGTGTTAGATCAACAGTTAATGGCAAAAAGTCGATCGGGATTTTCCCGATGCTTCTGGTTTTGTTGTTGGCTGTACGGGTCGCGGCGTCACCAGCCATTCAATGTCAGCACGAACTTGCAGCGCAAACCGCGCGTACTGCTCAGGCCGTAACAGGTATTCCCTACTCGGTTGGTGATCTTTGTGGGTTGCCCCTTGTCGGCGATGGTCCCGAACATGACGAAAATGTTCTGAATTCACTCTGTCCCTTCTTCATGGCGCCGGGCATTTTGCCGGCCAGCGAAGTTGTTTTTGGTTTTAGCGATCAGGTCTACTCTTGGAGCTGGCCACTGCCCGCTGCCGTCCATTCGGGTACTGACGCAGCTATTGCCGGATATGAGGCGCGCGCGCCACCAATCGGGTCTTAGGTTCAACGCCCCTGTCCAGATTCCTGTTTTGAACCGGTGGTTGTGCGCCGGGATCCCTCTCCAGCGGGGTCACCTTCAAGTCTGGGCTACCTGATAGATATCTATCGGAATGCCAGCACGTCAGTGGTGTAAATTTTTGCACCAAAGTGTCACGGATCAGGCATCACCGGGATCGACGGACAGGGGCGTTGCTGAACGTCTGCTCACCATAAGACTATTAATACCCAGCCGCCATTTGGCTTGCTGAAACGAGAAGATCAGGAAATGAAACCCCCCTTTTTTAATGCGCTTGTTTTAAGCGCAATGCTTGCCGCATCTGCGGCCCATGCCCATGGAGAAAAAACCCCTCCGACTGCCAGCGGTCCTGCCCCTCTTCGGGCGGATGGCCACGCCCCAATCAGCGTGATGGGTGAACACCGACACAAGACGGGCGAAGTGATGTTGTCCTATCGCTTTATGCATATGGACATGGATGGATATCGAAGCGGCACCAACAGGGTTGACCCAAATACGATTGCCACCACCGTGCCGAACCGCTTTTTCGGCCTCCCAATGCAACCGCCTACTATCCGGATCGTGCCGACCAGTATGACAATGGATATGCATATGTTCGGGGCGATGTATGCCCCTAACGATCAGCTTACCTTAATGGCAATGATCCCTTATATCACCAAGAGAATGGATCACATCACGTTTGCAGGCCCCGCCGGGACTACGGTGCTTGGCAATTTCTCGACTAAATCCGAGGGCTTGGGCGACATCAAGGTTTCAGCCCTTTATGGCCTGATGGAACGTGGCAATCACAAGGTTCATCTGAATTTTGGCTTCAGTTTGCCCACGGGCTCGACCACTGAGCGCGCGAACGCTTTGGCGCCCACTGGGATGTTGATGAATGTACGTATGCCCTATGGGATGCAACTGGGTTCGGGTACCTACGACCTGTTGCCGGGCATTACCTATATCGGCAAACAGGGCAATATCGGCTGGGGTGCGCAATTGACTGGCGTGGTCCGCACCGGCAAAAACAATGGCTATCGCTTGGGAAATGAGGCCAGGCTGACCGCCTGGACCAGCGTTCAACCGAAACCCTGGATCAGCCTGTCTGGCCGGATCGAGGCAAAAACCGTGGGCGATATAAGTGGGATTGATTCCGAAATGATCGGCCCGTCACCAACGCTGAACCCGGACAACTATGGGGGTGAAACAGTGTCCCTTTTCGGTGGTGTCAATCTGATTGCTCAGCGTGGCGCAATGCGCGGTCACCGCTTTGCACTGGAGGTCGGCGCGCCAGTCTATCAGAATTTGAACGGATTTCAGCTGGAAACGGACTGGACTCTGACAGCCGGCTGGCAATTGGCGTTCTGAGGTACAATTTTAGGGTGGTCTGGCGGCCACCCTAGTCTATTTTGTCAGCCAGACGCGCGACGCTGCTGCCGGTCAGCTCTTGACTAAAAGGTACAGGCAGCGGTTTTTCCCCTAACCGGGCACGGTAGACGGGAAGGCTTTCGGCAACGCGCATGACATAGTTTCGGGTTTCTCGAAATGGGATGTGCTCGACCCAGTCGACAACTTCTTTTTCGTCTTTGCCGCGCGGATCACCAAACTGTTCAATCCATTTCACAGGACGCCCAGGCCCAGCATTATACGCGGCGGATACCATCACCACATTGCCATCGAACCTATCGGCCAGTTGCGCCAGATAAGTTGATCCCAGCAAGGCATTGTAGCGCCAGTCACTCATTACACGGCCGCGCTGATGTTCCAGTTTCAAATCATTGGCGACATCACGGGCAGTTCCCGGCATCAACTGCATCAGTCCTTGAGCGCCTGCGCCACTCACAACGTTGAAATCAAATTCGCTTTCGCGACGGGCGATTGCCAAAGCCAGTTCTGCCGGGACCGGTAGGGTTTCGTTGGTCATCGGGTGCAACGGGTAATACGGCCCCGGCAACACGATACCGCGCCGGGCGGCGGCCTTGCCCAGCATGACCTGAAGATGCGGTTGCTCCAGCTCCAGCAGCATCTCTCCCATTTGGCCCAGGCCTGTGCGATCCTGGATCTCTGACAAATGGGTAACGAATTGCTCGGCCAGGTTTAGCTGGCCGGTTGCCAACGCCAGAACGGTTACCTCGTGCAGATCGGTTGCAGCAAAAGGGGCATCGCGCCAGGGGGGAAAGGAGTTCGTTCCGTCAAGCCTGGGATCTGCGGGCAAGGCTGCATGTTCTGCAGCCAGCAGGCCGTAAAAGCTGGTCTGGTGCTCTGCTCCGTGCGCATAGGCCAGTTGCGCTGCTTCGGGATCATTCAAGGCCTCTTGGGTGCGGCCAATCCAATATCCTGCTCGCCCCAACGAAATTGGCGAATTTACGGAAACTCGAAAACGCTGGAAATGATCTAGGGCCAATTCGGGTTCATCCAGGTAGGTCAGCGCCAGATATCCCGAAAGCCATTCCAGATCCGCAAAGTTTGCACCATCGGTCAGTTGATGGGTTGCAGCTAGATCATAGGCTAGTTGCGCCTTACCCTCGCGCATCTGCGACCTGGCCAGTGCACGACGCCAGCCTGCCCATCGCTCGGGTTGCCCCAACCCCTCCTTGATGTGGCTTTGGGTTAGAATCAGGTCAATCGCCGCCTCAGTCTTGTTGTTGCGGATGTGGCGGTTGAACAAGGCGTAAGCAACGTGGGGATCAGCCAGCATTTTCTTGGAAAGGGTCGCAAGATGGGCCTCCAGTCCCTTGCGATCACCTTCTACCATCTGACGGGTTTCGGCCAGCTTGCGCTGGTCCTCGGTAACAAGCGGCAGCATCTGTTGAACATCCCGCAGTCCACGCCAGAGCGCCATGTCCAGGCGGGCGGCATGGTGCGGCTCAAGCAATTTCGCATGCGCGTCGATAAAAGCGTCATGTTCTTCAGTGCTCAGGTCCATGGTCAGCCAGGCCTTAACAAGGCCGGCGTCTGCCTTGTCTGCCTTCCCCCGGGCAGTAAGAGCCCGAGCATAGTTTAGGGCGCCCGTCCCTGTTTGAGGGTGATACCCCTTATAGAACGTCAGCACGTCGTCAAAACGGGCTCGTGTAAGGGCGTCTTCGCTTTGCTGGCGCAAATAGCCAAGGCCTGGCCAGTGGGGATTACGCTTAATAAAATTCAGCACGTCAGCTGGAGAACCCTGACCTGCACGAAGGCGATACCATTCAATAAGATCGCGGGCCGCGTGACCGTCACGCGCCGCCAATTGCGCTGCAACCTCCCACCGACCGGCCTGCATGGCATGTAGTGCGCTGGCAAGCGGGCGGGGTGCAAGACGTGGCGTATCAGCCGCAAATCCCGGCCAAGCTGCAATGGTTAGCAACAAAACAAGCGTTAAGGCGCGCAACATCTCTTGCATTTCCCGCAATTGCGAAGGATAGACATCGCCAGCCTAAGCGTGCACGCCGGGCCCGTCCATTCACAAAGCGGGCAGGTTGGCGGCAACCCGCTGAGGCGAACGCATTTGATGCCGGGCCTAATGTCCGCCACCACGATATGAAAGGAGCGTGTCATGTTCAAAGGATCTTTTCCTGCTTTGGTCACGCCGTTCAAGAACGGCGAACTGGATATTGAGACGCTCAAGAAGCTGGTCGAATGGCACATCGGTGAGGGCAGCAATGGTTTGGTACCAGTTGGGACAACCGGTGAAAGCCCGACCCTGTCGCATGAAGAGCATGAAACCGTGGTCGAAGAGGTGGTGCGTGCGGTGGGTGGTCGTATCCCTGTAATCGCAGGGGCAGGCAGCAATAACACGCTGGAATCCATCCGGTTTATGCAGCATGCCGAAAAGGTTGGTGCCGATGCGGCTCTGGTGGTCACCCCCTATTACAACAAGCCCACACAGCGCGGTTTGATCGCCCATTACACGGCTTTGCATGATTGCTGTGAGCTGCCGATCTTTATCTACAATATCCCCGGTCGGTCTGTTGTTGACATGACGCCCGATACCATGGGCGAGCTGGCAAAACTCCCTAGA
Source organism: Roseovarius litorisediminis (assembly GCF_900172295.1). Classification (GTDB taxonomy): domain Bacteria; phylum Pseudomonadota; class Alphaproteobacteria; order Rhodobacterales; family Rhodobacteraceae; genus Roseovarius; species Roseovarius litorisediminis. The sequence continues at coordinate 260,686 of NZ_FWFL01000005.1, forward strand.
ATCATAGGGGTAAAGGATGCCACGGCGGATATGGCGCGGGTCAGTGAACAGCGGGCAAGCTGTGGCAAGGACTTTTTGCAGTTCTCGGCCGAGGATGCATCCGCACTTGGCTTTAATGCCCATGGCGGCATTGGCTGTATTTCGGTAACCGCCAACGTTGCCCCGAAACTCTGCGCTGAGTTTCAGAACGCAACACTGTCCGGGGATTTTGCCAAGGGTCTGGAATATCAGGACAAACTTATGCCGTTGCACAAGGCGATCTTTACCGAACCGGGGCTGGTTGGCGCGAAATACGCCATGTCACGTCTGGGCCTTTGCAGTGAAGAGGTCCGCTCACCCCTGACCGGCCTGAGCGACGAAACCAAGGTTCTGGTCGAAGACGCCATGCGCCATGCCGGGCTGATAAACTAAATCAGGGTTACGCGTACGTTTCGTACGAATTGTACGTGGATTTCGTACGCCGTGCGGGGCATGGCGCAAAGAGAGCGTACGTTTCGTACGCAATTTCGGGTGTGGTGAAGCATCCTTGGGGTATTTTTGAACCTTTTTGAAGCGTTTCAGATAGCCAATAGACCGCTGTGAGCCCAAAGCCGACGGCGCCGCAAAGCGTTCAGGAAATATCTGGCCGGGCTGACTGAGCGTCGAGTTTGTGATATCGTTGATAAACCAACGAGGAGTATTTCCATGTCAGATTATTTCAACTTGGGTAGCTACAGTCGCCCAGCAAGTGATGTTTCTGATGCACAAATGTGGTTTGATCGCGGCCTTGTCTGGCTATTCGCTTACAATCATGAAGAAGCCATTGTCTGTTTCGAAAAGGCGCTGGAGGCTGATCCAGCCTGCACTCTGGCACACTGGGGGATCGCCTATGCCATCGGTCCGAATTACAACAAACCATGGGAATTTTTTACTCCGGAGGAGAAGGCACCGGCCCTGGAACGCGCACACACAGCGCTTAAAGCGGGCCTCGCCCTGGAAAACGCCAAGCCGGTAGAGCGCGCCCTGCTCCAAGCGCTTGCGTCGCGCTACCCAACTGATCCGGAAATCGAAGATTACCAGCCCTTCAATGACGGGTTCGCAGCTGCAATGAAGCCAGTTTACGAGGCTAATTCCGACGATCTGGATATCGCTTTTTCCTATGCTGAAGCGATGATGAACAGAACCCCTTGGCAGCTTTGGGACTTTCATAGGGGCGTTCCCAACCCTGATGCCTCGACGCCCGAGGCGATGGCCGTGCTTGAGCGGGCTTTCGACCAAACCGCCGGGGCCTGGGACCATCCCGGTTTGCTGCATATGTATATTCATCTGATGGAGATGTCGCCGCATCCTGAACGCGCCCTGCGCCACGGCGACCGCCTGAAGGACCTGGTGCCTGACGCAGGCCATTTGGTGCACATGGGAACCCACATCGATGTGCTGTGCGGTGACTACCAGAACGTCCTCTACAGAAATCTTGCGGCCGCCAAAGTAGATGAAAAATTCAAAGCCTACGCTGGTCCGGCAAATTTCTACGCGCTCTATCGTATCCATAATCTGCATTTCGCCTTTTATGGCGCAATGTTTCTTGGCCAGAAAGCCGCGGCGGTCGATGCAGCCTTACGTCTACGTGAAGAAGTTCCCGATGAGGTCGTACGCTCTTACCCCGATATCTTTGAAACCTTTGTGGCCGCTGCACCGCACGTCTACATCCGATTCGGTATGTGGTCCGAGATACTTGAACTCGCTCAGCCCGAAGACAAGGAATTGTATGTGACCACCAATGCCCTGATCTTCTATGCCAAGGCGGTGGCGCTTGCTAATCTCGGCCGACACGAAGAAGCCAAGGCTGCGATGGCGAGTTTTACTTCGGCCTATGCGAAGGTCCCTGAAAGCCGGATGCTGTTTAACAACAAGGCACGCGATGTTCTTGCCGTGGCCGAAGAGATGATGAAAGGGGAGATCGCCTTCAAAGCGGGTCGCCGCGAGGAAGGGCTGGACCATCTTCGCAAGGCCGTCGATCTGGACGACAATCTGGAATACGAAGAACCTTGGTCTTGGCCACAGCCCACGCGCCACGCTTTGGGCGCACTGCTCATGGAAGCAGGCGAATACAACGAGGCCGAAGCAGCCTATCGAGCGGATCTGGGCCTGGATGGCAAACTACCGCGTCCAAGTCAGCACCCCCGTAACGTCTGGGCGCTGCACGGCTTGCACGAGTGTCTGGCAAGACGCGGCGAGAGTGTGGAGCTGCCGCATGTAAAGCTTCTACTTGATCAGGCTATTGCGCGCGCCGACATCCCGATCCGTGCAAGTTGCCTGTGCCGTGCCGCCGCTGCCTGAACACGAAAATTACCTAAAGCGCTGTTTTTCTTAGCGGCGCTAGATACTTGTGATGTCGGCAAGCTTCGCTCGTCATCGGACTGCGGCTTAGTCCGCATAGCAGTCATAGGTGCAGGTCGCACCGAATGATCGATTTGAGCCCTTTGCAGAACTGACACCTTGCCCGGAATCAAGGCGCACCGCGCCGCCGGGCAGCGCCCGACCGCCCCATGGGCGGGCGCTTTTGCAACGTTGAACTCCAATAAAATCGTTGGATGTTGGTTGCATGATAAAGCGACAGCCATGACCGGATGTGCGCCCACCCGCGGTCGGGCACCGTCCGGCACTCAACGGCAGCAATGTCCGCATAGCAGGCATCCAGCCCATCAAAACCGCGATGAAACCTGAGCGATTGCGTCAGATGACTGCTTTTGCCCAAAGCGGTCTTTCTGATCATGCCCGCTTCGCCTCAGCAGAATTAGGCCGTCAACTGCAACTGTGATACTCTGACCGCAAACGGGGGGATGCAGCATGGTTATGGAACAAGACGACGACACAGATTTCGTTAAATTCTGGAACGCGGTTCTGGAGCCAAAATTCACCAGATACCGGCATATCCTGCAGGGCGGATTGTCACGCCATTCTGCGGCAGTCATCCCGAAGCTGCCGTTGAAAGAAGGCATGTCCGTGTTGGATGTTGGTTGCGGGTGGGGGGACATGTCGCTTCAGGTCGCCGAAATCGTCGGGCCGGAAGGCCGTATTCTTGGCATCGATTGCGTCGACGCGTTCATGGAAGAGGGAAGGAAAGACGCCGTCGCGAAAGGCCTGTCGAACGTTGAATTTTCCCGCGGTGACGCTGAGGTCGCGCTGCCCGAGAACGAGTTCGACTATGTTATTGCGCGATTTGGAACGATGTTCTTCACAAATCCGGTGGCGGCATTGCGGCGTATGCGTCTGGCACTTAAGCCCGGCGGGCAAATGACACATATTGTCTGGCGTCGGCGTGAAGACAATCCGGCATGGCAAAAAGCGAAAGACATTACGCTTCGACATCTTCCGCCCCCCGGTGAAGATGCCGACACCTGTGGACCCGGCCCATTTTCGATGGCAAATCAAGAAGTGGCAGGGCTCATGATGAAAAGTGCAGGGTATGAGGATGTTACATTCACGCGTGTGGATGAAAAGATCATGATCGGAACAACACCGGAAGAATGCATCGCCTTTGCTTTGGCAATCGGTCCCGGAGGAGAGGTCTTTCGCGAGGCCGGAGAGGAGCTTGCTGAAGCCAAGCGTGCAGTGATCGAAAGTGAGATGCGTGAATATTTTGAAAGTCAAGAGCGGGACGAGGATGGCATATGGGCTCCCAGCTCATCGTGGGTGATATCCGCCCGCAATCCTGCCTGAACGCAATCTCATACCTGCGCCGCCGCGGCTTACTTGAGCGTTGCCAAGATGGTTGGCTACTGGAAATCGGACGCAGGTCAATACACCAAAGGCCCCGGGCAATTGCCCGGGGCGATTTGTATCAGAACGACCGGGTCGTGTAATCCACCTCGTCTGGATAAAGCGTGTCCTCGATTGAGGTTTTGTGGACACAGAGCAGGTTGCCGTTTGTCACCTTGGAAATATACTGATGGCCGAACACCTGATGGGTCTTGCCGTTGAAGCGTTTGGCCCCCTGGGGGTGCGCGCGGCTATGGGGCATGTCGGTCATGGCCTCGACCGCTTCGATCAAAGCGGCACGGTCGGCGGGGCCGGTATAGCCCGCAGTCTCCATCCCTGCTTTGATGACATGCAGGGTTTCCCAACAGCCGAACATATGGGCGTAGGTGGATACATCGGTGGGGTCGCTGACCGAGGCCCCCTTGTCGTCCACGCCCACGGCTGCACGGTAGAACTTGTCATGCTCGGACTGGTCGGGTTGCGCCTCGCGCGGGTTGCCCTCCCAGAAATAGGTGCCTTCGAGGTATTCCAGGCCCGGGCTGCGGATATCCACCGCCTCGAGGCTGTCGATAAAGCCGAACATTTCGGGGCGTTGCGGCCCAAAGAATTCGCCCAGTTCCTTGACGAAGGTCAGAACGGCGGGGCCGACCATGACGTGATAGAGCACCTCGGTTTCGCGCGGGATCTTGGGGAAGTATTTGGTAAAGGATGTCTCGGACGGGGGAATGGCGATATGGGCCAGCACCTCGCCGCCCTGTGCCTCGATTGCCGCTGTGAAATAATCGCGGTGGTCATGGCCGAAGGCAAAATCGGGAAAGACCATGGTTACCTTTTTGCCAAGGTTCTGGGCCACGTAGGGGGCCATCGCCTGTACCTGGCTTTTCACGTCCGTTATGCCGGGTTGCAGGGTATAGCGGTTGAGCATGCCGCTGGCCACGTGGTGGCCTTCAGAGACAACGAAATAGGGCAGTTTCAACTCGCCCGCGCGCGGGGACGAGCCAATAACCACGTGGCTGAAGAGTGTGCCAAAACCCACGTCGCAATTGTGCTGTGTGGCGAATTTTTCGACCACTTCGGCGCCGCGCTTGGGGTCGGTGCCGTCATCCTCGGCGACGACTTCAACCATGCGGCCGTTGATGCCGCCGCCCTGGTTGATCAGTTTGACGGCGGCGTCGGTGGTGCGGCCATACCAGCGGCCATAGGCAGCGCCGATACCGGTGCGGTGGACCTGAAAGCCGATCTTGATGGGTTCCGAGGTTTGCGCCTGCGCATAGCGCGCCCACATCGGCAGCGTGGCAGCGCCCGCACCGGCGGCTAGGGTTTTCAGCGCACCACGGCGGGTGGTTTTGGTGGAATTGGTCATGGCCTCAGGTCTCCCTGTCTGAGTTTTGGGGCGGTGATCTGCCCGCAATTGGCGTGAGTGTGCGAATTGAAGCGCGTGTTGTCCAGCGTTTTGACAGGCTAAAGCCCCCTGGGCGAAGCCAGAAGCCAGAGGCCAAAGAAGGTATAGGCCACCATGAATGCCGCCAGCGGAGCCTGCCCCAGAAGCGCACGACGGGTGCTGATGGCGCCGCGCAGGGCCAGGGCATGCGCCAGCAGAATGGCGATGACATGGCCCGCCACGACGGCGCCTGCCTGTGTCAGCCAGATCAGTTTGGCGGTACCGGGCGTATTGAAAAACCCGGTGGTCACGTAGAACTGGCCCAGACCCAGCAGATCGGCGCCGCTGGCCAGCGGATCGGTCAGGAACTTCAGCACATATTGGCCATCGACCATGGCGCCGGGAAGGTAATGGGCTATATGATAACCAAGCGCTATGGGCAGGATCGAAGGCGCAAACAGGCAGAACGCGTGGGACAAAGGGCGGTGGGTGCCGGCGATACGTTCCCCCAGCCACAGACAGGTGGTGAAGGCCGTTATCAGGGTGATATTTGCCACGAACAACCCGGTCAGGTTCTGGGAGACAACAGCCGAGCGGCCGGGAAACTCCAGCGGATTGATACCCAGCAGGCCAAGCCACCAGAAGGTTTCATTCAGCCCGTCAAAGCTGCCGGTGGCCAGAAGGATCACGACAAGCAAGGCCAGACCCAGCCGGGGTGTGGGCCGAGTCAGCACCTGCCATCCGGGCAGGCCAAAAGCGAGGCGGCCATTGCGGCGACCGATGAGCGCCATACGGGAATAGACGCGCATCACGATGGTGATCCCCTCGGCGCGAACCATCCAGGTGGGGCCAAAAAGGGATAGCCCGGCCAAGGTGAACAGCCAGTAAAAGCCGACAAATCCAGCAAGGCGGGTTGGATCGGCAGGCGCCAGATCGGCCAGCAAAAAGCAGGCAAACCCCAGAAAGCTGGCGATACCGGGCCCGTATCCGAGTACACGCGGATAGCGCAGCGGCGCGCGTGTTTCGGCGAGCCGCCCAAGCAGGGCGGCGGGGCCTGTCCAGGGGTTGGTCCAGCGCCAGTGGTTTCCCAAAAGGCCTTGCAGCGCGACCAGAGCGATCCACCAGACTGTCCAGATAAACAGGGGCAACGGGTTGGCCAGGGGGTCATGCGGGCCGGTTAGGCCTCGCCAGATCAGAAAGCCGAGGAAAACGGCGGACAGGCAACTGGCCAGGTGGCGCAGCGGTAATTTTCTGACGGGGACTGTTCGCAAAGGCCTGAAAAGCCTTTCCGCGACCCAGTCGGGCAGCAGGGCCAGCAGCAGCACGGTCAGCGCCACCGAAGCCGCCCCGGCAGCGATGTAGATATCAGTGGGCAAAAGCAGGACGAACCCCTGCTCGGATGCATGTGCCAAGACAATGCCGGGCAGAACAACCAGAAACGCCAGAACTGTGATTGACCGCATGGCCTGCCTTTTTGTCATGGCCCGAGATTACCCGCCACGTCGCGCAGGGAAAGGGGCAAATTGGCGCGTCCCTGATATCTCGCGGCGAATAAAAATACTGTGATACAACAGTTTGCGATACTTTGGATCCTGCCAATCCGGGTTAGTCTGGAAGATATTTTGGAATGCCCCGGTGTTGTTGCGGCGGGGCAAAGGCGCAAGCAGGAACCGGAGGGGCCGCATGACCGTTCGTGAGGGCACAAGATTGGATGATGCTCTGGACTGGCTTGGGCGCCGGATGGCGCGCAAGCTGCGTAAACAAAGCTCGGGCTATGAACCCTATACGCCGTCTGACTTTGACACGCTGTGCCGCACGTTGAAGCCCGGTGATGTTGTGTTGATCGAAGGCAACGAACGTATTTCCAGCGCCATTAAATATCTGACCCAATCCACCTGGTCCCATGCGGCGTTTTTTGTCGGCGATGCACTGCCGGACCCCGACGATGGGTCTGAACGGCCACGTCTGATTGAAGTCAACCTTGGGGAAGGATGTGTGGCGGTGCCTCTTTCCAAATACGAGAGCTATAATACCCGTATCTGCCGGGCGACGGGCCTGACTGACGAGGGCCGGGCGGCTATTGTGGGGTTCATGGTGGACAAGCTTGGGCTGCGCTATGATCTGCGCAACATTTTCGATCTGCTGCGGTTTTTCTTTCCCACGCCGCCTGTGCCTGTGCGCTGGCGGCGCAGGATGCTGGCCTTTGGATCTGGCGATCCGACGCGGGCGATCTGCTCGTCCCTGATTGCGCAGTCATTTCAATCGATCCGCTATCCGATCCTGCCCGAGGTGAAGGTGGAAGGTGGACGGGGGGATTATGTGCGGCGGGAGATTTTTCATATCCGGCATCATTCACTGTTCACGCCGCGGGATTTTGACCTGTCGCCCTATTTCCGGGTGGTAAAACCAACGCTGGAGGAAGGGTTTGAGTATCGCAGCCTGAATTGGGGCGACGATGGACCGTGACGGGTCAGGGTGGGGTTTTCTGAATGAGCGGCTGCGCCGCGCCTGTCCGTTTTTGGAATGAGGGACGCTGTCCCTCACGTTGAAACCTGGAAAGTTTCAACGAACCCTGAGATTCTTTCTTAGAAGAAATGCAGTGGGCCACCCGCCCGACGGTAAAACCGACAGGTGAGCAGCGTTGACTTTTGACCAGACCTCGCCAACTCTCGGGCCGGATGGCAGGGGCAGAGGCGCATGGTGGAAAAACGATCAGGGCTGGTGGTTGGGATCGACGTGGGCGGGACCTTTACCGATCTGGTCGGGCTGGATCAGCACACCGGTGAGGTGCGGTTGGCCAAGGTGCCAAGCACGACAGATAATCAGGCTTTTGGTGTGCTGGAGGCGCTGGCAGCCGCCGGGTGTGATCTGCCTGCCCTGAGACTGATTGTCCATGGCACCACGACGACCACCAATGCGGTGTTGGAGCGAAAGTTGAGCCGGACCGGGATGATCACCACGGCGGGATTTCGCGATGTGCTGGAGCTGGGACGGCGCACAAGGCCGCAGGCCTATGGCATGACCGGGCAGTTTGTGCCGATCATTCCGCGCGATCTGCGTCTGGAAGTGCCCGAGCGGGTGGATGCGGGCGGCGAGGTTGTAACACCCCTGGATGAAGCGGCTGTTCTGGTGGCGGGCAAGACTTTGCTTGAGGCGGGCTGTACCTCGGTGGTGGTGCATTTCCTGCATGCGTATGCCAACCCTGATCATGAGCGGCGCGCCGGCGAGGTGCTGGCCACGATCTGGCCCAACGATCATATCACGCTTGGCCATGCGATTCTGTCCGAAAGCCGAGAGTTTGAGCGCGGGGTGACGGCGGCGGTGAATGCCAGCGTGCAGCCGATACTTGACAGTTATCTGCGGCGCTTGACCGAGGAGCTGGAGAAAGGTGGCTATCCCGGTGATGTGCTGGTGATGAATGGCAACGGCGGCATGGTGTCATCAAAACGGGTGGCGGCAGAGGCGGCCAAGACGGTGATGTCGGGCCCGGCTTCGGGGGTGATGGCGGCGGCCTATACGGGCCGTGTGGCTGGCCTGCCGGATCTGATCACTTACGACATGGGCGGCACCTCGACCGATGTGGCGCTGATCCGGGGGGCGCAGCCGGCAGTGTCTAACGAGATCGAGATCGAATATGCCATGCCGATTCATGTGCCGATGGTCGATGTCCGCACGGTAGGGGCTGGTGGCGGATCAATCGCAAGGGTCAATGCTGCCGGGCTGCTGGAGGTCGGGCCGGAAAGTGCGGGGGCTGATCCGGGGCCAATCTGTTACGGGCGCGGCGGAACCGAGCCGACGATTTCGGATGCGAACCTGCTTTTGGGGCGGCTGAACCCCGCTCAGCTGGCCAAGACCCACGGGATTGACCAGGATGAGGTCGCGCACATTTTTGGCAAAAAGCTGGCCAGGCCCCTGGGGCTGACGGTGACGGAAGCCGCAGAAGCCGTGATAAGGTTGGCCAATACGAAAATGGCAGGCGCCACGCGGATGGTATCGCTTTCGCTGGGCGCGGATCCAAGGGATTTTGCGCTGTTTGCCTTTGGTGGCGCAGGACCGCTGCATGCGGCGGCTTTGGCGCGGGAAATGGGTGTGCCGCATGTTCTGGTGCCGGCGCGCCCGGGGATTACAAATGCGATCGGCTGTGTCGTGGCTGACTTGCGGCATGATTTCGTGCGTACCATCAACCGGCCTGTGGATGCGCTGGAGCCGGGCAGGTTGGCCGAGATTTTTGCAGGCCAAGTGGCGGAAGGTGAACGTCTGATTGGCAAGGAGACAGTTGCGGTTCGCGAGATCAGACGCCTGTACAGCGTGGATATGCAATTTGTCGGCCAAACCCATCTGTTGCGGGTCGATCTGGAGAGGCCAGATGTGGACAATGCCACGCTGCGGCGTCTGTTTGAAGAGGCCTATTTCAGGCGGTTCCGGGTCGAACTGGCCGAAATCCGGGCCAATGTGGTGAACGCGAATTGTTCGGTAATCGGGGTGCGCCCGCCGCTGGATTTGTCGACCTTGATCGACCCGGCAGGGCGCAAGGATACGCTGGAGGCGGCGCAGACCGGGAGTCGGCAAGTGTGGTTTGAAGATCGCTGGTACGAGACGCCGGTTTACTGGCGCGATCACCTGCCGCTGAACTTAAAGATGGAGGGGCCTGCGATCATCGAGCAGATGGATACAACCGTTTTGATCGAGCCGCATGATCAGGTCGAGGGGGATGCGCATGGCAATCTCATCATTCGTGTTGGGGTTGCGGCATGAGCCTTGATCTGATCACCCTGTCGGTCATTCAGGCGGGCTTGCAACAGGTCTGTGATGAAATGGACCTGAGTTTCAGCCGCGCGGCTTTTTCGCCGGTGATCGCCGAGGCGAATGACCGCTCGGACGGTATTTACGACGCGGTTGATGGTTCGCTGATTGCCCAGGGCGCAGGCGGGTTGCCGGTGTTTGTCGGCACGATGCAATATTCGACAGGCACCTTGATCGAAATGATCACCGACGGACGTGTGGCTGCGCCGCAGCCGGGGGATGTCTATATCGTCAATGACCCGTATCTGGGCGGCACGCATTTGATGGATGTTCGGTTTGCACGTCCGTTTTATCGCAAAGAAGAATTGTTCTGCTGGCTGAGCAATACAGGCCATTGGCCGGACACAGGGGGTGCGGTGCCGGGCGGCTTTTCGGCCTCGGCAACATCGGTGGAGCAAGAGGGTTTGCGCCTGCCCCCGGTAAGATTGTTCAAGCAGGGGGTGATGGACACCGAGATTTACAGCATCATCTGTTCCAACATCCGGGTTGCTGATCAGCGGATTGGGGACGTCAAGGCGCAGGCTGCAGCACTTGAGATGGGCGAGACACGGCTGAACATGCTGATGGATCGGTACGGCGATGACGTGGTCCGTAAGGCAATCGCCGAGCTAAGACGGCGGGCGGCAGAGCAAATGCGCAGCTTTGTCAGTCTGATCCCGGACCGCGTGCACAGGTCAGTGGCCTGGATCGACAGCGATGGCGTGGTGAATGAGCCATTGGCAATCCGGCTGGAAGTGCGCCGTGACGGGGATGGTCTGACCTTTGATTTTACCGGCTCAAGCGCGCCCTGTGCAGGGCCGATGAATTCGGTGCGGGCAACGACGTTATCCTCGGTCTATCTGGCGATGCGTCATATTTTCCCCGAGGTGCCGATCAGTGCGGGCGCGTTCGAGCCGCTGAACGTGACCGGGATTGAAGGCACGTTTCTGGATGCGCAGTATCCGCGTCCTGTGTCGGGATGCGCCGCAGAGGTCAGCCAGCGCATTGCCGAGGCGGTTTTTGCAGCCCTGGTCGAGGCGCTGCCAGACCGGGTAACGGCGGCGCCCGCAGGCACAAGTGGCAACTTTGCACTGGGCGGGCATGACCCGGCGCGGGGGCGTGATTTTGTGATGTATCAGTTGTCGGGCGGCGGCTATGGCGGGTATGTGGACGGTGACGGTCTAAGCAACGGGTGTTCGACCATCGGCATTTCCAAGGCCCCCCCGGTTGAGATCATGGAGCAGGCCTTTCCGGTACTTTATCACCGCTATGCGCTGCGCGAAGGGTCAGGCGGAGCCGGGGAACATCGCGGCGGTTTTGGGCTGGATTACGAACTGGAATTGCGACGTGGTCAGGCGCAGGCCAGCTTTGTAATGGATCATGGCCGGTTTGGGCCACAAGGGGCGCTGGGTGGCAGCGATGGCGCGCCCAACGAGGTGACCGTCTGGCAATCGGGCAAGCCCTATACGCCCGAGCATCTGTCGAAAGAACAGGACATTCCACTGACCCCGGGCGATCGGGTGCGGGTGAAAACGCCGGGCGGTGGCGGGTATGGTGATCCGTTCACCCGTGACCCGGTTGCGGTGGCCGAAGATGTGCGGCTGGGCCGATATACAGTGCAGCAAGCCGAGGCACTATTCGGCGTCGTTTTGGGCAACGCCGGGGAAGTTGACACCAAGGCTACTGCGGCGCGCCGAGGTGAACACCGGTATGACTGAGGTCGTGCCGGCCTGAGTGACCGGATAAAGAGAAGACACGATTTTTCTGCGGTGACGTTAGCCCTTGGCGCCCTGACCGCGTGAATAGACATCTTCGTAGCGCACAATGTCATCTTCGCCCAGATAGGCGCCGGTCTGGACCTCGATCAGGACCATGGGCAGTTTGCCGGGGTTTTCCATCCGGTGCACGGCCCCGAGGGGGATATAGACGGATTCATTTTCGCTAACGAGTTTGATCGTCTCATCAACGGTTACCTTGGCGGTGCCCGAAACAACGATCCAGTGTTCGGAGCGGTGCACGTGGCTTTGCAGGCTGAGGGCGGCACCGGGTTTGACGACGATGCGTTTGACCTGAAACCGGTCTGAGAGGGCCAGTGTTTCGAAATAGCCCCAGGGGCGGTGATCGCGGGCGAAACTTTCGGCCTGTGCCGCCTTTTTGTCGCGCAGGGTTTTGACGACTTTGCCGACATCCTGCGTACGGTTCATATCAGCCACCAGCACGGCATCGGGCATTGCGACAACCATGATGTTTTCCAATCCCACGCCGACCAGTTGCAGCCCGTCATTTTCCGAGCGCAGCAAGGAATTCGAACAGTCGATTGCCGTGGTCGGACCCGAGGTAGCGACGCCATTTTCGTCTTGCGTGCTTTCACGCAGAACAGCGGCCCAACTGCCCAGATCTGACCAGTGGCCGGTGAAAGGCACGACCGACAGATTGTCCGCCTTTTCCATCACGGCAAAGTCGATCGAGATACTTTCGGCGCGGCCCCAGGCGCCGGAGTCCAGCCGCAGGAAGCCAAGATCGGCCTGGGCGCCTGACACGGCGTCTTTCACGGCAGGGATCATGTTGGGGCTATGTGCTTTGTAGGCGGCAATGATATCGCGCGCGGCGAAAAGAAAAATGCCGCCGTTCCACAGGTAGTGCCCGGCCTTGAGCATGTCCGCGGCAGTGGCGGCATCGGGTTTTTCGACAAAGCGATTCAGTTCGATGGCCGCACCCGTGTCATCAGGCCGGGCTGCAAGATCAAGATATCCATAGCCGGTTTCGGGGTAGGTGGGAGAAATGCCAAAGGTCACCAGCCGGCCCGCTTCGACGGCCTTGACCCCAGCGGCGACGGCGGCGTGAAACGCGTCGTGATCGGGGATAACATGATCGGACGGGGCCACCAGCAGGATCGCATCGGGATCGGTTTCGGCGGCATGAAGGGCTGCGGCCAGAATGGCGGGGCCGGTGTTGCGCGCCTCGGGCTCGATCAGGATGGCCCCGGGGTCAATCCCGCATTCAAGCAATTGTTCGGTGACCATAAAGCGGAAATCAGAGTTGGTGAGCACCAGCGGAGCGGCAAAGGAAACACCCCGGGAGCCGCCGCTGAGGCGTTTGGCGCAGGCCTGAAGCAGGCTTTCATCCCCAAGAATATGCGCGAACTGTTTGGGGTAGCTTTTGCGTGACAGGGGCCACAGACGGGTGCCGGAGCCACCGCAAAGAATAACAGGAGTAATCGTGTGCATGTCTGCCCTTTGTCGCTGTAACTACTTTGCTGAGTTTATTTTACAGTTTCTTGACCAATGTAAGGCTATTTTTGCAACCTTTTAAGGCCATTGGATTTTCGGAAGGCTTTTGCCACAAGGAATTTTTGATGCCCGGCAATCGACACTTCGGGATTTGACCGTCACAAAAGCCGCTTCAGGTAGGACCCATAGCTGCTTTTGGCGAAGAGATCGGCGCGAACCAAGAGTTCCTGATCGGTGATCCAGCCGTTTGCATAGGCGATTTCTTCGGGTGATCCAACCTGCTGGCCCTGGCGTTCGGACAGGGTGCGTACAAAATTGCCGGCGTCCAGCAGGCTGGCGTGCGTGCCGGTATCCAGCCAGGCGTAGCCACGGCCCATTTGTTGCACTTGCAGCGTGCCGTCAGCCAGGTAAAGCTCGAGCAGTGAGGTGATTTCAAGCTCGCCGCGTTCCGAGGGTTTGACCGTCCGGGCACGTTCGGGGGCGCTGCCATCCAGAAAATAAAGTCCCGTGACCGCATAGGACGAAGGCGGGTTCGCCGGTTTCTCGATAATGCCGCGCACGGTGCCATCGGGCGCGAAATCGACCACACCATAGCGTTCAGGATCGGACACACGATAGCCAAACACAGTGCCACCACTTTTCTGGGCATCGGCGGCGGCGAGTTGTTCGGGAAGCCCGTGACCAAAAAAGATATTGTCCCCAAGGACCATCGCCGATGGCGCGCCGTTCAGAAAGGATTCAGCCAGCAGATAAGCCTGGGCCAGCCCATCGGGGCTGGGCTGTGCAATGTAGGTCAGGCTGAGGCCCCATTGGCTGCCGTCGCCAAGGGTGCGCTGGAACTGAGCCTGATCTGTGGGCGTGGTGATAATGGCAATGTCGCGAATGCCCGACAGCATCAGCACGCTGAGCGGATAGAAGATCATCGGCTTGTCGTAGATTGGCAAAAGCTGTTTGGATACGCCAAGAGTGATCGGGTAGAGCCGGGTGCCGGAACCGCCAGCGAGGATGATACCCTTGCGCATTGTCATACCTGAAAATCCCTTTAATCGTTCAATTTGCACTTCTTTGCCAGCCCTGTCGACCTGCGTCCACCCAAAATCTTGGCCGCGTAATCAAGGTGCGTACGCTGCCGGTGCATTTTCTTCATCTTTCGCAGCGCAGGTTTGCAGATATCCGAATTCAACCGTTGTGAGAGATTTATGTCTGATACCTCCTCCATCCTGTCGCTTCCCTATCTACAGCCTTCGCAGGCGCAAAAACACGTCACCCACAACGAGGCGCTGACACAATTGGACGTGCTTGTTCAGCTGGTCGTCGAGAGTGTCGATGCGTTGGTGCCGCCTGCTGTGCCAGTTGAAGGCGAGACCCATGCGCTGGGGTTTGGCGCCAGTGGTGCCTGGGCTGGTCATGATGAAGAGATCGCCAGTTTTGCCGACGGGGCCTGGCACTTTGTGGCCCTGAAGGAAGGTTGGCGCGCATGGGCCAAAGACCGTCAGGAGTTGCTGAGCTGGAGCGCCGGTGCGTGGGTTCAGACCGGTGGGCAGCCGCAGAACCTGGATGGGGTCGGTATCAAAACGACGTCTGATTCCACCAACCGATTGGCGATACAATCACCTGCGACGCTGCTAAGCCACGAGGGGGCAGGGCACCAGTTGAAGGTGAACAAGGCCACCCTGGCGGATACGGCATCGTTGCTGTTTCAGACCGGATTTTCCGGCCGCGCCGAGATGGGCCTGACAGGTAATGATGATTTTTCGGTCAAAGTTTCACCGGATGGTACGGCATGGACTGATGCCTTTACCGTAGATGCGGCTACCGGTTATATCGGGATCGGATCACAGACCCCGCCATCTCCGCTGACCATCGTCAAGAGTGCACCAGATGCGCCGATTTCGATACGCCTGCAAAACTGGAGTGGCAACGCGTCGAAAATCGCCGCCGACAGAGGTTTGGTGTTCAGTGCCGATCACGATAATAATTCCGGCAACACCCAAAGCTTTATTTCCTTCGAGGTGGACGCCAACGAACACATGCAGATCCCGGCGAATGGCATAGTGGCAATTGGCCGGTCGGGTCCGGATGTGGCACTTCATGTGAAAGACATACTGCGACTTGAGCCCCGGTCCGCAGAGCCTGTCAGCCCGCTGCAGGGCACTGTCTATTTTGACAGTAGCACAGCAAAACTGCGGTGTTATGACGGGAGTGCCTGGCAGAATTTGTTCTGAAGAAATAGACATGCAAACCAGAATTTGGGGCGGTCCAACTCGGAACCGCCTTTTTCCTCGCGGCGTGTGCTGCGGGAAAGCGGGCAAACAACTTTCATGACGTCCAATATGGTGCTATGGACCGCGCCATCCAAGATGCAGGCAAAAACACCAGATGACCGTCGTCCTTGCAAAGTTCAAATTGTTTTACGGTGCGGTACCCAAAGCGGCCTGCACATCCATCAATCATATGTTTTTTCAGGCTGAGAACGGTTTTGAATTCCGGCCTTTTACAGCCAACGGCGTTCGAAAACACATACATAATGCTGCTTACCGACCCATGCTCAGGGCCAGGTATCCTGAGGCGCAAATCGAGAATTTCCGCAGAGTTTCTGTGGTGCGTGATCCTGTCAAAAGATTTTTGTCTGCTTACAGCAACAGAGTCGTTGCTCTTAAGGAATTGTCGATGGAAATTGCAGGCGAGAAGCTGCGGGAGCTTGATCTGGCGCCCGACCCTGATTTGGATACCTTTATCGACAAGTTTGAAGGCTATGTTCAGGCGCATGATTCAATTTTCCACCACACCCGTCCGATGGCTGACTTTATTGGCGATGATGAAAAATACTTCACGCGGATATACAAAATAGAAGAGTTGGATGAATTCATGCAGGACATGAATGATCACATGGGTACGAATCTTGAATTGGGGCGCATGCAGACTGGCGGTCCGAAAATTGGTATCGAAAGTCTCAAGCCGCAGCAGCTTGCCAAGTTGAAGAAGCTGAATGAAAAGGATTACGAAGCATTCAGTATTTTGTCCTGATTGACTGGCTTCCTCAAACTGGATTTTCGGTCTGCGTGGTGAAAAAGCTTTAGATCGCTTCTTTACTGGGCGCACAATTTCGACAAAAGCGCGATAGCCCGATCATAGTTAGGGACATATTTGCCAATTTCAGAAGACTTCTGCCCCTTTTCATCAGAAAACTCCTCAAGACGTTCATCCTCGGCGTCAATCGCAATCCCCAGTGTTGCTGCGATATCAACGGCTTGCTTTTCTATTTTGGTGTCGCCGAAATACAGCTCTTCAAACAGGTACCAGCCGAAATCAATCTGCCGGTTGCGTAGCAGGCTGAGCGTTTGACCCACCGAAAAATAGTCCATGCGCACGCGACCTCGGACATTCTTCAGGTCGATAGGAGCGGGGGTAATTTCGCCCGAGATAATCCTGGGATAGATTTGGGCGGCAGCCTCGGGGCCCCAGGCCTGCGTTGAAATTGCCAGAAACAGGGATGCAAGGCGGCGCGTCTCGTCCCGGCGCAGCAGGACGATAAAGCGGTAATTGCGTTTAAGGCAGGCGTCAATCAGGGCGCGTGTAAGTTCGGGCGGCATGATTTCGACGCAATGCTTGATGTTCGGGCTTTGATCGAGGGCGGTGTCAATTGCGGCCTCCATCGCGGCGATATCACCGTCGTTCTGAAAGCTGCGCGTGATGTGGCCCAGAGACCTGTCAATATTGAACGGCTCGTGTTCAATGGTCGGAAAGCTGGATATCCTGGCAAGAAAAGAGGTCAGAGAGGTGCCGCCGGTTCGGCGAAGCGTCAAGATGATCCAAGGCCTCTCGTCCATTGCTCAATGGTTCCCGGTACATAGTGAAAGCGTGCATCATCAGAACCACGGACATTATTGATCCGCAATTGGAATCGCAAATGGAAATAAATTCAATGCAACCCTTTGAAGCAATAGCGTGTTGCCCTGCTGCCAAAGCCTTGCGGGAAACTGAAATCACCCACTGTCGGGTTGACCAGGAAGGTATTGAGAATCGTAATCGTATTCAGGTCGTCATCACCAGGGTCGTAGACGATGTTGTTGCCGGCCTGCGTGGATGGGGCAACAAAATCGGCGAAATTCCCGACTTCTGTGGTATCGTCGGCAAACCGCAGTAGATCGTACTCTATAGCGTACATCGCTGTTGAAAAGTTCTGGATCACGTCATTGCTGAAACAGGCGTCCGAGAAAACAAAGACATCTGCCCCTGCGGCAACGTTCCAGCAGTGCTTGGCCGGAGCGCTCAAAACTTCCGTGTGGAATGTTTCAGCTACATGGGAAACTGAAAAAAATGGTACGGTTATGCACCAATTGGCCACAAATTATGACGTGACTTTGGCATTTCAGATCCATGAAACTGTCGGGGCCCTTTCCCAAGGCTCGTGCTCAAGGAGTCCCAAAAACCTGTGGTCGCGCTCTTGACCGGCTAGGCCGACTGTTGCACAGACATTCATGCGCAATGGCAATTTGGGGTAGTCCCAAGGAACGTTGATTGAGACAATCCGAAATCATGACGAAAACCCTGATAATTCATATCGGCCATTACAAGACGGGAACCACAGCTCTTCAGGTGTTTCTTGAAGAAAATGCCCCGTTTCTGGAAACGATCGGCTGCGAATATTCTTTGGTTCGACTGGAGTATTCCAAGCATTCGGATTTTGCCTTTTCAATCCTGCGTGCTGCCGGTGTCGAGAATTTTATGCATGGTTATGGCAAACCCTACACCCCCAGGGAAATGTGGGGAGAACTGTTTGAGACGATCGAAAACTCAGACCTTGAAACCACCATCATCAGTTCCGAAGAGTTAATGCGCATCGGTCAGTTCCCGGCCGCTGCCAAAATACTTGGTGACGTTCTGAAGGGCCGGCCTGAAGGTCTGAATGTCAGGGCAATCGTCTATTTGCGCGATCCGGCCTCACACCTTGAATCCTGGTACAATCAACTGATCAAAATGGAATTTCCCCTGCCAGAGCTTAATCAGGCAGTCGATTGCGAAATCGAGGATATCCATTTTGACTACAGACGGGCAATCAACCCATGGGTCGATCTTCTGGGGCCGGAGAATGTGATTGTCCGCCCCTACATTGACGGACACGACGACCCTGCGGCCCTGCACCGCGATTTTCTGAAGGCAATCGGCGTCGAAACGAAACAAGATCTGGCAGTGGAATTCGGCAACCTTAATCCACGTCTGGATGATCGGGCGATCGAGTTGTTGCGCCTGATGCAGAACATGGAGTTTCCACCGGTCACGATAGAAAGAATTCGCACACAGTTACTATCCTACCTTGAGATTCAGGACGCCCGCGCATTGGAAAAGGGTGGAGGAATGGAAATGGTCCGTGCACGCGCGCGCGCCGGGGTTGAATGGCTTTCCGATCTGCCATTAAGCGCCATCCCCGTCGAAGATTTTACGAATGCTCTGCCTGAAGAAATACCGCAGCAAAAAGTCGAAACCAATCTGTTGATGGGGTTCATTTTTTCAGAACTTATTCGCCTTCGCCAACGCGTTAACCGCATCGAGGCCAAACAGGTCACTGCCCGGATCACTGAACTTGAGCGCAAGATTCAGGAACTGGAAGCGCGCGAATGAAAATTCTCTTTTACAATTGGGTTGATTATCTGGATGACGAAAAACGTGGCGGAGGTGTGGGCGTTTATCAGAAAAACCTGATCCACGCATTGGGTGATTCTGATGATGTTGAGTGCCTTTTTTTGTCGTCGGGTATTTCCTATGACCTGTTCGGAACAGCGCCGCGGTGGGAAAGGGTCAGGCACGGTAGCAGTGAAGATCGGAAGTTGCGATTTGAAATCGTCAATTCGGGTGTTCTGTCGCCAGCGCATCATTCATTTGGTGACGAAAGACAGATTGAAGACCGGGCGACGACTGAGGTCTTTTTCAACTTTATCCGCAAGAACGGCCCCTTTGACGTGGTACATTTCAACAATCTGGAAGGCCTGCCTGCCAAGGTGCTTTCCCTGAAAGAACTTTGGCCGGACACCCGTGTGGTTTTTTCCCTTCACAACTATTATCCGATTTGCCCGCAGGTGAATCTATGGTGGCATGAAAAGGAAAACTGCCTGGATTTCGACGGTGGCCGACGTTGTACCGATTGTCTTGAGCATCGTCATGACGATCGAGTTGTACGTCTGGCAAATGCTGTTGCCTTTCGGCTGAAGAAACTTGGCATGCGCCCCGGGACATGGATTTTTGACCACGGTTTTGGGCCCAGCATGCGTTGGGCTGGTCGGAGTGTAAGACTATACAACCGACGTTTCAGAAAAAATGGAACGGGCGCGGCACCCAGGCAGGACAAGGTGAAAACCACAGGCTTGCTGGAACGGGTTGAACCGGCTTACCCAAAGTTTGCCAGGCGGCGCAGTGCCATGGTGGAAATGATAAATACCTATTGCGACCATGTGCTTTGCGTTTCTGAAAAAGCTGGTGAAGTCGCTGCCCGGTTCGGCATTTCCCCGGCATTGATCAAGACAGGGTATATCGGAACCCGCCATGCTGAAAAGTTCGCGGCAACCTCGGCGGCGTCCAGTTTCGTCAAGCCGGATGGCACCGTCACCCTTGCCTATCTTGGGTATATGAGGCGCGACAAAGGATTTTTCTTTCTTCTTGATGCGCTTGAGGCGCTGCCGGTCAAGGACGCGGCCAGGATAAATGTCGTGATCTGTTCCAAGCTTGTAGACAGCCAAACGATGGACAGAATTACGCAGTTGTCAGAAAAGTTTGCGTCAGTTTTGTTTGCCGATGGCTATGCCCACGATCAGCTGGACGAGTTGTTGTCGGATGTTGATCTGGGCCTGATCCCGGTTTTATGGGAAGACAACCTTCCGCAGGTCGCGATTGAAATGCATGCGCGGCATATTCCTCTGATGACGTCAGATCTGGGGGGCGCGCAAGAGTTGGGGCGTTGCCCCGATCTTGTGTTCAAGGCGGGCGATGTAAGCGATTTTGCAAGGGTATTAGGCAAAGTCCTGTCAGGAAAACTATCGATAGAGGCCTATTGGGCGGGGGCTATGGCCCCCTATACAATGGACGACCATCTGTCGGAATTGCGCAAGCACTACGCTGTTCCTGCACGGCCCATTGCCCAAATGCCATCTGCCATGCCAGCCGGAAAACCGTTGCCGAAACCTGCCAAGAGAACAAACAGGGTTTTGTTGTGATGGGCAAAGCCCCTTGTCCCCCTTGTCCCCCTTGTGCCGCATCGGTCAGAGAAAGATAAAGTCTTGGTCGCCGATCTGTGCTGACACGAGTCCCTCAAGCAACACGCTGCCGTCCTGCCAACTAAGAAAAAGCCCATCGGGCGTATCGTCAAAGGTGACAGACGCTGACGGTTTGGCAACGCTCAAAACATCAACATCCGGCGTGAAGTCAGTAATCCTGCGGTTGCCTGCCGCTACGCGGAAAACAAACACGTCGGCCCCGGCGCCCCCGTTTAGTTGGTCATCGCCGCCACCGGCGTCAATCGTATCGTTGCCCTGGCCGCCAAAAACTGTGTCGCGCCCATAGATATCCGACTGGTCAGAATCGACATAGGTATCGTTGCCGGCCTCAAGATAGGCCAGGTCGCGGCCCAAACCGCCATCAATCCAGTCGTCGCCGTCACCGCCAAATAACTTGTCATCGTGGCGCCCGCCAAACAGGCTGTCATTTCCTTCGCGACCGATCAGAAGGTCATTGTGCCAATTGCCATAGATCACGTCATCGCCGCCGCCGCCGTTGACCGTGTCATTGCCATCACCGGCATAAATGGTGTCGGCGCCGTAATAGCCAGTTTGGTCATTGTCATCGAAGATATCGTCACCGGTCCCCAGATAGGCAACATCGCGACCGTTGCCGCCATCGACGACGTCATTTCCATCCCCGGCGTAGAGGGTATCAAACTGCCCGCCGCCGACCAGCAGGTCGTTTCCGGCACCTCCGGTCAGCACGTCATGGCCATCCTGGCCATAGATCACGTCATCACCGCCGCCGCCGTTGACCGTGTCATTGCCATCACCGGCATAAATGGTGTCGGCGCCGTAATAGCCAGTTTGGTCATTGTCATCGAAGATATCGTCACCCGTCCCCAGATAGGCAACATCGCGACCGTTGCCGCCATCGACGACGTCATTTCCATCCCCGGCGTAGAGGGTATCAAACTGTCCGCCGCCGACCAGCAGGTCGTTTCCGGTGCCTCCGGTCAGCACGTCATGGCCATCCTGGCCATAGATCACGTCATCGCCGCCGCCGCCGTTGACCGTGTCATTGCCATTACCGGCAAGGATCGTATCTTGCCCAAAAGCGCCAGACTCCGCACTATCTTGATAGGTGTCATTGCCAGAACCCAGACGGGCAAGGTCGCTTCCATCGCCGCCATCGACCGTGTCATCGCCGGCGCCGGAATCCAAAGTATCCTGGCCAGCCCCCCCAAAAGCCGGTCACCGCTGTCATAGCTGAAAATAAGATCATCGCCACTGAACGCTTCGATGACATCCTTTCCTGCGTGGCCGGTGATTGTATCATTTCCATTCGTTCCTTTGATGTTACGCTGAACCAGCAACAGGGGCCTGTCCGGGCCATTCTGGATGGAAGCCAACACTGCTGCCCGTTCGAGCGGCGTAGAGTCATGGCTGTAAAGTTCCAACTGTTCGCCGCGCCATTCAATCACCGCGCCAAAGCTGGTCCTGGTAATGTTCAGAAATGTGGGATCGTAAAGAAATGGCAGCGCAGTCAGATCAAGGCGGTCCTGGACGACGTTGAAGTCGGCAATGCGATCAACCGCGCCATCTGCATCAAGCACAAAAAGGTCGGCGCCTGCGCCCCCGGTAAGGGTATCCTGCCCGGCACCATCGAAAAGGATGTCGTCACCTGTCCCGCCAGAAATCCGGTCAATCCCGGCATTCCCGGACAGCAGGTCATCGCCTGCTGAACCAGACAGATCACCCGCTGCAGGCGCAGCGATGAAAACCGAACCGCTGTTGGCAACCGAAAAGGAAAGCTGCGTGATGCCGGCCTCGCCCTGACCAGCAACCAGTATCAGAACCTCGTCCCCGATCTGCACCGCACTTATTGCGGATATGTTCTGGAGCCCGGTGAGATTGCTGTCGGCAAGGCTGGCAAGATGAACAAGGTGGCCGTGTGGCAACAGGGCCAGCACACTGATGCCATCATCCCCGCCGCCTGCGATGACATAGGTCAGGCCATTTACGGCAAGGGTCGCGACGCTCTGGACCTGGCCGAACCGTGTGTTGAGCGTGTCCAGTACATGATCCGTTGCAACCAGTTCACCCGTCGGCGTCAATCGCAGCACAGACAGGGCCCCCATTTCGCCGGTGGTGCTGGAAGACGCAACAAGCACATAGGCGTTACCCTGAACTGTAACAGCTTCGATTGCAGTGATTGCAGGCAGAAGACCAAGGCCATTTTCCGTTCCGATCACGCCGCGCAGTGTCAGTGCGCCCGTGCCGGGATCGACACTGTAACTACTCAAACCGGTTTCCGACCCGCTGGCAGCAACGACAAAATCGTTTTCGCTGAATCGAATGCTGGTCATTTCCGCAAGATCAAGCACATGGCTGTCGTCCCCGTCCAGCACCCGGGATACCTCGGCCAGGTTCCCAAGGCCGTCAGGCGCGTAGACGCCGATGCCCTGCCCATCTGCCATTGCCGCATAAACATAACCGGCGGCGGCAACATAAAGCCCACTGATCCCCGGCCCACCGTTAGCCGTCATTGAAATTTGCGTCTGTGCACCGATACCGTCCGATACAGTGGCTGTGTAGCCCCACAGCGCATTACCATCTGCAGCGCCAACCAGCAGAAGCGACTGCGCCCCAAGTTCCAGCAATGACAAGCCACCACTTAGCGCACCAATCGGCAGGTTTGGAAAGTACACCTCGTCAACCGGTACCGGCAGGCCGCCTTGAGAAAGAGCGTAACGCACCAATCCTCCGCCCGCGCCGGTGACAGACGTCAGGACCGGCCCGGCGCTGCCGGGCACGATATGCAGATCCACTATATTCATTGTCAGAGGTGAGGCTAACGCCCCGATCCAGCCCCCAACACGCAAATCAAGCATTGCTCAATTCCTTGCCAACCTCTGGAAGCCCAAGGTGGACATGCAGCTTGAGACAAGCGTGCCGATATTCCGGCCAAAGTTTGGAATTTAGCAACAAATGATCGTGTTACGTTAATCTTGCGGCAGGGCGGTATTCACGCGCTGGCGTCTGGTTTCAGGGGAAAGCCGTAGGACTTATACCACGCTGCCATGCAGTATGCTTAATGCCATCGTTGTCAGGACAAGAGTTTGCGGTGCAACGCGATTGCTTCGTCCAGGTCCTCAAAATATTCCAGACGCCCGTTTTCCAGAACAATACCTGCGTCACAGAATTGCTTTATCTGTCTCATGTCATGACTGACAAGAATGGCGCTGCTGGACTTGACGCGTTCACGAAAGATGGCGTGGCTTTTTTTCCTGAAAGAGGCGTCGCCCACCGAAGTGACTTCATCCACAAGATAGGTATCAAACTGAATGCCCATCGAAGTACCAAAGCCCAACCGGGCCCGCATACCCTGAGAATAGGTGCGAACCGGCATGTAAAAATGTTTTCCCAACTCGGCAAAATTTTCCACAAAGGCCACAAGCGCATCCGTATCAACGCCGTAAATCCGGGCGATGAAACGTACGTTCTGGGCGCCGGTCATTTCGCGGTGAAAGGACGAGCCAAAACCGACAGGCCATGAAATAGTCCCATCACTTACGACCCGGCCCTTATTGGGCCGTTGGGTGCCGGCGATCAAGTCAAGCAGGGTAGACTTGCCAGCGCCATTGCGCCCCAACAAAGCAAGCGAGACACCGGTGGGCAGGGTCAGATTCAGGTTGTCGATAACCAGCTTGCGCTGCCCGCGTACCATAAAGCTTTTTGATAGGGATTCGAAGCGGATCATCGGCCCTGCGCCCTTTTAGCTTAGCTGCGATCACGGATGCTGTAATAAATCAGCGCCATGATTGACCAGCTCAGGCCAAGGAACAGCGCCGCCAGACCGGAAAGTACAAACCGGCGGGGAAACTCGGATTCGTCGGCAAGCGTCGGTTTGATATAGGTCGCCAGATAGCGGCTTTGACGCGAGGCATTGGCGCGGGCGACATCCATCGCTGTCAGAGCGGCGCGGTAGGTTTCTTCAGCAACTTCCCGATCCACAGTCAGACTTTCGAACTCGGCAATCAGTGTCGGATAGTCTTCACCCAGTTCACCTACGTCGTTGCCATCGCTTGCAAAGGTCTGACGTTCGTCGGCGATACGATCACGGATTACTTCGATCCGGCGACGTGCCTGCAGCAGGCGGGGGTCGTTGACGTTTGTAGTTGTCTCAAGCAAAAGATCGTTGTCAATAAGCGCCTCTGCGAGTTGCTGTTGCAGGTTATTGAGAACGCCCATTCGGCCCTGAATATCCGCAACCGGGTCGACAATCTGGGTTCTTGTACGGAACTGTGTCAACGCCTCGCGCGCCTGTTTCAGCCGGTCAATCGCTGCGTTCAGATCATCCACGGCATACCCCATGGCGTCGTCACGGGCGGCGGTATTGAGAGCGTTGATCATGTCCTGGCTTTCGCGCACGATCGCCTGGGTGATGCTCTGTGCCATCCCGGGATCAAATGCCATAACCTGAAGGTCGATCAGGCCTGTCGCCTGATCATGTGACACCCGCACGACGCGTTGCCAGTGCCACAGCAGATCTTCGTCGCTGGCGTCGGGCCAGAGCGAAAACAAAGGATCGCGTTGCCAGTTGGTTGCGTAGTAATCCTTGAGACCAAGTTCGGAATCGATTTTCTGAACGATTTCCTGACTTTGGATGTATTCGAACAGAATGTTGCTGTCCGCAGAGGCGGGGGTGCTTGCGAATTGTGCCAACCCTCCCAAAAGGTCCGAGGCACCGCCGCTTTCTTCCTGGCGCACCGTAAAGCCCGTGTTCGAGCTGTATTGATCAACGGCAACCATCCAAAGATACAGCACAATCGCTGCCAGCGGCAGCAGAACCAGGACCGCAAAACTGGCAAGAAGGCCCCAATGGCGGCGATGCATGGTTGCAGTTTCCGCGATGGGAAGCACCTGAATAATGGGGGGTTGGGCAGGCCCTTGACCCTGTTGTTGCCCAGGCCCCGGATTTGGCCCCGGCTTTTTACCGGGTCCGGGTCTTTGGCCTTGTTGCGGGGCGTGCCCTTTATTGGGGCCTTGATCCTGATGCGGTAATGGATTGCCGCCCGGGCCTTTGCCCTGCGGCCCCGCCGGTTTTGGCTGTATCGCCACTTGCCCTTTATTGGCGCCCCCTGGCTGGTTGTTGCCCACATTTGGCCTGGGATTTGTATTGTCGTTGTTTGTCAATATCTTACCCTTTGGCGATCCGGTTTGATCTTAGCCTGTTCTTTCTACATAATCGCGCCAGGAAACGCTAGCATCGGAATTTAGGCCATATGTCCTCTGGTGACCCCCAAACCCAACCTCCGGCGCGAATAACTGGACTGCGAAGACGGCGCTTTGCAACGCCCCGCACAATTACGGCTCTCATGCTGCGTGAGATGTCTACCCGCTATGGGGCGTCCCCCGGGGGGTACGCCTGGGCGATTGCCGAGCCATTGGGCATGATCATTATTCTGGGTGCCGCGTTTTCGTTGGTTTTGCGCACCCCATCGCTGGGCAGCAGCTTTCTGCTGTTTTATGCAACCGGGTTTCTGCCTTTCAACCTTTACCAAAGCCTGAATGGCATGATCATGCGGGCAATCTGGTTTTCCCGACCGTTATTGGGGTATCCGGCTGTCACGTGGATGGATGCGTTGCTGGCAAGGTTCATTCTGAATTCTCTGACAGCGATTCTGGTCAGCTATATCCTTTTGGTCGGGATCATGATTGTTACCGAGACGCGCACCGTTCTGGATATGGGCCCGATTGTTCTGTCCATGGCCCTTGCCATGTTGCTGGGCCTTGGAACGGGCGCGCTGAATTGCCTTTTGATCGGATTGTTCCCTGTGTGGGAGCATGTCTGGTCAATTGCGATGCGCCCGATGTTTCTGATCTCCGCGGTCTTTTTCATTGTTGAAGATCTGCCCCCGTTTACCCAGAATCTCCTTTGGTACAATCCACTGGTCCATATCAGCGGTTTGATGCGGATGGGATTTTACCCGATGTATTCACCCGGCTATATCAGCGTAACCTATGTCGTTTCCGTTGCCTTGATCACCATGGCCCTGGGGTTTGTACTTTTGGCAAGGTATCATCAGGACATCCTGAACCGGTAAAAGCCCCAAAAGCGTTCATCTGTTAATCAAAGGGATTGTTGGTCAGGCCTGTTCTTGTGACAGTGCGATCACCGCCGTGTGCGGGCGATCGGTTCTGCATCTTAGACCATCAAGAATTCCAACCCATAGCAAGCGCAGATAGCCCCGGCGCACGCCGCTGTGGTCGGCGACTTTCAACACCCATTTAGGCAAGATCAGCAACAGCAGAGGCCAGAACATCCAACCCGCAGCCATTCGGTACAGCATCATCAGATTCCGGTGGTAGTAATAGACTTTCCAAAGTTGGTTAAAACGCCGTCGCTCGCCGGAAAAGGTTGAACACGCGTGCTCAAAATGAATTTCGGGTTGAAAGGCGATGCGACCGCCTTGCTGGCTGAGTCCAAGAGTGTAGATGCCGTCATCGCCGTAAACAAACAGGGCCGGATCCGGGTATCCGGCCATATCAATTGCCCTGCGGGACAGGAAAAGACCGACGAATGAGGTGATATCGACATGGCGCGCAGTGCTACCTTTGTAGTCTGCTGGTTTCAGGTGAAAGCCGTCGCGACCTCCGCCCAGTATCAGAGTGCGCAGAAACACCCGCAGGTGCCAGAACGGATTTCGTGAAGGGCGGTTCATATCGCATATCTCACCGCCTGGGAGATACACGGCTGACGCCACCGCATCCCAGCCGGAATGATCAAGTTCGTGAAATTTTCTTATGGCATCTGTGGCGGGTCGCCCGTCGTCATCCATCACCACAACCCAATCGGGGTCAAAGGTGGATGCCGCCGCACGCAGGCCGGTTGAAAAACCGCCTGCACCGCCGCTGTTTGTCTTTTGGCGGATAACATGCAGCCTTGCATTTCCAGCTGTCTCGGCCTGCAACCATTCGGCGGTGCCATCTGAACTGGCATTGTCAACGACAACCACCGATGCAAGCAAACTGGCAGGGCTTTCAAGCAGCCGGGTGACCGTCTGCCGCAGGTGTTCCAGACGATTATACGTCACCACCACTGCAACCAGCCGGCCCGCTGTTTTCGCATCAAGGTCTGACATATTCACCGATTCTTTTTGCAGCGATTTCTTAAGCAAAACTCACAAATAGGGACTGGTGTCAAATACCTGTGGTGTTCCCAAACTCGCGTCGTTTCCTGTAAAGTGCCAGAAGCCTTTGTAAGCAGTGACAAAACCAAATGCAGTTGGTAAACGTCATCCATTATTGAGACAGGAGTTTTCGACGTTGCTGATTGAACCTACGGCTTTGCCCGGACTGGTTGTTTTGACGCCCGCGCGCTACGGTGATGCTCGCGGCTTCTTTTCCGAAAGCTGGAACCGCCAGAGAATGGCAGAGCACGGTCTGGATTTCGACTTTGTGCAGGATAATCACTCGCTTTCTGTGGCGCAGGGTACGGTGCGTGGCTTGCATTTTCAGACCCCGCCCCATGCGCAGGCCAAGCTGGTGCGTTGTGGGCGCGGGCGGCTTTTGGATGTTTCCGTAGACCTCAGAAAAGGGAGCCCTACCTTTGGCAAATGGGTGGGTATCGAACTGAGTTTCGAGAACGGCAAGCAACTGTTGATTCCGGAGGGATTTGCCCATGGCTTTGTCACGTGTGTCCCTGATACCGAAATCATCTACAAGTGCAGTGATTATTACGCCCCCGAGTGTGACCGCAGCCTGCGCTTTGATGACCCCGAGATTGGCATCGACTGGGGAATAGATGCGGGCGAAGCAATCCTGTCTGACAAGGATGCCGGGGCGCCACTGTTGGCCGATCTGGACAATCCGTTCATCTGGGAAGGCTCACAATGAAACTGCTGGTGACCGGGGGGGCGGGGTTTATCGGGTCTGCCGTTGTGCGGCTGGCCGTATCGCGTGGCATTGAAGTGGTTAATCTCGACGCGCTGACCTATGCCGCCTGCCTTGAAAACCTGGCCCCGGTGGCCGACAACCCGCTGTATCATTTCGTCAAGGCCGATATCCGTGATCCGGACGCGCTTGAGACTGTATTTGATGCCCATCAGCCCGACGCAGTGATGCATCTGGCCGCAGAAAGCCATGTCGACCGTTCGATTGACGGGCCCGGTGCCTTTATCGAAACCAACGTTACCGGCACCTATAACCTGCTGCAGGCTGCACGTGCTTATTGGGAGGGGAAGGGCAGGCCGGATACGTTTCGGTTCCATCATATCTCGACCGACGAGGTGTACGGTACATTAGGCGATACCGGCCTGTTTACCGAAGATACGCCCTATGCGCCCAACAGTCCCTATTCTGCGTCCAAGGCAGCATCCGACCATCTGGTGCGGGCCTGGGCCGAAACCTATGGCCTGCCGGTGGTGATCACCAATTGCTCAAACAATTACGGCCCCTATCATTTCCCCGAAAAACTGGTGCCGGTGGTGATCCTGAATGCGTTGGCGGGCAAGCCGATCCCGGTTTATGGCAAGGGCGAAAACGTGCGCGACTGGCTGTATGTCGAGGATCACGCCGATGCTCTTTTGTGTGTGCTGAAAAATGGCGAACGCGGTCGCAGTTATAATGTCGGCGGCGAAAACGAAGCGAAGAACATAGATCTGGTGCGTATGATCTGCGCCATTCTGGACCGTCTGAAACCGGCCGAAACGCCCTATGCCGATCAGATCACCTTTGTCACTGACCGGCCCGGCCATGACCTGCGCTATGCTATTGATCCCACCCGCATCCGGACAGAACTGGGCTGGAAACCTTCGGTCACGCTGCAAGAGGGGTTAGAGAAAACCGTGCAGTGGTATCTTGATAACGAGGCCTGGTGGCAGGCGTTGCAGGCGCGCGACGGCGTGGGCAAACGGCTGGGCACCGGCACATCAGGGCCCGCGAAATGAAGCTGCTGGTGTTTGGCAAAACCGGTCAGGTCGCCACAGAACTGGCGCGCCTTGAAGGCGACGCATTTACCCAGGCGGTGTTTTTGCCCCGCGATCAGGCCGATTTGTCCGACCCCAAAGCGTGCGCGGCGATCATAACGGAGACGCAGGCCGACGCGGTGATCAACGCCGCAGCCTGGACTGCCGTGGACAACGCCGAAGAGCACGAGGCCGAGGCAATGGTCATCAACGCCGATGCGCCCGGCGCCATGGCGCGCGCCTGTGCGGACCGAGGCCTGCCGTTTCTGCATGTTTCGACCGACTACGTGTTCGACGGCGCGGGCGAGACCCCCAGGAAAGAAACCGATCCCGTTGCGCCGCAAAACGCTTATGGGCGCGGCAAGCTGGCTGGGGAAAATGCCGTGCGGGCGGCAAGCGGTCCGCATGCCATTCTGCGCACTTCATGGGTGTTTTCATCTCATGGGGCGAATTTTGTCAAAACCATGCTGCGCCTGTCCGAAACTTGCGACGCGCTGTCGATTGTAAGTGATCAGCACGGCGGACCAACCCCCGCGGCAGATATTGCTGCGGCACTGGTTAAGATGGCCCATGCCATGGTTCAGGGGCAGCCGGGCGGCACCTATCATTTCGCGGGTCAACCCGACACAACATGGGCCGGGTTCGCCCGCGAGATTTTTGATCAGGCGGGCAGGGATGTGACGGTGACAGGAATCCCGACCCGAGATTTTCCGACGCCGGCCACGCGCCCGCTCAACTCGCGTCTGGATTGCAGCGCCCTGGCGGCTGATTTTGCCATTTCCCGACCTGACTGGCGGCAGGGATTGCACCACGTGCTGGACGAGATGAGGGGTAAAAACTAGGGTGATGACAAGGCCGCCCGATGCGCAGGGACCGGCCGGTATGGGGGCATCAATGGCTGTATCCGACACTCCTGCACGACAACGCCTTGCACAGGCCGGGCGATGAGCCTGCCAAAGGTTTCAGTCATAGTGCCGGTCTACAACGTGGCCGACCATGTTGCGGCCTGTATAATGTCGGTCGCAGAACAGAATTTTACCGATTTCGAGGTTATCGTCGTCAACGACGGATCAACAGATGGCAGCGACCGGATCGCCCGCAAGATCGCGGCAGGGGATCCGCGCTTTAGTTTTATCGACCAGCCCAATGGTGGCCTTTCAAAAGCCCGCAATACCGGGATCGACGCCGCCCGTGGTGCATTTGTGGCCTTTGTCGACAGTGATGACCGGGTGGCGCCCGATTACCTGTCAGAGTTGATGACCGCCCTGCACGAAAGTGGTGCTGATTGGGTCTCCTGCGCTGTAGGATTCTGCCATCCGGGTGCTGCACCACAACCCCATTCCGCCGTTCACGGGGCACCTTCGGTTTCGCCCGAAACACCGCCCGAGCGGCATGATTTCAGCGACTGGCGTGAGGTTGCACGCCATTTTCCCTCGGCGTGGAACAAACTTTATCGCCGGTCCCTGATTGGCGACATCCGGTTTGATGAGGATCTTCTGTATGAAGATCACGCATTTTTCTGGCGCTGCGCTGAAAAAACGGATCATCTCTTGCGCCTCTCCAAATCCCTTTACCTGCAGACACAGGGGCGTGAAGGGCAGATTACCCGGGATGGCTCGGACCGGGTATTCGAGCAATTTACAGTTTTGGATAGCCTGGCCGATATCGTCGCAGTGTCGGGCAAATCGGGCGGGGCGCAGGCGCTGGCACAGATTGCCACAAGGCTAAGTTTTGAGCGGTCTACGGCAATTACCGATCCGAAACGCCGGGTTCATTTTTTAAACAGGGCGCGCGACTGGTTAGCAGGTTGCGCCTTGACGCCTGATGCTGCTTTGGGTGTTCCGGCCAGCTGGATCAGTTCCCTGCAGGGGCGTATTCCGGTGACCATTGTCATTCCCAGCGACGGCAACCCCGGTCCTTTATGCGATACGCTGACCGCTCTGTCTGCCCAATCCCTGCGCGAGACTGAAATCCTTGTTGTTCCCGACGAGAGGCGCACCACCGCAGGGTCTGATACATACGCGGCAATTCTTGCAGAGACCCGATCCCGCCCAAATGTCGCGGTTGTGGCTGGTGCATCGGGTGTACCGGACGCGCGCAATCGTGGGCTAGTCGCTGCCCGCGGTGAAACGGTTGTTTTTCTGGACGCCGGCGACAAGGTGCCGCCGCAAGCGCTTATGGCTTGGCACAATCAGTTACACCTGGCCGACGCAGACATGGGGTTTTCGCGATTTTTCATGGGCGGAAGTAATACGCCTCATGAGGGTCTGCATGACCATACCGGAATCGCACCCGAACGGCGAAATTCTGAAACAGGGTTTGAACCGGATACGGGCGACGCCCTTGAAATCCATGCCCATCCTTCGGCCAAGATTTTCAAACGTGATTTTCTGCTGCGTCATGCGATCACCTTTGCGGACCATCCGCTGTCGTCCTGGGGGTTTTTAATTGCGGCTGTGACGCAGGCCTCGCGGATTGTGGGGTTGCGTGGGCATCCGGCACGTATCGCTGTCCGACCTGAAACGCGGATATTTTGGCGAGCTCCGGTCGAAGCGGCGCAATTGGCTGCTGCGTTAGAGTCGATTGCACATACCCTGCCGCCTGATGTCCTGCCTGAAGGCTGGCAGGCCCGGCTATGGGCGCGCGCCATCTGGGAAAAAGTGAATTTCGCCGATTTCCAGACGCAGGCCGCACGCGACGCATTCGAAGCGGACGCCGGGGAAATTTCCGGCCAGATCCCCGGACTGGCGCAGACACAATCGCTTGATCCTTTCATTGGCCCGCGGGTTCGCCGAATTCTGGGCCTGTGACAGGACCAGATCTTCAGGAAGATAAAGAATTAAACCCCCGGATGTGCGGACTAAGGTTTGCGTCCCGGTTAAAATATCGTCAAAAAGGAATAGGCGACGACCCTTATCAATGCGGGTTGTGAGGAGTTACAAGATGTTTGATTTCCGGACGATTGGCGGTGCAGATTTCGGCTATTTGGTGGACTTTTCCGAATATGACTATGCCAATGTATCTTTTTTCGACAAGCACCGGAAAAACATCCCCTTTCACCTTTCGTTGCGGCGCAAAACCGGACTTGCAGTTATCAATACACGGCTGGATGGCACGTGGGCCGACGAGATTTACAAGGAAGTGACCCTCGCCCGCCGGGGCGACAAGGTGACAATAAATTTTGAAAAGAATGATTTTGTTTGCGTTCGTCTGAACGGCAACGATCTGTTTAGTTTTGAAGGTGATTTTGCCGGCCTCAGCGAAATCCAGCTTGTTGAGTTCAATGGCGGCCTGGTACAGGACAGCCTTGAAGTTCAGGGCCCGGCAAACAAAAACCGCGAAAGTCTGGGCAGTCTTGAGCTTGCCGGATATCTTGATATTCAGGGCTGGTCCATCGACCCCGGACTGCCGCGCCAAAACCCTGAGATAACGATTGAAGGGCTGACCGAAGCCATCCTGGTTGAACGTAGGCCAATGCTGAATCTGGCTGCGGCGCATGGCTTGTCTGATCCTCAGGTTGGTATCTATGCAGTTTTGCCCGGGCGTATATGGGAGGCAGCGCCAGACGGCGAAAATCTTACAATCAGCCTGAGTAACAATGGTTTTGCTTGTGGCAAACCGCTGATCCTGACCCGCAAAGAGGTTCTTCAGCGGATCGAACGTATGTGCCGTCAGGACTCGGCCGAAAATAATACCTTTGAGCAACTTCTGGCGATAGAACATGTTCACTTTGGTGAATTTTGGGAGGCCCTGTCGCCACACGCGCAGGCCGTACTGCAAAAAGCAGCGACAACATTCGGGGTTTCCGACTTTTTGAACACCTCTGATACCGGTGCGGTACGTGTTCAACCTGAAGAACCCGAAAGCCGTTTGCTTGGAAAAATACGGGGCTTGTACGCTGAATACCTGTCGCAGACACAGAACCCGGATCGCATCGCGATTTTGGGAAAACTGCTTGACGACTACCCGCTGGCGCCTGCCAGGCTGCACGAGTTGGTTTTAACTCTCACCGAAGAATTCTGCCAGGCAGGCAGCTTTCACGAGCTTTATGGTCTTGCGCATTCTTATGGTCTAAGGGGATTTGGGCCCGCTGAAGACAATTGGCGGAATACGTCAACTTTGCCGTACCTTTGCCGGGAAGGACGCCTGGAAGACGCGCAGGCGCTTATGTGGCAAATTGCAAATACTCATGGCGAAGGTGGTAGGAAAAGCGGGTGGCTGGTAACTTCCGCTCTGAATTGGAGCATCAGATTCTTCATAACCGAGTGCAACACGCCGTCCAAATTTGATTATCTGAAGCAATTCATCTACGCATTTTTCGCTTTGGTTGATAAATGCAGTCTTGCCTATTTCGATTTCACCCCAAGTACCGAATTGATCGATGCCACTACAACGTTGCTATCAAACTCAGACCGTTTGCCGGAAGATTTTGGCGGCGAAATTGAAACATTTGCGCTGCGGGTTTTTGGGCTTTCAAACCATTTTTGGGAACGGGTCGCCGACGAGATATCCAACGGCAACATAGAACCCAGTCCGCGCCTTGAAACGGGTGCGTCCTGCTTCGATCTGATGCGTCAACGTATGTCCGACAAGACTGTGGATGTTGAACCTGCCCTTGCCTTTTTCCAAGCTTTCAAGACCGTGGATGTAGAAAGATTCCGGCTCGAGCTTCTGGGCCCGCTCGGACTCCAACGACCAAAGGACAAGGATATTCTTGATGCTCTGCTGATATCAGGGCGAGACCCCTCTGAAAGTGTGATGCGGTACCTTGGTTTTCCGGGCGTGCAAGCCCCTAGATCAGGCGCTTTGGACATGGTTGCTCGTGATGCCGTACGTGCTCGATACCTCAAGTCAAAAAAGGCGCCATATTATAATCTGCAGTTTGATATCAGTCGGTATATTATTGATTTTACTGCCAGTTTAGACACCAAAGACAGCGGAAATCGAGTTGAATCCCTCAGGGCAATTTTGGATAGAATTCAGCTGCTTTCGTCAAAGCAAAGCGAGTTTCTGGGCATCGGGATGGCGATCAATCTTTTTCAGTTACTGATTAAGATCGACCGCGAAGATCTGGCGCTGCATGTCATGGCCTGGATCGGGGCAATCCGGGCCGAACTTCCGAAAGAGCAACAGGTAGGCCTGTTTGAAGCACCCGCAATACATTGCGCGCTGATGTCATTGCATGTGACGGCTGAAGGGCTTGGTAGTGAACTGGGGCACAGTGTTTCCCGCTTGTTCCCGCGCTTTGACCCAAAGGCGATAGATCTGCCTGTCGGCGGGCCCATGGCAAAGCAAAGGAATGCTGGCTCGGCTTTGTTTGACACGCTTGTGGTGGTATTCTCGTGTAAGCAAAATCTCAACAGCCGCGTGGCCAGCATGCGCGACGGCTGGTTGTCCAAACTGCAAGAACTGGGTGTCCCCTTTCTGGTGGTTGTCGGTGACGGCGAGGGGCAGCTGGTCGATGACGTGTTACATGTCGATGCCAGTGACAGCTACGAAGGGCTTCCGCAAAAAACGCTGGCCTCGGTCAAGTGGGTCTACGAGAACACGTCGTTTTCGCATATGTTCAAGATTGATGATGATTGTTTTCTGGACCCCGAAGAATTTTTCCTGTCACAAAGCTATCGCAAATTTGACTATTACGGGCGGCGTCTGGAGCGGGTTTTGGGCCAGATGGACAGAACATGGCATTTCTCGAAATCCACCTCTGAGCGGGGTCGCAAAGAACTGGACAAATCCCCCGAGCCTTCCGAATACGCCGATGGTGGTAGTGGATATGCGCTTAGCCGCAAAGCCATGCA
Organism: Roseovarius litorisediminis; assembly: GCF_900172295.1. Lineage (GTDB taxonomy): Bacteria > Pseudomonadota > Alphaproteobacteria > Rhodobacterales > Rhodobacteraceae > Roseovarius > Roseovarius litorisediminis. Next base: position 295,804 of record NZ_FWFL01000005.1, read on the forward strand.
ATGCATCACCCGCAACAGCCAGACGGAAGCGGGCCAACGGCTTGTCAGTGCCAGTTTCATGGAGGACAAGACCGTCGGTGACCTGCTTGCAATGAGCAACATTCGCGTTGCAGACGAAGACTATTACGTGTCCATTCGCAGACGCAGTTACAAAGACGCCACACCGGTGGCGATGTGGGAAAACAGTTTCAATGCAGGGTCGTCAACGCCGGTCAAGCAGGTGCATCTTGATAATCAGGCCGATCAGAAATCCGCCTTTCAGGGTTTGAAATCCTCGGGGCTTTTCCCCAAGAAAATCTGGCCCACCTATGGCAAGGCCCGTCTGGGCGACGCCACCAATATTCTGGAACTGATCAGCGATCAGAGCAAACTTGAAAAGCTCAACGCCGAGCCGCTGGCTGTTGTTGCCTGTGTGCGCAACGAAATGTTCATGCTGCCGCATTTCCTGGCGCATTATCGCAAATTGGGCGTTAAGGCCTTTCTGGTAGCTGACAACTGCTCTGACGATGGCACGCTGGATTACCTGCTGGATCAACCGGATGTGGCAGTTTTTTCGGTCGATACTCTTTACAAAGATTCGCAGTATGGCGTTGCCTGGCAGATCAACATTCTGGCCAATCTCAGGGTGGGCCGCTGGTCTTTGCTGGCCGATGCTGACGAATTACTGGTCTATCCGGGTTGGGAAAAGACCAAACTGCCGAAACTTCTTGCGGGCCGCGATTACAAGGACACTGATGCCGTCCGGATCTTAATGCTGGACATGTATCCCCAGAGGCGGCTGAGTGACGTAGAATTCAAAAGTGGCGATCCGTTTTCTGAGGCAGGTTTCGTTGATAAAACCCCCTTCATCGACAACCCTTCGGGGCGAGGCCCGTTTTCGGATGGCCATACGGTTTCTTCGGCGCTGCGTCACCGGTTGTTGCCGTCATCGCGGCGCGATCTGTTTGTGGCGCAAAAAATCGCCCTGCTGAAATACAAACCCTGGATGCGGCTTTCGGCCGGGCTTCATTATGTCGCTGATGTCAAACAGGCCCAGGCCGAAATGATCTTTGGGCATTTCAAATATAATGCCCATTTCCGGCAAAAGGCCTTGGCCGAAGTGGCCCGGGGCCAGCATTTCAATAATGCCGAAGAGTACCGCCGATACCTGGCGCTTACTGCGGAAGGTCGGGAAGTGATATATGATCCGGCAGTGTCGGTGCCCTGGCGCGAGTGTGAAACTGTAAAGCGCCTCTTGAAATGCTGACTCAGAGCACACCTGCCAACCCTGTGGTTTGGTCCAGGTCCGGAAGGTTGGTTTTTGGGGCCGGGTCAGGGTGATACAATATTTCAGGCGCCAAACAAGATGTCCCGGATATTGTGGGCCTTTTGCGTGCGATCCGCGAGCCGGGTAAAATGCAAAACGCTTTTGAATTTCTGGGTGTTTCGTCGATGCCACTTCAAGTTGCCGTGAGGCTGACTGTCTCTTTACCGATCCGCCTGATTGGATTGGCGTCGGTAGTGCACTGCCGGGTGGTGATGTTGCCTTGGCCAGGTGGCTGTGCAACATGCCCGCAAGTTATCCAGGTGTAGAGGACCAGGTAGGTTGAGCATTCTAATGGTAGGGGCGGGTCTATCCGGCGCTGTGATTGGCCGCAAGCTGGCCGAGGCAGGTCACCGGGTCACGATCATCGACAGGCGGTCCCATATCGGCGGGAACTGCCATACCGAACGCGATCCGGAAACCGGCGTTCTTGTGCATGTTTACGGGCCACATATCTTTCATACCGATGACGCCGGAGTTTGGGACTACGTCAACGGCTTTGAGACGTTTCTTCCCTACATAAACCGTGTGAAAACCACCAGCCAGGGACAGGTTTTTTCGCTGCCCATAAATCTGCATACGATCAATCAGTTCTATGGCCGCACACTGCGCCCGGATGAGGCGCGCGAGTTTATCGAAAGTCAGGCAGATACCAGCATCTCCGACCCCCAAACCTTTGAGGAACAAGCCCTTCGTTTTGTTGGTCCCGATCTCTACAAAGCGTTTTTCAAGGGCTATACTGAAAAGCAGTGGGGCTGTTCACCGCGAGAGTTGCCGGCCTCGATCCTCAAGCGCCTGCCAGTGCGGTTCGACTACAATGACAATTATTTTTTCCATCGGTTTCAGGGCATGCCGGAAAATGGCTATACCCAGATGATTGCACGCATTCTCGATCACTCCGGCATTGATGTGCATCTTGACGTCCGGTTCGATCCATTGCGCGCCCCGGATTATGATCACGTGTTCTATTCCGGGCCATTGGACGGGTATTTCGACTATGCTCTGGGTCGTTTGGGCTATCGCACGCTGGATTTTGAACGTTTCAACTATCAGGGCGATTATCAGGGCTGTGCCGTGATGAATTTCGGCGATCGCGAGGTGCCTTTCACGCGTATCACCGAACACAAACACTTTGCACCCTGGGAACAGCATGACGGGTCTGTCTGTTACCGCGAATTCAGCCGTGCGGCCGGCGAAAACGACATTCCCTATTACCCGATCCGGCTGGTTGAGGAAAAAGAAATGTTGGCCGCGTATGTCAGGCGTGCCGATCAGGCCGAGGGTGTCACATTTGTTGGTCGTCTGGGCACCTACCGCTATCTGGATATGGACGTGACAATCCGGGAGGCGCTGGACACTGCGGATACCTATCTGAACCACTGCGCTGCGGGAACGGCCATGCCGTCTTTTGCTTTTTTTCCCCTGTAGAATTGAAAAGCCGCGACTTACCCGCCTGTCAGCGCCGCCAGCAGATCTTTGGCAAGCGGTTTAGCCTTACCGGTGCTGGTCTGGCGCCAATGTTGGCTGCCCAGTTTTGCGCTTAGCCGGTTGTGCATGACGATTTCGCGCTCGGCTTTGCCCCCTTCCAGAATGCGGATCGCGTGAGTTCCGTTGTCCGCAACCCTCTGAGCCAGAATATGGGTGACCGACCGGCTGAGCAAACCGGGGCCCGTTTTCGACCATGTCGTTTCATTGGAACGCTGCAATAAAGCGCCCCGCGCCCGGCGCGCGGCCAAGATCAAGGCGGGGTGGCCTGGCTGAGATGCGATAAAGTTATTCCCTACCGCGTTGCCCAAGGCCTCGTGAAACAGGACCAGACCATTACCGGGGGCAAGCAACTGAGTCAGATCGCCAACCAGCCGGTCATCAGCATCCGCCCAGATGCCGCCGTAACGGGTCAGCAGACACAACCGCAGCAGATCAGCCTCTTCTGCGGGATTGTTTGCCAGGTTAAAGGCCTGCACCCATTTTGGACCAAAACTTTTGCGCAACAGCGCCAGCGCGCCGGGGCGGTCATAAACCTGCCAGTCTATCCCCGGCAAGTCCTGCCAGCTTTGCATCAGGCGGTCCACCTCGCGGGGTCGGTCAGATCTGTCCCAGTATTGATAGATCTTCGCCGGGATGGGGCGGGCCTGATCAGGGTTCGGCTGCCGCCTCTCGTCCTGCATCCATTCGGCCAGAAAACGCAGCGCCGCGATATTGGATCGGGGGCGCTTCAGCACCTCCTCGGCCAGACGGTCCACTCCCATGGGTTCCGATGCAAAATTCAATCCATTGCGATGTTCGATTTCCAGCTCGCCGTAAAGCTGGCCATTTAACGATATCGACCAATGGGGATGTCTGTCCGTAGACAGGTTGTCATTGTAAGTGCGCTCGAATCTGGCCTTTTCATACAGGCCCAGAGAAATGTACTGGCGCAGTAAATCCGCAGCATGATAGCGGCTTTCGGGGTCCAGTTTTCTGGCTTCGTTTACGGCGGCCTCGGCCCGGGGCAGATCAGCCTTGTGAACATATAAACTGGCTGTCATCTGCCATTGCCGCATCCGGGCAGATTTGGCTGGATGGGGTTGATCCTTGATCAGCTTCAGGGCGTCATCAAATCGGCCGCTTTTTATCAGTGCCTGAACCAGAAGGCCCTGTAATTCCATCGCCAGAGGCCAACGTCGCAGGGCAAAGCGCAAATAGCGGATTGCCAATCCCAACTCGGCCAGACCGACCAACGCCCGGGCAATGAACGCACTGCGCTGCACGGTTGCGGTGCGATTGGTGGGCGTGCGCAGATGTGCCAGCATTGCATTGTAATCCCCAACTGCATGCAGGCTGCTGGCAATGGCATTGACCGCCCGTGGCTTTGGCGTGTGCCCCAAAAGCTTATTCAGCATTTCGGGCTCTGGTGGCAGGTCGCCTTGTTCCAGGGCAAAAAGCAGCATCTGCCTATTTCCCGGGAATTGCGCAAGACACCGCCGGATCACGTCCTCGCGTTCTTCATGGCGTTTCAACAAGGTCAACTGCCGGGCCAGTTCGACATGCATTGCAGCCGAAGCACCGCCTTCATCCAAGAGGTGTTGAAGTTGCATTACCATGTTTTCCGAATGGCCCAGTACTGTCATCAATTGACCATATTCAGCAACAAGGCCCGGGGCCTTTCCCAGGTCAAAATCGCGCATCACGGCTTCGGCCAGTTTCAGCTCGCGTTGCTGGGTCAGCAAACTGGCCAATTTCAGCCTGGACCTGTTATGCTGGGGGTGGTCACTTAACCAGTCCGTCAGCGCTTTGATTGCTTCAATAAAACGGGCCCCGGCCGTCAGCGTGTCTATCTGCACCATGAGATATTCAAAGTTGCCCGGAGCCTTCTGGCGAACCTTGGTGATCAGCGTCTGTGCCTGCACCAAGTCACCATTTTGCAACGCCAAACGGGCCAATACGGCGCTGCAGGCAGGGTTGTCGGGCTGCTTCTTGAGCAGGGAACGGGCCACGGTCCCGGCTTCGTCAAATGCCAGATCCTGGAGCAGCGCTTGTGCTAGGCGCGCCTGATATTCTGCGTTGTCCGTCATTTTGGCAGCGGCCCGCCTGAAATGTTTCACCGCTTGTGAATTTTGCCCCGCCGCCTGCAGGGCTTTGCCCCGGATAAAAAGATATCTCGCGGTTTGTGCATCGGTTGCTGCAGTGATTTCATCGGGCAGTTGGGCCAGGTCCACCGGCCGTCCCTGTTTCAGATCAAGGTCGGCAATCTCGCTCAGCAGGATCGGGTTTTGGGGCTCAATTTCCAATGCCCGTTTTGCGCAACGTCGGGCTAGTTCTGGCATGGCTGCGCGCCCTGCTAACCTTGTGGCGCGCAAGAGTGGCTGAACCTGCTTTATCACCTGCAGCGTGTCACTGGTGATTTCCTTCAATACTGTCTGCGCTTTTTTCTGACTGCCCGAATCCAGCTGGGCCAGCGCCCGGTTCAGCAAATTGGGCAGGGGGGGCGGGGTGGGTTTTTTGGTCATCTGGCCGTTTGTCCATTTTTCATGTTAACCGGGCGCCGCAGCTGGGATGACCCGACAAAAGCGTCATTTCAATTTCTTATACAGAGCCAAAGATCAGCTTTCTTGCCTTACCGCTTCCACAATCCTGTTTACAACCTTGTCCAACAGCGCCGGATCTACCGCCTCGCCCATGACGCGGATCAACGGCTCGGTTCCCGACTTGCGGATCAATAGGCGCCCCTCGCTGCTTAATTCGGATTCACCTTTGGCAATAGCTTCTTGTACTAAAGCCGATTCAAGCGGAGCTTTCCCGGCATCATAGCGCACGTTAATCAGCTTTTGGGGCACCGGGTCGAACACACGTGCCAGTTTGCTGGCCTTCTGGCCCGTTTCAACCATGCAGGCCAGAAACTGCAGCGCCCCGATCAGCCCATCCCCGGTGGTGGCGTAGTCTGTCATCACGATATGACCAGACTGCTCACCCCCCAGTGTGTGTCCGTTGGCGCGCATTTCCTCGACGACATAGCGGTCACCCACGGACGTGCGTTTCAGCGCGATTCCCTGATCGTTCAGATAGCGCTCAAGCCCGAGGTTTGACATCACCGTCGCCACCAGGGTGTTGCCGGCCAGCCGGCCCTCCTGGGCCCAGCGGCTGGCGATCAGGCCCATGATCTGGTCGCCATCTGCCACATGGCCGGTTTCGTCGATCAAAACCACGCGGTCGGCGTCGCCATCCAGGCAAATGCCGATATCTGCACGCGTCTCGACAACCTTTTTGGCGGCCGCCTCGGGGTGGGTCGATCCGCATTCAAGGTTGATATTGGTCCCGTTGGGTTCGATCCCCATGGCGATCACCTCGGCGCCCAATTCCCACAGCACTTCGGGCGCTGTGCGATAAGCGGCTCCGTTGGCGCAATCCACCACGATCCGCAGCCCATCCAGCCGCTTGCCGCGTGGGAAGGTGGTTTTGGCATATTCAACATAGCGCCCGCGCGCATCATCGAACCGTCTGGCACGACCGATGTTTTCCGGCGCTGCCGGGGTCACGCCCTTGGCCAAAATGGATTCGATCCCCGCTTCAGCCTCATCGCTCAGTTTGAAACCATCCGGGCCGAACAGTTTGATGCCATTGTCGCTGGCGGGGTTGTGACTGGCCGAAATCATCACGCCCACATCGGCGCGCAGGCTGTTGGTCAGATAGCCCACCGCAGGCGTCGGCACCGGCCCCAGCAAAAATACATTCATGCCGGTCGAGGTAAATCCGGCCGTCAGGGCATATTCGATCATGTAACCTGACAGGCGCGTATCCTTGCCGATCACCACGCGGTGTTCCTGCTGGTCACGTCGGAAATACCGACCGGCGGCAGCGCCCAGACGCAAAGCCATATCCGCTGTCATCGGCCAGCTGTTGGCACGCCCGCGAACGCCATCCGTGCCAAAGAGTTTCTGTGACATCGGGTTACTCCTACTCGTGTCCTGCCCGGGCCCGACCGGGACCTTGTTGACTCCGACTCTTAACCGCCACGATCGTGCCTGTCCAATACCTGCAACACCGATGCTTTCCCGGAGGTCCGGTATGTTGACTAATGTGCGGGGTGACCGCATTAAAGGCCAAGGCTAGGTTGGAATTCAAAAGGCGGATTTTATGAAAATTGCAGTGATCGGAACGGGCTATGTCGGGCTTGTTTCTGGTGTTTGCTTTTCCGACTTCGGTCACGACGTGGTATGTGTTGACAAAAATCCCGACAAGATCGCGATGCTTGAACGCGGAGAAGTTCCGATTTTCGAACCCGGCCTTGATCAGCTGATGGCCAGGAATGTCGAGGCTGGTCGTTTGTCGTTTACCACCGATCTGGCTGCGGCGATCAAGGGGTCCGAAGCCATTTTTATCGCGGTCGGGACACCTACGCGGCGGGGTGACGGACATGCTGACCTGACCTATGTGATGGCCGCCGCTGAAGAGATTGCTCAGATTGCCAGCGACTATGTCGTCATCGTTACCAAATCCACCGTGCCTGTGGGCACCAATCGTCAGGTCAAGCAGGTGGTCAAAAAGGCCAACCCTGATCTGGATTTCGACGTCGCCTCAAACCCCGAATTCCTGCGCGAAGGGGCAGCCATTGACGATTTCATGAAGCCCGACCGCGTCGTTGTTGGCGTCCAGTCCGAGCGCGCCGCCGAAATCATGAACGAGGTTTACCGCCCTCTCTATCTGCGCGACTTTCCGATTCTGACCACCGATCTGGAAAGCGCCGAGATGATCAAATATGCCGCCAATGCCTTTCTGGCGGCCAAGATTACCTTCATCAATGAAATCGCTGCGCTCTGTGAGCGAACTGGTGCAGACGTAAAGCAGGTCAGCCATGGCATTGGCCTTGATGGCCGTATCGGTAACAAGTTCCTGCATGCCGGGCCAGGGTATGGCGGCAGTTGTTTTCCCAAGGACACCAAGGCGCTGGCGCGGATTGGCCAAGAGCACGGATTGCCGATGCAGATCACCGAAACGGTGATCAAGATCAACGAAGAGGTCAAGCGCCGGATGATCGACAAGCTGCTGGATCTGTGCGGCGGCTCTTTCAACGGCAAAACCGTCGGCGTTCTGGGCGTGACGTTCAAGCCCAACACCGACGATATGCGTGACGCCCCGGCGTTAACCATCATCCCCGCACTGGTGGGCGGAGGTGCCAAGGTGCGGGTGACCGACCCCCAAGGCCGCCACGAGGGTGAGGCCCTTTTGCCCGGCGTCTCGTGGGTTGAGGATCCTTATAAATGCGCCAACAATGCCGATCTGCTGGTTATTTTGACCGAGTGGAACGAATTCCGCGCGCTTGATCTCAAACGCATCGCCAAAAAGATGGCCACCCGGCACCTTGCCGACCTGCGCAACATCTATTCGGTAAAAGACGCCAAACGCGCCGGGTTCGACGCTTACGAAAGCGTCGGCCGCGCCGGGTTTGAGCGCGCATCCGAAAAGGGCAACGACTGAATTTTACCTGAAAGGGCAGGGTTGTTATGCGGACGAAGAGGAAGTTCCCGGCTTCCTTTTGTTGACGTAAGTCAAAGCATTCATCGCCATCTCTGATACTTTGTCGAAAAGAGGCTGCGTCGCGAGGATTATGTGTTTCGCTTCCGTTTTAGGAGTTATAATGGCGGGTCGCTGGTATTGCTTGGTTCAACTATGCTGGCAATTCCTGCTCTATTTGTTTTGGGCGGCTACTTTGAAGATTACCTCCCTAATTTTGTTTTAGAATTTGGTCGCGGTATATTGATCCTCTACACTTATCAAGCTGCATTCGCGGCACACAGCTTTGGTGAGTGGGTCTTAAATCTACCCTACATGATAGCTCTTGGCTCGCTAGCTGTAGGGATATTTCTCGAATTTTTGGCGCGTCGAAATTCCAATTAAATCAATTGCCAACCTCGCGCGGTGAGGAAAAGCAATTTGGACCGCATTGGGCTCACAGCGGTCATTGGCGCTTTTGGTCACATAAAAATCGTATCTCAAAGAATGATATCTTCAATCGTTTTCGGATGCTGTGTGATCTGCTCATAGCCGTCTTCGGTGATGATAAAACTATCCCCTACCTGCGCGCGGAATGTCTGAACCGAAACCGATCCATCCACCGCCAGCACCATACCCGGCTGCAGAATGGTTTTATCCCCGGTTACCAGCTGGGGTTTTTCAAGAAAACTATACCCCGTCGCCCGCCCGCATCGAAACGGGTAATCATACCCCGCACCCTGAATAACCTCGGCATAGGCCGTGTGCACGCTTTCCGCCGTCACACCGGGGCGCAACGCCTTCAATGCCGCCTGCTGGCTGGCCAAAGCCACCTCATAGACCGCAGCCTGTGATTTATCCGCAATCTCACCAATCCAGAAGGTCCGGTCAAACCCCAGCTTGAAGCGGTGAAAATTGGTCATACCGCAAAAGCACAGGAAAACCGGTTCGCCGTGTCGCATAACCCGCGTGGTGGCGCGGTGATGGGTTTTGGTGATCGTATCCCCCGACGCCATGATCTGCAGGAAATGGGTATTGGGTGACATGTCGGCGTCAACGTAATGCGCCGCCAGCAGTTCGGCCGCTTTGCGCGTGCCCGCCTGAGAGGTCGCGATTGCCACCTCGTATTCCGGTACGCCATCGCCAATGGCCGCGCGGCCTGCGGCCATCATTGCCGTGGCCACCTCACCGGCGTGACGCGCCTGTTGCAGCTCGGGCCCGGTTTTGATCATCCGCATATCGGCCAGAATGGGCGTCACATTGCCCAGCTTTGCTGCGTCAACCAGCGTGTCCACATAGCCGCGCACCAATGGTGGCATATGATCCGGTTCAATCGCGACACGCGCAGTGCCAGACAGGGCGGCAGGCAGCTCTTCGCGCCATTCATTCCCCGCACCATCATTCCACGGCGCGACGCGATCCACCTGTGCAGCGGCTTCGGCCATCACAAGGTCGATTGTTGGGGTGATCAGCAGCGTATCGCCATCGCGCGACACCATAAGGATTGTCGGGCGGCCAAATTCCATATGCAGGTAATCGTAGTAGCCGGTCAGGTAATAAACGTTGTCGTCATCAGTGATCAAAGCAACATCAATACCCGCCTCGGCCATCCGGCGCCGCAATGCTGCCATGCGTGTTTCATACATCGGGATCGCCCTGTAATTGCTGCTCGACCAGTGAAACCCAATAGGATGACCCCGGGACAAGGGCGGCGTCGTTGAAATCATAATCAGCCGAATGCAGCGGTCGGGCAAAGCTGCCTTCAACCCCGTTGCCCATCAGCACAAAAGCCCCCGGCACCGCATTGGCCATATGCGCAAAATCTTCCGAGAACAGTTTGGGAGGGCAATCGCCATCCACCCTGTCGGCCACTCCGTGAGCCGCCTCAACAGCAGCCCGGGCCGCGCCGGACGCGTTGATTGTCGGTGGAAAGATCGTGTTATAGCTGACCGTGCCGCTTACCCCGTGGGCGGCACATATCCCATCGACGATCATACGCATCGACGCCTCGATCCCCGTATTCGTTTCAGGTGTCAGCGCCCTTGCATCGCCGCTTAAGGTGGCGCTTCCGGGCAGGACATTTCGTTTGCCGTCGGTGATAAATTCAGTAACAGACACGACGCCATTTTGCGCCGGGTCCAGCTTGCGGGCGACAATGGTTTGCAAGGCGCCCACCACCTCGGCCCCAACGGTAATCGCGTCGACACCCATATGGGGCAGGGCGGCATGCCCCCCTCGCGCGGTGATCTTTATCTCGAACAGCGCCTCGCTTGCGGTGATCGGCCCGGCGCGGGTGGCAAAATGGCCCACCGGCATGCCGGGAATATTATGCATGCCAAATACCTCATCCACCGGGAATTGCGTGAACAGGCCATCGGAAATCATCGCGGCGGCGCCTTCGCCAAATTCCTCGTTGGGCTGGAAAATGAACACGGCCCGCCCATTGAATTCGCCGTGGTTCGCCAGATATTTTGCAGCCCCCAGTGCCATGGCCATATGCCCGTCATGGCCACAGGCGTGCATCTGCCCGTCGGTTTGTGATCGGTATTTAAATGCGTTAGCCTCGTGAATGGGTAGGGCATCCATGTCGGCGCGGATGCCGATGCTGCGCGTGCCGTTGCCCTTCTGCAAAATGCCGACAACCCCGGTCTGGCCCAGCCCGCGATGAACCTCCAGCCCGAAGCTGGCCAGCAGATCCACCACTAGGTCCGAGGTGCTGTTCAGGTCAAACTGCAATTCAGGCCGGCGGTGAAAATCATGCCGCCAGGCGGTCATTTCATCTTGTAGCTGCGTCGTCTTGAGCATCGCGGTCTCTCCCTTCGTGGCGCCACCCTGTCGGAATTCCTTTTTGCGCTCAAGCGTTATGGTCATCCTCGTCCGTTCCAGCGTAAACTTTGGCCCAATAGGTGTGAATGAGGAAAACCAATGAAAACTGCCGTTGTCACCGGCGCCGCCCGCGGGATTGGGCTGGCCACTACCAAACAGTTCCTGGATCAGGGGTGGCGTGTTGTCATGATTGATCGCGATGCGCCTGAACTGGAAAAGGCAGCCACGCCGCTGAAGGATGTCGATTCGGTCATCTGCGACGTGTCACAACCCGGGCAGGTCGATCAGATGGCGGCCTATCTGGCGGAAAGCTGCGCGAGCATTGATGCGCTGGTGAATAATGCAGGCGTGGCTGATTTCGGCCCCCTTGCCGAAACGGATTTCTCCCGCTGGCGCACCGTGATGGAAACCAATCTGGATGGTGTTTTTCTGATGTCGCAGGCGCTGCGGGACAAGCTGTGCACTGCCAAGGGGGCGATCGTTAACATCGCATCAATCTCGGGTCTGCGCGCGTCAACCCTGCGGGTGGCCTATGGCACATCGAAGGCGGCAGTCAAACACCTGACCCAGCAGCAGGCGGTGGAACTGGGCGAATATGGCGTGCGCGCCAATTGCGTCTGCCCCGGCCCGGTGGCGACCAAACTGGCGATGGCGGTGCATTCGCCCCAGATCATTGCCGCCTATCACGACGCAATTCCGCTTAACCGCTATGGCACCGAGGATGAGATTGCGGCGGTCATCACCTTCCTGTGCTCGGACAAGGCCAGCTATGTCACCGGTCAGATCATCGCGGCAGATGGTGGGTTCGAGGCCACAGGCATCGGCCTGCCGGCACTGCGCTAGGTCTTTGGGAATTGTGCGGCGGGTTCCCATTCGCAAAGACATGTGTGACCTTTAGTGGGTCATTGTTACCCACCGTTTAAAACGCCTCAGAGTCCACTGCGAAAACCTGAACGGAGAGTTACATCTTGGGAAATGTCCTGGTGCCTGAACTGGCCGTATCTGACTGGCGTGTTTCAAGGCGGTTCTATTGCGACATCCTTGGCTTTGAATGCCTGTATCAACGCGAGGAAGATGGATTTTGTTATTTGAACCTGGGTGGAGCGGAACTGATGATTGATCAGATCGGCCTTGGACGGGATTTCGACGATGGCCATTTGCCGAAACGATACCCTTTTGGAAAAGGTCTCAACCTTCAAATCAAAGTTCCGCAAATTCAGCCTATGATAGATGCCCTGTCGGCCGCCAAATGGCCGATTTTTCTGGGCCCGGAAGATAAATGGTACCGCAAGGATCGTGGTGAAGTGGGGAACCGGCAGTTTATCGTTGCGGATCCTGATGGCTACCTGCTTCGTTTCTTCGAAGATCTTGGCTGGCGCAGAATCTAGCCCCTGATCTATCGTGAAAAGCGTGCAATTCAAATTTCAGGTTGGCTGGTGTGGGTCCTGAATGCCCGGCATCTGTCACCAATCACCCTGCTTGCCCTTCAGCACTTTGAAAGGTTCCAGGTTCTCACCATTCACCCAGGCAAATCCGTCGTTGGTCATTACAATCGTATAGGGCGTCCAGTCTGTGCTGCGCCACCAGCTGTCATACTGGTTGGTGTCGGCCCGGACCCTCCATTTACCTTCGTCAGGCCGCCCGCCTTCGGGGGCATAAATTGTGCGCCCGTTTTCAAAGTAATATTGACTGTAATTTGATCCCGCCCATGTACCAACAATGGTGTTCCCGGACAACAATTCCTGAATTTGCGCCGCATTTATCTGAATGGCCAGGGGCTTGTTCCCTGCGCCGTTGTCCGCCTGCGCAGGAAACGCCAACGCGGTCATGGCAAGGGTCATGAATAATCTGCGATACATATGAAATCCTCCGGATGTAAGGCCTTAGATTCTTGCATTTCAAATGGCGTTTGGCGATTCAGTTTCTTGTGGGTGAAACAAGAATAGCCCGAAAATCGTTGACATTGGTCAGCGTTGGCCCGGTCACTACCTGATCGCCGATCCGTCCGAAATACCCATGCGCATCATTGCGTGCCAATGCCTCGGCGGCATCGGTGCCTCTGCTCAGCGTGTCCGGCGTGATCACGGCGCCTGCAACCTCGGCTGCGCCATCCACGCCGTCGGTATCGCAGGCAATGGCATAAATGTCGTTTGTCCCGTTCAACGCCAAAGCCAGGGCTAGCGCAAATTCCGCATTGGGCCCGCCCACACCATCGCCGCGCCGGGTCACTGTCAGTTCGCCGCCGGACAGCAGCAGCACCGGCGCATCGCTAGGGTCCAGACCCTCCTGTATTTTCCAGGCCATCTCGGCCTGCCCACGCGCCACATCCCGTGCCTCGCCTTCCAGTGCATCACCGAGCATTTGCACATCAACGCCCTCGGCGCGCGCCAAAGCCGCCGCCGCTGCCAGCGATTGCGAGGGGGCGGCATAAATCACATTCTCCACCCGGGTCAGCCGTTCATCGCCGGGGTCAATCACCTGTCGTGGCCCCTCCAGTACTGCTTGCACTGAGGCAGGCATGGCAATTCCGTGCTGCTCCAGAATTGCCCGCGCATCAGCGGGCGTGCTGGTATCGCCTACCGTGGGGCCTGAGCCGATCATCGCCGGGTCATCCCCCGGCACGTCTGAGATCATCAGCGCCAGCATACGTGCCGGATACGCCGCTGCTGCCAGCTGACCACCTTTCACCCGGCTGAGATGTTTGCGCAGGGTGTTCATCTGTCCGATCGCAGCCCCCGAGGCCAGCAGCGCCTGATTGACTGCCTGTTTTTCTTCCAGCGAAATATCACCGGCGGGCTGCACCAACAGGGCCGAGGCCCCGCCCGAGATCAGCGCCAGCACCATGTCGTCTTTGCCCAGTCCGCTGACCAGATCCAGCATCCGCCGTGTAGCGCGCAGCCCGGACTCGTCGGGCACCGGATGCGCGGCTTCGACAATCTCGATACCCTTGCAGGGGCGGGCGTAACCATAGCGGGTGATCACCAACCCCTGGCAGGGGCCATATTGCGCCTCGACTGCCTCGGCCATACGCGCACTGGCCTTGCCTGCGCCAACCACCACCAGCCGCCCGCCCGGACGGGGTGGCAGCGCATGGTGCAGGCTTTGCATTGGATCGGCTACCTCGACCGCACGGTCAAAGAGGCGCCTGAGGAAGGGCAGAGGGTCTTGCATCGGGCATCCTTATCTTATCGTCGCCTCACCCTAACCGCCCTTCGGCGTCTGAAACAGGCCATTCGCGGCACCTGTCGCATCATATCCGCAGCCTTTACGTTGTTAAGCGGAGTGCGCAGGCGCACGCTCTTTTTTTGACTGACGCGAGGGGCGGCGTTGGGCAGATCGACTGGCGGTGCTGTGTCGGGCAGTCGGTGCAGATGAGTATTTGGGGAAAAGCGAAAGCAGGAGGCTGGCCAAGTCTTCATCCTGCTTTAATTGCCGGATGAGATGCGCCACGCAACGACGCCGCCTTGACAAACAAGGGGCGGCGCGCGACAGACGCGGCTATGTTCATGACCTTTCTGTCCGTGGCCCTTGGTGGCGCAATCGGCGCCTGCCTGCGCTTTGGCTCTGGCCTGGCGATTCTGCGTCTGGGCGGTACCAATTTTCCGTTAGGGGTTTTGTTCGTCAATATTGTTGGATCGTTTGTGATGGGGGTCTTTGTGGTGTATTCCTTTCATCGGGATGTTCAGTACCTCAATCCCTTTGTGATGACCGGGGTCTTGGGCGGTTTCACCACTTTCTCGGCCTTTTCGCTTGAGGCGTTTACGTTGTTTGAGCGGGGTCAGTTCGCGGCGGCTGCGGCTTATGTGGCGCTGTCGGTCGGGGTTTCATTGGCCGCATTGGTGCTGGGCGTCTGGCTGGCAAGGGGGATCTGGGCATGAGCCGGGTACAAACGTTCAACGTAACCGCCGATGCCGCCGATCAGCGGCTGGACCGCTGGCTGCGTCATTATTTCCCGCATCTGGGACAGGCACGGATCGAGAAACTTTGCCGCAAAGGCGAGATCAGAGTGGATGGCGGCCGGGTAAAATCCAACACCCGCCTGATCGAGGGACAGCAGGTGCGCATTCCGCCGCTGCCCGAACCGGGTGAGAGGCCAACCTATGACCAAACCCGTATTTCGGACGCTGATGCCAGGTTCATCCAGTCCTGCGTGATCTACCGCGATGACGATATCATCGCGCTCAATAAACCCCCCGGCCTGCCAGTGCAGGGCGGCAGTAAACAGACCCGGCATGTCGATGGTCTGGCCGAGGCGCTGCGCTTTGGGATGGAAGAAAAACCGCGGCTGGTGCATCGCCTTGATAAGGATACTTCGGGTGTTTTGATCCTGGCCCGCACGCGCCTTGCCGCCAAGGGGCTGACCGCCGCCTTCCGCCACCGTGCCACGCGCAAGATCTACTGGGCTGCCGTCGCCGGCGTGCCCAATCCACGCATGGGCACGATCAAATACGGGCTGGTCAAGGCCCCGGGGCACGGGGCCAAGGGTGAGGGCGAAAAAATGCTTTGCCTGCACCCCCGCGACGTCGACAACACACCTGGCGCAAAAACTGCCACGACCGACTATGCGGTGATCGAGGCTGCGGGCAGCCGGACCTCGTGGGTGGCGCTGATCCCCGTCACTGGCCGGACCCACCAGCTGCGTGCGCATATGGCCGAGATCGGCCATCCGATTATTGGCGATGGCAAGTACGGTGGTTCGGGTCAGGAGAATCTTGGGGATGGCTGGGGTGCGCAGCTGGGCGGTGATATCAGCCGCAAACTGCATCTGCACGCGCGCTCGCTCAAGATCGAGCACCCGGTCACACGCGCCATCCTGCATCTTACCGCCCCCTTGCCTGATCATATGGCGCGCACCTGGGATACTTTTCAGTGGATCCCCTCCGAGGCCCCCGAAGACCCGCTTGAGGATATGGCATGACCCGCGCCTTGCGGCTTATTATATTCGATGTCGACGGGACGCTGGTCGATAGTCAAAACGACATTCTGGGTGCCATGACCCATGCGTTTGAACGTGCTGGTCAACCGGTGCCGACGCGGGATGAAACCCTTGGCATCGTCGGCCTTTCGCTGGATGTGGCGATCCCCCGGCTGGCCCCCTTGCTGGATGTGTCCCTGCACGCGCAGATCGTCGCGTGGTACAAAGAGGCCTATATGGACCTGCGCGCCAAAACCGGCGTTGCTGAATCGTCACCGCTTTATCCTCACGCCCTTGCCACGTTACGGGCCCTGCATGCGGTGCCGGAGAATATTCTTGGTGTGGCCACCGGCAAATCCCGTCGCGGGCTGGACAAGCT
This sequence comes from Roseovarius litorisediminis, assembly GCF_900172295.1. Classification (GTDB taxonomy): domain Bacteria; phylum Pseudomonadota; class Alphaproteobacteria; order Rhodobacterales; family Rhodobacteraceae; genus Roseovarius; species Roseovarius litorisediminis. The sequence goes on from NZ_FWFL01000005.1 coordinate 312,196, forward strand.
GCTGGACGGCCACGGGTTGCGCCATATGTTCGCCACCCAGCAGGTTGCTGACCACCACCCGTCAAAGCCACATCCGTCGATGTTGCGGGCGGCCCTGTCGGAAACCGGGATTGATGCGCGCGATGCGGTGATGATCGGCGATACCAGCTTTGACATGGAAATGGCCCGCGCTGCCGGCATCCCCGCCATCGGCGTAAGCTGGGGCTATCACGCCGCTGACGTTCTGAGTGCGGCCACCCAGATCATCGACGACTTTCGCCAATTGCCGGCCTGTCTAGAGTCTTTGTGGGAAATCAGCCAATGAGCGCCTGGAAAGCCAAACGTTTCTGGAAAGAGGTCAACGTCGTTCCCGCCGACGGCGGGTATACTGTGCACCTTGATAACCGCCCGGTCCGGACGCCGGCCAAGGCGGCGCTGGTGGTCCCCACCCGCACCATGGCGCAGGAAATTGCCGCGGAATGGGATGCGCAGGAAGGTCAGATTGCGCCTGCCACCATGCCGACCACCCGTTCGGCCAATGCCGCAATCGACAAGGTGACCCACCAGCATGCCGAAGTGGCCGACCTGATTGCCGCGTATGGCGATGCCGATCTGACCTGTTATCGTGCCGACGGCCCCAAAGCGCTAGTTGCCCGGCAGGTCGAGGCCTGGGACCCGCTGCTGGACTGGGCCGAATCGGTTTTGAATGTACGTCTGAACCCGGTGACCGGTGTCATACACGCACCGCAGGATGGCGCAGCGCTGCAGCGACTTTCGGCCCGCGTGCACGCAATGGATGCGTTTGCGCTCACAGCCTTTCACGATCTTGTCAGTCTGACCGGCTCGCTGATCATCGGCTTTGCTGCCACCCATGACCTGCATTCGCCCGAAACTCTTTGGCGCCTGTCCCGGATTGATGAAATCTGGCAGGAAGAACAGTGGGGCGAAGACGAAGAAGCCGCCGAAATGGCGGCAAGGAAAGAATCTGACTTTCTTCATGCCAAACGCTTTCATGATCTTGCGCGGTCAATCCAGTAGCGTTGGCCGGAAAATCAGGTAACGTAACGGAACACAGTAAAAATGGCTAACCTTTCATGCCAAATCAGGCCGAATGGCTATCGTTTTTCGTGAACCGGGTCTTGACGTTTTGTGATGAATCCACACAAACTCGCGACCACTGAAAGGGGAATTCCCTTTTTACAGTATCGCCCCGGCCCAAACGGGCCGAACGAACCGCCCCCAGAAGGGTGGAAAATCAGGAAGAGGTAAAAATGAAAAAATCCGTATTTCTTGGCGCGCTCACCGCCGCTGGCCTGGCGGCCGGTGCGGCCGCTGCCGGCACGTTGGACGACGTGAAAGCACGTGGCAAGCTGAACTGTGGCGTGACCACCGGTGTTGTCGGCTTTGGCGCACCCGATGCCAACGGCGAATGGCAAGGCTTTGACGTTGGTGTATGCCGCGCCGTTGCTGCGGCTGTTCTGGGTGACGCAAGCGCTGTCGAATTCGTTCCCACAACCGGCAAAACCCGTTTCACCGCGCTTGCGTCGGGTGAGATCGACATGCTGGCCCGGAACACAACCTGGACTTTCTCGCGCGACGTGGACCTCAAGTTCACTTTCGTTGGCGTGAACTATTATGACGGTCAGGGTTTCATGGTTCCCAAGGAACTGGGCGTAAGCTCGGCCACGGAACTGGATGGCGCCACCGTCTGCATCCAGACCGGCACCACAACCGAGCTGAACCTGGCGGACTATTTCCGTTCGAACAACATCAGCTACGAGCCGGTTCCGATCGAAACCAACGCTGAAGCCCAGCAGCAGTATCTGGCAGGTGCCTGTGACGTCTACACAACAGACGCGTCGGGTCTGGCTGCAACACGTTCGGCGTTCGAAGATCCCACAGCACACGTTCTGCTGCCCGAGATCATCTCGAAAGAGCCTCTGGGTCCGCTTGTACGCCACGGCGACAACGAATGGGGTGACGTGGTCCGCTGGACGCTGAACGCCCTGATCGCCGCCGAAGAGGTTGGCATCAACAGCGCCAACATAGGTGATCTGTCGGCCGCTCCGGGTAACAACCCTGAAATCAACCGTATTCTCGGCACCGAGGGCAACCTGGGCGAAATGCTGGGTCTGTCGGCTGACTGGGCCAAGAACGCCATCATGGCGGGTGGTAACTATGGTGAGCTGTTCGAGAAGAACATTGGCGAAAACACACCGGTCGGTCTGGCCCGTGGCCTGAACGCCCAGTGGACCAACGGCGGCCTGCTTTATTCGCCGCCCTTCCGCTAAGACCTGAAACGATAAAGGGCGCGGGACACTCCGCGCCCTTTTCACACGACGGATACAAATAATCGGCCCACGGCGCCTGACGCTGAATATAAATCCAAACCGGGCTGAAAAAACGGGGAACTACCCAGATGACGACACTCACCGACCCTCCCAAGGAGTCGTTTCGACTGTCCATGCTGATCTACGACACGCGCTATCGTTCAACGACCTTTCAGGTCCTGGCACTTATCGCGTTTCTGATCCTGATTGGCTGGCTGATTTCGAACACGGCACAAAACCTTGCAGAACTCGGAAAAGAACCCTCCTTCCGCTTCCTTGGCGAACCGGCGGGATATGACATCAACCAACGCCTGATCGACTATGATTCTCAAAGTCCGCATTTGCGTGCGGCGTTTGTCGGCCTTCTGAACACATTGCTTGTCGCGGTCATGGGCTGTGCCCTGGCGACGGTGTTGGGTGTTACAATCGGCGTCCTGCGCCTGTCGAAAAACTGGGTCGTTGCCAAGATCATGACCGTCTATGTGGAAATGTTCCGCAACGTGCCGGTCCTGCTTTGGATCGTGCTGGTCATGGCCATCATGATTGAAACCCTGCCCTCACCAAGTGCCTTCAGGGGCGCAGACCCCGAGGCCACGCTAAAGGTCTTTGATACGGTTGCCCTTACCAATCGTGGTGTCTATGTACCCGAACCGTTATTCTCGCGCAGCTTGGGGGATCTGCATCTGTTTGGAAACTCCGCGCTGAATTTCAACATCAGCCTTGATCTGGCTCTTCTGGTGGCAGTGCTTGTTGCCGGGCTGTTTGTCTCGGGGCGCATCAAACACCGTGCTGACAGGATACAAGAGGCGACGGGCGAAAGGCCGACCACGTGGTATCTGCGTCTGGGCGTGGTGGTTATTCCGGTTGTCATCGTTCTGATCGCACTGGGTTTTCACCTTGGCTACCCTGAGTTGAAGGGCTTCAACTTTGCGGGCGGGACGCATATGCGCAACTCGCTGATTGCCCTGTGGCTGGCTCTTTCCCTTTACACGGCGGCCTTCATCGCCGAAATCGTGCGCGCTGGTATCATGGCGATCAGCCATGGCCAGACCGAGGCCGCAGCAGCCCTGGGCCTGCGTCCGAAAAGGATCATGAACCTGGTCGTTCTTCCGCAGGCTCTGCGGGTGATCATTCCGCCCCTGATCTCTCAGTACCTGAACCTGACTAAAAACTCGTCGCTGGCGATTGCGGTGGGTTACATGGATATCACAGGGACTCTGATGGGCATTACCCTTAACCAGACCGGGCGCGAGCTTGAGACGGTAATGTTGGGAATGCTGATCTACCTGATAATCTCGCTTTCGATTTCGCTGGTGATGAACTGGTACAACGAGCGCGTCAAAATGGTGGAGAGGTAACATGAGCGATCTTTCTTATGTCCGCACAGAAATGTTGCCTGAACAGGCCCCCCCGGCCACGGCGGTTGGTATCATCGGGTGGATGCGCGAAAATCTGTTCTCAGGCTGGTTCAACTCGATCCTGACTATCGCCGCAGTCCTGTTCATCTACATGGTTCTGTCGATTGTCGTCCCCTGGATGGTATCCCCCACGTGGGAGGCAACGTCACTGGCCAACTGCCGCGAGATTCTGGCAGAGCTAGGCCGCGAGGGGCACTTCTCGGGGGCTTGCTGGGGTGTGATCCGCGAACGTTGGATCCAACTTCTGTTCGGTTTCTATCCGCCCGAACTGTATTGGCGTCCGATCCTGGCCTTCGTGCTGCTGTTCGTGGCCTTGGCACCCGTCCTTTTCGCTGAATACGTTCCGCGCAAATTGATCTGGTTCTCGGCCCTGTTTCCGTTCCTGATGCCCTGGATGCTTTGGGGCGGCACCGTCTGGAACCCGATTGCTGTCGTTGCAGGCTTTGCGATTGCCTACTTCGTCTACAAGGCTGTCGATACCGCCGTGGGGTCGATTGCAGCCATGATTGCTGCGGTGGTTGCAGCGATTGTGTGGTGGTTGGTCCTGCTGGGGCCAGTGGTGGCTGGTCTGTCCAGCATCATCCCCTTGGGATTTGAGGTTGTCGAAAGCCGTCAGTTTGGCGGGTTCATGCTATCGATTACCATCGGGATTGTTGCCATTGTCGTGTCGTTGCCGCTTGGCGTCGTGCTGGCACTGGGCCGGCAATCGGACCTGATGATCGTCAAGGCGATCTGCGTGGGCTTTATCGAGTTCATTCGTGGTGTGCCGCTGATCACGCTGTTGTTCGTGGCTTCGACGCTGCTGAACATCTTCCTGCCGCCGGGTACCAACTTTGACATCATCCTGCGGGTTATCATCATGGCGACCCTCTTCTCGGCCGCCTATATGGCCGAAGTTGTCCGGGGCGGCCTCGCAGCCCTTCCAAAAGGACAGTATGAAGGCGCCGACAGTCTGGGCCTGAACTATTGGCAGGCGCAGCGGTTGATCATCATGCCGCAGGCACTGAAGATTTCGATCCCTGGCATCGTTTCCAGCTTTATCGGGCTTTTCAAGGATACCACGCTGGTGTCGATCATCGGGCTTCTTGACCCGCTGGGCCTGTCCCAGGGTATCAGGGCCGACGCAAACTGGAATGGCATCGTGTGGGAGCTTTACGGCTTTATCGCGCTGTTCTTCTTCGTCTTCTGCTTCGGCATGTCCCGCTATTCCATGTATCTGGAGCGCAAGCTTCAGACTGGCCATCGTTAAGAAAGGGCCACGCATATGTCTGAACTAAAAACTGACCGTGAAATCGACCGCTCGAAGATGACGGTAAGCGATGAAGTCGCTATCGAAATCAACGGCATGAACAAATGGTATGGGGCTTTCCACGTACTGCGCGATATAAACCTGACCGTCAATCAGGGCGAACGTATCGTGATTGCCGGGCCTTCGGGCTCGGGCAAGTCCACTTTGATCCGCTGCCTGAACGCGCTGGAGGAACACCAGCAGGGCAAGATTGTTGTGGACGGGACGGTTCTGTCGAACGACCTCAAGAATATCGACAAAATCCGCCGCGAAGTGGGGATGGTGTTCCAGCACTTCAACCTTTTCCCGCACCTGTCGATCCTCGAAAACCTGACTCTGGCCCCGATCTGGGTGCGTAAAACGCCCAAAAAGGAAGCCGAAGAAGTCGCGATGCACTATCTTGAAAAGGTCAAGATTCCAGAGCAGGCCGATAAATATCCCGGGCAACTGTCCGGCGGTCAGCAGCAGCGTGTGGCCATTGCCCGTTCGCTGTGCATGAAGCCGCGGATCATGCTGTTTGACGAACCGACGTCGGCGCTTGACCCCGAGATGATCAAAGAGGTGCTCGACACCATGATCGAACTGGCCGAAGAAGGCATGACCATGCTTTGCGTGACCCACGAGATGGGCTTTGCCCGTCAGGTCGCGAACCGTGTGATCTTTATGGATGCCGGACAGATTGTGGAACAGAACGAACCTGAAGAGTTCTTCAACAACCCTCAATCCGAACGGACCAAACTGTTCCTCAGCCAGATCCTCGGTCACTGACCAATTCAAACCTTGCTGAACGGCCCCGCTGGTGACCCCTGCGGGGCCGTTTGTGTTTACACAGCGACCCTCGCCGAGTTCCTGACAGGTGTCAAAACGCCTTTCTTGCCCGGATTGCAGGCTAGGCTCTATACGGATGTCTCGTTTGAAAACCAGCTTTGGAACGTGCGAGACCTGTAACATCAGGTCGTTCTTGACTTCAGATTGGGAAAAATATAACCATTTAGTTATGGAACAAGTTGGTTATGCATCTGCCCCCCAGTCCCTGAACGCAGTTTTTGCGGCGCTGGCGGATCCGACGCGGCGCGCGATCCTGTCGCGGCTGGTCAAGGGTGACGCCGCCGTGAACGAATTGGCCGAGCCCTTTGAGATGAGCCAGCCCGCGGTATCAAAACACCTCAAGGTTCTGGAACGTGCCGGGCTGATAGAGCGGGCGATTGACAAACAACGCCGCCCCGCCCGGCTAAAGCCCCAGCCTCTGGCCGAGGCGGTGGATTGGCTGGAAGACTTTCGCAAACACTGGTCAACACAATTCGATCAACTGGACAGCCTATTGGACGAGTTGAAGGCCACAGAAAAAAAGGACGATCAGCATGAGTGATTTACCGACTTTTGTGCTGGACCGGGTGTTTGATGCACCGCGTGATCTGGTGTGGAAAACATTCACCGATCCCAATCTGCTGGCGCGCTGGTACGGGCCCAACGTGGAAACGGTAATACACCAGTTGGACGTGACACCGGGCGGTCTGTGGTTGAACGAGATGCGGATGGGCAAAGGCAGCCATTATGAGCGCATGGAATATCTTGAGGTGGCCGCACCCGAACGGCTGGTCTGGCGCCATTCAGCGGCAGATGCCGGTTGGAATATCACTGCCAACCCGATGATGCCCGACTGGCCAAAGGTATTGCTGACGACAGTGATTTTCACCGAAGAAGATGGCCAGACACGAATGCGCCTGACATGGGTGCCCGAAGGCGCCAGCGAGGCCGAGATAGCCTGTTTCGCCAATGCGCTTGCAGGGCTTGGTAAAGGATGGGGTGCTGGCATGGAGGTGCTGACCGCGTTGCTGAAGGAACTGCAGGCGGGCTGAGCCTGCGCTCAGTCGGTTGTGCGCAGGGGCGAGGATTGCACGATCCAGATCACCAGCAGCGGGATGCCCACGGCAATGGCGGTAACCACCAGCAACAGCCAGCCCAGTTGCGAATAATCTGCATGGGTGGTGATGACCCCGCTTACCGGATCGGTGACCTGGCGCGTCACTTCGAATATCTGGTTGAGGTATTTGGTCAGCAGGGCGCTGGCTGACAGCGCCAGATTGGTGAACGACGCCATTACAGCAAAGAACGTGGCCTTGAGATTGGCAGGCGCATTGCGCGCGATCCAGGCCAGCATCGGGATCATGGCGACCTGCCCCAGCGGCGATTCCACTGCCGTGTCAATGATGGCTATGAAACGCGCATCCACCACACCGCCGGTCATCTGAGAGGTCCAGTGATGGATACCGTAGTAAAGCCCGATATTGGGCAGTGACAGGATGCCACCGGCGACAGTCAGCATCGCCACGATGTAGACAATCGTTCGGCGCGCCATCAGAGGGCGCAGCACAACAATGCCTACCAGAGTCAGGACCGAAACGATCAGCGACAGCACCGACAGGAACTGCTGATCAAAACCCAGCACGTCAATCTCAAACCAGCCCAGACCGGGGCCAGGCAGGGGGGTGGCGCGGAACACAAAGATAATAAGCGCCGTGCCCACCAGTGCACGGGCCTGCGCGCGGCTGAGCACTGCAATAAGCTGACGCATCAGCAAAAGCACAATCGCCATGGAACCGGCAAAGATTATTTCCTGCCCAAAGGGAATTTCGGTCAGGCCAATGGTCAGGGTCAGGGCGACAAAAGCCGCACCACCGATAAAATACCACGGGTTGGTTTTGGTGTCTTCGTCCGGTCGTTCGAACAGTGCATCGGCATCGGCGTGGCTTAGTCCCTTGCGCAGCAGGTTGTGGCGGGCGCGATATTTTTGAACCCCGGCCAGCACAACGCCGGATACGGACAACAGCGGAATCGCCAGCGCCATCAGGTATATCTGCGCATAGGTGTCGACCTTGTCCGCCTCGGTCATGTCAGCGATGCCCGAGAACATGTAGATATTCAAAAGCGCCACCGCGACGGTGCCGGAAATCAGCGCAAAACGGCCAAGGGTCTGCATGGTGGTATGCATCGCCCTTGAGGTTTCTTCGGGGATCGGCGCGCCGTCGTCGTCCACACGCGGCACGGCCTCGACCGACATGGCGTCGGCTACAGCATCCTGAATGACCAGCCCTGATGGGGCCAGAAGAAACGAAAGGACATACCACGCCTTGACAGGCATGATCGCTTCCATCATCGGGCGGTGGGCAACGATCAGAAACATCACAAAAACACTGAGCGCGATCAGCCCGGCGCCCAGATAGACCAGCAGCCATTTCCATTTCCAGATGATATCAACCAAATGCCCCAAAGGCATTTTCAACGCCCAAGGCAGGCCTGCCCAGAACGCCAGCCCGGCCAGATAGGCGGCGGAAAGATCAAGAAAATCCTTGACGAAAAACGTACCCACAATGGCCGTCAACCCCGAAAAACCAGCGGCAAAATAGATCATCAGCGGCGGCAGGTAGGTCCAGCGCATCTGGCGGGCCAAATCGTACAGAACCGCATCAATCCAGCTATTGAAGGTCTTGCTCAGGGTCATCGGCGGCCTGTCTAAGGGGCGTTTCAGACCAGATATAGCGGCAGGTCGCGCCGGTGCAACAGATTAGAGAATGTTCAGCACCGCCTCGGGCGGCCGGCCGATGGCGGCTCGACCCTGCGAAAAGACGATCGGGCGTTCGATCAGGATCGGATTTTCGACCATGGCGGCGATCAGGGCTTCGTCATCGTCGTCTTTTGACAGCCCCAGTTCCCTGAACAGCTTTTCGCCAGGGCGCATCATGTCTATCGCGCGCCCACCAAGCGCGGCAATGGTGGCGCGTATTTCATCGGCGCCGGGCGTATCGATCAGATAAGGACGGATCGTAAACTTGTGACCTGCCTCCTCGAGCAGGGCGACGGTCTGGCGGGATTTGGTACAGCGGGGGTTGTGCCAGATGGTGATCATAGCCAGTCCTTTGTGTTGGTGCCAACAGCCTGTGAGATATTATCGAATCCATCCGCTTCCAATAGCCGGTCAAGGCCATGGGCAATATCTGCCGCCAGCGACAGACCATGATAGACCAGCGCCGAATAAAGCTGCACCGCCGAGGCCCCGGCACGGATCTTGGCATAGGCCTGTTCAGCCGAGGCGATACCGCCGACGCCGATGAGGGGGATCTCGCCTTTTGTCAGCTGCGACAGTCGGGCCAGTACGCGGGTGGATTTTTCAAACAATGGCGCTCCTGAAAGGCCACCCGCCTGATCCCTCATCGGGCTTTGCAGCCCGCCCCGGTCCAGCGTGGTATTGGTGGCGATGATGCCACTAAGGCCAGAGGTGCGGGCGACATCGGCAATTTCCGAAAGTTCGGCATCGCTGAGATCGGGTGCAATTTTCAGAAAGACCGGGATGGGTTTCGGCAGCCAGTCACGCGCCTCCATTACACCTTTCAAAAGCGCAGACAGGGCCGCAGCCCCTTGCAGATCGCGCAGTTTTTCGGTGTTGGGGCTTGAGACGTTGACCGTGGCGAAATCCAGATACCGGCCGCAATGGGCCAGCACTCGGGCAAAATCATCGGCGCGGTCGGCGCTGTCCTTGTTGGCCCCCAGGTTGAGGCCAATGACGGCATCGCGCGGACGCGCGGCAAGGCGCGCTGCGGCGGCTTCCATGCCTTCGTTGTTAAAGCCGAAGCGGTTGATCACCGCAGCATCCTCGGTCAGGCGGAAAAGCCGCGGCCTGGGGTTGCCGGGCTGGGCGCGTGGCGTGATGGCCCCCACTTCGACAAAACCAAACCCGGCGCGGCTGAGGGGTAAAAGCGCTTGGGCGTTCTTGTCAAATCCGGCGGCTAGTCCCACGGGATTGGGCAGTTGCAGACCAGCCACCTGACTGCGCAGTCGCGGGGAAGTAACAAGGCCCGGCAGCGGCACAAGCCCCGCACGCAGCGCCTTTAGCGCCAACCCGTGCGCAGTTTCGGGATCACAGCGCCGCAGGGCGGCAAGACCAAGACGTTCAAGAGCCTTCATGAAAATCCGGCCGGGAACTGGTGCTGCCCCTCCACCAGTGGCAGGGGCTGCGCCCAATGCACGTCTTCAAGGCGCAGTACGCGATAGAGATGCGGAAACTTGGCGCCCCCGCGCGAGACTTCCCATTTCAGGGCGTCACCTAAGTCGTCAGATTCGACCGCCAGCAGCATCAGTTTGTCCTGCCCCGCGAAATGCCTGGCGGCAGTTTCGGGCACCTGTTCAAGGGCTGAGAAATGCACATAGCCATCGGCGACGTCTACCGGTGCGCCTTTGGTTTCGCCATCGGCGCGCAGGGCGGCCCATTCGCTGGCCTGGAAAATCTTGTAAATCAGCATGCAAAGGTGATGCCTTGGCCGCGGGCCGTGGTCAAGTGCGAAGCCGGGAGCGGGGATTGACATGTCGGAAATCCGCCGTTGCTACTGAACCTTAGAAAGCCGAGCGGTTGCGCCGCGCTGTGCCCAGTTGGGTGAGGGGTGCCGCCCCTCACGCCGAGGTTCCGAAGAATTCAAACGAACCCCGGGATATTTACGGGCATAGGAGATTAGTCATTGAAAATGAATAAAAAAACAAGTCATTGCCTATTTAGCCCACCTGCCATTCACATGTGGTATCGAGCCAGATCACGTGAGCGTCTGAATCTTAAGTGGTGGTTTGAAGTGGCGGAAAAAGCGTGACGGCGGGGACGAAATAAGCAGGTGATCTGATCGTGTGCGGCGAGAATTGATTAAGCTTGTCGGCGATAACAATCCGGGTTTGGCCGTATTGCTTTCCAAACTTCGCAACCCAAGCGCAGATCGTCTCATAACTCACAACAACGCCCTGTTCGGCTACAAGATCGTCAACATCGCATAAGCTCAAAGCAAACCCAAACTATGCCCAGGCGGCAGAGGAAATCCCTTCTGGTGGAAATCGGTGACCTTTGAAGGATCCAGTTTGAGTGGCTTTGGTCATACTGGCCCGTACGAACCCAAACGCACGCCGTCAACTTGACGGTACCATCAAAACACGTCGTTTCGCGAAACGAATCAGTTCCAGAAACCGAGGTTGCAAAAGATTGCTCCGAAAAAATACACAATAACGTGAAAACGATATGTCATTGCACACAAACGCACAGGCTAATTCTACCAAGGGCAAGAATAATGCAATCTGAGATAGAATATTGGTGAGATATCAATAGCTAACGGTGATTCACCTTCTTTCAGTAGTTGAAATGTGGCATAATCTTGGCAGTGCATGAGCGTGTAGCTTGCTGCGAACGGGTTAAGTTAGAGGTGAACCCCCGGTGAGAGGTTGCACCTCATTTATTAGGAGTTTGATATGTTAAAAAACGTGAGAAATGTTGTCGCTGCGATGGGCTTGGTGTTCGCTGCCAGTTCGGCAAGCGCCGTGACTCAGCTAATTCACTTCGATGACGCCACCAACGGCGCCCCGACCTACACGACGGCGGACGGAAACTTCTTCTTCAATCCGACCAACCTGGCATCTGGAAATTGTGCGGATTCGACCACCGGCGGCAACGGAAGTTGTGTTCACGAGGTCGGCAACGGCGTTGTTACGGATATGACACGTTTGACGGGCGACAACACTTTCTCGCTTTTGTCGTTTTACGTCAGCGTTCAGGGTACGGGCAGCACGAACTATTTCTCGATTTTTGACGGCACCATAACGCACCAGTTCGATTTCGGTACTACATACGCAAATATGACAAACTATCCCGACGGCACGGCCGCTGGTGCAATTTCTCAGAATGGCAAGTATATCGTCGATGTGTCTGGTCTTTCTGGGTTTGACGATATCACCAAGGTGACCTGGTCCGCTTCTTCCACGGCGAGAGTGCGTATCGATTGTATCGCGGTTTCATTTGATGGAACCACCACCGATCCTTATGACGCGAACACCCAGTGCGGTCTCGACGGCGGTGGCGGTGGCGGTACGGGTCTTGTCCCGCTTCCTGCAGGTTTGCCCCTGTTGCTTTCGGCCCTTGGAATCGTCGGTATCGCAAGACGCCGGGCGCGGAAATCCGCTTAAGTTTACAACGACCACATATACGAGAGGATAGGGCACCCTTGATGGGTGCCTTATTTTTGCCGTAGACTTTAATTAAAAAATGACCCCTGCGGGGGCGGTAAAAAATTGAGCGAGACGGTACATGAAGAATCGGAACTTTTGGCAGGGGCCAGCAACCCCCATCACAGATGTATTGCCCCCTGAATTCGACGCGCAGGACATTTCCTCTTTCTTTGCTAATACACTGGTTGAACTCCCCGAACCCAGCGATCACGCTTATGGGCGATTTGGCAGGAAAGCACAGGACCGCGCGGAAGCACAGCCAGAGACAGCACCGTCTGAAATAGCATCGTATCCGGGCATCGAAGATTTGCCCGAGATTCCGGTTGCGACCCAGAACGCAGTTGACGCTTTAGAGGCCGCCGACGCGTTTGCGCCTGTTGATCTGGCTGATCTGGCCCAACCCTTGCGCACGCAGCCAGTTGTTGCGGATGAAATTACCTCCGAAGAGCCACTGGATGGCGCGGGCGCAAAACCCGCCCATGCCGGGGGTGGAAAAGACGGCGGCGGCAAAGGGAAAAACAAAGATACGGTCGACACAGGTGGCACCGCGACAGACGGGACAGACACCGGCGGCACCACGACAGGCGGGACAGACACAGGTGGCACCACGACAGGCGGGACAGATACCGGTGAAACCAACACCGGCAGCAACGACCCCAACGTTTATGTCAGCGGGATGGATAACCCTGATGGGTTTAACGTGGAGATCGTTTATATCGGCGATTGGAGTGATATGCTGCGCCAGCACATCCAGAACGTGGCCGAATTTGTAAGCGACATCATCACGGCAGATATTCCATCTTATAACGGTGTCGATGACATCAGCATCACGGCGACGATGACAAGCATTGATGGCACCGGCGGTTATTGGGGCTGGGGTGGTTACAGCACGCTGCGCACCGACACGAAGCTGCCCAGCACAGGCTATATGCGTTTTGATACAGCTGATGTAGCCACAATCGAGAACTACGGCCTGTGGGAAGATCTGATGCTGCATGAGATGTTGCACTCATTGGGCTTTGGCACGGCTTGGCAAGCCATGGGACTTGTCCAGGATTACAGCGGCGACCTGCGTTTTACAGGAACAAATGCGATTGAGGCTTACAACTCGGAGTTTGCGTCTATCGCTTCGAATGATGCGCTGTCGCTGTTTGGTGTCCCTGTGGAAACCGATGGCGGGTCGGGCACAGCCGGTGTGCACTGGGACGATGCCACCTTTACCAAGGAGTTGCTCAGCTCAAGCCTGCGCGCCAATGGCAACTACCTGTCAGATATGAGCATCGCGGCTTTGGAAGACATGGGGTACGAAACCATCTACGGTGACGCCGTGACAATCGCATAACGATATAACACCGGGTATCCCGGGCTGGGTTTTCTCAGACCGGGATATCTGACTGCAGGATATGCCCCAAGCGGCCCCCCGGCGGCCATTCAGATTTCCGATTATTGAAGATTAAGCAAAGGTTCTGACTATCTGGCAGGCAAAAATTCTCATTGAAATGCTTCGCAAGATATACGTTGATACCAAAAATATTTGATGCTTTACCGTGCCTGAACGCCTGTTGGCCACGATGTCGCTACGCAGGACAGCAGATCGCACGATCAGAGATCCAGAAAGAAGTTTTATGGCAGCATCAGAGTTGACAGCGGGGCAAGCCTTTGATGATTACCTTGCCCGGCGTCATTTTACCAATCTGGATGGCCTGCGGTTCGTATGTATAGCGATGGTGATCTGGCATCATGCACAGCCCGTTAAACTGGATAGTTTACCTGCCCTGAAGCGAGGCTTCCTAGGCGTAGATTTCTTTTTTGTCCTAAGTGGTTACCTGATCACAACCCTGTTGTTGCGCGAAGCTGCAAGAGACGGATCCTTTTCACTCAAAAACTTTTACATACGGCGCATTCTGCGCATCGTACCGGTCTACTTTTTTGTCGTTGCTGTGGTCTCGACCTACTTTATCCTGATCAAGGGCCAAGCCCAGATGGCAGATTTGGTGCCCTATTATTTTCTGTTTTTGTCGAATTTTCTGACGGATCATATCCCGATGCTGGGCATCACATGGTCCCTTTCAGTGGAAGAGCAATATTACCTTGTGTGGCCGCTGCTGCTTTTGGTGATACCGCCGCGCATGATACTGCCAATTGCCTTTTTTGTGGTCGCACTCAACGTTGTCATATCCCAAGGCCTGTTGGGATTGGCGCCTTACAAGTGGGGAATGCTTGTTTTCAAATTGCCCAACGCAACCTATGCGCCAATCATTATGGGATCGATCGCGGCGATTCTGCTTAACCGTCGTCCGACATTCGGATGGCTTTACCGGCTGACGGGATCACGCAATGCCGCAGTGGCGGGCTTCATCCTGCTATGTTTCGAGATGCAATTCTTACCTCAGGATATTCGGGGATGGCCGAACCTTGTTCTGCACCTGACCATGAGCTTCACGCTGATTGCGCTGGTAGTGCGCGACAACACATCGATCTCACGGTTCTTGACAGAGCCTCTTATCGCGCGGATCGGCTTGGTCAGTTATGGGATATATCTGTATCATCTCATAGCACTGGATATAGTTAGCAGGTTAAATCCACTGTCGGGACAGCCTGAAAAATGGGCCACTCTGATCCTGTATTTTGCGGTGTCATACCTGATAGCGGAGGTCAGTTTTAGAACGTTGGAGGCATATTTCCGAAGATTCCGCCCCAAGGGGGGGCAACATTGATGGGCCTGCGGGCTGATTGCGGCCCCACTAGCGCAAGAAACAATGTCAAAGAAACAGGGGAACAGCCTACTATCCGAAAACAATTCTTGCTTTGAGTTTTTTACAGGCCGCGGTGGATTGCCCCTTTTCCATACAAGGCTGCGCCAGCAGGCACCTTTGAAACAGAAACAGGAATTTCTCTTCAGTCAACGCTAAGCTTCTGAATAAAGGTGATTTTTTAAAAATTACAAAGATTTAGCCGCTGCAACCTTAAAAAAATAAACTGAGATGAATGATTCAGTTTCGATAATCAGAATGCTTAACGGGTGGTTTCATATGGCTTTAAAGGTAAGAATCAATTAATAATTAGCACTGTTAAAACGTACATAGTATTTACAGAGGTTGGGTCACGCACCCAAGATTCATACCCTTGAAAAAATCCATTGCAGAACCGTCTCGTTTTTCCCTTTCGGTCAAGCCGTTTGAGGGCTTTTTCCATTGGGGCACATTTTGGCTTTTGCTGGCCGTCATTGGCGCTGGAGCGTATTTCAACGAAGGCATCGCCGAGCTACTGAAAGCCTGGCAACTGCCTGAATACAGCCACGGACCGCTGATCCCTGTTTTGTCGGGGCTGTTGTTTTTACGGCAGTTGAAAACCGTCCCCGTGAATGCCGGCGAGGTTACCGATCGCGGCCCAGGGGTTTTCTTGTTGATTTTGGCCGTTTTGTTGGGGGCTGCGGGCAAACTGATCGAAATACGCGACATTGTCGCTTATGCACTGATCCTTTGGGTCGGGGCGCTTTTGCTGATCAGTTTCGGTTGGCGCACAGGTAAACATTTCTGGCCGCCGGTTGTACACCTTATCTATATGTTGCCGCTTCCAGGGGCGCTGTACTATGGGGTTTCGACCTATTTGCAGGGTGTGTCTTCAGAAATCGGTGTATATCTACTGCAGCTACTGCGCGTACCGGTGTTTCTTGAAGGCAATATCATCGACCTTGGCGTATACAAGCTTCAGGTCGCCGAGGCCTGTTCGGGGCTGCGTTACCTGTTCCCGATCCTCAGCTTTTCTTACATCTTTGCGGTGCTCTATAGAGGCCCAACCTGGCACAAAGCAATTTTGTTGGTTTCAGCCGTTCCGATTACGGTTTTCATGAATTCGGTTCGCATTGCTGTTGCCGGAATCATCGTGAATCACTTTGGTCTGAGCCATCTGGAAGGCTTTTCTCATTTCTTCGAAGGCTGGGTAATTTTCATCATTTGCGTTCTGATCCTGTTCGCGCTGGCTTGGGTGTTGGTCAAATTGCGTCGCGACCGGGTTGGCCTGATAGAGGCTCTGGATCTGGACACCGATGGCTTGGGAACCCAAGCCAAGCGCATCGGGTTGGTCCGCCCGTCAGCTGCTCTGATTACTGCTGCGGTGCTAGTAATCTCGCTGGCGTCGGCATGGGCGATGATTCCAAAACGTCAGGCGGTCGTCATCGAACGCGATCCTTTCCTGTTGTTTCCGACCCGGATTGGCGACTGGCGGACTGGGCCTCACAAGCCACTGGACGTCGAGATTGAGCGGGTTCTCGGGGCCGATGACTATATGTCGGTTACGCTGACCAAACCAGGACAGGGCGCGCCTGTTGAGCTTTTTACGGCTTGGTACAAAAATCAGGACCGTGGCGGCGTACATTCCCCGGAAGTGTGCCTGCCTGGCGCGGGTTGGGAAATCGCGAAGCTGGAACAAATTGACGTCACCCCAAGGAGTGAAACCGGTCGGCCGTTCACCATAAATCGGGCAATCATTCAAAAAGGTGTCACCCGGATGATGGTTTATTACTGGTACGAACAGCAGGGCGTACGCACGGCTTCGATGTTCGACGCAAAATTGAATTTGATGCTTAGCAAGTTCATGAAAGGCAGAAATGACAGTGCAATCATCAGACTGACAACACAAATGGGGCTTAAAGAGACTGACGAAAACGCTGAACGCAGACTTTCGGAGGTGATGTATTCCCTTTTCGGTCCGCTTCAAGGGTTTGTGCCTGACTGAGGGGGATATGGGCTCTTGCTGAAATAACGGGAGCAGTCAGACCGTTTTCAAAACCTGTGAGAAACGCGCACATGCTCGCACTGACGTCTTGGATACGCACTATTGTTGCAACGGCTTTTTCAGTTGTAATGGCGGCCCAGTCTGTTCAGGCGCAACCCACTCAGCTGTTGATGGCTGATGATCTTGTCAGCGTCGGACCGGTCGGGTGGCTTGCACCAAATTTTGCTTTTCCAAACCGTAACCTGAGGCAACCCATTGTTGGCCCAAGGCTGGACGGCCCCGGTGCAGATATGTTGCGCGGTTTATGGGCCCGTGGGCTGGCCAGCGGGTTTGAAGGCGTCGTCTATGAAAATAGGGACCGGGGACACTCGCCATTAAGCCCCGAAGACTTTCCGCAACTGACGCAATTGAAATTCGGCCCCAAACTACGTGCTCAGAATCTGGATTATGGGTTGGCAGGCCGAATTTTTCTGCCGGCCATCGTCATCGGAAACTCTTCGACAGCGATAACACAGTTTCCGATTGCAAGAAGTCAGACAAGGCAAGCGATGACCACCCAGGTCGAAGCGTCGCGCGCCTATCATACCTATGCCAACAATCATCTGTACATTTATCCTGAACATAAAGATCATGACGCTGACGACCTGTTTCATGCCAACTGGACTTATACCATTACCAGTCAGGGGTCATCCTATTCGGATCAGCCATTTCTACATGCCATTCTGATGGCTCTGGCCGCACTTCCAAAAGATACGCGGGAATTTTTGCGTCAAAAACGCCTGGTGGCACCCACCCTGCAAATGATCTTGCGGAGGTCGCAACTGGGGCTTGGCAGTTATGAGGCCTATCTGTCTGGGCTTGTACATCCCCCGGTATTCGACAAGGAACGACTTGATCTGCAACGAATGGTAGGATTAGCCGCATCGCTTTTGCCTGAGGATATTCCACCGATTATCAAGCTTACGGTCGAAGAGGAAAGTTTTACAGATAATGCCGATCTTGCCAAAATGTCGGAAAAACTGTTCGACACGCCTTCGGCGATTGCACGGGTCTGGCGAGGGAACGACTATACAAAATACATGGCCGTTTCGACGCAAAATACCGTGGATCCAAACGGTAGAGATCTGAAATTCCGGTGGGTTTTGCTAAGTGGCGATCCGGACAAAGTTCGGATTGAACCCGAGGGTGAAAGGGCTGAACGCGCGAGAATTTCACTAGACTGGCACGATACCTGGATCACCCAAAGCCTTTCCCCACGTTCAACCAATCGCGTAGACATTGGCGTTTTTGCCTGGAACGGCGTGCATTACAGCGCGCCAGCGATTATCTCGGTCAGTTTTTCCAACCATCATAAACGGGTTTACCAACCGGTTGGCAAGAATGGCGAGATCAAGCTTGTTTCAATTGACTATTCCGCACGTAAGGCCAAACGGCCGTTCGATCCGCTGCTTCACTGGTGGGCAAAATGGCAGGACGAATTCAGCTATGGGACCGACGGGGAAATGCAAAGCTGGACGCGCCGCCTAAAGGGTCAGGATATCCCGCTGCCTGTTCCCGGGCAGCAAAGCGAGCTGAAAGCCGCCACATATAAAACCGTTCGTAAGAAAGAATTCAAACAGCTGGTAATGCAAGATTCCACCAACTGATCGGAACGGGGTATTTGGCTGCCGTTGACAAGGCTGTTTGTGGAACTCTGGGCCTGATTGCTGATCCCATCCCCAAATTGTGGTCGCCCGCTCTGGGGTCTATGGTCCACCAGCCTCTGACGGACATCGCAATTCCACAGGGGATACCGGCCACACCAGCGCACTGACAGCAGAGCAGGATCCTCGGTAGGCGATGCGGTAGGGAAGACGGGCAGCGGTGGCGTTCACCGCCCCCAGGCCAACGCGTTGCCGACGCGTTTTGCTAACAATCTGCAAGGCCTGAGTCGCAAAAAAAACGCCAAGGGATACCCTTGGCGTTTTTTAAACTTTAATTGGTCGACTTACGACTGCTTGCGACGACGTGTCAGGCCAAGACCAGCCAGAGCACCGCCCAGCAGAAGTATCGAAGCCGGAAGCGGAACGATGTTTACGCCACCGCCACCCTGAGATGTCGAAACAACCCACATATAGTCATCGTGGTTGTCATCGTCGAAAAGACCGATGTTCTTGTTGTTGTCGTCAAACGCCAGGATGAACGAGTCGGAGCCTTTGGTCTTGTCCCAAAATACACCCATTTCGACATCGCCAAAACCTGCGATAAGCCCATTTGTCGACGAAAACTCAATTCCGCCCAGACTGCTTAACGTCGTTCCGGCAGCACCCGGAGTCCAAATAGCGTCCGTAACCAGCGCGCCAAATTTATTAAAGATGTTCACTGTTTCGGTTTTCGAATATGCCCCACCGGCAAGGCTAAGCGTGCTGTCGAAGGCACTTTCACCAGCAGCTTCTTTGAACTGCAGCTGCTCACCATTAGCATCAATGGTTACTTCGTTCAGCGTGCCAAAGCCGATATCGGAGATAGCTACGCCGAAGAACGCAACAATATCAGCCAAGAACCGGTTGTCGCCTGTTGGCCCACCGCTTGGCGTCACGTCCAGTGTTACAGCTGACGCTGATGATGCAGCAAACAGGCCGCATGCAAGAGCGAGACCTTTGATTCCATTTTTCATATCTACTAAACCTCCAAATATTCAGGCTTACACCCATAAACCCGGACGTTATTACGCCCGAGCGTTACAATCAGAGCTTATTACCCTCAAGCCCCCACCGTGTCGGGATACAAAACAGCGCAACCCAACTATGGCAATAGTTCTACCGCGGGATGCGATTCGAGGAAAGTGAAAAGGTTAAATTCGCCCCGAATGTTTCTGAATTGATCACAATTTCGTCAAATTCGGGCGAATGAATGGGAAACAGCCGTTAATCAAGGAAAAAATTGACCTTAAGAGCCCTTTAAATATTCGCCTTATGCGCGAATTGCGGTTGTATTAAGGCAAAAAGTTGGTGGTGATTCTTTCCTGGGTGCAGTTTATGCCAGGCGCCAAAATCAGGTTGGTTTGAGAAAAGCGCAAAAGATTAAGACCACATTTCACGCAAGCAAATCACGATTTTTTTTGACAGTTTGACCGGGCAAAAAAAAGGACACACTGACGTATTTGGAAGGCGTCGCAGTGAGGGTGAAAACGTAAAAAACGATAATCGTAGAAACGGGACCTACTTTGTTTTGCCAAGTAAGAACGGCGCCATAACAGCGCCGGCAATCGCGCCGCCGAGGTGGGTTTCCCAAGCCAGATTTCCGGAAGCCACCCAATACATAATGATGTTCAACAGGATCAGCAGAACCATCGACCAGAGCGTCGAAAGCACAAGACCTGCGGTTTTGGTCTTTTTGCGTTTCGCGTCCATGAAATCCCAGACTAGCTGAGCTGTCAGCAAACCGAAAAGCGCACCGGACGCCCCGACCATAGGTTGCAGTTTGGTGGTACACAAGGCGAAGCCGATGGCCCCCCCAAACAGAGAGGCAATATAAAGAATGCTGAACTTTGGTTGCCCAATGCGGGTAATGATCGGAAAGCCAAGCGAGACCAGGGCAATCATGTTGACCACCAGATGCCCCAGACCTGCATGCAGGAATGAGTAGGTGATGAACATTGTCCATCGCTGGAACTCAAAGTTGGGGGCCCAACCATGCAGCAGCCCTACCCAAAAAGCGCCGTGAGCATAGGAAAGAGGCCGCCACCGGGCAGACCCCCACAGCCCGCTGTCAGCGCCCTGCAAAACCAGCTCTGGTAGGGCGCAGGCAATCACGATGATGGCCAGAATTGCCGGGAGTCGCCGCGGCAGTAGAGCAAAGATCATCTTCGGATGTGACAATACGAAAATAGCCGGACTACTCGACCGCAAAATCAGATCTGATTATCTTTTTATCAGATCAAAAGAGCGGTCAAGGGTGAAGAAAACCGATGTTGAATCAGCGAAGCCAACAGAGGAAGAATCCCGTGTGCGATAGCTGACACCCGATACCATGCTCCAGTCACGCGTCAGTTCGCGATTGTAGCTGGCCGTAATATCGTAGCGCTCTACCTCGGAGGCGGTGCTGGTGCTTTCGACCAATCCAAATTTGATATCCAGCCCAACGGAAGAGATGTTGTTGATGCTGTGATCATAGCCAAAATCAAGGCTGCTTGCGATCCGTTCATTATCGTTATCGTCTGTGCTCACCTGACGGTCCGCGCTCAGGTTGATAGCGCCTTGTGGAAGCTGGTGAACGAATAGCGCGTTAAATACGAAATCGTAGCTGTTGCCCTCAAGACTGGTTGTCCCAACCGATCCACGAAGGCTTCCGCGGGGCAGCTCAATCTCACGACCGACATTGACTGTATACCGCTGACCGTCCTGGTTCCGGCTTAGAGTAAAATCACCAAAGACTGATCCGTTTGCAAGCTCGTGATCAATGCCCAGGCCGCCAATCAGGCCGGATTCAGTTGTCTTTCCGGTATTGCGGTCGGTGATAACCTCTTCATATCCAAGAGAAATATCAACCATTGTTCCGCTGGAAATCTCACTTTCCAGACCAAATAGGGTTGACCATGTTTCCCGTTCCGTATCGAGGGTATCCTGATCGTCGAAGAGATCGTAATGCAGTTCTGTCCGGCCTGTCAGGGTCTCTGACGGGCGCAAAAACATGGTTGCGTCGAAATTTGTTCGGGTATTGTCGACAAGAGACGAGGACGAGGTGTTTTCATAGCTCAAGTCGCTGACACCAGCCTCGAACAAGAAGCCGACCGTAGAGTTTTTGCCGGTCTCAAGGCTTGTGTCAAAACTGAAGTTGTTGCGTTTTCCGGTTCCCGACAGATTGTCAAAATCGGGAGGAATGACCACAATACCCGTGGCGTCAACAAAATCTGACAAGGGTATATCAAATGCTATATCGGTTTGCCGGAATTTTGCGTCGAGCTTGAACTCGGCATTGGCGCCTTCTTGGGTGAAGGACAGCGCTGCCTGAGGCTCTACGAACCCGGTTTCGGCCCCGGCACCTGTCGGAATGTCGCCTTCCCGAAACAGGCCGCCAAAAGAGAGGGAAAAGTCCTGAGTGCGGGTCTGGGAATCCAGATTTAACATCAAGGATGTTGTCGCAAGGTTGGTGTTGCCTTCGTCCGGAACTTCCAAACCCAGATTTGACGCTGTTTCAAAGCGCTGGCTGAAATCCAAGCTTACAGAAAGCCCGCCGTCTTCCTGTGCAAACAATGGAAGAACAACAAAAGCTGATGCACCTGCCGTTGCGACCGTAAATAGTGGCCCGTATTTCAACCCTGCTCTCTCGCTTCTAAGTTATTCGAAAAGCTTTCTTTGCGGGACAATTATCACATCTCCCGGCGCCAGAACAGTCATTCCGATGTTTGTTTTTCCTGCAAGAATATCCTGATAGTTCACACTATAGACTTTCTCAACACCTGCCGAGTCAGCCCTGCGAAGCTGAATGCGTTTTTTGGCTGCAAACTTCGAAAACCCGCCGATTTCGGCAAGCACCTGCAGCAATGTCGTACCGGTTTCAACCTCGACCTTACCAGGCTTTGCCACTTCGCCCAGAACGTACACATCTACCTTTGACGTGGCTGCGGACGTCGATCGCCCCGAACTACGTGGGACGGCAAGACTGGCCAGCGACACAAAAACAGTTGGCACGTTTGCAAAATTGGGCGCCAGCGCGCTGGCAACATCTGCCTTGATCTGGCTGAGCGTCTTTCCTTTCGCGGCAACCGTGCCTGCGAGTGGAACTGAAATCTGCCCGTCAGGCAGCACAAGTGTCTCGCGGTTGATCGTGTTGTCCTCTAATACCTCGATTCGAAGGACGTCACCCGGCTTCACTGTATACCGCTCCTGAGCAACGGCGTTGGTATATGTCAAAGGAATGAACAAAAGGGCTGCAAGCAGGACGTATACGCGTTTCATAGTGCACTCTCTTCCAGGTTTTCAATTAACCATTTTGGAACAGGATACCCTTATATATTCAATAGCGAAAGAATATTTATTAAGAATAACCGGTTGCAAGGGCATGTTGACGCTTTAGTGTCGTTCGAGCCACAGGCGCCCCCCGGTTTAGAATAGTAAAAAAGACAAGACGCGCAGGTTTCACAGGGGCTTTAGCAAAATTTTAATCACACCGCCTTACCAACGCCGTAATTGCCAATCAGATTTTGGAATAGTGTCAATCTGACAAATCCTGATGGCGGATATTTCGACAAAGGCTAAAAAGGGAGGTGAAAATGATTGTTGGCTCGATCGTGTTGGCAATAATTACCGCCGCGATATCTGCCATGCTCGCATTGCTTAATGGTGCGTCCCTTGGCATGGCGTTTTTGGCATACGTCCTGTCCGGCGTCTCAACATTGGTAGCAAGCGTCGTGGTTTGCTGGGTGGTGAGCCTGTTGCATATCGAGCACTGGGTAAAGAGCTACGACCTCACGGACTAGAAAAGCAATCAATAGAACAACAGGTGCGATTGCTTCCAGGTTGCTTGCTGCCAAAGCGGTTTCTTTTTGCTCAACAGCTAAACCGCGAACAAATTAGCTGCAAACAAGCCTCAAACCTCTTGCCAACTTCATCGCTTTGAAACGGGCCCGAATTGGGCCCAGCGTGTTGCCAAACGTTCAAGGTGAATAATAGTAGCTATCACCACGATCCATGTAACGGCATTTATTCAGTACAATCCCGGCGCAGTTCGTTCTTTCAGAGAGATCGTGTTCGCACTTGTCAATTTCGCTGGAACGCGAACTTTCTGCCTCTGCAACCAGCAAAGCACAGTCAACCTGATCAAGAATCTCCAACGTGTCATCACCTGTCAAAATTGGTGCGGTGTCGAAAATCACTATGTTGGGTCGGTAAGTAGCCTCAAGCTTGTCCAGTACGCTGGCAGCACCCACACTCTGCAGCAATTCAGCGGCATTTGAAACGCTGGAACTATTTGTTGCAAAAATCAGATTTTCGCCGATGCGCACCATATGGTTTTCAGCGACATCCGACTCTTTAAGAACCTGCGAAAACTGATGTTTCTCAGCCAGACCAATGATTTTCTTCAGAGACGGGCGGCGCAAGTCAAGCTCGACCACCATGACCCGGAAATCGACATACCGCGCCAGGCTAAAGGCGATATTGGCACAGATCGTCGACTTACCACATCCTGCGGTCGGCGATGTGATCGCGACGCGCTTCCAGCCGTTTTTGTTCATCTGCTGTAGCAATTTTGTACGCAGCACATCATATGGGTTGGCCTCCTGGCAAGATTTGTGGGCTACAATGCGGCTGATCTGCAGGTGCCTGTCGTCAAGCTTGAGCTGTTTTATTTTCTGCCAAGCCAGATTTCTTTCGGCGTCTTCTTGAGCGGAGACGGAATGCTGGGAATTCAGAGTCTGATCCGCCGGCACCGCTTCTATTTCCGCTGCTTTTACGGATCGGTCGCCTTTTGCCCGCGTTTCCGCTTTTGTCCGCGCTTTGCGGGCTTTTTCTATTGCTGATTGGATGCGTTCCATAAACTAACCCTCTATCCTACTTTCAGACCAAGTTTTTCCAAAAGGTCAGATAAACCAGATTTGGTAAGGACTTTATCCACCATCATGTCGATTGGCATGACGTAAAGATGCAACATGTAAATGCCCGCCGGTATCATAATCGTTACCACAAGCAGAGCAGACAGAATCAAGGCCCGACGGGCCAAAACTTGCCTGGAGGTGAAAATATAGGGAATCGTGACCAGCGGTGCGATGCCCAAACTTTTCGTTAGATCAACGGGACGGCGTACAGACCGATTGAAAAACTCAAGCAAAGCGATAAAACCAAAACCAGAAACAAGCGCCAGAATGATACTTGCAAAGGCAATTGACTTGCGGTTCGGATCGGTTGGCTCGTTGGGTACAACAGCTTGTTCAATAACAGAAATTCGTTGACCACGCGATTGCGCTTCGATCTGATCGCCGGTGCGCGCCTTGGCCAAATCGGCGGTAGCTTGATTGTACTGAATCCTCAGGTTTTCGTAATCACGTTCAAGCGACCCCAGTTGGACCGCATTGGCAGGAGTTGCATCAATGGATTTTGCCAGGTTTGCTAGCTCTTGTTCTACGTTTTTCTTCTGGTCAGCCAGGAAATCAATCTGACCATTTAT
This sequence comes from Roseovarius litorisediminis, assembly GCF_900172295.1. GTDB lineage: Bacteria > Pseudomonadota > Alphaproteobacteria > Rhodobacterales > Rhodobacteraceae > Roseovarius > Roseovarius litorisediminis. Next base: position 337,125 of record NZ_FWFL01000005.1, read on the forward strand.
GTCCAGCACCTGCAGATCAAATGCGGTAATGCCGGGATTTTCCTCACTCAGTGAGTCTGTGAGTTTCCCAATCTTGTTTTCCATCGCTTCGATCTGGATACGTAGATTTTTCACCTTTGGATTCTGCTCGGAATAAAGCGTCAGGGCATAGGCAAGCTGGTCCTGAAGTTCCAGAAGGCGTGCTACGTCTGGGTCCATACGAGCATTGCCCGATCCCGCAACCCGGCCAGTTTGATCATAAAGCTGTTGCAGGCGCGACTTGCGGTCGCGCAGGCTTAAAAGCTCGCGGTCAATGTTCAAAACACGTTCCTGAAGGGATTTCTGGCTGTTCCTGCGAAAATCCAGACTGTCAGGCAGGGCGTCTTTGTTTTCCATCTTGAATTTGAGAATGGCGTCGCCGCGATCAGCAAGTTCCAGATTAAGGCGGGCGACCTCACGTTCAAAGAACGCTAGGGTCTGCCCGGACGCGGCTGTGCGCAAAGCAAGGTTTTCTTCCAAGATCAACGTAACCAGTTCATTGGTTACTTCCGCTGAAAGCCGACCTTTCGAAGCTTCAAAGGAAACGGTCACGAAAGAGGCGACATCATTGCGGCGCGGCAAGCTCATGGAAATGCGTCGCCGCATTCCCTCGACAATATCATCGGCGGACATTTCTAATGCATTTGGAAAGACATTGAATTTGCGAGAAATTTCAAGAAGTTTAGCCCGTGTCAGAATTCTCTGCCTGATGATTTGGAGGAATTCTGCTGCTTCGACTTGCACCGTAGACTCTGCCAGATTGCCAGGAATCTGAGCGGATTCAACCAGGAGTGTGGCATTAGCCTTGTAGGTGGGGGGCAGAGTGTAGGCGATGGTCAGGCCAACACCCGCAACAGCCAGAGCCACCAAAAGAAAGTAATGCAGCCGACGCATGAATACGGCCAGATAAAACTTCAAGTCGATACTCATAAATTTGAACTTTCTGAACTGTCAAAACTTCCGGCACCAAAAAACGCACCGTCATCGAGAACCTGCTGAACAGTGCGGTAAGTTACAATCTTCTGGTTGTTGGTGAAAGTATATACCATAGCAAGGTCACATAGCTGATTAACCAGGCGCGGAACACCGTTGGTTTTTTCAAAGATCAAGTCACTAGCTGACCTGTGGAAAAGGTTCTTGGCGGCCCCTGCCGCACGAAGCCTATGGCCTATGTAATCATAAACAGTTGTCGAATCCATGGCGCCAAGATGAAAATTTGCGGCCACTCTTTGGGCAAACTGCCGCAATCCTGGTTGCCGAATCATTTCGCGCAATTCGGGCTGGCCGACAATCACCAACTGCAGCAACTCATCCTTGTTTGAATTGATGTTGGTAAACATCCGTAGTTCTTCGAGGGATTCGCGGCTGAGATTTTGCGCTTCATCAAAAATAATGACGACTCGGCCACCTTGTGCGTATTCATCAATCAGCAACTTCTGGAAAGCTTCAAACATATCTACATAGTTTGTATCAGCCGATATGCGTTTTCCGAGTGACATCATAACCCACCGCAGCAGTTCGCCACGTGAGCCTTGGGCATTCGCAACCAAGCCAACTTTTATCCGGTCATCAATGTTCTTTAGCAGGTGATGCAGAAGGGTTGTTTTGCCGGATCCAACCTCGCCGGTGATCAGTGTGATCGGTGAGCGGGTCAGCAAGCCATATTCAAGCATTGTGTAAGCACGTCTGTGGGCCGGTGACCAAAAAATGAAATCAGGGTCAGGAACCAATGAAAACGGTCGCACGTTCAGCCCAAAATAATCAGTGTATATATCCAGTATCGAATTTTCAGAGGACTGTTCTTTTACCTCTCTGACGGGTTCCGGAGGGTCGATTTTGTCGAAACCACCTTCATTTGTTTCGAATTGTGCACCAATCGGAGACTCGTTTGTCCCGATTGGTGCAATCAGGAAGTCTGATTGCAGCTTAAGCGGGCCTTTAACAGGCTGGTTTGGCGTGGCGGAATTGACTTGTTCATCTGCCCGCTCACGTAAGACGTCCGGAGACGGGTAGGCGTCTCCAGTATCCGAAACATCCGAAACCGGTCGGCTTTTTTTCCGAGAACGTAGAAAGAACCTGAGTTTGTGGATAAAATGTGGCAAAAGCACCCCATCAGTACCGAACGATTGTTTAATCAAGAACTATTACTCTTTCTCTGTCCGGCATTCAGAAATCATAGGGCCTTTGAGTCAACTGGTCAAAAGTGTCAAAATACCAAGATGTTAAATAGGTTTTACCCAGTTCAGATGGCATCAAGAAGTCAGAGGTAAGGCAAAGCTGTGATACGAACTGGCCATCAGCGTAGCCATTGATTCGGTATCTTCTGGAGTTTTTCGAGAAACAATAGCTTAAAATTTGTTAGCTTTGCCTGCAAAATAGAAACAAAAATTGTATGACTGCGGCTAAATTGAGGCATTGTTCGCGGCATGGTTGTTAGTAGAGGGCTTGCTATTGTTGAGGCAGAGGATGAGGCATAATAATTTTATTACAGATTGCGTTTAAACCCGCAGTATGAGTTGTGAGGCCCAAGTTCAGGCTAATTTTAGCCAGGATGAGTTTCGGAACAGAGCAGTGTGATTTTGTCCCGGCAATTTATTAGTCGGTTCGTGTATGTGTGCCTCTGGGGAGTGTATTATGACTATTCAACGAGAGAATTTTACAAATAGTGACTCCAGCCCCGTAGAGACCTTTCGTGCTAACATTTCGGGAACTGCACGAGGCGGAATTTATTGCAATCTATTTAAACGTCTTTTGGATCTCTTCTTTGTCCTTATGGCAGCACCTTTTGTCGTCCCGGTTGTCCTTTTGTTAGCGCTGTTCATTTCACGAGATGGGCATAACCCATTTTACCGCCAGGTTCGCGTTGGGCGCGCGGGTCGTAATTTCACTATGTGGAAATTGCGCACTATGGTTCCCGACGCCGAAAACAAACTAGAAGATTTTCTGGCAGACGATGCGTCAGCGCGCAACGAATGGAATGAAAAGCAAAAGCTGGCTGACGACCCTCGGGTGACCCGGTTAGGTGCCTTGATTCGAAAATGTTCAATCGATGAACTGCCACAGTTATGGAACGTCCTTGTCGGCGACATGAGTCTGGTTGGGCCGCGTCCAATGATGCCGGAGCAACGTCGTTTGTACCCGGGATTGTCCTATTTTACGCTGCGCCCTGGTGTTTCCGGGCCTTGGCAAGTTTCAGACCGTAACAGTAGTTCTTTCGCTGCACGTGCCGAATTTGATGACCAATATAACAACAACGTATCTCTGAAGAACGATGTCCGCATTATTCTCTGTACCTTTTTGGTCGTTGTGCGTGGCACTGGTTGCTGATCGCCAAGTTAACAGACTGTCTAGGGCCTGTTAACACTATTACGTAGTGCTGTTTGATGCTAAGTATCTGTTATGAATGAGATAACAGAAAATCAATACGCGCTGATCCAGCCCTACTTGCCAGTCCAGCGCGGGAATGTGCGGGTTT
>NZ_FWFL01000003.1 GCF_900172295.1 Roseovarius litorisediminis
ACGCCTGTTTCGAAGGCTGAAAGGATACCGACGCATCTTCTCAAGGTTCGAAAAGCTGGACGTCATGTACCGCGCTTTCCTGAATTTCGCCCTAATCGTCGATATGATTAAGTGTTAACAGGCCCTAGTATAAGGTCCGGTTCGCCTGATGGGAGGTAACGTTAACGTCATCGGCGGCAAACCTTTGACGGCGCAGGGTTATATGGCTGCTGCTGTTTTTTTATTTTCCGGGGGTGACGTGCTTTGGAAATAAGCTAGGGTCTGCGCGAATGCGAACAAGGCGGAAGGGCCGGATATGAAAAGGAACCCGTTGGGACGCACCGGGATTATGGTGAGCGAATTATGCCTGGGATCAATGACTTGGGGCACCCAGAATACGATGGCCGAAGGGCATGCTCAGATTGATCGCGCGCTGGACGCCGGGGTGTATTTTGTTGACACAGCCGAGATGTATCCGGTCAATCCAATCAGCGGTGAAACCACTGGAAAAACTGAGGAAATCATCGGTGAGTGGTTTGCAAGAACCGGGCGGCGGGATGATGTAATACTGGCCACAAAACATTCCGGCGCTGGGTTTGCACATGCCCGAGACGGGGCGCCGATTTCTTCCGAAACCATCCCTCAAGCCGTTGAAAGTTCATTAAAAAGACTAAAAACAGACCATATCGACCTGTATCAGTTTCACTGGCCCAACCGGGGCAGTTACATGTTTCGGCAGAACTGGCGGTTTGATCCGTCAGGGCAGAACCGCAAAGATACGCTGGCGCATATGGAAGACGCGCTGGAAGCTTTGCAGCGCGAGGTCGAGCGCGGGACAATCCGTCACTTTGGCCTGTCTAACGAAAGCGCCTGGGGCACGGCGCAATGGCTGCAGGTGGCCGGGGAAAAAGGCGGTCCAAGGGTGGCCTCAATCCAAAATGAATATTCGCTGATGTGTCGGCTGTATGACACCGACCTTGCCGAGTTGAGTGTCAACGAAGATGTTGGTTTGCTTGCCTTTTCGCCGCTGGCGGCAGGGCTGCTGAGTGGTAAGTACCAGAATGGCGCGGTGCCTGAAGGGTCCAGGATGGCACTTAATGGCGACCTTGGCGGACGCAAAACAGATCGGGCGTTTAACGCGGTGGAGGCATATCTGGAGATTGCCAAGCATCACGATTTGAATTGCGCGCAGATGGCGCTGGCATGGTGCCTGACGCGGCCATTCATGTGCTCGGCCATTTTTGGTGCTACGACGATGGCGCAACTGGATCTGGCATTGGGCAGTGCCGATCTGACGCTGTCAGAGGAGGTGCTGGCGGAAATTGACGCAGCCCACAAGGCGCACCCAATGCCCTATTGAGATGGCGCAGGATTGCCGTCGGCGACGTGTACAGTTTGTACGATTTGTACGTGGAATTTGTACAAATCCGGACGGTTTTCTGCGGTGGCGTACAAATTGCACAAAAACTGCGCTGACTAGGCCCGTTTCAGCCTGGTTGGCGACTGGGTGGGCCTGACAGGAACACATATGGTACGTGCGAAAATCGCCGAATGGAGCAATGCGATGATCAACTACAAGCCCGGCGATGATGTGGGCCCGCTAGAGGACTGGCCGTTTGATAATCCGGCCAGCGGGTATCGGATCAAAGAGGGCCGCCCAAGGGCATCGGGCCGTATTGATGCGGGTGGGCCCGGATACCCAACCCGGTTCGGCATCTGGCGGTGTACGAAAGGCGTGTTCGATTGCACCGAGCAGGGGGACGAGTTGATGGCAATCCTTTCCGGCCGGTGCCGGTTGATCGATCACGTCAGCGGAAAGACAAGCAGCCTTGGGCCCGGTGACAGCCTTTTTGTCCGCGATGGCACCCGGGTAACGTGGGAGATTATCGAGGATGTCGTGAAAGTTTTCTTTGGTCAGAAGCCCGACGGCTTTTAACCTGAAGATGCTGACCAAGGGCTTCTGAGGGCTGGTGACCCACGGAAGAGTCACCAGACACCTGTCACAGACAAAGCTTACCGGTTTGCAGTCAGCCTGCCTTTTGGATTTCCACCTGATGCGGGTAGGGAATGCTGATTCCTCCTTTGTCGAAGGCTTCTTTGACGGTCTTTGTCATGCCGAATTTCAGGTCCCAGAAATCATCGGCGTCGCACCAAAGCCGCGCTGTCAGATCAACGCTGCTGTCGCCCAGGTTGGTCACGCGCACCCACGGTGCAGGGTCGTCATGCACGCGGTCGTCGGCTTGGGCCAGATCAAGAATGATCTGGAGTGCACGGTCGGCGTCATCACCGTAGTCGATGCCGAATGTCAGGTCGCAACGGCGGGTCGGGTGATGTGAGAAATTGGTAATGACCGAGCCCCAGGCCTGACCATTGGGCAGGATGATCTGTACATTGTCCGGTGTTGCCAGTTCGGTGAAGAACAGGTTGATTTCCTTGACCGTACCCGAGGTGCCGCCGACGTCAACATATTGTCCGATCCGGTAGGGCCGGAAAAGAATCAGCATGAACCCCGCGGCCAGATCGCTGAGCGTGCCCTGCAACGCCATTCCAATGGCCAGCGTCGCCGCGCCCAGAACGGCGACAAGGCTGGTGGCCTGAATGCCGAAGATGCCCAGCACGGCGACCAGCACCATAAGCAGGATCACCCATTTGATGATCGAGGCCGCGAAATTGCCAAGCGTGTTGTCGATGCGGGGGTTGGCGTTAACCTTGCGGCGCACCAGTGCGGCGACCATACCTGCCAACATCCAACCGATAACGAGGACCGCCAGTGCCTTGACGGCGCTGATGACAAGGGGGCCATAGCTGATGATCTGCTCAAATATTGCCTGCATTTTCGTCTCCTCTTGTCGTGTTTGGATACAGGGTATGGCATGAAAAAAGGCCCGCCGAAAGGCGGGCCTTAGCGTCATGTCCGACGCTTATTTCTTTTTGGCCAGCGCGTCGCGGATTTCCATCAGGATATCCAGTTCGGAGGGGCCCGGTTCTTCGGCGGGGGCCTCTTCTTCTTTCGTGGCAGCGGCATCTTTGGCCTTGTTCACCATCTTGACCAGCATGAACACAACCCATGCAATGATCAGGAAGTTGATGATGGCCATGATGAACCGGCCGATGGCAAAAACGGCGGCGCCGGCCTCTTCTGCGGCGGCGAGTGTGGGGTAATCGCCCCCATCCAGCACGACGAAAATTTCGGTGAAATCAATGCCGCCCATGAACAGCCCGATGATCGGGTTGATCAGATCGGCCACAAGCGAGCTGACAATCGCGGTAAATGCCGCGCCGATGATGATACCAACGGCCATGTCCATGACATTACCTTTGGCGATGAAGTCTTTGAATTCTTGAAGCATTTCTGTCCCTTTACTTCACTATAACGAGTCTGTTCGCACCTGCCGCCCTTGCTTTAACATAAATTGGGGCAAAATGAATCCTGCAAATTGGGGGGGAAAACGCATTGGTATTCCCTTGCGCATTTTGTCGATGGAACGCGCCAGCTATGCTGTGCTTCTTTCCTGCATCGTGACACGCAACCCTTCGCCCTGGCCGGTGAACCGGGCATCCGTGGCTGACAGCGTCTGAATACGGTCAACGCGGAAAGTGCGGAAATCACGACGCAGGTGACACCATGCCGACACGACCGAGACCTCGACATAGTAGGTGAGCATCAAAGGCCAGATGCGGCGTGTGGTCTGCGTGTCGGCCAGTGACAGGTAGGTGATCTCAACCTCGGTCTCATCTCTGATGGCGCGGCGCAACAGGGCCCCGGTATTGCGCGGATCGGAGGGAATTCCCCAATCCGACACATCCATTGCCGCACTGGCGCCTGTTTCGATCTTGTCCAGTACCCGGCGCGCGGCCTGTTGCAGTTCGGCGTCACCAGTGCGGGCCAGAAGACCCATGCCGACAATCAGCGCTTCTTGTTCGGTGGCATCGAAATTCAGCGGCGGCAGGTCATAGCCGGGGCGTAGAATATAGCCCACGCCAGCGGCACCGTCGATGGGGATGCGCAAAGACTGCAGGCTGGCAATGTAGCGATAGATCGTGCGTGACGACAGCTCCATCCGGGCGGCGATCTGATCGGCGGTCATCGGGCCGCGGGCCCGGCGCAAAAGGTCGATGACTTCGAACAATCTGTCGGTGCGCTGCATGAGTGCTCCGTTTTTGGTCTGGCTACCCGGACACTCCTGACAGCTAGCTGTCAGGAGTGCAACGCTAACAGTTTCAAAGGACAAGGAGTATCCGGGCAATGGATGACAGTGGCAAACGGCAAATCGGCATTTTTTTGATGCTGGGATCGGCGTTTTTGTTCAGCACCGCAGGTATTTTCACCAAGGGGGTCACGGCCAGCGCATGGCAGGTGATTTTCTGGCGGGCGCTGTTCAGTGCAATACTGGTGGTTGGCACAATTTCCGCGCGGCGGCGCTGGCGCACCGAGGTCACCGGAATGGGGTGGCGCGGGATTTTGGCCGCCATTATCGGGGCCGGTGGCACCGCGGCGTTTCTGAGCGCTTTCAAACTGACCAGCGTGGCCAATGTGGCGCTGATCTATTCCATGACACCGCTACTGGCCGCGCTTCTGGCCTGGGCGCTGATCCGTGAGGCACCGGGGTGGAGCGTTGTGCTGGGTGCCCTGTTGGGGGTTTGCGGAATTGGCGTGATCCTGAGCGGGTCGCTGGGGCAGGTCCATCTGAAGGGCGATCTGCTGGCGCTTGTGATGTCGGTGGCGCTGGCGTTGTTGTTCGTGCTGTACCGGTGCTGGCCCGATACGCCCTCGGCGGGGCCGACAGCATTGTCGTCGGTGTTGCTGCTGCCGGTGGCCGCCGTGATGGCACCGCCGTTGGCAGTGCCGCTGGCCGAGATTGCGGTGATGGCCGCGTTCGGGCTGGTATTCGCATTGGCCTCGGTTCTGATGTTCGAGGGGGCCAAGTGCCTGCCATCAGGGCAAACCGGATTGTTGAGCACAGCCGAGACGCCTTTTGCCATGGTGCTGGCCTGGCTGATCCTGGCAGAATGGCCGGGTGCCGCAACGTTGGCCGGCGGGGTGCTGGTGTTGGCAGGGGTGATGACGGGCAGTCGGCGCCCGCGCCGAAATACCAGTAGTCGGCCATTGACCGAAAACAGCAGCGGTTGAGGTGTCAGATTGCCTTTGCGGTTCGGGACTTGCCATCCAGATAGTGCCGGCAGAACCGGTCCACGCCCGCATGCAGGAGCAGGGTGAAAATGGCCAGCACGATCAGGGATGCAAACATCAAGTCGATTTTTGCACGGCCATTGGCAAGCAGCATCAGATAGCCCAGCCCTTTTGAGGCCCCGACCCATTCGCCGATGATGGCGCCGATGGGGGCGTAGACCGCAGCCAGACGCAGCCCCGAGGCAAAGCCGGGCAGGGCGGCAGGCACACGGATGTGCCACATGATACGGCGTGGATGGGCGCCCATGACGCGGGCCAGATCAAGCCAGGGGGCGGGCGTGCGCATCAGCGCGTCGAAAAACGCTGACGTAACCGGGAAGTAGATGATCAGCAGGGCCATGAATATCTTGGACGACAGGCCATAACCCAGCCACAGGGTTAGAACCGGGGCAAGGGCAAACACCGGGATGGCCTGACTGAACACCATCATTGGCCGGATCAGGGTGCGTGCGACCGGCGACGTGGCCAGCCCAATTGCCGAAAGTCCACCCAGTAGGGCGCCCAGCATCAGCCCGATCAGCACCTCGGCGATGGTGATCACTGCATGTTCTGCGATTAGTGCCCGGCTTTTCCACAGTGTTTCAGCCACCAAAACGGGGCCGGGAAGGATAAAACGCGGCAGGGCGCCCAACGTGACGACGGCCTGCCAGAGCAGCACCGCAAACAGCGCCGAGGCGAAAAGGCTGGCGGCTTTTTTCATCGCTGCCCTCCAGGTCGAACAGCATCAAGGCAAAGGCGCGAAGATCTGTTCGTGTGCCGACGGGTTGTGCTGTGCGGTCTCTGAAGGAAGGCGGGGTGCATATTCTATACGCTTTCGTCTTGTTGCGTGGTTTGACGGAGCAGCGCCAGAAGCTGCCCCTGTGTCTTGAGGGTTTCGCCATCATCCACCGCACGCGGGGCAGGGCTGGGGGGCGGCGGAAACGAGGATATTCCGGTTTCGGTCATGATCAGGATTGTATCGGCCAGTCTTGCGGCCTCGGCCGGGTCATGAGTGACCATCAGCACGGTGCGCCCGGACAGCAATTCCACCGTCAGGTCCTGCATCTGCGAGCGGGTGCGCGCATCCAGCGCCGAAAAAGGCTCGTCCAGCAGGACGATGGGGCGGTCTTCCATCAGGGTGCGGGCCAGGGCGACCCGCTGGCGTTGTCCGCCCGACAGGGCATCAGGTGTCTTGCGGGTGTGGTCTGAAAGTCCGACCCGGCCCAACACACGCGCAGCGCGCGCATGATCTGGCGTCTTACCGCGCAAGCGGGCCCCCAGCAGAACGTTATCCGTCACATTCAGCCAGGGCATCAACAGATCGCTTTGCGCCATCAGCGCAGTGCGCCCGGCAAGTGGAAGATCATCCGAGGCGTTGAGATGCCCGTCAAAGCGCGTGACGGCATCAAGCCCCGCCACCAGCCGCAACAGGGTTGTTTTGCCGACCCCAGAGGGCCCCAGCAGGCAGGTCCATTTTCCGGCCCCGATGGTCAGTTGCAAAGGACCGAAGAGCAGGGTGCCATCAAACCAGGCAGACCCGGATATCAGCAGCGAAGGGGCCGGAGTCATGTAGATGCCCCAGTCCTGAGCGGGCCGATGAAATGCCGACACCGGCAAGTCATCAAAAAGCGTGGCTGGCGTTGTGTTGCCATGTCTTTTCCTAGCGTTGTCATAGCTTTGCAGAGGAAGAGCGTGGCGTGTTGGCAATTTTGCCTGCTCCGTTCCCTCCGCCGGTGCTGACCGGATCAGGTTCGGTGGGTTGGTTTGTTAAAACCTCTCAGCCACGATAGCGGCACCCCAACGGATGCAGGGGTTCTATCAGCAAGCTGAGCCCGGAACAAGCCGGGTCGCGAGGCTGACGCCAACCGGAAAGTTAGGGACAATTTCCTATGTTGGTAGAATCTTAACATAGCCTTGGGATGCTTGCCGTGAAGTAGTGGAGTGACGAATGCACGGGCTTATCAACAAATCGGTCGAGCGGTTTGTACGTGATACCTATGGGCGGGATGTCTGGGTTGGAGTGACCCGGAGGCTGGATCTTGGATTTACTGAATTCGAGGCGTTGCTAACCTATGATCCCGACATTACCCAGCTGGTGCTGGACGAGGTTGCGCAAACATTAGCAAAAGCACGCTCTGAGGTTCTGGAGGATATCGGGACCTATCTTGTATCGCACCCCAGTTTCGAAGCGCTCAGGCGGCTTTTACGGTTCGGTGGCGTGACCTTTGTAGAGTTTCTGCAATCACTTGATGACCTGCCGGAACGGACCCGTCTGGCGCTGTCCGACTTTGACCTGCCGCGCCTGGAATTATCCGAACACTCCAATGATTTTTACACCCTGACGGTCTATACAGGCGACACAGAACTGGCCCAGTTTGGCTATGTTGTGGTTGGATTGCTAAGGGCGATGGCGGATGATTACGGGGCGCTGGTGCTGCTGGAACACAAGGGCGTTCGCGGTGGCACGGAAATTGTCGAAATCCACCTGTTGGAAATGGCATTTGCCGACGGCCGTGCCTTTGACCTTGGGGCGCGGGCGCGATGAGCGGGCTGCCAGGTGAAAATCATCTGGGTCCGGTGCTGGATACCCTATGCCCGATGCATGCAGTGCTTGATGCGACGGGACAGGTGATCCACCTTGGGCCGACCCTGAAAAAACTGTTTGCAGACAGGAATCTGAACGGAGCCCGGTTCACAGACCTGTTCGAGATCAGGCGGCCACGCGTCGGCCCGACCATGGACGATCTGCGCCGGATCGCGCACGGCAAACTGCATCTGCGGCTGCGCGACGCGCCCTGTACCGAACTGAAAGGTGTCCTGGTTCCGTTACCCGAAACCGGGGACTTCGGGGTTTTGGGCGGGGCCATTGTGAACCTGTCGTTTGGAATTTCCGTGACCGATGCCGTGCGGGATTTCTCCCTGACCAGCGCGGATTTTGCGCCCACGGACCTGACCGTGGAAATGCTGTACCTGATCGAAGCGAAATCAGCGGTTGTTGCGGCATCCCGCAAGCTGAACCTGCAATTACAGGGCGCAAAAATTGCCGCCGAGGAACAGGCATTTACCGACACACTGACCGGATTGAAGAACCGGCGCGCGATGGATCTTGTCCTGAGGCGCCTGATCCTGAGCGGGCAGAATTTTGCGTTAATGAATCTGGACCTGGATTATTTCAAGGCGGTCAATGACAATTTTGGTCATGCGGCGGGGGATCATGTGCTGCAACATGTGGCGCGGGTGATGGTGGAAGAGATCCGCAGGGAAGATACGATCATCCGTACCGGCGGGGATGAGTTTGTACTGGTGCTCACGCAGAAGGTTGACAGGCACGCGGTCGCAGAGATTGCCAGGCGGCTGATTGAGAGACTGGAACAGCCGATATCCTTTGGCGGTCACGAATGCCGGATATCGGCAAGTGTCGGTGCGACGCTGAGTTGCAGGTATTCGGACCCCGACCTGTCTATGTTGCACGAAGATGCCGATTGCGCGCTTTATGCCGCAAAGGGCCGCGGGCGTGGATGTTTCGTTCTTTACCATGCGGCGTTGCGATCGGGTTCAGGACAAGCCGGTGAACTGCCCGAGCGGCGGGTTGACGACTAGGCCCAGGACCGGTTGCCGCCGCCGGATGGCAGACACGGCAACATGGCGACAATGCCCAGCATCACCGAGATAAACGCCAGACAGCGGCCGAGGGGGAGGCACCGTTTTCCTGAAATTCACTGCCTGTTTCAGCCAACTCAAACCTGGCCGCCGATAACAGGTGCGGCGGCATCATAGGGTTTTCCTTTGCAACGCAACGGAAACGCCTATTTTCCAGAGCATGACTGGGCTGATAGCGAAAACTGTAAGATTTATTTTGCCGCGCCCCGCCGCAAACCGGGACCGGCCAAGCTGAAAGGACACGTAATGCTGAGAACCGGTGATCAATACCGAGAATCCATCCGCGGAACCCGCGAGGTGTATATCAACGGTGAAAAGGTCAGGGACGTCACCGTGCATCCGCAGTTCAAGCCGCTGGTCGATATCCGTGCACGCATCTACGATATGCAGCACGAAGAGGCGCACCGCGATATCATGACGGTCGAGCAGGACGGCGAACGCAATGCGCTGGGCAATGCGCTGCCCTATACGCAGGATGACTGGTGGGCCAAGCGAAGGGCCACTGACAACATGATGAATGAAATCGGCGGCGTTGTGACCCGCGTGGGCGACGAGACCGTGGGCGAGATGTGGTCGCTTTACGATGGTCAGGACGTGCTGAACGAGGTCGATCCGCAGTTTTCCAAAAACATCGAGAACCACATTTTCAACGTTCTGAAAAACGACCCCTTTCACGTGTCGGCGAACACTGACCCCAAGGGCGACCGATCCAAAGCGCCTCAGGATCAGGACCCGGATATGCTGTTGCATGTGGTTAAGGAAACAGATGCGGGCATCATCGTGCGCGGGGCCAAATATGAAACCGCTGCCGCCTATGCCAATCAGGCCTTTACCAAGCCGACGATTGCCAACTGGGGCAACAACGAGCTGTCGGATTATGCGGTGGGATTCATTTGCGATCTGAACTCACCCAACCTGAAATTCATCTGCCGGACCGGGTTTGCCGGACGTGCGCCGGAAAAAGACTATCCGCTGGCGAACAAGTTCGACGAGGTCGATACGATTGTCATTTTTGATAACGTACTGATCCCATGGGAAAATGTTCTGTTTTACCGCCATACACGCGCGGCGGCGTTTATCCGGGCAACGCTGCACCGCTATTCGGCTTTTGCCTTTGTGCAGCGCAATCTGAAGCTGGCGGACATGATGATCGGTGCCGCACTGTTCAATGCCCGTCAGACCGGGTTGGACAAACAGCAGGCGGTGCAGGAAAAACTGGCCCAGCTTGCGGTTTACCGTGAGGGCATTAACGCGCATTTGACTGCGGCCATCACTTTGGGGGAACGCAGCCCGGCGGGACTGATGATGCCGAATCCGTCGCTGTTGTATACCGGGCGTGTGCATGCCTGTTCTCAATTGCACAACATGGTCCATATCGCGCGCGAGCTATGCGGGGGGCAGATTTGTGTGACACCGGATTTAGCTAGCTTTGAACATCCCGAGACCAAGCCCTGGATGGACAAGTATTATACCATCAACGACGAATGGGTGGCGGATGACCGGCGCAAGCTGCTGGCCTTTGCCCGTGACATGCTGAATTCGGACTATGCCGGGCACCGGCTGACGTTCCAGCTGTTCGCGCAATCACCGCCCTTCGCACATCTGGGTGCGGTCTATCGCAACTTTGGCTGGGACGGGCCGCTTGCATTTGTGAAAGATGCGGCCAACCTGTCGGATAACGTGATGAGCGGGCAGGCAGGATCGATGGGTGACCCTGCCGTGGCCAAATGGTTTGCCGCCAAGGCGGCGGAATGAGCGAAAGGTTGAAAGATGGCCAAGGATCACATCGACGCGGTTGAAGCCCTGCGCGGCAACACGTCCCTGCCATTTGAGCAGGCCAGGGCGATGCCGCCCGAAGTTTATACCTCGGACGCGTTCACCGAGCAGGAACTGGAGAAAATCTTTCGCAAGGAATGGTTTTGCGTTGGTCGCGTGGATGCGTTGGCCAGGTCTGGTGACTACGTGACCTGCGATCTGGCGGGGCAACCGATTGCGGTCGTGCGGGACGCCGCGGGCGATTTGCGGGCGTTTTCGAATGTTTGCCTGCACCGGATGTCGACACTGCTGCACGGGCGCGGCAATACCAAATCCATCGTCTGCCCCTACCACGCCTGGACCTATAATCTGGACGGGTCCCTGCGTGGCGCGCCGGCAATGTCGCAGAACCAAGGGTTTTGCAAAGACAATTACAAACTGCCCAAGATCCGCTGCGAGGAATGGCTGGGCTGGGTTTTTGTCACGCTCAACCCCGACAGCGCGCCGGTGGCCGAACAACTGGCCGAGGTTGAGGGGCTGATCGAAGACTACGACATGGCTGGCTATGTCGAATCTTTTTATGAAACCCATGTCTGGGATACCAACTGGAAGGTGCTGGCCGAGAATTTCATGGAAAGTTATCACCTGCCGGTCTGCCATGCGGGCACCATCGGCGGCATGAGCAAACTGGAAGAGGTGGTGTGCCCCGAGGGGCGCCCTGCGTTCAATTTCCATACGTTTTTCAAGGATGGTTCGCTGCCCATCGCGCAGGCACACAAGGATAATGACCGACTGAAAGGAGACAGGCGGCGCACCAGTTTTCTGCTGGTGATCTATCCGTCGCTGATGATCACGCTGACACCGGGGTATTTCTGGTATCTGTCGCTGCATCCCAACGGGCCGGGGCAGGTGCGGATGGGATTCGGCGGCGGCATGGCGCGCGACTATGCCGCCGAGCCAGAAGCGCAACAGCATTTTACTGCTTTGCGCGCGCTGTTGGAGGATGTGAATGTCGAGGATCGCGGATGCACCGAAAAGGTCTATCGTGGCCTGTGTTCGGGGCTGTCGCGGCCGGGACATCTTTCGCATCTGGAGCGCCCGAACTATGACTTCGCCCATTACCTGATCAACCGGATCGACGCGGCCTGACAGGGCAGCTCAAAGAATTGGACCTGTAGAATGATTCACAAACGTATTCGCCCTTTCAATACCAAAGAAACCTATCCCGAACAGAAGCTGGACAACGATCTGAGCCAAGGCGTGGTGGCCCGCGGCACCATGGTGTTTCTGCGCGGTCAGGTCAGCCAGGATCTGGACAGCCGCGAAAGCCTGCACACAGGCGACGCGGCGGCACAGACCGCAAAGACCATGGAAAATATCAATATGCTGCTGAAGGAAGCGGGCAGTGAGATGGCCCATGTGTGCCGGATTGTGGTTTACCTGACCGATATCCGCTACCGCGAGGCGGTGTACCAGGAAATGGGCAAATGGCTGAAGGGGGTGCATCCCTGTTCCACCGGAATTGTCGTGCCCGCCCTTGCGCGCCCGGAATGGGTGGTGGAAATTGAAGTAACTGCCGTAATTCCTGACTGAAGAACTGGACCTGACATGACTT
Organism: Roseovarius litorisediminis; assembly: GCF_900172295.1. Classification (GTDB taxonomy): domain Bacteria; phylum Pseudomonadota; class Alphaproteobacteria; order Rhodobacterales; family Rhodobacteraceae; genus Roseovarius; species Roseovarius litorisediminis. The sequence goes on from NZ_FWFL01000003.1 coordinate 12,180, forward strand.
TTTCAATCTCGGCCCGCTGCCCCGACAGCAATATGTTTGGCATTGCGGTGTCGTCGTCTTCGCCTTGTGTGGCGGCGCGTTGTGCGCATGCGCGTGCCGGGGCGGGGGTGGTGGCCACGCAGAATATCACCGACCCGCGACTGGGGCCGAAGGGCTTGGATCTGATGGGGCAGGGGATGTCTGCCTCTGAGGCGCTGGAGCGGCTTAAGGTGGATGCGCCGCATCTGGAATACCGCCAACTGGCGCTGGTGGATGCCAATGGCGGCACAGCGCATTTTTCGGGCGCGAATACGCTGGGAACACACCATGTGGTCACGGGCGACGGGGTGGTTGCGGCGGGCAATCTGCTGTCGACGCCAAAGGTGCCCGAGGCCATGGTCACCGCTTTTGCCGATACCGCCGGTCAGCCGCTGGGTGACCGTCTGGTTGCCGCGATGCGGGCCGCGCTGAAAGCGGGCGGTGAAGAAGGGCCAGTGCATTCGGTGGGTATGGTGCTGGTACGTGATGTGGCATGGCCCGTGGCTGACCTGCGCATCGACTGGACCGACGGATGCCCGATCGAGGAACTGGACGCGCTTTGGTCCCGCTGGAAAAGCGAGATGGACGCCTATGTCAGCCGCGCGCTGAACCCGTCAGAGGCGCCAAGCTATGGCGTGCCGGGCGATCTGTGAGGTGGCAACAACGCTGGACATCCTTGAGCGGTTGATTGCGTTTCCAACACTTAGCCGCACGTCAAATCGCCCCCTTATAAGCTACGTAACCGGGTTACTGGACAGCGCGGGTATCGGGTGGTCTCTGATTGAAAGCCCGGATGGGACGCGGACCAACCTGTTTGCCACTGTCGGCCCGCAGGACCGCCCTGGGGTGGTTCTGTCGGGGCACACCGATGTGGTGCCAGTCGAAGGACAGAACTGGACAACCGATCCGTTCCACCTGCGGCATGCGGAAGGCCGGTATTACGGGCGCGGCACGGCAGATATGAAGGGGTTTGTCGCCTCGGCTATATCGGCGGCTCTTTTTGCGGCCAAACGCCCGCTGGTGGCGCCGCTGCATCTGGCGCTGTCGTATGATGAAGAAATCGGCTGTATCGGCGTGCGCGGGTTGCTGGACTGGTTGCAGCATCACGGCCCCAAAGCGGCGGTCTGTATTGTAGGCGAACCCACAGGCATGAAGATTGCCACCGGCCACAAGGGCAAGACAGCGCTGCGCGCAAGTTGCACTGGCCATGCCTGCCATTCGGCGTTGGCACCCGAAGGGCTAAACGCGCTGCATCTGGGCGCGGATTTTCTGACCTGCCTGCGACAGCATCAGGCGCGTATCGTTGCCAATGGCCCCCGCGAAGAGGGCTATGATGTGCCCTATACCACGCTGCATGCCGGTCTGATGTCGGGCGGTCGGGCGCTGAACATTGTGCCGGACCATTGCGATATCGATTTTGAAATCCGCAACATTGCAGCAGATGATCCGGCGGGGATTGTCGAAGCCTTGCGGGCGGATGCGCAGGCCATAGCGGCACCGTATCGCAAACGTTTCCCCGAAGCTGCCATAGAGATCACGCAGGAGAACGCCTATCCCGGACTGCAAGCCGGTGAAGACATGGATATTGTCGCCCTTCTGCGCGATATCACCGGAAGCAATGACGCGCTGATCAAGGTGGCCTTTGGCACCGAGGGCGGGCTGTTTCAAAGCGTTCTGGGCATGCCCGTGGCCGTCTGCGGCCCCGGTGATATGGCGCAGGGCCACAAACCGGACGAATTCATCACCGCCCAACAGCTGGCCCGGTGTGACGCAATGATGGCGCGGCTTATCGGACGGCTGGAAACCGGCCTTTAAGCGACCGCCTGCCGAGATGGGAAAGACCGCACAGGACTGGACATTTGCGGTGGCCTCGCCCACGAATTGATGTGCCGCCTGTGACCGAGGGCTGTCGCGGATCAGGCATTAACCGGGATTTAAAACGCCATGCGATTCACCTTGCGTCAGCTTAGTTATTTCATCGCAGCCGGTGAAACCGGCAGTGTTACCCGCGCGGCTGAGAGCGTGAACATCTCGCAGCCCTCTGTTTCAGCGGCGATTGCGCATCTGGAAAAGGAATTCGGCGTGCAGCTGTTTGTGCGCCAGCACGCGCAGGGCCTGTCGCTGACGCCGGCGGGCGAGCGGTTGTTGCAGGCCGCGCGCAAATCGCTGCGCAGTGCGCAGGATCTGTATGACCTGGCGGGGGATATGGCCGGCGTTGTTTCGGGGCAAATCAATGTCGGAACATTCCGGACGTTCGGCGCCCTGATCATCCCCGAACTGTGGCGGTCGTTCACCGAAATTTACCCGGATGTTCAGATCAGACTGACCGCTGGCAACGAAGCCGAATTGATGGAGCAGCTTCGCAAGGCGCGGATTGATGTGGCATTGACCTATCAGGTGCATCTGGCCGACGACATGCAGTTTCTGCCGCTTGCGGAATTGCCCACCTATGTGCTTTTGGCGGCGGATCATCCGCTTGCGGACAGGTCCTCGCTTAATCTTGCAGAGCTGGCGGCGGACCCGTTTGTGCTGCTTGATCTGCCACTAAGCCGACAATACATGTTGTCGCTGTTCGAGCGCTCGGGGCTAACCCCGAAAATCATCGCGGAATCCGGGGATGTGGCGATGTTGCGATCACTGGTGGCCGCCGGGATCGGGTATTCGCTGATGACGTCACGACCGCTGAACATGCGTGCCGAAAACGACCGACCGCTTGTCTATGTGCCGCTGGAAGGGGATCAGGCACCACTGGTGATCGGGCTGGCGTCTTTGAAAGACATGCAGCGTACCCGGCTTGTAAACGCGTTTGAAGACCACTGCCGGGACACCATCGTGCCTGGTAATATTCCGGGCATGCGGTCTTTTTGAAACCAGCGGACCGGTTGCCTCGTAAATCCTGAATATCTGCTGCAGAAATCCCGTCTTTGAACCGGGCGTTCCTTCTTGCACGATGGGGCACCATCAAAATGGCCGGGAAGGATATGACATGACTGCCAGAACAGATCAGAGTTTGCGCGACCGGTTTCTGTCGGGCATGAGCAATGCCGCCTGCACCGTCAATGTGGTGACAACAGACGGGACGGCTGGACGGGCCGGGGTGACGGTATCGGCGATGGCGTCCGTATCGGCGGATTCGGACAAGCCGACCCTGCTGGTCTGCGTTCACGAGAAAAGCCCGGCTGCGGCGAAGATCATGGAAAACGGTGTGTTTTGCGTGAATGTCCTGCGGGATGATCAGACCTATATCTCGGACACGTTTGCCGGGCGCTTCAATCATGAGATCGGCGACAAGTTTGACTGTACCGACTGGGTTACCTGCGAGACAGGCGCGCCGCGTATCAAGGATGTGCTGGTGGCCTTTGACTGCCGTTTGCAATCCGGTGAACGCGTCGGGACACATCATATTTTTCTGGGAGAGGTGAATGATCTGCATCTGTCAAATAACGGCTCGCCACTGATCTATGCCAACCGGGCCTATGGCTCCTCTAACAGGATTGACGGGGCCAAAACACTGGGGGCGGCACGTTCGATGGAGGCCAGCAAGCTGACGGTCGGTTGTTTTCAGACATTCGCCCCGTTTGTGATGCCCCGATTGCTGGGGGCGTTGCCCGATTTCGATATCAGACTGATCGAAGGCGATCACCGTCGTTTGCGTGAAAGCCTTGCTTCAGGCGAATGTGAACTTGCCTTGGTCTATGATCTGGATCTTGGCGATGACATGGCTGCCGAGCCGCTGGTAGAGCTGGAGCCCTATGTATTGCTGCCCCAGGCGCATCCGCTGGCGCATCTGCACGAGATTGCCCCCCATGAACTGGCAGAAGAGCCAATGATCCTGCTCGATATCGACCCAAGCCGTGATTATTTCGTGGGGCTGATGCAGGCCGCAGGTGTGACGCCGATGATCCGGCATCGGATCAGTTCGTTTGAGATGGTCCGCGGCATGGTCGGGCATGGTCTGGGCTATTCGCTGCTGGTCACCCGACCGGCGGTGGGGATGACCTATGACGGCATGCCGGTTGTCGCCCGCCCGCTGACCGGCGTGAGTAAAAGATCCAACGTGGTTCTGGCGTATCGCAAGGATCGCAACCTGTCCCCTGCGGCCAAAGGATTTGCAAGCAAGTGTCACGCTTTGTTTGGGGCGAATACTGCTACAGCGGCAGTCACCCGGAAAGCCAGTTAGTCAGGGGCGGTCTGCAGAGACGGGCCGCGCGGGATTATCTGATTGCCCTGAGCAGCCGGTAGGCCAGCGCCAGAATGCCCAGGGCGGCCAAGGCGATGACAGACCAGTTTTGCGTGGGAAGGTTCGCGGCGATGACCCCGGCAAGCGCCCATATGATGGCCAGGGGATAGGCCCATTCCCTGCTGCGGCAGGACTGGACATAGAGCGCGACAATCAGAACGATGCCAAGCATTGTCAGCGCAGCGGTATTGGGCGAAACGAGCCCGTAGCCCCCCAGAACCACGCCAGTGCCCACACCTGTGGCTGCGGTCAGCCAACCGGCATAAAGTGCGACCGGGCGCACTTGCCAGACAGGAGTGCCGTGCCCGGCGCGCAACATGGCCATGATCGCTGCGACTGCCATTGCCACGATCATGAATGTCGCCAGAACCGGAGAGGCATTCGCGGCAGCCACCCAGAACGCGCCGATCGCAAGGCTGATCAACAACGGTTTGCGCATGGCCTGCCAGTCGGTATCATCGGGTGTCTTGAACAGCCCCCAGATGGCACCCGCAATCAGCCACAGATAAATCACGCCCCAGATGCTAAAGGCCCAGCCTGCGGGCTGCACCGGCCAGAAATCCTGCTGAATAGGAAACTGTTCCGGCCTGTAGCCTGCGAAACCGGAACTTAACAGCGGTGATGCAGCAAATGCGATGGCGGCCAGTAAAACTGCAACGGCAAGGATCGGGAAGGGGCGGGACATTGGGAATACCTTTTGATGTCTGGTTTATGGCTTGGCGGCGGTATCGGGGCGCATGGTGGCGATCAACTCGGCCACCTTTATGCCGAACAGGCGCATTTCGGATCTGTTCATGATGATCCCGTTTTCAGTCAGGTACATCCAGTCAGTTGCGTTAAGCGTATAGCCCCCGGCCTCTTTAGGCAGGATGATCTTGTAGCGCAGCATGACGGTCGTGCCGGACACAACGCCCTGAGCCACACCTTTGATATCATCCGCCGTGGCGGTAAACCGATTGCCGGGGCCAGTTTTCAGATACCATTTACGTCGCTGCCTGCGACCGTTGGAATAGGTGAAATCTTCGGTCAGGGTGCCGCTGTCGCCGCTCCAGTCCCCCTGCATTTCAGCGACAAAGCTGTTGGTCATCCTGCCAGCCGGTCCATAGATCAGCCCCTCGGACAGGATCGACCCGGAAAGGTGTTTTTTGAGATCGAGATCAGGGCCGGTATCCGAATAGTCGTCGGGGGATTGGGCGCGAAAGCTTAGAAGCAGGGTTTTTGCCAGGAACGCTGCGACAGACAACAGTAAAAGGACCGTGAGGGTCTGCATGGCGTTCAATCCCTATCAGGAAGCGTCAGGACAAAGCCCAAGGCAACAAGTTTCAGAAGGCAAGGGACAACAGCGTAGGCAATGTTAAGCGTTGCCAGCGCCGCTGCGCTGTTGGCTTGCCCGGGGGTAAAGCCGTTTCTTTCAAGCAGGGGCAAAACGATGAAGGCGGCCAGTGCCAGACCCAGTTTTCCGGCAAAGGACCAGATGCCGAAAGCAGCCGAGGCATTCAGCCCGGCCCTGGTCAGGGCAACTGAGAACATTGCCGGTAACACCACCATGTCAGCGCCCAGAGCGGCACCCGAGGCAACGCAAATCGCTGCAAAACCCAGAATGTTTCCAGGCGCCAGAAAACCCGCGCCGATAAAGCCCGCGATGGCCAGTGGCATGGCAATCAGCAGCGTCTTTTTGGCACCAGAACTGTGGCTGACCCGTGCCCAGAGCGGCACGCTTAATCCCGCACTGAGGAAAAACAGGATAAGCAGCGGGCCCGCGCTGCCTGTCAGTTGCAGGCGATCCTCGACAAAGAACAAAAACAGCGTTGACGTCAGCGCCACCGGCAGGCTGTTGACCAACGCCAGTATCAAAAGGCGCAGAGCGCCCGCGCTTGCAAGCCCCTTCAGGGAAAGGGTTTCTCCGACAATGGGTGTGCGGCGCCAGATCGGGCAGGTGACAATGGCAGTGACCACAGCAATGGCGCCAAGAAACACGCCAAAGGCCGGGTAGCCCTGATCGGTCGCCCCCAGTCCGACAAAGACAGCCGGGGCGATCGCGGCAATCACCACGCCCGCCAGCATGCCGCCTTCGCGAAAGGCCGCAAGTGTCATGAGTTCGCGCGGATCAGGGCGTTTGGCCAGCGTCGCGCTGCGCCCGTAAAGCAGGATCATTCCAAGGCTATAGGCGGAAAAGAGCAACACCAGAATGACAACCAGTTCTGCCACCAGATGGGGGCCTGAACGGGGCGCAAACAGCATCGGGAAACCGATGGCAAGTCCGCCTGCTGCCAGCATGGCAAACAGGCCTTGCGCCCGCGGCCAGCGGTCAATGGCCCAGCCGATCAGCGGGTCCTGCACCAGATCAATCAGTCGGATCAGCAAAAGCACCGTGCCGATCACGCCCAGCCCCACACCCAGATTGACCGAGGCAAACCGCGGCAGATGAATATAAAGCGGGATGCCAGCTGCCGCCAGCATCAGCGCATAAAGGCTGACGCGCGGGTAGACCATCAAAGGCCCTGCGATCTGCAAGTAAAGCTGGATAAACGGGCGTTTCCGTTCTGTGAGGTTGCGCTGAAGCGGTCTTTTGTCCGAAGGTGCTTCAAGGGGCAGTCGGTTCGCCCGTTGCGACGCAGCAACATAGGGGCGCTGCGGTTACGCATGTGCCAATTCAACCTGCACGACATTGGTGTGACCGATCGCAAACGAGGCGGCGCAGATTTCCAGATAGTATTGCCAATTGCGAAAGAACGTCTTGCCATAGCCCAGTTCATCAATCCGGCGTTTCTGTCCGGCAAGCCGTTCGGCCCAGATCCGGCAGGTCTTGGCATAATCCTGACCAAAGGCAAAGTTATCCTTTACCTCAAGCCCGGCCCCTTTGGCCTGTTGCGCGATCACCTTGTCAGATAGCAGCATGCCGCCCGGAAACACATATTGCCGGATATAGTCTGAAGAGGTTTTGTAGGTCTCAAAATAGCTGTCCCTGACGGTGATTGCCTGCAGCAAAACCCGCCCGCCTTCTGCCAGGTTACGTTTCAGCACGTCAAAATAGCTGGGCCAGTAGCGCGCACCGACGGCCTCGATCATTTCGATCGAGACAATGTTGTCATACTGCCCTTCAATGTCGCGATAATCGCGCAGCTGGATGTCCGCGCGCCCGTCGAGGCGGCATTCGGCATAGCTGTGCTGGTTACGAGAAATCGTGACGCCGGTCACATCCCGACCCTCGCGGGCGGCGTGTTCGGCAAACCCGCCCCAGCCGCAACCGATTTCCAGCAACCGTTCGCCCTGACCCAGCCGCGACAGGGCGCGGGTGTTCTTGAGGCTCTGCGCCTGCGACAGGTCAGTGCCGCCGGGTTCGAAAAGGCCCGAGGAATAGTTCATGCCCTCGTCCAGCCATAGCTGATAAAATTCGTTGCCGACATCATAATGCGAGCGGATGTTCTTGCGCGCTCCGCGCCGCGAATTGGCCCGCAGGAGTGTATCCACCGCCCGGAATTTTGCCCGGTTGAACATGCTGGCCTGATCATAGTTGCCAAGGTGATCGCGGTTGCGCATGGCCAGTTTCATCAGCCCCTCGATCGAGGGCGTATCCCACAGGCCCTGGACATAGGCTTCACCCAGACCGACCTGCCCATGCGCTGCCATCGCAGACACCGCCGCCCAGTCGCGGATCACCATCTCGGCCTCGGGGCCGGAGGTGCCAAAACTGTACCGCTCGCCCTCGGGCGTGCGCAGGGTCAGTCGGCCTTCACGCAGTCGCCCGCACGTCGTCAGGAATTCTGATTTCAGGGCTTTGTTTGTCAGTCGCAAAGGATGTTCCTTTCATCTGCAGGGGATCGTCGATCATGCGGACAATGCGCATGGCGCTGGCGATGCCGTCCTCGTGAAAGCCGTGACGGTTATAGGCCCCGGCGAACCATGTATTGTTCTGCCCCTGCATAGCGCGGATCCGGCCCTGTGCCTGCAAAGCAGCCTTGTCAAAGACCGGGTGGGCAAACTGAACCTGATCATAAATCTTTTCGGCGGGTATATCGCGCGAGGGGTTGAGCGTGACAAAAAGCGGATCATCCTCGGGTATGTTTTGCAGTTTGTTCATCCAGTAGGTCACGCCGATCGCCCCATTCTGGGACCGATAGGCCCAGCTGGACCAACAGGCCCGCCGCCTGGGCATCTGGTTGGTGTCACAATGAAGAACGGCCGTGTTGGGTTGATACCGGATCGCGCCAAGGGCCGATGCCTCGGCCGGGGTGGCATCCGCACCGAGGATCGCCAAAGCCTGATCCGAGTGGCAGGCCAGGATGATGTCATCAAAGACCTGCGCGTCTTGCCCCCGGGTCTGAACCGAAACGCCAAACCGCTGCCGTGTCACCCGTGCAACAGGGGTATTTTTAAGAATATTGCAACCGCGCGCTTCAAGCGCCGTTTCAAGGCGGCGCACATATTCGATACTGCCGCCCTTCACCGTCCACCATTGATGTTGACCGCTGTATGCCAGCAAGGCGTGGTTTCTGAAAAACTGAATCAGTGACTTTGCTGGAAAAGCATCGACTTCGGCCACGGGCGTTGACCAGATCGCGCCACACATTGGCAAAAGGTAGTTGTTACGGAACCACAGTCCCAGGCCCAGATCATCCACCAGTTCACCGATCGTCTTGCTGTCGTCGGTCGCTGCGGCCTCGGCGTGTTTTCCAAAGCGCAGGATATCCGCGATCATCCTGTAATACTGGGGCCGCACCAGATTGCGTTTCTGGGCCGAAATTGCCCGTAGACTGTTCAGACCATATTCAAGCCTACCGTCATCAATACTGGCCCCAAAACTCATTTCGCTTTTGATCACCGGTACGTTCAGATCGCGGAAAAGCCGGGTCAGATAGGGGTATGTGACATAGTTAAACACGATAAAGCCGGTATCAACCGGCTGATCGCCGTTCCGCCCAGCCAGAACCGTGCGGGCATGTCCGCCAAGCCGCGGAGCGGACTCGAATAAGGTGACTTGATGCCGAGCCGACAGGTAATAGGCGGCTGAAAGGCCGGAAATACCCCCCCCGACAATCGCGATGTTCTTTCGGGGGCCTTGGGTCTGATCAAGCATTCGGTCCTCATTCACTCTTGCTTACAAGGCAGATACGCTGGCTTTGACGGGTTGGATCACAATAGGGTTTACAAAAATTCCGGCATGCGATTGTTCGCGTCGGGAAAAACCGAAAACAAATGATCCGGATGCACAGTTGCTGCGTATTGATCTTGTCATGATGGAACATATTCAAGCACAGACCTGTCACGCCCGACGCGGCGCACTTAAAAATGCTTTTCGCTATGGTGTGGATTACGTGCTGAGCGATCTGCATGATACCGGCCCCGCGTTGATGTCGCGCAACCGCTTCAACCTCTGGTCGCTCTGGGATCGCAGGCATGGCGGTCCGCGTGGTGACGGACGCGGGCTTGCATGGTTCAGGCAGGTTTTATCAGAACGCGGGTTTCCGGTGGAAAATGCGCAACTTTTATTGCTGACCCAGCCCAGTTTTCTGTGGGTGCATTTCAATCCCGTCAGCTTCTGGATCGCGCTGCTGGAGGGCAAACCCTGTGCCTTTGTGGCCGAGGTGAACAACACCTTTGGCGACCGCCATTGTTATTTCTGTGCCCATGATGATTTTCGGCCGATTGGCAGAACGGACAGAATTATTGCCGAAAAGCTTATGCATGTGTCGCCGTTTCAAAAAGTGGCAGGGCGGTATGTGTTCAGTTTTGACATGTCCGGGGGCGCGATTGATATCCGTATCAACTATGAGAACGGCGACCAGGGTGTGCTTGCCACCCTTGCCGGCGCGCGCAGGCCTGCCACGAATGCGTCGCTGCTGTGGGCCGCGCTTCGCCGCCCGTTTGGTGCAGCGCGGGTTGTGGCGCTGATCTACTGGCAGGCGATGATCCTTTACCTCAAGCGTGCGCCGTTCCTGAAAACACCTGAACCGCCCGAGCCGCTGATTTCCGACAGTCATACCTTTCGAAGGCATCAGTAATGGTTTCGGTTTCAGGGAAAACCTACTGGCTGGTTGGCGCCAGTGAAGGTTTGGGGCGAGAGCTGGCCAGAGAATTGAGCGCCCAAGGTGCACGGCTGGTGCTCTCGGCGCGCAATGCCGGCCGCCTTGAAAGCCTTTGTGCCGAATTGCCTGACGCGCGCGCCGTGCCTCTGGATGTGACCGATCTGAAAGCGGTTCGGCAGGCCGCTGCCGGGATCGGTCCGATCGACGGCTTGATCTATAATGCGGGTGCCTACGATCCGATGCGTGCGACCGGGTGGGATGCCGATGCCGCGCTGACCATGGCAGATGTCAACTTCACCGGGGCCTTACGGGTGCTGGGCGAAGTGGTGCCACAGTTCATGCGTGCAGGTAGGGGTGACATCACCCTGGTCGGATCGCTTGCCGGGTATCGCGGGTTGCCTGCCTCCATCGGCTACGGCGCCAGCAAGTCTGCGCTGATCAGTCTGGCCGAAACCATGCGGCATGACCTGAAAGGCAGCGACGTTGTCGTCCGGATCGTTAACCCGGGTTTCATCAAAACCCGCCTGACCGCGAAAAACGATTTCAAGATGCCGATGCTCATGTCACCCCGCGACGCCGCTAAACGGGTTTTCAAAGCCATGTGTTCTACCCGATTTCGCACAGATTTCCCCGCCCCGTTTTCATTTGCCATCCGGGCGCTGGATTTCATTCCAGACTTTTTGCTCTACCGCGGAAAGTAACACCCGGCAGATATCAACCGGATATCATTTGGACATCACATGAATCATACCGATGACGGCCAAAAAGCCCAAAATCGTGTCATCCGCGATCAGGATGTTTATGTTTCCAGTGGTTGTGGTTGGGCCTGCAAACGGATTTATCGCTAGATGCGAAAGAACGGTTGAAGCAGGCGCGGCACAAGCGAGTTAAAGCGCAAAGGCGCGTCGGTTGCCGCCAGGCAAATGCAGGGATCCCCCATATCCGCCACCGGCGTATGCTCTAGATCCTCATCGCCGATTTCAACGTCCCCCACACCGAAGCGTCCGGTTTCGTCGCTAAAGCTGCCTTGCAAAACCAGCGTCAGCTCCAGCCCGTTATGGCTGTGATCAGGCACCGCTTGACCGGGTGGAATGAACAGCAGCCGGACCGAGCCTTCGTTGTTCGAATACAGGATGTTCTGGCGCACCCCCATGCCCAGGGTTTTCCAGCGCGGAGGTTTGCCTTTCAGCGCCTCCATGACCGGGCCAGGAAACACCCCCGTGCGATCATAGGCCGGCGCAGGTACAAAGGGTGCATCAAGCTGTGCCAGAATATCCGCTCTGAGGTCACTGGAGACTGCAACCGCATCTGTTGCCTCAAGCACTGTGCCGCCTAAAGCTTGATGCGTCTCAAGCGCGCCACGGCAATCCGGGCACAGGGAAACATGGCTGGCCACGACCAGAGCAAATGGGTGTGGCAGGTTGCCGGCCGCATAGGCCGCCAAAATGGATTCGGGGATGTGGTGGGTGATTGCGGTCATCTATCGCAGTCCCTTTAACTCGTGTCTCAACCGTTCCAGCCCTAGCCGGATACGTGATTTTATCGTTCCAAGCGGCAGGCCGGTGAGTTCGCTGATCTCTTGATGAGTCAGTTCGCCCAAATAGGCCTTTTCGATGATGTCGCGCTGATCTTCTTTCAGCTGCGCAAGTGCCTGCTTCAATTGCCCCGCTTCCTGATCCATGGCAAGAATCTGACCGGCGTCAGGCTCAGCGTCCAGATTGTCGCCCAATTCTTCGGGAACGGGGCGTTTTTCCTTGCGGACTATGTCGATCTGCCGGTTGCGGGTGATCTGGTAGATCCAGGCTGAAACCTGCGCACGATGCGGGTCGTAAAGTGCCGCCTTGCGCCAGACTGTCAGCATTACATCCTGTACAATCTCTTCGGCCTGGGCGGCCGATGTACCCGACCGCATGATAAAGCCTTTCAAACGCGGTGCGAAATAATCAAACAGCGCAGCAAAGGCGTCGCGATCCCGGGAGTCCCGGATGGCAATCATCCAAACGGTTTGCTGCGATAGCTCAGTTTCGGTCGACGGCACCGGTCTGCTTTCATCTCTGGGCGCAGGAGACACAGTTGGTCTTGTGCGCGGGATATCAAGGCTCAGCGTCATCATAGACTGATTACGCAGACGCATGTAACTTGGATCATTCGACCTGTAATTTTTTTCTTACCTGGTCAAGCCGTCTGATCCGGCCTTGGCCAGATGCCAGGATGGCAAAGAAACATTTCGGGCGCCAGTGCAAGACGGGATCAATTATCAGGGCCTGCTTGAAACGCGTTGGGCCTGGTCAACCCGGCAATGTGGTTTCGAGTGTGAAAAGCCACCTGCCGTCGAAGACTGAAACGGAAGGTCGATCGATTGGCCGACAGGCGCACTAAGCAGGTTTACAACAGCCCTTCAGGCAGGTCGACAATGATGCGGCCCGAGGTCAGGTCGATGGTCGGCACGGCCTCGTGGGTGAAGGGTAGCAGAACCGCTTCTTTCAGGTCAGGGCCGTTGATTTCCAGAAGATCCGAGGCACCATGGTTAAGCACGTTTTGCACGCGTCCAAGAGAGGCGCCACCGGTATCGAAGACTTCCAGGCCAATGAGGTCTGCGTGGTAATATTCGTCATCCGGCAGATTGGGCAGCTGATCGCGGCTGGCGTAAAGCCGGACACCGCGCAGGGCATCGGCCTGTTCCTTGGTGCGGACACCAGTAAGTTGAGCGATGAAACCGTTCTTGATCTGGCCGGTCAGGGTGACACTGAAGGTTCTGCCGCCATCTTCGTCTGAAAGCGGGCTGTAGGCGGCGATATCCTCGGGCATGGCGGTAAAGCTTTTCAGCCGTACCTCGCCTTTGACCCCAAAGGCGCCGACGATGGCGCCAACGCAGATACGGGTTTCATCTGTCATCCGTTTGCTCCGGTACAAAGGCCCGACACAACTGCCCCCCCTGCGGCGGCGCAACGTTCGCCGTGCTGGTATCGTTCAAAGAAGACACCGGCCAGAAAGACCAGAACCATCAGGAAAAGGGTGCGGACCGGCCGAAACATGGTTACCGCACCTCAACGGGCAGGGTGCCGCGGCGGGTTTCCCAACCAAGGTTTTCAAGTTCGGGTGAAAGGCTTTCTTCTTCTGGCCAGCCAACGCAGAGGTAGGCCACCAGTTGCCAGTTGTCGGGCATCTCCAGATCGCGGCAAAGCTGATCGGGATCAAGGATCGAAACCCAGCCCACGCCAAGACCAAGCGCACGCGCGGCAAGCCAGAAATGGGTGATTGCCCCAACCACCGAATACCGCCGGGTTTCGGGCATGGTAGCCGCGCCAAGCCCGGCGCCTTTGTCGGTCTCGTCTGCACAGAAAATGGCCAGCTGAACCGGCGCTTCCTGCATGCCTGAAAGTTTCAGGCTGCTGTAAAGGCGGGCTTTTTCACCCTGATATCCGGCCAGCGCCCTGGCGTTGGCGGTTTCGAAGTTCTCAAGCGCGGCGCAACGGGCGCCGTTGCTTTCAACCCGGACAACACGCCAGGGTTCAGAAAGGCCCACCGACGGGGCCAAAAGAAAAGTGTCGAGGCACTGCGTAAGCAATGCCTCGTCCACCGGATCTTTTCGAAAGCGACGCACGTCGCGCCGCCACCGCATCAGATCTAGCAGGTCGTTCTGGAAGTCTTGTGAAAACTCGGACATTCCAGTGCGATCCTGCCTTATTCTTCTGCGGACGCTTCTTCAGCAGCGGCCTCTTCAGCAGGCGCTTCTTGTGCTGGCGCAGCAGCGGCTTCGGCTGCGGCGGCAGCTTTGGCGGCTTTTTCCTCAGCGCGTTCTTTGGCTTTCTTGCCCGGCTCACCCTTGTTGGGGTTCGAGCGTTCTTTTTTCTCGACGACACCGGCGGCTTCCAGCATGCGGCTGATCCGGTCGGTGGGCTGGGCGCCCTGCCCAAGCCAATGCTTGACGCGGTCGATATCCATTTTCACGCGCTCTTCGCTGTCTTTCGGCAGCAGTGGGTTGTAGGTGCCCAGTTTTTCGATGAAACGACCGTCGCGTGGCATACGGCTGTCGGTTGCTACGATGCGATAGAAGGGACGTTTTTTCGAGCCGCCGCGGGCGAGACGAATTTTCATAGCCATGATTAGATTCTCCTATTTTCTAGCTATTTGAAGGGCTTTTGCGCCCATCATTCCTGATGTTTCTTGTGGTGTTGAATCACTTCGCCAATGATGAAGTTCAGAAACTTCTTGGCAAATTCGGGGTCGAGATCGGCATCCATCGCCATGCGCTGAAGCCGTTCGATCTGCTGGCTTTCGCGCAGCGGATCAGAAGGGGGCAGGGTGTGTTCAGCCTTGAGTTTACCCACGGCCTTGGTGTGTTTGAACCGCTCTGCCAGCGTGTACACCAACACGGCATCCAGCCGGTCGATGCTGTCACGATGTCCTTTGAGCAGGTCAGCGGCGATTTTGGAATGATCATCAGTCAACGGGCATTCCTTTCGGTTTGAAAAGCGGGTCGCAGTAGTGGCTGATCTCAAGTGCGATGCCGTCTGCGATCTGGCCGGATTTCAACCGGTCAGGTGAAGGGTGCCGGTAAACGGCGTCACTACCATCAATTGTGGCGGCTTCTTTATCTTTCACAGCGCCCAGACGTTCAGCCAACCGGATGCTGTCAAGGTTTTTGGGGTCGATATAGCTGACCGCGCCGTCCCAGCCCATCTCATGGTAGAGATGATGTCGCGCGGCATGGGTGGCCTCGAGCGCATAGCCGTGGCCGGATTTCTCGGGCCATATGATCCAGGCGATCTCGCGTTCAGGCCAGCCTGCGGGGAACCAGCCACCGGCCATGCCAAGGGTTTCACCGGTGGTTTTTTCGTGGATCATCCACATGCCGAAACCACGGATATTCCAGTGGCCGATCTCGGCGGCATAAAGCATCCACGCCTCGTATTTGTTCAGCGGCCCACCCATGAAACGCGAGCGGTAAGAGCTGAATGTGGCTTTGAAATCGGGGTAATCCTGCGGTTCGGGGCTGCGCAGGAAAAGGCGTTTCGTTTCCAGGGTTGGTATGGTCACCACAGACATCTCAGGCAACTCCAAGCGTCGGGTGACGGTAGATATGGCAGGGCTTGCCCAGCAACTGGCCTACGCGTTCGAAGCCCGCCCCAAGTCGGCGCGCAAGAGCGACGGAGCGGGTATTGGCCGGATCGATATAGGAGATGACCCCATTGAGGCCAAAATACCGGGCAGCGTGGTCGCGAGCCGCGATACTGGCCTGATAGGCGTATCCTTTGCCTTCAAACCCGTCGTAGATATGCCAGCCCAGTTCAGGTTCGTCCCAGCCTTTGTTGTTGATCATGCCAACCCGGCCTGCAGTCTCACCGCTGCTGCGATGTTCGACCATCCACATGCCGTAGCCGCGCAGCATCCAGTGGCCAATGCCCGCCAGAAAGGCGCGCCAGCTATCCCACTGGCTTTGCGGGCCACCCACGAATTTTGACCGCTCAGAACCCCCAAAGGCAGCAAAGGCGTCGAAATCGGATTCGACATAGCCGCGCAGGATAAGATCGGCGGTGTAGATGGTTGGGGCGTGGGGGGTAATTGTCATGCGTAGGCCTCGGGGTTGCCATCGGCATCGGTGTTGAGGCCCAGATCAGACGGCGAGGGGTGGCGAAAGAGCATCTCGGTGCCCATTTCGACATTCTCGTAGGTGCGCTCCAGATGGGCTCCCATGCGTTCCGCCAGCGCGATCGAGCGGGTGTTGCCGGGCACGATATTCGAGGTGAGGGTGGTCATCCCCAGATGTTCATAAGCCCAAAGGCGTGCCCGTTCAGCGCCTTCGCGGGCAATGCCCTTGCCTTCATGGGCCTGGTAAACGACCCAGCCCAGTTCGGGTTCGGGCCAGCCATGGGGGTTCCAGATCCCGGTGATGCCGCAGGGCGTCCCTGTTTCTTTCAGTTCCATAGTGAAATAGCCATAACCATGTAATGCCCAGTGGCCGATCGAGGTGGCAAACCAGCGCCACGCCTTGGAGCGGTCGGGGGTGGCCCCGAACCCATGAGCCCGTTCCTGATCGGTCAGGAAGTCGGCCAGTGGGTCGAAATCTGACGCGAGGGGCCCACGCAGGATCAGCCGGTCGGTTTCCAGCCGGGGTATGTTGAGGGTCAGGCTCATGGCAGCGTGATCCAGATGTCGCGCTGCCGCGCGGCTGATTTCAGAGTGGGGCGGGTGCAATACATCGCCGCCGCCGGTTGGGCGGGGTGCGAGGGCAGAAGCCTCGGGCGGGGATATTTGGGGCACGAATAATACATGCTATTTTTTCTTGCCAAAACCGCTGAGGCCGGGGGGCAGACCCATGCCGCCGCCAAGGCCGGGCAGGCCACCGGGAAGTTTACCGCCCATCTGTTTGGCTGCCTGTTCCAGCGCCTTGGGGTCCATGCCCGCAGCGAGGTCTTCGGGAGATGGGCCGCCTTTGCCGAACATGCCTTTCATCGCCTGTTTCAGCATGCCGCCTTTGCCCATTTTGCCCATCTTCTTCATCATGTCGCCCATCTGGCGCTGCATTTTCAGAAGCCGGTTGAGTTCCTGCACCTCAAGGCCCGCCCCTTTGGCGATGCGTTTCTTGCGGCTGGCCTGAAGGATTTGCGGATTGGCGCGTTCCTTTTTGGTCATTGACTGGATGAGGGCGATCTGGCGGCTGAGGATCTTGTCGTCAAAGCCAGCGTCCTGCACCTGTTTGGCCATCTTACCCATGCCGGGCATCATGCCCATCACGCCTTCCATGCCGCCCATCTTTTGCATCTGTTCAAGCTGCATCTTGAGGTCGTTCATATTGAACTGACCCTTCTGGAAGCGCTTCATCATGCGTTCGGCCTGTTCGGCCTCGATGGTTTGCTGGGCTTTCTCGACAAGGCTGACGATATCGCCCATGCCGAGGATGCGGCCGGCGATGCGTTCCGGCTCGAAGGTTTCGAGCGCGTCCATTTTCTCGCCAAGGCCGACGAATTTGATCGGTTTGCCGGTGACGGCGCGCATCGACAGGGCAGCACCGCCGCGGCCGTCGCCATCCATCCGGGTAAGGACAACGCCGGTGACGCCGATCTTGTCGTCAAACTCCGTGGCGACGTTGACGGCATCCTGACCAGTCAGGCCATCGACCACCAGCAGGGTTTCGCGCGGGTTTGCAACGTCGCGAACGGCAGCGGCCTGGGCGATCAGTTCTTCGTCGATATGGAGCCGGCCAGCGGTATCGAGCATGTAGACGTCATAGCCGCCAAGGCTGGCCTGGGTTTTGGCGCGTTTGGCGATCTGTACGGGGTCTTCACCCTTGACGATGGGCAGGGTATCGACGCCGATCTGTTTGCCCAGAATTTGCAGTTGTTCCATCGCCGCCGGACGGTTGACGTCAAGCGAGGCCATGAGCACGCGCTTGCCATCGCGTTCGGTCAGGCGTTTGGCAAGTTTGGCCGTGGTGGTGGTTTTACCTGAACCCTGCAGGCCGACCATCAGAATCGGCGCGGGCGGGTTATCAATTTTCAGAGCACCCGGTTCGCCTTCGCCGGACAGCGTTTCAACCAGCGCGTCATTTACAATCTTGACGACCTGCTGGCCGGGTGTGATGGATTTGGTGACAGCCTGACCGGTGGCTTTTTCCTGCACGGCCTTGACGAAGTCGCGCGCGACGGGAAGGGACACGTCAGCCTCGAGCAGGGCCACGCGGACCTCGCGCAGGGCGGTTTTGACGTCATCTTCGGACAGGGCGCCCTGTTTGGTCAGACGGTCGAAGACGCCAGAGAGGCGTTCTGACAGATTTTCAAACATCCAGGCGGCTCCTTCATCACCGTTTCATTCTGGTCCAAAGGTAGGCATGGACCGCTCCAATTGCCAATGCCCGAACGAGCAATCCCAAACGTTAAGCGCCCCCGTGGGCGCAACGCGCTGACGGAGGGCGATCCCGGCACAAGGGCCATGGGACCGGAAGCTTGACGAACTTCCGGAGTGTTGCGGGCTGTTACTGCGCCATGAGGGGAGAGTCAATAACTGCGGTGACTGACCTGCCAATGGTAGGGCCGTTTGGGTTTCGGGATAACACTTGTACCTGCTATATATCCGGCGGACCCGCTTAGGCAGGCTAACGGCGGCCTTGCAGAAGGGCGCGCAGGGCGTTTGTCATTTGCTGCGCCTCAGAACCGGAAAGCCGACCATGCCGGGTAAGAAATTCGGCGATATCGTTTCCACTATAACGTCCGACAAGCCTGTCGTCGCGAATGGCAAGGCGCAGCCTGGCAAATTCAAACGCGCGGTCGTGGCAGTTACGGCATTTGCTCTCAAACAATCCCTCCGATGTGATCTGCGCGCGAAACACATCCAGAAACAGGGCCTTTTCCGGTGCTGACAAACCGCCAGCGTGGTGGTCAAGGAAATCATCAAGAGACTGGCCGCGACTGCTGGTCAATGTGTTTTCGTCGAGAGTGACGTGGTCGCGCATGAAGGGGCCGGCATGTCCGTGACAGGACAGACATCTTTCCTCGAAAAGCTCATGAAAGTTGGCCCCTACGACCGGATCGGCGACTGCCGCGACGGTGGCGGCGACGTAGAGGAAAACCGCTGGCAAATACGCGTTAATCCTGACCATCCTTGCCTCCGGCCATTTGTTGCAGCGGCTCGCATCACCTCACCCTGCGCTTCTTGTTTATAGCGTTTGGAACATCTGCGCATTGAGACAGATCAACCGCAGCCAGCTGACGGCTTGGAAGAAGCTAAGAATATGGGTGCTTTTTGATCGGCGTGCCGTACCAAACCCTGAAAAGGTGCTTTTTTGATTGCGCCATTCATTTTGCCGCCGATAATAAAACCAATGCCCCGGCGGACTATCGGGCCGGGGTACGGTCGGGTTGGACATGTCGGCTTGCGAGGCTACATCTGCAAGTTGATTGTCTGGGAGTGTCTGAGATAAGTGATTGTGGTGCGCGCCAGTAGGAAAAAATCACAAATTGCAGAACATTGCTTGCCAGGGGGTAAAGCCGAATTTGGGCCGTTAAATTTGGGGGCAAAGGTTTGGCAGTTGGCCCTGGGGGCTTGCGAAAAGGCCCGACGCTGAATTGAGATGCGGGCATGGTTTGGTAATGAAAAGGGTTTTGCATGAATAATTGGGACGAAATTCGCACAGCATTTAACGTGGCACGGGTCGGGACCGTAAGTGGGGCGGCAGAGGTTCTGGGCGTGCACCACGCCACGGTCATCCGGCATATCGATGCGCTTGAGGAACGCCTTGGTGTAAAGTTGTTTCAGCGGCATGCACGCGGTTACACACCGACCGAGGCCGGCGATGACCTGCTGCGCGTGGCGCAGGCCACTGACGATCAGTTCAATCAGTTGGCGGGCCGTATAAAAGGGCGCGGCAATGATGTTTCGGGAGAGCTGGTGGTAACATCTCTGGGCGGGCTGAGCCATCTGCTGGTGCCGGTTCTGGCAAACTTTCAGATAGCGCATCCCGGGCTGATCGTGCGCTATCTGACGGGGGACCGGCTGTTTCGGCTGGAATATGGCGAAGCCCATGTTGCGATCCGTGCAGGTTCGGTGCCGGACCAGCCGGATAATGTTGTGCAACCCTTTGTCAGCCTGCAATACACGCTTTTTGCCAGCAAGGACTATATCGACCGGCATGGGAAGCCTACAGACCAGGAAAGCTATGCCAGACATCGATTTGTTGGCGTGGATGACGCAAATTCGCGGGCGCCTTTTGCCCGCTGGATGCGCGAGAACGTGCCTGCGGATCGCATCGTTTTTCGAAGTGGTGACGTGCATGCGCAGCGGCGCGCTATCATTGCAGGTGCCGGTATCGGTTTCATGCCTAAACTGGAAGCTGTTGAAACGGGTGGATTGATACAGATTACCGAGCCGAAGCCAGAGTGGTCTTCGCCCTTGTGGTTGGTAACGCATATGGATTTGCACCGGACCACAAAAGTGCAGGCCTTTCTGTCCTACCTCAAGGAACGGTCCAAAGCATGGGAGGTCGCGTGACAAACGCCTTGCGCGGCCATCTGGCGATGCTGTGCTTTTCGGCGTTGATTGCCGGATCCTTTGCTTTGGGATCCATGGCGGCCCCGCATATCGCCCCAACGGC
Source organism: Roseovarius litorisediminis (assembly GCF_900172295.1). Classification (GTDB taxonomy): domain Bacteria; phylum Pseudomonadota; class Alphaproteobacteria; order Rhodobacterales; family Rhodobacteraceae; genus Roseovarius; species Roseovarius litorisediminis. The sequence goes on from NZ_FWFL01000003.1 coordinate 32,554, forward strand.
CCTAAATGCGGTGCGGTTTGTGCTGGCCTCAATGATCGTAGGTACGGTGGCGCTGGCCACGTCCGGGCTGTCGCGGTCGGCACTGACCGCCCCCTGGCGGTATCTGCTGATGGGCGCGGCGATGGGAGTCTATTTCGTGCTGATGTTCGAGGGTCTGAAAACCGCGCCGCCGGTGTCAGCCTCGGCAGTGTTTACACTGACGCCGATTTTGTCGGGCGTCGCAGGCTATGTTCTGTTGCGCCAGATCACCACAGCGCGCATGTCCATGGCGCTGAGCGTCGGGGCCGTAGGCGCCCTTTGGGTGATCTTTCGTGCCGACTGGTCTGCACTGCTGGCGTTTGAGGTCGGCCGGGGAGAGATTATCTATTTCTGGGGCTGCGTGGCGCATGCGGTCTATACGCCGCTGGTACGTCTGTTGAACCGCGGTGAATCGCCGGTGGTGTTTTCTTTTGGCGCCCTGACGGCTGCGGCTGCATTGATCATGTTGTTCGGGTGGCGGGATATCTTGCTCACAGATTGGGCCGCGCTGCCGGGGATTGTCTGGATCACCATCCTTTATACGGCTGTCTTCGCCACTGCAGTGACCTTTGTCTTGCTACAATATGCCAGCCTGCGCCTGCCCAGTGCCAAGGTCATGGCCTATACCTATCTGACACCCACCTGGGTGATCTGCTGGGAGGCCGCGCTGGGCCACGGCGTGCCGCGTGGATTGGTCCTGGGTGGGGTGGGCCTGACGATACTGGCCCTTGTTTTGCTGCTGAAAGACGAACACACCATGAACGCAGCGCCCGCGCGCGCCGCGCAATAGCCCCTGGGCCACTTGTTGCTCAGCCTGCGTCCGGAAATTCGGTTGCCAGAAACCGCTCGAAGTCGTCCAGATTGACCGCCTCGAACTGACCAAAACTTTGCATCCAGATGCTGGCATCGCGCAGGGCGTCTGGCTCCAGCTTGCACCATTTCACGCGCCCGCGCTGTTCCTGACTGATCAGGCCCGCGCGGGTCAGGATGCCAAGGTGTTTTGAGATCGCGGCAAGGCTCATGTCAAAGGGGTGGGCCACGTCCGTCACAGCCATGTCATCCTCCAGCAGCATCGACAGGATCGTGCGGCGGGTGGGGTCTGCGAGGGCCGAAAAAACGGTATCAAGCGGATCGGACATACCGCATGCGTTAGCGGGTTGGCAGGGGGGGCGTCAACCGGATTGACCTGTGACAAGGCCGGTCGGCTGTGTGATTGTTACGGTCAGGCAAATCAATGAGAGAGGAGGCCAATATGTTTAGTCACATTATGGTGCCGGTTGACCTGTCGGTGAAAGACACATTGACCAAGGCGCTGGACGCGGCGGCGGATATGGCCAGGCTGTACGATGCAAGGCTGACGCTGGTGAGTGTCTGCGGCGGGATACAGGCGAAAGTATCGCATTCGATCGAGACCTATAGCCGCCTGTTGGATATCTTTGCCGAAGAGCTTGGCCAGGGCAAGGGCATCGAGGTGAGCACGCTGACGATTTCAGTGCCTGACCCCAGTGTCGAGGTCGACGCAAAGCTGAGGCAGACAATTGACGAGATCGGGATCGATCTTGTGGTCATCGCGTCACATCAGCCGGGATGGGCGGAATATATCGTCGCCTCGCACGGCGGGCGGCTGGCGGTGCACGCGCCGATCTCGGTTTTCGTGGTGCGCGATTGAAAGGCCTGCGCGCGGCGATGAGGCCGCGCGCAGGTGTCATTATCAGGCCGGGCAGTCCCTGTTGCCCGTGCCCCCGCAGTGCGCAAGTCAGCGGGCCTGAAACGCGATGGGCCACATGAAATCAAGCGGTCTGTAGCCTTGCCCAAGATAGCGCACGACCCCGGCGCTGTCGGTCTTGTTATAGCCCGGATGCAGCGCGCCTGTCGGCACCGAGAAGGGGAAGAAGGCGGCGGTCTGCGGATTATAGGCCGCTGTTGCATGGCAGCCATGGCAACTGGCCTCGAACGCTTTCCAGTACTGCGGTTGCGCGGTGTTGGGGCTGCCGGCGAAATCTTCCATATCGGTGTGGCCGAGGATAACCGGTGTGGTGCCGTCCGCATTTTCGGTAAAGCGAATCTGGGTGCCATTGGGGGCATAGGATTCGAACCCGAAACCGGCCAGCCCCCCGGCCTTGAGGATCTCCGATATCTCGTCCTGGGGCAGAGGCGCCCGCTGGGTGATCAGCGTTTCGCGCACATGGGCCACGCCGGGGTTGTCGTTGAGCTCAAAAGTCGTCCAGAACCAACTGGGCTCTTCGGTATAAAAGGCATCGCCGGGATCTTTGAGCGGCTTCATCTTGACCATGATATGCAGCCCGCGCCACCAGTATTCGCCACTGTCGAACCTGAAGGTCAGCGCGCCCTCGGGGGCCGGGCTGCCTTTGGTAACCTGTAACCATGAGGCCTTGAGTTCAACCGAGCCGACGGGCATGTCGACGTAATCGTGTTTGGTGAAATAGGTGGCCACGTCAATCTTGGTCGTAAGGCCGTTATGGATCAGGTAATCATAGCTGATTTTGTTGCGGGTCACCTCTTCGTTGGCACCGTCGGGGTCAGCGGTGGCGATGCGACCGGCCTTGATATCCTTTTTCTCGACCGAGGGGTTGAGATCGTTGCGGACATCCTTGTCTAAGGCAAAGGGCCAGGCGGTGCCGAAGGTGTCGGGATCGGTGGGCCAAGCCATCCAGACCGGGGCTTTGCCCTTGCCGGACATGCCGCCCTTGTCGGGGTCGTCGACCAGCTGGCTGATCCGGGCAAAGAACATCCAGGCCAGTTTCTGACGTTCCTCAAGGTCGCCGTCAAAGGCCATGTCGGCACAGTCGGCGGCAAATTTTTCGTCCGATTTGGCTAGCCAACCGTCATCGGTGCAGCCGGACGAGGCGCTTTGGGCCGTAACGGGAAGCGAAAGGGCGGCCAGACTGGCGAGGAGTGTCAATTGTTTTGAGGGCAGGGTCATGATTGGCTCCAGCGGTAAAGGAATTGAAAAATCGTGGCGACGCGAACGAGTAAATTTTTATAATTGATCTCCCGTTGGTTGAGGGCATGGCATTGGCTCGCGCCAAAATCAATCACTGCGTGTATATTCCTGTTTGTTGGCGCAGTGTTGTCGTGCGGGCCGGTAGGGCAGAGTCAACCAGATGGTTGAATATCGCAAACCGTGGCTTTTGGCGGTTTCACGGCCTGCGGCAGAAACCCGCATAAGTTCAGCGGGAAATAAATTTACTATAAATCAATAATTTAACCCTGTTCGACGGGAGGTTTAGGTGCGCTTGACTCAGGGCCTGACGCGGCTTAGCAAAGGCGCAACCGTTTGAGAGGGCAAAAGCGTGACCGAACCCGATCCAGCCGAGCGCCTTGCGCAGCTTGAGGCGAGGATCAACAAGCTGAAAAGCAAGGACGCGCCCAAGGCCCATCAGAACGAACATTATTCTCAGGCACAACATGCCTGGCGGATGGTGATAGAGTTGGTTGCCGGTCTGTTGATCGGTTTTGGCATCGGATACGGGCTGGATAGCCTGTTCGGGACGCTCCCGATCTTTCTGGTGCTGTTTACTTTGCTGGGGATGGCTGCGGGTATCAAGACGATGATGCGCAGTGCAGCAGAACTCCAGCGGACAAATATGGCCGCAGAGGCCGGGGACAAATCACCCGAAACGGGTGGAGACGAGAGGGCAAAGAATGGCGACTGAAGCGCATGGTGCCGAAGGCGGGGCGTTGGAACTGGTTTTCCACCCGATGGATCAGTTTATCGTCAAACCGCTGTTTGGCGACGGACAAGTGGGCATGTTCACAATCACCAACGTGACCCTATGGATGGGCCTGACCATTCTGGCGATTGTCGGTCTGTTGGTGCTGGGCACCTCGGGGCGCGCAACGATCCCTTCGCGCATTCAGTCGATCGCAGAACTGGCCTATGGCTTTATCCGCAAGATGGTAGAAGACGTCGCGGGCAAGGATGCGCTGCCGTATTTCCCCTATATCATGACGCTGTTTATCTTCATCGTTTTCGCCAACTTCCTGGGTCTGCTGCCGATGGCTTTCACCACAACCAGCCACATCGCAGTTACTGCGGTCATGGCGATGATGGTGTTCCTGACCGTGACAATCCTGGGATTTGTCAAAAACGGCGCGGGTTTCCTGAGCCTGTTCTGGATCAGTGCGGCACCGTTGCCGCTACGGCCCATTCTGGCGTTGATTGAAATAATCTCGTATTTCGTGCGTCCGGTCAGCCACTCGATCCGGCTTGCGGGCAACATGATGGCGGGTCACGCGGTGATCAAGGTTTTCGCGGCTTTCGCGCCGATGATCCTGATTGGCTGGATCGGCGTTATTGTAACACCGTTGAGCATCATTGCCATAACAGCGATCTATGCGCTTGAGGTGCTGGTGGCCTTTATCCAGGCATATGTTTTCACGATCCTGACCTGTGTGTATCTCAAGGATGCGCTGCATCCGCACCACTAAGGTCATAGAGACAACGGCGGGTTCGCCCGCCTTACGAACAAACGAAACAACGCAAATTCCAATGTAAGGAGAATTCTAATGGAAGGTGACGTCGTACAAATGGGTGCATACATCGGTGCTGGTCTGGCTTGTACAGGCATGGGCGGTGCTGCTGTAGGTGTGGGCCACGTTGTTGGTAACTTCCTGTCGGGCGCCCTGCGCAACCCGTCGGCTGCCGGCGGCCAAACCGCAACCATGTTCATCGGTATCGCGTTCTCGGAAGCGCTGGGGATCTTCTCGTTCCTCGTTGCCCTTCTGCTGATGTTTGCTGTCTAAACCTGACGGAATCTGATCCTTACGAGGGGGTGAAGGGTTTAGGCCTTTCACCCTTTGCAGACGGAAAGTTCCCCGAGGGAGGACGACATGGCAAGCGAAACGCACGAAGCCACGGAAATCGCCGCTGACGCGGCGCATGGTGCAGCCGATGCTGCCCATGGTGGTGCCGAAGCTGTCGGCATGCCGCAGCTGGACTTAACAACTTTTAGCAACCAGATATTTTGGTTGGCGGTCACGCTGGTCGTGATCTATTTTGTCCTGTCGCGCATCGCGCTGCCGCGCATCGCGGCGGTTCTGGCCGAGCGTCAGGGGACCATCACAAATGACCTTGCAGCGGCAGAAGACCTGAAAGCCAAAGCTGTCGAGGCCGAAGAAGCCTATAACAAGGCGCTGGCAGATGCCCGTGCGGAGGCGCAGAATATTATCGCTCAGGCCAAAGCCGACATGAAGGCGGATCTGGATGATGCTATTGCCAAGGCCGACGCCGAAATTGGCGCCAAGGCGGCTGAAGGTGAAAAGAAAATCGCCGAAATTCGCGCGAACGCCATGGAAAGCGTCAAAGTTGTCGCCAAGGACACCGCAAAGGAAATCATTGCGGCGATGGGTGGCAAGGCGGATGCCAAAACAGTCACGGCGGCCATTACAGCCCGGATGAAGGGGTAACAGATATGCGCGGAATACTTGCTACTCTGACGGCCCTGATCACAGCCAGCCCCGCGCTGGCGGCATCCGGCCCGTTCTTTTCACTGACCAACACGAACTTTGTCGTGTTGATCGCATTCCTGCTGTTTGTCGGCGTTCTGCTTTATCTCAAGGTGCCAACCCTTCTGGGTGGCAAACTGGATGAACGCGCCGAAGGCATCAAGAGCGAGCTGGAAGAAGCCCGCGCCCTGCGCGAAGAGGCCCAGACTTTGCTGGCGAGTTACGAGCGCAAGCAGAAGGAAGTGCAGGAGCAGGCCGACCGTATCGTCGCCCATGCCAACGACGAGGCTGTTTTGGCAGCCGAACAGGCCAAGGCAGACCTGAAGGTGTCAATTGCACGCCGGTTGCAGGCCGCTGAAGATCAGATCGCTTCCGCCGAGGCGCGCGCCATCAAGGATGTGCGCGATCAGGCGGTATCCATCGCGATTGGCGCGGCCAAGGATGTGATTTCCAAGCAGATGACAGCGACAGAAGGCAACAGTCTGATTGAGTCTGCCATTGCGGATGTGGATGCCAAACTGCACTGAGAAACGTGGGTGTAACCCACCCTACCGAATAAAGCTGCGGAATATAGCCTGGGCCGAAGTGCCCGGGCTTTTTTCTGTTCAACTTCCTCTGTCATCGTCAACTGTAATGGCATCAAGCCCTACATTGCCCATTTGCTGACCTATCTGCCGCAACAGGGCATCTCGGGCGATATCCGCAAATGCCAAGGGCAGGCCGCCCATTTCCTTGTCACGCGCGACAACGGTGATGCGGCGCGACAGACCGGCAACAGGCAGGGGGCGGATGTTCATGGGCATCTTTTCGACAAAACCATCAATCAGCAGGGTGGGGCTCAGCAGAGTGAACCCCATGCCGCGGGCCACGCAAGCGGTCACCATGCTGGATCGGTCGGCCTGTATGACCCGGGGGACCTGCAGTTTCAGCCGCCGCAGATGCTGTTCGATCTGACGACCTACGCTTGTGGTATCTGCAAAGCGCACCAGCGGCAGGTTTTGCAGGATGTCCCCCAGGTTCTGCTGTGGTCCGTTATAGCTGGCAGGCAAAACCAGCAGGAACGCCTCTTGCAGGACATCGTGCCGCTCTAACCCGTCCATGTCGTAGAACGGATTAGAGCTGATAACGACGTCGGCGCGTTTGGTACGCAGCAGTGTTTCATGATCGCCGCTTTGCCCTGCGTGCAGGGTCATGTCCTGAACGTTGAACCTGTCCTTGGCAAGTTGAACCAGCGGCACTGACAGCGTTGTCGCAATCGAGGCCAGCATGCCGACGCGCAGCACGCTGATCGGGTGCGGGCCCTGATGGCGCAGGTCAGTCGCCAGATCTGCCACCGAATTCAGGATGCGTGCGGCATGGCGATACATCAGCGTCCCGGCTTGTGTTGGTTTGACCGGGCGGGTCGAGCGGTCGATCAGCCTGACATCATAGGTGCGCTCAAGATTGGCGATATGTTGCGATGCAGCGGATTGGGTCAAACCCACCAGTCGTGCAGCAGCGGTCATCTGACCGGTTTCAACAATGGCGACAAAGACCTCCATCGCCTTGATCAGATTAGTGTCTGTAGAAATGCGGGTTGCCATTGGGGGCCCCATGAGAAATTTAATAGTATTAGAAATACTTATGATGCGATCTATCAATTGATTGCAACGGTCCAAAGCGCGCAGAGTCGGCGCAAGGAGGGCCCGGGCAGGTGGTTGATGCAAGGATCAGAACTGGCAGGCGGCGGGGGGTAGCCCGTAAGAACGTGCAGCGGCGGGCGCCTTATATCCTGCGACAGATCGGGACACTTAATGCCCTGAGTGAAGAGGGGCTTTGCCTGATTGAGGAAAACGCGGATCGTATCCTCAATCAAACAGGAATGGAATTTCACGACGACCCCGAGATTTTGCGGATTTTCCACAATGCCGGGTGTGACGTGCAGGACACGAGAGTACGGTTCGAGCCGGGTTTTTGCCGCCAAACCATTCAGGCAACAGCGCCCGCAACGTTCATCCAGAACGCCCGAAATCCTGCCAACGCTGTGCAGATGGGCGGAGATGCGACGGTGCTATGCCCGTCATGGGGGCCGCCGTTTGTGCATGATCTGGACGGTGGGCGGCGTTACGCGACCTATACCGATTTTGAGCGGCTGGTGAAACTGCACCAGACCATCCCATGGCTGCACCATTCTGGCGGCGTGGTGTGTGAACCGGTGGACCTGCCCGCCAACAAGCGTCATCTGGATATGCTTTATGCCCACATCCGTTGGTCCGACCGGCCGTTTATGGGCGCCTTTATCGGGGCCGAGCGGGCCGGGCATGCACTGGACATGGCTAGGATTGTGTTTGGCAAGGATCATGTCGCGGACAACGCGGTTCTGTATTGTGTGTCTAACACCAACGCGCCGCTGGTGATGGATGCCCATATGTCCGGCGCACTGAAAACCTATGCGCGGGCCGGGCAGCCGGTGGCTTGTACGCCCTGGGTTTTGACCGGTGCAATGAGCCCCTGCACCGTGGCCGGAACATTGGCGCAGGTTCTGGCCGAGGCGATGGCGAGCCTGGCGCTGGTGCAGTTGATCAATCCCGGGGCACCCTGCCTGATGGGGTCGTTCGCCTCGACTATGTCGATGCAGACGGGCGCACCCACATTTGGTACGCCCGAGGCGGGGCAGATGGTGTTGGCCGCCGGGCAGTTAGCACGCCGATTAGGGGTGCCTTTGCACACAGTTGGCACGTTGTCGGCTTCGAAATTACCTGACGCCCAAAGCCAGCAGGAAGGAACCTGGGGCTTGATGATGGCGATGTTTGCCGGGGCAAATGTGATCAACCATGCCACCGGCTGGCTGGAGGGCGGTCTGGTCACGAGTTTTGAGAAAACGATGATTGATGCCGATCTGTGCGGCAAGCTGGGGCGTTTCTTTGAAGGCATTGACCTGAGTGAGAATGCCCAGGCCATGGCCGCGATTGCAGCCACCGGCCCGGGCCAGCATTTTCTGGGCTCGGAGCATACACAGGATAATTTCATGTCTGCACTTTTCCGGGCCGAGACGCCCGACAACAACGCCTATGAACACTGGGAGGCTGCAGGGCGGCTGGACTCGGGTCAGAGGGCCAATGCGTTATGGAAGTCGCATTTGAGCGCCTATGAAGACCCTGGACTGGACCCTGCTATTGATGAAGAACTTCGCGGCTACATCGCGCGACGAAAAGCCGAGAAACCGGACATGGATTATTTCTGATGGGACGCACCGTGATCATCGGCGGAGGGGCTGTCGGGCTGAGCGTTGCCTATCATCTGGCGGCACGCGGGACGAAAGATGTGCTGCTGCTGGAACGCAACCAGCTGACCAGCGGTACCAGTTGGCACGCGGCGGGAATAGTCGGGCCACTGCGCGCCACACCCAACATGACCCGGCTGGCGATGTATGCGCTGGAAATGTTTCCCCGACTTGAGGCCGAGACCGGGATGAGCACAGGCTACAGGCGTACCGGTGGCTACTGGCTGGCTCGGGTGCCCGAGCGGATGGATGAATTGCACCGGATTGCGGCACTTGGGCGGCATTTTGGGTTGGATGCGCAGATCTTGCCCCCCGGTTCGGTCGCGGTGCCAGGGCTGAACCTGGACCTGTCTGCCCATGTGGGGGCTATGTCTGTGGCCGAGGATGCCAACGTGAACCCCGTGGATCTGTGTATGGCCTATGCCCGCTCGGCCCGCCGCGGCGGGATCGAGATGCGCGAAGGGGTTGAGGTCTTGGATGTTCTGGCCCGGGGACGCCATGTAACCGGGGTTCGTCTGGCAGATGGTGAGGTGATCGAGGCAGACAGCGTGGCGCTTTGTGCCGGGGCCTGGTCCAAGCCGTTGGCCGATGGTCTGGGTGTGGCGCTGCCATTGCAGGCGGTTGAGCATATGTACGTCGTGACCGCGCCAATTCCTGGCCTGCCCGATCCCTTTCCGGTGCTGCGCGATCTGGATACCGGCATTTATATAAAAGGCGACGCGGGCAAGCTGGTCATTGGCGGGTTTGAACCCCATGCCAAATGCTGGAATGCCTTTGGCCCCGAGGGCAGCCGCCCGTTTCTGGAATTGCCCGAAGACTGGGATCAGTTCACCCCGTTCATGGAGGCCGCACTGGCCCTGATGCCGGCACTGGAAAACGTTGGCATTCAACATTTCATGAACGGGCCTGAGAGTTTCACCCATGACACGCGACCGTTGGTGGGGCAGGCGCCCGACGTGGACGGGCTTTATGTGGCGGCGGGGATGAACTCGGTCGGGATCATGTCTTCGGCCGGTATCGGACGGGCGCTGGCCGATTGGATGGTGGATGGGGTGGCGCCAATGGATCTGTGGGAGGTGGATGTCGCGCGGGCTGATCCCGCGGCATCCGGCACGGCCCATATGGCTGCGCGGATGGACGAGGCGGTGGCGGATCTGTTTGCTTTGCATTGGCCGTTCAAACAACCCCGCGCCGGGCGTGGATTGCGATGCTCGGTCCTGCACCACAAGTGGGCAGCGCAGGGCGCTGTCTTTGGCCTGACCGCCGGATGGGAGCGCGGGTTGTGGTATGCCAGCTCCAGATCCGAACGTGATCTGCCCTATTCGATCGGGCCACAGCCATGGTGGCCGATTGCGGCCCGCGAGGCGGCGGTGATGGCTGATGGTACGGCGCTGCTGGATCTGTCGCCTTTTGGCAAGTTCGATGTCAGTGGGCCGGACGCCCTGTCATTCCTTGAAATGCTTTGCTGTGCCGGCATGGATCGGGCGATTGGCCGGGCCACATATACGATGGTCCTGAATGAAACGGGCGGGATCGAGGCGGATGTAACCGTGACGCGGCTGGCGCCCACATGGTTCCGCATCACCTCGGGGGCGGCCACACGCTGGCGCGACATGGCGCTTTTACGGCGGCGGGCAAAACCATGGAATGTGACCGTTGACGATGTCACCGAAGACGAAGCTGTGATCGGGGTCATGGGCGCTGGTTCGCGTGAACTTTTGGCACGTCTGTCGGACGCGAATTGGGCCGGGTTTGAATTTTCCACCTGCCGGGATGTTAGGGTGGCAGGGCAGGGGTGTCGGGCCACACGGATGAGTTTTGTCGGCGAGATGGGCTGGGAGCTTTCCATCCCTTCGGAGGGCGCCGGAGTGGTTTTCGACAGCCTGATTGAGACAGGCGCACGGCCTATGGGACACTACGCGCTTGAAGGTTGCCGGATTGAAAAAGGATTTCGGCACTGGGGCCATGACCTTGGCCCCGAGATCACACCGCTTGAGGCCGGGCTTGGCTTTGTGGTCGACTGGAACAAGGCGTTTACCGGAAAACCGGCGCTGGAGCGACAAAAGGCCAAGGGGCTGACGCAGCGGATCTGTCTTTTTGACGTCGCAGGCGGGCCTTTGATCCTGCATGATGAGCTGATCTATGAAAATGGCGGTGTGGTTGGCCTGACAACCTCGGGCGGGCGCGGGGCGCGAACCGGTTTGACACTGGCGCTTGGGCTGATTGAGGTGGTGGCCGGAGAAACATTGGCTGCGACGTGCAAAAGAAACTTCGAGATCGAAGTTGCGGGCCAAAGGTACGCGGCCAAGGCGCTGATGGCGCCACCGTTTGATGCAAAAGGCGAAAGGATGCGCGCATGACAGATGCACAGGTGGTCATTGTCGGCGGTGGGGTGATGGGCGTGTCGCTGCTGTATCATCTGGTTAAGGCCGGGTGGCGCGATGTGGTATTGCTGGAAAAGAATGACCTGACCCATGGATCAACCTGGCACGCGGCGGGGCTATGCACGCATTTTGCCCATAACCCGACGATACAGGAGTTACGCGCCACATCTGTCCGCCTGTACCGGGATATTCTGCCAGCCCAGACAGGACAGGAGTGTGGCTTCCATGCCTGCGGTGCGATGCGGATCACGCGCAACCCTGACAGGATGGACGAGTTTGCGCATGTGGCTGGTCTGTCGGCGTTTACCGGCTATCCACTGGAAATTCTGACGCCTGAACGGGTGGCCGAGCTGCACCCGCTGGCGCAGATAGAGGGGCTGCTGGGCGGTATATTCGAGCCCGACGACGGTCACGTCGACCCGACCCTGGCCACCACTGCGATGGCGCAGGTGGCGGTTCAGGGTGGTGGTGTGATCCGACGTTACAGCCCGGTGCAGGCCATCCGGCGTGAGGCCGGAAAATGGCTGGTTGAGACACCCAAAGAAACCTTCCGGGCCTGCCATATCGTCAACGCCGCCGGCACATGGGGGTATGAGATTGGCCGGATGATGGGCATCAACGTGCCCTCGGTGCCGGTGTTGCATCAGTATCTGGTGACCGACACGGTGCCGGGTGTGGCCGAACGTATCGTGGCGGGCGCACCTGAGTTGCCGATCATCCGTGACCCTGAAGAAAGTTGGTATGTACGGCAGGAACGCGAGGGACTGATACTTGGGCCCTATGAGAAGGACGCGCAGGTCTGGTCGGTGGATGGCGTACCGCCAGAGTTTGGGGCTGATCTGATGCCGCCGGATCTGGACCGGGTTGAACATATCATCGAAGCGGCGATGGCCCGCATACCTACGCTGGCAAATGGCGGAGTGAAATCGGTGATCAACGGGCCGATTACCTTTACGCCCGATGCCAATCCTTTGATCGGCCCGGCGCATGGGGTTGAGGATGCATGGTTATTGACCGGGTCTTCGATGGGCGTGATGGAAGGTGGCGGGGCCGGTTGGTTTTTGGCCCATTGGATGACCCATGGCGCGCCACCAATGGATGCGCTGGCAGTGGACAGCCGGAGGTTTGGGCGGTGGGCAGATCGTGATTTTCGCGTGGCCAAGGCGGTGGAATGTTTCGGCTTGCAGTTTGGCGTCCATTATCCGCATGAGGAACGGCCCGCCGGGCGGGGGCTGCGCCTGTCGCCCCTGCATGATCTGATGATCGCGCGTGGTGCGGTGATGGGGGCGGTCCATGGCTGGGAGCGGCCTAACTGGTTTTCCGATACTTCCGGTGTTGTCGCGGATGAAACGTTCCGCCGGGCCAACTGGTTTGAGCCTGTGGCGCGCGAATGCCTTAAGGTAAGTGAAGCTGCCGCGCTTTCGGATCTGTCGGTGTTTTCCAAATTTGAAGTCACCGGGCCGGACACCCGTGAATTTTTAGATAGCCTTGGCGCCAACCGCGCCCCGGCAGAAGGGCGGATCGGTTTGACCCATGCCCTGACCCCTGCTGGCGGAGTGTTATCTGAATTCACGGTGGCGATGGTGAACGAGACCTTTGCCTATCTGACTTCGGCCGCCGCAGCGGAAGAGATTGATTACGATGTTTTGCGCGTTCATGCGCAGGGCTTTGACGTTGACCTATCGAATCGGACCGACGACCTGGCGGTGATCGGTCTGATGGGGCCTAAGGCAAGGCAAATCCTGGAAACGTTGACTGAGGCGGATTTGCAGTCCGAATTTCCCTGGCTGAGCGTACGAGAGATTGACGTGGCAGGCGTGCCGGTCAGGGCCTTGCGGGTGTCTTATGTCGGGGAACTGGGTTGGGAACTGCATGTGCCCCGGGCGCACGCAGTTCACCTTTTCACGGCACTGGAAGAGGCGGGAAAGCCCTTTGGTGTAGGGTTTTATGGCGCCTATGCCGCCAATGCGATGCGGTTGGAAAAGGGCTATCGTGCCTGGGGCAGCGATCTGACCACCGAACGCACGCTGACCGAAAGCGGGCTTGGCAATCTGGTGCATCATGCTGCGCGTGATTTCACCGGAGGCGCGGCGATGCTGGCGCGGCAAGGGGACAAGGCCTGGGATATGGTTCTGCTGGAAGTTGAGGCAGGCGCGATTGACCCGTTTTATTCTCACCCTGTTTTTCAGGGCCAAAGGCCTGTTGGCATAGTGACATCCGGGGCTTACGGGCCACGAACGGGCAAGGTGCTGGCATTGGCGTACCTGCGGGATAAAACGGTGCGCACAGGCTTGGCGCTGCGGATTCTGGGGCAGGTCCGCAAGGCGAATATTCTGGATGCTGCCCCCTATGATCCTGACAATGTAAGACTGAAATCCTGATGCGAAGGACACGATATGACAGATACGAGCCTGACAACTGACTGGTCGATCGAGGCGACGGCAAAGCGGCGTGATACCTATTATGCGGCTTCGCAAAAGAAATTCGTGCCGTTTGCCGCGCCGATGGTCTTTAAACGCGGGTCAATGCAATACCTGTGGGACCCGGAGGGCCGAAAATATATCGACCTTCTGGGGATGAATGTCTGCATTTCGGTCGGGCATTCCCATCCCAGGGTTGTGGCCGCCGCGATGGCGCAGGCGCAGGAACTGACCCATTGCACAACAATGTTTTACCACCCCACCCCCGCCCATCTGGCCGAGGAACTGGCCGCGACGATGCCCAAGGGCCACGACTGGGTTGTGCACTTTACCAACTCAGGCGCCGAAGCGATCGATCTGGCGATGACCATGGCGCGAACCTTTACCGGCAACCTTGATCTTCTGGCGCTGCGTACAGCCTATCACGGACCCACGGCGGCCGCACAATCGGTGACGGGGATCAGCAGCTGGCGGCATCCGGGTATGCCGGGTAATGTGGCCTTTGTGGCCGAGCCCAACCAGTATCGTGGTATATTCGGAGAAAACGCCGGGGCGGCCCCTTATCTGGACGAGATTGAGCGGGTGATTGCCACCTCGACCACCGGCCAGCTGGCAGGCATATTGGTTGAAAGTGTGCAGGGCTACGGCGGGGTGATCGAGATGCCACCTGGTTACATGTCCGGCGCGGCAGAAAGGGTACGCGCGGCGGGGGGGCTTTATATCGCGGATGAGGTGCAGTCGGGCTTTGGCCGCACGGGTGATCACATGTGGGGATTTCAGGCCGACAATCTGGTGCCGGATATCGTTGTGATGGCCAAGGGTATCGGCAACGGGTTTCCGTTGGGGGCGGTTGTCGCGCGCAAAGAGATTGCCGCACCGATGGCGGAAAAGTTCATGTTCCACACCTATGGTGCCAATCCTACCAACTGCGCCGCCGGGCGCGCAGTGTTGCAGGTCATTCGGGAAGAGAACACACAAGAAAATGCACGCGAAGTCGGGGCTGCTCTGCTTGGACATCTGCACGATTTGAAGGCCAAATATCCGGTCATCGGTGACGTGCGCGGGCGCGGCCTTATGCTGGCCATCGAGATGGTCAAGGACCGCAAAACCAAAGAGCCGGATCGTGATGTTACCGCTGCTGTATTTGAAGAATGCCGCAAGCAGGGGCTGATTTTGTCGAAATCAGGCGCCTATCAATCCTGCCTGCGCATGGTGCCACCGATGTGTTTGACACGTGAAGATGTGGTGGACGTCGCAGAAGGGCTGGAGCGGGCATTTTCTGCGCTATAGCCGCATATTGACATTCTTCGAAGCCGGCGAAATCGTCACCCGAGAAATAATCCTGCCAAAAAAAAGAAAGGGGGCCGTTGAACCGGCCCCTCATTCGTTCCTGCCTGGTGTCTTCGAATAACCTTGAGTTGCTGAAATGCCTGTGCGTTTAGCTGTTGTGTCCACATATAGTGTGATCCATGCGAATCGGTCAACAAGAAGTGATTCGCAAAAGCGTCAAATTGGCAGTTTTTATGCCGGGTGATTCGAAAAAGGCAGAAAATCAACCCAACGAGGTCTGATGCTTCGTCAATTCACATCAAATTTTTGAAGAACCTTGGGTGTACGGTCTTAGCCGTTTGATCGCAGAATTACCCCAGCCAGATACAAAGAACCGCAGATCAGAATTCTGGCCTTGGGGTCCTGTGCTGCAATTTCAGCGACGGCTTGCAGGGCTGACGCGGCCGTTGACGTGGCCAGCCCAACAGCGCGGGCCGCTTCAGCCGTGGCTTCAGCGGGCAGTGTATTCGTTTCCCCCGGTATCGAAATGGCGGTCAGGCTGTCGGCCTGCCGGGCCAGTGGCGCCAGAAAGCCGGTAACGTCTTTGGTATTCAGCATTCCGCAGACCAGATGCGTGGGACGCGCCGGAAGACCCGCCAGATAGCGGCCAAGCGCCTGTCCTGCCGCGGCATTGTGGCCACCGTCAAGCCAGATTTCGGCCTGGGGCGCGGTGTCAACAATCGGGCCGTTTTGCAGGCGCTGCATGCGGGCGGGCCAGTGGGCCGAAGTGACAGCACCCTCGTAAGCCGCATCACCCATTTGAAGGTGACGCAACGCCGCCAGTGCGGCTCCTGCGTTGTCGATCTGATGGGCACCGGGCAGGTTGGGCAGGGGCAGATCGCGCAAGCCTGCCTCATCCTGAAAGATCAGGCGTCCGCGTTCTTCGTGGACATGCCACTGCTGACCCTGGGCGATTAACGGCGCGCCAAGACGTTTGGCTGTCGCCTCGATCACCTGCATCGCCTCGTCGGGCTGCGGACCGACGACGCAGGGCACGCCGCGTTTGAGTATCCCGGCCTTTTCGGTGGCAATCTTGGCCAGCGTGTCGCCCAGATATTGTTCGTGGTCTATTGAGATCGGTGTCAGGATGGTAAGTGCCGGCTTTTCAATCACGTTGGTGGCATCCAGACGCCCGCCAAGGCCGACCTCTAGCAAGGTGAAGTCCGCAGGAGTACGGGACATGGCCAGAAGGGCCGCGCAGGTGGTGATTTCGAAATAGGTGATGTTGCCACCGTCATTGGCCGCATAGCATTCATCAAGCGCGGCAGTCAGATCGGCTTCACTGATCAGCGTGCCTGCAAGGCGGATACGTTCGTGAAACCGTGCCAGATGCGGCGAGGTGTAAGCGTGCACAGACTTGCCTGCCGCTTCAAGCCCCGCGCGGACCATTGCCTGGGTAGAGCCCTTGCCATTGGTGCCTGCGATGTGAATTACCGGAGGCAGATTGTTTTGGGGGTTTCCAAGTGCGTCCAGCAGACGCCAGACCCGATCAAGCGTCAGATCGATAATCTTGGGGTGTAGCGCCATCATCCGTTCAAGGATGATGTCCGATGTGGGGGCGGTCATTTCTTGGCTGACTTTTCGGTGGCTTTATCAGCGGGCTTCCCCTTTGCCGTTTCCGGCTGCGTTGCATCTTTGGTGTCGGGGGCGGGTAAATCGCCTTTGACCGCGGGTGGCAGTTTCAGAAGCATGCGGATGATCGTAATCAACTCGTCCCGCATCTGCGGGCGTGCGGTAACGCGGTCCAGCATGCCGTGGTCCAGCAGATATTCAGCGCGCTGGAAACCGTCAGGCAGTTTTTCGCGGATCGTCTGTTCGATCACACGGGGCCCGGCAAAGCATATCAGCGCATTGGGTTCGGCGATATGCACGTCACCGAGCATTGCATAAGATGCGGTAACGCCGCCTGTCGTGGGGTGGGTCAGTACGACGATGTAGGGCAGACCTGCCTCTTTCAGCATCTGAACGGCAACGGTTGTGCGAGGCATCTGCATGAGGCTTAGAATACCCTCTTGCATACGCGCGCCACCGGCGGCGGAAAACAGGATCAGCGGGCGTTTGAGTTTTACCGCCTCTTGTGCGGCCGCAATGATGGCATTGCCCACATACATGCCCATCGAGCCAGCCATGAAGCTGAAATCCTGTGCTGCGGCAACGACGGGTGTGCGGCCCATTTCACCGGTCACGACAAGCATCGCTTCTTTTTCGTTCGTGGCTTTCTGCGCGGCCTTCATCCGATCGGGGTATTTTTTCTGGTCTCGGAAGTGCAGCGGGTCGGTGGGGGGGACGGGCACGTCAACTTCGGCAAAAATCCCGCCATCGAACAAAGCGGAAAAGCGTTCGCGCGGGGTAATTGCCATGTGGTGGCCGCAGCCGGTGCAGACATTCAGGTTTTCGCTGAGTTCGCGGTGAAATAGCATGGTGCCGCATTCATCGCATTTAGACCAAAGGTTTTCAGGGATTTCGCGCCGCGAAAAGATCGAATTGATCCGCGGTCGTACATAGTTGGTGATCCAGTTCATCGGGTCCGATCCCTTATTGCCTTGCCGCCCTGAAATAATGGCCCGCGACAGGAATTGCAATCAGCGTCGCAGGGCAAGTCTTGCGGCCAGCCAACTGCAGAGCAGTATCATCAGATCTACCGGTAGCCAGGCGCGAAGTGCGGCGGTGTCATCGAGCGAGAATGGATAGGTGTATAGGGTCAACCCGTCGAAATTTCCCTCGGGGGCTGCGATGAGAATGGCACTGAAATTGTTGACCAAATGCAAGGCGATAGCGGGCCCCAAAGTACCCGAACGGGCCGTAAGATCGGCTGCAGCAAGCCCGAATGCTCCAGCCCAGATCACGATCAGCCAGGCGTTGGCGCCACCTACCTGGGAATCGTAGTGCAGCAGGGCAAAAACGATCGTTGGAATGCCGATCCAGACCGCAGGATGCGGAAACCGCGCCGCAAGCTGGCTTTGCAGATAGCCCCGAAACACCAACTCTTCGGTGGCTGTTTGAACCAACAGGCCACAGAGTGCTAGCGGCAGAAATTTCAGCCAGCTGTCGAAAGGTAGGTTTTCAGAAATCTCTCCGCCACCCGGCGATGGTAAAACCGATACCACAACATAGAGCGCCAGAATGGCAAACACACAGCGTTTGAACTGGAAAACGGTTTGCGGCAACGGGCCTATCAGGCTGGTCATGCCCCGCCCGTGCACCAGCAGCAGGGCCGCCCACAGCGCCAGTATCATAAGTCCAAACAGATACAGATTGATAAGGGCAGAAACCGGGGTCGAACCGGTTTGCAGGTCGGCAGACAGGGCTTCCCACTCGGTCGGGGAGAGCAGGCCCTGATGGAGGGTCGAGTAGATATGGCTGAAGAAAAGAAACAAAACAGCTGTCAGGCCCATTCCCGCCAGCAGGCGAAACGGGTCTGACGAGGGGCGGGCCGGGGCGACCAGTGTTTCATAGGCGTCATATCGCATGACCCGACGCTATCCGGGCTGTCAACGGGGTGCAATCATCGACGTGTTGTCGCCTGCAGCTTTGTTTAACGTTGCGCGGAACCGGCTTGCCGAGGGCGCGCCTGTGTCCTAGACCGTTGAAGACAGTTTTCGGGAGGCCCCTTATGACCAAATTCGACAAAGCCAAACTACCCAGCCGCTACGTAACCGAAGGCCCCGCACGGGCGCCGCACCGGTCGTACTACTATGCCATGGGTATGAGCGAGACAGAGATTCATCAACCACTTGTGGGTGTTGCCACCTGCTGGAACGAGGCGGCGCCGTGTAACATCGCGCTGAGTCGGCAAGCACAAGCAGCTAAGATGGGCGTGAAAGAAGCGCACGGCACACCGCGTGAATTTACCACCATCACAGTGACCGATGGGATTGCCATGGGGCATGAAGGCATGCGGTCGTCGTTGGCCAGCCGCGAGGCGATTGCCGACACCGTGGAACTTACAATGCGCGGCCATTGCTATGATGCGCTTGTAGGTCTGGCGGGCTGTGACAAATCTCTGCCGGGGATGATGATGGCGATGGTACGGTTGAATGTGCCGTCGGTGTTCCTCTATGGCGGATCGATTCTGCCGGGCCGTCTGGATGGCAAAGATGTCACCGTACAGGACGTGTTCGAAGCCGTGGGCCAGCATCAGGCAGGTAATCTGAGCACCTGCGAGCTGGAAAAGCTTGAAGCGGTGGCATGCCCGTCGGCGGGCGCCTGTGGTGGCCAGTTCACCGCCAACACCATGGCCTGTGTGTCCGAGGCAATCGGTCTGGCACTGATGAACAGTTCGGGCGCACCGGCCCCCTACGAGAGCCGCGACCAATACGCCGAGGCCTCGGGCCGGGCGGTAATGAACTTGCTGGAGAAAAATATCCGCGCGCGTGACGTCGTGACGCTGAAGTCGCTGGAAAATGCCGCGCGCGTCGTGGCCTGCACCGGCGGCTCCACCAACGCTGGTCTGCACCTGCCGGCGATCGCCCACGAGGCGGGGATTGATTTCTTCCTTGATGATGTCTGTGAGATTTTCCGCGACACCCCCTATTTCGTTGATCTGAAGCCGGGCGGACAGTTCGTGGCCAAAGACCTGTATGAGGTCGGCGGCGTACCGGTGGTAATGAAAGAGCTTCGCAAAGCAGGGCTTCTGCACGAAGATTGCATGACTGCCGATGGCACTTCGATTGGCGAGGCGCTGGACAAGATCACGCACGAGGCTGACGGCCGGGTGATCTATCCTATTGAAAAGCCGCTTAGCAAATCCGGTGGTGTTGTTGGCCTGAAAGGCAATTTGGCACCGGGTGGTGCGATTGTGAAGGTTGCCGGCATGACCGAGGAACAGCAGGTCTTTAGTGGGCCGGCCCGCGTCTTTGAATGCGAAGAGGATGCCTTTGCTGCTGTACAGGCGCGCACGTACAAGGAAGGTGAGGTGCTGGTCATTCGTAATGAGGGACCGGCTGGCGGCCCTGGTATGCGTGAGATGCTGGCAACCACAGCGGCGCTTTCCGGTCAGGGCATGGGCAAGAAGGTGGCGCTGATCACCGACGGCCGGTTCTCAGGCGCGACACGCGGTTTCTGTGTCGGTCACGTGGGCCCCGAGGCTGCGCACGGTGGCCCGATCGCAATGTTGCAGAATGGCGACATGATCACCATTGACGCGATCAAAGGCGAGATCAGCGTTGATCTGAGCGATGCCGAGCTGGCCAAGCGCAAGGAAAACTGGGCCGGTCCGCGCGAGACGATTTATGCCAGTGGCGCGCTGTGGAAATACGCACAGCTGGTGGGAGAGACCTACAAAGGCGCGGTAACCCATCCTGGGGGCAAGGCCGAGCGCCATGTCTACATGGATATCTGACAAGAAAAGGGCCTGGAAGATTGTCTGCCGGGCCTTTTTTCTAGCGATTTTTCTGCCAGTCGGGGCTTGTATCAAGAGCACAGGGGGCCTTGAGTTACGACCTAATGAAGACCCACCCCTGAAATCCGTGTCCCTGTTTGCCGGAGATGTCATGGTGAGCGCCCCCCAAGGCTACTGCCTGGATCGCAGTAGCTTGCGGCAGAGCGCGCAGGGTAGTTTTGTCCTGATGGCCAGTTGTGCCAATCTGAGTGCGGCGCCTTCTGCACGTGTTCCGCTTGCGGTGATAACCGTGGCGGTGCTGCCTGCCGAGGCGGACGTCAACCCGCCTACAGCGGCCGAGCTTGCCACGGCAATGGCGCCAAGCCTACCGGTTCAGAAGGTGGACAACGAACATTTTTCTCTGGTTCGGCTGGCAAAAGGCGGAGACGCAGCTGTACCCGGAGGGGACCCAAGCCACTGGCGCGGTTACCTGGTCGTAAACGATCATCTGATCGGCTTGGCGCTATACGCCCCCAAAGGCAGCATTTTGACAGGAAAGCATGGCAAACGCATGGTTTCGGACTTGGCAAAGACCCTGCACGCCAAGAGCGCGATGCGCAGCGCCAGCCAGTGACCTAGACGCTCGCTTGCCACATCACGGGCGCCTGAAAATTCGAACTGCGTCACAGGATGGATTGTTCGTTAAAATCAGGTAATGCATTGCAAGGGCGAGGTCGGGTAGGATGGAGCGGAGTAGGCACAAGATGGATCCGAAGTGGTAAAACTACGTAAATCGTTCTTTGATTGGTTTATTCATCAGCGTGCTTTGCGCCGGTGGAAAAAGGCAGCCCGAAACGCCCCGATGATGAGTTATGCGCGGTTGCGCGAAGAACGCGCTCGCGCCCGCAGGCTGCGGCAGTCATTGAACGAAGTCATATCGATCGCAGACAACAGGCTGGCGCTGCCAATGATCGGTTCAACCGCATTTCCCAAACCCCATGGAACGGATTGGTCGTGGCGACCCGCCCTCTGGCGAGAGCCGCTGGCAGTGCCGGGCCTTTCCCGGGTTGAACAAAAAGCCGGGCTGGGCAGAGACGTCACGGTGTTTCATGACTGTACCCAGTCCGAGCTGACCCTGCGGCAAATCAGGAACAATCGCGAGGCCGATCTGGCGCCCTACGGCTTGCGCATGGAAGTTTTCAACTTTGATGGTTCATTTCTGTCGCTGGTGCTGGATTTGCCGGGTGACGTGATCGAAGGAATGCTCAAACGGCACCTGATCCGAATGGACACGATTGTTGAAATGGAAAAGCCACTGGAAATTTTTGCGCGGTTGAATATCAAAAATGGGCCTAACACCGAACAGATCGTACGCGAATTGCCCCTGCGCCAAGACGGTAGCATGGTCGAATTCGATTTGGCTTACAGCCACATCCATGAAAAACGCATCGAGAAGGCCTGGGTTGACCTGATATTTAAAGACCCGGCGATGAGTCAGGTCATCCTGCGGGATCTTACCTTTAGCCGCCGCCCAAGGGCCGAGCTTTGACGGAGCAATGCATGAGTAACCTTACACTGACCAAAACACGCTTGTTTGAAGGGGTTTGGGAGGGCGTCCTGAGCCGTAACGGCGATGGCAACTATCAACCGGATATCGAGGTGACACACCTGCAAGAGGCGTTGAATGATGTTCAGGTGACCGAAAAAGCCGAGCAGGGGCTTTGGGTCGTCCGGGTGCCAATCCCCGCGAAGCTGATCGCGGATGGGGTGCAGACATTCCTGATCAATGACAAGCGCAGCGGCGAGACGCTGAACAGTTTCTCGCTGATGTCCGGGGATGCGCTCAGCTATGATATCCGCGCCGAGGTGACCTTGCTGCGCGAAGAACTGGATATGCTGAAAAGCGCCTTTCGGCGGCATTGTCTGGAGACGATGTAGAGTGGCTGACCAAGGCTGCTGGTTTTGTGAACAATTCAGCCCCTCGGTTTTAAGTTTCCAATATCCGGCATCGGCCCCACGCTATCCCTTTTTCGAGCATCAACAGGACCTGCGACAGAATCGATTGCCATTTACATCGCTAGATGCCAAGCAGGTTAGCTGGCTGAGGTAAGGTCGCAAACAATTGCAGTCGCCGATGTATCCCCGCGATTGTAAAACCAGTGCACCGTATCGCCGTCCTCAAGAATCCCATCCGTACCACCGCTCTTGTAGGTCGCTTCACCATCCGGGCGGCCCTCGGTCCATTCACCGGAAATCACTTTGACAAGCCCGGGACGTTTCTCATGTGAATGCTGTGCGATTTGCCCGCCCGGCTCAATTGTGATGGCGCGCAATTGCATAAAGTATCCGTCCAGCCCGGTTTGCCTGCGCAGCATATCCTCATCGATCACGCCCAGTTTCTCGACAGAAAGCCCTTTGTGTTCAGTCGGGCCGGATACCTGTGCCAGAGCAACCCCCGCCACCAGACCACAGATTGAGAATGCCGACGCTGTAACGAAATCGAATTGTTTGCGTTTTTGAACGATTTTACGAATGACTCCTAGCATTAACCTTGCTCCAAATTTTGTGATTTCTGGAAATTAGGGTAATGTGTCAGGCAAAATCTTTGCAAATGATAGGAATTCAACCCAGGTTGAATTGAATTCACCTAATGAAACGCAAACTGCCCCCTTTTCCTGCGCTTCGTGCGTTTGAAGCTGCTGCTAGACTAGGTAGCTTCAAGTCGGCGTCCCAAGAGCTGTGCGTTACACCGTCAGCGATCAGTCACCAAGTCAGCCTGCTTGAAACATACCTGGATAGACCTTTGTTCAAACGAGGTGCGCAGACTGTGGTGCTGACCGCCGATGGCCAGCAATATCTTGATCGGGTCAGTCCGGTTCTAGACGAATTGGAGGCCAGTACGCGTGAGATAACCGGTGAGACGACACAAGGCCAATTGCGGCTCAAGATGACCGAATGGTTTGCAAAGCGCTGGCTTATCCCAAGATTGCCAAGCTTTATGCAAGCTTGTCCAAATATAGAGATCAAAATCGAAACGGGCCTTCCCCCTACGAATTTTCGGGGAGGTAACTTGGACGCAGTTATCCATTGGGGTGACGAGCCTGTCGAAGGCGCTGTCATCGAACCATTTTTTTCCTCAACTCGAACACCCGTTTGTAGCGCTACATATTTGGCGGCTCACCCCGAACTGAGAGACCCACAAAACCTGACATCCCATGTGCTTTTTCGGGATGAGACATCCGATGGATGGCAAGAGTGGTTTGATACCGTCGGATTACCCAATTTATGCCCTGATGGCGGGCCGGAATTTTCGCATTGCGAATTGTCCACCAACGCAGCGCTGGCCGGCGCGGGGATTGCTCTTTCCTACAGAGAACTTATTGATGACCTCATAGAAGAAGGTCAATTGAAGCAAATTTTCGATGTCTGTTCGCCCGTGAGGACAATCTATTCTCTGGCATATGAGAAGAGGCGAGCAAAAAATTCCAAAATACTTGCATTCCGCGACTGGCTCTTCAGTCAGATTTTACAAGATTCTGGAGAAAAGAGAGCGGCTTGAATCCTATTAACCGTTGTTCAAAAGCGTCTAAAGCGAAGCAAACTGTAATGTCAGTTTAGGAAGTTACTTTTTCCTGGTCGTTCGACGTGCATCATAGGTCAGAATGGGCTCTTAGCTGTCTTTTGTCAGCTTGATGATCGTCGGGTCGGTGTCGGGTGCGAGTTCCTCAAAATCGAAATTGTCCAGCCGACGAGCCCGGCGACCTGCCTTGTCCGCAGAAATCTTGATGTCCGAGATATCCTTGGAGGCCTGATTGAAATGTCGGTCAAGGTTTTCCACCCGCGCGCTTAGCCGCTCGACATCGCCAAAAAGCAGGCCCAACTCGCGTCGGATGGCCCCGGCCTGTTCGCGCATGCGCGAATCTTTCAGGATGGCACGCATGGTATGCAGCGTGGCCATGCAGGTGGTGGGCGAGACGATCCAGACCCGCGCGGCAAACCCGTCGCGTACCAGTTCGGGGAAGTTGGCGTGCAATTCGGCGTAGACCGCCTCGGACGGCAGGAACATCAGGGCGCCATCTGCGGTTTCTCCGTCAAGGATATATTTTTCGGATATATCGCGAATGTGTTTCCTGACCGAGATACGCAGGAATTTGGCGGCCTCGTTCAGCTCCCAATCGGTTTTGGCGTTGCGCAGGGCCTCGTAGGCTTCCAGCGGGAATTTGCTGTCGATGCAGATCGGGCCCGGCGGATTGGGCAGATGGATCAGGCAATCGGCGCGTTTGCCGTTCGATAGCGTGGCTTGCATCTTGTAGCTATCGGCGGGCAGGGCCTTGGATACGATATCGGTCAGCTGGATTTCACCAAACGCCCCTCGGGTTTGTTTGTTCGACAGAATATCCTGCAATGTCAGGACATCGCCGCTGAGTTTTGTAATATTATCCTGCGCCTTGTCGATGGCCATCAGACGTTGTTGCAAATCGCCCAGTGACTGCGCTGTGCGCCGTGCAGAGCCATGCAGATTTTCGTTCATCTGTGCGGAAACTGTCGATAACCGCTCTTCCATCAGTCGCAGCATATTTGCCTGCGAAGCGGCCTGGGCCTCGGATACATGGTTAAGCCCACCAGCCAGTTGTTGCTGTCCGTCACCAAGGCTTTGAATGCGCAGGCCCATCTGGCCGATCTGCTGTGACAGCGGCTCAGCCAGCCGGGCCGAGCGGCCAGCGGCCCGAACGGCAATGATCAGCAGGATCAGGACCAGCAGCACGATCGCGGCGCCGGCGAGGGCGGTCATGACGAGGGGGTCGTCAAAAGCATAGGTTTTTTCGCCGATCTGGATCATGTGCGCCCGAAAAGCCGTTCGATATCGGCAAGCTTGAGTTCAACGTAGGTTGGTCGCCCGTGGTTGCACTGGCCTGAATGCGGTGTTGCCTCCATCTCGCGCAGCAGTGCGTTCATCTCATCGGCCCGCATGCGCCGGCCCGCGCGGATTGAACCGTGACAGGCCACGCGACTCAGGATCGCCTCAATCTGGCTGCGTACGGTCTGGCTATCACCCTGATCGGCGAGTTCATCAAGGATATCAAGAACCAGGGCGCGGGCATTGACCTGGCCCAGAATGGCCGGAGTTTCGCGCACAGCGATGGCGCCACCGCCAAAGGCCTCGATGACAAGGCCAAGACGGCCCAGATCATCAGACAGGTCGAGCAGACGCGCAGCGTCACCCTCGGACATCTCGACAATTTCGGGGATCAAAAGCGCCTGTGCAGCCACGCCGTTTTTGGCCATCTGGGTTTTGAGCTTTTCATAGACCAGACGCTCATGTGCAGCGTGTTGATCGACAATCACCATGCCGTCAGCCGTCTGAGCGATGATATAATTCTCGTGCACCTGCGCGCGGGCTGCGCCAAGCGGCAGATCTTGGGGGGGCGTCTCTTCCGGTTCTGACAGGCAAGTCTCGACCGGTTCGACCCGGGCGCTGTAGGCCGCCTGCATATCGGCAAAGCCGGGGGCCTGCGCCTGATAGCTGGCGGCACGGGCGGTGGGCGAAGGGCGGTCCATCTGGTAGACGCGAGCGCCAGTCTGTTCAGGCCGGAAAGCGCCAAGCGTGGCCCCGGCGACGGTGGTTGAGGCGCGATGCCCGGCCTCGGCCAACGCATGGCGCAGGCCCGACACGATCAACCCGCGTGCCAGGCCCGGATCCCGAAACCGGACCTCGGATTTGGCAGGATGTACATTGACATCCACCAGTGTTGGATCGCAGTTGATGAAAAGGGCTGCAGCCGGGTGCCGGTCGCGGTTTAGAAAATCGTGATAGGCGGCGCGCAAGGCGCCATAAAGCATCTTGTCCCGCACCGGCCGACCATTGACGAAAAGATATTGTGCCACCGCCGAGCCACGTGAATAGGTCGGCAGGGCAGCATAGCCCGTCATGTGAAGACCTTCGCGGCTGGCATCAATACGCAGGGCATTTTCGGCGAATTCTGCGCCCAGAATGCGGGCCAGTCGCCCGTGAAGTGCGTCAAAAAGATCGCCTGTTTCGGCATCGGCGCGGAAGGTCACACGCCCCTCTCCGCCGCCCGATACGTCGCGCAGGGTAAAGCCGACAAAAGGTTCGGCCATGGCAAGGCGTTTGACTGTGTCGGTGATAGCCTGCGCCTCGGCCCGGTCGGTGCGCATGAATTTCAGCCGCGCTGGTGTGGCGAAAAACAGGTCACGCAGGGTGACAATGGTGCCGCCGTTCAGCGCGGTTGGTTTGGGGGCGGTTACCTGCCCACCATTGACCGAAATCTCGGTCGCCTCAAATTCGGGCACACGGGAGGCAATGGTCAATCGCCCAACTGCGCCCAGAGACGGAAGTGCCTCGCCGCGAAAGCCAAAGGTGTGGATGTTCAGCAGGTCGCTGCCATCGATTTTCGACGTCGCATGTCGCGCCAATGCCAGCGGCAGATCGTCGGGTGCGATGCCACAGCCATCATCGGTGACGCGAACAAGGGTTTTGCCCCCATCGGCGAAACAAATTTCGATTCTTCGGGCGCCGGCATCAAGTGCGTTTTCCACCAGTTCCTTTACTGCCGAGGCGGGGCGCTCGACCACTTCGCCTGCGGCAATACGATTGATTGCGCCTTCATCCAGCTGGCGAATAACCGGGCGATTTTCGCGTATATGGGGGGTCGTTTGAGCCATGCCACAAGACTTAGCACAATCCATCGCGATTCGGCCACTGGATTGCTGTGGTGGCGGCACATTGTTGACGCTATTATTTTGCGAATAGATTCGAGCAACCCGGAGGCAGAAATGCAAAGCGAAACCATCAATGGTGCGGTCTTTGAGACTTGGGATATCGATGAGGTTGCCGACGCGTGGGCGGCCAACCGGATCGTATTGATCGACGTGCGCACCGTGCAGGAATACAGCTTTGAACATATCGAGGGTGCGCTGTTGCTGCCCATGCCATTTTTCAACGCCGAAAAATTGCCGGGCCAAAGCGAAAAACAGATTGTTTTCCACTGCGGTTCAGGCGTCCGTTCAGAAAAAGTGGCACGCGCGGCGATCGCTGCAGGCATCACGAAAGTCGCGCATATGGCAGGCGGATTCGCAGCGTGGAAGGCGGCTAAGCTGCCCTATATCGGCACGAATTTGGGAACCGGGGCGCCGCAAAAAGTAAATGCGGGGGCTTGAATTAGTCTATTCCAAAATCTTTTCTGCGGCGCGAAGGGCCAGCGCCTGAATGGTTAGCGACGGCGCCTCGCCGCCGCCACTTGCCGGAAACAGACTGGCATCTGCGATCCAGAGGTTTGCGTGATCATGGGTGCGCCCCCAAGGATTGGTCACTGAATCAGCGCTGTCATTACCCATGCGCGCGGTGCCAAAAACATGCGTCGCGGTAAACCGATCCCATGAACTGTTTTCTTCGGCAAATTCGGTCACACCGATTTCCGACAACATACTGCGCGCTGTCTTGGCCATGAAATGCAACAGCGAGATGCTGTTCTGCGTCAGCACGGAATGAATGACAGGCAGTGGCAGGCCGTTCTCATCCTTCTGATCCGGCGACAGGGCAATGTGGCTGCGTTCATCGGGAAGAACTGCGCCGGTGGCCGCAACCACAATTGCCGATCCGAACTGGTCGCGCATCTGTTGTTTGAAATCGGTTCCGAACCCCGGAATCAGCCGCGTCGCATACCCGATCGGGCCGTTCAATCCAACTTCGTGGACGGCAGAGGTAAACCGGCAACCGCCGATCGCGCCTGCCGTGGCGTCGGGCGCATTGTAAGTCCAGCATATTGCGTCTGCAGGCAGGCCCATATGGCTGTTCTTGAGGCCGGGCAGAAGCGCGGCACTGGACCACGTCAGGGTTTCCATGAAATTGCGACCAACCTGTCCTGAGCCGTTGGCAAGCCCGCTGGGAATGTCCCGGCCCTGATTGGCTAATAGCAGCCGAGGCGTCTGCACCGCGCCGGCGGCCAGGATCGCAATGGGGGTCTCTTGTACCACAGGGCCGTTTTCTGACAGATACTCGACCGCCTTAATTCGCCCGCTTGCCCCGGATAGAATTTTGCGTACCGGTGCGTTTGCAATGATTGTCAGAAGGCCGGTTTTCAGGGCGTGACGCAAAAACGTCTGATCAACTGATCCTTTGTCCCGCAGGGGGCAACCACGGCTGCACTGGCCACAATAGTTGCAGGCCGGACGGTCATCATAGGCAGCAGAAAGCGCCGCGCGGGAGTTGGCCTGCCATCCCATGCCGGACCGTGCCGCCGCCGCCAAAAGGCGCTCTGATGCCGGGCTAAGTGGATGAGGGGGCAGCGGAAAAGGTGCCGAGCGCCAGCGAGCGCCCTGGCTTTCGGGGCCGGCGGCACCGATCAGTGTTTCACAAGTTTGATAGTGTGCTTCAAGATCTGCATAGCCCAAGGGCCAGTCCGCACCTGTTGCGTGATCGGTTTGCAGGCTGAAGCTTTTGGGGTGCAGCCGGTGAGCCTCGCCCACGTAGTGCAAGGTGCTGCCGCCAACGCCCTGTACATGGGCGTAACCGGATCGGCTGGGCGTTCGGAGGGGCCCGGGTTCGTGACGGCCCTCAACACGGTTCCAGCTGGCTAGATCAGCGTCGGCTGTATTCAGCTTTCCAAGGTCGCCGTACAGAACCTTGCCACGGCTGTTGGGTTTGTGCGGGAAAGGCCGCCGTTCCCACCCCGGCTGATCCAGTGAATAGTCAGTGTCCGGGTCAAACCATGGACCAGCCTCGAGGATCAGTACTTTCAACCCTTCGCGGGTCAGGCGCCAGGCTGCCGCAGCACCGCCTGCGCCTGCGCCAATGATAACGGCGTCGAAACGTTGCCTGGTCATGCGATCTCTATGTCCAGGGGGGCGGATAACCCTGCGGTTGCGGCGTAACCTGCAGCGGGAATCCGGTAATCGCCCCGGGTCGGGCATAGTAAAGTTCAACCGCGAAAAGCCGGATCACCTGATAGAAACGTCCCGGGATTTCATTGACATCTGCCTGGCTCATCCACGTGACGACTTTGAATTGCGTCTCCTCAGGCAGGGTTGCAAACCTCCGGGCGTCGAGACTGTCGAGCCAGGTTAGCCCAAGGCTGAGCAGTTTTCCCGGTAGGCTGTCCGGGACAATGATTTCCAGCATTTCAGCCCCGATATTGAGCGTGCTAGCAGCGGGGGACATCGCATCAGCAGGCAGCAGAACATCAAGAAATGCGTCCAGCGTCGCGACATCGTCCATAGGTGTCTGGGCCTCGACCAGACGCGCCGACATCGGCAAAAGACTGGCCGCAGCAAACCCCAGAAGCGCCGAGCGGCGGTCTGGGGCAAGATATCGTTTCAACAGTTTTTCCTTATCAGGTCGGAGGTGGCATGGTAGCAGGAGCCGGTGCTACTGGAGCACGTGGCTTGTCGTCAAAATCGCCGAAGCTGTGCCCACCGACATATCCTTCGAATGTTCCGTCAAATCCAATGGTTGTGCCGAGGTTCCAATAATTCCCGACACCGCCAACTACGCCAAATGGCCCGCTGCCATCAAAATTCAGACCCAAGCCCAGCTCGCCCGCCAGATCATCACTGCCGATCAGCCCGGTCAGGCGGATATCGGTTGGATTACCGCGGCCCAGCAGATCCATGTGAAGGGACAGGCGTCCGCCAACAATGTCTCCGCTGCTGTCAATTGATGTCTGCATCACGCCGATCACGCCTTCAAGCGTGCTTGTCTTGCCGAATGTCCAGTTCAGGCCAACAAAAAGATCGGTTGAATCATTGTCGCCTACTGTGGCTGTGGGGGCAGGCAAAGGTGGCGGAGCCGGTATGCTGCCAGCGACGGCTGAAATCGGAAAAAAGGCTGCCGTCGTGGCAATAATGACGTTTCTTAAGTACATTAAATTTCCCTCATAAATAAAAACTGAAGGAATTATATCACCTTGGCAGGACTGTGAAAAGAAGGGCAATGTATTTTGGGACCGCGTGCAAGCAGGTGTCTGGCTGTAAAGTGAACGAATATCCATTGTGATTTGATACCCTGCTGGCGAATAGGTGATGAAAAAAACGGAACTGGGCTAAATCCCGGGGGTCTACATTGTTACATTGACGCTATAGAGTGCAGGAAAACAAACAGGTCCGGGCAGGACAATTATGAAAAGCACAGGTGGAAAAAAGCCGCAACTGGCGGCTGACAAACGCTACACCAAGGCAAAGCCGGCGGCGCGGCGCAAGCCTGCGGCCAAGCGCAAAAGGCGTGCGCCTGCGCGCAAACGAAACCCGATAGTGGCGTTTTTCCGGGGTATCCTGAGGTGGATTTTACGGTTGTTGTGGTGGATCACCTGGCGGGTTACCGCAGTGGTTGCCGTGGTCGTTGGCTTGGCGGTGGCTTATGTTTATGTCAGCCTGCCGGATGTGGCGCATTTGCTGGACGGCCGCGCGCGCGGGTCGGTCACATTACTGGATCGCGACGGCGAGGTTTTTGCCTGGCGTGGCGATCAGTTTGGTGGCGCCGTGACGGCCGAAACTGTCAGCAGGCATCTGAAGAATGCAGTCGTGGCCACCGAGGACAGGCGTTTTTATATGCATCCCGGTGTCGATCCCATCGGAATTGCCAGCGCAGTAAGGATCAACCTGCGTGAAGGGCGGGGGCCGCTTTCGGGCCACGGCGGGTCAACCATCACCCAGCAGACGGCCAAGTTGCTTTGTCTTGGCGTCGAGTTCGACAAGGACACTTGGAAGGACGAGGCCACTTATATCGCGGATTGTCGCCGGGGTTCGCTTGGTCGCAAGATCAAAGAGGCGATCTATGCGCTGGCCATGGAGGTGAAATATACCAAGGACGAAATTTTGTCGGTTTATCTGAACCGCGCCTATCTGGGCGGTGGCGCTTATGGGGCCGAGGCCGCAGCGCAACGCTATTTCGGCAAACATGCTGCACAACTGAACGTGGCGGAAAGCGCTATGTTGGCGGGCCTGCTTACTGCGCCATCGACACTGTCGCCAACCAGTAACCTGGAGCGCTCGCAAAACCGCGCGTCAGTGGTTGTCCAGTTGATGCAGGAACAGGGATATCTGTCAGCATCCGATGCTGCGGTGGCATTGGCCAACCCGGCTGTATTGTCGGCAGCGGCCGAGGCACAGGCCGGCGGGTATTTTGCCGACTGGGTGATGGAAACCGCGCCTGATTATTTTGCACGCGACACGACCGAAGATGTGATCATCAAGTCCACACTGGATCAGCGCATCCAGAGGGCTGCAGAGGACGCTTTGACATTCATCTTTGAAAACAAGGTGCGTGACGGTTCAAAGGCGCAGGCGGCAATCATTGTGATGTCGGCAGACGGCGCCGTGCGCGGCATGGTCGGGGGGCGCAAGACCAAGGTTTCAGGCGCGTTCAACCGGGCGACGCAGGCCAAGCGCCAGACCGGATCTGCGTTCAAGCCGTTTGTCTACGCAACCGCGCTTGAGATGGGGTATCACTATGATTCAGTTATTGTGGACGAACCCTATTGTCTGAATATTCCCGGATCAGGCCGGTGGTGCCCGGAAAACTATACCCGAAAACATTATGGCCGCGTGACGTTGGCTGAAGCGTTGCGCCAATCTCTGAACGTGCCGGCGGTCAAGGTGTCCGAAAGCGTTGGGCGCGACCTGGTACGTCGTGTGGCCAGCGATTTTGGTATTGAAAGCGATCTGGCAGCGGGGCCTGCACTGGCGCTTGGGGCGTCAGAAAGCACCCTGCTGGAGATGACAGGCGCCTATGCTGGCATTCTGAACGGGGGCTCTTCGGTGACGCCATATGGCTTGGTCGAACTACGCCTTCTGGGCGACGATAACCCGATGATCGCCACGACAAGCGGCATCGGCGAACGTGTGATTCAACGCGCTGCCGCAGAAGAGTTGATCTATATGATGAGCCGGGTGGTCAATGGCGGCACAGGCGCGCGCGCGGCTTTGCCGGGGCGCGAAGCTGCGGGCAAGACGGGTACAACCCAGGCAGCTCGGGATGCCTGGTTTCTGGGCTTTACGGCTGACTATGTGGCGGGTGTCTGGATGGGGTATGACGACAACACACCATTGTCTGGTGTGACGGGGGGCGGTTTGCCCGCTGAAATCTGGAAAGAAACGATGGTTCGGGTTCATGAAGGACTGCCTGCAAAACCGTTGCCGATGCTCCGCGCCAAGCCCAAGCAACAGCCCGTCAGACAGCAGCGGCGAAAACCCAGAGACAACTCAATAGAGAACCTTCTCAACCGCCTGCTGGGGAGATAGCCGATACAGACGCAAGTTGCGGAAGGATTTAAGGCCGGTTCAGTATATTACGGTAAGTAAAACGGCCCACGTAGCTAGTCACTATGTGGGCCGCTATCATAAATGCAACTGGACAAGTCGCTGCGAGCTTTAACCGGCTTTGCGCAAATCCGCGATCATGGCATCGATATCACCTTTGCGGCGGTCCAGCATCGACCCGATTTCCGTTCGTTCGCTCAGTCGCAGGCTGATGCCTTCGATCGTCATGTCAAAGAACAGATCCTTGCCCGAGCGATCTGAGACCAGAAAGTTTACCTCGAAAGGCGCTTCGCCACGCAGGAACGCCATTGACTTGACTTCGTGCCAGGACTTGACCTTGCGCACGGATTGCACTTCGATGCGACCGCCGACGAACTCGTTGAAACGCTTGCCATATTTACGGGCGATATAACCCCGGAATGCCTTGGTAAAGGCCTGCATCTGGCTTTTGCTGATACGGCGGGCATCGGCCCCCAGGGTGGACCGGGCAATGATATTTACATCGGCGTAGCGGGTGAAAATACGCTCAAAGTCGGAAATCATCGCTGAGAGCGATTTGCCCGATGAGATAACCTTGTTGATATCGGCCACCACTTGGTCAACCAGGGTTCTGGCCTTGGCATCCGTCAGGGCAAACGCCCCGTTGGGCAGCGCCGTAACTGACACTGTGGCGATTGTTGAGATTAGAAAGCCACGGCGTGAAAAATCATTCATCATAGGGGTCCTCATAAGGGTCGCTGTAAGGATCTAAATAGGTATCATCCACGCCCTTGCCCAGTTCGAAGCGGCGGTTTTGAAGGTAAATTGAACGTGACTGAGCGTAACTGTCGGCGCTCTCATAAAGGATCGAATCAATTGTATCAGAATAGCGCCCGCGGTTGCTAAGACCGGACGACACTGAAGCTGCTGTCCCGTATAAGTTTTCGGGTGATTCAAGTACGTACGTCAGCGGGTTGGTGAACAGATCTACCGCTTTGCCCCAGGTATCGCGTTCTGTGCCCGGGCCCAGCAGTGGCAGTTCTACATAGGCGCCTTCACGCGCCCCCCAGACATACAGCGTTTCACCAAAATCCGTATCTGTGGGTTGTGGCAGCCCCATTTCAGTTGCGGGATCGAAGAAGCCGCCAAGACCAACGGTTGTGTTCACAGCAAAGCGGAAGGTGTCTTGTATTGCGCCCTTCATATTGCCCTGAAGAACATTGTTTACCACGTCACTGGGAATCGCCAGGTTAAAGGCAAACCGGCCAATTGCAGTTTCAATATCATCCGGCAGAAAGTTGCTATAACCCTTGCTGGCAGGCCGGATCAGCGCTCGGTCCACACCCAGGTTGAATGCGTGGACTTTTCGGTTCTGACGTTCGTAAGGGTCAAACGGATGATCTGGCGGATGGGATGCATCTGGCCGCGCGCAGGCCACAAGCAACATCATGCCTATAAGGCTGATGAGAAGTTTGAACTGACGAGTGAAGCAATCGTATAAATATCGGAGCAAGAGTCTAACCACTTTTAGATGTGTCAATCAGGTACTTAAACTATCAGAGCCTTGTGCCCAGCACGAGCATAATGTCATCACATTGCTGTGGCAGAATGGTGACATTCACTGTATTGCAGGAAGCGGCGAAGTATCAAGCCAGCGAAACCAGACGTGACCGGTGCAGGAACTTACATGAACAAGACAATGATTGCGGTCGGGCACGAGGAATTGCGTACGGCACGGCGTGAAAGCCGCAAGCTTTACTGGTTTGTAGGCAGCTTCAGCTTTTTTGCCAATCTTCTGATGCTGACTGGTCCGCTTTACATGCTGCAGGTCTATGACCGCGTGCTGGGCAGCCGGTCGGTCGAGACGCTGATTGCCTTGTCTGTGTTGGTTGCCTTTCTTTACGGAATCATGGCGCTGCTGGATTATGCGCGCGGAAGGATCATGGGGCGCGTCGGCGCGCGTTTTCAATCGCGTCTTGATCAGCGTGTCTTTGATGCTGTCATTCGTAAATCGGCGGTCAGTCCTGATGAGCAGACTGCGACCGGGCTGCGCGATCTGGAATCGGTGCAGCGCTTGATGACCTCACCTGTCCTGACGGCGATGTTCGATATCCCCTGGACCCCGTTCTTCCTGGCTGGCATTTGGATATTCCACCCCTGGCTGGGCGTTCTGGCGTTGGTTGGTGGTCTTGTTTTGATTTCGGTGACGTTCATCAACCAGTATGTCACACGCGGCCCTGTGGCCAACGCAAACCGCGCCACAGTTCAGTCCGAGGCCATTTCGAACCAGATACGAACAGAGTCCGAGATGGTGCAGGCCATGGGGATGCGCCGCGCTGCATTTGAACGCTGGCAGATCGCACGGGACCGGTCGCTTAAAGAACAGATTTTATCGGCGGATTTGGGGGGGACGTTCACATCGACCACCAAAGCTTTCCGGCTGTTTCTGCAGTCTGCCATGCTGGGTGTCGGAGCTTATCTGGTGCTTCAGAATAAGATGACGCCAGGCGCGATGATTGCTGGTTCGATTCTGCTGGGGCGGGCACTTGCACCGATTGAGCAGGTAATCGGGCAGTGGCCGCTGGTTCAGCGCGCGTCAAAGGGCTGGACCAGCCTGGCCGAGTTACTTGGTTCCGTTCCCCCCGAGGTTTCGCGCACAGAGCTGCCAGTTCCACGCGCCCTGCTGGAAGTGCAACAGGTGACCGTTATCCCGCCGGGCGAACAGCAGGCCGCACTGAAAACAGCCACATTTACCCTGCAGCCCGGCCAGGCCGTCGGTGTGATTGGACCCTCAGGGGCGGGCAAGTCTACCCTGGCGCGGGCGCTGACGGGTGTTTGGCGCCCTGCGGGGGGCAAGATCAGGCTGGATGGGGCCTCGCTTGAGCAATATGCCCCCGAGGTTCTTGGCCAACATATTGGGTACCTGCCGCAGCGGGTGCAGCTTTTTGATGGCACAATCGCGGAAAACATCGCGCGCCTTTCTGGACATCCGGATGCCGAAAAGGTTGTCGCGGCGGCCCGCAAGGCGGACGCGCATGAGATGATTCTGAAACTTCCCGATGGCTATGACACGCGCGTCACCGCAGGTGGGGGGCGCCTTTCAGGCGGGCAGATGCAACGCATCGGCCTGGCGCGGGCGATGTATGGCGATCCGGTTCTGCTGGTTCTGGATGAACCTAATTCGAACCTCGACAACGAAGGCAGTGAGGCCGTGAACAATGCGATACGCAGCCTGAAGGCCGAAGGAAAATCGATCCTGATTATGGCGCACCGGCCCGCTGCGATCAAGGAATGCGATTTGTTGCTGGTGCTTGAGAACGGTGTTGTTCGGGCGTTTGGCCCCAAGGAAAAAGTGCTGCGTGAAGTGGTGCATAACCATTCGCAAATTGCAAACGCACCAGGATTGGGAGGGGTCCAATGACAACTTCTGGCGGTGTCTGGTCGGCGCGCAAGCCGATGACAATTGGCCTTCTTGGTCTGGTCCTGTTGCTGGGTGGCTTTGGCACCTGGGCCAGTGTGACAAATATTTCAGGTGCCATCATTGCCAGTGGTCGTATCGAGGTTGATCAGAACCGCCAGGTGGTTCAGCACCCTGATGGCGGCGTTGTTGCGTCGATCGAGGTGGATGAGGGCGAGCAAGTTGAAGTTGGTCAGGTGCTTTTGCGGCTGGATCCCACACAGTTGAAATCGCAACTGGCGATTACGGAAAGCCAGTTGATAGAGCTAATGGCACGGCGTGGCCGGCTTGAGGCCGAGCGTGACGGAGCCGATACCGCAAGCTTTGATGAATTGCTACTTGAGATGGCGCGAAAGAACCCGGACGCTGCCGGTTTGATTGCAGGGCAGGAGCGGCTTTTAGTCGCCCGACTGGAATCAACCAACAATGAGATTGACCAGCTTCAGAAACGCCGTAGCCAGATCACCAATCAAATTGAAGGGATACAGGCGCAGCAGGTTTCTCTGGAACGCCAGCTTGAACTGATTGCAAAAGAGCTGACAGATCAGCAGGCTTTGTTGGCGCAGGGGCTGGCCCAGGCCACACGGGTGCTATCCCTGCAGCGCGAAGCGGCCCGCCTGAACGGCGATATGGGGGATCTCAAGGCGCAGGAGGCGCAAGCGGGCGGGCGGATCACCGAAATCGATATCGAAATCCTCAAGCTGGGATCAGCCCGTCGCGAAGAAGCCATCTCAAATCTGAGGGACCTGCAGTATCGCGAACTCGAACTGCGTGAAGAACGGCGCGCGCTGATCGAACAACTGGACAGGCTGGACATCACTGCGCCGGTGTCCGGGCTGGTCTATGGGTTGCAGGTTTTTGCGCCGCGCTCAGTTCTGCGCCCCGCCGATCCGGTCTTGTTCATTGTCCCGCAGGACCGGCCTCTGATCATCAATGCTCAGGTCGAAACCATTCACATCGACAAACTGCACATGGGGCAAGAGGTGACCCTGCGCTTTTCGGCGCTGGATCAGCGGCGGACGCCGGAACTGTTCGGCCATGTGACGCAGATATCAGCGGATGCATTTCAGGATGAGGGAACGCAGCAATCCTACTACCGCGCTGAAATAGCGCTCAGCGAAGGCGAACAGACCCGTCTGCCTGAAGGCACCGTTCTGATCCCCGGTATGCCGGTCGAGGCGTTTATCCGCACCGAGGACCGCACGCCAATTGCTTATCTGGTCAAGCCGTTCAGCGATTACTTTGCCAAGGCATTCCGTGAGTAACCATAACTTGGTCGTGCGCGGCCCGAGTTTTTGATTTCCTTCTTGTGGACCAACGGCTAGCGTCTGGCAAAAATCAGAATCCCGGAGGAATGATCATGGGGAAATTCGAACAAAAACTTGCAGCCATGGGTGTCACCCTGCCCGAGGCCCCGGCGCCAGCGGCCAACTATGTGCCCTACGTCGTCGTCGGCGATATGGTTTATGTTTCGGGCCAGATTTCGAAAGATGACAGCGGACTGATCATTGGCAAGCTGGGCGATGACATGGATACTGCCGCTGGTGCAGAGGCTGCAAAAGTCTGCGCGATCAACTTGTTGGCGCAAGTCAAAGCCGCCTGCGGTGGCGATCTGGACCGGCTTGTGCGCGTGGTGAAACTTGGTGGTTTCGTCAATTCGACTCCGGATTTTCTTGAACAACCCCAAGTAATCAACGGCGCCTCGGACTTCATCGGCGATGCTTTGGGGGATGCGGGGAAACACGCGCGGGCTGCTGTATCGGCCGCCTCTTTGCCGTTTGGCGTTGCGGTCGAAATAGAAGGTGTTTTCCAGATCAAATGAGCGCACTTCCGGCTGTTTTCCGGCGTGTTCCGCTGGCTCATCGGGCGCTTCACGATGTGGATGAAGGTCGGCCCGAAAACTCTTGCGCGGCGATCCGCGCAGCGATGGATGCGGGCTATGGCATTGAAATAGACCTGCAATTGTCCCGCGACGGGCGGGCCATGGTCTTTCACGACTATAGCCTTGATCGCCTGACAGGGGAAAAAGGTGCTATTCAGCAGCGCGATGCTGCCGAGTTGGGGCGCATTCTTCTGACTGGTGGAGACGAAGGGATTCCGACTTTCGCGCAAGTGCTTGAACTGGTCGCAGGGCGTGTGCCTTTGTTGATTGAACTGAAAGATCAGCACGGGCAGATGGGCGTGACCGATGAGCGGTTGGAAAAGGCGGTTGCCGCTGATCTTGCCGGGTACTCTGGCCCGGTTGGGTTGATGTCTTTTAACCCAAATTCTGTCATGTCTCTGGCCGGCCTCGTACCTGACCTGCCCCGGGGCATCGTAACCGAAGCCTACCCGGCAGAGCATTGGCGGTTGCTCAAACCCGAGGTGCGCAGGCGGTTGCGAAATATCCCCGACTTCGACCGGGTTGGAGCCAGTTTTATCAGTCATGACAAAAGTGATCTGGACAATCCGCGTGTCGCCGAACTCAAAGCGCGCGGTGCCACGATCCTGTGCTGGACAATCAGGTCACGTGAGCAAGAGACCGAAGCGCGCAAGGTGGCACATAATATCACGTTTGAGGGGTATCTGGCTGAAATCCCGTCTTGATTACGGCTGAAGTGGCCACAGATTGGACAAAAGGACAAGCGGGGCCATGGCGGACAATCAGGTGATGATCAGCTTGCATGACAATCTGGCGCGGATTGACGCGGCCGATTGGGATGCCTGTGCCTGTCCCGAGGCAGTGGATGGCGGACGCCCCGAAGATCCTTTTACAACCCATCGCTTTCTCAAAGCACTTGAGGATAGTGGTTCGGTTGGGGCGGGCACCGGGTGGGAACCGCAATACATGACGGCCGAGCTGGATGGCCAGATGATCGGCTGCGCGCCGCTTTATGCGAAATCTCATAGTCAGGGCGAATATATTTTTGATCACAGCTGGGCCAATGCCTATGACCGGGCCGGTGGGCGGTACTATCCGAAACTGCAAATTTCCGTGCCTTTTACGCCAGTTACAGGGCGGCGGTTGCTAGTGCGGCCCGGATTTGAAGTGATCGGACAGGCGGCGTTGATACAAGGGGCGGTGCAGGTGGCGGACCAGAATGGCCTGTCCTCGTTGCACGTGACCTTCTGCACCCAAGACGAGGTGTCAGCCGGGCGGCGGCTGGGATTGATGGACCGGACCAGCCAGCAGTTTCACTGGGTCAATCAGGGCTATGAGGATTTCGAAGATTTCCTGGGCAGCCTGAGTTCGCGCAAGCGCAAAAATATCCGTCGGGAACGCCAGAAGGCTGCCGATTTTGGCGGTGAAATCAAAGTGTTAACGGGTGATCAGATTGAACGTCACCACTGGGATGCCATTTGGACCTTCTATCAGGACACCGGCGCGCGAAAGTGGGGGACACCCTATCTGACACGTCGTTTCTTCGAGATTGCGCATGAGGTATTGCGCGATGATATCTTGCTTGTGTTGGCCGAAAGGGACGGAAGCGCCGTTGCGGGGGCAATGAACCTGATTGGACGTTCGGCGCTATATGGCCGATACTGGGGTTGCATAGAGGATCATCCGTGCCTGCACTTTGAGCTATGTTATTACAATGCAATAGGTTTTGCGATTGCGAATGGGTTGGACAGGGTGGAGGCTGGCGCGCAGGGAGAACATAAACTGGCGCGGGGCTACCTGCCGGTAAGCACCCATTCGCTGCATTGGATCCGTGATGCAGGATTTGCTGAGGCGGTTGAGCGTTACCTTGAGGCTGAACGGGCTGCGGTGGCGGAAGATATTGAAATTCTTACAAGTTTTGGCCCGTTCCGAAAAGAAAATGTGGAGGACCACCAGTGACAGAACTTTTAAGCGATACCGCCCGCAAAACAACGCTTGAACCGTTGCTGAAAACCGGATGGAAATTGGATTCAAACCGGGATGCTATAAAAAAGACATTTAAATTCAAAGACTTTGCCGATGCGTTTGGCTGGATGACACGGGCCGCGATATGGGCCGAGAAATGGAACCACCACCCGGAATGGTTTAATGTCTACAAAACGGTAGAAGTTACCCTGACCACTCATGACGTGGGCGGTTTGAGCACGCTTGACGTCAAACTGGCGCGCAAACTGGACACGCTGGCAGGCGAGGCGCGCGCGTAAGGTCTGTACGTTTTGTACGTGGATTTTGTACGGAATTTCCAAGGTTTTTTAACCGCCGCGTGCAAAACGGGGCTGATATGCGAAATGCCAAATATCGCGCACCCCAGCTTGGCCGGGCGTTTTAGGTGCTGCGGAAAATGCGGGATTCACCGATCATTTCTTCGAGGGCCGCGATGCGTTCGGCGCTGCGGCTTCGGCTTTGAATTTCGGCGACAAGCGCCTCGATCAAAAAGTTGATCGCCAGGGTGGAGTCCCAGCTTGAGGGGACTTCGACCATGCTGCGAAAACAGAAGGCTGCGTATTTTTCTATGGGAGATCCCCACTCATCGGTGAAAAGAACGATGTTTGCCCCCTGATTGACGACCAGTTTTGCAAGGCGTTCCAATTCTTTTTCGTACCGGCGGATGTCAAAAACGATCAGCGTGGATTTTTCATCCATGTCCAGCAGCGATTGTGGCCAGACACTGGGTGAGAAATCCAGTAGCGAGACGCCGGGCCGGATGATTTGCAGATGGTTGAAGAAATAATGCGCGTTGGACCGCGTGATCCGGCCACCCAGCAGATAAAGTTTTCTGTCCAGGTCGGAAAGCACGGCTGCGACCTTGTCAAATTCCTGTAGATCAAGGCGGTCAAGGCTTCGGTTGATATTGTGAGATACCGCTGCCGCAAATCGGCTGACGATGTGGTCTTTTCCGCCGCTCAGTCTGGCGGTTTCAAGCTTTGCCAAGGGCTCTTTCATCCGCGCGGCGACCTCTTCGCGGATTGCATTCTGTAGATCGGGATACCCATCATAACCCAGCTTGCGGGCCAGGCGGATGACGGTAGGTGTGGACACGCCGACGCTTTCGGCAAGTTTTGTAATCGATTGCAAGCCGGCGATCAGCGAGTCATCAAGAAGCGTTGCTGTGAGTCGCCTTTCGGCAGCTGTCAGCTCTTCCTGCTTTTCCTTGATCAGGTCCTTGACGAGGGGTTTCTTTCCCATTTTTTCACCGTTGTATTCAGGAAGCATTTCCATGTTGGAAAAGTTTCTGAAATAATCTTGACATCCGATGTCGTGATGTAGTGATAATTACACAACATGAATTGGGGGACAAGGGACATGCACAACGCGGGATGGCCACCAGCTGCGGTTTTCGGCATTGCTGGAACAGCCCCTGTGGTGCTGGTGTGTGAACATGCCTCGGATTTTATTCCGCCGGAATTCAGCGGGCTGGGATTGGCGGCCGGGGTGGAAAAAAGCCATGCGGCCTGGGACATCGGGGCGCTGGATGTTTCAAAATGCCTGAGCGCCCGGTTGAGCGCACCGCTGGTGGCAGGGCAGGTGTCACGGCTGGTTTATGATTGTAACCGTCCGCTAGAGGCGCCTGACTGCATTCCTGCAAAAAGCGAGATTTTCGAGATACCGGGAAACAGAAATCTGAGCGACGCTGATAAACAGGCCCGGTTTGAAACGATTCACAGTCCCTTTCACGAAACGATTGGCTGGGTTCTGGACCGGCAGATACCCTTTGCTAATGCCCCCGTTCTTTTGATTACGATTCACAGTTTCACGCCGATTTACAACGGCAAGAAAAGAGAGCTTGACCTAGGGTATCTGTTTCATTCGAAAGGGAAAATAGCCAATTCGGCAGTATCTGTCGAGAAAAAGCGAGGGGTGATGCGCGCCGCCGTCAACGAACCTTACGCGGCGTCTGACGGTGTAACCTATACCCTGGCGAAACACGCAGAGGCGCGCGGGCTGGACAGTGTCATGATCGAAATTCGCAACGATATGATTGATACCCCTGAAAAGGCCGAGCGCGTGGCCGGGCACCTTGCGGAAACGCTTGGCCGAGTGGACGCGCGGTGCAAAAGCCTGGAGGGTTTTCAGGTATGACGGCAATGCGAACGTTCATCCGTTTTGTGGACCAGATCAACTATCGGATCGGCCGGGTCGCCATGTACGGGATCTTTGTGATGATGGCGATCCTGCTTTGGTCTTCGGTTTCCAAGATGTTCTTCAACCCATCTCTCTGGACCCTTGAAATGGCGCAGTTCGCCATGGTGGCCTATTATATTCTGGGCGGCCCGTATTCGATCCAGATGGGATCGAATGTACGCATGGATTTGCTTTATGGCGGGTGGAGTACACGGCGCAAAGCTGCGGTCGATACGATCACCGTGTTGTTCTT
Source organism: Roseovarius litorisediminis (assembly GCF_900172295.1). Classification (GTDB taxonomy): domain Bacteria; phylum Pseudomonadota; class Alphaproteobacteria; order Rhodobacterales; family Rhodobacteraceae; genus Roseovarius; species Roseovarius litorisediminis. Next base: position 74,761 of record NZ_FWFL01000003.1, read on the forward strand.
GATCTTTTATCTGGTTGTTCTGCTTTGGGGTGGAATCGACAGTACTGCTTATTCTTTCAAATATGGCGGGGAACGCAGTCCGACAGTCTGGCGCCCCTATCTCTGGCCGATCAAGGTGATCATGTGCTTTGGCATCGTGCTGATGCTGCTGCAGGCGTGCTCGGAGCTGTTCAAAGACATTCTGCGCCTGCGCGGAGAGGAGATCGACCATGTCGTATGAGATGATCGCGCTCTTCATGTTTGCCACGATGATGGCACTGCTGTTGACCGGGCAGCGGGTTTTCGGGGCCATCGGCTTTGTCGCGGTCATCGCTGCGCTGGTTTTGTGGGGGGACAGGGGCGGTTATGACATTGCGTTTTCCTCGGCGATCAAGCTGATGAAATGGTATCCGCTGCTGACCCTGCCGATGTTTATCTTCATGGGCTATGTCCTGTCGGAATCGAAAATCGCCGATGACCTGTACAAGATGTTCCATGTTTGGATGGGCGGCCTGCGGGGTGGGCTGGCGATTGGCACAATCGGTCTGATGGTGCTGATTTCGGCGATGAACGGCCTGTCTGTGGCGGGCATGGCCATCGGGGCGACGATCGCGTTGCCCGAACTGCTGAAGCGCAATTACGACAAGAGAATGGTAACGGGGGTGATCCAGGCCGGATCGTCTTTGGGTATTCTTGTGCCGCCTTCGGTTGTTCTGGTTCTCTATGCAATGATCGCACGTCAGCCGGTGGGACAATTATGGCTGGCGGGCGTATTACCGGGGCTGATGATGGCCGCGATGTTCATCCTGTACATCGCTATTCGCTGCCGAATGAATCCGTCGCTGGGCCCGGTCATGCCGCCCGAGGACCTGGTGGAATACGATCGCGTGTCCGAAGTGCCGGTACGTCTGAATTATATCGTGCTGGGGGCGCTGGTGCTTTTGCCGGTGCTGTTTTTTGCCGGTGTGCTCGACTTCAAACAGGTCGGCCTTGGGGCGATTGCGGCGGGCATTCTGGCACTGTTGGTGCGCAAAACTCCGGTCTTTACCCATGACGTTTATCTGATCGAGAAAAACCGGCTGCTGTTTGCCGGGGTTCTGCCGCTGGCGATTTTTGCCACCATGATGATCCCCTTTGTGAACGGCTGGACCTCGCTGGTGGAAAGCTCGGCCATCGGGGCGATGACCGCCTTTGTCGCAGCTTTCCTCAAGGGGCGCATGACGCGCAAAGTGTTCGAGGTTTCGGTCCGTCAGACGTTGGGCATTTCGTGCATGTTCATGTGGATCATTCTGGCAGCACTGGCCTTTGGCGCGGTGTTTGACGGGCTGGGCGCGGTGAAGGCGATCGAAAGCCTGTTCACCGAAAAGCTGGGCCTGAACCCCTGGGTAATCCTTATTCTGATGCAGCTTAGTTTCATCTTGATGGGGACGTTTCTGGATGACACGGCCATGCTGGTGATCGTGGCCCCGCTTTATGTGCCACTTGTCGGCGCGTTGGGCTTTGATCTTATCTGGTACGGGGTGCTGTATACGATCACAACGCAGATTGCCTATATGACGCCGCCCTTTGGCTATAACCTTTTCCTGATGCGCGCGATGGCTCCGCCAGAGATTACGTTGAAAGACATCTATGCGTCGATCCTGCCTTTCGTACTGGTTATGGTTATTGCGCTTTCGGTCATCATGGTGTTCCCGGAAATCGCCCTTTGGCTGCCAGAATATGTATATAACAAATAAGGACAAGACCCCGGCGAAGGGGCAATTCAACCCGAGCAAAAACAGAGAGAGGAAATAAAAATGACTTCAAGACGTAAGTTTTTAACATCCGCTGGCCTTGGCGGTGCTGCGGTTCTTGCCAGCCCGGCCATCGTCAAAGCCCAGGCTCCAATCAAGTGGCGCTTTCAGACCTATGCGGGGGCTGCGCTGGGTGAGCATGTCACCAAGCCCATGGTCGATTATGTCAACAACGCTGCCAATGGCGAGATGGAGATCGAGCTGTACTACGCCGACCAGATCGTGCCCACCGGCGAGTTGTTTCAGGCGCTTCAGCGCGGCACCATTGATGCGGTGCATTCGGATGACGACTCGATGGCGTCGCCCACGCCGCTGCGTCAGTTTGGCGGCTACTTCCCCTTTGCCACCAAGCACATCCTGGATGTGCCGGTGTTGTTCAACCAGTATGGTTTGGCCGACATCTGGCGGGCGGAGTACGAAAAGGTCGGTGTCACCTGGATCTCCGCCGCAGGCCAGGACCCCTGTAACTTCAACACCAAAAAGGAAATTAAATCGGTTGCCGATCTGGATGGCCTGAAGCTGTACACCTTCCCCACCGCCGGCCGTTTCCTGGCCAAGTTCGGTGTGGTTCCGGTAAACATTCCCTACGAGGACGCAGAGGTTGCGGTGCAAACTGGCGAACTGGACGGCATGTCATGGTCGGGCATCACCGAAGATTACACCGTTGGTTGGGCAGAGGTGACAGATCACTTCCTGACCAACAACATTTCGGGGGCCTGGATCGGGTCGTGGTTCGTGAACCAGCAGCGCTGGGCTGATCTGCCCGATCACCTCAAGCAGTTGGTTATGGCCGCAACCGAGGCAAGCCATACCTACCGCAATCAGTGGTACTGGGGTGGTGAGGCGCGGCTGCGGGCAAAAGGCGACAAGCTGGCGCTTCGGACCGTGCCCGCAAACGAATGGGCCGAAGTGGAAGATGCCGCCAAGGAATTCTGGAATGAGATTGCCGAAGAAGGCGAAATCCAACAGAAAATCATCGGTATTTTCCGCGAATACAACGAAGTCATCAACCAGGCCGGACCGCCCTATACCAACGGCTGAGTATTGTTGTCCCCCGGCCGAAGTCGGGGGGCAATTTTTTTCGCAAAAAAATTGACAAAATTCTTTGGAAGAATTTTGCCTCCGCAAACAACAACGGATCGCCAGAATGAGCCTGAGTTTTGAAGAGCTAAAGTCACAAATTGCCTCAGGAGAGGTCGACACTGTCCTTGCCTGCCTTGTGGACATGCAGGGCCGTCTGCTGGGAAAGCGGTTTCATGCCGGCCATTTTGTCAGCAGCGCCTGGGAAGAGACCCATTGCTGCAACTATCTGCTGGCCACTGATCTGGAGATGGCGACGCCCGATGGCTATGCCTCGACCAGTTGGCAATCGGGCTATGGCGATTACGTGATGAAGCCGGACCTTTCCACGCTACGCCCGGTGCCGTGGTTGGAAGGTACGGTGATGGTGCTGTGTGATGTGCTGGATCATCATACTCACAAAGACATTCCCCATTCGCCCCGCGCGGTGCTGAAAAAGCAGCTGAAGCGGTTGGCGGCGATGGGATATGACGCGATGATGGCGACCGAACTGGAGTTTTTCCTGTTCGAGAAAAGCTTTGACGAGATCCGCAAGGACAAGTTCCGCGATCTTGAGCCGATCAGCGGTTATAACGAAGACTATCACATCCTGCAGACCACCAAGGAAGAACACGTGATGCGCCCGATCCGCAATCACCTGTGGAATGCGGGTATTCCGATCGAAAACTCAAAAGGCGAGGCCGAGGCCGGACAGGAAGAGCTGAACATCAAATATGCCGCCGCTCTGGATACCGCCGATTATCATACGATTGCCAAACATGCGGTGAAAGAGATCGCCTGGCAGCAGGGCCATGCGGTGACGTTTTTGCCGAAGTGGCATCATGACAGGGTCGGATCGTCCAGCCATGTGCATCAGTCGCTGTGGCAGGACGGCAAGCCGCTGTTCTTTGACGAGACCGATGCGCTGGGCATGTCTGAGCTGATGAAGGCCTATATGGCGGGTCTGCTGAAATACGCCCCCGATTACACCTATTTTCTGGCGCCCTATATTAACAGCTACAAAAGGTTCCAGAAGGGTACGTTCGCACCCACGCGGACAATCTGGTCGGTGGACAACCGCACGGCCGGGTTCCGCTTGTGCGGGGACGGCACCAAAGCGGTTCGGGTTGAGTGCCGCGTCGGCGGGTCTGATCTGAACCCATATCTGGCCATGGCCGCGCAGATTGCTGCCGGACTTGCCGGACTCGAGGAGAATTTGGCGCTTGATCCGCCGTTTTCCGGAGACGCCTATGAGGGCGACTCGGGTATGATTCCCCAAACTCTGCGAGACGCCCGGAAAATGCTGACCAGTTCGAAGATGCTGCGTGCGGCAATGGGAGACGATGTGGTCGATCACTATGCCCGCGCGGCGGAATGGGAGATCGAAGAGTTTGACCGCATCGTCACCGACTACGAAGTGGCACGCGGGTTTGAGCGGGCGTGAGATGCCTTCGGCGAGAGTATTTGCGGAAAAATGAAAGCCCGGCTTTCACACTGATGAGGATGAAATGACCCAGACACTGAAATGTATCTCTCCGATTGACGGATCGGTATTTGCCGAGCGTCAGGCGTTGACACGCGATGCCGCGATGGAGGTGGCCCGCAAGGCACGTGCGGCGCAGGCGGCGTGGGCAGACAGGCCCTTGCAGGAGAGGATAGATCTGGTCATGGCCGGCGTTGCCGCTGTGGGCGAGATGAACGACGAGATCGTGCCGGAGCTGGCCCATATGATGGGGCGTCCGATCCGCTATGGTGGTGAATTCGGCGGTTTTAATGAGCGCGCCAGCCACATGGCCAAAATTGCCCGCGATGCGCTGGCCGATATCGCCGTGGGCGAGGATGCGACGTTCAAACGCTATATCAAACGTGTACCCCATGGCGTTGTCTTTGTGGTGGCGCCGTGGAACTATCCCTACATGACAGCGATCAACACTGTGGCGCCGGCGCTGATCGCTGGCAATGCGGTGGTGCTGAAGCATGCCACGCAGACGCTGCTTGTGGGCGAACGCATGGCGCGCGCCTTTCATTCGGCGGGCGTGCCCGAGGATGTGTTCCAGAATGTTTTCCTTGATCACGACACCACGTCCGATCTGATCGCTAACCGCGCGTTTGATTTTGTCAATTTTACCGGATCGGTCGGCGGGGGCCGCGCGATGGAACGTGCGGCGGCGGGAACTTTTACCGGCCTCGGGCTGGAACTGGGCGGCAAGGACCCCGGTTATGTCATGGACGACGCTGATCTGGAGGCGGCGGTGGACACCCTGATTGACGGGGCGATGTTCAACTCGGGTCAGTGCTGCTGCGGGATCGAGCGGATTTATGTGCATGAAAGCCTGTTTGACGCCTTTGTGGACAAGGCTGTTGCCATTGTGAACGGCTACAAACTGGGCAATCCGATGGCTCCTGAAACATCAATCGGGCCGATGGCAAATGTGCGGTTCGCCACGGAGGTTCGCGCGCAAATCAATGAGGCGCTGGCGGATGGCGCCAAGGCGCATATTGACAGGTTTGCCGAAGATGACGGTGCGGCCTATCTGACACCGCAGATCCTGACGAATGTGACCCATGACATGCGGGTGATGCGCGATGAAAGCTTTGGCCCCGTGGTGGGCATCATGCCGGTCAAAGACGATGCCGAAGCGATTGCGCTGATGAATGACAGCAACTTTGGCCTGACAGCCAGCCTGTGGACGCGCGATTTAGACCGAGCGGCACGGGTGGGCGATGCCGTTGAAACGGGTACTGTTTTCATGAACCGCGCCGATTATCTTGATCCGGGCCTGTGCTGGACCGGGTGCAAGGATACCGGCCGCGGCGGCGGCCTGTCGATCATCGGTTATCACAACCTTACACGTCCAAAATCCTACCATCTGAAAAAGGTAACATCATGAGCCCTGTTGGAAACTGGTCTTACCCGACCACAATGAAATTCGGCGCTGGCCGGATCAAGGAACTGCCCGACGCCTGCGCGGCGGCGGGGATCAAACGGCCGCTTCTGGTGACCGATAAGGGGCTGGCGGGCCTGCCGGTCACGCAATCGACGCTGGATATCCTGGAGGCCGCAGGGCTGGGCCGGGCGATGTTCAGTGAGGTGGACCCCAACCCGAACGAAAAGAACCTTGATGCCGGTGTTGCAGCCTATAAGGCCGGTGGCCATGACGGGGTGATTGCATTTGGCGGCGGCTCGGGGCTGGATCTGGGCAAGATGGTGGCCTTCATGGCCGGTCAGACGCGACCGGTGTGGGACTATGAGGATATCGGAGACTGGTGGACCCGCGCCGACAGCGATGCCATCGCGCCCATCGTCGCCGTGCCGACAACGGCCGGGACCGGCTCGGAGGTCGGGCGCGCCAGTGTCATTACCAATTCCGAAACTCATGTGAAAAAAATCATTTTTCATCCCAAGGTTTTGCCCACGGTTGTGATCTGCGACCCGGAACTGACTGTAGGCATGCCGAAGTTCATCACCGCGGGCACCGGGCTTGATGCCTTTGCCCATTGCGTCGAGGCCTTCAGCAGCCCGCATTACCACCCGATGAGCCAGGGTATCGCCCTGGAAGGCATGCGCCTTGTGATCGATTACCTGCCGCGTGCCTACAAAGACGGTACAGATATCGAGGCGCGCGCACAGATGATGAGTGCCGCCGCCATGGGCGCCACTGCCTTTCAGAAGGGTCTGGGTGCCATCCACGCCATGAGCCACCCGATCGGTGCGGTATTCAACACCCATCACGGTACGACCAACGCCGTTTGCATGCCTGCTGTGCTGGATTTGAATGCACCCAAGATTGCGGACCGTTTCAACATGGCAGCGGCCTATCTGGGGATTGACGGCGGTTTTGACGGTTTCCGCAGCTTTGTGCAGGAGTTAAACGACAGCTTGGGCATTCCGCGCAAACTGAGCGAAATGGGTGTTAGTCTGGACAAGCTGGATGATCTGGTGGCCGGGGCGATTATCGACCCAAGTTGCGGCGGCAATCCGATTGAACTGACCAAAGAGAACCTGACGGATCTGTTCAAGGCGGCTATCTGACCAATACTTTCAGGCCGCCCCGCAGCGCTGCCAGATGGCAGGGCGGGGCGGTTCTGCCATGTTGAAGGCTATGAACGGAATTCACCCAGCTTGTCGTTATAGACCAGCTGGTGAATGTCCCATTTGGCGCCGCTGCCTGCGGGTTCTTCCAGTTTTTGGGCAAGGATTACCTGATCGCCAAGCGCGCGCAGGGTGATCATGCCGTAAACCGCGACGTTGCGGTCCTTGCGGGCCTCAATCGCTGAAGTCAGGCGTTTCTTTTCAGCTTCACTGCTGGCAGCGGCGATGTCTGCCAGATATTTCTCAATGGTGGTCAGAAATTTTATCACCGGGGTGAATTCGCGGGTGGACCGGGCCAGTTCGGTTGAAAAGATCAGCGGCCGCCGCCCGCGCCCATATTTCCCAAAGGCGCCAAGGGCGTCTGGGCGGGGATGCGCATAGCTTTCGGCATCGCCGCTGGAAATTACCGTTGCCGTGGCATCGAGGCATTGCAGGAACGTGTCCGAAAAATGATGGCTGCCGTGATGGCAGGCCTTGGCCACGTCGCATCGAAACACCCCGCGGGCCTGCGTGATGATGTCGGCGATATCGGTTTTGGCGTTTTGCAGGGCCTGTAACTCGGCCGGGGAGGCGGTGTTGCCCTTGGCCTCGATCCGGTCAATCAGGTTTTCCAGGTCTGATGCCAGAGCCGGGACATCGGTATAGCTTTGCAACAGAAAGTCCTGCGCCTGTGTATTCAGATCACCGCCCAGCATCATGGTCAGCTTGCCGTGGACCAGACGCAGGATTACCGAATGGCCATTCTTGGTGACGCCCTCATTCCCCAGCTTGCGCAGTCCCTCGCGCGTCTGGCCAGCGTGGCTGACATCTTCGCGCAGGGGGCCGAGGATTTGCAGTGACAGGCCGTTGCCCGGCCCGAAAGAGGGCATGAAACGGGGGGTGGACAGATCATCCAGCCGTGTGCCCAGAGCCATTATCGTGGCCGCGGGTGAGTTTTCTAGGCAGGCACGAATCGTTGAAAGATAGTATTTGCGCGTTGTCGGGTGCGCATCGTTCAACGCCTGCATGCGCGCGGTATCCTGTACCACATCCCAAAGGTATTTTTGCCCGCCCGCTGATGCGTAGCCCCCCAGATCATCCGGGTATTCCAGATTTGGGTCTTCTGTTTCACTGGGGCGCTCAACCACACCGTTGTGGTAGACTGCGCCGAAGGACAGCTTTGGATCGTCAAAGATGTGGCGCAGGCCATAGTAGTGATCCGCGTCGGGGTGTGAAATAACCACATGGTCAATCTTCCAGGGCTCGCGCGCTGGCTTGGCCGGGTCGAAATCAGGCGCGCGGGCCACATTGCGCGAGCGCAGGTTGTAGCGCCAGCACAGGAAGCGGTACATGTTGTCGTCTTCGCCAGCATCAATCAGGATGATGTCATCGTCGGGCGTCACGATGTGACAGCCATCCCCCTGACCGATATCAACAAAATTCACTTCAAGGGCACGCGTGGGCGTGACCTGATCCTCTTTCAGCCAGCCGGTGTCGCCGCGGCAGCGGACTTTGACCCAATCGCCGTGTGTGTCGCCCAGATAGCGCAGCCAGTCGCCCAAAAGCAGGTGATTTTCCTTGGCCCCGCTGCCCGGGCCAGCACGCAGATAGACATCGGGTTTGGCAATGTAATAGGTCTGCTCGTTTACTAAAGTCATCAAATCCACCCCAAATGGCTGAAATAAGCCTGTGGAGGATACCACTTAAACGGGATTCGGGAAAATCCTGCCGTTGCCCGCCTCAGATGGCCGAGCTGTGGCCGGCCTCGCTCATTTCATAGGCGTCAAGGCTGCGCGCGATCATCCGGGTAAGGGGCCGTGCCTCGGGCGGGATGAAAAGCCCGTCGGTATCAACATGCAAGAGGCCGGGAAACTCGGCGCCTACCTTGGCCAGCATGGCGGCCAGGGCCGGTTTTTCGATCCCGAAACTGTTGCGGATCTCGGCGGCATCAATGCGGAAATCACACATCAGCGCCTCGATCATCCGGCTGCGCATCTTGTCGTCGCCGCTGAACACATGACCGCGCGCGATGGAGAATCGTCCGTCGCGAATGGCGGCTGTATGCGCACCGGTGGCCGGTGCGTTCTGCGCATAGCCCTGTGGAAACCGTGATATGGACGAGGCGCCGACCCCAATCAGCACCTCGGCCGTATCATCGGTATAGCCTTGAAAGTTGCGTCGCAGCTGGCCGGTTTTCTGTGCGATGCCAAGGCCGTCTTCGTGAGTGGCGAAGTGGTCAATTCCAATCTCGGCGTAATTGTCCCACAGGAACAGCCGCCGTGCAGTTTCAAAAAGTTCAAGCCGCTCTTGCGGGGTGGGCAAGGCATCCGAGGGGATCATCTGCTGACGCTTGGCCATCCACGGCACGTGGGCATAGCCATAAAGGGCTACCCGGTCCGGGTTCAGCGACAACAGTTTTTGCACGCTTTCGGTGATCCGAGCCTTGGTCTGATGTGGTAAGCCATAAAGGATGTCGGCATTAAGACTACCCACACCGCGGGCCCTGATTTCATCCACAGCCTGACGGGTGATATCGTAGCTTTGCAAGCGGCCAATGCTTTGCTGAATCTCTTCGTCAAAATCCTGCACCCCGATCGAGGCGCGGTTCATGCCAGCCGCAGCCAGCGCATCAAGTCGCGGGCCGTCAATTTCGTTGGGGTCAATCTCGACCGAAAATTCAGTGTCTCCGGCGAAGGGGGCGACCTGTTTGATCGCATCTGCCAATTCGGTCATCATGTCCGGCGCCAGCAAAGTGGGCGTTCCGCCCCCCCAGTGCAGTCGTGACAGGTGCACGCCTTCAGGCAGGTGCCGGCCCAGCATGGCCAATTCGGCTTTCAGCGTTTCAAGATAGGCGACGACCGGTTTGTCGGTCTGAGTACCTTGGGTGCGGCAGGCGCAGAACCAGCACAGCCGCCGACAAAACGGGACATGGACATAAAGCGATATCTTTGCCCCTTGTGGAATCTCACTGATCCACCGGGTGAATTGATCCGGCCCCACGTCGCGGCTAAAATGCGGGGCTGTGGGGTAGCTTGTGTATCGCGGCACCTTTGCGTCAAAGAGACCCAACTTGCCCAGTTGTGCTTTTGTAACCATATCCTTACCGTTAGAGCACGCGAACAGACCTAACTTTGACCCAGATCAAAAACCGAAAAGTGACCTGTGATGCTGAATGAACAGACAACAGCCGCCCCACGTGACTGTGGTGACTGCCCGATCCGTCATCGGGCTGTTTGTGCACGATGTGAAGCGGATGAACTGAAGCGGCTGGATGAGCTGAAGTATTACCGCAGCTTCGAGGCAGGTCAGACAGTGATCTGGTCAGGGGACCATATGGAGTTTGTAGGCTCGGTCGTGACAGGTATCGCGACGCTGACCCAGACCATGGAAGACGGGCGTACTCAAATGGTGGGCCTGTTGCTGCCCAGTGATTTTGTGGGACGTCCGGGGCGTGATGCGGCTGCGTATAATGTTGTGGCGATTACTGACATGGTGATGTGTTGCTTTCGCAAGAAACCGTTTGAGCAGATGATGAATGAGACACCTCATATCGCGCAGCGCCTGCTTGAGATGACATTGGATGAGCTGGACGCCGCCCGTGAATGGATGCTGGTTCTGGGCCGTAAGACTGCCCGCGAAAAAATTGCCTCTCTTATGGCAATCATCGCCCGTCGCGACGCCACGCTGAACCTGGCGGGAATCGACAAGCCGATTGTATTTGATCTGCCTCTGACGCGCGAGGCGATGTCTGATTACCTGGGTCTGACGCTGGAAACTGTCAGCCGCCAGATTTCGGCGCTGAAAAAGGATGGGGTGATTCATCTTCAGGGCAAACGCCACGTGACCGTGCCCGATTTTGAACGCCTACTGGAAGAAGCCGGCGACGACAGCGATGGCGGTATGCTGGCCTGACGGCGCGTGTGGTTCATTGGCTGCGGCGTATAATAGGGCATGCGGGCAACGGTCTGGATGGCAGACTTTGGAGGAAATCCTTTAAGCTTTGACCGTGCCGACGGGCGTGACGGCACGGCCACTGGCCGAGGGATTTAGAACGTCAGAATCCGGTAGCCGTCATCAAGATAAGCCGAGAGGTCGATGATTCCGTTGGTGCCGGGGATCGCCTTGTTACGGATCAGGCTGAGGCCTGAGGCCTGTGCATCATCGGTGGCCCCGAAAACGTCTGCGCAGCCACCACATACACCCACGACTGTGTCTTCCACTGCTTGGAAAAGCGCATGTGCCGGATGTTCCGGGTTTACCAGTTCGGCCGCCCAGCGGACACCGGTGCCTTGAAAGATCAGGGCGACATCCTGTTTCTTTTCCTTGAGTTCATAGGCCACGAACATGGCATTGAAGATGCGCCCAAGCGCCTCTTCCGACTTTGACGCGGGGTCTGAATATACAACAATTGCGGTTTTGGTCATTCGATTTCTCCTTATTACCGATCGTTCGGTAAATTACATATTGGTCCGCCGTTGCATTTGTCAATAAATAATATTACCGTCCGTCCGGTAAATAATTGGATCGGGGAAACCGTGGCGCGACCGGCATTGATTGAAGATGACGAATTGCTGAGCAAACTCAGCCAGACGTTTCGGGAAACTGGATATGAGGCGGCTTCGGTTGCAGCGCTTGCATCGGCCGCCGGGTTGCAGAAGGCCAGCCTTTATCACCGGTTTCCCGGCGGTAAGGAACAGATGGCGCGAGACGTGCTGACTGCTGCAGAAATCTGGCTGACCGAAAACGTGATTGCCGCGTTGAAAGCGGATGGTACCCCACGACAGCGGCTGGCAGGCATGGCTGATGCGCTGAATGTCTTTTATTCGGGTGGAAAACTGTCGTGCCTTCTGAACGTTCTGTCCACCGATTTTGGGAAGGTCGGACCGTTCACAGAACAGTTGAGAGGGCTGATGCAAAGCCTGATTTCTGCGATCGCAGCAACACTGGAGGATGCCGGGCTTGAGTCCGACGAGGCGCAGGCGAAAGCTGAACAGCGTGTTTCGGAACTGCAGGGAAGCCTGATCGTATCGCGCGTGCTGGAAACGACCGCACCATTCGAGCAGTGTCTTAACAGAATGAAAGAAGTGCCCTGTGGTTAGGCGTGTCAGCCCATAATTTTGATCGAATAGGATAGATCAGATGCGGGCAAACGGCCCCCAAAAAGAGGGCGGGACATCGTGATGGCCCCGCCGCATTTTGTGCGCTCAGATCGAGGCCAGCAAGGCCTCGCCGCCGGAAATTTCACAGGTACCAGGGCTTTCTTCGGCCTGAAGCACGGACACGGTGCCATCCTCGACCAGCATCGCATAACGTTTCGAGCGGCCCAGAAGCCCTGCGGGAGGCGCATCAAAATCCATTCCAATGGCTTTGGTAAAGCTGCTGTCGGCGTCGCCCAGCATGGTAATGCCTGCCTCGGTCGCGCCGGTGGCTTCGCCCCATGTTTTCATTACGAATGGATCGTTGACGCTAAGGCAGATGATCTCGTCCACGCCTTTGGCGGCGAACTGATCCTTGTTGCGGACGAAACTGGGCACATGGGCGGAATGGCACGTGGGGGTGAAGGCGCCGGGGACGGCGAAAATCACCACCTTGCGGCCCTTGAGTTTATCGGCGAGGGCGACGCCCTGAGGCCCTTCATCGCCCATTTGCAATAGGGTTGCATCGGGGAGTTTGTCGCCTTTGGAAATGGTCATGGTCGTTCCCTGTCTATCGTTTGCGTTTCCGGTGCGTGTAGATATAGGGTCAGCGCGCATGCGTGACCATAAAAATTAAAGGGAGGGGCCGATGCCCAGTGTTGTTGTGATAGGGGCCGGGCAGGCGGGATCGTCGCTTGTTGTGAAGCTGCGCAATGAGGGATTTGAGGGCCAGATCACGCTGATCGGTGAAGAGCCGGTACCGCCTTATCAGCGCCCGCCCTTGTCCAAGAAATACCTGCTGGGCGAGATGGAACTGGAGCGGCTGTTTCTGCGGCCTGAAAGTTTTTACGGCGAAAACGGGATTGATTTGCATCTGAACGAAGTGGTCAGCGGGATTGATCGTGACTCACATGAGGTCATCGTTGGCGATAAACGGGTGGCGTATGACCATCTGGTGCTGACCACGGGATCGGTGCCACGGCGCCTGCCGGCGGCGATCGGCGGGGATCTGGACGGTGTGTTTGTGGTGCGTGATTTGCACGACGTTGACACGATGGCGCCGGGGTTTGTGCCGGGGGCAAAGGTGCTGATTGTCGGCGGCGGATACATCGGGCTTGAGGCAGCAGCCGTGGCGGCCAGTAAGGGCCTGAATGTGGTGTTGGTCGAGATGGCCGAGCGGATCTTGCAGCGGGTCGCCGCACCTGAGACATCGGATTATTTTCGCGCCTTGCACACCGGGCACGGTGTGGACATTCGCGAAGGCGTGGGGTTGGACCAGTTGTTGGGCGAGGATCACGTAAGTGGCGCGCGGTTAAGTGACGGCACTGAACTGGACGTTGATTTTGTGATTGTCGGCGTGGGTATTGCCCCGGCGACCGGGCTGGCCGAAAAAGCGGGCCTTGAGATTGAGAACGGCATCAAGGTGAATGCGTTGGGTCAGACCAGCGATCCGGCGATCTGGGCGGCGGGCGATTGTGCCTCGTTTCCACTGGGCGAGGGGCGCTGCCGTTTGGAAAGCGTGCCCAATGCAATTGATATGGCTGAATGTGTGGCCGTCAATATCATGGGCGCAGGCAAGGCCTATGTGCCGCAGCCGTGGTTCTGGTCGGATCAGTATGATGTGAAGCTGCAGATTGCCGGGCTGAACACCGGTTATGACCGGATCGTGAGCCGTGAAAGCGAGGGCGGTGTATCGTTCTGGTATTTCAAGGGCGATCAACTTCTGGCGGTGGACGCAGCCAATGACGCGCGGGCCTACATGGTGGGCAAGCGGCTGATTGATAACGGAAAAACGGCTGACCCCGCAGTTGTGGGTGATCCAAGTGCCGATCTGAAAGCCCTGTTGAAAGCGTGAGGATCATTGGTGGTCAGCATCGCGGCCGGACGCTGGCATCCGTCGGCAAGGGCGATGCTGCGGCGCATCTGCGCCCCACGACCGACCGGGTGCGCGAAAGTCTGTTTAATGTTCTGGCCGGTGCGTACGGCGATCCGGTGACGGGTGCGCGGGTGCTGGACATATTCGCGGGCACCGGCGCGCTGGGGCTGGAGGCGCTGTCGCGCGGCGCCGAATTTGTGGGCTTTGTTGAGGATGGTCGCAAGGCGCAGGCGATTTTGCAGCAGAATATTAACCTGCTCCGGGCTGAGACGCAGACAAAACTGTTTCGCAAAGATGTGCGGCGGCTGGGCGAAAATCCGGGTGCGGCGTATGACCTGATCTTTCTTGATCCACCTTATGGCAAGGGTCTGGGCGAGGCGGCGATGGAGGCCGCACTTAGGGGCGGCTGGATTGCCGATGACGCGCTGATTGTCTGGGAAGAGAACACTGCCCTGGTAGTGCCCGAGGGGCTGTCCCTGCTGGAGGCGCGCAAATACGGGGATACGATGATTTCGTTTTTGGAGCGCAGTTAACGCGAATGGGTTCGTAACGGCATCACGGGTAGCGCCCGATCTCCGCCATGGGCGGGCGCTGTTTCTTGTTGGGATGAATCTTCTTCTTAACCCCGCATCAAAGCGGGCAGATCACCCGTCAGTCCCGCCGCCTCGCGGATGAATTTGCGGCGTAGCCCCGGCATGGTGTTGAGCGCGCCCATGCCAAGATCGCGCGCGGCGCGCAGCAGGGGGTTATCGTTTGAGAACAACCGGTTGGTCAGGTCGGTGGCCATGGCCAGCGTGGCGGTGTCAAAGCGGCGCCATTGCTGGTAGCGGGCCAGAACATCCGCCGCGCCGATGTCTTCGCCGCGGTGTGTGGCCTCGTCGATAACCTGCGCCAAAGCACCCACGTCACGCAGCCCGGCATTCAGGCCTTGGCCCGCGATTGGGTGCATGCCGTGGGCCGCATCGCCGATCAGCACCAGCCGGTCGGCGATGAAGCTGTTGGCGACAGTCAGGCCAAGGGGGTAGGTAAAGCGTTTGCCGCGCAGGCTGATCTGGCCCAGAAAATCCCCAAAACGCGGGCGCAGGACCGCCATGAATTCCTCGTCCGAAAGGGTGGCGAACTGGGCGGCGGTCTCGTCTGTTTCGCTCCAGACGATCGAACTGACATTTCCGGGCAGGGGCAGGATGGCCAGCGGCCCCGGCGGCATGAAGAACTGATGGGCGATGCCATTGTGCGGCAGCTCGTGTTCGATGGCGGCGACAAGCGCAGTCTGACCATATCCCCAACCGGTGCGTTTGATGCCAGCGCGGGTGGCAGTGCCCGAGGCGCGCCCGTCCGAGCCGATCAGAACCCGGCCCGAGACGGTTTTACCCGAGACCAGGGTGACCGTCGCCCCCTGAGTGCTGGCTGCCTGAGCAACGACGATGTCGTTGACCTGCGTGACCAGCGGCGCCCCATCCATCGCCTCAAGAAAGGCGCGGCGCAGATAGCGATCTTCCAGCATGTGACCCATCGGGCCTTCTTCGATCTCTGCATGGTCGAAATGCAGGAAAAACGGCGAGGGGCCTTCACCGGCGCGGCCATCCGATACCTTGATTTCAAGCATAGGCTGACTGCGATCGGCTACGCGCGACCAGATGCCGATATTGTCCAGAAGCCGCACCGAGGCCAACGCCAGTGCATAGGCGCGGCCATCAAAGTCATCGGTCTGGCGGGCACCTGTGCTGAGCGCGTCGATGACGGTGACGCTGTGGCCTGATCCGGCCAGAGCCAGGGCAAGAGCCGGGCCGTTGAGCCCGCCGCCCACGATCACGATATCGCTGTCATATTCCATACCTCTCAATATCGGCAGTCGTGCGGGATTGTCCATGCGCCGTGCTGCCGCTACCGTTGGTTTTAACAAGATGACATGAAGGGGGCGGATATGAGCGATTGGCTTTATATGACGGCAGGGGATCTGGGCCGTGGGATAGGCGCAGGGGAAATTGATGCGCAAGCGCTGACCGAAACCTATCTGGAAGCGATTTCAGGGCATTCTGCCCGAGATCGGATTTATTCGGCGGTCACCGCAGAGCGGGCGCGGGCCGAGGCCGCGGCTGCGGGCGCGCGGGCGAAGGCCGGGCAAAGGCTTGGCCCTCTGGACGGCGTGCCGATCAGTTGGAAAGACCTGTTTGACAGCGCCGGCGTGGCAACCGAAGCGGGCAGTGCCCTGCTCAAGGGCCGGGTACCGGGGCGCGATGCCGACGTGCTGCGTAATGCCACGGCGGCCGGATTGGTCTGTCTGGGCAAGACCCATATGAGTGAGCTGGCCTTTTCGGGGCTGGGGCTGAACCCGGTCACGGCCACGCCGCCTTGTGTAAATGATGCAGAGGCGGTGCCGGGGGGATCTTCTTCGGGGGCGGCGGCATCGGTTGCGTTCGGACTGGCGGCCTGCGGGATCGGGTCGGACACGGGCGGATCGGTGCGAATTCCATCGGCATGGAATGATCTGGTAGGGTTGAAAACCACCAGTGGGCGGGTGTCTTTGGGCGGGGTGGTGCCGCTGTGCGCAAGGTTCGATACGGTAGGCCCCTTGTCGCGCTCGGTCGAGGATTGTGCGCTGATTCTGGCAGCGCTGGAAGGCGGCAAGGCTGCGGATCTGCGTGGTGCCTCACTGAAAGGGGTGCGTCTGGCGGCCTTGCAGACCGTCGTGATGGACGATGTGCGTGACGCGCCTTTGGCAGGGTATCGCAGTGCAGTAGAGAGGCTGCAGGCCGCAGGGGCCATTGTCGACAAACTCGACGCGCCGGAAGTGGCCGAGGCGATGCCCCTGTCGGGTATTTTGTTCACCGCCGAGGCCTATGGCACCTGGGGAGATGTGATCGAGGCCAGTCCGGACAAGATGTTCGCCCACATTCTGGAGCGGTTTCGCAGTGGCCGTGATTTCAAGGCCAGCGATTATGTGGCGGCTTGGCAGCGGCTGGACGCATTGCGCGCGGACTGGAACGCGCGGGTGGCAGGCTATGACGCGGTGATCATGCCGTCGGCCCCGATCTTGCCACCTGATGCCAGGCGGCTGATGGAGGATGAGGATTATTACCTGACCGAAAACCTGCTGGCGTTGCGCAATACCCGCGTTGGCAACCTGATGGGCCTGTGTGCCGTCAACCTGCCCACGGGTGTGCCAAGCTGTGGCATCATGTTGTGCGGCAAACCTACGCAGGAAGAAAGATTGCTGCGGGTGGCGAGTGCTGCCGAAGAGGCGCTGAGCTGAGCCTGCCAGAGTAAAAATACCTGCGAGGCTGATTGCAATGTGCGTGCGGTCGGGATGTGCAAAGCAGGGCGTTCGGCATGTGATCCTCTGCGAACTGCCAAAAATGCCACAATAGCCATGTCAAGACATTGGTTTTGCTGGACCTGAGCGTCGGGCTTGGGTAGATTCGGGACAAACGGGGCGATAACGATCCCGAAGTCTGAGGCAGTATTGATGTTTCCCGAGCGGTTCTCGAACCTACCGGCCTACGCGTTTCCGCGCCTGCGGAGCTTGCTGGACGCCCACGCGCCCGGCGGCGAAGTGCTGCATATGACCATTGGCGAACCGAAACACGAATTTCCCCGCTGGATCGTTGATATCATTGCAGAAAACGCCGATGGCTTTGGCAATTATCCGGTCAATGAGGGCATGCCCGAACTGCTGGTCGCGATCACCGACTGGATCGAGCGGCGCTATGGCGTCACGCTGGACCCGCAGGCCAATGTAATGGCGCTGAATGGCACCCGAGAGGGGCTGTATAATGCGATGATGGCGCTGTGCCCGGAAACCAAGAGCGGTCAGCCCAAGGTGCTGATCCCCAATCCGTTTTATCAGGTCTACATGGTGGCGGCCCTCAGTGTCGGGGCCGAGCCGGTGTTTTTGCATGCCACACGCGACACCGGATATCTGCCGGATTTCAATACCTTGTCCCCCGATGAATTGAACCGGGTTGCGGTGGCTTATCTCTGCTCGCCGGGGAATCCGCAGGGCGCCGTGGCAAGCCGCGCCTATTGGGCCGATCTGATCGGATTGGCGGAGAAATACGATTTCAAGATTTTCGCGGATGAATGTTATTGCGAGATCTACCGCGATGTGCCCCCCGTGGGTGCGCTGGAAGTGGCGCGTGATCTGGGGGCCGATCCCGAGCGCGTGCTGAGCTTTCATTCGCTTTCCAAAAGGTCGAACCTGCCTGGGCTGCGCAGTGGCTTTGTGGCCGGCGGCCCGGAAAGCATCAAACGCATGAAGCAGTTGCGCAACTATGCAGGCAGCCCGCTTCCGATGCCGCTGCAGCACGCTGCGGCCAGGGTCTGGGCGGATGAAGAGCATGTGCGCGAAAATCGCCGACTGTATGGCGAGAAATATCTGATCGCCGATGAAATCATGGGGGACGTGCCCGGCTATCTGGGACCCGAGGCGGGATTTTTTCTGTGGTTGCCGGTGAAAAATGGCGAAGAAGCCGCGCTGCGGCTGTGGCGCAAGACCGGAGTGCGGGTGCTGCCCGGTGCTTATCTGAGCCGCGAGGCCGGGGGGGTTAACCCGGGTCAGAATTATATTCGGGTCGCGATGGTGGCCCCAAAAAACGAGATGGCGCAGGGGCTTATCCTGCTTCGCGACTGTCTTTATTAATAAGTGAGGACGAGGGAAAAGATGGCTTATCAGACACGTGGGCGCGATCCTTTGCTAGACAGCAACATGGCCGAGGCGATTGAAAAGCGCGGCAAGGAGTTACTGGGTTTGGCGCTGGTTTTTCTGGGGGCGATGGCCGCGGCGATGATTGCATCGTACAGCCCTGATGATCCAAGCTGGATGTCAGCCACGGATGCCCCTGTGCAGAACTGGATGGGTCAGATCGGCGCCTCGATTGCGGCGCCGTTGTTCATGATTGTGGGCTGGGGGGCCTGGGGGCTGGCGATTGTGCTGGGGGCCTGGGGCCTTCGGTTTACCCTTCACCGCGGCGAAGAGCGGGCTATTGGCCGGTTGATCTTTGCACCGATCTGGGTGGCTGTGCTGGCGCTTTATGCTTCGTCTCTGGCGCCAAGCCAGGAATGGGCCGCGACCCACAGCTTTGGTCTGGGTGGCCTGTTCGGTGACACCGTTCTGGGCACCGTTCTGGGCGTTCTGCCTATCAGCGCAGGACTGGGGCTCAAGCTGCTGTCGCTGGTGTTGGGCGTTGCTGTGCTGGTGTTGGGTGCTTTTGTTCTGGGCTTTACCAAGGTCGAACTTATGCGCATTGCGCGGTTCCTGATTGTGGGCGTGATCATGACCTATGCCGGGTTGATGACGCTACTGGGCAAAGGTGCCGTTGGGGCAACGCAGACTGCGCAGAGCCTGCAGGCAAAACTGGCCGAACGACGCGAACGTCGTGCTCAGGCCCGTGCCGAGGCTGATGAGATCGCCGCAGCGCATGCCGCTGTGCCAGAACCCCGTGTGCGCCGGGCTTCCATGGCAATTCCGATTGCCGAGGAACAGGATCATGGCATTGAAAAAACAGGCAGTCTGCTGGCGCGTATGCCCTCACTTCTGCGGCGTCCCGATGTGATGCCCGAACCTGAACTGGTGGAAACTGCCGATTTCGAGGGCGACGCTGATGCGCCCGGCGACGAGCGGATCAGTGCCAAGATTGCCGATGTGATCAAGGCCCGGGTACGTCAGACGCCTGCACTACGGGTTGAAAGCGTGGCACCGCTGACAAAAGGCCGCGGTCGTGGGCCCGATCCGCTGCTGTTGAATTCCGGCCCCGCCGCCGGGTTGCCGCCCGAGCCGCCGCTGACCGCGCGTCATATGACGCCGGCCGGATCAGAGTTGAACGTGCCGGAAATGCCCGATGAATACCTCATCGAGGAGGATTACGAAGCGCAGGAGCCATACGATCAGGTGCGCATCCCCGTGGCAGAGCCCCGCAAAGTGGTGCAGCATGCCCCGCGCAAAGCCCCACAGCCTTCAACGCGCGCTTTGGCCGAAGCCCAACCGCGGCTGCAATTCGAAGAAAAGAACAGGATCGAGTACGAACTGCCGCCACTGAGCCTGCTGTCGAACCCGGTCAACATCCAGCGGCACCATCTGAGTGATGAGGCGCTCGAAGAAAACGCCCGCATGCTGGAAAACGTTTTGGATGATTACGGGGTCAAGGGCGAGATCGTGTCGGTCCGCCCCGGTCCGGTTGTCACCATGTACGAACTTGAACCGGCCCCGGGCCTCAAGGCGTCGCGCGTGATCGGTCTGGCCGACGATATCGCGCGTTCGATGTCGGCTTTGTCAGCACGGGTTTCTACCGTGCCGGGGCGTTCTGTGATCGGGATCGAGCTGCCGAATGAAAACCGCGAGATGGTGGGTTTCCGCGAAATCCTGTCAACGCGCGACTATGGGGATGGCAATCAAAAGCTGCCGCTGGCCTTGGGCAAGGATATCGGCGGCGATCCGATTGTGGCCAATCTGGCCAAAATGCCCCACCTGCTGATTGCCGGGACAACCGGATCGGGCAAGTCGGTGGCGATCAATACGATGATCCTGAGCCTGCTGTATAAACTGACGCCGGATGATTGCCGGATGATCATGATTGATCCCAAGATGCTGGAACTCAGCGTCTATGACGGGATTCCCCATCTGCTGAGCCCGGTCGTCACTGACCCGAAAAAGGCGGTTGTTGCCCTCAAATGGGTCGTCGCCGAAATGGAAGACCGCTATCGCAAGATGTCGAAAATGGGTGTGCGCAACATCGACGGCTATAACGGCCGGGTTTACGAAGCGCTGTCCAAAAACGAGCTGTTCAGCCGCACGGTGCAGACCGGATTTGATGACGATACCGGCGAGCCGGTGTTCGAGACCGAAGAATTCATGCCCGAAAAGATGCCCTATATCGTGGTCATCGTTGACGAGATGGCCGATCTGATGATGGTGGCCGGCAAAGAGATCGAGGCCTGCATTCAGCGCCTTGCACAGATGGCACGTGCATCGGGTATTCATCTTATCATGGCCACGCAACGCCCCTCGGTGGATGTGATCACCGGGACGATCAAGGCCAACTTTCCAACCCGGATCTCATTTCAGGTGACTTCGAAAATCGACAGTCGCACGATCCTTGGCGAAATGGGCGCCGAGCAACTGCTGGGCATGGGCGACATGTTGTATATGGCGGGTGGCGGCAAGATCACCCGTTGTCACGGGCCTTTTGTTTCGGATGAAGAAGTTGAAGAGGTGGTTAATAACCTCAAGGCGTACGGCCCGCCTGAATATGTGAACAGTGTTCTGAGCGGCCCGTCCGACGACAAGGCCGACAGTATCGATGCGGTGCTGGGGCTGAACACCGGTGGCAATACTGATGGCGAGGACGCGCTGTACGATACGGCAGTAGCGATTGCGATCAAAGACCGTAAATGCAGCACCTCGTATATTCAGCGCAAACTGGCGATCGGGTACAACAAGGCCGCCCGTCTGGTAGAGCAGATGGAGGACGAAGGGATTGTCAGCGCCGCCAACCACGTTGGCAAACGCGAGATTCTGGTGCCCGAGCAGCAATAGGGTGTTTCGCGTTCAATGTGCTGCGCCCGGTAACTTTGATTCCTTTGCAGCATGAACTGCCGCGAGAAACGCCGAGCATGCACGTGATCTTGGCCTTTTGCTGCAGTTCAAGTTTACCATCCCGCGCGGGTTCAAGGCCGCAGGCCGCCGCGCATCGACGGGCCGCCCCCCGGCACGGCGATTCGGCTGAGGCTGGGCGCAATGCTATGATTTGGTTCGGATTTGGCTGGCATAAAGCGCTGCAAGGCCAGCGTTGGATCGCCCTGCCGCAGCCCGTCGATACGCGTCTTGTTTCTCAACCCGCCAAAGGCAGAAAAAAGGTCATTTGCCATCACTACTCGGCAGTTCAGGAACGGCCGAAAAGGGCTCAGAGCGGGCATTTTCTGCTATCTCGCATTTCCTGAAATTCACCAGAAAACTGCCTCCACATCAGGACGCGTTATCGGATATCAAGCGGCATGTTATTGCCAGTCTGGATGCGCGTGCCCATTTCATAAGGCGAACAGGATGCAATACCTTGCAAAAAGGCTTAGATCAGAGGCTATGAAATTTATGCGTATCTTGATGGTTCCCGCGCTTCTTGCGGCAATGGCGGTACCGGCTGCGGCTGAGAAGCTGTCGCTGAGTGCCTTGTCGAGCTATCTTAACAGTCTCGGGACGGCGGCGGGCAAGTTCACCCAGATCAACGAAGACGGCACAATCAGCACTGGACGGATTCTGATCAAGCGTCCGGGACGGGTCCGGTTTGAATATGACCCGCCAGAGCAGGCCCTGGTGGTGGCCGATGGCAATTCGGTTGGTATTATTGACCCTAAATCGAACACCGGGACCGAGGCCTATCCGCTTCACCGTACGCCGTTATCTATCATTCTGGCGCACAACGTCGATCTGACGCGGACGCGCATGGTGACAGGCCACACAAGCGATGACAAAACAACCACCGTGCGGGCGCAAGACCCGGACAATCCCGAATACGGCAGCATCGATCTGATATTTACCGGTGGCCCGGTCGAACTGCGCCAATGGGTGATCCATGACGGCAATGGCGGTCAGACAACAGTTATTCTTGGCGACCTCACCAAGGGGGTGCGCCTGAGTGACGAGCAATTTGTCATCCCCGGGATTGGCGTAAGCGAAGTAGAGCGCTGAGGGACATTCGCCCAAAGACCCTACAACGCGGTTAAATGTGGCAGCCAGGCTGAGCAACCGGGTCGGTTACAATCCCGCAAATCGATTGCCACCACAGCGCGCCAGTTGTGCGCGGTAGGTCTGAGACCGGGTCTCGACCTCGCCTGCCACGCGCAAAAGCCACGGCTTGCTGTTGTGGCTGCCGCGCGAATAACCTGTGCGGCCTTCATGATAGGCCAAATACTGGTTGCGCGCATCATTGCGGGAAATACCCAGCCGATCCGAAGAGCCCACCATGTACCAACCGATAAAATCGGCAGAGTCGTGGATGTCATTGCGCCGGGCACGATGTCGGTTGGTATCGCGGCGGTATTCATCCCAGGTGCCATCAAGAGCCTGAGAAAACCCGTAGGCCGAGCTTTGTCGCCCCATCGGAATCACGCCCAGAGTATAGCGAAACGGGGTGCGGGCGGAGCCGTCAAATTTGCTTTCCTGATAGATCGTCGCCATTTGCACATGCACCGGCACGCCCCAGCGGCGTTCCGCTGCGCGGAAGGCACGTGAATATTCAGGGCGCTGATCTAGGATTAGACAGGCATCATCCAGCGCACGTGGCGCGGGACCGTGGTTGCCGCCTCCACCGCCGCAGGAGCCCAGCAGCAAGATTACCATGATCGCGCGAAGAGTTCTGCTCATTTGCCTCTCGCTTTCGTTTGTTTTTGGCCTTTTTAGCGTAAAGTGACGCTGGTGGAAATCACCAATTCGGCATCGGGTGCGAATGTCAGAATGCATCATGCCGGAGGGCGCCAGGTTGGTCGGCGAATTGATGCCGATACGGATCGGGCCAAATCACTGTCCAAATAAGGTTCACAGACTGTTTCCATGATTTTGTCAGCGTTTGTTGGACAAACCGCCCTTGAAAACGGTAGACTCTATCGGTAGGGGCTGCAGGAATATGTTGAGAACACGTGCAAAATATCATTTAGGCCAGGTTGTGCGCCACAAGAAACATCCCTTTAGGGGGGTGGTTTTTGACGTCGATCCCGAGTTTTCGAATACCGAGGAATGGTATGATGCCATTCCCGAAGAAAGCCGGCCCGAGCGTGAACAGCCGTTTTACCACCTGCTGGCGGAAAACGATCAGAGCTATTACGTGGCCTATGTGAGCGAACAGAACCTTGTCGCCGACTATTCCGGCGAGCCAGTGGACCATCCCGATATCCCGGATCTGTTTGGCCCGTTTGAAGACGGGCAATATCCGCTGCATTTTCACATGAACTAAAGCCGTAGGGCTGGCCCCGCGGCTTTGATCAATAGCCAAGCGCACAGCCATCCTTGCGCGGGTCGCTACCGCCTTCCAGCACGCCGTCATCGTGGATCAGGATCGCCTGAGCGCCACCAATGGGTTCGTCGGGGATAACAATCTTGTGGCCCATATCTGCCAGTTCCTGCCGGACGCTTTCGCAATAGCCTCGCTCGACCTTCAACTGGCCAGCGTCCGCAAAGCAACGGGGCGCGTCGATGGCTGATTGCGGGTCCATCCCGAAATCGCGCAGGTTCGAGACAAACCGTGCATGCCCGTTGGGCTGATACTGTCCGCCCATGACACCAAAGGGCATCGTCACGCGGCCGCCTTCGGTCAACATGCCGGGGATGATTGTGTGCATCGGGCGTTTGCTGCCTGCCATTTCGTTCGGGTGCCCTTGTTGCAGGTTGAAACCTGCCCCGCGGTTTTGCAGCAGAATGCCGAATTTTTCTGATGCAATCCCCGAGCCGAACCCATGAAAGATCGAGTAGATCAGTGACACTGCCATGCGGTCGCGGTCGACGACGGTGATATAAATCGTGTCGCGGTGCACTGCTTCGGTCAGCGGCGCCGCGGCTGGCATGGCGCTTTGCGGGTCAATCAGCGCTGCCAGCTTCTCTGCCAGCTCTGGCGAGAGCATCTTGTCCAGCCTGGTGGTGTAATCGGCATCGGCGATGATGCGGTTGCGCGCGTCATAGGCCAGTTTAGCCGCTTCAGCCTCGATATGGGCCCGCTGGCTACCAAACGGATCCATCAGGGAAATATCGAAATGTTTGAGGATGTTGAGCATCAGGATCGCCGTTGCGCCCTGGCCGTTGGGCGGATGTTCCACCAGTGTGACGTCTTTGTAGTCACCGCTGACGGGCGTGGTGTATTCGCTGGTGGCCCCGGCAAAGTCCTCGGCTGTGTGCACGCCACCCATTGCGTTTAATGTGGTCAGCATATCTTCGGCCACTTCGCCCTCGTAGAACGCGCGACGCCCCTCACGGGCGATCCGGCGCAACACCTCGGCCTGACCGGGGGCGCGAAAAATCTGCCCGGTGGTAAGGGGCGTGCCACCCGGCATGTAGTGGGTCAGCCCATGACCCTGAAGCGCCCTGCCAGCCCTGGGCCAGTCCAGGGCAACGCGGGGGGCCACGGGCACACCCTCTTGGGCATATTGAATGGTAGGGGCCAGCAACGCATCAAGGCCAAGACGGCCGTGATCGTCGGACAGGCGGCAGAAGGCATCAATCGCGCAGGGGATGGTTACCGCCTCGGGCGCGTATAACGGCACGGCATCCAATCCGCGCGCCCTGAGCTCCGCAGCCTGCGCCGCCGCCGGCGCACGCCCCGAGCCGTTGATCGCATGGATCGTGTTGTCACCCGGTTTAGAGAAAAGCACAAAACAGTCACCTCCGATCCCGGTCATTTGCGGTTCGCAAATGCCCAGGATCATGGCGCCCGCTATGGCCGCATCCATCGCATTGCCGCCACGTTGCAGGACATTGATGGCTGTCTGGGCCGCAAGTGGATGCGACGTGGCACAGATACCATTGCTGGCATAGATGGCCGAGCGGCCGGGCAAATGAAAATCGCGCATGTAAGCTCCTGTACATGAATCAGGGGAACACTAGAGCCGCGTTTCGGAATTGCCAATTGTCAGGGGAGATAAAGCCTCGACGTCGCGCACTGGGTGGGGGCTGTTAACGCACGACGCCGAGGGAAGCTATATGCAGCTACGAGATTATGTATGTTGGATCATTCAGGCCAATTTTCGCTAAGATTTTGGTCAGATTGCGGCACACGCCCACTATAAGTTGCATTTTCCCATGTTTTTCCGGGGAAATGACAGTGTCAGCTGATTTTTCTCGTTTTCACGCCTGTACTTGACGCTGGCAGCCAGGGTGCGAATCAAAAACCAGCCGAATCCCCCCTCGGGCAGATCATGAACGGGTACGTTGTGGTCGGGTAATTTGCCCAAGGCAAGCCCCTGGTCCGGCAGGGGCTTGCCGAAATCTTGCAGGTCAAAACGCAAAAAGCTTGGGCTGACCCGGGCGCAAATGTGCAGTTGTCCGGGGCTTTCTGGCTCATAGGCGTGCTCCGCGATATTGTTCATAGCCTCGGCCAGGACCAGTTCAACCGTGCCGCAGGTGTTTTCGCTAATACCCAGATCACTCAGTTGGTTACGTATCTGGGTAAGCGCCTCGCGTACGCCAGCCATGGAGCCGGTGACTGAAATAGAAAAGCCCTTTTTGGGTTCATCAATTTTCAAACCGGCCCCCGCAGAATGGGTTGGAATATCCTGTGCCGTTCAGCCTGCCGCACGACATTTCAGGCTTTCAATATTTTCGTGGATGTCAAAGATTGAATCCATCCGGGTCAGTCGAAAAACCTTCGCCACATCCGGCGTCAGGCAGGCCAGATCCAGTTTGCGGTTGCTGTCTAGCTGTTTCATCGAAGCAATGATCGCCCCAAGGCCGCTGGAGTCAACGAATGTGACATTGCCAAGATTGAGCACCACA
The DNA here is from genome assembly GCF_900172295.1 of Roseovarius litorisediminis. Taxonomy (GTDB): domain Bacteria; phylum Pseudomonadota; class Alphaproteobacteria; order Rhodobacterales; family Rhodobacteraceae; genus Roseovarius; species Roseovarius litorisediminis. The sequence continues at coordinate 101,144 of NZ_FWFL01000003.1, forward strand.
AGCGGGGGGCCTTCGTTGGTGGCTGCGCGCATGGCATCCTTGAACCGGATGGCCACGGACGCGTCGATGCGGGCGTCTTTGACGGTAATGATATTGAGGTTGTTGTGATAAGTGCTTTGCAGGTCCATGATGCCTCCGGCGGTTACGAAGTAGTGGGGGGCAGGCTAGACCTCATTCCTTACCATTCGGTATTCAAGGGCAGAAAAGCAGGAGGATTATCCATGAAAGATGTTGTTATTGCCGGGGCGGCACGCACACCGATGGGCGGGTTTCAGGGGGACTTCGACGGTGTTGCGGCCAGCGTGCTGGGGGGGGCTGCGATTCGGGCGGCTTTGGCCGATGCAGGTGCTGATACGGTGGATGAGGTGCTGATGGGCTGTGTGCTGCCCGCAGGTCAGGGTCAGGCGCCCGCCAGACAGGCCGGATTTGCTGGCGGTCTGGGTGAAGAGGTGCCCGCCACCACGCTGAACAAGATGTGTGGATCAGGCATGAAGGCGGCGATGATCGGGTTTGACCAGATCGCCCTTGGCCAGACCGACACGATGATAGCGGGCGGCATGGAATCGATGTCGAATGCACCCTACCTGTTGCCCAAGATGCGCAGCGGCGCCCGGATCGGGCACGCACAGGTGATCGACCACATGTTTCTGGACGGGCTGGAAGACGCTTATGACAAGGGCCGTCTCATGGGCACCTTTGCTGAAGACTGTGCTGAGAAGTTCCAGTTCACCCGCGAGGCGCAGGATCAATATGCGCTGGCGTCGCTGTCCAATGCCCTGGAGGCCGAGCGCAGCGGTGCGTTTCAGGGCGAGATCACACCGGTCACGCTTCACAGCCGCACCGGCGAGCGGGTGATTGCCACGGATGAACAGCCCGGCAAGGCACGGCCCGAGAAGATCCCGAACCTGAAACCGGCGTTTCGCAAGGACGGCACGGTGACAGCAGCCAATTCCAGTTCCATCTCGGATGGGGCGGCAGCGCTGGTGCTGGCCTCGGCCGAAGCAGCCGGGCGTCAGGGCCTGAAGGTACGCGCAAGGATCATGGGGCATGCCAGCCACGCGCAGGCGCCGGGCTGGTTTACCACGGCTCCGGTGCCGGCTGCGCAAAAGCTTCTCAAGCAGCTTGGCTGGAGGCTGGGCGATGTGGATCTTTGGGAAGTAAACGAGGCCTTCGCCGTGGTGCCGATGGCGTTTATGCATGAAATGGGCATTCCCCGGGATCAGATCAACGTCAATGGCGGGGCCTGTGCCTTGGGCCATCCGATTGGCGCCTCGGGCGCGCGGATCATGGTGACGCTGCTGAATGCGCTGGAAAAACGCGGGCTCAAACGCGGTATTGCTGCGATCTGCATTGGCGGTGGCGAAGGCACGGCAATTGCCATTGAGCGGGACTAGCTTTCTTCTTGCCATAAATATCCCGGGGGTGCGGGGGCTGGCCCCCGCCTTTTTTCGCTGTCAAAGGTCGAGACATGCAGATTGATTACGACAACCTTGCCAGAACGCTGCGCGCCCTGACGCAAGGCGAAACCGATACAGTGGCCCTGATGGCCACGGTGGTGTGCGAGTTGCACCACGCCGACGACCGGTTCGACTGGACCGGGTTCTACCGGGTGGTGGGCCCGGAGCTGTTGAAGATCGGCCCTTATCAGGGTGGTCATGGCTGCCTGGTAATCCCGTTTTCAAGGGGGGTTTGTGGGGCGGCGGCTCGCACGGGTCAGGTTCAGCTGGTGGACGATGTCGAAGCTTTTGCGGGGCATATCGCCTGTGCCAGCTCGACCCGCTCTGAACTTGTGTTGCCGGTATGGAACAGGCAGGGCCGCCTGCTGGGGGTGCTGGATATCGACAGCGATCAGCCCGCCGCGTTTTCGAAGGTGGATGCCGATGCGCTTAGCGCCCTGATGTCAGATATATTTGCGCCAGTACGATAGAGGCGGCTGAAAACCCCAATACAGTAAAGCGCTGATGCCAGTGACAGAGGCGCAGAATGTAGCGGCGTGTCGGCGGTTTCAGAAATTTGTAATGTCCCAGTCTTTGTACCCGTCGCGCCGCAGGCGTCCCGCCAAGTAGGGCAAGGGTCAGCAGCCCCATTTCCGGTATGCGGCGGTGGCCGCTTGTGGCCTGTTTCAGATCATAGCGATATAAAACCCAGGTGATCAGGTTGATAACGATCAGGTAGGTTGCTGCAACAAGTAGTATATGGGTCAATGCGGATGTCCTTAATCTGCAGGAGTTTGTTAAGTAACATTAACAGCTGTCGGCGGCTTTCTGCCAATTGGGGAAACCCCGTGGTGACATGAAATTTTTCTTGAATTTTTCATGGAATCATTTCATCGTGAAATTTGACTAATAAATTTCACGGACCGGCCCCGATGCACCCATTCGACCCGACCAAGATTCCGACACTGGGGGCCGATCTGCGGGCGCTGCGCAAATCTCGCGGTGTCACGCTTCGCAGACTGTCCGATAAACTGGGGCGGTCAGTGGGATGGCTTAGTCAAGTCGAGCGTGACAAATCCGAGCCCTCCATCACCGACCTGCGCCAGATCGCGGCGGCGCTGGATGTGCCAATCTCGTTGCTTTTCGGACAATCACCAGCGCCAGTCTCTGAGGTTGGCTATGTGGTGCGCGCCCGCGCACGGCGGCAAATCGGTTCGGGGCGGGGTGGGCTGATAGAAGAGTTGCTGTCACCTGACCTTACAGATGATTTCGAAATGGTGCATTCCACCTTTGCCCCTCACAGCCGGGCGGGCGAGGTCATTCAGCGGCCAACCCAGGAAGTGGGATTTTTGATCTCGGGCCAGCTGGACCTGATGATTGATGGAGCGACCTATACCATCCATCCTGGCGACAGTTTCCGCATCCGCGGTGAGCCGCACGAATGGATCAACCCCTATGATGAGCCTGCGGTCGCGATCTGGGTGATCGCACCACCGGTGTATTGAGGTTGCAATGAACTGGGATGCCTGGATCATATTTGCGCTTTTCTGGGCCGTCTTCGTCGTCACCCCGGGGCCAAACGCAGTGAACTGCATCACCAATGGTATGACTATCGGGTTTCGTAGCGGCCTGTGGGCGGTGGTGGCGATCCTGACGCAGGCATCCCTTTTTCTGACCCTGTCTGCCCTGGGGGTCACGGCATTGATCGTGGCCTCACCGGTCACGTTCCAGGTCGTCCAGATGATCGGCGCGGCCTTTCTGATCTATCTGGGCGGGCGCGGCTGGATAATGGCACGGCGGCCTGTGAGGACCGATGAGCGGCCAGGTGGGTCAGTCTACTGGCGTGCTTTTGCGATTGCTACGATCAACCCCAAATCTGTGGCCGGTTACCTGGCGGCGTTCAGCCAGTTCGTGCAACCCGATGTGCCGATTGGCCAGCAGATGTGGGTGATCTTTCCAACTGCGCTGACACTTACCTGTCTTAGCTACGTCACCTACACCGCCCTTGGCGCCGGGATAGGGCGGGCGGCACTGGGCGCGGTTTTCAATGTCTGGCTGCGGCGCGGCTTGGCGTTGTGTTTCATCATCTATGGCATCCTGCTGGGGACTGCTGCATCACCGGGAAGGAACTGAGATGCGCAAGGGATCGTGTTTGTGTGGTGCCGTGGTTTTCACGGTCGAGGGCGACATGAAGCCGCCGATTGCCTGTCACTGCAGGGAATGCCGGCAGCAATCGGGCCACTATTTTGCAGCATCCGAAACCCGAAGGGACGCGGTGAAGTTTACCAATGACGAGGGGCTTGCCTGGTATAAGGCCAGCGATTTCGCTTCGCGCGGGTTTTGCCGGCATTGCGGGTCGAAACTGTTCTGGAGCCGGGATGGAAGCCCCATGATTCATGTGCTGATGGCGTCGCTAGAGGCGCCCACCGCTTTGAAACTTTCCGTGCATATGTGGGCTGGTGAAAAGGGTGACTACTACGACATCGCCGACGGGCTGCCACAGGTTGAGGGAGACGACATATGATACATGGTAATTGTCTGTGCGGGGCGGTGTCATTCACCGTTGATGGGCCCCTGGGCCGCGCAACCTGCTGCCATTGCAGTCAGTGCCGCAAACAGTCTGGGCATTACTGGGCCTCGTCGAGCGCGAAGGAAAACAACGTGACTGTCACCGGCGAGGTTCAATGGTACGAGGCCAGCCCTGCCGCCAAACGCGGTTTTTGCCCGACCTGTGGATCGTTCCTGTTCTGGAAAGCAAACGACGAAGACAGGATCAGTTTTTCGCTGGGGCTGGTGCAGGAGCCAACGGGCCTTCGGCTGGAAAGCCATATCTTTGTGGCGGACAAAGGCGATTATTACGAAATTGCCGACGGACTGCCACAGCTTGAAAAATCCTGAGGCTTGCGGATTGCAAGGCTTCAGACAACATCAAACATTTCGAAACGGAGTTCTGACAAATGGCTGAAATCCCAACCAAGGCAAAGGTTGTCATCATCGGGGGCGGCGTTGTCGGCTGCTCGTCACTGTATCATCTGGCCAAGAAGGGCTGGACCGATTGTGTGTTGCTGGAAAAGAACGAGCTGACGGCAGGCAGCACCTGGCATGCGGCGGGTAATGTGCCGACATTTTCGACCAGCTGGTCAATCATGAACATGCAGCGCTATTCGACCGAACTTTACAGCCGTCTGGGTGACGAGGTTGATTATCCGATGAACTATCACCAGACCGGATCGTTGCGGCTGGCCCATAGTCAGGAGCGAATGCAGGAATTCAAGCGCGCCGCGTCGATGGGCCGGTATCAGGGGATGAATATCGAGATCCTGACACCTGAAGAAACCAAAGAGCGGTATCCGTTCCTTGAAACCCACGATCTGGCAGGCGCGCTTTATGATCCGCATGACGGTGATATTGACCCCGCTCAGGTGACGCAGGCTCTGGCAAAGGGCGCCCGGGATATGGGAGCAAAGATTATCCGCTTCTGTCCCGCCACCGGCGTCACCCAGAACGACGATGGCACCTGGATCGTGCATACCGAAAAGGGGGATATTGCCTGTGAATACGTTGTAAACTCGGCCGGGTATTATGCGCAGCGCGTGGGCGAGTGGTTCAAACCTTATGGCGGGCGCACCGTGCCCATGATGGTGATGAGCCATCAGTATCTGCTAAGCGAAGAAGTGCCCGAGATTGAAGAATGGTCAAAGGCCAATGGCGGCAAAAAGCTACCATTGCTGCGGGATGTCGATATCTCTTACTATCTGCGGCAAGAGAAAAACGGCTTCAACCTTGGGCCTTATGAGCCGAATTGCCGGGCGCATTGGGACACCGGTGCCGATCCGATGCCCGAAGATTTCAGTTTTCAGCTGTGGCAGGAGGATCTGGACCGGATCGAGGATATTGTCACTGACGCGATGGAGCGGGTGCCGCTGCTGGGCTCGTCCGGGATTTCCAAAATCATCAATGGGCCCATTCCCTATGCGCCGGATGGTCTGCCGCTGATCGGCCCGATGCCAGGGGTAAAAAACGCGTTCGAGGCTTGTGTCTTTACCTTTGGCATTGCGCAAGGCGGTGGCGCTGGCAAGGTTCTGGCGGAATGGATCGTCGATGGCGTGACCGAGTGGGATATGTGGTCTTGTGACCCGCGGCGGTATACCGATTACACCGACCACCAGTATTGTGTGGACAAGGGCATGGAGGTTTACGGCAACGAATACGCCATGCATTTCCCGTATCACGAATGGCCCGCAGGGCGTGACCGCAAGCTGAGCCCGGTACATGACAAGGTAAAGCAGTTGGGCGGTGTGATGGGCGCCTATAACGGCTGGGAACGCGCCAACTGGTTTGCGCAGCCCGGTGACGATACCTCGCTTGAGGCAACACATACCTGGAACCGCAAAGGCCCATGGGAGCAACGGATCAGAGAAGAGTGCGAGGCGGTGCGCGACACTTGCGGCGTGCTGGATCTGCCAGGATTTACCCGGCTTTGGCTGCAGGGCGAAGGGGCCGATGAATGGCTGCGCGGGTTTGTAACCGGGGGGCTGCCCAAGATCGGCCGGATGAATCTGGTCTATGTGGCTGATGGCCGTGGCAGGATCGTGACCGAGTTCTCCTGCATCCGCCTGGCCGAGAACAGTTTCGTGCTGATAACCGCCGCCACCGCGCAGTGGCATGATGGCGAACTGGTGCGCAATTCGGTGCCTGCAGGGGTGACAGTGAAGGAAACCACCACCGAGCGCGATGCTTTGCTGGTGGCAGGCCCGAAAAGCCGCGAGATTCTCAGCGACATAACCGACGCTGATCTGTCTGCAGGCTGGCTGACCCATCAGCATTGCTCCGTGGCCGGACAAAAAGCATTTTTGATCCGCGTCAGCTTTACCGGAGAACTGGGCTGGGAGGTGCATGCTGAAAACGATGCGATTCCTGCGATCTATGACGCCCTGATCAGCGCCGGGGTCAAACCCTTTGGCATGTACGCGCTGAATTCCCTGCGGATGGAAAAGGGCTATCGCGCGTGGAAGGGCGACCTGAGCACCGACTATTCCATGCTCGAGGGCGGGCTGGAACGGTTCGTCAGGTTCGACAAACCGCAGGAGTTTACCGGCAAGGCTGCGCTGCTGGCGGAAAAACAGCGCGGGCGCAGGAAGGCCTTTGTTACGTTGATCGTTGACGCGCACGAGGCCGATGCACCTTATATGTCAACGATCTGGCATGATGGGCAGATTGTGGGCGAAACCACCAGCGGCGCCTGGGGCTACCGGGTGAACGCAAGTGTGGCCTTGGGCATGGTACGCGCTGATCTGGCGGAACCCGGCACTGAATTAGAGGTGGAGATTTACGGCGAGCGGTGCAAGGCTGTGGTGCAGCCGGATCAGCCGCTCTGGGATCCGGAAAATGAAAGGATCCGGGCGTGAGCCTTGAGACCTATCTGATATATCTTGGGGTTCTGGCAGCGTTCTTTGCGACGCCGCCGGACACCAGCCAGTTACTGATCATCTCGAACAGCCTGCGCCATGGGTTGCGCCGGACAATGGCAACCGTGGCGGGTGATCTGAGTGCCAACACCATACAGATGACACTGGCCGCTTTTGGCCTGACAGCAATTGTCGCCACGTCTGCAAATGCGTTGGTGTTGGTGAAGTGGTTGGGTGTAACCTATCTGGTCTGGATCGGTTTGCAGCTGATGCTGTCACGGAACGATGAGACAAAGGCAGAACCGGCCCGTGACGGGCAACTATTCCGGCAGGGGTTTCTGACATCATCGGCCAACCCCTATGCGGTGGTTTTCTTTGGCGCGCTTTTCCCGCAGTTCATTGACGTAAGTGAACCCGTTCTGCCGCAACTTTTGATCCTTGGGATCACCTATCTGATTGTCGATGGGGCGATCCTGTTGGCGTGGGGATGGGCGGCAGTGCGCACGCTGGGACGAGTCAGGCAAATGACCGGCATTTGGGTCAACCGCATTTCGGGGGCTTTGATGATCGGGGCAGCGATGTTGCTGGGGGCCAAGGACATGGCACAGGGCCCTGCAAAATGAACCTGCCCACCATCATGTCGGGCGTTTATCTGACGCATCATGGCGGGCCCGAGGCGCTGGAATGGCGCACGGATATTCCGGTGCCGGTACCCGGAAGTGGTGAAGTATTGGTGAAGGTGCTGGCAGCTGCGGTCAACAACACTGACATCAACACGCGTATCGGATGGTATGCGCCCGAAGTCACCGGCGCCACGGACCAGGCCTCACCCGTGGGGGATGAGACTGCGGGCGGATGGTCGGGTGCATTGAACTTCCCCCTGATTCAGGGTGGTGATCTGTGTGGCCGGGTGGTGGAGGTGGGGTCGGATGTATCGGGGATCCGCCCCGGACAGCGGGTAACCTGCCCGATCAACCAACCGCGCCCGACGGAAGAAAACCCGGTCGGGTTTGTCGCCATCGGATCAGAATACGATGGGGCCTTTGCCGAGTATTGTCTGGTGCAAGAGCGCGATTTGTATGATGTCAGCGCGTCGCCGCTGACGGATACCGAAATTGCCGCGATCCCCTGTGCCTTTGGCACAGCAGCGGGGCTGCTGCACCGTGCGGGTGTCGGACCGGGCCATCAGGTGCTGATCACCGGCGCGTCTGGCGGGGTTGGGCTGGCTGCTGTGCAACTTGCCACAAAGATGGGTGCGCGGGTTACGGGGATATCCTCGGCCAGCAAGGCAGACACCGTGCGGGGCGAGGGGGCCGAAACGGTCCTGAAGCGTGGTGCCCCGATCCCCGAGGCCAAGTTCGATTGCGTGATAGATGTGGTGGCGGGCGATATCTGGGGTGCGCTGATTGATGCGCTGAAACCCGGTGGGCATTATGCCGTGGCCGGTGCCATTGGCGGAGCGGTGGTCGAGGCAGATATGCGCCGTATTTATCTGCGTGACATTACGATCCATGGCTGCACGTTTCAGCCGCCCGAGGTTTTTGCGCATCTCATCGGTATGGTGAATGCGGGGCAGGTCAGGCCTCTGATCTCAAAGACCTACCCGATGGATCGCATCGCTGAGGCACAGCAAGACTTCCAGTCAAAACAGTATCCCGGCAAGCTGGTGCTTTTCCCTGTTCCCGGGTGAATCCTGGACAATATCGATGCCGTTTCAGACTAAGAGTGTGCAACAGATGGCACGCGCCCCCTTCACAAAGGCGCGACCATAGTAGAATGGCTGTTCTGAATAAAACTGAAACATCCGGAGATGCGGCAATGACGGAAATTACCTTGTTGGATGGCTCGATTGGGCAAGAGATCGTCAAACGGTCGGGTGACAGGCCAACCTTTCTGTGGTCCACCAGCGTGATGATCGAAAAGCCCGGAATCGTTGGCAACGTTCATAGCGATTACTTTGCAGCAGGGGCCACAGTGGCCACCACCAACAGCTATGCCCTTCATCGCGACCGGCTGGAGCGGGTGGATATGCTGGATCAGTTCGAAGCCCTGATTGAACGCTCCTTGACCGAGGCAGAGGCGGCAAGAACGGTAAATGGAGGCGGGCGCATTGCCGGGGCACTGGGGCCGCTTGGGGCCTCTTACCGCGTCGACGTCTGCCCCGAACCGGATATGGCTGCCGGTTTGTTCTCCGAAATTGTCACGATGATGGATCACCGGGTTGATCTGTTCGTGATCGAAACTGTTGTATCATTGAAACATGCCGAAGGAGCGTTGCGCGGCACCGCGAAAGCCAGCAAGCCGATCTGGCTGGCTGTGTCGGTGGATGATGACGACGGGACGGTGTTACGCTCGGGTGAAGCGGTTGCGGATCTTGCCGAGATCGTGAACCACCATGCGCCCCAGGCGGTGTTGGTGAATTGTTCGCGCCCCGAAGCAATTGCAAGCGCGCTGGATATCATCAAAGGCTTTGGGCGTCCGTTCGGAGCCTACGCCAACGGCTTTACACGGATCAGCGAAGGCTTTCTGAAAGACGCCCCCACGGTTGAGGCGCTTCAAGAGCGCGTTGACCTTGATCCCATGGCCTATGCGCGGTTTGCCATGGGCTGGGTCGATCAGGGGGCTACAATCGTCGGCGGCTGCTGCGAGGTAGGCCCGGCGCATATCGCCGAGTTGGCCAGACAGTTGCGTACCGCCGGGCATGCGATTGTCTGAGGGCCCGGCATGGCAGGCGCGCAACCCGAAAAGATCAGGTTTGATCTGCTGCTGATCGATGGTTTCGTCCTGACCGAATATGCAGGGGTGGTCGATCAGCTGCGGTTGGCCAACCGGATCATGCTGAAGCCGGTTTTCGAATGGCGCAGCCTGTCGGCAACAGGGGGGGCAGTGTCATGTTGGTCAGACGCCTGGGTTGAAACCGTGCCGTTCGATCCCAAGCCCGAGGTGGACTATGTTTTCGTACTGGGGAATTCCGACCCGGGGAATCCCGGCCTGTCGCTGGGCCGGGTGATTGACGCATACGCGGCGCGCCAGACCAAGGTTATTTTGCTGGCTGAAGCCGCCAGTCGATACATCAGTGAGCGCGGTGGTCCCGGCCTGACCACCCATTGGGAAAACCGCGCTGTGCTGCAAGAGAAGATCGGCCTCGAGGCAGGCAATCAGGCATTGGCAACCGAACGCGGCCAGATCATCACCAGTGCCGGAATGGGCTCGACGGTAGACGTCGTCCTGACAATCATGGCGCGGCATATCCCGGCTGCAACCGTTTCGACAGTGGCTGACATCCTGTTGCATGATCACATCCGCGATCTGGGCTCGCTTCAGCCATTTGGCGGCAAACGCATCGTCCTTACCGGCGATGACGAGCTGGATTTGTGTGTTGAACTGATGCAGGCGAATATCGAAGACCCTCTGCCCATTGCCGAACTGGTAAGGTTGGTGGGGATTTCTTCGCGCTCGCTGGAGCGGCGGTTTCGGGACAAGTTGGGTACGCGTCCGGCGGAATATTACCGTGCTCTAAGGCTGAACAGAGCCAGCAATCTGCTGCTGAATACGACGATGCCGATCAATGAGATTGCCCTTGCCTGCGGGTTTCCCAGTGGGTTCACGCCACATTACCGGGCGTATTTTGGACTGACGCCGCAAGCTGCGCGTAAAAAACTTCGGGATCCGGAATAGATGCGCTGGTGCTGAATTCTTTGGTATGTTTGACGCAAAAAGGCAGGGCACCCTGAAAATATAAATGCCACAATCGGGTGGAGTTGAACATGCCGGAAACAAAGTGAGACGCCCCTATACCCGGGCGACGCGCGGACCGTCGAACCAGACGGCCTGCCTTGCATAAGGAGAGATCAAAATGGAACTACCAAAATCGGCACGCGTAGTAATTATTGGCGGTGGTGTGGTGGGGTGCTCGGTCGCGTATCATCTGGCGAAACTGGGGTGGAAAGATGTTGTACTGCTGGAGCGCAAACAACTGACCAGTGGCACCACTTGGCATGCGGCCGGGCTGATCGGCCAATTGCGGGCCAGTTCCAACATGACGAAACTCGCCCGGTATTCGGCTGAATTGTACCGTGGATTGGAAGAAGAAACCGGCGTGGCGACGGGCCTGCGGCAGGTAGGGTCCGTATCGGTTGCCCTGACTGAAGAGCGGCGCGAAGAGCTTTACCGTCAGGCGGCCATGGCACGTGCCTTTGGCGTGCCGGTGGAAGAACTTTCACCCAAAGAGGTCAAAGAGCGTTATGAACACATTAGCCTTGAAGGAGTGACAGGCGGAGTCTGGCTGCCAACCGACGGGCAGGCGGACCCGGCCAATATCGCGCTGGCGTTGGCCAAGGGCGCGCGTCAGAACGGGGCTTTGATTAAGGAACGTGTTAAAGTCAACGCGATTTCCCGTTCAGGTCGTCGGGTGACCGGTGTTGACTGGGCCAGCGATGACGGTACTGCACAGGGCCATATCGCCTGCGACATGATTGTGAACTGCGCCGGCATGTGGGGCCATGAAGTGGGTCGGATGGCAGGTGTAAACGTGCCGCTGCACGCCTGCGAGCATTTCTACATCGTGACCGAAGCGATTTCCGGCCTGACCCAAATGCCGGTGCTGCGGGTGCCCGATGAATGCGCCTATTACAAGGAAGATGCAGGTAAATTCCTGCTGGGTGCCTTCGAGCCCAACTCGAAACCCTGGGGCATGAACGGCATCCCCGACAGTTTTGAATTCGACCAGCTGCCCGAGGATTTCGATCATTTCGAGCCGATCCTTGAAGCCGCCTGCAGCCGTATGCCGATGCTGGCCGAGGCTGGCATTCACACCTTTTTCAACGGGCCTGAATCGTTCACGCCCGACGATGCCTATCATCTGGGGCTGGCGCCAGAGATGGACAATGTCTGGGTGGCCTGCGGTTTCAATTCGATCGGGATCCAGTCGGCAGGCGGGGCCGGTCATGCCCTGTCGCAATGGATGGATAGTGGCGAAAAACCGTTTGATCTGGGTGATGTGGACATCAGCAGGATGCAACCGTTTCAGGGCAACAAACACTACCTTTTTGAACGCTCCAAGGAAACGCTTGGTCTGCTTTACGCCGACCATTTCCCTTACCTGCAGAAGAAAACCGCGCGCGGGGTACGGCGTACACCGTTCCATCACCACCTGCTGGAGCAGGGTGCAGTGATGGGCGAGATTGCGGGATGGGAACGCGCCAACTGGTTTGCCAATGAGGACCAGGAGCGGGAGTATCGCTATTCGTGGAAACGGCAGAACTGGTTTGAGAATGCTGCCGCCGAGCACACTGCCATCCGCACCAATGTCGGCATGTACGACATGTCTTCCTTTGGCAAACTGCGGGTCGAGGGGCCAGACGCCGAGGCGTTTCTGAACTATGTGGGCGGTGGCGATTATTCTGTGCCGGTGGGCAAAATCGTCTATACCCAATTTCTGAACAACCGGGGCGGGATTGAGGCCGATGTCACCGTGACGCGGTTGAGCGAGACGGTCTATCTGGTGGTGACGCCGGCCGCGACCCGCCAGGCTGACCAGACATGGATGATGCGCCACAAGGGCGAATTCAACGTAGTGATCACCGATGTGACGGCGGGTGAGGGCGTGCTGGCGGTAATGGGTCCCAAGGCCCGCGAGGTGTTGCAGGCAGTGTCACCGGCAGATTTCTCGAATGCGGTGAACCCGTTTGGTACCGCGCAAGAGATTGAGCTGGGTTTCGGTCTGGCGCGGGTACACCGGGTGACCTACGTAGGTGAGCTGGGTTGGGAGATTTATGTCAGCTCAGACATGGCAGGGCATGCCTTCGAGGTGCTGCACGAGGCCGGGCAGGCGCATGGCATGAAACTGTGCGGCATGCATATGATGGACAGCTGCCGTATCGAAAAGGGCTTTCGCCATTTCGGCCATGATATCACCTGCGAAGATCATGTGCTGGAAGCAGGATTGGGCTTTGCCGTGAAGACTGCCAAGCCTGACTTCATCGGTCGTGATGCAGTGCTGCGCAAAAAGGATGAGGGGCTGAATGCGCGCATGGTGCAGTTCCGCCTGACCGATCCCGAGCCGCTGCTGTATCATAACGAGCCGCTGCTGCGTGACGGCGAGATTGTCGGCTATCTGAGTTCAGGCAACTACGGCCACCATCTGGGCGGGGCGATGGGCATGGGGTACGTGCCCTGCAAAGGGGAAACGCCCGAGCAGGTTCTGGCCTCGGAGTATGAAATTGACGTTGCAGGCACACGGGTGAAAGCCGATGCATCGCTCAAACCGATGTATGACCCGAAAGGCGAACGAGCCAAAGTGTGAGGTCAGGTTGTCAGATTGTGCGCGCCTTAGGGCGCGCGCTGGTTGTCTCGTTATCCGCCTTTGGCGTTTTCCTTGGGTTGTCTCCGGCAAGAAGAAGCCGGGGTGTGGCCCTGGCGTGGGGGATGGTGTAAGCGACGGGCATGTCTGAGTATACCCCGCCTGATACAGCCCTGGATATTTTGCACGAAGATCACGAACTTGTCGTGGTCAACAAGCCTGCAGGGCTTTTATCGGTGCCGGGCAAGGGGGAACATCTGGCTGATTGCCTGTTGACCCGTGTGCAGGCCGTTTTTCCGCAAACCCTGCTGGTGCACCGGCTGGATCGGGACACGTCGGGGGTGATGGCATTTGCTCAGACGCCCCATGCGCAGCGGCATCTGGGGCTGCAGTTTGAAAAGCGGCAGACAAAGAAAACCTATGTGGCACGGGTACTTGGCCGGTTAGAGCCAAAGACAGGCACGGTTGATCTGCCGCTGATCGTCGACTGGCCGAACCGACCGTTGCAGATGGTGTGTCATGAGACCGGCAAAGAGGCCGTGACCGACTGGCGGGTGCAGCGTTATGCGTCGGGTGAGACCCGCGTGCGGCTTATGCCAAAGACCGGGCGCAGCCATCAGTTGCGGGTGCATATGAAGGCATTGGGCCATGTAATTCTGGGGGATCCGCTATATGCGGAGGGGCCCGCGCGTGATTTTCCGCGCCTGATGCTGCATTCCGAAGAGTTGCGGCTTAGGCACCCCGATGGCGGGCGCGGCATGGTGTTTCGGGCAAAAGTGCCGTTCTGATCGGCAGCGTACGAAGTGTACGGAACGTACGCGGATTTGGTACGGTTTCAGGTGTCTGAGATTTCAGGAGCGGAGTTTGACAACGAATGACCGCTTTTGAGCCCTTTGCAGAACGGACACCTTGCCCGGATGTGCGCCCCCCGCGGTCAGGCACCGCCCGGCACTCAACGGCAGCAATGTCCGCGTAGCGGCATGCGGTTGATAGCTGTTTATGAATATCGCCGGGCGCATCTTGATTTACGCGGGCCTAGGGACGCAGGACGCGGTCGGTCAGGTTGAGCCGGGCGGCGATGATCGGTTTCAGTACGGTGGCCAGATCGGGATCGGAGGACTGCAGTACCTCAAGTTCGTCCAGACGATTGGTGGCGACAAGTTGCAGTGCATCCATTCGTGGGGTGCCGTCGGCGTGACGGGGGAGTTTGGCAACGGGCTGAATCAGTTCTGGTTTTGGGTCGGGGGCGATTTTGGATAGCGCCTGTGTCGAAAGACCGGTTTCGGCAAAGACATAAAGACCAACCCCCTTGGCGGGCAGGGCGTAGGTGCAGATGGCGACGTCGTTGACGTCTTGCTGCGCCAGAAGGGCGGCGCGCAGGGCGGGGCCGTCACGCTCTATCCGGTCTTCGGTGCCTTCGCCGTCGGACCAGTTCATCACACGGCGGGTGATGAAATTGTAAAGCCTCTTGCCGGTGGCCATCCAGAGCCGCGCGGGCAGGGCCTTGGTCGCCAGCATCTTATGCTCGGATGGCGTGAGCAGGTCAGGCGCATAGGCACGTTTCTGTTTCAGCAGGTGGCGTAGGTCTTCGCGGGCCATGGTGCGAAACAGCGGCCCACGGCGGCGATGCACCGAGGCGAGTTGAAAGTCGATCACGGCAGCCCGGCCATCCGGCGTCATCAGCCAGTTCTGCGGTTTGGCGATGTCGTTATGGGTGACACCGGCCCGACGCATTTCACGCAGCAGACGTTTGGCATCGCGGTACCACGCGGGATCGATGGGTTTAGCCAGTTGCAAAGGCGTGCCCTGGGTCCAGCTGCGCAACAGGCCGGTTCTGTCTGAGCGGACAAGGACAGGGCAGCCTTTGATACCCTGCACGGCCCGCAAGCCGCGGATTTCCTTGCGTGCCAGAAACCAGGCGATGGGGCGGGCATAGCGTGGCACGCCATCCAGTTTGCGCAGGACAACGGGGAAATCGGGGATGCCTTCAAGGTGGCCCGAAATCGTTTCGGAAAAGATATCTCGCTTGTGCACGGTCTCGGGCACAAAGCGGGCGTTGGCGATATCTGGTTTGGCTGTCATGCGGCTGGTCTTAGAGGGTTTCGTAGGTCGGGGGAAGCGCGGCCCCGCCGGAATTGCGCACTGTCGCGTTAAAAGCGGGCCCAGGCATCTGGCAGGATGTCAGGGTTGGGGGGATGATCCGGACCGAACCACTTTCGCGGTGCGGCTACGATCCTGTCGGGATTGGTGTTGAGCCAGGCGCCCCACCACGAAAACGTCGAGTTGGCGATGACGTTGTGGTTACACAGCGATTGCAGGTGCAGGTCGAAATGGCCCGAGGCCTCGTCATTGATGTCGACAATCACGGTCTTGTAGCCCAGATCAAGATTGTCGCGCGCCCAGGCGGGATCGTTGGAGAAAACGAAACAGGTCAGCGGGCCATTGGTGTTGACCGAGATATATTCGAGCGCCGCGCGGTAATATTCGGGCGTGCAGGCGGCATAGGCACCGGATTTGAGGTAATCACCGCGACGCAGGTGCAGCGAGACGGCACCGGGTGTTTCGGTGATGCGCGCGGCCATATCGGCATTGGCGCCGTCAAGCGGGGTCGTGAAGGTAAGATCCTGATGCAGTTCGTCTGTGATGTTCAGGAAGTAGCGGTCGGATTGCCAGTAGCCGTGCAGGTAGGTACCCGGTGGGCGAAACCGCTGGCCGGGATCGAATGCCAGACCGTTTTCGCGGTAGAGCCGCGGGTAGCGGTTGAGCAGAAGCTTGGGCCGGTGACTGAGAAGGCGCCATAAACCGTAAAGCAGCATACCGTCGGATTTGGCCGGGGGCAGGGGGCGGTCGCGCAGGAAACGTGCATTCTGGAAATGCACGAAACAATCGTTGCGGTTTTCCAGCCCGGCAAGGTAGCGCGTGTCGATTACCAGATCGCAGCCCAGACGATCAGCCAGCGCGCGCCCGGCGGAATATTGAAAAAGCTGATTGCCGATACCGCCGAAAAGTCTTGTGTAGACCGATCTTTCAGGCATTGGACAGCCCACCTTTTTGTGGCGCAGAGCTCTGGCGTGACAGGCGGGAAACGGCTGATCGGTAATGCGTGCGCGCCGCTTCGCGCCAGACCTTTTCCCAGAATGGTTTCTTGCCGCCCTGAATGGTCGACCCATCCAGCGTATCGGCGATATCGCAAATACCTGACGGATAAATCTCGGCCGGGCGCAGTCCGGTATGCCAATGACTTTGCACAAAGGTATCCACGGGGCGGTCGATGGTTTCGGACAGGGCCAGCAGCCGTGCTGCAGCCTGTTTGCTGACCATCTGCGCGGTGGTGCGCAGCCCGGTGTTTTGCGGCACAACCAGCGCAGAAGACCCCGATGTGTCAATCAGGGTCGAGGGGCCTTTGTGGTGGCGGGTCTGGAACTGGATATAGCCCAGTTTCTGAATATGGGTCTGCGCCAGATCAATGGCGGCATCCAGCACATCGGTCTCAATTCCTGCGTCGTCCTCGATGATCAGCGCAGCCTCAATGTTGCACGCCTGCATCTCGGCCCAGATCTGGCGGTGGCTAAGAAAGCAGCCGATCTCGCCGGTTTTCAGGGGAAACGGATAGGTCGGTTGAAAAAGTTTCGCACCAACGGTTGTCTCCAGATCGCCCGAGGACATGGCAGACCCGTCTACGGCTGGCCAGATTTCTCCGGCCAGCCCGCAGTTTTCCAGCAGCTTTTTCGCATTTTCCCGGCGTTTTTCTGCGCGAGTCAGATGCAGGATAAAAGCGTGTAGCTGCATGGTATCAGGCGCCCGGAGTCCAGCCCGAGACGGCCTTGACCTCGATGAAGTCCTCGATGCCCCATGTGCCGCCTTCGCGACCATTGCCCGATTGCTTCATACCGCCAAAGGGCGACCCGGCTGAGCGGCTTTTGCCGTTCATTTCGACCATGCCCGAGCGCAGGGCGCGGGCGCAGCGATTGGCGCGGGCAGGGTCCTGCGTCTGGACATAGTTGGTAAGGCCGTAGGGCGTGTCATTGGCGATGGCGATACCATCCTCTTCGGTATCAAACGGGATGATCGACAGGACGGGGCCAAAGATTTCCTCGCGGGCGATGGTCATGTCGTTGTTGACGTCAGCAAAGACCGTGGGTTTGACATAGAACCCGCGGTTCAGACCATCCGGGCGGCCCACACCTCCGGCGACCAGCCGGGCGCCTTCGTCGATACCCTTCTGGATCAGGTCCTGAATCTTGTTGAACTGGACCTCGTTCACCACCGGGCCGACGTGACGGCCTTCTTCGTGGGCCGAACCCACGGTGACACTTTTTGCCACCTCGGCCGCAGTTTCGACCGCCTGATCATAGATATCCCGCTGCACCAGCATGCGGGTGGGGGCATTACACGACTGGCCGGTGTTGTTCATGCAGTGCAGAACGCCACGTTTGACGGCCTTTTCATCGGCATCGGCAAAGATCAGGTTGGCCCCTTTGCCGCCCAGCTCGAGGCTGACGCGTTTAAGCGTGTCAGCAGCAGCTTTGGAAATCAGTTTGCCTGCGCGGGACGAGCCGGTGAAGCTGACCATATCGACATCCGGGTGCGATGTGAGTTGACTGCCCACGCCTGCGCCATCGCCGTTCACCAGATTGAAAACGCCAGCGGGAATGTCAGCGGCATCCATGATTTCGGCGAAAATGATCGCATTGAGTGGCGATTCTTCTGAGGGTTTCAACACCATGGTGCAGCCTGCGATCATCGCGGCGATAACCTTGAGTGTGACCTGATTCATCGGCCAGTTCCACGGCGTGATCAGGGCGCAGACGCCAACCGCCTCGTGGATGATCCGATCATTGGGCGCATGATCACCAAGAGGTGCATCAAACTCATATGCCCTGGCGGCCTTGATGAAATTCGAGATGTGCCAGGTGCCTGACGTGACCTGTTGCTGACGGGACATGTCGATGGGTGCCCCCATTTCCATGCTGATCGCCTGAGCCATGTCTTCGGCCCTGGTTTCATAAGCTTTCAGAATGCGCTCAGCCGCAGCAATGCGTTCGGCTGGCGGTGTTGCCATCCATGCCGGGAACGCCGCTTTGGCGGCGGCCACAGCAGCGTCGGTGTCGGCCTGATGACCCAGCGAAATGATGGCGCAAGGTTCTTCCGTTGACGGATCAATCACATTGTGGTCATTTGGCACACTGGGATCGACCCACCGACCGTTTATATAGAATTGGCGTTTCTCGATCATGGTTGACCTCCTTGAATTTGGCGGCACTGTGTCAGGGGATTTCACCGCCTGCAAGGCGGGAATTTAGCGGATTTGCAGGATTTCACCAAAGTCCGCGAATTCAAAAGCAGACAACAGAAAGGGAAGATAAGATGGGACTTAGAATTAACGACACCGTACCAAATTTTACCGCCGAGACCGATCAGGGCACCATCAGCTTTCACGACTGGATCGGCGACAACTGGGCGATCCTGTTTTCGCATCCCAAGGATTTTACACCCGTCTGCACCACAGAGTTTGGCGCCGTGGCGCGGCTGGCCGATGAATGGGCAAAACGGGATACCAAGGTAATCGGCGTTTCCGTAGACGGCGTTGAAGATCACAAGAAATGGAAAGGCGACATCGAGAAAGTGGCGGGTACCAAGGCCGGTTTCCCGATCATCGCGGATGAAGGTCTGGCAGTATCCAAGGCATTCGACATGCTGCCCGCCGAGGCCTATATGCCCGACGGACGTACCCCGAATGACAGTGCTACGGTGCGCAGCGTTTTCATCATCGGACCGGACAAACAGCTGAAACTCAGCATGACCTATCCGATGAGCGTTGGCCGCAACTTTGCCGAAGTTCTGCGCGCCCTGGATGCGTTGCAGACGACGTCCTCGAAAGGGGTGGCGACGCCTGCGGATTGGCAGATGGGTCAGGATGTTATCATACCGCCGTCGGTCAATGATGCGGATGCCAAAGCCAAATTCGGCGAGTTTGATGCGGTTCTGCCGTATCTGCGCAAGACCAAGATGCCAGGCTGAGGTCGGGATCGCCCCTTTGCCGGGCGCGCCCACCCGCCCGCCCCGCCCCCGGCAAAGGGGCGGGAGCCTTTGGCGGGCCTATGTTGGCCAAGAAGATGGGGAGGGTTTGCGGACCTTCCCCATTTGCTTTTTTGTCCGTACTTTGTTCCGGTTGTGATAGGTTGTTGTGATCCGGTGAAACAGGGGTAGCATGGTCAAGCTTCAACAGCAGAAATTCGAAGTGTTTCGCGCGCTGCACGAACGCGACCGGGCCTTTGTCATGCCCAATGCCTGGGATGCAGGTACCGCGCGCATTCTTGGCACCTTCGGGTTTGAGGCATTGGCCACCACCAGTGCAGGTTATGCGTTTTCAGTCGGCAAACGGGATTCCTTTGCCTGCCTGAGCCGGGCCGAGATTCTGGAGAATGCAGCCGCCATTGCCGAAGCCACTGAGCTGCCGGTGTCGGGCGATCTGGAAGATGGCTTTGGGGCCGGGCCCGAGGCCTGCGCCGAGACCGTGATCGGGGCCGTGGAGTGCGGGTTGATTGGCGGCTCGATCGAGGATGCCACGGGTGATTTGAGTTCTCCGGTCTATGAACTTGAACAGGCGGTTGAGCGCGTCACAGCGGCGGCCGAGGCAGCCAGGGGGCGGCCCTTTTTTCTGACGGCACGGGCCGAGAATTTCATCTGTGGCAGGCCCGATCTGAAGGATACAATCCGTCGTTTACAGGCGTTTTCTGATGCGGGCGCAGATGTGCTTTACGCGCCGGGCCTGCCCGATCTGGAGGCAGTACGGACCGTCTGCCGTGAGGTGGACAAGCCGGTAAATGTGGTCATGGGCCTGAAGGGCAAGGCGTGGTCGGTCGATACGCTGTCAAAGGCGGGCGTGCGCCGGATCAGCGTTGGCGGGTCTTTTGCGCGGGCCGCGCTTGGTGCGATGATGCGTGCCGCGCACGAAGTGTTGGAAAAGGGCACGTTCACCTATGCCAAGGATGCGGTGCCCGATGCGGTTGTTGCCGGGATGATGCGGGCCCGGAAAGAGGATCGCAGAGGGTAGGGTTGGATGGTTGGTTTTAAGTTTCGGTTGGCCGCTCTGAGCCCATAGCGTCGCTTGCTGCGCCCTGTTCGAACTGGTGCAGAGCGCGATCAGCGGACATGGTCCGTGATGGCGCGGGGCTCCTTCTAAGGTTCCCATGTGCGATGCATTTGCAAAGCAGCTTCGCCAATCCGGATGTCCGTTCGCCGCGCAACGTGACTAGCCAGGCGTGCGACCGCAGAGAGGATAGGGCTGATGTGAAATTCTACGTCCGAAAGGTGCTAATTTGAAACCCGCCACACGGTGCCTTCACGCGTCATTTTGCAGACGTCCCCTTCATTCTTCTGAGAAAAGCGATCTAGAAACTGCACATACACTTCGAAGACGCATGTTCCATTGCCGTCATCAATATTGAACTTACCGCCTCTTCCTGGCTGGATGTTTGCTCCAAAAGGAAGGAAATCGACCATGCCCTCAGCGTTTCTCGAGATGAGTTCCATGGTTGGTTCTCTGCTCCCGGGTGTTGTCCCGGGTCTTCCTGCGTAGAGGGAGATAATCGGTTCCGAGCCTTCATTGACCACGGCAAGAACACGCTGCTGTCCATCGTCGCTAGAAGGCGTCGAACAAGATGCCAACAGACAGAATACAAGCGGCACCGTCAGAAATTTCTTTGAATTAGCGATCATTTATGCCTCCACTAAGGCTCACGCCGTTGCACCTGCGACACCCAATAACAAGTTGAGTTTTGCTGGCGTTCAGTCGACGTGTGTCTTGATCGCGAACCACGGACACAGACCGTTTACCAAGAAAACCTGACCGGCCGTTCTGTCCGCTTTGCAGAACTTTGGAACAAGATAGGGCCATATCCCGCTAAGCGTGGACAGTCGGGTTTTTTTTGCCTATCGCTCTGACATGAAACCAGCAAGTGAGTGGTATGGCAGGCCGAGACCCCTTTGAGATCAATGGACACGCGATTACACCGGGGACGCGGCAAACGGTTGATGTGCCGGTCAGTACCCTGTCGGATCACACGCCGATCGCTCTGACAATCCATGTGATTCACGGAAAGAAACCGGGACCGGTCTTGTTTGTCTCGGCCGCCATTCATGGCGACGAGGTGATCGGGGTCGAGATTGTACGCCGTCTGTTGAAGGCCGACGCGCTGAGGACGATGGCGGGCACGCTGTTGGCGGTGCCGATCGTGAACAGCTTCGGGTTTCTCAATCACTCGCGCTATCTGCCTGACCGGCGCGATCTGAACCGGTGTTTTCCAGGTGTGCCCGAAGGGTCGATGGCATCCCGGCTGGCGCATATCTTCATGACCGAGGTGGTCAGGCGGGCCGATGTGGGGATTGACCTGCACTCGGCGGCCATTCACCGCACCAACCTGCCACAGCTGCGTCTGACGCCGGATAACACGCGACTGGCCGAACTGGCCCACGCCTTTGGCGCGCCGGTGATGATGCATTCAAAACTGCGCGACGGATCGCTGCGAATGGCGGCGGAAGAGGTGGGTGTTGATGTATTGCTTTACGAGGGCGGCGAGGGTTTGCGGTTTGACGAACTGGCGGCGCGCGCGGGTGTCAGCGGTATCCTGCGGGTGATGCAGCATCTGAAAATGATCCCCCGCAAGGGCGTGCCAAAGTCACGCGGCACGCCAGTGATGGCGGCGGGGTCAACATGGTACCGGGCACCTGCGGGCGGGCTTTTTCGCGGGTACGTGGGTACGGGCGACACGGTTGAACCTGGCGCGGTTATGGGCGCGATTACCGATCCGTTAGGTCAGGTCGAAACCGAACTTGTGGCAGACAAGTATGGGGTTGTGATCGGGCGCACCAACATGCCGGTGGTTTATGAGGGCGACGCGCTGTTCCATGTTGCCGAAACGCCGCGTGCCGATGCGGCTTCCGAAGGGGCCAGCGCCCATATGGAGGCCGCCCCTTTATATGACGAAGACGAGATAATCTGAACCGGTGTACCGGTACGGAGCAAGGGACTGACAGATGGTGAAACGTACGACCGACCTTAACGATATCGCCTTTGGCGTGATCCGTGCCCGTATGCGGCTGCATTTCATGGTGACGCCCAAAGGCGACCGGCAGGCAAAGAAGTACTTTGTCATCGGTCATCCGCGCAACGGCACAACGACGATGCACAAGCTGTTTCAGGCCAACGGACTGAATAGTTTCCACGATTCACGCGACTGGGAAACGGGCAAATTTGATGCGTTTTCGGATTTTGGCCAGGTGCGCCCCGTGGCCGCGTATGACCGCACCTATCCGAATGCAACGTTTATCCTGAATTTTCGCCCTCTGCGCAAATATCTGATCAGCATCGCAGCGCATCATCAGAAAATTTTCAGCACGCAGAATTTCGTGAATGAGATCTGGCGGCGGGCAGAGTATTTTGCCTGGGTGCTGCGCCATTTCAAAGGCCGTGATGATTTCATCGCGGTCAATATCGAGGCACCTGGTGCGCTTGCGGCAGTGGCGGATTTTTGTGGATTCAAGACCGCTCAGTTGCCGGGGGGATCCGTGCATAATGTTTCGAACCGGCCCAAACTGGAGGAAAACCAGCGCAATATCGACGAGGCGCTGGCGCTGCTGGAACTGACCGAAGAGGCTGTCAGGGGGTGTCTGGTCTCGCGCCTGCACGGCGACGAGCAGGCCGAACTGATCGCGGCCCGCGATACGATCCGGTTCCTGGAATAGTCAGGTCACCTGATCCGCGTTCCGGGGGCGCAGAAAGATCGAGAGCGTCAGCAAGCTGAAGACAAACTCGTAGCATTCCCATTTGGTCATCATCTGGACTGCCAGAATCACGATTGTGGCGGCAAGAGCCAGGAACATGTGCCGGGTGTCGGGCACCGGGATAGCAAGCCGTTTTGCAATGCCGCGAACCAGCGACATTCGCGTATAGACCAGCGGCATAACCAAAAGGTAGAGCAGAATCACCACCGTCAACCCGCTGCCAAAGACGGTTTTGACCAACTTGACATCGCCCACCACCAGATTGTGCAGGTTGGTTTCTTTCTGGGCGTTGTTTTGAAGGAAGAACTCGTTGGCGTCCCAATGGAACAGACGGTAGCCCCACGAGATTTCTTCGCCCGAGGCAAAGAAAAAGAGAAATGCGTAAAACCCGGTGATAAGCGCCGCGGCAGCCCCGCGTTTCGTCCAGAGTACGCGCGCGTTGCGGATAAGCACCATGGATGACAGCAGCAGGCAGACCGCTGTACCCCATTCTATGGGGCCGTCCTCGGTGGCAAAGCCCATGCGGAACGCTTCGTGCAGGCCGGTAATGTAGTAGATCACCGTAAAGATGAGGGTCGCATAAGCCAGGCCGAAAAGCAAAGTGTCTGCATTGCTTAGTCCGGAGCGGTCATTCAGGTGGAGCATAGCGAGGGCCTATATGTCAGCTGGCAATGTCAGGCGGTTACATCATGTTCCAGGCCGCAGCAAGCGTAGCGAGCATATGCCGGATTTTCCTAAGTTCTGCGGGAGGCAGTTCGTGACCCGGGAAAGGCATTTGCGTTCTGCGGCATCAGGAAAATCGACAGGGCTACAAGGCTGAAGATAAATTCGTAGACTTCCCAGCGGCGCTGAAGATCGACGGAGGCAACCACAATTGACCCGACCAGCGCGATCAGCCCGTGTTTCAGGTGCGGCACCGGTATCGCCAGCCGGTCTGCCAGACGTCGCACCCTTTCGACGCGCGGGTAAACAATTGGCAAAATCACCAGATAGACCAGCAGAATGGATGTCAGGATATTGCCGAACAGAACCTTGACCAGCTTTACCTCGCCCACTTTGAGATTGTGCAGGTTGGTTTCCGCGCGGTTGCTGTTTTCAGTGAAGAATTCCGAAGCCTCCCAGCCGAAAATCCTTTGCCCCCAAGACAGTTCTTCGCCGGAGGCAAAGAAGAACAGGAGCGCATAGAACCCCATCGCAACCATGGCCGCATTCTGCCCGGTGCGTCGGAACCCCAGTGCATAGCGCGCCAGAACGGTGAAGGACACGAACAGGCAAATGGCCGTGCCCCATTCGACGGGGCCGTCCTCGACCGCAAAAAACTCGTGGAAGGCCGGGGTCTGAACGAAGTGGAAAATAGGCAGGATGGCGGTGCAAAGCATCGCAATCGCCAGCAGTGTGGTGTTAAATTTTTCAGAGTAGAGCACGGGAGGAAACGCCTTCTACTGTTACAGGCTGTTGCAATACCGCCGTCTTACCCGAGTAGCATGCGTACGGCAAGAATATGGGCAAGGCCGGAATTCACATTTCAGTGGTGAGGTTCGCCAGGCTGGATGGTGCCGGTTTATCCCAGACGGGCGAAACGACGCAGGAATAGCGGCAGCCGGTCAATGCGAAGACCGGCTGCCGAAATTGTTTTCGGCATTTACTCGGCGGTGCCGTCAAGCATCCCCGACTTGAACAGCAGGCCAGCGGTCAATCCGCCGGTCACCGGGGCTGTGACGAATAGCCAGACCTGGCTGATCGCGTGCCCACCGGCAAAAATTGATCCCAGGATCACGACAACGAACAGGAAGGTGGCGACCAGTTCAAAGACAAACGCGGCTGCGATCGAATACTCGCCCAGATATCCCTGGCCCCAGCCGTTCTGGCCCAATCCGTTTTGAGCGACTCAATAGTCGGCCTTGCCGCTGGCGATGATCATCAGCACCAAAACCGCCACGACGGCCCCTGTCACTTGTGCAGCAATGCATCTGACAGCTTCTGCCATCTCCATGCGTCCGGCGGCGATTGCACCCAATGAGACAGCAGGGTGGATGTGACACCCCGAGATCGGCCAATCCCATAAGCCATACCAATAAGGGCCAGACCGAAGACAAAGCTGATTCCGGCAAGGCTAATATCTGCCCCTGCGATTACGGCAGAGCCGTAACCTATCAGGACCAGCGTGAAATTTCCGATAAATTCGGCAAGCATTTTGTTCATGAATTGCCTACCGTTTCGGGGCCAAGACCAGCCTCGTTTCTTCGGGAACAGGGTCAGAAATCCAGCTTATGGGTCACGGGAAAGGTTGCGCAGATTTAACCCAGCAACCCGTTTGGGCCGGGCAGGTGGCTGCCTACACCACTTTGTCACGGTTCTGCGGCAGTAGAAAAGTGGACACGGCAAGAATGCTGAAAACCAGCTCGTACACCTCCCATTTCCGGGCGACGTCGATTGAGGCAATGACAAGGCTGGCGATGACTGCAAGCGCGGCGTGGCGCATGCCCGGGACTGGAACGGCAAACCAGTCAGCAAGGCGTTTGATGAATGCGATTCTGGGGTAAAGAACAGGAAAAACAACAAGATATACTAGCAGAACCGTGGTCAGACCGCCACCAAACAGTGTCTTGGACAGGGGTTTGCCAAAGACAATCATATTGTGGAGGTTCGTTTCGCCCTGATTGTTGTGGGTGCGAACAAATTCACTCGATTCCCAGCCGAATATGCGCTGGCCCCACGAAATTTCCTCGCCCGAAGCCGCAAAGAACAACAGTGCATAAAACGCGGTAAACAGCGCCACGCGCACGCGCTGTTTGTGGCAGAGTGACCGCGCATTACTGGCCAGAACAAAACTGGCCACGAGAAGAAAGAGCGCGGTGCCATTTTCCACCAGCCGGTCTTCGGCCGCGAAGCTTAGGTAGAAATAGTCCGTATTCCAGATGTAAATGGCTACCGTAACCGCGAGCGTCACGAAAATCAGCAGAATCAGGAAAAGGTCAACTTTGTGCAGCTGCGACTGAGACATGGAGAGCTTTCAGTGAATACGGTTGCTGGTGTCAGATCAAATAGGTGAGAGCGGTTCTGGCATCAAGGACTGTTTGAGGCGCAGTGCCAGTTGGCATGCGGCGGTGCCAAGTCCAAAACGATAAAGGCGTAACCAAGTTGTAGTGGCGCGAACCCGCGCATCATGTGTGAAGGGTTACACAAGGATATTTGCAGTATTGCCAGCCTGTGTCTGGTCTGTCTGCGCGGTAAGATAGTCGCGCACCGTTGGGTCGATATGCCGACTGTCCGTCGAAAATGCACCGCAGGCCTTCAGGGCCTCACGGGCGCTGATGCGTTCGTCGACCCGTTTCCAGATCGAGCGCGATGCATAGGGGTTGACGTTTGGGCGCCAGGCCACGCCCATTGTCACACCGCGCAGGAATTTGACTTCTTGCCGGTATGACGGTGTGAGAATCGTCTCGACGATACTACCATCACGCACCATTTCATGCTCAACCACATAGATGCGGTTGCCCCGCTGTGTGGCCATCCCTTCGTAGCGCGATTTCTGGTTGATGCTGCCATCTTTTGAACGGACCCGTTCAAGCGACCGGCACATGACAAACCCGTCTTTTTCGCGCAGCCAGACCAGACTTCGCAGGATCATGCCATCCCATGTGGGGGTCTGAAAATGGGCATGGTAAAATCCAAGATACCGGCGCAGCGATCTGGCCTGATCGCGGAAGGCGCCTGTCATCAGGTCAACCGTGTCGCCCACGTTGTGCTTGTGCTGTAGGATGTGGCGTTGTGTGAAATCTGTGTGATCGGCGAAAAGATCAGCCTCGCTCAGGTCGAAATGTCGGGCGATGCGGCGCAGATTATGGGCCGAGGGCATGCCGCTGCCGTTCAGATACCGATTGAATTGCTGACGGTTGATTCCGATTTCGCGGCAAACCTTTGCGATCGAGCCGGTGTCAGCGCAAATGCTGCGCAGGTTTTTGGAAAAATCTTGTGTCACAACCGCTGAATCCTTCGCAAGAGGAAGCTATATCGCGTCTAAACGCTTACACCAGTTTACAATCGCGCCATTCACGGAATCAAGCCTTTGATCAATCATCCCTTCATATAGCGGGCGCTGCCCGGCATCTTTTGGGAGGGTGAAACATGGACAAACATGAAAAACACGCAAAATGGTTGATTGGACAGGTTGAAACGGGCCGCATGTCGCGGCGTGAATTTCTGGGGCGCACCTCGGCCCTTGGTATGGCGCTGAGTGTCGGGACAGGCCTGTTCAATCAGGCCCATGCCGCAACGCCCAAAAAAGGTGGCCATATGCGTCTGGCCATGGGGCATGGCGCGACTTCCGACACGCTTGATCCTGCAACCCTTACAAATGGCCTGCAATGGGTCGTGGCTTATGGTGTGGCAAACACCCTGACCGAGCTGGATGCTGCGGGCAATCTGGCGCCGTCGCTGGCGACGGAATGGTCGTCATCGCCTGACGCGGCGACCTGGACATTCAGGCTGCGCGAGGGTGTTGAGTTTCACAACGGCAAGACAATGACGGCCGAGGATGTCATCGCGTCGATCAACTATCACCGCGGCGAAGAATCCACATCCGTGGGCAAGCCGGTGATGGCCTCGGTTACTGACATCAAGGCCGATGGACCAAATGTTGTTGTATTTACGCTAAGCGAAGGGAATGCGGATTTCCCGTTCAACTTCAACGAGGCCACTTTTGGCATCTATCCCGCGTCGGATAATGGTATCGACTGGAAAGCCGGTGGATCAGGTGGGTATATCCTGAAAAGCGAAAAACCGGGTGAAACCTATCAGTTCGAACGTAATTTGAATTACTGGAAAGAAGGCGCGGCGCACGCCGATACAATTGAATTGCATTCCATGACGGATCCGGGTGCACGGACGAATGCACTTATCACCGGTGACGTGGATTGTATCGACCGGATCGAACCAAAGGTCATATCGCTGCTTTCCCGCAACGCAGGTATCATCATCGAAGAGGGGGCCGGCCCCTTGCACTACACTTTCCCGATGCTGACCAAGGTTGCACCTTTCGATAACCTTGAGATGCGCAAGGCGTTGAAATTTGCCATCAACCGTCAGGAAATTGTTGATAAAATCCTGTTTGGTCACGGTGTCATCGGCAATGATCACCCGATCGGGCCATCTTATCGCTACCATGCGTCTGACATAGAGCAGAACAGCTATGATCCGGACAAGGCCCGTCATCATTGGCACCAATCGGGATTGGGCGACATCACCATAGACCTGAGCGCATCGGATGCGGCTTATAGCGGGGCGCTGGATACGGCTGTTCTGTTCCAGGCCTCGGCGAAACAAGCCGGTATCAACATCAACGTCGTGCGCGAGCCCAACGATGGATATTGGTCAGATGTCTGGATGAAGAAACCCTGGTGCGCCAGCTATTGGGGTGGATATGCCACCGAAGACAACATGTTTACAACCGGGTTTGCACCGGGGGCTGCATGGAATGACACGCAATGGGATCATCCGCGTTTCAACGAATTACTGGGGGCGGCCCGCGCCGAGTTGAATGAAACACTCAGGGCGGAAATGTACCGCGAGATGCAGATCATCCTGCGTGATGAGGGCGGTAATATCGTCCCGATGTTTGCCAACGAGGTTCACGCGCGCAACGACAAGATCGGCCATGGTGATTTGTCCTGGTCACGTGGCTTTGACGGACGCCGCATTCTGGAACGTTGGTGGATGGTGTAACCACCTCCCGGGTTACGCCAACCCTTCGCGCCCTTGAGGGGCGCGAAGGGCTTTAGAAGATGGGCAGAAATCAAAGCAGGCTTGGCGCATGGGCAGCACACAGACCCTATATTTCAACGGAACCATTCTGACGATGGACGACGCCCGACCCAAGGCAGGCGCCGTCCTGACGCAAGGCGAGCGTATCATGGCCGTTGGCGCAGAATCTGATCTGCGCCCCGATCTAGGGCCAGAAGCTGTCGAGGTTGATCTGCAGGGCAACACCCTGATCCCCGCCTTCATCGACCCGCACGGGCATTTTCCTGACCCCGGCTTTATTCGGCTCTTCCGGGTTGATCTGGCGCCACCACCAAGGGGGGATTGTGTGGATATGGCCACTGCGCTGGCGCGATTGGCCGACAAGGTGCGGCAAACGCCCAAGGGCGAGTGGGTGATGGGGGTGCTTTTCGACAATACCGCCATTGCCGAGCAGCGTATGCCAACCCGCGACGAGCTTGACCGAGTATCTGAAGATCACCCTATATGGGTGATCCACGCCTCGGGCCATAACGGAGTGGCCAATTCCCACACTCTTCGTTTGCAGGGTATCGATCGAAATACACCTGATCCGGCGGGCGGGCGTTTCGGGCGCGACCCGGCAACCGGGGCGCTGACTGGTCTGATTGAGGGCATCTCGGCCATGGGTGAGATGAGCGCCACCGATTTCCTGATTGATCGGGGCCGTTTCTGGCAGGGTTTCAACGCATCTCGCGACGAATATCTTTCTTACGGCGTCACCTTCGCGCAAAACGCCTGGGCATCGCGCGATATGCTTGAGAATTTTGCCAGCCTGCCATCCGGCCAGGATCCGGGTATCGATATAATTTTGCTTCCGATTGGCGAGCTGGAACCTGATCTGTCAAAGGGTCCGGATGCGCTGCAGTGGCCTGAGACACCCTATTTTACGCTGGGGGCACGCAAACTGTTTACCGACGGCGCGTTTCAGCTTCAGACTGCGTTTCTCAGTGCCCCTTATCACAAACCTCTGGACCCGGAGGCGCCCTGCGGAATGTCCTACACTGATCAGGGTGAATTGAACGCCCAGGTCAGCAAACTGCATGGCATGGGGTTTCAGATTCACTGCCACTGCAATGGCGATGCGGGTACTGACATGTTTCTGGATGCGGTCGAGGCCGCGCTTGAGGAAACGCCCCGTGCAGATCACCGTCACACCGTTATCCATGCGCAGGTATTGCGCGATGAGCAACTGGAACGCATGGCCCGTCTGGGCGTGACGGTCAGTTTCTTTTCAGCGCATATCCATTTCTGGGGGGACCGGCACCATGATACGTTTCTGGGCCCGGAGCGGGCCGCGCGAATATCACCAGCGGCGTCGGCCGAACGTTTTGGCGTGCGTTACACCATTCACAATGATGCCTCTGTCACACCTACACGCCCCCTGTATCTGGCGCATTGTGCGGTGAACCGGCAGACGGCCTCGGGCCGGGTATTGGGGGAAGGACAAAAGATCACAGTTCTGTCCGCGTTGAAGGCCCAGACGATTGAGGCCGCGTGGCAGGTTTTTCAGGAAAATGAACGCGGCTCGATCACCGCCGGGAAACTGGCCGATCTGGTGGTGCTGGACGCAAATCCGTTGGATCATTCAGCGGACTTGGCGGATATCAGGGTGATGCAGACGATTCGCCGCGGGCAGCGCGTCTATCAGGTAACATAGGCCGAGGCTTTTTCATCGCCGCCTTCCAGAAAAGACAAACCCCCGCGGCTGGGCCTCGG
This sequence comes from Roseovarius litorisediminis, assembly GCF_900172295.1. Taxonomy (GTDB): domain Bacteria; phylum Pseudomonadota; class Alphaproteobacteria; order Rhodobacterales; family Rhodobacteraceae; genus Roseovarius; species Roseovarius litorisediminis. The sequence goes on from NZ_FWFL01000003.1 coordinate 131,572, forward strand.
GGGTTATCAATCTTTGTGTCAGTCCAAGCTGGACGAACAGATGCTTAGAGCATCCCTTCGCGCTGGGCTTTCTTACGCGCCAGTTTACGGGCACGACGGATCGCTTCAGCTTTCTCGCGCGCTTTTTTCTCGGACGGTTTCTCGAAATGTTGCTTGAGCTTCATTTCACGAAAAACGCCTTCACGCTGTAGCTTTTTCTTCAGGGCACGAAGCGCCTGATCGACATTGTTGTCGCGAACACTAACCTGCATGTGGTTTTCACCACCTTTCTAAGTTGAGTTGCAAGGATTTGCAGGAAATGGCCGTATAGCAAAGCCCTTTTGTTTTGTCTAGGGTGGCGCGCAGGAATGGGAGAGCTGCAATGCCTGATGCCGATGTAAAATCAAAACTGCTGGAAGCGGCCAAATCGCATGTGCCTTTTGATGGCTGGAGCGAGACCACATTCAGAGCCGCGCAAGAGGATGCCGGGATCGAGCCGGGCGTTGCCAAGGCCGTTTGCCCACGCGGTGCTGTTGATCTGGCGCTTGCCTTTCACGAGGCCGGGGATGCGGCCATGCTGGAGCGGCTTGAGGCAACGGATCTCAGCGAGATGCGGTTTCGCGACCGGGTGGCCTTTGCCGTGCGCGCAAGGCTCGAGGCAGTGGAAGACAAGGAACTGGTACGCCGCGGGGTGACGCTGTTTTCGTTGCCACCCTACGCGATGGATGGCGCTCAGGCGATCTGGCGCACATGTGACCGGATATGGGTGGCGCTGGGCGATTCATCGAACGACGTGAACTGGTACACGAAACGCATGACCTTGTCGGGCGTTTACAGTTCAACCGTGCTGTATTGGCTGGGTGACACCAGCCCGGATCACGAACGCACCTGGGAATTTCTGGATCGGCGGATTGACGATGTCATGCAGATCGAGAAATTCAAGGCGCAGGCGCGCGAGAATCGGTTGGTCAGCGGGTTGATGGCCGGGCCACTGGCCTTTCTGGGCCGGATTAAGGCGCCGAAGGATGAACAACAGACAGGTATGCCAGGCCGCTGGCACGGGCCACAGTAAGGAGCAACAGAAATGGGCGATACAATGAACGCGGTGGAAATCACCCAGCCCGGCGGGCCAGAGGTGTTGCAACTGACGACGCGGCCACGCCCGCAGCCCTGCGTGGGTGAAGTGGTGATCAAAGTTGCCTTTGCCGGGGTTAACCGCCCCGATGCCCTGCAGCGCGCGGGCATGTATGCCCCGCCACCTACCGCCAGCGATCTGCCGGGGCTTGAGGCCGCAGGCGAGGTGGTGGCGCTGGGCGAGGGCGTAAGCGACTGGAAACTGGGCGACAAAGTCTGCGCATTATTGCCCGGCGGCGGTTATGCGGAATACGTCGCCACCCCTGCGGCGCATTGTCTGCCGGTGCCTGCAGGGCTGGGATTGAAAGAGGCCGCCTGCCTGCCCGAGACTTATTTCACCGTCTGGTCGAATGTCTTTATGCGCGGAGGTCTGAAAGGGGGCGAACGGTTTCTGGTTCATGGCGGATCAAGCGGGATTGGGACCACGGCCATCCAACTGGCACGTGAGTTTGGCGCGCGGGTATTCACCACCGCCGGATCGGATGAAAAATGCGCCAAATGTCTGGAACTGGGGGCTGAAAAGGCAATCAATTACCGCGAAGCGGATTTTGTCGAGGTGCTGCGTTCCGAAGGCGGGGCTGACCTGATCCTGGATATGGTCGGTGGCAGCTATCTGCCACGCAATGTGAAATCTCTGGCCGATGATGGTCGGCTGGTTCAGATTGCATTTCTTCAGGGACCGAAAGTGGAACTGAACTTTGCGCAGCTGATGATGCGGCGGCTGACCATTACCGGCAGTACCCTGCGCCCGCAGAGTGACCTGGCCAAGGCAAGGATTGCCGAGGCGCTGCGCGAACATGTCTGGCCGTTGCTGGAGGCGGGCAAAGTCGCCCCTGTGATGGATAGTGAATATGAGCTGGCCAATGCCGCGCTGGCGCATGCGCATCTGGAAGAAAGCGCTCATATCGGCAAGATCGTCATGAGGGTCGGGTAACTTCGTGAGTGTGCCGTTGGCAATTGCAGCATTGGCGCTTCTTAGCGTCTGCCTGAGCGTCTATGCCATCTGGCGTGACAAACCGCTGGAGTGGCGGTTTTCGGAGGCGAGACCGGTGGCATCCGCGGGCAAGCCGGTGTTTGAAACGGTGCTGGACTATACAGCCCCCGCAGGGCAGGCCCATGCCCCTGCCATTGTGACCGGCGATGACGGGTTTTCGGTGATCTGGTTTCAGGGCTCGGCCGAGGCGCAGCCGGATGTGGACATTTTTGCGGTAAAATTCACCCCAGACGGTGATGATTGGCGCGCCTCTGATCCGGCGCGGTATGTCACGCGCAGCGGGCTGGGTAAGGTGTTTGAGCCGAAACAACTGGTTGTGACCCTTGGCAACACCATCCAGAACGAGGCGGCCGAGGGGCACCTTTACAGCACGGCCGTCTCGGTTGGGGGCTGGGCCATGGCCTCGGTTGCGGATGTGACGATGGGCAAGGAAGGGCCGGTCTGGGCCCGAAAGCTGAACCTTTCACCACTGTTGAACCGGTCGCATCTGGTAAAGTCGCCGATGATCAAATACGCCGATGGCAGCCACGCGTTGCCTGCCTATTTCGAAATGGGCCCCACCTTTGCCGAACTTGTGCGGCTGGGACCGAATGGCCGGGTGCGCGACGTACGGCGGATGCCGTCAAAGGGCGTGAAGGCAATACAGCCTATGATCGTACCGCTGGATGAGCACCGTGCCGTGGCCTTTCTTCGGGACTTTGACCGTAGCGGAAAGCTTTGGATCAGCCACACATCGGATGGCGGGCAAAGCTGGTCGCCGGTGACGGCCACCGATATGCGCAACCCAAGCGCGCCGGTTGCGGCGCTGCACCTGGGGGGGGAGCGGATCATGATGGTGGCCAATGATGACCCGGAAGGCAGTGACGCGCTGCGTCTGCTGCTGTCTGGGGACGGCGGGGCAAGCTGGCATCCGTTTCGTGATCTGGAACCGGGATCGGCCGGGGCGCGTTACCCGATGCTGCGCCGGCTGGACACGGGCGAGATCGTGCTGACCTATTCGCATGGTCAAAAGCGCGGTGTCCGGGCGCATGTTTTCAACGATGCCTGGCTGGAGGTGGCATGATGGCCCGGGTGCTGACATCCATCGCGCTGGCTGCGGTGCTGGGCTGGCTGGGTTTTGCGCTGCTGAGCCTGTTGGCGGATGCGCAGGTGGCGGCGCTGGCCGGTCTGGTGACTGGCATTGGCTGCATACTGCGCCTGCGCGACACGATCGTGCTGCGGGGCATGGTGGCGTTGCTGGCGCCGTTTGGCGTGATGCTGCCAGCGCTGACGCTGCGGCATATGGGGGTGGCCCTGGGCCTGCCGATACCGGGGTTCGGCACGGTGGAACTGCTGGTATTCCTGGTTGTCCATGTGGCGTTTCTGGCCGCTTCGATGGGGGTGCTGCGGGTGGATATCTACCGTCTGGGCTATGCCCCCATCCCGGTGGCGGCGATGGTGCTGGTGGTCTGTGCCTACGCTGCCCTGACCGGCAACTGGTTTGTGGCCCTGGTGGCGGTACTGGGGCAGGTGGGCTGGGTGATGCACTGGGGCAGCAGCAACTGGTTTGACTATGTGCTGCACGCTTTGTTGGTGCCGGTGGTTGCTGTTGTACTGATCCTGCGGCTGCTGGGGATTTAGGCAGCACTGGGATTCAGGTATTTTTGCCAAGAAAAAACTGGGGCCTCTTGATAGTCTGAAAACGTGGCTCTTTGTTGATCAGCGGACTGGTTCAAACAAGGCGTCTTTCATCCGGCAGTCCTGTACGACATCGCGGCCGCAAGGGACGGGGTTTAGGGTTTTTGACAGGCAGACTCGTGCCTCTTGAATACGGCCCTGTTTGCAGGTGATTGTCAGCATATCCCGCTCCAACCCCGGGTTGGCCTTGAGAAAGGCCTCTTCCACCACAGAGGCGGGAAGTTTTATCGGTTTTGACAGTTTGCGAAACACGGCCGGGCGGGTGATACGGGCGTATGCCCTGCGGGCCAGCGCGTAGTAGGCGGTTGCCGTAAGCCCGGTACAGCTGCCATGCTTTTTCCATTGATACCACGCCAGACCCGAGGTGCCCATGATATCGGCCATGTCTTGGGTCATGGCGCGCGATGGTGGGCGTTGGGCGGTGGGGCAATTCGAGGGAAAGCCGCGATGGTATTGCGGCCAGAGACCGTGCAGCACCCAGCCAAAATTTCCCGACGGATCGCATTGCGGAGAGCCGCGCGCATCGCCCTCAAGTGCGCACCAGGAGGGCGACCAGCTGAGGCTGAGCACATAATAGTCAAACTCGCCAGCGCGCTCGCCCTCGGCCAGGGCGGCGGTGGCGGTAAGCAGAAACATCAGCAGGGCGCGCATTCTTTGGTCTTTCAATTTTACTTGGGGGCCACTATATAGCGCCCAAGTTCCCCGACAACGGAAACCCGCACCCTTCAAAAGGTGCCGCCCTTCCAGGCGACGGGAAAGATATGCGTGAAGGAGACCTGAGACATGGGAAGACCGCTGATGGCCAAGGCCACCGCCGTTTGGCTGGTGGATAACACAACGATCAATTTCAAGCAGATTGCCGATTTCGTCGGCATGCATGAGTTGGAAGTACAGGGCATCGCCGATGGCGACGTGGCCGCTGGCGTGAAAGGGTTTGACCCGGTCGCCAACAACCAGCTTACGCAGGAGGAAATTGATGCTGCCGAAAAGGACCCGCTGCATAAGCTGAAACTGAAGTTCAACGCCGCTGCGCAGGGTGAAGAAAAACGCCGTGGGCCGCGCTATACGCCGCTGAGTAAACGGCAGGACCGGCCCGCATCTATCCTTTGGCTGGTCAAGTTCCATCCGGAACTGGCCGACAGCCAGATCAGCAAACTTGTGGGCACGACAAAACCGACCATTCAGGCGATCCGCGAACGCACGCACTGGAACATTTCGAACATTCAGCCGATCGATCCGGTTGCCCTGGGCCTGTGCAAACAGTCTGAACTGGACGCCGCCGTGCAAAAGGCCGCCGCCAAGAAGGCCAAAGAGGGCGAAGCCATGAGCGATGACGAGCGTCGCAAGTTGCTGAGTACCGAACAAAGCCTTGGCATGGAGGCCGAGCCCAAGATTCCGACCGCGATCGAGGGACTGGAAACGTTCAGCCTGAGTGGCGGCAGCGACGACGGCGAAAAGGAAAAAGAATACGACGCTGACAGCTTTTTCAACCTGCCGGACGATTCGGATGATGACGAGGATGAGCAGCCCTGAGGCAAACGCCGCTTGTGCCGACATTGAAACCCCGGACGCTTTACATTGTGTCCGGGGTTTTCTTTTTATCCAAGCTCAGCTTTTGCTGATGGCGTGCAGCCAGGTTATGAAATCCTGAAGAGGTTTGCGGCGCACGCCCGGCCGGGTCACGATATAATAACCGATGCCGGGGATCGGATCCCTGAAAAGTTCTACCAATTCGCCCGAACGAAGCTCGGATTCGATAAATCGGGGCACTGTGGCAACGATACCGTCACCGTGTCTGGCACCTTCGAGCAACATATTGCCGGGCATGTGGACGACATTGCGCCGGATAGTTTTGTCGACGCCGCGTTTTTCGAACCAGTTTGCAAATTCCTCTGACCCGAACTCCTGAAGCAATGGATATTCCAGAAGCTCGGATGGTTCGGTGATCTTGCGTTTGCCGATCAGTGATCGTGAGGCAACGACCGTCAGACACCCCAGGAATAACAATTCTGACTGCAGGCCTTTCCATTTGCCGGTACCGTAACGAATTGTCATGTCAATGCCGCCCGGTGCAAGTTCGACCACTTCGATCTGAGGGTTCAGCATCAGTTCAATTTCAGGGTGGCGTGTGCAGAATTCAGTGATGCGCGGCATCAGAAAGCCGGTTGCGAACATTGGAGTCATTGATACCTGCAACGACCGGCTTGCTTCGGCCTTGCCAAGGGCTTCGATGGCGCTGGATATATTTGCAAAAGAGGCATTCAGCGTGACCGCCAACGCGGCCCCCTGTGATGTCAGCGTTACGCCACGCCCTTTGCGCAATACCAGTTGGGTGCCAAGGTGCTCTTCAAGGTTGCGGATTTGCCGGCTGATTGCTGGATGGGTCACGTTCAGAACCTTCGCCGCATGTGACAGGTTCAGCGTTTCGGCGACCGCTGCGAAGGCGCGCAAGGCATTCAGAGGGGGAAGGTCTGCCCACTTCATATGTCAGATTTTCTGATATCAGAATAATATTTTTGATTAGCTGAAATGCAAACTTTGGGACAAGTATTATAATACAAGCGCATTTTGGGTCGTTCCCGGCATCTGTAGTTCATAACATGTCACATTTTGTATTAATTGCGAAGCTTTGCCTGATGTCATCGGTCAACGGCAGAAAACGACAGGGGGAATAAGAATGATTACCGTAGATGAGATCAAAACCGTGGCCATTATCGGAAATGGCTTGATGGGGCAGGGGATTGCACAGGTATTTGCCCGGGCGGGCAAGAATGTTGTTCTGATCGGTCGAAGTGGAGAAAGCCTTGCGCGGGCGATGTCTGTGATCTCGACGAATTTTCAGGCGTTTGTCGAACGAGGCCTGAGCGAGCATGACGATATCATTGCCGCAATCGGGCGCATCCGCACCAGTACCGACATGAAAGATGCCGCCAGCGCGGATTTCGTGATCGAGGCCGTGCCGGCAGTGCGCGACCTGCAAATCAGCATTTTCAAGCAGTTGGATCAGATTTGCGCGCCAGAGATTGTTCTGGGGTCAACCAGCGGACAGCCAATCAGCCTGATGAGTGTTGAGATGCAGCACCCTGAACGGGCGGTTGCCATCCATTTTGTCTATCCCGCACAACTGATCCCGGTGGTCGAGGTTTGCGGTGGACCAGATACCCGACCCGATGTTGTGACCTGGGCTTGTGACATGCTGGAATCTGTTGGTCAGGTCGCGGCACCGATGATGAAAGAAGTAGATGGGTTCATCATCAATCGTCTGCAATTCGCCCTTCTGCGCGAAGCCTGGTCGATGTGGGCGGAAGGTGTTGCCAGTGCCGAAGCAATTGATAATTCCTTCAAGATGACATTGGGGCGGCGCTATTCAGTGACCGGCCCGATCGAATCGGCCGATATGGGCGGGTTGGACATCATGAATACCTTTGCAGAGTTCCTGCTGCCCTCGCTGAACACGGATAAACATCCCCCCGCGGCATTGGGCGAGTTGGTGAAGGGTGGGAACTTTGGGCTCAAATCCGGCAAAGGCGTTTATGACTGGTCACAACGCGATGGCAAAGCGCGGCTGGCAGCGCGGGCGGACCGCCTGTTTCAGCACATGGCCGAGGACGCGGCAGAACAGGCTTGATCGGCTGAATTTCAGCGCGGGTCAAATCGCCTTGCGCGCTATCAGGGCCGCGCTGATAGTGCCGTCATCGAGGTAATCCAGCTCCCCCCCGATCGGCACACCCTGCGCCAAAGAGGTCAGCGTGACACGGCCATCCAGCTGGTCAGCGATATAGTGTGCAGTGGTCTGGCCATCGACAGTTGCATTCAGTGCCAGAATGACTTCTGAGATGTCCTCGCGCTCAACCCTGTCGATCAACTGCGGGATGCGCAGCTGTTCAGGACCGACCTGATCCAGGGCGCTGAGCGTGCCGCCCAATACGTGGTAACGCCCCTTGAATGCCTGGCCGCGCTCCATTGCCCAGAGGTCGGCCACATCCTCGACAATGCACAGCAGGCCGTTGGCGCGCTTTTCAGCGTTGCAGATATCGCAGATGTCAGTTGTGCCGACGTTGCCGCAATTGAGGCATTCGCGGGCAGTGGCCGCGACCTTTTGCATGAGATCCGCCAGAGGTATCAGCTGCAACTCGCGTTTGCGGATCAGGTGCAGTACCGCACGCCGGGCCGAGCGGGGCCCGAGGCCCGGCAATTTCGCCATCATCTCGATCAGGGAGTCGATATCGCGGGTGCTGCTCATTTCGGGGTTCAGAACGGCAGGTCCATGTCCTTGGGCAGGCCCATGCCCTCGGTCAGCTTTCCCATTTCCTCTTTGGCGCGTTCGGTGGCCTTGGTCTGGGCATCCTTGATGGCGGCAAGGATAAGATCCTCGACCACTTCCTTGTCATCGGCATTGAAGATCGACGGATCGATATCCAGGCCCTTGAGTTCGCCCTTGGCGGTGCAGGTGGCCTTGACCAGCCCCGCACCGGATTCGCCGGTCACGGTGACGCGGTGCATTTCCTCCTGCAGCGAGGCCATCTTTTGCTGCATTTCCTGTGCGGCTTTCATCATCTTGGCCATGTCGCCCATCTGGCCCAGTCCTTTGAACATTTGTTTTCTCCGGTGTGTTGGTGTTTGTTTCGCTTTAGATACGGGTCTGGCGGGACCGCGACAAGGGGTGATGGCCGGGTGGTTTGCCAGGTCCGGACCCTACGAAAATTCTGCGAATTTTCAGGGCGCAGGTGCAGACGGAAAGGGTCGCTGCATCAGTCCTCTTCAAACGGATCCCATTCGTCGTCCACTTCAGGCAGAGCTTCGGCCTGAGCCACGGCGGCCTGTTCTTCAGGCGTGCGGATCTTTGTGATTTTCGCCTTGGGAAAAACTGCCAGAACTGCCTGCACCATCGGGTGTTCGGTGGCGCGGGCCCGAAGCGCCAGTTCCGCCGCATCGCGTTTTTCGGCGATGGTTTCACTGCCGCCTTCGTTTACCAGTGTGACTGCCCAGCGATTGCCCGTCCAGCGTTGCAGGGCACTGCCCAACCGCTGCGCCAGATCGCCCGGCGCAGTGTCGGTGGGGTGGAATTCGATCCGGCCGGGCTGATAGGCGACAAGGCGCACGCAGGTTTCAATCTCGACCAGCAGCTTCACATCGCGGTTGGCACGGATGAGTTCGATCACATGTTCAAAAGTCGGATAATGCGCCAGCGCCTGTTCAGCATCTGTGGCCAGAGCAAGCACCTGACCATTCCCCGATGCGCCTGGCCTTGAGGTGCCTGAGTGGGCGGGGGGCGCGAAAGGCGCCTGCGCCGACTGGGCTTGTGGTGATGCCGCCCTTGTGCCGCCCGGATTTGGCGGTGGTGGCGGCATGTCACGCAGTTTGCGCACAAGTTCTTCGGGGCTGGGCAGGTCGGCCACATGGGTAAGGCGGATGATTGCCATTTCAGCGGCCATCATCGCGTTGGGGGCGGCTGCAACCTCGTCCAGTGCCTTGAGCAGCATCTGCCAGGTCCGGGTCAGCACCCGCATCGGCAGGGCGGTGGCCATTTCCTGCCCTCTTGTGCGTTCATCGGGGTTGATGGTGGGGTCGTCGGTAGCTTCGGGGGTAATCTTGACCACGGAAATCCAGTGAGTGATCTCGGCCAGATCGCGCAGCACCGCCATCGGATCGGCGCCGTCGGCATATTGGCTGGAAAGCTCGGTCAGTGCGCCAGCCGCATTGCCCTTCATGATCAGATCAAACAAGTCCAGCACCCGGCCGCGATCAGCCAGCCCAAGCATGGCACGGACCTGTTCGGCAGTGGTTTCGCCGGCACCGTGGCTGATCGCCTGATCCAGCAGGGATGTGGCATCGCGGGCCGATCCTTCGGCGGCCCGGGTGATCAACGCCAGTGCGTCATCGCTGATTTCGGCGCCTTCGGCCGTCGCGATCTTGCGGATCAGCGCGATCATTACCTCTGGTTCGATCCGGCGCAGATCGAACCGCTGGCACCGTGAGAGAACCGTCACAGGTACCTTGCGGATCTCCGTGGTGGCAAAGATGAATTTCACATGTTCTGGTGGTTCTTCCAGCGTCTTGAGCAGCGCGTTGAACGCACTGGTCGACAGCATGTGGACCTCATCGACAATGTAGATCTTGTAACGTGCACTGGCTGCACGGTAATGCACCGAGTCGATGATTTCGCGAATATCGCCGACGCCTGTCCGGCTGGCGGCATCCATTTCCATCACATCGACATGGCGGCCTTCCATGATGGCGACACAATGTTCGCACTGGCCGCAGGGTTCAGTCGTGGGGCCGCCCTGACCATCGGCACCAATACAGTTCATGCCTTTGGCAATGATCCGCGCAGTGGTGGTTTTTCCGGTGCCGCGAATGCCAGTCATAATAAAGGCCTGAGCGATCCGGTCTGCCTGAAATGCATTCTTGAGGGTGCGCACCATTGCATCCTGTCCGACCAGATCGGCAAAGGTTTCAGGCCGGTATTTGCGGGCAAGCACCTGATAGTTGGGTTTGTCGGTCACGCGGTCAGCCTGTGCAAGGGAATCGTCCCCAACAGCCTATGGGCTGGCTGGTCCAAGGTCCAGAGAGCCCGACCGTTGCGAAAGCCATCAAGCCGGGTTTCCCCGGTTGAGGTCTGGTTTTCAAAAGGGCATCCAGTGAATTGCCGGTCAGACATTTTGGGGCCTGATCATGTGATCGTGTGTCCATTTTTTCAGGTGCCGCCGTGCTTTCGGTAGGCTTTGTTGATGTTGACACCCCGACGAGGACCAACCTCTGGAGTGAGGTATGAATTTGGCTAGGCAGAAAAATGTGAAAAGGTATATGCTGAGGGCATTGTGTATCCGGGGAGATGTTACATGCGCTTAAGGGGTGTTCGTGGTAGCAGGAACGTCGAGGATCGCCGACGGATGGGTGGCGGCGGCAAGGCTGGCATTGGCGGTATCGGGCTGCTGGTGGTGCTGGCCCTGGGTTATTTTACCGGAATCGACGTGACACCTTTGCTGCAGGGGCAGCCCCAGGCAACCCAAAGTGGCGGCTTGCGCGACCTGTCTGAACAGGAACAACAAGCGGCCGAGTTTTCAACCCGCGTTCTGGCAACCACCGAAAAAGTCTGGTCCGACCTTTTCCCCCAACAGTTGGGCCGCGAGTATCGCCCGCCCGTGATGGTGCTGTATTCCGGTGTCACCCAAAGCCCCTGCGGCAGCGCCTCGGGGGCGACCGGACCGTTTTATTGCCCGGCTGATCGCAAGGCGTATCTCGACACCGAGTTTTTCGGCACGATGTCGCGGCAGCTGGGGGCCAAGGGAGATTTTGCAGCGGCCTATGTAATCGCCCACGAAGTGGCGCATCATGTCCAGAACGAACTGGGCATCCTGCCGGAAGTGAACAAGCTCCGCCAGGCCGTTGGCAAGGCAGGCGCTAATGCGCTGACCGTGCGGCTGGAGTTGCAGGCCGATTGCCTGTCGGGTGTCTGGGCCCGTTCGGTTGGCGAACTTCTTGAGCCCGGAGATCTGGAAGAGGCGCTGAATGCCGCGCGCATGATCGGGGACGACCATTTGCAGAAACGCGCAGGCCAGGTGCCGCGCCCGCATACCTTTACCCATGGTACGTCCGAACAACGCTCGCGCTGGTTTGCGACCGGCTATCAGACTGGTGATGCCGGACAGTGCGATACCTTCAGCACCAATCAGCTTTAGGCGCGGCTGGTCGTGGCCGATTTTGCAATCCATGCGTTGCCGGTGGCCCGGGGTATTCTGGCGCTGTCGCCCTTGCCCGGGCGCGGTGGGCAGTATGCCGATGACCTGAAGCTTCTGCGTAACTGGCAACCCGGGCTGGCGATCTCGATGACAACCCGGGCCGAGATGGTGGCACACGGTGCGGAAAATCTGGGCATGGACCTGCAAGACATGGGCACAAGGTGGGTGCATCTGCCGGTGGAAGATTTCAGTATCCCCGATCCCCTTGTCGCAGAAGCCTGGCATGCCGCCAGCACTGGCGCACTGTCAGCACTTGAGGGGGGCGGGCGGGTTCTGATCCATTGTAAGGGCGGCAGTGGACGTTCGGGCATGGCGGTATTGCGACTGATGATTCAGGCGGGTGAAGACCCGGCCGCTGCACTTAAGCGCCTGCGTACCATCCGCCCTTGCGCCATCGAGACCGTTGCGCAGATGCAGTGGGCATGGCGGGGGTAGATTTACGCCAAACCCCACTTCTGGCCAGATCAAGCGTAGGGGTGTCCAGGACGGTGCTGACAGTTTTGATCCTTGCCAAATTGTTGGGATTGCTGCGGTTCCAATTGTCCTGAGCTGCGGGAAAAGGAAGAACATTGCCCCCGCATTCCCCGTCAGGCCTGCCCAGCGTAAAAAACCCGCAACATCAATCGAGCCCGGGCGTTTTGACTGATTTTAGTTATCCAGCAATAAGCCGAAATGCTTTAGCCAACGTTTGCGAGGCGGATCTCATTTCTGCATGGCGAGATTCCCCTGACGCTTTCCCACGCGAGAGGCGAAATATTATCAGGCTCCCCTAGGGGGTAAGCTTCTGTTTTTCGGAAAATCTGGAGCGGGTGATGAGATTCGAACTCACGACATTTACCTTGGCAAGGTAACGCTCTACCCCTGAGCTACACCCGCATCCTTGGGTGAGGCGTGAGATATAAACTCTGGCGCGGGGCTGCAAGAGGAAATCGTACTGGCGTGCAAAGTTTTTTGATAACAAGGTGCGGACGATTGAAAATAACGACCAAAGGTGAGGTTGTACAGGATATCGGATGGCATGCTAACCTGCGCTTCGTGGTCGTGACCCCGAAAAATCGCGCCCGAACAAAAAGGGAGGAATGTAATGACAGTTTATTTAATCGCAGACGTGAAGGTGACCGATGATTCGTGGATTCCGGATTATGCCGCGAGTGTGCACGGCATAGCGGAGAAACATGGTGGCAAATACCTGTCCCGCAGTGCCAATATCACTACGCTTGAGGGCACGCCTCTTGATACCACTGTCATTGCGCTGATTGAATTCCCCTCTAAGGAAGCTGCAGAAGCCTTTGCTGGAGACCCCGAATATGCGCCTTTTGCCAAGGCCCGTCAGGCTGGCAGCGTCAGCAAATTGTTTGTTATTGATGATAGCGATGCCACTGGTGGCATTCCCTACCTGCCCGCAGGCTGATCAGGCATTGATTTGAAACTATTGCGATGGGTACGGGGTAAACATCGTCCCGCTGGCATACTCACACAAACGCCCTGAAGGGGCGTTTGGGCTATTTGGCGACGGGTTGGTTATGTTTACTGGCTGAAACGCAGTGCCATTTCGACATAGATAAGAGTTGACGAAAGAAGCAGTAAGCATGCGAACAAAAATGCACGGCGTTTGGGTTTAGGGGCGACGCGTCTGGTCATGCGATCAAAAGGCATGGTCATGAAAACTCTCCCTTTTTCTGCCGCACCGGAGGGTGCAATGATGCAACTCATAGTAGTCTTTGCGGGGCCATCACGCAACAAGGGTGACAGGTATCGGCGGGGATATGCCAATCGCACATCAAAAACCCCCGGCGCCGTTGTTCGGCGCCGGGGGCAATTTTGCAGTGCCCTGTTGTCAGAGATTACCGCGCGACATCTCTGCTGCTATATGGTCAGCCTGACGGATGGCCAGGGCGACGATGGTCAGTGTCGGGTTTTCCGCAGCCCCGGTGGTAAATTGCGAACCGTCCGAGACAAAAAGGTTCTCAATGTCATGGGTGCGGCCATTGCGGTTCACCACGCCGTCGCGCGGGTTCTCGGACATCCGGTTGGTGCCAAGGTTATGCGTTGACGGGTAGGGCGGTGTCGGGAAAGTGCGCGTCGCCCCAACTGCGTCATAAATGGCTGCACCCTGCGTATAGGCATGGTTGCGCATCGCGATGTCATTGGGGTGGTCGCTGAAATGCACATTCGCAACCGGCATGCCAAACTGGTCCTTCACATCATGGTTCAGCGTCACACGGTTGGTTTCCTGTGGCATGTCCTCGCCCACGATCCACATGCCAGCCATGTTTTCGTAAGCATCCAGCGCGGTTGTAAATTCGCGTCCCCATCCACCCGGATCAAGGAAGGCGGCCATGAAAGGCAGGCCAAGGCTGAGCGTTTCCAGTTCATACCCGCCGACAAAGCCGCGGCTTGGGTCATGGCGCGCCTCGTCCTGGATGATCCCGGCCATGGTGGTGCCGCGCCACATCCTGACGGGTTTGTCAAACACGCCGTAAACCGAGCCGGTCATGTGGCGCATGTAGTTGCGGCCCACCTGACCCGAGCTATTGGCCAGCCCGTCAGGATACATCGACGTGGCCGAATTGAGAAGCAACCGGGGGCTTTCGAACGAGTTGCCGGCCACGCAAACCGCGCGCGCCATTTGCTTGTGCTCATTACCATCGGCATCGGCATAGACAACGCCGTTGACCTTGCCATCCTCACCATGCTCGATCCGCAGGACATGGGCCTTTTCGCGGACTTCAAGGTTACCGGTCGCTTCGCCGCGCGGGATGTCCGTGTAGGCGGCTGACCATTTGGCGCCCCATTTGCAGCCCTGAAAACAGAAACCGGTTTGCTGGCAGGCCATGCGGTCGTCATAGTCGGCACTGTTGATTGCCATACGGCCTGTGTGAACTTCTTCGTAGCCCAGCTTTTTCGCACCCGCCTCCAGCACCTTGTAGTTATTGTTGCCTGGCAGGCCCTCGCGACCTCCGGTGCGGGTCACGCCCAGCTTGGTTTCGGCCAGTTCGTACCATGGGTCCATTTCAGCGCGGTCAATGGGCCAGTCCAGAAGGCTGGCACCCTGAACCTCGCCGTAGTTGGTCTTTGCCTTCCACTCGTGTTCCTGAATGCGCAGGGAGGCCCCCGCCCAATGGGTGGTGGTGCCGCCCACCGCCTTGACGATCCAGGCCGGCAGGCCGGAAAAATCCTTGGCGACACGCCAGTCGCCTGACGTGGTACGCGGGTCAAGCCAGGCCAGTTGGCCGAAACTTTCCCACTCGTCGTTGACGTAGTCTTCGGGTAGGTAGCGTCCGCCCGCCTCAAGCGCCACAACGCTGACGCCGCGTTGGGCCAGTTCGTTGGACAGAACGCCGCCGCCGGCGCCGGTGCCGATTACGACGATTACGCTGTCATCTTTCAGATCAAATGGTGCAGCCATAGTATTTCCTCCTCAGTTGGCTATGGCTTAAAGCCAGTTGATATCGTTGAAACCACGGTCGATGTAGCCGCCCTGGGAATAGGATTCGCCCTCGTAGCCAAACAGCGGCCAGACCGCTTTCTGGTTATAAAGGCCTGTCACCAGGCCGCCGCGAATCTGCTGGAAGAACGGGCTGTCTTCCAATGCGCGCAGAATATCCACGCGGTCGCGTTCCCATCCGATTGACAGATAGTCGGCGTAGCCCTTGCCTTGGGCTGCTGCATTCAGCCCGGCGATGCCGGTCTCAATGCCGGGGGCGGCCTCGGGCGTGTCATAGCCTTTTACGGCAACGGCATAGAATTCGTCCGCCACATGATCATGCGGGTAGATGTCGCGTGCCATCTGGATCAGCGTGGCCATGGTTTCAGGCTTTAGGGCTGTGGTTTCAAGCGCCCAGGCCGCATCGGCCCCGGCAACAAAGCCTGCGCCGACCACCAACGTGGCCCCCGCGGCCATGCTGCGCGACAACAGTTCGCGCCGCGTCAAGCCTTTCTGTAATGCGTCGTCCATTTCATTTCCTCCCTATATTTCAGTCGTTTGTATGAGCTATTTAAAGCGCCCGCCGCGTTGCAGGACCTCGATCTCATAGCCATCCGGGTCAGCGACAAAAAAGAATTTACCGATGAGTTTGCCATCGGGCGCGAACTCCACGATCTTGCGGGGGTTCAGCCCTTCAGCCTCAAACCTGGCATGCTCGGCATCCAGATCTTCGACCAGAACGGCAAGATGGCCATAGCCATCACCCAGATCGTAAGGCTCGGTGCGATCCTTGTTGATTGTCAGTTCAACCTCAAAAGCGCTTTCGGAATTGCTCATGTAGACAAGTGCGAATTTTTCGAAATCCAGCTTGTCAGCCACCTCAAGGCCAAAGGCCCTGTTGTAAAAATCGACTGACCGCGCCTCGTCCAAAACGCGGATCATGCTGTGAATGGTTTTGGCCATTGCGTCCTCCGGACTGTTATTGGTCCGGAAAGCTTACCGCGCGGCGGTTGGCTTGGGTAGTAAACGGTTACTACGTTGCGAAGGAATTCTATTCTGCAGCGATTTGCGCAGCGTCAGCCGGCATCGCGACCTCTTGTGGCACAAGGCAGGTGCAGCGCAAAAGCGAGGTGAAATTCTTGGGTTCGCCATGCAATTCCAAAACTTCGGAATGCAGTTTCGACACAAACGCAGGGGTCGTCAGGCCTTCGCTTTCGGCGATATCATCCAGGATTCCCCAAAAGGATTTTTCCAGCCGGATGCTGGTGCTCTGACCATTCAGGCGCATCCGGCGGGTTTCAAGTGAATAGCGTTCCGGGTCCTGTCCGGCAAAAATTCTGCACATATCTGATCCTCCCTTGCCCAAAACACAGGCTTGCCCGCGCCTTGCGGCAGATATCCATCACATCACATCATTGCCAATTTTTCAAGATTGGGAAAGCCTGACAAACGGTTAAACTTTTGTGCGCCGGCGTTTCTGGCGTAAAAGGTTCAGGACCTCAACCGCGCCACCAAAGACCATCGCGGCGTAGATAAAGCCACGTTCAACGTGGAAATGAAACCCGTCTGCCACCAGCGCCATGCCCACCATCAGCAGAAAGGCCAGTGCAAGCATTTTGGTGCTGGGATGCGCCTCGACAAAGTCGGCGATGGGGGTGGCGGCGACCATCATTACCACAATGGCCACCACCACGGCGGCAATCATTACCTCAAGATGATCAGCAATGCCCACCGCGGTAATCACGCTATCGACGGAAAAGACCAGATCCAAAAGCATGATCTGCAAGACCACGCCAATGAAAACAGCCTCGGCCACGCGTTCTTCTGCAGTGTGCAGGTCATCGCCCTCAACCTCGTCAAAGATTTCGGTGCTTGCCTTGTAGATCAGGAACAGCCCGCCCAGCAAAAGGATCACATCACGCCACGACACGGCCCATCCAGACACAGTGGCAAAAGGCTCGGACATGCTGACGATCCACGAGATCGAGAAGAGCAGTGCAATCCGCAGGATCAGGGCGCCTGCAAGCCCCAGAATTCGGGCTTGTCGGCGCTGCTCGGGGGGCAGTTTTGCGGCGGCAATCGAAATGAAAATCACGTTGTCGACGCCCAGCACAATTTCAAGAATTGTCAGGGTCAGGAAAGACGCCCAGACAGCGGGGTCTGAGAAAAGTTCGATCATTTGCGACCCCGTTGCGGATTAGATCAGGGCGTGACCAACATTGGCCAGTGCCGCCAGTATAAGCATCAGCAATGTCAGTGCCATCCCTGACTGGCGCATCAAAATGTTCTGGGGCGTCAAACCCAGACCAACAGCGTGCAGTATCCGGCCAATCAAAAGCATCAGACCCAGCAGATGGACCACCCACACGGGCGCCCCCTGAATTTCAGCCATGGCCAGCAGCAAAAGACCAATGGGCGCGTATTCGGCACAATTGCCCTGCACCCGGATGCGTTTGCGCAGCGCCTTGTCATCACCATCGCCCACCGAAACCTTTGCCTCGAACCGGCCCTGAACGACCTGGACACTGAGGTATACGAAAAGCAGACCGACAAGCCCTGCATAAAGGGGAGTGATCGAAAGAGTCATCTGGTCCTGACTTCCCTAATTGTAAATTGAAATTTCAGTTTCAGGCAGGGTGAAGTCTTCGGTGTGCACGACGATGCCGTCGTCATCCAGCAGCAACAGACCATAGGCACCGGGCTCGTCCACTGCCAGGCTGGAATCCTGGTATCCCAGGGCCATGGGCATCTGGTGACAGGTGCTTTTGAAAATGGCTGTGGGAATGCCGCCGGCACTGCCCAAAATGGTGCGGTGCACATGGCCGCTTATGATCTGGGCAATATTGCCATGCGCCGTGAGGCGGGTAATCATCTCGGCCCGGTTATGAAATCCGATCCAGTCCATGCCTTTGAATCCGGTCAGGATTGGCGGGTGATGTGTGAACACGGTTATGCGCCGGTCGGGGGCGTCGGCGAGTGTCTTTTCAAGCCACTCCAGCCGATGGGCGCACATATGGCCGCTGTGCGTGTCGTCGGCCTCTTCGTTCTGGGTGTCCAGCAGGATCAGGCGATCATGGCCGATGTCGACCACCTGTTGAATATAACCGCCCTCGGTGATCGGTGTCTCGGGGAATACCTCCAGAAAGGGCTGGCGCCGGTCATGGTTGCCCACCATCAGGTGGACGGGCAGGGGGCAGTTTTCAAGCACTGTTCGCAGGCGCTTGTATTCATCGCGGTGGCCATTATGCGACAGGTCACCGGTGATGATGATCCGCTCGGCATCCGCATGGTTTTTCAGCGCATGACCCAGACCCATTGCAAACCTCTCGGCCGGGTCCAGCCCGATGATGGTTTCACCCTCGGGCACAAAATGAATGTCCGTGAAAACCAGAAGCTTTTTCATTCCTGCGCCTCCAAAAAAGAAATGACGCGCGAACCTTATTGGATTCGCGCGCCGTTAAAAGGCGAAATGTCTGGAAAGGCCGCTCAAAAGGTATTTGAGTGCCCGCCTTTCAGAAGCGGATGAGCCGCCCCCGGATCACTCCAGTTCTACCAGCAGATCCTTGGCGTCGATTTGCCCGCCTGCATGTACATGAACGGCTTTGACCACCGCATCACGTTCGGCATACATTCCGGTCTCCATCTTCATCGCTTCGATCGTCAGCAGCAGGTCATCGGCTTTCACCTCTTGTCCTACCGTGACGGCAACGCTGGCCACCACGCCGGGCATCGGGGCGGCAACGTGATTGGGGTTGCCCTGCTCGGCCTTTGGCCGCTGAGCGGTCTGCGATTTGACCAGACGGTTTGGTACCCGGATCACGCGGGGCTGGCCATTGAGTTCGAAGAACACCTTCACCTCGCCGTCGTCCGTGGTTTCGCCCACGGCCTGCAGGCGGATTTCAAGGATCTTGCCGGGGTCGATCTCGACGCTGATTTCCTCGCTGGGTTCCATGCCGTAAAAGAACGTGCGTGTCGGCAGGGTGCGCACCGGGCCATAGCTGCGGTGGCGGCCCATGTAATCCAGGAAAACCTTGGGATACATCAGATAGCCGTTCAGATCCTCGTTATCTACGGCCTTGCCTTCAAGCTCTTTGCTCAGCTGCGCCCGGGTGGCCTCAAGATCAATGGCGCTCAGATGTTTGCCAGGGCGTTCGGTATTGGGCTTTTCGCCTTTCAGCACCTTAGCCACAATCGTGTCGGGAAACCCGCCCGGAGGCTGACCGAGATTGCCGCGCATCATGTCGATCACCGAGTCCGGAAAGGCGACATCGGTTTCAGGGTCTTCCACCTGGGCGCGGGTCAGGTTCTGACTGACCATCATCAGCGCCATGTCACCAACCACCTTCGAACTGGGTGTAACCTTTACGATATCACCGAACATCTGGTTGACGTCCGCATAGGTGCGCGCCACTTCAGGCCAGCGTTCTTCAAGGCCCATGCTACGGGCCTGAGCCTTGAGGTTGGTGAATTGCCCGCCGGGCATTTCGTGCAGGTAAACTTCGGATGCTGGCGCGGCAAGGCCGCTTTCAAACGCCACATATTGCGCGCGCACCTGCTCCCAGTAATCCGACATCTCGCGTATGCGTTCGATGCTAAGGCCGGTATCGCGGTCAGTATGGGCCAGTGCCTCGACGATCGAACCCAGACAGGGCTGTGACGTGCCGCCCGAAAACGCATCCATCGCAGCGTCTACCGCATCCACACCCGCATCGGCGGCGGCCAGAATGGTGGCACCTGCAATGCCGCTGGTATCGTGGGTATGGAAATGCACCGGAATATCCAGTTCGTCCTTCAGCGCCTTGACCAGTACCTTTGCCGCAGCAGGTTTCAGCAGGCCAGCCATATCCTTGAGGCCCAGAATATGCGCCCCTGCGGCCTGTAGCTCTTTGGCCATGCCGACATAATATTTAAGATCATATTTGGCGCGGTCCGGGTCCAGAATGTCTCCGGTGTAACAGATCGTCCCCTCACAAATGCGGCCCGTGTCATTTACCGCATCCATCGCAACGCGCATGTTTTCCACCCAGTTCAGGCTGTCAAAGACACGGAACACATCAACGCCGGTTGCCGCCGCCTGACGCACAAATTCCTGCACCACGTTGTCGGGATAGTTGGTATAGCCCACGCCATTCGAGGCCCGCAGCAACATCTGCGTCAGCAGGTTGGGCATGGCGCGGCGCAGATCGCGAAGCCGCTGCCAGGGGCACTCCTGCAAGAACCGGTAGGCCACGTCAAATGTCGCGCCTCCCCAGCATTCCACGCTGAACAACTGTGGCAGATTGGCGGCATAGGCCGGGGCCGCCTTGACCATGTCGATCGAGCGCATGCGCGTCGCCAGCAGGCTCTGATGTCCATCGCGCATGGTTGTATCGGTCAGCAACAACTGCTTTTGCGCCAGCATCCAGTCGGCTACTGCTTTGGCACCTTTTTCCTCCAGCAGGGTTTTGCTTCCGGGTTGTACGTCGCCCTGTTGCTTGGGGGGGCGGGGCAGTTTCACATCGGCGGATGGCTCGGCCCGGCCCTGGGTCTCGGGGTGCCCGTTGACGGTGATATCGGCGATATAGGTCAGCACCTTGGTGCCCCGGTCGCGCCGCTTGGTAAATTTGAACAGCTCGGGCGTCTCGTCAATGAACTTGGTGGTATATTCGTTCGACAGGAACGTGGGATGCTTCAGCAGGTTCTCGACAAAGGCGATGTTGGTCGAAACGCCACGGATGCGAAATTCGCGCAAGGCGCGGTCCATCCGGGCAATCGCCCCCTCGGGCGTCTGCGCATGAGCCGTAATCTTGACCAGCAGCGAATCATAAAACCGCGTGATCACACCGCCGGAATAGGCCGTGCCGCCATCCAGCCGGATGCCCATGCCCGTGGCCTCACGAAACGCGGTGATACGGCCGTAATCCGGGATGAAATTGTTCTGGGGATCCTCGGTTGTGATCCGTGTCTGGATGGCATGACCGTTCAGCGTCACCTCTTCCTGCGACTTCTTGCGGGTCGCCTCGGTCAGGGTCTTGCCTTCGGCGATCTTGATCTGGGCCTGCACGATATCAATGCCGGTCACTTCCTCGGTGACGGTATGTTCGACCTGCACGCGCGGGTTCACTTCGATGAAAAAGAACTGGCTCGTGTCCATATCCATCAGAAATTCAACCGTGCCAGCGCACTCATAGCCGACGTGTTTGCAGATCTTGTAACCCAGCTCGCAGATTTCTTTGCGTTGCAACTCTGTCAGATATGGGGCGGGCGCCCGCTCGACCACTTTCTGATTGCGGCGCTGGACCGAACAGTCGCGCTCGAAAAGATGGTACATGTTACCATGTTTGTCGCCCAGCACTTGTACTTCCACATGGCGCGCGCGGATGATCATCTTTTCCAGATAACCTTCACCATTGCCAAAGGCCGCTTCGGCCTCGCGCCGGCCTTCCAGCACCTTTTCTTCCAGCTCTTCGGGTTTGGTGATCGGTCGCATTCCGCGCCCGCCGCCGCCCCAGCTGGCCTTGAGCATCAGCGGATAACCGATCTTGGCCGCCTCGGCGCGGATCGCGTCCATGTCATTTCCCAGCACCTCGGTGGCCGGGATTACAGGGACACCGGCTTCAATAGCCACGCGGCGCGCGCTGGCCTTGTCGCCCAGTTCGCGCATGGTTTTGGCCTTGGGGCCGATAAAGGTGATGCCGTTGGCGTCACAGGCATCCACGAAATCAGGATTTTCGCTCAGCAGACCATAGCCGGGATGAATCGCATCCGCTCCGGATTGCTTGGCCACGCGGATAATTTCGTCAATCGACAGATAGGCCGCCACCGGCCCCAGACCTTCGCCAATCCGGTAAGCCTCATCGGCCTTGAAGCGATGCAGGCCCAGCTTGTCCTCTTCGGCAAAAACCGCGACCGTGCGTTTGCCCAGTTCATTGGCAGCCCGCATGATGCGAATTGCAATCTCGCCACGGTTGGCAATGAGGATTTTTTTGAATTCCGGCACGGGCCTGTCCCCCCTTCGTCTTTGAAGACATGTGTCATTGGCAGGCGCGCTCAGGCGACGAAAATTGCCGCAACGCAGCGCAACCTTTGCTGTCTTGTAGGATTTGTGAAAGGATTCCGCAATCCGGCATACTGGGTATTCACCCTGCAGGGACATTTCCTGCCTGAGCGGGTAGGCGGGCTACCCGTCCGGGATAATCCGCTGCCGTACCTCTTGCAGTCTGGCGGTTCCCAACTGACCCATATTCGCCTCAAGATCGGCGCGCAGGATATGGGCCAGATGGTTCGGCCCGCCCGCCCCAAGCGCGGCCAAAGCGTAGTGCCAGGCACGCCCCAGCATGACAAAATCCGCCCCAAGAGCAATGGCGCGCAGGATATCAAGGCCGCCTTCTATGCCACCATCCAGGATGATTGGCAGATCAGTTGCGGCCCGTATTGAGGGCAAAACCTCGATCGTGGCAGGGGCCGCATCAAACTGCCGACCGCCATGATTCGAAATCCAGATGGCGTCCATGCCTTCGGCCTGCAGCTGTTTTGCATCTTCGGCGCGCAACACCCCCTTGACCACCATCGGCCCCTCCCAGGCATCGCGCAGCCAGCGCAGGTAATCCCAGTCGGGCGAGGTGCGCAGCAGATAGCCGGCGTGCTTGTTGGACGGCAGGCCTTTGGTTTCACCGGCATAATCATCAATCATCCGCATCCGGGGCATGCCACGCTGCGCCATCCCCATGGCCCAGACCGGGCATTGCGCCACCTGTGCCATCAGGCGCGGCGTCAGCCGGGGAGGTTGCGTCAACCCAGATCTGGCCTGACGTTCGCGCCTGCTGCCAACGGGGACATCGACGGTCAGCACCAGCACGTCAAACCCTGCCGCCCGCGCCCGGTTCAGCATATCGCTGCGAATCTCGGGGTCGCGCGGTGGATACATCTGAAACCATGCGTTTTCACCCAGATGCGGGGCCACGTCCTCGGGTGTCTGGCTGGCAACAGTCGATAGGGTATAGGGAATGCCCAGATCAGCCGACGCTTTGGCCAGCAACCGCTCGGCATCCGGCCAGATCAGCCCCGACATGCCCACCGGTGCGATGCCGACCGGCAGCGCCATATGCTGTCCCAGCAGTTCAACGCTGACATCCGGCTCAAACTCGCCGTGCAGAACGGACGGCATCAGCCGCACACAGTCCAGTTGCGACCGGTTGCGCGCCTTGGTGGCCTCAACCCCGGTGCCACTATCCAGATATTCCCAGACAAACAGGGGCAGACGCCGCTTTGCGCGGGCGCGCAGATCGGACAGGGCAGGGTATCGGCTGTTCAGGTCCATTCCTGCATTTGCCGTGCAAATCAGGTTTTTGTCCAGATGTGCTTGGCTGTGCCGCAACGTTTAATCACGCAGGTCATCGTCAAAATCGTCTTCATCCGCAAACAAGTCGGGGCGCGCCGCAGCAATCGCCCCGTTCAATTGGTCATAACCTTTGTAAATGTTACTTCACTTGATCGCGCGTGTTCCAGAAATTCCATTTACCTGCCTCAGGGCTGAGGTGCGACGTCGATACAACCGCTTACCGACGGTAGTAAAATGGCTTGATCCGCCCAATATCGCGTCATCGCCTCAAGGTGGGAACACAGTGTGAACATCTCTTTAACTTTTGTCTTGCCCGCGCTATCGTCCCGGTCATGAGCAGTTTCGACGAATCCGACGCCTTTGAAGGCGCATCACTGGCCGCGCGCGCCCTGGCAGCCCGGCCTGCGCCTTATCTGAATGATCTCAATCCCGAGCAACGCAAGGCGGTTGAAACCATGGATGGCCCGGTGCTGATGCTGGCTGGCGCCGGCACCGGCAAAACCAAGGCGCTGACCACCCGCATCGTGCACCTTCTGAACACCGGCCGTGCCCGGCCTAATGAAATCCTTGCGGTGACCTTTACCAACAAGGCCGCGCGCGAGATGAAAGAGCGTGTCGGTCGCATGCTGGGCCAGTCGATTGAGGGCATGCCGTGGCTGGGCACCTTTCACTCGGTCTGTGTCAAACTTCTGCGCCGCCACGCTGAACTGGTTGGCCTGAAATCCAATTTCACCATTCTGGACACTGACGATCAGTTGCGCCTTTTAAAGCAACTGGTCAGTGCAGCGGGTATCGACGACAAACGCTGGCCTGCCCGCGCACTGGCGGGTGTCATCGACAACTGGAAAAACCGCGCCTGGACCCCTGATAATATTCCCGCGTCCGAGGCCGGGGCCTATAACGGCAAGGCACCCGCGCTCTACAAACTTTACCAGACCCGCCTGAAAGAACTGAACGCCGTCGACTTCGGTGATCTGCTCTTGCATGTTGTCACCATCTTTCAGCAACACGATGACGTTCTCCAGCAATATCAGCGCTGGTTCAAATATATCCTTGTGGACGAATATCAGGATACCAACGTCGCCCAATATCTCTGGCTTCGCCTGCTGGCGGCGGGGCACAAGAACATCTGCTGTGTCGGCGACGACGATCAGTCAATCTATGGCTGGCGCGGGGCCGAAGTGGGCAATATCCTGCGGTTCGAGAAAGATTTCCCCGGTGCGCACGTTGTCCGACTGGAACAGAACTACCGCTCAACCCCGCATATCCTTGCCGCCGCATCCGGCGTCATCGCGGGCAACAAGGGCCGACTGGGCAAAGAGCTTTGGACCGACGCGCAGGATGGTGAAAAGGTCCGCCTGATCGGCCATTGGGATGGCGAGGAAGAGGCCCGCTGGATCGGTGAAGAAGTCGAATCGATGCAGCGCGGCACCCGCGGCCTGCGTGCGTTTTCTTTGGACGAAATGGCCATCCTCGTGCGCGCCAGCCACCAGATGCGCGCCTTCGAAGACCGTTTCCTGACCATCGGCCTGCC
The DNA here is from genome assembly GCF_900172295.1 of Roseovarius litorisediminis. Classification (GTDB taxonomy): domain Bacteria; phylum Pseudomonadota; class Alphaproteobacteria; order Rhodobacterales; family Rhodobacteraceae; genus Roseovarius; species Roseovarius litorisediminis. Next base: position 156,379 of record NZ_FWFL01000003.1, read on the forward strand.
GTATCGCGTTATTGGAGGCCCGCGGTTCTATGAACGCATGGAAATCCGCGACGCCATGGCCTATTTCCGGCTGGTGACCTCGCCCTCGGACGATCTGGCGTTCGAGCGTATCGTCAACACCCCCAAACGCGGCCTTGGCGACAAGGCGCAACAGAAGATGCAACTCGCTGCGCGGCAAAATGGCGTGCCCCTGGCCCAGGGCGCCCGCATCCTGCTGGATCAAAAGGGGCTAACCGGCAAGGGGGCCACAGAACTGGCCAAACTGCTGGACGGGTTGGATCGTTGGGGCCGCATGACCGGCGACAATGCAATCAGTCACATGGAACTGGCCGAGATCATCCTGGATGAATCCGGCTATACCGAGATGTGGCAAAACGACAAAACGCCCGAGGCCCCGGGCCGCCTTGAGAACCTCAAGGAACTGGTCAAGGCCTTGGAACAGTTCGAAAACCTGCAAGGTTTCCTCGAACATGTCAGCCTGATTATGGACAACGACAGCGGTGAGGCCGGCGAGAAAATCTCGATCATGACCCTGCACGCCGCCAAGGGGCTGGAATTTCCCGCCGTCTTCCTGCCGGGGTGGGAGGACGGCCTGTTTCCCTCGCAACGCTCAATGGACGAAAGCGGGTTGAAGGGCGTCGAAGAAGAACGCCGCCTTGCCTATGTCGGCATCACCCGCGCCGAGGAACTGTGCACCATATCCTTTGCCGGAAATCGCCGCGTCTACGGCCAGTGGCAAAGCCAGATGCCCTCGCGTTTCATTGACGAGTTGCCCGAGGACCATGTCGAGGTCCTGACCCCGCCCGGCCTTTACGGCGGCGGCTATGGAGCGGCGGCAATGGACTCCTCCATTGAGGCGCGCGCGGCTGAGGCGAACGTCTACAACTCCCCCGGCTGGCGTCGGCTTCAGGCCCGCTCCGGTCAACGCGCCACGCATCAACCCGCCGAGGCCCGCAATAGCGTGATCGATGCAACGGCTGTCAGTAGCCACACCATGGGCGAGCGGGTTTTCCACCAGAAATTCGGTTATGGCGCGATCATCGGCATCGAGGGTGACAAGCTTGAGATCGACTTTGAAAAGGCCGGCGTGAAAAAGGTCGTTGCGCGGTTTATTTCAGGGGCCGACGACATCCCGTTTTAGACCGGGCGACGTACCCCTTAGGGTTGGTGAAATCCACGCATCGCCGGTTGCCCCCAAAATCACCGCTTGCGCGACTCTTTTCACTGCGCCAAAGTCAAATCTCCAAGGTGCCGCCTTTCGGGGTGGAGAATTGGGAAGCCGGTGAAATTCCGGCGCTGCCCCCGCAACGGTAAGGATGGGGGATGCCGCAACCAGCCACTGGGCCGCAAGGTCTGGGAAGGCGCTGCATCCAGAACCCCGCCAAGCCCGGAAACCAGCCCTGGAACACGACGTCAAGCCGCGGGGGGCGGTGCGGGCGGATGGCTGGCACGCATGCCCCCTCATCCCTCGTTTCCCATCCCCGCCCCATACGGCCCGGGGTGTGGCCGAGGAGAAAAAAAGATGAATATTTCCCGTATTTTGCGCGATCTGGAAGATGTTGATGCCAGCGGCCCCGCGGCGCAGGCCGCCGCACGCCTTGGTTTTCTGGAATGGGCCTTTTCCAGTGCCGAGGCAACACCTCAGGCCGCCTGCCGTGCGCTTGAAGATCCGGCTACGCAAAAGGCCCAAAGTGCGGCCGCGCAGGCTTTTGTCAGTTATCTGCATGAGGCGACCCTGACAATTGCGCCGCGGCGGCGCAAATCCCGGCTTCACTGAGCCGCCTCCAGCAGGGCAAACAGACGCAAATCCCGCGTCGGATTAAGCTGTGCCACCCAGCCGATTCGCCCGGCCAGATGCGCCCGGAACCTCGGATCATGCAGCCGGTGATCATCAGGTTGGGCGCAGGCATGCAGGATTGCTTTCAGCCGGGCATAGTCTGCCCTTGGAACGTTCAGGTGCCGGTCCACAACGATGCCGGTCACCTGTTGGCGCTCACCCGCGCGCAGCGATGTGATGGATTTCTCGATGCCTGCGGGTAACCGCCGGGTCAATGCCCACCTGATGCCTTCCTCACTCCATTCCGAATGAGCCAGTGTCTGTGGCAGATTGCGCGCCAAAGTGGCCAGCGCCATGTCATGGGGCGGTTGCAACGGCACCATGCAGCCCTGGCGGGCGCAGGCCACTTGCCGATTTCCCGACGGCTAGCCCAAAGAAGTGGGGTTAGGTTGCAGAAATAAAAAAACGGCGACGCCAGGGAGGAGGAGAGGCGCCGCCGTTCATTTGTACGTCCGGCCCAGGGAGGAGGAGAGGGCCATTCGCAATCTTCTGTCGGGCCAGTCTGGCCCGGTCTTTAGGCGGCGGCGGTATCAGGGAGGAGGAGAGACACCGCCGCCGTTTACAAGTGACCCAGGGAGGAGGAGAGACACCGCCGCCGTTTACAAGTGACCCAGGGAGGAGGAGAGGATCACTTGATCTCTGATTTACGCGCTCTTGCCGTAGACGGCCTCGGACGCAACGCGGCGGACTTCGCTGCGATGCATGCCCAGATCGGCCAGTTCAGCTGCGCCAAGTGCCGAAAGTTCCCTGACGGTCCGGCGGTAGGCACGGTAGTCAGCAGCGCGTTGCAGCAGGGCATAGATCGCGGCGCTGAAATCTTCGCTCAGGCCACGGGTGGCGCTGGTTGTGTTGGTTGCAAATGCCATGGTCAGGCTCCTTGCGTCGGATGTTGCATCAGTTGGGGCGGTGATAGTTTGCCGCCTCGGTTGTCATGAAGATACGTCGATGCTGCGAATGCACAATACCCCGTTGTGTCAATGCTGCTATGCAGCAAATGCATAAGCAATGTTGACCTAAGGTTAAGCAATAGTTGCATTATTTAGGCAGTTTTGAGACGGGCCTTGCCCCTGCGAAAAAAACTGCCACCTATTGCGGAAGCAATGATGAGGTATTTTACATGGCACCGACGCGGGCACAGATTGAACAGAAACTTGCACGGCTCGAATTGCCGGATGGTGGCAACCTGATCTCGCGCGACATGGTGCGTGCGTTGACGGTCGACGGGGGCGACGTGCGATTCGTTATCGAGGCGCCATCCCCTGATCTGGCCCGTCGGATGGAACCTTTGCGCGCGGCTGCCGAACGTGCCGCCCTCTCGGTTGATGGGGTGACCCGTGCCACTGCCGCACTCACGGCTCACGGTCCGGCAGCTGCGGCCAAGGCGCCTCCCGGTCTTAAACTGGGCGGTCATCCGAAGGGTGGGAATGAACCGATAAAACCTGTCGGCGTGAAATCCATTCTCGCGATTGCCAGCGGTAAGGGCGGTGTGGGTAAGTCCACCGTTTCGTCCAACCTGGCCGTGGCGCTGGCAAAGCAGGGCCGTCGCGTTGGCCTACTGGATGCCGATATCTATGGGCCAAGCCAGCCACGCATGATGGGGGTCAGCCAACGCCCGGCCAGCCCCGATGGCAAGATCATTGAACCCCTGCATGCCCACGGTGTCACCTTGATGTCGATCGGGCTGATGCTGGAGCCGGACAAGGCCGTGGTCTGGCGCGGTCCGATGCTGATGGGGGCACTGCAACAGATGATGTCTCAGGTGAACTGGGGCGAACTGGACGTGCTGATCGTCGATCTGCCCCCCGGCACCGGCGACGTGCAACTCACACTTTGCCAACGTGCCGCCCCGACCGGTGCCATTATCGTTTCCACGCCTCAGGACGTGGCGTTGCTGGATGCGCGCAAGGCGATGGATATGTTCAATACGCTCAAGACACCCGTTTTGGGCCTGATCGAGAACATGTCGACGTTTCATTGTCCCAATTGTGGGCATGAGACGCAGATTTTTGGCCACGATGGCGTGCGCGTCGAGGCAGAAAAACTGGAACTGCCGTTCCTTGGCGCCCTGCCGATTGACCTTGAAACCCGGCTGGCAGGTGACGCGGGAACGCCGGTTGCTGCAGGGGACGGGCCTGTTGCCCAAGCTTATGCGCAGTTGGCGGACCGGTTGGTCAAGGGTGGTCTGGCTTAGTAAGGCGCCAAGATGGCGACCAACCCCATTTGCCGGGCTGCTGCAATCGACAGGACACCGGTCTGCAGCCCCTGTGGTGCCTGATAGCTGTACACAGCAGCACTGGTTTGGGTGCCATATTCGCCGGTGACAGGACCAGCATACAGGTTTCGCGCTTTCAGGGCCCGCTGTAACGAGGCGATAAATTCCGGTGTCAGCACTTCTCTACAGGGCGTCTCAAACCAGATGTCTTTGCGCGCTTCGAAATCGCTTTCCTGAAGTTCTGCATCGTCGGCTGCCGGTTTGACATCACTGCCATTTGTCCCCGAACTTGATGGAATTTCCCACATCCTGCCGGTTAGGGGGGCGCCTGCGTCCGGTATGCTGCTTTTTTCCCAGCATGTGCCGGGACGCGGATATTGCGGTTCCTGATCAAGCAGTTGCACCACCTCAGGCTTGAACGGGCGAGGCAGGGCGCTTTGACAGGCCGCAAGAACAAGGGCGGTCAGAAAAAGAGGGGCGGGACGGATCATGGCACTCGTGACGTAAAGGGTTTGTTTGGGGCAACCTAAGGGAGTTCCGCAAAATGTGTAATCGGTTTTTGTCTCGTCCGTTGCAACACATTACGACCGGCACTTCACAGCCGTTCTTTCCCTGTGGCAGGCCGACCGAGCGTTTGAAGTTGAACAAAGACCGAATATGGATATTTAACACCTATTCTTTTTGCGATAAGTCGCAAATGGGCTGGTCTGATCCAAAGGGCTTGGCTAGGAACCTGAGAAGCGTTGAATGAAGCGGAGTGTGCGACCCATGGCGAAAATCACTTATATCGAGCATAACGGCACCGAACATGTGGTCGAGGTTGCCAATGGCCTGACCGTGATGGAAGGCGCGCGCGATAATAATATTCCTGGTATCGAAGCCGACTGCGGCGGTGCCTGCGCCTGCTCTACCTGCCACGTCTATGTCGATCCGGGCTGGGTTGAAAAACTGCCCGCCAAAGATGACATGGAAGAGGACATGCTCGATTTCGCGTATGAACCCGATCCCGCCCGCTCGCGTCTGACCTGCCAGATCAAGGTTACCGATGCGCTGGATGGCCTTGTGGTGCAGATGCCCGAAAAACAGATCTGATGCGCCTGGCCGCCTGTCTGCTGGCGATAGGCCTTGGTGGACCGGCGCTTGCCTGCGACTATCCCGGCCCGCCGCCCGGTAGCCTCGAGGCCCGAGCAGAGACCGGTGATATTCTCTGGGCTGGCTATTCTGACGCCACGGACCGCTATGGCCATGGCATTCTAGGCGACGTTTGGGAGGCAGGCGGTCTACGGGTCAGCACCGGTATGAATGGGCCGTGTTCGCTTTCGATTATCCTGCCGCGGCATTCTGTCTTTGAGGATACCGGACCGCGGATCGTGGATCTGGACGGTGACAACCGCAACGAGGTGATCGCGGTGGAAACCCATCGCAAGACCGGTGCCGCGTTGGCGGTTTATGGGCTTCGTAACGGGCGGCTGAGAAAAATCGCTGCCACGCCGAATATCGGCCACACCCACCGCTGGCTCGCCCCTGTCGGAGCGGCAGATCTCGACGGTGACGGCCATGTTGAGATCGCTTATATCGACCGTCCTCACCTGGCAAAGACCCTGCGTATCTGGCGCTACCGCAAGGGCCGACTGGAACATGTCGCCGACCGGTCCGGCATGACAAATCACAAGATTGGCTGGGATCACATCCCCGGCGGCATCCGCGACTGCGGCACCGGCCCAGAGTTGATCACCGCCGACGCAGACTGGCGCCGCATCATGGCCAGCACCCTTCACGGCGGGCAGATCACCAGCCGCGCAGTCGGCCGCTACACCGGCCCCGACAGCCTCAACGCCGCTCTGACCTGCCCCTGACTTTCATTTTTCCAAAAATACTCTGGGGGTGTGGGGGTGAAATCCCCACGCCGGTCGGATTGCGCCTGCGCAATTCGAAACCTTCTACAGCGCCCGCCAGCCGATATCGCTGCGGCAAAACCCTTCGGGCCAGTCAATCCGGTCAACCATCGCATAAGCCCGCACTGCGGCTTCTGACAGGCTTGCCCCGCGTGCCGTCACGGCCAGAACCCGGCCCCCCGTGGCCACATATTGCCCATCCTTGTGTGCCGTGCCAGCATGAAAAACCATGTTGAAGCTATCCTCGGGCAGGGCTTCCAGGCCTTTGATCACGCTCCCCTTATCGTAATCTCCGGGATAGCCATTCGCCGCCAGAACCACCGTCAGCGCATGATCATCGGCCCAGTTCACCTGTGCACTCTCCAGCCGCGCTTCTGCCGCTGCCTGCAACAGATCCAGCGCCTGCGCGCCCAACCGCATCATCAGCACCTGGCACTCCGGATCGCCAAACCGCACGTTATATTCCACCAGCCTTGGCTGGCCGTCCTTGATCATCAGACCAACAAACAGGATCCCCTGAAACGGCGTGCCGCGCCGCGCCATCTCGGCCAGCGATGGGCGCACGATCTCGTCCAGCGCCTTGCGCGTTACCTCATCTGTCATCACCGGGGCAGGTGAATAGGCGCCCATGCCGCCTGTATTGGGCCCGGTATCGCCTTCGCCCACACGCTTGTGGTCCTGTGCGGTTCCAAGGGGCAGGGCGGTCTGCCCATCACACAGCACAAAGAACGAGGCCTCCTCGCCCTCCATGAATTCTTCAACCACCACCTCGGCCCCGGCGCTGCCAAATTCGCCGCCAAACATGTCGTCAATCGCGGCCAGTGCCTGATCCACAGTCTCGGCCACGATCACGCCCTTGCCCGCCGCCAGCCCATCCGCCTTGATCACGATCGGGGCACCCTGCGCCTCGACATAGGCCCTGGCCGAGGCGGCATCGGTGAAATGACCATATCCGGCCGTTGGTGCCCCCGCCGCGTCACAAATTTCCTTGGTGAAACTCTTGCTCGCCTCCAACTGTGCCGCCGCAGCCGAGGGCCCGAACACCAGTAAACCCGCCTCGCGCAGCCGGTCTGCCACGCCAGCAGCCAGTGGCGCCTCGGGGCCGACAATCACGAAATCCACAGCGTTTTCATCGCAGAAATTCGCCACCGCCCCGCCGTCCATGATGTCCAGGCTGGCGCATTCCGCGATCCCGGCAATCCCGGCGTTGCCCGGTGCCACGATCAGCTTGTCGCATTTGGGGTTTTGCATCACCGCCCAGGCCAGCGCATGTTCACGTCCGCCCCCCCCGAGGATCAAGATATTCATGGTGCGCTCTCCCACTTGGCCTTAGATGCCCTGCGTTCTAAGGTGGCGCAAAGCCAGACACAAGGTGCGCGTATGTCCGATCTGATTGACGATCCCACTCTCGGCGAAAACGCCCCTGAATTTTCGGTGTCCGACCTTTCCGGTGCGATCAAACGGATGATTGAAGGCGAATTTTCCCATGTCCGCGTGCGTGGCGAGGTGGGCCGCGTCTCGCGCCCCAGGTCAGGCCATGTCTACCTTGATCTCAAAGATGACCGCTCGGTGCTGGCGGGCATTATCTGGAAGGGTGTGGCCAGTCGTCTTGCCGTGCAACCCGAAGAGGGGATGGAGGTGGTCGCGACTGGCCGTCTCACTACCTTCCCCGGCCAGTCGCGTTATCAGATCGTGATCGAGGATATGAAACCGGCCGGTATGGGCGCGCTTATGGCCATGCTGGAAAAGCGCAAGGCGCAACTTGCCGGTGAAGGGCTGTTTGATCCCACCCGCAAGCAACCCATCCCCTACCTGCCAGAAATCATTGGTGTTATCACCTCGCCCTCGGGGGCTGTGATCCGCGATATCCTGCACCGCCTGCGTGACCGGTTCCCGCGCAAGGTGCTGATCTGGCCTGTGGCCGTGCAGGGTGAAAAATGCGCGCCCGAGGTGACCAATGCTATTCGCGGGTTCAACGCCTTCACGCCCGGCGGCGCCCTGCCGCGCCCTGATCTTCTGATCGTGGCACGTGGCGGTGGCAGTATCGAAGACCTCTGGGGGTTCAATGAAGAATCCGTTGTGCGCGCGGCCGCTGACAGCGATATCCCTCTGATTTCCGCCGTCGGGCATGAAACCGACACCACGCTGATCGACTATGCCTCGGACAAACGCGCGCCCACCCCCACCGCTGCGGCCGAACTGGCGGTGCCGGTGCGGCTCGATCTGCTTTCCTGGCTTGATGCTCAGTCGGGCCGCCTGACCCATGCGCTGACCTCTGGTATCTCCCTGCGCGGCCAGCGCCTGCGGGATCTGTCCCGCGCTCTGCCGCGGGCCGATACATTGCTTGATACACCCCGTCAGCGGCTTGATGCCTGGTCTGATCGTCTGCCTGCGGCCCTGATCCGCTCGGTTCAGACACGGCGCGTGCGCCTGTCCGAATCCGCGGGCGCCCTGCGACCGGGTCTTCTGCGCCGGGCCCTCGACGGCGACCGTCACAGGCTTGAAAGTACCGCTGCCCGGCTGAACGTTCCAGCGCTTTGCCGCGACATTGATCTAAAAAAGCGCGACCTTGACCGGCTCGCGATTCGCCTGTCCGAGGTTGCAACCCGTCAGATGCGTGGCTGGCACGACCAGGTCGAATCCATGGATCGCCTGCGCGAAACACTCGGGTACAAGGCCACGCTGGCGCGCGGATATGCCGTGGTGCGCGGCGATGGCGATCTGGTGACATCCAAAGACGCGGCATCGCAGGCGTCCAGCCTTGAGATCGAGTTTGCCGATGGCCGCCTTTCTGTTGGCCAGGCAGGCACCCAGGCCCGAAAGGCACCAAAATCCAAAGCGCCTCCTCCGGATCAGGGTAGCTTGTTCTGAGGGGTTTGTTTTTTCATCTTGCCGAAAATATCCCCGCCGGAGGCATCGGTGCTTTCAGCGGGGTAACTTGGAAAAAAGATCGCTAAGTGACATTCTAAGCCCAAAAAATGCGGTTAACTGGCATATTTTGGTTGAATTAGTATATCTTAGGCGCCCACCTCGGGCCCGAGGCACATTAAAGGTTCAGGCGATTTTTCAACCTCATAGATATCAACGTTGTCCGGGTTATTTTCAAATCTTGCCACCAACCCGCCACCTTGCCGGATAAAACTCCAACATTGCGGGTCTGGGTGGGTTTCATAGATGAAACAAATCATACCGGCCTCTTCATACCAGCTACCTTCCTGACATCTGCCATCCAGAAAGGACCAGCGCACGCGCCGGCCATCCAGATATTCCTCGCCGCCATAAGGCTGGCCGATTCTGCCGTAGTAAAACGTGTGACCCCGCGTGTAGGCGTCAAATTCGGCTGCTGTCATTGTTGACTGTGCACCGGACACCGTCGCGGCGAAAATCAGAAAGGGCAAAAGTTTCAAAATGCGCATAGGACAAGTTTGCCAGATGCAACCCTGCCAGACCACCCACATTCAAAGACATCGGCACAAGCCGGCAGTAAACCGGCAATACCGATGGTGAAATGGCAAAGATCGGTGAATTTTGCCAAGCCTCAACGCTTACGGGGGCGGTTGTGTCGCTTTTGGTCTCGCTTTGCCGGGCCTTGGGCGGTATTTCTCAGGCCGAACACCAGACAGGGGAAATCGCATGGCACTGGATGAACGCAAGGGCGTCTGGAAATCGGGCAAGGGCAAGGGGCGTCATACCCCCAAGGGCCGCCAGTTGGAGGATCAGCCATGGGCCGAAATACAAACCCTGTTGGGCGATGCCCCCCGGCGTCGTGATCTGCTGATCGAATATCTGCACCTCATTCAGGACAAATTCGGCCATCTGTCGGCAGCGCACCTGCGCGCCCTGGCCGAAGAAATGCGTATCAGTCAGGCCGAGGTCTATGAGGTCGCAACCTTCTACGCCCATTTCGATGTGGTGAAAGAGGGCGAAACGCCCCCACCAGCGCTGACCATTCGGGTCTGCGATTCACTTTCCTGCGAGCTGGCTGGTGCGCAACAATTGCAAAAGGCACTGGAAAACGGGCTTGATGCCAGTCAGGTCCGGGTTCTGCGGGCGCCCTGCATGGGGCGTTGCGACACCGCTCCTGTACTCGAACTCGGCCATAACCACATTGATCATGCCACGCCTGAAAAGGTTCAGGCGGCGATCTCGGCACAGGATACCCACGCGCATATCCCTGAGTATCAGGTGTTTGACGCCTATTGCGCCGATGGTGGGTATCAGACACTAGCGGATATCCGCGCCACGGGTGAATTCGATGCCATTCAGCAGACCCTGCTTGATTCAGGTCTGCGCGGCCTTGGTGGTGCTGGTTTCCCCTCGGGGCGCAAGTGGGGTTTCGTGCGCGCTGCCGAAGGCCCGCGATACCTGGCTGTAAACGGCGACGAGGGCGAGCCGGGCACCTTCAAGGATCGGTTTTACCTTGAGCGGCAACCTCATGTTTTTCTTGAGGGAATGCTGATTGCTGCTTGGGCGGTCGAGGCTGAAACCTGCTTTATCTACATGCGCGATGAATACCCCGCCGTCCTTGAAATTCTGCGTCGCGAGATCAAGGCGCTGGAAGACGCCAAAATCGTCGCGCCCGGGTACATCGATCTGCGCCGCGGTGCCGGCGCCTATATCTGCGGTGAAGAATCCGCGATGATCGAATCGATCGAGGGTAAGCGCGGCTTGCCACGCCACCGGCCCCCCTTCGTGGCGCAGGTCGGCATCTTCAACCGCCCCACTTTGGTGAACAATGTCGAAACCCTTTACTGGGTCACTAAAATTCTGCGCGAGGGTGGCGAAGTTCTTTCCGGTGTCGAGAAAAACGGCCGTAAGGGTCTGCGTTCCTATTCGGTTTCGGGCCGGGTCAAGAACCCCGGCGTGCACCTGCTGCCAGCGGGTTCAACCATCACCGATATCATCGCGGCCTCTGGCGGCATGCTCGACGGTCACGCCTTCAAGGCCTATCAGCCGGGCGGCCCGTCCTCGGGCCTGCTACCGGCCAGCATGAACGATATTCCGCTCGATTTTGACACGCTGCAACCGCACGGCACTTTCATCGGTTCGGCGGCGGTCGTTGTATTGTCGGATCAGGACAGCGCCAGACAGGCCGCCCTCAACATGCTGCGTTTCTTCGAGGATGAAAGCTGTGGTCAGTGCACGCCTTGTCGTGTGGGCTGTGAAAAGGCGGTCAAGCTGATGCAGGCTGATAAATGGGATCAGCCATTGCTGGAAGAGCTTTGCACGGCGATGGGCGATGCCTCAATCTGTGGTCTGGGGCAGGCGGCGCCGAACCCGATCCGCCTGACAATGAAGCATTTCCCCGACGAGGTGTAACAGAATCCCCTGTATTTCCTGCTCCGGCTTTTGGCCCCGCAGCAAGATACCTGTCTGAGGCTTCCAAATCAGCGCAATCCGCATTAGGTGGTGATTAAAGCGTTTCGTAGTCGATCTGGTTCAAGGATCGAACGCGAAACGCCCACAACATTGTTTAGGTTTTACGGCACTTCATCTTGCCTGAGATTCAGGAACAAGGTGAATCGCTTTAACAACCTCATCGGAGGGCGCATGGCGTTTTTCAAGAAACTCAAGGAAAAGCTTTTCAGGTCTTCCTCCAAGATCGAAGAAGGTCTGGATGCGATCGTCGAAGAGGGCGGCGAAGAAGAGGAAAACGAGGTTGAAGAGGCCCCGGTTGACGCCATCGCAGCCGAACCCGAACCCGAACCCGAACCTGAAGTCGAAGTTGAACCAGAAGCTGATCCGGTTCCCGACCCGGCACCGACACCCGAACCAGAGCCAGAACAGATCCCCGCACCCGCGCCAGGGCCTGAACCCGCGCCGGAGCCTACGCCCGAACCCGAGCCCACCCCGATTCCCCAACCCGAGCCGGAACCTGATCCGATCCCCGAACCGGCTCCGGCCCCATCGCCCGAGGCTGAACCGGAACCCGCGCCGCAAGAACTGCCGCCCGAACCGGCCGAAGTACCCGATCCGGCTCCGGTTGAATTACCCGAGGCCACGCCGCAGGAAACGCCAGTACCTGCGCCCGACCCAATGCCAGCGACGACGCCGGCTGAAATCCCGGTCGGAGTGCCGGGCGACGTCCAGTACTCTTCGCGGCCCGGCTTTCTGGGGCGTCTTCTGGGCCGTAAGGAAAAGAAAACCATCGTCCGCCGTGCGCTAGATGACGATATGCTGGAACAGCTTGAAGAGCTGCTGATCACCGCCGACATGGGTGTGGATACCGCCTTGCGTGTCACGGCTAATATGGCCGAGGGCCGGATGGGCAAGAAACTGTCCACCCAGGAAATCAAGGAACTGCTATCAGGTGAAATTGCCCGCATCATGGAGCCGGTCGCCCGCCCGATGCCGCTTTATCCCAACCGACCGCAGGTGGTGTTGGTGGTCGGTGTCAACGGCTCGGGCAAGACCACAACCATTGGCAAGCTGGCCAGCCAGTTCAAGGCTGCGGGGAAATCCGTGGTCATCGCCGCCGGCGATACCTTTCGGGCCGCCGCCGTTGAACAGCTGCAAATCTGGGGTGATCGTGCGGGTGTGCCGGTCCTGACCGCGCCCGAGGGCAGCGATCCGGCCAGTCTGGCGTTCGATGCGATGACGCAGGCGCAAAAGGACGGGGCCGATCTGCTGATGATCGATACCGCAGGTCGCTTGCAAAACCGGGCTGATCTGATGGAGGAACTGGCCAAGATTGTTCGTGTCATTCGCAAAAAGGATGAAACCGCACCGCATAACACCCTGTTGGTTCTGGACGCCACGACCGGCCAGAATGCTTTGTCTCAGGTCGAAACCTTCCAGAAACTTGCCGATGTTTCAGGCCTGGTCATGACCAAGCTTGACGGCACCGCCAAGGGCGGAGTTCTGGTCGCTCTCGCAGACAGGTTCGGCCTGCCGATCCATGCCATAGGCGTGGGTGAGCAGATTGATGATCTGGCCCCCTTTGATCCGCAGGAATTTGCCGCCGCCCTGACCGGGTTGGAGACATGATCACATTCGGGTGGCGTTCGATGTGCGCCCCCCTTTCATTTTTCCAAAAATACTCGCCTGGGTCCGGGCGGCGTCAGCTCCCGGCTATCCGGGGATGAGCGACTGGCTGATCTCACTAGAAGGTTCCGAGGCGGGGCATCAGCTGGCTCTTGTGCTGGCCTTGCTGGCAGCGGTGCTGCATGCGGTTTTTGGCGCCCTGCAAAAAGGAAGGCACGATCCCTGGCTGACCCGCGGCGCGATTGATTTCAGCTATGCGGTCATGGCTGCACCCTTTGCCTTTTTCGTTGTGCCCTGGCCTGAACCCCATATGTGGCCGATCTTTTTCGGGGCCTGGGCAATTCATCTGATCTACAAGATCCTGCAGGCGATGGCCTATACAAGAGGGGCCTATACGGTGGTCTACCCTGTGGTTCGTGGTACCGGTCCACTTTTCACGGTGATCGGGGCTTATCTGCTGTTTTCCGAAACCTTCACCTTCACACAGTGGATGGGGGTTCTGGTCCTGCTCGTCGGAATCTACGGTCTGGCCGTCTATAATCTGCGAACCATCAGCCTTGATCGCGATACCATGCCACTGGCGCTTGGGTTGGCGGTGCTGACCGGCCTGTTTGTGGCGCTTTATACCACGTATGACGCCTACGGCATCCGGGCTGCGGCCGATCCCTTTACCTTTCTGGCGTGGTTCTTCTTTTTTGACGGGCTGGTAATACCCGTAGTTGCCTATTTGCGCTATCGTAACCTGCCCACCCCACCCACACCCGGACCCCTGATGCTGCGCGGTGTTGCGGGGGGACTGGTGGCGTTCATGTCCTTCGGGTCGATCATGCTGGCCACCCGCCTTGACAAGGTGGGCGAGGCGGCGGTGCTGCGCGAAACCTCAACCGTATTTGCCGCCCTCATCGGCTGGTTGGTGCTGCGCGAAACGGTTGGCCCGCGACGGATTGCCCTGATGGCATTGATTGCAGCCGGGGCTGTGATAGTTGAAATGGGCGGATGAACTCATTTTGTACAGAATCCGCTTACAAACCTTACGGAGCTTACATAACTGATGGCTGACACAAAACCACCCGGATGGCTGAAAACCGCGCTTGAACTGGGCCCGATCCTTGGCTTTTTTGCTGCTTATCTTTGGCTCAAGGGGCACGTTTTTTCCATTGGTGGCACCGACTATGAGGGTTTCATCGTCGTCACTGCGGGATTCATCCCGGTGTTTCTGCTGTCAATGGGGCTTTTGTGGAGGCTAACGGGTCATTTATCCAAAATGCAGGTCGTTACGGCCGTTTTGATTGTGGTCTTTGGCGGTCTAAGCGTTTGGTTCAACGATCCGCGGTTTTTCAAAATGAAGCCAACGATCATCTACCTGCTTTTTGGTGGGGCGCTTGGTCTGGGTCTGATGCGCGGGCGGTCTTATCTGCAATATGTAATGGACGGTGTGATGCCCCTGACCCATGCGGGCTGGATGCTTCTTACCCGCCGGTTAATGATTTTCTTTCTGATACTTGCGGTGCTGAACGAATTGATCTGGCGTACTCAAAGTGAAGAAACCTGGGTCTATTTCAAGACGTTCGGACTGACGGCGGCGATCTTTATTTTCTTTATGACACAGGGAAAACTGTTTCAGGATCATAGCCTTACAGAGAGCGATTCAGACTAGCTTCTCCTAGGCTGTCTGGTCACCTCGGGGACGAAAAAAAATGAGTCTGCGGTTGTATATCTTGGAATGCCCACATCTATGCCGGGGTTTAGCCTGAATTTGCGGTCAGACCTGTGGCATGATCAAACGACTCTCAACCCGCTTATGGCACGTCACCACATCCATTCCGCCTATACGGCCGGAAAATGTGCTGCCGATTGTAATAATGATGATCCTTTGGGTCGTGCTGCGTCAGCTGGCCATATCAGAAGACAATGCATTTGTGGTTTCGGTTGTTGTGGCCGAGGCCTATGCGATTTGGCGTAACCTGCCGAACGCTGCGTATAGCCTTAAAAAAGTTGAGTCCGGCAAACCCGGCATGCTGCGCTGGCCAGTGGCTTTGTTGATTGTGCTGGCGGCCTTGCAACTGTGGTTGAACAATCCTTTGTTTACGCAGCGTGTATTGACCGGATTTAGCGTATTTTTCCTTTTGATCATGGTCTTTGGCATAAGGCGTGAAAAGGATTTGCTGGATCGTGTTGCGCCGATAGCTGAGAATGATTCCGTCACGGTTGAGCGGGTCAGCCTGCTTCGCATCAATGCGTTGGCTGCGGCGATGGTCGTCGGCGTGAATGAACTTTTGATTGCCTTTGAAACGCTTTCCGTCTGGATCACGGTGATGCCGGTTTTTGTTCTGGTTTTGCATGCATTCTACTGGTTCATGGTGTTGATGGCGCTGCCGTCGGAAGAGTCAGCCGTCTGATCTTGTAGGGCCAGGTCTGCTTCCCTTTTATTCACCTTCCTGTCGGCACGACTGCAACAAGTAAATCCCTTGTGAAGCGCATCACCAAAACGCGCTGCAGTGTTGACGCATAATCTTCCTGCGGCTAAAGCAGGGATGTGGCGATTTGTTACCGGATTGCGGGCCACGTAAAATAATACCGCTAAAGAGGTCAGGATGAGGGACCCCCTTTCGCTTGACCGCGTCGGGGGTTTTTTTATGGGCTGAGCAGCCCGGAGGTTAGAGATGAGCGATACCTGGAACACACGCACCAAGCTGGTCCATGGCGGTACGCGCCGCAGTCAGTACAATGAAGTCAGCGAAGCGATCTTTCTGACGCAGGGCTTTGTTTATAATACTGCCGAAGAGGCCGAGTCGCGGTTTCTGAAATCGGGTCCGGATGAATTTATTTATGCCCGGTACGGAAACCCGACCGTTGCAATGTTTGAAGACCGCATTGCGGCGCTGGAAGGCGCAGAAGACGCATTTGCCACTGCAAGCGGCATGGCGGCGGTTAGTGGTGCACTCACGTCGATGTTGCGCGCAGGCGATCACGTGGTAGCCGCCCGGGCGTTGTTTGGATCCTGTCTTTACGTTCTGGAAGAGGTGCTGACCCGCTTTGGTGTCGAGGTAAGTTTTGTCGACGGAACTGATCTGGCCCAATGGAAGGCGGCCTTACGGGCGAATACCAAGGTGGTCTTCTTTGAAACAATAGCAAACCCCACGCTGGAGGTGGTTGATATCGCGGGCGTCGCCAGCCTTGCTCATGCCGTTGGGGCGAGTGTTGTGATCGACAACGTTTTTGCCACACCAGTTTTTTCAAAGGCCATCGCACAAGGGGCTGATGTCGTGGTGTATTCGGCGACCAAACATATTGACGGGCAGGGCAGGGCCCTGGGCGGTGTGATACTTGGGTCCCGCGACTTCATTCGCGGAACGGTTGAGCCTTACATGAAGCACACTGGCGGCTCGATGTCGCCCTTCACGGCGTGGATCATGCTGAAGGGCCTTGAAACGATTGATCTGCGCGTGCGGGCGCAGGCAGCGTCTGCCCTGGCGATGGCAGACGCTTTGCAGGGCCATGAAAAGTTGTCGCGAGTAATCTATCCGGGACATCCCAGCCACGCCCAGAATGCGTTGGTTGAACGGCAAATGGGTAAAGGTGGCACAGTCATTTCGCTTGAAATCAAGGGTGGGCAGGCGGCGGCATTTGCTTTTCTAAATGCGCTGGAGATTGTATTGATCTCGAACAATCTGGGGGACGCAAAATCTATCGCTACGCATCCGGCTACCACAACCCATCAGCGTTTACCGGAAGAGCAAAAAGCGTCGCTTGGCATAACACCGGGGTTGGTGCGCCTAAGTGTTGGTATCGAGGATGCGGATGACCTGATTGCGGATGTAAAACAGGCCCTGGCCAAGGTATAATCCACAACGATACATTCGCAGCCGTCGAACTGGCCCCCCCTTAACATCGCGTCTTGTTTCCGGGGCGCCGCCTATGCTTTGTCGATGGATCTTGCGGCGTCGCAACACTGTTTTTGATAAGCCTCTCCAAAAGGATTGATCTATTCCGCCGATTTCAGCGTAATTTACTATGATATTGGTATTTTAGCTGCAAACCCTTATGTTGGGGGCCGGCAGCACGGATAAGGAAGCCATGCAATGAATATACGTCCGTCTGACGTAAAGCAGTTACCTGACCGGGAAGAGGCGAAAACAGCATTGGCGCTGTTGCGTCAATGGGCAGAAACCGCCACGCCGGAAGAAGTTGCTGATCTGGATCCGGCCATAGCGCGGCTGCTGCCATCTGGTGTGGTCTCAAACTATCCGATGCTGTCACGGGAGTACCCGGAAGGTTTTACCACTGACGAAGGCTATCGTGCGACCCTGCCAGATCTTCAAAATGGCCCCAGTTCGCTGATCCGCGGTGCAAAACAACATCTTCAGCATGTCGGAATTTCAAATTTCCGCCTTCCCATCCGGTTTCACACCCGCGACGACGGAGATCTGACACTAGAGACATCGGTGACCGGTACTGTCAGTCTTGAGGCTGGCAAGAAGGGCATCAACATGTCGCGGATCATGCGAAGCTTTTACAAGCATGCAGCTAAGACCTTTAGCTTTGAAGTGGTCGAAGCGGCGCTGGATGACTACATTACCGATCTCGATAGCATTGATGCCCGTCTGCAGATGCGCTTTTCATATCCTGCCAAGGTTCAGTCGCTGCGATCGGGACTGGAAGGATATCAATATTACGACATCGCATTGGAACTGGTCGAGTCAGGCGGCCTGCGGCGCAAGTTCATGCACCTTGACTATGTCTACTCTTCAACCTGTCCTTGCTCACTTGAACTAAGCGAACATGCCCGTCAGGCCCGTGGCCAACTGGCGACGCCGCATTCGCAGCGTTCTGTGGCGCGTATATCAGTTGAGGTCAAAGGGGGCGACTGCCTGTGGTTTGAAGACTTGATCGACATGGCGCGTCAGGCTGTGCCGACGGAAACCCAAGTTATGGTCAAACGAGAGGATGAGCAGGCCTTTGCCGAGTTGAACGCTGCCAACCCAATCTTTGTCGAAGACGCGGCCCGGCTGTTTTGCAAACAATTGCTGGCCGATCCGCGTATCGGTGATTTTCGGATTGTCGCCAGCCACCAGGAAAGCCTTCACAGCCACGATGCTGTCAGTGTTCTGACGGAAGGTGCGACATTTGCAGCAGACAGTCTTGATCCGAAACTATTTAACACGCTGTTTCATGTAGGTTGATCGACAGGCCTACGTTGCGGCGTATCCAGGGCGCCTGTTTTTTCATCATGTATTGCTGTGCCATGGCTAGATTTCGCGCACGTTACGCGATGTCGATTGATATTGCGCAACCAATGTGTGATTCATCAGCGCTTTCTGCTTTACGCTCCTGTCATGTGCGCGTGTAAAAGCCATGTCAGAACAACCCAATGAGGATTCCCCTATGACTCCCGCCGCTCTCCCCCTGAAACTGTCTGCCGCAAGTGTGCGGATGGCCGGTTATATGATCGAAAACAATCTGCGCGTTGCGCAGATCTTTGGACAAGCTGCAATATCTTCAAATCCATTCTTGGCGCAGGTCAAAGTCAAGTCGGCAAAATCCGTCGCGAAAGACGTCAACGAGAACTCGCTTTCGTCGACGAAAACCAGCGGTTTGGCGGCGCCAATCAAAACAGCCAAAGTCAAATCGGCGGCTTCCACGCAAACCAGACCAGTGTTGCAAAAATCTACCCCAATGCCCAAAGCGCCAGTAACTGAGGTCAAAAAGGCCAAACCGGTTGCTACAGCACCAAAATCGCAGCCTGCGGTGCAAGATGTAAAAACCGTAGCAAAGGCGGCTGTATCCCAAGCGACGTCGCCGACTAAACCCGTGATCGGGGACAAGCCCAAAAAGCTTGACGCGCAATCTGTTGTCGCGGCCAAGCCGGTAAAGACAGTCGTGCCAGCAGCAACGCCCGTTGCGCGTGCTGAGATGGCAAATGACACCAAAGTGGCGACGGCCAAACCACGTCGCGAGCCGGCAACACCGCCCGCGATGCCTGCGGCACCTAAAGCTCAGGTGAAGCCTGCCGAAAAACACTCAAAGAAATAAGAACCTTCTGGCCGGGGTGCCATTTTTTGCAACCCGGCTATTCGGACTTGTTTGTGGTAAAGTCAGCGCTACTTACCTAACTTGGCGTCAGGGAGGGAACCAGACTAATACCCAGCGAGAGGTTTCCAATGACATACGTTTCCACCAAATCCTATACCATTTCAATCCGGGGAGCTTTTGGCGCGTTTGGGGCGGCCATTCTGCGATGGTTCGAGGCTTACGCGGACACCCGAGTGTCGCCGCGCCGCAAACAGATTGAAGCGCTGGAAGCTAAAAGCGATGCTGAATTAGCCGGGATGGGGCTGAGTCGTGACCAGATTGCCTATTATGTTTTCCGGGACGTGTTCTATACCTGAGACCGCCTTGCAGTTGTCTCGTGAAAGTTTCAAGCGTTCCGAATTCAAAGTTTGATCCAACCTGAACTTGGGACGCTTTACCGCGCCAGTGTGGTTTTTCTCTTAACCGTTTGCCGGACGGGTCTGAGTTACTTGACACTGGGGCGGCAGGGGGCCAACTCTGCGCCTCATGTTTGATCTGCGACCCGTCGGATATGTTATTGGCCTAATGGTCATGGCCCTGGGGCTGACCATGGTGCTGCCAATGCTGGTGGATATTGCCGAAGGGCTGGGCCATTGGCCTGTCTTCGCGGAAAGTGCCGCCCTGACAACCCTCGTCGGAGGGTTTGTCGCCCTGGCCTGCCGCAATGGCGTGCGCGAAGGATTGACCATCCAGCAAACATTCCTGCTGACAACGGGTGTGTGGTTGGCCCTGCCAATCTTCGGTGCGATTCCATTTATCCTCGGCGCGACCGAAGCACGTGTTGTCGACGCTTTTTTTGAGGCGATGTCAGGGCTGACGACAACTGGATCTACAGTTTTCACCGGCCTCGATGACCTGCCCAAAGGTTTACTTTTGTGGCGCGGGTTAATGCAGTGGCTGGGCGGGGTCGGGATCATCGTTGTGGCTATGGTATTTTTGCCAGAGCTTCGGGTTGGCGGCATGCAGATTTTCCGCTCGGAAGCGTTTGAAACTGATGGGAAAATTCTGCCCAGAGCGACTGAAATTTCTTCTCAGATTTCAGTGATTTACCTAAGCCTTACACTGGCCTGTGTCGCGACCTACCTGTTTCTTGGAATGAATCCTTTTGACGCAACTGTGCATGCGCTGACCACAGTTTCCACCGGTGGGTTCTCGAACTACGATGCGTCATTTGGCACCTTTTCAGGCCCTGCAGAATACGCCGCTTCGGTTTTCATGATTCTCGCGGCCCTTCCGTTTGTGAGATATGTTCAGTTGGTCAATGGTAACTCCACGCCTTTGTTGCGGGACACGCAAATTCACACGTTTCTCATGATCATTGGTGTTCTGGTTGTTGTCACCTCAATTGTCCTGACCTCGATCTTTCCGCATCACTGGGAACAGGCGGTGCGCGAGGCCCTGTTCAACATAACTTCGATCATTTCAGGTACAGGTTATGCGTCGGTAGATTATATGAATTGGGGAAATTTCCTGATCAGCATGTTCTTTTTCATCGGGCTGATCGGCGGATGCGCCGGATCCACAGCCTGTTCAGTCAAAATTTTCAGGTATCAGCTGCTTTTTTCGTCCATCAGGGCACAGGTCAGGCGCATTCATTCGCCGCATGGGGTGTTTATACCACGCTACCAAGGCCGACCGATTGACGATGATGTCCTAAGTTCGGTCATGTCTTTTTTCATGTTTTTTCTGGTGACCCTCGGGCTTGTTGCCGTGGCGCTTGGTCTGACAGGTCTGGATTTTACAACATCGGTATCGGGCGCTGCGACTGCGGTTGGCAATATCGGTCCGGGTCTGGGTGACATCATCGGTCCTTCGGGCAACTTTGCAACTTTAAGTGACGCCGCAAAATGGGTTTTGGCTATTGCGATGCTGATTGGACGGCTCGAACTTTTGGCCGTCTATGCGATCTTTACTGTCAGCTTCTGGAGAGTGTAATGGCAACGCGACCCCTGGGTACGCAAATCAGCCATATGCTGAAATCCCGTGGTGTCGATACAATTTTCGGAATTCCCGGCGTTCATAATCAGGAACTGTACCGAGGCATCGAAGAGGCGGGCATCAAGCATGTTCTGGCGCGTCACGAGCAGGGGCAGGGTTTTATGGCGGGGCTGATGACTGGCGGCAGGTGGTGGATCGTTTGCAGCCCGACCGGCCCTCATTAATGCATATGACGCCTGATTTACGGCAATCGGAAATCAGGCATGCACGTACGGGGCATGTGCATCAAGATTTCATGGTCGACCCAGAAAGCTTATTCCCAGCACCTGACCAAAACAGTCATACCTGCGGCCTTGTGTGTCAGCACTTCAGGCGGAATCTGTTTCTGTTCTGATGTCTTTGAGATCGAAATGCCTGCTTGCGTCAGAACTTGTTGCACCGCGTCCGCATCGGCGGCAAAGCTCACGCCTTCAGGTAGTTTGCGACCACTCTGACTTGCGGGCAGCAACATTCCGAGAACGGCACCGCCGGCATCAATCACAGGTCCGCCAACATCACCATCCAGCGCCGCCAGAGCCAGACGTTTAAGGCTTTTTTCGCCGTTTAATCCGCGGACATCAGACAGCTGGCCGAATGTTAGCGTCGGGGCGCCCAGAACTCCGCCATAGGAATATCCGGCGACGGCGATATCAGACTTCAAGCGGGGTATAACTTGTTGGAAGGCTGCAATCGTCAAGGGCGCCAGGTTTTCAAGTGGCCGGAGAACAGCAATGCCCAAACCATTGTTACTGGCTGCAACTTCTGCTTCGTGTCCGTCTTCAATCGTGATCCTTCTACAGCTTTCCACCACTTCAACAGTCGTTACAACTGTTCCTGCTTGATCGACAAAAAAGCCCGAGCGCGAAAAGATCGGACGCCGGATTTCCAACCCCGATACCAGATCAATACTTTGCTCTTCATGGTTTCCAGCGTTGGCATCCAGAACCCCGTCGATACGCGCAAAGCTTTGCTGCATTTCACCCAATAGCCGGGTGCGCCGCTCTTCGTCGCCCGCTGGCCAGACAAGTGAGAAGCCCTTGATTTGACCGTTCTGCAACCAGACCTCGGTATGTGAAATGGTCAATGCGCTTTCACCAATCAGCGTAAATGCATTCTGTTTCAGCGTTCGAGGTCCTGTTTCCGGCACGATTTCCAGGGTTTGCATGATGTCGTAGAGACCGGTCAGAGTGTCGCTGTCACCCTCCTGACTGATCAACAGAACGCTCGCATCGACATCACCGGTGGCAGTATAGTGCGCGAAGGGGGGATCGTACTTCTGAAAGGCAACTATATCCAACGGCATTTTGATTGATATGCCAGCGGCAGCGTCGCTGACCATTTGCAGGCCCAGCCCCTCAAGAACCGCATTGTATTGGCGCATCAATTCGGCGCGCTGTTTTGTTGTCAGAATTCCAGTACCTTCGAAATTATTAGCCTCTTGCCACCGCGCCATAGAACTGCGGGTGCCGCGACCAAAGGCGGCGTCAATGGCCCCGTCGTAAAACCCGGCCCACTTCAGCGCGATTTGCAGATCGGCCCTGTCTTCACGGCTAAGCAGGCGTTCGCCTTGCCGGGCTTGACTGGGGGTTTCATCCGCAGGCTCTGTCAGGGGCTCTGCGGCAAGGGTCTCTGGCTCGGGTTCAGGCGTCTGGGCCGTCTGGATATCCGGGGTGTTCAAAGGTGTACGGTTCAAAAAATTCGCGCCGATCGGCCAGAATTGTTGCCGGTAACTGCTGCTGAACGCGATATAGCTGTCACGTGGAATGATACCTTCACTGCGGTAGACCCGCAAAACCTGTTCTGCATCCTCGGTTGTATAGGGGCCCAGAGCAATTGCGTACCATCCGCTGCTCAGGGAAAATCCGTTTACATCCTGCAGCGCTGTCGCATACCGGCGAATGCTTTCCTGTGCGCGTGCCAGACTGGGCTGCGCCTCGACCTGAACCCAGACCACTTGCTTCTGCTGCGACAGGGCCGTCGTAGCAGGAAGCAAAATCATTAAAACCATCAACAGAAAATAACGCGTCATACTATTTCGTGCCCTTGCCATTACCGAACTGCCTTTGTGACAGCATTTGCGACCCTTTTATCAAATTTGCATGCGCGTGCACTGAAAATATGCGGCCAGCCGTGATTGACCCGACCGTATCGGGGCCGTAGGTAAGAGCGGCGAATTCACCCGCTTGGTTCAGGGGACGGGCATGGTAGAAAAAAACAGCAAGCCACGATGCTTTCAGGACATAATTCTGCGGCTTCAGACCTATTGGGCGTCACAAGGCTGTGCCGTGATGCAACCCTACGACATGGAGGTCGGCGCTGGTACTTTTCATCCGGCGACAACCCTGCGGTCACTGGGGTCAAAACCATGGGCTGCGGCCTATGTGCAGCCTTCGCGCCGTCCGACCGACGGTCGTTATGGCGAAAACCCCAACAGGCTGCAGCATTACTATCAGTACCAGGTGCTGATCAAACCCAGCCCCCCAAATTTGCAGGAGCTTTATCTTGGAAGTCTCGAGGCGATCGGCATTGACATGGCTTTGCATGATATCCGGTTTGTCGAAGATGACTGGGAAAGCCCGACGCTGGGGGCCTGGGGCCTGGGATGGGAAGTGTGGTGCGACGGAATGGAAGTTTCGCAATTCACCTATTTCCAGCAGGTTGGCGGGCATGACTGTCATCCGGTTTCCGGTGAATTGACCTATGGGCTGGAGCGGCTGGCGATGTATGTACTGGGGGTCGATCACGTGATGGACATGCCCTTTAACGATCCGGATGCACCGATTCAGTTGAAATATGGCGATGTGTTCCAGCAGACCGAGCAGGAATATTCGCGATGGAACTTTGATGTGGCCAACACAACGGTTCTTCTCAAACAGTTTGAAGAAGCTGAAGCCGAGTGCGAGGCTATCCTGTCGCATCCGCATGAAGACCCCAAGACCGGCCGCCGAATTGTGATGGCTCACCCGGCTTATGACCAATGCATCAAGGCGTCGCACCTGTTCAACCTTCTGGATGCACGCGGGGTGATTTCTGTTACGGAAAGGCAGGCCTACATTGGACGTGTCCGCACTTTGGCCAAGAAATGTGCCGATGCCTTTGTACAAACCGAGGCCGGGGGATACATGGCGTGATAGGTAAAATCCTAGCGGGGGCGATTTTGGTTACAGCGTTGGTGGCCGGCGCGGCCATGTACTATTTGCAGGTCTATTATTTTTATGAACCTGTCACCGTCAATGGCGTGGATGATGTGCAAATGACATCAATGGTTTCGGGGCAGCCGGAACCGGTTCTCTATGATGATTTCGAAGCAATCGATGCCAGCAGTTCGCCCATTCGCTATCGCGCCTGTTTCAAAACGACAATGAGCCACGCCATGCTGACTGAAACCTACCAGCCATACGAATCCCCCGAACCGCTGACGGCGCCCGGCTGGTTCGACTGCTTTGATGCCACGGCACTTGGGGCGGAACTGGAAGCAGGCCGCGCTCTGGCCTTTCTGGGCACCCGCGACGTGCAATATGGTATCGACCGCGTTGTTGCTATCACCGAGGATGGTCGCGGTTACGTCTGGCACCAGATCAACAATTGCGGCGAGGTTATTTTCGATGGCCAGACAGCGCCAGCCAACTGCCCCGAACCTCCACAAGGGTACTGACCAATATGCCTGATCTTCTGATCGAACTTTTCTCTGAAGAAATTCCCGCCCGCATGCAAACCCGTGCGGCCGAGGATCTGAAAGCGCGTGTTACCGATGCGCTGGTCGAGGCCGGTTTGACATACGCCGGGGCCGCCGCTTTTTCGACGCCACGCCGCCTGACACTGGCCGTGCAGGGGCTGCTTGCCGAAAGCCCAACCGTCAAAGAAGAGCGTAAGGGCCCCCGCGTTGACGCCCCCGAGAAAGCCATCGAAGGATTTTTGCGTGGCGCAGGGGTATCCCGTGAACAGCTTGAAGTTCGTGACGAGAAGAAGGGCCAGGTCTATTTCGCCATGATCACCAAGCCCGGACGCCCGGCTACTGAAATCGTGGCCGAAGTTCTGGAGCAGGTCATTCGCAATTTCCCCTGGCCCAAATCCATGCGATGGGGGTCGGGTAGCCTCCGGTGGGTGCGACCGCTTCATTCGATCCTGTGCATCCTGACCAATGATGCCGCTGAGGTCGATGTGGTTGACCTGAATATCGACGGGATCAAGGCCGGGAATACCACCCGGGGACACCGCTTTATGGGGGCAGGACAGATCTCTGTTTCCTCATTTGACGACTATCAGTCCAAATTGAAACGCGAACACGTCATACTTGATGCCAAAGAGCGCGCCGATCATATCTGGCAGGACGCGACCAATCAGGCCTTTGCCGCTGGCCTGGAATTGATGGAGGACCGCAGTCTTCTGGCCGAGGTCGCTGGGCTTGTTGAGTGGCCTGTTGTTCTGATGGGCAAGATCGACGAGGCGTTCCTGGAATTGCCTCCCGAGGTATTGCAGACATCGATGAAAGAGCACCAGAAGTTCTTTTCGGTGAAAAACCCTAAAACCGGTCGGATTGAGCGGTTTGTCACGGTTGCAAATATTGAAACTGCTGACCAAGGGGCGACTATCCTGGCTGGCAATCAGAAAGTTTTGTCAGCGCGCTTGGCGGATGCAAAATTCTTTTGGGAAAACGATTTGCGCGTGGCCAATGCGGGCATGGACGCATGGATTGAGCAGCTTGAGAATGTTACTTTCGAACGCCAGCTTGGTACGCAGGCGGCCCGGATTGTACGTATCGCACTGCTCGCCCGCGAGATGGCCCCAGTTCTGGGGGCTGATCCTGATTTGGCCGAGCAGGCCGCAAAGGTCGCCAAGGCCGATCTCAGCTCGGAAATGGTGTATGAATTTCCAGAGCTGCAGGGTCTGATGGGGCGCTATTATGCGAAAGCGGCAGGTTTGCCTGATGAGGTGGCCGCCGCCTGCGAAGAGCATTACTCGCCCTTGGGGCCGTCCGATGACGTGCCCCCGGCGCCGGTATCGCAAGCGGTCGCGCTGGCGGACAAGCTGGATACGCTGACCGGATTTTGGGCGATTGGTGAAAAACCCACTGGGTCAAAAGACCCGTTTGCGCTGCGCCGTGCAGCGTTGGGGGTGATCCGGATCATTCTGGATGGCAAGCACCGCCTGAAACTTGACCGCTTTGTGGATGGTCAGCTTTTGCGTCACAAGATCAGCCTCAATCGTTTCAAGGCGAACGAAGGCGAAATTGACACGCTTGAGGAAGTGCTGAAAGAAATTGCAGATCGCGGTGTTTTCGGTGCGGCCTGGCACGCAGTGCTGGATCGTGTCGCGGGCAAGGATGGGGCCCCCGATACCGACAAAGGCAGCCTTTTGCACACCGTTGGCGATGCGGTTCCAGATATCAGTACCGACCTGCTTGCGTTTTTCCACGAACGGCTAAAGGTTTATCTGCGTGACCGCGGTCTGCGCCACGATGTGATTGACGCCTGTCTGGAGTTGGATGGCGGCGATGACCTTTCCCTGATCGTCGCACGTGCAACAGCGCTTTCGGACGTTCTGAAAACCGATGACGGAGAAAATCTGTTGCAGGGTTTCCGGCGTGCAAACAACATTCTGTCCCAGGCCGAGGAAAAGGACGGAGTTGAATATTCTTACGGTGCCGACGTCAAATTTGCGGAAACAGACGTGGAAAAAGAACTGTTCGCTGCGTTGGACACGGCCGAGGAGGCCATCAACACCGCAATTGCAACCGAGGACTTTGTAAGCGCGATGGCTGCAATGGCTACATTGCGTACCCCGATCGATGCATTTTTCGACGCGGTGCAGGTCAATACAGACAATGCTGTTGTGCGCCGCAACCGTCTGAATCTGCTTAGCCGAATTCGCCATATCTGCCTGTCTGCGGCTGATCTGACCCGGGTCGAGGGCTGATATTTTCAGATTCTGATGTGTGGCTAGCGACAAGATGAATTATTGCTGGTCATCTTTGGGCTAAAACGCCGCTGGTTCTGCCCCTTGCCTTGTGCGCCGTCGCGGGTATGCTGCACCAACAAAGAGAAGGGTGCCGCAGTGCAGCAAGGCGACAAAGATATCACTCTGATTACCCCTACGGCACCGATTACAGCCAAAACCCACGGGGGACGGGCGAAGTGCCTGCAACGTCTTGTGCGCCTTGACCTTCCGGTGCCGCGCACGATTGCCTTGTCGTTTGACGCGGTGCATTCCATCGCCGCTGGCGAATTACCGGATATGAACGCCATTCTGGAACCATTCGGGGATGCGCCGCTGCTTTGTGTGCGTCCCTCATCGGAAGATCCCGATTGGGGTGGGCCGGGTGCCATACTTAATATCGGCATGAACGACGCCCGTTATGTCGAGCTTTCCGACCAGATCGGAAAGGTTGCGGCGGCTGAGATTTATCTGCGTTTCGTGCAATCGTATGCCATCCATGTGGCGCGGTTGGACCCGGATATTCTGGACGATGTCGTGGAAGAGCCAACCGAAGGGCTGGGGCAGGCGTTGCGTGCCTATGAAGAGGAAACAGAAGAAGAGTTTCCTCAGGACCCGGCGGTGCAAATGTCCGAGGTTTTGCGCTCGATGGCCCGCGCATGGGAAGGCACAACCGCGCGCCTTTTAAGGCAGGCGAAAGGTGCGCCAGCGGACGCGGGCCTTGGGTTGGTGGTGCAACAGTTGGCTCTTGGATTAGGCTATGGCGAATGCGGCTCCGGTGTGATGCAACTGGTCAACAGCCAGACTGGCGAGCGTAAGATTACGGGTCGGTATCTGTCGCAATCGCAGGGACGCGAGGCGTTGAGCAGCGGTAGCGATGCGCTGTTTCTGGAACGTGACCCGCGCGGCCCCTCACTGGAAGAACTGGCACCAGAGGCCTTTGAACAACTCAAATCCCACACAGCGCTGATGCGGGAAAAGCTGCGCGAGGAAATGCAGTCGGAGTTCACCATCGAGAATGGAAAAGTGTACCTTCTGGACGGCCTGCGTGTGGCCCGCAATGCACGCGCAGCCGTCAGTATCGCTGTTAATCTGGCCGAGGACGGCATCATCAGCCGTGAAGAGGCATTGATGCGGGTTGAACCACGCGCCCTGAATGAACTGCTGCACCAGCAGGTCGACCCGGAGGCCAAACGCGATATCCTGGCCCGTGGTATCGCAGCCAGCCCGGGGGCTGCGGCTGGACAAATTGTTTTCTCTGCTGCCGAAGCGCAGGCAAGTGAATCGCGTGGTGAGGCGTGTATTTTGGTCCGTCGCGAGACGAGCCCCGAGGATATTCGCGGGATGCATGCGGCCGTTGCTGTGTTGACAGAGCGGGGGGGGATGACCAGCCATGCCGCCGTTATCGGACGCGGGATCGGGTTGCCTTGCGTTGTAGGTGCATCGGAAATCCGCTTTCAGGCGAGAAAAAAACAGCTGACCTTTCCGGACGGCCGAGTTTTGAAACAGGGTGACATGATCACCATCGATGGAAGCAATGGCCACGTTTTGGCTGGCGAAACCCCGTTGCTTGAATCCTCGCGCGACAAATCGCTCCAGATTTTGATGGAGTGGGCCGATGACGTTCGCGACATTGCAGTGCGTGCCAATGCCGACACTCCTGCCGATGCCAAAGTGGCCCGTAATTTCAAGGCGCAGGGAATTGGTTTGTGCCGGACCGAGCATATGTTCTTTGAAGCGGACCGGCTGACTGTCATGCGCGAGATGATCTTTGCCGACACCAGCAAAGATCGCGCCGCAGCGCTTGAGCTTTTGTTGCCAATGCAACGAGATGATTTCACTGATCTGTTTCGTATCATGCAGGGTCAGCCCGTGTGCATCAGATTGCTTGATCCGCCGCTGCACGAGTTTTTGCCCACCGACCGCGCCGGACATCTGCAACTGGCCGAGGCGCTTGATCTGCCATTGTCTGTCGTTACACGCCGGGTCGAGGCATTGGGTGAATATAACCCCATGTTGGGCATGCGCGGCGTGAGGCTGGGTATAACCGTGCCGGAAATTTATGACATGCAGGCGCGTGCCATCTTTGAAGCGACGATTGAGGCCAGCCACGAAAGCAAGCCTGTCGTGCCCGAGATAATGATCCCACTGGTATCGGCCCGACGCGAAGTTGAAATGGTCAAAGCCCGGGTTGATGCCGTGGCGGCTGCGGTGCGCAACGAGACAGGCGAAGATTTCACCTATCGGCTCGGGGTCATGGTTGAAACCCCACGCGCCGCCTTGCGCGCGGCGGAAATCGCGCCCTTGGTGGCCTTTCTCAGCTTCGGCACAAACGATCTTACGCAGATGACCTATGGGCTATCACGAGATGATGCTGGCAGGTTTATGTCCGAATACGTGCGTCAGGGTGTCTTCCCGGAAGATCCGTTTCATACGCTGGATATCGACGGTGTCGGAGAGCTATTGCAGATCGGGGCAGAGCGGGGTCGCTCTGCCAATCACGATGTTTTTCTGTCAATCTGTGGCGAGCATGGCGGCAATCCCGAATCAATCGCTTTCTGCCGTGAGGCGGGATTTGACTATGTTTCCTGCTCTCCGTTCAGGGTGCCGGTGGCGCGACTTGCTGCCGCACAGTTAGCGGTAAAAGATAAAATCGGATAGAAATTTTGGGAATGCTGTAACTTTCGACAAATTTTTGCCACATTTCCTTTTCGAAAATTTCACCCGTTTTCGGGCGTGGCAGCAGGGGCTAGACCTAAACGATTGTTTTCTGTACCCCGCCCCCTTGGCGTGGGGGATCCCACTTCGTTAGGAGAATGGGTATGGTAAAGATAGCACTCGCTATGGTGCTGGCCTTTGCTGGTACAATTGGTTTTGCGGATACACCGACTGACAAGCTGGTAAATCACGAACGCGGCGCGTTGAACGCGATTTCCGGTAACAAGCTTGCGACTTTTCTCAAACCATCGGAATCTGAAATTCAATACTCGCGAGAATGGCTGGCGTCTCAAGACCTGGTCAAAGGCGGGCCACAATGGAAATGCCTGAGCGAAGCCTTGTATTTCGAAGCCCGCGGCGAAAGCGTGAAGGGGCAGTTTGCAGTGGCAGAGGTCATCCTGAACCGCGTGGATAGCCCGCGTTTTCCGGATACAGTTTGTGAAGTCATCAATCAGGGGACCGGGCGCAAATTTGCCTGTCAGTTCACCTATACCTGTGACGGCCACAAGGAAGTTATTGCCGAACCTCAGGCGTATAAACGTGTAGGTAAGGTGGCGCAGCTTATGATCAACGGGGGCCCCCGCGAACTGACGAGGGGCGCGACCCACTATCATACGCGGGCAGTCAGCCCCAAGTGGTCGCGAAAGTTTCCACGCACGGCTACGATCGGTGTGCACCACTTCTACCGACAGCCGACTCGGCTATCACAGAATTAATACAGTTTTTCCAGAAACCGGGCCGAAAGCCCGCAGTGACGCAGTAAAGTCGGGACAAACCCCGTCAAATTGGCCAAAAGCAAACAATCGCGGTTGACTCGCTCGCGCGCGTGAGTAAAAGGCAGGCTTCACAGGAATTCACGGGCGGCAGAGCTGCCCGGCGCAGGAGACAATAAAATGGCGAAGCCGACGACTATCAAGATCCGTCTGAACTCGACCGCGGGCACGGGCCATTTCTATGTGACCAAGAAAAACGCCCGCACCATGACCGAAAAAATGGTTGTACGTAAATACGACCCGGTGGTGCGCAAGCATGTCGAATACAAAGAAGGCAAGATCAAGTAAGATCAGCCGGATTACCAGTTTATAAGGCCGTGCCAGTTGGGCGCGGCCTTTTCTGTGCCATGGGGTCTGTTCACGAGAGCAGATAATCGCCTAAGCGTCTGCGGGTCGGGATTGGCAAACATCGTCCACGCGCGCTTGAGGTGACGGTGTTTGTGTAGCGGGCAAAGCCTCTACAAATCAAAAGCACCCTAAATTTTGTTAATCGGGTGGGGCAAATACCCGAGAAACCTGACCTTCGCGCCGCTTGCCTTCAGTGTCTCAGATGCGGGATGGGTCGGACGTTGGCAAGGCGCATTCCAATCATCGTTTCGGATATTCTGCTCTGAACGACCTTTGACTGACGCCACCCCCAAAACCTGCATGAAAAGCTGGATGCGGCGCCTCAGCGAACTCACCGCAGTAGGTCTTGCGTCAATGTTAGACCCTGCCGGAGGTTACCGACTGTTTGAAAAGTACCTACCCTCTCTAGGGATGACATTGGATGATGCACCTCATGAGTATCGAAGATGATGTAAAAGAGGCGCAAGCAATTGGGATTCCTTAACTGAAAGCCTTCACGGTGCGGTAAAGAAACTCGCGTCACCGGATCGGAATACCATATTATTTGGCGCCGATTCAGATGGGCTTGTAACGTATCTCTTTTTGAAAAAATCCGTTCAATCGCTGGGCCAGAAGCGCTGACGTCAGACAGTACATTTCCTCCGCCAGGACGGTGATGGAAAGTGAATGTTGAGGCCCATCAACAGCCAGAATAATTTTACCGATCGTTGTTTTGTTTCTCTAATGAAACAGCGTGCGGATGGGATGTTTTGTTGCGCGAAGCCGTGCGGCCGCTGTGCGCGACAAGTACGGGTTTCCGGCTTGCATCGGGTTGCGGTCGGGGCGCTGTCTGACCCGTGTCGTACTGATAGTCCCGCGTCAGTGGCACAGCATCGACGTTTGGCGATAACTGAATCTGGAAGACGGCTTGTGGGGCATGGCGGAACGTTTGTTCACTGGCCGCCAGATAGAAGCGCCACATTCTTGCAAAGCGATCGTCATAGAGCACGCGCGCCTCGTCTTCGTGCGCCCGGAACCGATCATACCAGTGACGCAAGGTATAGGCATAATGCAGCCGCCAGCATTCGATATCCGTGGCCCACAGGCGGTTTTGCTCGACTGCGGTCATCACCTCCGAGACGGCGGGAATGTAACCACCGGGGAAAATGTATTTTGCGATCCAGGGGTTGGTGGCTTTCGCGGTTCCGGCCCAGCCGATCGTATGGACCAAGGCAACCCCGTCGGGCGACAGCCGTTTGCGAATGGTGGCGAAGTAATCAAGGTAGTGGGGCAGCCCGACGTGTTCGAACATGCCCACAGATACAACTCGATCGAACGTGCCCTCGACCTGACGATAGTCGCAAAGCCGAAACTCGATCCGGTCTGACAGACCCGCGTGCGCGACCCTCTCGGTCGCATAGGCATGCTGTTCCTCGGACAGGGTGATACCGACCACTTTGGCCCCGTGATCGCGCGCAAGCGTCAGTGCCATGCCGCCCCAGCCGCAGCCGATATCGAGAACGCTCATGCCGGGCCTGATCAGCAGTTTGCGCGCGATGTGGGCCTTTTTATCCGCCTGAGCCTGTTCCAGTGTCGCATCGGGAGTGCGAAAATACCCGCAGGAATACTGTCGGTCATCGTCGAGAAACAGGTCGAACAACTTGCCCGAAAGATCATAGTGATGCGCTACATTCCGTCTTGCCCGTGTTACGATGTTGTTTTGTGCAAGCCCGCGCAGGGCGCCACGCGCCTTTTCCGAAAGCTTTTGCCACCAGACCGGATTCGCCTCGGCATGTCGCGCGTTGCGAACGACGATCGCGAGCAGGCCTTGCAGTTCATCCCCGTCAATCTCAAGCGATCTGTTCATGTAGGCTTCACCAAATGCCAGTTCGGGGTTCAGCACCAGGCGCCGCACGGTGGCCGGGTCAAGCAGGCGAACCTTAACCGGCGCGCAGGAAGTTTCGCCATAGTCGCGTATGCCTCCCGAAGGCATGACGACGCGCAGCGATCCGAGTTTTATGAGACTGCGCAGCATTCTATCGAGCGCATGTTGCCAAACCCCGGTCATCGACCCGCCCCCCTTACATTGAATGTCATTGCCGCTGGCCGCTGATGGCCTTTCAGGGCAACTTTCGATTGCCCGACCGGTCGTGCAGCAGGGCAGTTAAGCAAAAGGGATTGCGCCCGCAGATCGACTGCGAAGATGATCTGCAATGGCAGAAACGGAATGCGTGATATGATCGATACCTGTTTGCGCATTCGTAAAGTTTAGTGCCTCGCGCGTGTGCGCGATTGATTTGGGTCAATCGCCACTGCGGATGCGCGGTTACATTCTCCACATCCGCGATCTTTGGTCGAAACGGCTTCGGCATTGCTGTATTTGGATGGTTTGCGATGCGCAGATGGCGGAGCGCCTCGCGGGCTCGCTATGTCTGAGCCAGGAGGTCGACCACCTCGTGAAGCACGGGTGTATGCGTCGCGAAATCTCGCGCTGCCAGTTTGTCGCGGAACTTTTTCATGCCCCTTTCTGGATCGCCATGAACCAGAAACGTTTTTTGAGGTTTTCCGGTGTGGCTGAGCCACTCAAGCAATTCTTGCTGGTCAGCATGTGCCGAAAAGCCGTTGATCGTATGGATGTGCGCATTGATCGTGATCTCTTCGCCGTAAAGTCTGATCGTCTTTGCGCCATCGATGATCTTGCGGGCCGGTGTTCCTTCGGCGGCAAAGCCAACGAAGATGACACTGCTCTCGGGTCTCCAGATATTATGCTTGAGGTGATGCTTGACACGTCCGCCTGTACACATCCCCGAACCTGCCATGATGACCGCCCCGCTTTTGACGTTGTTGATCGCCCGGGATTCGGCGACTTGACGTGTGTAGCGCAATCCGGGAAGCGTGAACGGGTGTTTTCCCGCGCGCATCGCATCGCGAAGCTCTGGCCTGAAGCCTTCTGCTTGGCGCTGGAAAATCTTCGTAGCAGAGACAGCCATCGGACTATCGAGAAAAACCGGAAGGGACCTTGGCAACTCACCCCGCTCTGTCGCGATCTTCAGGTGAAACAGAATCTCTTGCGCGCGCTCCAGTGCGAATGTCGGAATGACAACATTGCCGCCACGTGCCAGGGTCTGTCTGATCGCATCTAAAAGTTCGGCAACAGAGGCCTCAAGGCTTTTGTGTTGGCGGTCTCCATAGGTCGTTTCCACCACCACGAAATCGGCTTCGGGCGGCGGAGAAGGATCGGCCAGCACTTCGTGACCGCGATTGCCCAGATCGCCTGAAAAGACAATACGCCGGGTTTGACCTTTCTCGCTGGCTTCGATCACGATTGAGGCCGACCCAAGGATGTGACCCGCATCGATGAAACGGACCGAGACCTGATCGTTCAGCGCAAGGGGATCTTCATATCGGATATTGCGGGTGAAATAATCCAACGCGCGCAAGGCGTCGGAAACATCGTAAAGGGGTTCGATCCCGGCCCGGCCCTGTCTGCGCCGATGGCGCGAGGCACGTGATGCGTCCTCTTCCTGAATATGTGCGGAATCCATCATGATGAGCTTGGCAAGTTCCCTCGTCGCAGCCGTTGTTATGATCTCGCCCTCAAACCCGCGTTTCACCAACAGCGGGATTCGCCCGCAGTGATCAAGATGTGCATGGCTCAAAAGCAGGAAATCTATGTCAGACGGATCAAAGCCGAAGTCGTCGGAATTGTCCTCATCGGCATGGCGACTGCCCTGAAACATGCCGCAGTCGATCAGGATTTTCAGGCCCGCACAGTCCAGCAGGTGGCAAGAGCCGGTGACACCTTTTGCGGCCCCGTGAAATGATATTTTCATATGCTTGTTTCCTCTTGCGGGATTGAAAGTGAGGCGGTCACTGATCACCCGAGGCTCGAAACAGTGGTTTTCCCGCCTGCACGTGCCAAGTATCGATACATTCGCGGATCTCTTTTGCGGTCTCTGCATAGCTGAACAGGGTTTTATCCTCGGGGTCGATGACGCCCTCATCAACAAGGAACTCAAAGTTCACGGCCCGCTCCCAGAAACTGCGCCCGACAAGGATGACCGGCAGAGGGGCGATCTTTCGGGTCTGAACGAGGGTCAGCGTCTCGAAAAGCTCATCAAGAGTGCCATATCCGCCGGGAAAAGCCACAAGCGCGCGGGCGCGATGCAGAAAATGCATCTTGCGAAGGGCGAAATAGTGAAACCTGAAACACAGGCCCGGTGTCAGGTATGGATTTGGATACTGTTCGTGTGGCAGGGTGATGTTAAGTCCGACGGACTTTGCCCCGGAAAGAAACGCGCCCCGGTTGGCCGCTTCCATCAGGCCGGGACCGCCCCCGGTCATGAGAGCGATCTTGCCGCCACCATAGGCATCGCACAGTCTGCCAGAGTCGGCGGCGAAGTCTTTGGCTATCGTGTAGTAATGGCTCTTTTCGAAAATTCGCTGTGCGATTTCACACGCGCGCTGTAGCTCTGGATTTTCGGGATCTTTGGCAAGACGCTTGTGCGCCTCATCCTTGCGCCGTTTCGCGGCAACGGGTTCGGGGATGCGCGTGCTTCCGAAAACAACAATCGTGTGCCGGATATCATGTGTTCTCAGACCATAATCGGTTTTAAGAAAATCAAGCTGAAGGCGGACACCGCGCAGGTCTTCGGATTGAAGAAGGGCAATGTCTTCGTCCGCTTGCAGGTAGGCGGGGTCTTCCAGAGTGGCCTTGATCCTGGCGGTCGCATCAGGATCTTCCGCAGGGGATTTGGGTGTCTGCCAGGGAAGCGGCACAACGTGCGCCTGGGCGACGGGTGCCTGCTCCGGTGAGCCAGAGGGGGGAGCCGGTCGCTTCTTGTCCAATCATCTCTTCCTTGCATGGCAAAACGTTCAGTTCCGGTCTCCCTTTGCTGGCATCGTGCAGTGACCAAACTTGCAAAGCATGTCCTTTTTCAGGTGCCTGCGAAGTGACAGAGACCTGCCCTTAATCTTGCGCCGGATTGGCCTGAACGGAATGATCTTGGTCAATCCCGAACCCATGTTTTCATGATCAGATGATCTTTATGCGACAGGCAGGGCTTCGGACGGATGTGACGATCAAATGCTGAGTCCCTGCAATATCCGGTCAGCCTGAGGGCACCCAATCAGGCAATGATGAAAGGGAAGCAAGAGATGGAAGAAAGTGACCTGCATGACCGCCTTGAAGCGCTGAGTGCCAAAATATCCAAAGCCCGAACGCGCTTGGACAATCTCAAAGCCTGGAGTGATGGCCATAGGCTTAGCAGTGGTGAGCTTGAGGCGCGCTATCGCTATCTCAAGTCCGAACTGAACGGCGAAATCAAGGATATGGAGACGCATGG
The DNA here is from genome assembly GCF_900172295.1 of Roseovarius litorisediminis. Classification (GTDB taxonomy): domain Bacteria; phylum Pseudomonadota; class Alphaproteobacteria; order Rhodobacterales; family Rhodobacteraceae; genus Roseovarius; species Roseovarius litorisediminis. Next base: position 192,453 of record NZ_FWFL01000003.1, read on the forward strand.
CCACCACGTCTCAAAACTTGAGGCATCGTTGCGGGAATGGCTCGATAGTCTGGAGCTTTACGCGAATTGGGAGTGACCGAACGCAAAGGAACATTGCCTGATGGGCTTGATCGTCGTTGATGCAAACACGTGGTCGCCGTCATGAGTGGCTTTCTCTGCGGGCTTCCTTTGATTGGCGCTTTGACCTGGCTCTGCCCGGCAGAGCCGCCTTTTGCAGCGGGCTATGCCGAGGGCGAGTATGTCCTTGTGGCGCCGATTGAAGTCGCGACGATTGCCTCTTTAAGTGTTGAGAGGGGGGATCGGATCGCCGCCGACCAGCCACTTGTTGAGCTTGAACGCCGGGATGCCGAGATTGCCGTTGCCCAAGCTCACGCGGCACTTGCCGAGGCCAAAAGCAGTCTGGCCGACCTTCATCAAGGGCAGAGGCCGGAGGAGATCGCGGTACTCGAAGCATCGCTGGCCTCAGCCAAGGCGCAAATGGCCGAGGCCGAGCGGGTCATGTATCGGCAATCCGAGTTGCTCTCGCGGGGTATTTCAGCGCAAGCCCAGTTTGATGAAGCCTCAACCGCCATGAAGCTTGCCCGCGCCAAAGTCGTGGAACTCGAAGCTGATCTTGCGGTGGCACGGCTGCCTGCGCGACCCGATAAGATCAAGTCCGCCGAGGCGTCTGTCGCACAGGCGCAGGCTGCTCTGGATCAGGCAAAATGGCGTCTTGAGCATCGGACGCTTTCCATTGGATCGCCTGGCATCGTGTCCGATATCATTCGAAATGCAGGCGAGGTGGCGGGACCACAAGCTCCTGTATTGTCTGTTCTGCCTGACGGCGCGATTAAACTGCGTCTCTATGTGCCAGAGCCATCCCTCGCGCAGGTGTCTGTCGGGGATCGCCTGGTCGTCACATGCGATGGCTGTACAAAAGGTCTCGGGGCGCAGGTCAGCTATATCTCGGACCACCCGGAATTCACGCCCCCCGTGATCTATGCGCGCGATAGCCGACAAAAGCTTGTCTTCCTGCTGGAAGCGCGCCCGCTGGACGGATCGAGCAGTTTGAAACCGGGTCAGATTGTCGATGTGTTGCTAGAAGAGCCGGGCGAATGAACGTGATCGAGGTCGATAACCTTGTTAAGCGCTTCGGCGACAAGACTGCGGTGGATCATGTCTCGATGTCGGTCGCCAAGGGAGAGATCGCGGGTTTCCTGGGGCCGAACGGATCCGGGAAAACCACGACGATCCGGGTAATCTGCGGCCTTCTGACACCGGACGGCGGAACCGGGCATGTTCTGGGGCATGACATCCGGTCTGAATCTGCGCAGATCAAGCGGCAAGTCGGCTACATGACACAGCGGTTTTCGTTTTACGAAGATCTTTCCATCGAAGAGAACCTGACGTTCGTTGCACGTCTTTACCAGATGGACCCCGTCAGGACGGTCGTGCGCGACACGCTAGAAGACCTTGGCCTTGCGTCGCGCCGAACACAGCTTGCAGGCACGTTGTCAGGGGGCTGGAAGCAACGTCTTGCATTGGCGGCCTGCCTGATGCACGCGCCGAAGCTGCTTTTGCTGGATGAGCCGACCGCCGGGGTCGATCCCAAGGCGCGGCGCGAATTCTGGGAGGAAATTCATCAGCGGGCGGAGACGGGCCTGACGGTTCTTGTGTCGACCCACTACATGGATGAAGCAGAGCGCTGTCACCGCATAAGCTATATCTCCGACGGTAAGCTTCTGACGAGCGGAACCGTGGCCGAGGTTCTGGGCAAGGCCGATCTGGCAACCTTCGTTCTCGAAGGGGCGGGCGTGGATGAGGCTGCACATCAACTCGCCGGGATCAAAGGGGTTGATCAGATCGCCGCCTTTGGCGTGTCCCTGCACGTTGTCGGGCGCGATCATGCCGCGCTGAAGGTGGCCGTTGATCAGGTGGCTCGCAATACGGACGTCACCGTCAGGCAGGGTGAAACCAGCCTTGAGGATGTCTTTATCCAGTTCATGGGGCAAACGGCGGACACCCCCCGATGAACAGGGTATTCTCGATACGCCGATTGATGGCCATCATTCGCAAGGAAGCGATCCAGATGCGCCGGGACCGGCTTACGTTCGCGATGATGCTGGGCATTCCGATCATGCAGTTGATCCTGTTCGGATTTGCCATCAACAACGATCCGAAACATCTGCCTGCGGCTCTGGTCTCGAGCAGCCATGATCATTACACGCGCGCGATGATCTCGGCGATGGAACTGACCGGCTACTATCGCTTCGACCATATCTTCGCCAGTGCAAGCGAGGCCGACAATCTGCTCAAGTCCGGCGCCGTGTCGTTTGTCGTGACCATTCCTTCGGATTTCGCGCGACGCGTCCAGCGCGGCGATCATCCGCAGATCCTGATCGAAGCCGACGCCACCGACCCTTCGGTCGCCTCCGGAGCGATTTCAACCCTTGGCACGGTTGCAGCCCAGGCCTTGCTGCGCGAGCAGGCCACCGAGGCACAGGCCGCGCGGCAATCGACATCAGCGCTGGAAGTTGTCGTTCATCGCCGGTTCAATCCCGAAAGCATCACCCAATACAATATCGTGCCGGGGCTGCTGGGGGTGATCCTGCAACTGACCATGGTGATGATGACCGCGATGGCGTTGACCCGTGAGGTCGAGAGGGGGACGATGGAAAACCTGCTCGCCATGCCGACAAGGCCGGTCGAGATCATGTTGGGCAAGGTCCTGCCTTATCTGGCGGTTGGGGCGGTGCAGGTCGTGGTGGTGCTGGCTGCGGCCCGGTTCATGTTCTCGATTCCCTTTGTGGGGTCGATGTGGCTTTTGCTTTACGGAACACTGGTGTTCGTGCTGTCGCTGGTCCTGCTGGGATACACCATTTCCACGCTGTCGCGCAGCCAGATGCAGGCGATGCAGTTGACGTTCTTCTTCTTTCTTCCCTCTCTGCTGCTGTCCGGTTTCATGTTTCCGTTTCGCGGCATGCCGCAGTGGGCACAATTTCTTGGAGAGCTGTTCCCTCTCACGCATTTTCTGCGATTGATCAGGGCGGTGATGCTCAAGGGGGCAGATCATGCAACCGTTTCACCATCAATGGTGGCGCTTTATGTGTTTGTTGCGGTCTTTGTCGGATTGGCGCTTATGCGCTTTCGCCGCACCCTTGATTGAGGCAGGTCAAGACGTGTCATGCGTGATCGTTCATGATCCGGGCCGGTCGTGCCAAAGCGATACATCGTGCCTTTTGACAAGGCTTCGGGCGGCGGGGCGACGGTTGAATCGGATCTCAAGGGGATAATGATTTGCGAATCCGAACCATTCTAGTGCCCTTCAATGTAGCCAGGGATGACAAAGCCGCATTCCTGAGAGTTTTCAGTGTTGCCGAGGCCCTGAAGGCGCATGTTCAAGTGGTCTTTGTGCGACAGGACCCTGATGAGGTCTTCGTCTATCTTGGAATGGATGTCGAAAGCCCGAGCGAGCTTAGGGAATACACCAGAAAGCGCGTGGAAGAGGAGGGCAAGCTGGCGGCATTGCGATCGCGACGCCACTTCAACGCGGCGTGCAAGGACATGGGCCTTGTGAAGTCGAAAAAGCCGACAGACTCAATTGCAGCGTCCGCGCATTGGGAGCAGGAGTTTGGCGAGCCGACGGAAATCATACCAGAGCGGGCCAAGCTGAGCGATGTGGCGGTCTTCGTCGGAGGGTTGGCGAGATACAGCAGGTCCTCTCGAAATGTCCTCAAAGCGACCGTAATACAGTCGGGCCGCCCGGTGATCCTGGTCCCGGACGCCGTGACGGCACCATCTTTCTCAAGCATAACAGTCGCGTGGGATGCCAGTCCGTGTTGCGTGCGGGCCGTGGCGGCGGCGTTGCCTATTCTGGCAAAGGCAAGCCGGGTTCAAATCGTGTCGATAACCGAGCCCCATGATAAAGCGCCCGAGCCTGAAAAACTGGTCAGGTTTCTTGAGTGGCATGGCATTCAGGCGACAGCCGACGTGCTGCCGGCGCAAGGTCGAAGGGTTGGTGAACTTATCCTTGAGAGCGCCGCTACAAACACATCCGGTCTCGTGATATTGGGGGGGTATGGCCATGGTCGCTATGTTGAAACCGTGTTCGGCGGAACCACGAGCTATGTGATCCGCAAATCGGATATCCCGTTCCTGCTTATGCACTGAAGACAAAGGTCAATGGCTTAGGGAGTGCATCAGTTGACGCGGCCAATCAAGACAGACCGGAATGACCGTATCAACCGGCTTTTGGTGCATCCGGTGGCAAAGCTTGCCGTTCCTCTTGTGATATCTGTCGTCGCCTTTTTTGTTCTGCACCGGCTGGCAAGCGAAATCAGCTGGCAAGAGGTCAAGCTTGACATGACGGGCGCGCCGAAGCGCGCCCTGCTGGCGGCTGTGTGTCTCACAATCGTAAGTTTTGCGGCGCTTGCGCTCTACGATGTGCTGGCGGTTGAAATCGTTGCCAAGGGCAAGGTTCCGCGCAGGGTGGCGGCGATGACCGGTGCGGCGGGGGCGGCGATCACCAATTTTCTGGGGGCCTCTTGGCTAACGGGCAGTTCTCTTCGCTTTCGCGTCTATTCGGCACAGGGGCTCGACTGGACGTCGATTGCGGGCATCCTTGCGACCGCGTGGTTTGCAACTCTTCTCGGCATGGCCTTCGTAACCGGGTTTGCGATGGTGGTGCGCCCCATGGGGATAGGCACCGTTTTCGGGCTTGCTCCTAATGCCGAGACGGCTTTCGGCGTTGCCGTGTTGATTGCAATCGCGGGCCTGTTCATCTGGTTGTCTCTGGGTCGACGCACCATCACATTCCGTGATTTCAGGATGACTCTTGCGTCACCGCGACTGGCCGCCATGCAGATTGGGATTGTCACGGTGGATATTCTTGCGGCGTCGTTGGTGCTTTACGTCCTGATGCCAGCCGATTTGACACAGAATTTCGGCTTTTTCCTCGTTGTTTATCTTGCCGCCATCGGTGGCGGCCTTCTTAGTCATGCGCCGGGCGGCGTTGGCGTGTTCGAGGCAATTATCATCGCGGGCCTTGGCGCGACTGGTCGCTCGGACGTTCTGGCGGGGCTGCTGCTTTATCGGCTGATCTATACGGTGCTGCCTTTCACCCTCGCCGTTCTGGCGATCGCGGGCCTTGTTGTTCGGCCGCACTTGGGCCGCGTCGGGGAAACAGGCAAAGCCCTGCATGCAGCACTCAGGCCGATGATTGCGCCGGTCAGCGCCGCGATCACTCTCTTGTCGGGGTTTGTCCTGATGCTCTCCGGAAGCATCCCGTCAGACACGGGCCGCCTTGGTTTGTTACGCGATATCCTGCCACTGCCGTTCATTGAGGCCTCGCACCTTGTGGCGAGTATCATCGGCGTTTTGCTGGTGGTGATTTCGCGCGGCCTGTTTCGCAGGCAATTTCGGGCCTGGCTCGCCGCAATTGTTCTGCTTTGCGCGGGTCTGGTCGCCTCTTTTCTGAAGGGCGTCGATCTGGAAGAAGCCGCGATCCTTGCGGCCTCTCTCGCGGTCCTGTTGCTGTTTCGGCCCATTTTTTACCGCGCTATGGCGCAGCGGGCCTTTCAGCTTTCAGTGCAGTGGGGATTTGGAGCCGCAGTTCTCATCGTGGCGGCGATCTGGGTGGGGTTGCTGAGCTATTCGCATGTTCCCTATCGCAATGAGCTTTGGTGGGAGTTTGCATGGCATGGCGATGCCTCGCGATTTTTGCGCGCGTCGCTGGCCATCGCCGTCATCTTCATGGCGATTGGTCTGAACTCGATAATCAACGGTGCAGGCAAACGCCTGCCGCCTGAGCCAATCCCCGCACGTGTTCTTGACCTGGTCGCCATGTCACCGACAACCGATGCAAACATCGCCCTGACCGGCGACAAGCGGTTTCTGGTGTCCGGCGACGGCAGCGGCTTTCTGGCATATGCGGATACGGGCGGCTCCCTGATTGCCTATGCTGATCCGGTCGGCCCCCGAGAAACCGGCGAGACCGTGATCTGGCAGTTTCGCGATCTTGCCGACCAGATGGGTCGACATTGCGCGTTCTACTCGGTTTCATCCCGATATCTGCCAACATTCCTTGATATGGGGTTTGCCGTCCTCAAGATCGGCGAGGTCGGGCGTATTGATCTGACCACGTTCACCCTGGATGGGCCCAAACGAAAGGACTTTCGCTACGCACAGCGTCGCGCGCGGCGGGAGGGGTATGTTTTCGAGGTGGTTGCGGCCGCTGATCTCGCGCCGATCCTGCCAGAATTGCGAGGGGTTTCCAAGAGTTGGCTGGCGTCAAAGCATGGCCGCGAAAAGGGGTTCTCTCTTGGGTCTTTTGATGAAGATTACCTAAGCCATTTCGATCACGCCATTTTGCGCAAGGCCGAAAACGGGGCCATCATTGCTTTTGCAAACCTCTTTCAGGGGGCCGATCACAACGAGTTGTCGTTTGATCTGATGCGCCACGTAACTGCGGCACCCGGTTTTGTCATGGACGCTCTTTTTGCCGAGATACTCCTGTGGGGCAAAGCGCAGGGGTTCCGCTGGTTTTCACTTGGCGCCACGCCTTTCGCAGGGCTGGAAGACCACCCGCTTGCCACGACCTGGAACAGGTTTGGCAGTTTCATCTATCAGCATGGCGAACGGTTCTATAACTTTGAAGGCCTGCGGTCGTTCAAGGAAAAGTTCGATCCCGAGTGGACGCCCACCTATCTGGTCAGCCCGCGAGGGCTCCAGACGCCGCGTGTCCTTTATGACGTCAACCTTTTGGTCTCGGGCGGTGTCCGGGGTCTGGCACTTGAGGCAAAGAACGATGATTAAGAATTTCAATGATCATTCGGCGAATGAGCGCACGTTTCTGGCATGGGTCCGAACGGCTGTCGCCATTGTAGGCTTTGGGCTGGTTGCCGCGCGGGTTGGTCCGCCGCAAGGCACCTACTGGTCACAAATTTTATTGCTGATCTCGGGCGCTGTTGTGGTTGTGATTGCGTACTTGAGAAAACGGGTTCTTCGGAAACGCATTTCGATGGCGCGGGAATTCGACGGCGACAACATTCCGGCGGATACGCTTTTGCTTCTTTTGATCGTCGCGATGTTTGCGACGCTTGCAATTTTCGCATTCCATGTCTCCTGAAACCGTGCCCAAGTCGCAGTTCCAAGGTCCCATATCCGTCGCTTGCTCGGGCCTTTGCCGCGCTTGGCATGCGCCGTTGTTAACGGTCCGGGTTGCGATCCAAGCGAGCAAAGAGGCATACACAGCACTCAGATGCGCAGCCCAGTCTTTGGCGTGTGTGCATTGATTGACGCAAGTCAATCCTGCGACGTCGGAATATGCCAGTATTCATCCCGAGGCCGTTCTTTCACGTAAATGCCCTCGGGCGTTGGAGGCGCGGAGCGCCGAGGGGCCCCGTTGCGGACCCCTTGCACATCAAATGACGCGAGAACGCCGATCTGTGTGGTTGCAGGTCGGCAAAGCGGAGAGAGATCATGCCAGCGGATTTTGCTTCAACGGACAGATACGCGACGACAGAAACGTCGGGAAAGCTGGGCCTTTTGCCTCTGACAGCGCTGGTGATCGGGTCCATGGTCGGCGGTGGTGTCTTCAGCCTTCCGCAGAACATGGCACGGGGCGCATCGGCCGGGGCCGTCACGATCGGTTGGCTGATTACCGGTATCGGCATGCTGGCCCTCGCGTTCGTCTACAAGAACCTCTCGACTCGCAAACCCATGCTGGACGCCGGGCCATATTCTTACGCGCGCGCCGGGTTCGGCGATTATGTCGGGTTCAATAGCGCCTGGGGGTACTGGCTTAGCGCGTGGCTCGGGAACGTGTCCTATGCGGTTCTGATTTTTGGTGCGCTCAGCTATTTTTATGCGCCCTTTGGTGCGGAGGGAAACACCTGGCAGTCGATTGTCGGCGCTTCGGTTGCGCTATGGCTTGTGCACGCTCTGGTTCTCATGGGCGTGCGGGAGGCGGCGATTGTCAATGTCATCACCACCATTGCCAAGCTTGGTCCTATTTTCCTGTTTGTCGTTCTGGCCCTCGTGGCGTTCAATCTGCCCACCTTCCAGCTTGATTTCTGGGGCACTGAAACGCTGTCGCTTGGCAGTATTACGACTCAGGTGCAAAGCACGATGCTGGTCACCCTGTGGGTTTTCATCGGCATTGAGGGGGCAAGTGTCGGATCGGGCCGTGCCAGGAAACGCAGCGATATCGGCAAGGCGACGATCCTGGGATTTGTGACGGTCCTTTGCCTCTACCTTCTTGTGTCCCTGCTGTCGCTGGGGGTGATGTCGCAACCCGAGCTTGCAGGGCTTCCGGCTGCGGCCTCGATGGCCAATGTGCTTGAGTCGATTGTCGGGTCATGGGGGGCGGTGGTGGTGCGCATCGGTCTTGTCATCTCGGTCGCGGGGGCGTTCCTGAGCTGGACCCTTCTGGCCGCCGAGATCCCATACCGCGCCGCGAAGGAAGGGATGCTGCCAGAGATTTTCTTCACCGAGAACGCCAACGGCTCGCCGTCCGGTGCTCTCTGGATCACCAATACCTGTGTGCAGATCGTCCTGCTGGTAACGCTTTTTGCCAACTCGACCTACCTGGCACTGTTCTACATCGCTTCGACCGCCATTCTTGTGCCTTACGTGTTTTCTGGCGCCTATGCCTTCAAACTTGCCCTGAGCGGCGAAAGCTATGCGGAGCATGAGGGGCGGGGGCTTGATATGGCCATCGGCGGGCTGGCCACGGTGTATGGCGCATGGCTCGTTTATGCGGCCGGGCCGACGTATCTGCTGATGTGCGCGATCCTCTACGCGGTGGGGATTCCGGCCTATATCTGGGCGCGCAGGTCGCACCGGGAGCGCGCCTTCAACCCTGTTGAAATGCTGATTGCCGCAGGGCTTCTGGTGGCCGCCATTGTGGCTGGCTACCTGATGTGGACCGGCGCGATCAGCGCCCTGTGACAAACCCGCCCGGCAAGAAAGCAAACACCATGGAAAATGTCGAAACCCTGGGCGCTCATTCGGAAACGGGTAAGCTGCGACAGGTGATCGTGTGCCGTCCCGGTCTGGCCCATCGTCGCCTGACGCCGGTCAATTGCAAGGATTTGCTGTTTGACGATGTGTTTTGGGTCAAGCAGGCACAGAAGGACCACGATGTGTTTTCCGGCATCATGCGCGACGAGGGGGTCGAGGTTCTCGATACAAATGATTTGCTGGCGGAAACTCTGGACAAGCCCGAGGGGCGCGCCTGGGTGCTGGATCATCGGATCGTACCGAATGAGATAGGCGTCGGCATGATGTCCGAATTGCGCAGCTGGTTGGATGATCTGCCGGGCGCGCAACTGGCGGAGTTTCTGTTGGGTGGTCTGGCCACCGACGATCTGCCGTTCAAGCCTACCGCGCTGTTCTCCGGCTATCTTGGTCAGCATGGCTTTATCCTGCCGCCGTTGCCGAATGCCTTGTTTACCCGTGACAACTCTGCATGGATATTTGGCGGCGTGTCGCTCAATCCGATGTATTGGGCGGCGCGGCGTCCCGAAACCTTGTTGACGACCGCCATCTACAAGTTTCATCCGAAATTTGCGGGACAGGTGACATTTCATTTCGGCGACCCGACTGTTGATCACGGGCTTGCGACCCTCGAGGGGGGCGACATCATGCCCATCGGAAATGGCACGGTGTTGGTCGGCATGGGAGAGAGGTCGTCGCCGCAAGGGGTGGGCCAACTGGCAGAGGCGTTGTTCGATACCGGAGCGGCGCAAAGGGTGCTGGCCTTCGCGATCCCCAGATCGCGCGCCGCGATGCATCTCGATACCGTATTCACGCTGTGTGGCGGTGATGTTGTGACCACCTTCAAGGAGGTCGCGGATGCGCTTGTGTGCTATGACATCCAGCCCGGCGAAGGCGCCGCCCCCCTGCAATTTCATCGCGACCCGCGCCCGATCTTTGACATCGTCGCCGAGGTGCTTGGCTATAAGAGCCTGCAGATCGTGCCGACCGGTGGCACCACCGAGGAAGAGCGTGCCCGCGAGCAGTGGAACGACGGCAACAACGTGGTGGCCCTGCGGCCCGGTGTGGTCATCGGCTATGATCGCAACGACGACACCAACGCTGCGCTCAGGGCTGCGGGAATCGAGGTTCTGGCCATCCCCGGCGCGGAACTGGGCCGGGGTCGCGGTGGCGGCCATTGCATGAGCTGCCCGACCGCGCGCGACCCCATTTAACCTGAAAGGCGACCCAAATGGCTTTCAATCTGAAGAACCGTCATTTTATCACGTTGCGCGACTACACCCCACGTGAAATCGCGTTCCTTCTGAAACTCGCGGCCGATCTGAAGGTTGCGAAATACACGGGCACCGAGGTGCCAACCCTTCAGGGCAAGGATATTGCTCTGATCTTCGAAAAGGATTCCACGCGAACCCGTGTGGGATTCGAGGTTGCCGCCTATGATCAAGGCGCACGTGTCACTTATCTTGGGCCGACCGGATCGCACATCGGCCACAAGGAATCTGTCAAGGATACCGCGCGTGTTCTGGGCCGGATCTATGACGGGATCGAATATCGCGGGTTTGGCCAGAACGTTGTCGAACAGCTCGCCCGGTATTCCGGTGTGCCCGTCTATAACGGGCTAACAAACGAATTTCACCCGACCCAGATCCTTGCCGATTTCCTGACCATGCAGGAGCATGTGGAAAAGCCACTGCACGAGGTCGCTTACGCGTTTCTTGGCGAAGCGGGCAACAATATGGGTGACAGCCTGCTGATTGGCGGGGCCAAGATGGGCATGGATGTGCGTTTGTGCGGGCCCAAGGCGTGCTGGCCGAGCAAGGCCATAGAGGCCGAGGCGCAGACGATTGCCAAGCAGACCGGTGCGCGCATCATGATCACCGAAGACCTCGATGCCGCCGTCAAAGGCGTCGATTTCGTCTATACCGACGTCTGGGTGTCTATGGGGGAGGCCAAGGAGAAATGGGCGGAGCGGATCAAGCTTTTGACGCCGTATCAGGTCAACGCTGACGTGATGAGCAAAACGAACAATCTGCGCGCCAGGTTCATGCATTGCCTGCCGGCCTTTCATAATACCGAAACCAGTGTGGGCGCCGAAATCAAGGCCGAGTTTGGTCTCGATGCCATGGAAGTCACCGAAGAGGTGTTTGAGAGCGAGGCCTCGATCGTGTTCGACCAGGCCGAAAACCGTATGCACACCATCAAGGCGGTTTTGGTCGCCACACTGGGGGCTTGAGATGCTGGTCGTTGCGGCCATTGGTGGCAATGCCTTGCTGCAACGCGGTCAGTCGCTGACGGCCGAGGCGCAGCGCGCGAACGTGAAAATCGCGGCGCAGGCACTGGCAGAGATCGTGCGTGCCGGGCATCGGCTGATCGTGACCCATGGCAATGGTCCGCAGGTTGGGATGCTCGCCTTGCAGGGCGCGGCCTACAAGCCGGATGAGGCCTACCCTCTGGATGTTCTGGGGGCCGAAACCGAAGGCATGATCGGCTATCTGATAGAGCAGGAACTTGAAAATGCTCTGGGTCACGATCACGCGGTCGCAACCCTGCTGACGCAGGTGATCGTCGATGCCTCTGATCCGGCGTTTGCCAAGCCCACGAAATTCGTAGGCCCTGTCTATAGCAAATCGGACGCCGAAGCGCGTGTGAAATCCAATGGCTGGACCATCGCACAGGACGGCGAGATGTGGCGCAGGGTGGTGCCTTCCCCGAAACCGGTCGAAATCCCCGACATGCGTGTTCTGCGGCTTTTGCTTGATCAGGGTGTTATCGTCATTTGCGCGGGTGGTGGCGGCATCCCGGTCATGCGCCGCGCCGACGATAGCCTGATCGGGGTCGAGGCGGTCATCGACAAGGATGCTGCAAGTGCGCTTCTGGCTGCGGATATCGGGGCTGAGGCGCTGTTGTTGCTGACGGATGTTGACGCGGTCTATTCGGATTTTGGCACGCAGGATGCTGCGGCTATCCGACATCTGACACCAGATCAGGGCCGCGCTCTTGACATGCCCAAAGGCTCGATGGGGCCAAAACTGACGGCTGCCTGCGATTTTGCGGATCGAGCCGGGCGAGCCGCGATCGGGCAGCTTTCCGACGCTTTGGCCATGCTTGACGGCACCGCCGGAACGCGCGTTGCCAAAAGTGAAACAGGTGCGACATGAGCGCCAATGCCGACATCGACGCAGCGACACGGACCGAGGGCCGCATCGCGGCCATTCGCGGGGGCGTGGTAGACGTCTTGTTCGACGGATCGGTGCCAAGGATCCATGATCTGTTGTTCGCAGGTGACATCGCTCTCGAAGTCTCTGCCCTGATCGGAGAGGGGCTTGTGCGGGCCATCGCGATGGCGCCGGTGCGTGGTCTGGGGCTGGGCATGGCGGTCAAGGCGACGGGTGCGCCGATCATGGTTCCCGTTGGCGATGCCGTTCTGGGGCGCATGCTTGATGTGTTTGGCGCGCCGATTGACGGGCGTCCGGCACCCGAAGCCGTGGCGCGGCGGTCGATTCACCAACCCTCTCCCAAGCTGAGCGACCGGGTGCTGCACTCGGAGGTTCTTGAAACCGGGATCAAGGCGATTGACCTTTTGTCGCCGATCGAACGCGGCGGCAAAACTGGGCTTTTCGGCGGGGCAGGGGTTGGCAAAACCGTACTGATTACTGAGTTGATCAACAACACCGTTCAGCACCACAAAGGCGTCAGCCTTTTTTGCGGCATCGGCGAACGTTCGCGGGAAGCCGAAGAGCTGTACCGCGAAATGGGCGAGGCTGGCGTGCGCGACAAAACGGTGATGCTGTTTGGCCAGATGAACGAGGCGCCCGGCGTGCGCTTTCTGATCGGCAATGCCGCCCTGACGATGGCAGAGTATTTTCGCGACGACAAGGGACAGGATGTCTTGCTGTTGATCGACAACATCTTTCGCTTCGTGCAGGCCGGCGCGGAGGTCTCAGGGCTGATGGGGCGGATGCCGTCGCGGGTGGGCTATCAGCCAACGCTTGCCTCGGAACTGGCGGCACTGGAGGAGCGGATCACCTCGACAAGACGGGGGGCGATCACGTCGATTCAGGCGGTTTATGTGCCGGCTGACGATTTCACCGATCCGGCGGCGGCGCATATCTTTTCACATCTGTCCGCCTCGGTGGTTCTGTCGCGCAAGCGCGCAAGCGAGGGGCTTTATCCTGCGGTCGATCCGCTGGCCTCGGCGTCGGTCATGCTGACCCCCTCTGTGGTGGGACAGCGGCACTATGACATCGCGCGTGCCGTGCGCCGCACCTTGGCGGAATACGAGGAACTGCGCGATATTATCGCGATGCTCGGCCTTGAAGAACTGTCTTCGGCAGATCGGGCCACCGTGGCCCGGGCGCGGCGTTTGGAACGGTTCCTGACGCAGCCTTTCTTCACAACCGAATCCTTCTCGGGCACGCAGGGCAAACTGGTGCCGATTGCTGAAACGCTGGACGGCTGCGAGGCAATCCTTGGCCTGACCGAGTTCAAGCTGTCTGAAAACGCCTATTACATGATCGGCTCGCTGGACGACCTCAAGGAGGCGGAATCATGAGCATGGCGGCGGAGATGAGCGTTGCCCTGCGGCTTCCGACCGGTTCTTTGTTCGAGGGGCGCGCGACCCGCATGACCGCGGTGGCCCAGAACGGTGCCTTCGGTATTCTGCCGAACCATGTCGATCTGGTCACTGCTCTGGTGCCATCTGTCCTGACGCTGACGTTGGCCGACGGATCCGAGGCGATTTTTGGTATCGACGAAGGGCTTTTGGTGAAGAAAGGGCACCGCGTCACCGTGGCGGTGATGCGCGGTGTGCGCGGCGATGACCTTGGCACTCTGCAAGACGCCGTCATGAGCAAATTCATCGAGATGGATGAAGAGGAACGTCAGGCCCGTGCGACGTTCTCCCGTCTGGAGGCGGACGTGGTCCGACGCTTTGCAGACCTGCGAAAGCCGCACCCATGAAGCCGGAATCAGACAAATCGGCGGAGGATATCGCGCGCCATGCGAAACGACTGAAATCCGCGCGCGACAAGCCGGGGCCAAGCCCGCTGCGGGGCATCGGAACCTTTGGCATGATCGGATGGTCGATTGCCGTGCCGACCGTGGGCGGGGCGTTTCTCGGGCTCTGGCTGGATCGGGTGGCCCCCCAGAGGTTTTCATGGACGATAGCCTTGATCCTCGGCGGTGTCGTGCTTGGGGCCTTTATCGCGGCGTCATGGATCAACAAGGAAGGTGGTGACAAATGATAGATGTGGATTGGAATGCAGCGCTGCTTGGGCTGGCCGCCGGTGCCGTTGTGGGCGGCGTATTTTTCATGGGCCTTGGCCTGGGCATACGTCTTGCCTTGCAGGCAAGCAAACCGGTCAGGGTCTTGATGTTAAGCGCTGTTGTTCGGATTGCAGCATTGCTGGCGAGTGGATGGGCTGTTGTCTGGTATTCAGGGCCCTGGACATTCCCAGGCTTTGCCCTGGCGTTCGTCCTGACGCGTACAGTTGCCACGACGCTGGCCAGCGTTAGGCCCGCTGGCGGAGAATCCAAATGAATCTGTCACCGGATGAAACAATCATATTCCAGGCTTGGGGCGTCCCGATCAACGCGACGATATTCTTCACCTGGATTGTCATGACCCTGCTGACGGGGGCGTCCGTGTTGATCACCCGCAACCTGCGTCCAGATGTGCCGCCAGACCGGTGGCGCACCATGCTGGAGGTCATTGTGCAGGGCATTCAAAGCCAGATCGAAGAAGTTGCACAGGGTCCGTCCCGCTATCTGCTCTATTACGCAGGAACGCTGTTCCTGTTCGTTGCCACCTCGAACCTGCTATTGGTCGTCCCCGGGTTTGAGCCTCCAACGGCCTCGCTCTCCACGACCACGGCACTTGCCTTGTCGGTTCTGATTGCCGTGCCAATTTTCGGAATTTCGAGCCGCGGGATCGGGGGGTATCTCAAGACCTATCTGGAGCCGTCCTTCATCATGCTTCCGTTCAACATCATCTCAGAGTTCACGCGCGGGATATCTCTGGCGATCCGGCTTTACGGCAACATCATGAGCGGGGCCGTCATTGCGGCAATCCTGCTTAGTGTCGCGCCGTTTTTCTTTCCCGTCCTGCTGGACGTGCTAGGCCTGCTGACCGGTATGATCCAGGCCTATATTTTTGCGATTCTGGCCACGGTCTACATCTCCAGCGCGACAACACCTCCCCCCTCACAGCAGCCTGAAAAGGAGACTTCATGACTGACCTAGCCATTATTGCGAGCATCTCGATCTTTACCGCCGGATTGACCGTGTCTTTCGGGGCAATGGGCCCCGCCTTGGGCGAAGGACGCAGCGCATCGGCCGCCCTGACTGCGATTGCCCAGCAACCGGATGCGGCCTCGACCATTTCCAGGACGCTTTTCGTGAGTTTGGCGATGATTGAATCGACAGCGATCTATTGCTTCGTCGTCGCGATGATCCTGATCTTTGCGAACCCTTTCTGGAACGCGGCCGTTGCTGCCGCAACCCAGGCCGCAGGAAGCTGACACATGTCGATTGACTGGATCACGGTCGCAGCTCAGATCGCCAATTTTTTGGTGCTGGTATGGCTTCTGCGCCGGTTTCTGTACCGTCCTATTCTGGATGGCATCGACGCGCGCGAGGCCGAGATTACCACCAGAATGCAAGAAGCCGAGCACGCGAAAGAAAATGCAGAAGGAGTGAAGCACGAGTACCAGGATCAACTCAAGGCCTTGAATGCCAAGCAATCGGACATGGCTGAGGCCATCCGGCAGGAGGCCGAAAAACAGCGCGATGCATTGCTGGCCGAAGCCCACGAACGGATGGCTCAGGAGCGGGTAACCTGGCAATCCCACCTTGATGAAGAAGCGCGCAAATACACCGCGAGACTACAGCGCGCGGGCGGCGGCGCCTTGTTGTCCCTGACCCGCAAGGCATTGACCGATTTGGCCGACGAAACGCTGGAGGGGCGGATCGCGCAACATCTTGTCAAGCGGATCGAAACGATGGTCGATGACCTGCGGACCGCTGCCGGTCAAAGTACGGCGGCGGTGGTAACCAGTCGGGACGCCTTGCCGCAATCCGCGCGGGCTGATCTTTCAGCCGCCGTGCAAAAGGTGTTTCCAGATGTCGCAATCAAGTTCGAAACGAACGCCGAACAGCCCCCCGGCATCATTATGCGCATCGGCGGCGCCCAGTTGGACTGGACGGTGGATGGGTACGTCGAGAGCCTGTCCGATGTGATGGAGGAGCAACTGGCTGGTGGCGTGGGTTTGAAGGATGCGGCCCAATGACCGATCTGATGACCCATCCGAGCACACATCCCGAGGCGCTAATTGAAGCGCTTTTGGCTGCTCCGCCCCCTGCGCCGCGCCTGAGCGAGATCGGACAGGTGGACGAGGTGGCCGACGGCATCGTTGTCGTTTCGGGACTGGAGCGTGCGCTGTCGGATGAGGTGTTGCAATTCGCAAGTGGCGTACAGGGCGTGGTCCTTGATGTTGAACCGGGCAGGTTGGGGGTCGTGCTTCTGGGGCCGTCGGACAGGGTGACGGTCGGTGAAAGCGTTACACGATCCCACAGGGTCGTCAGCGCCAAGGTCGGGCCGGCCCTTCTGGGCCGTGTTGTGGATGCACTGGGAAATGCACGCGATGGCAAGGGCGTGATCAAGACAGAGCTTCTGCGCCCGGTAGAAGCGCAAGCGCCGAAAATTCTCGACAGGCAGGCGATCACCCGGCCATTGGCCACCGGAATCAAGGCCATTGATGCAGCCGTGCCGGTGGGGCTCGGACAACGCGAGCTTATCATCGGGGATCGTCAAACCGGCAAGACGTCGATTGCAGTGGATGCCATCCTGAACCAGAAGACGACCGGTGTCATCTGTATCTACTGCGCTATAGGGCAACGCGGCGATGCCGTGGCCAAGGTGATCGGGGCCATTCGCGAAGGCGGCATGATGGAGCGCAGCATCGTCATGTCGGCGGGGGACGAGGATGCTGCCGGTCTGGCCTATGTCGCCCCCTATGCGGCGATGACGATGGCCGAGTATTTTGCGGCACAGGGAAAGGACGTTCTCGTGGTGCTGGACGATCTGACCCATCACGCACGATCCTATCGCGAGCTGTCGCTGCTGCTGCGCCGCCCACCGGGGCGCGAGGCGTTTCCGGGTGATATCTTTTACATACACGCAAGGTTGCTGGAACGGGCGGGGCAATTCAACGACGCCAAGGTCAGCGGGTCGATCACGGTTCTGCCGGTGGTCGAGACGCAGGCCGAAAACCTGTCCGCATATATCCCGACCAACCTGATCTCGATCACCGATGGGCAAATCTATCTGTCGCCGCGTCTTGTGCGCAAGAACCAGTTTCCCGCGGTCGACCTTGGCGTTTCCGTCTCCCGCGTCGGCGGCAAGTCGCAAAGCCGCGCGTTCCGCTCGGTGGCGGGCAACCTGCGCGTGACCTTGTCGCAATTCGAAGAACTTGAGGATTTCGCCCGCTTCGGCACCCGGCTTGACGATGAGACGCGCGCGCGCCTGACACGCGGGGCGGCGGTGCGGGCATCCTTGCGCCAGCCAGAGCGCGATCCCATGCCGGCGGTGGAACAACTCGCGGTTCTGGTGGCCGCGATGGAAGGGCAGTTTGACGGGTTGGACGACACCGAGACGCTAGAGGTCATGGCCCGGCTTCGAGAGGCCGCTGCACGTGACCTTGGTGACGTTGCAGAGGCAATCTCAGAGAACAGGGATCTCGCCGACGATGATCGGGCCCGCATGGTGGCCCTTGGCAAGACAGCCCGCGAAGATCTTGGAGGGGCAGATGACGCAAACGCTTGAAAAACTTGCCCGTCAGACAAGCAGTTTGAAGGGTATCCGCAGCGTCGTTCATACCATGAAGACCTTGTCGGTCATCAACGCGTCGCCCTATGAACAGGCGGCGCAGGCAATCGAGCTTTATCACGAGACGGTTCTGGACGGCCTGCACTCGTTTTTGACGGCGTTCGGCCCGATTGAAGACACCTCACGACACAAGGCCGGAAACGTTCTGATTATCTTTGGGTCGGATCACGGGTTGTGCGGCAACTACAACGAGGTCTTGGCCAGACATGCCGCGGCGCAGATTGACGGATCAACGGCGTCGCCCGTGCGCGTTCTGTGTGTCGGTGCCCAGATGGCGGATGCCTTGGCCGATCAGCACATCAGGATTGACCAAACGCTTTTTCCCGCCGCTTCCGTTGACGGGATAGGACGGCTTGCAAACCTTCTCATACAGCGGCTGGAAGATATCCGCAGCGAAGACCCGGCGCGCGAAATGGCCGTGTCACTGGCCTATGTCACCCAGGACGGCGCGAAGGGGCAACGCCCTGTGGTCACATCGCTTCTTCCGATTGATCAGGCGCTGCTGACGCGTCTTCAGGCAAAGCCATGGACGTCGCGAAGTCGGCCGTTCTTTTCAATGCCGCCCGGGGATCTGTTCCTGACTCTGGTGCGCAGCCATTTGTTCGCCACGCTTTTCCGCGCCATCGCCGAAGCCCTGATGACCGAGAACGCGGCGCGTCTGGCCCTTATGCAGCAGGCGGAAAAGTCGGTTGACGACAGATTGGAAACCCTTTTGCAGCAGACCCGCGCTGTGCGTCAGGATGAAATCACAACCGAGCTTCTGGACGTGATCATCGGGTTCGAAGCGCTGAGGAAAGGCAGGGCGAAAAAGGCTCGGCAACCGTCGCAAGAAACAGGGGCCGACCGCGTTCCGCCCCATGCGATCTGAGGCGGTTTGGTGGTGTGGTGGACCCTTTGGCCTTCGTCGATTGACTTGGGTCAATGCGGCCAAGCGCGATTGTGGCGATCTCGATCTGGCGCAAAGCCAGCACGCCGACTTTGGGTTGGTACTTGAGACGCTTTCGACTGCCGCTATCGCGCGGATCTAAGGGGCGCCGGAGACGAGAAGGCTGAGCATGTCGCAATCGGAGAGGTAAATGCAACGACACCACCATATCTTCGCCTCGATTATTGCCGCGGCCAAGCGGTTCGACCCGATTGCCTTGGCTGTTGTCTATCCGCTCAGCGAGGTGTCGCTGCGCGGCGCCGTCGAGGCGGCCGTGCAAGGGCTTGTAACGCCCACTCTGATCGGCCCGGTGGAGCAGATGACCGCCTTCGCCTCCGATCATGGCATCGACATTTCATCCTGCGCAACCGCCGAGGCGGACACCGAAGAGGCCGCAGCCTCGCTTGGCGTCGAGATGTGCCGCACCGGCAAGGCCGAGGCCCTGATGAAAGGAAGCCTGCACACCGATCACCTCATGCATGCCGTCATGCAGGAAGCCACCGGGTTGCGGACACATCGGCGGCTGAGCCATGTTTTCATCTTCGATGTGCCGGAGTATCCCCGGATGCTTTTGATCAGCGATGCCGCAATCAACATCTATCCGACGCTGACCGACAAGGTGGATATCGTGCAAAACGCCATCGACCTGGCGCATGGTCTGGGGGTGAGTGACCCAAAGGTCGCAATCCTGTCTGCCGTGGAGACGGTGACGCCCGCCCTTCACGCGACAATCGACGCCGCTGCGCTGTGTAAGATGGCCGAGCGCGGGCAGATAACCGGCGCCACATTGGACGGGCCGCTGGCCTTTGACAACGCGGTGAACCTCAGGGCCGCCGAGATAAAACATATCCAGTCTCCCGTGGCCGGGAACGCAGATATTCTGATCGTGCCGGATCTTGAGGCGGGCAATATGCTGGCCAAGCAGCTTGAATATTTCGCCGAAGCAGACGCCGCCGGGATCGTCATGGGCGCCCGGGTGCCGATTATCCTGACCAGCCGCGCCGACAGTGCGAAGACGCGCCTTGCCTCATGTGCTGTGGCGGTTGTGGTGGCTCATGCCCGGCGACAGGCCGCGACGGGTCAACCGGTGCCGACGGGTGTCCACCATGAGTGAAAATGGAAGCATCATGGTGATCAACGCCGGATCGTCCAGTATCAAGTTTGCCGTGTTCGGGACTGATATTGCGCCACGGCTGACGGGCAGGCTTGAGAGTCTTGGAAGCGCTCCGAGGCTCTCGGCGAAATCTGCCGAGGGTAGGGTGGTGGCCGATGAGGATTGGTCCGCAGACCACGCATCCGGCGTCCATGTGCTCATTCAGCGGCTGATGAACTGGCTGGAAGATCACCTGGGCGCGGAGGCCGTGGTGGCGATCGGGCACCGGGTGGCGATAGGCGGGTTGGAACATTCCGGCCCGGCTCTTGTGACCCCAGAGCTTCTGGTGAAGTTGAAAGCGCTTGTCCCGCTTGCCCCGTTGCACCAGCCGCGCAACCTTGAGCCGATCGAGAGCCTGGGCGCGTCGCACCCCCATGTTCCGCAGGTTGTTTGTTTCGATACGGCGTTTCACCAGACCCTGCCCCGTGTCGCCCAGATGTATGCCTTGCCGAAGGCCCTGCGCGATGCCGGTGCCCATCGCTATGGGTTTCACGGGCTGAGTTATGAATACATCGCCAGCCGCCTGCCGGATATCGACCAGCGCGGCGCCACGGACCGCACCATCGTTGCGCATCTGGGCAGCGGGGCAAGCATGTGCGCGCTCCGGTCCGGGCGCAGTATCGCCACAACGATGGGCTTTAGCCCGCTCAGCGGTCTTGTGATGGGCACCCGGCCCGGCGATCTGGATCCCGGCCTGATGATCTGGCTGATCCGCGAGTGTGGCATGAGTGTCGATCAGATCGAGGCGACGCTTTACCACGACGCGGGACTGAAGGGCGTGTCGGGGATCAGCGGCGACATGCGCCAGCTTTTGGCCAGTGACACCCCCGAGGCCTCTGAGGCGGTCGAACTGTTCGCCTATAAAGCCGCAACCGAGGTCGGCGCCCTCACTGCGGCGCTCGGCGGGCTCGACACGCTCGTCTTTACCGCCGGTATCGGCGAGCGGAGCCCAGAGGTCAGGGCAATGATCTGCGCCCGCTGCAAATGGCTGGGTCTTGAGGTGTCGATGGCCCGGAACCAGGCAGGGTCCTCGACGATCAGTACCCCGGACAGTCGTGTCGCGGTGCATGTGATTGCGACCAACGAAGAGCTGATGGTGGCAAGACACACCATAGACCTTGTGTTGAAACGGATGCTGAAGGAGTCGGTCCAATGAGCAAGAAACAGTCAAGGACACCGCGCCACGAGCATTCGGTTCCGTGGTTCTGGCCAATGGCCGCTGCCATTGAGATGCAAGAAGAGGGCTTGCGCCTTTTCCAGGACAACATGCGTTATATTGCCGAAACGATGAAAATCGAGGCCCCTGAGCCGCCTGAGTGGGCCACCACGAACCGGGTCATCCTTGACCTCGACACGATGCGCCTTCGGGATTTTTCGCCGGACATGGCGTCGGATGAAGTGCCCACCCTGATCGACGCACCCTATGCCGGGCATTCCTCGACCATTGCCGACTTTGCCAAGGGGCAAAGCCTTGTTGAAACGCTGTTGGCCGGGGGGCTGGTGCGCGTCCTGTGCACCGACTGGAAAGCCGCAACCGAGGCGATGCGCGATTTCGATATCGACAGGTATCTCGCGGATCTGAACGTCGCGGTCGACACGCTTGGTGGGCGCGTGGCGCTTGTGGGGTTGTGCCAGGGTGGCTGGCTTTCGGCGATGTACGCTTGCCGCTTCCCCGAAAAGGTCGCAGCGCTGGTTTTGGCCGGGTCGCCCATTGACACCGATGCAGGCAATGGTCCGATCAAAAAACTGGCGCATGAACTTCCGCTCAGCTTTTACGAGGAGATGGTTGTGGCGGGCGGTGGCCGCATGCTTGGCCAATATATGCTTGCCGGCTGGAAAAACATGCATCCGGGCGAGCAGTATGTCGGCAAATTCATCGACCTTTATGAGCATATCGAGGACCGGTCATACGTCACACGCACCGAACAGTTCGAACGCTGGTACGAGAATCCGATTGATTTGCCGGGACGCTATTATCTTCAGGCGATCAAGCTCTTGTTCAAGGAAAACCGCTTTGCAAAGGGTGACTTCACCGGGCTTGGCCAAACGCTGTCGCTGCGAAACGTGACCTGTCCGGTCTATCTTTTGGCCGGGGCATCGGATGACATCACCACCAAAGAACAGGTCTTTGCCGCCGAACATCTGGTCGGCACGCCAAAAACCCGGATCGAGAAAAAGCTGGTGCCGGGCGGCCATATCGGCCTCTTCATGGGCTCGAAAACCCTTGAGGAAACCTGGCCCGTCATTGCCCGGTGGATTGCAGACAATGCAGACCCGAGCCCGATCACGCCAACACCGCAACTTCAAAAACAGGCGCCCTCATGATCAAGATACTCGATAACTTTCCCGACGATGTGCTGGCGATGGAATGCATTGGCAAGGTAACGGCCGATGATTACCGTGATGGTCTGATCCCGGAGGTCACGGCGCGCCTCAAAAAACACAAGAGCCTTCGTGCGCTCTGCCTCATAGGCGAAGGTTTCAAGGGCTATGCGCCGGGTGCCGCGTGGTCGGACTTTACGTTCGGCGTTTCACATTGGAACCAGTTCTCGCGCATGCCGGATGAGGGCGCGCTATCAAACATCCGTCGCGCGGGGGCCTTGCCGGGACAGGCCCTGATCGGGGGGATATGGCGTCAGTCTTCGAACACGTAGGTTCCGGGCGCCTTGCCAAGGTCCTCTTGGTCGGATCCCATTGGAGGGGGCGGCACCGGTGTGCCCGACTTCCCGTCGAGCCAGGCGCGCCATTCAGACCACCACGACCCATCCTTGTCCGTGGCCTGTCGTGCCCAGGTATCGGGATCGACATAACGCTCCTGCGCGCCGGTGGTCATCACCCGGTAATGGCGGCGGGGATGTCCCGGCTCGGACACGATACCGGCATTGTGACCGCCGTTGGTTAAGACAAAGGTCACGTCGGTCTCTGACAGAAGATGGATCTTGTAGACCGATCGCCACGGTGCCACGTGGTCATATTCGGTGCCGACGACAAACATCGGCGCGCGGATGTCCTTGATCGCAATCGGCACGCCGTCCACGTCATAACGGCCCTGTGCCAGTGTATTGTCCAGAAACAGCTGACGCAGATATTCGGAATGCATCCGGTAGGGCATGCGTGTCGCATCTGAATTCCACGCCATCAGATCGCTCATCGGCGCGCGTTCGCCCATCATGTATTCGTGCACCAGACGGGACCAGATCAGATCGTTTGAGCGCAGCATCTGGAACGCGCCGGCCATCTGCTTGGTGTCCAGAAAGCCTTGTTCCCACATCATGTCCTCAAGGAACGTCAGCTGACTTTCGTCGATGAAAAGCGTCAACTCGCCGGCCTCGGTGAAATCCGTCTGAGCGGCCAGAAGTGTCATGGATTTCAGGCGCTGGTCGCCCTCTCGCGCCATTGCGGCGGCAGCTATCGACAGCAAGGTGCCGCCCAGGCAATAGCCTGCCGCGTGGACTTGTTGATCGGGCACGATGTCACCTATCGCGGCAAGAGCCGCCATCACCCCCAGGGTGCGATAATCTTCCATGCCAAGGTCGCGTTCGTCGCGTCCGGGGTTCTTCCACGAGATGATGAACACCGTATACCCGGAGTCCACGAGGTATTTTACCAGTGAATTCTGCGGCGACAAATCGAGGATATAGTACTTCATGATCCAAGCCGGAACGATCAGAACAGGTTCGGGGCGCACAGCGCCAGTCGTGGGAGAATATTGAACAAGCTCGATCAGCCTGTTGCGGTAGACCACCCGGCCCGGGGTTACGGCAACGTCCTCGCCCACTTTGAACGCCTCGGTGCCGACCGGCTTTAGCCCGGTTAACTGACGGTTGAAATCTTCAAGAAAGTTCTGACCGCCGCGCCAGAAATTCAGCCCGCCCTGACGCAGTGTCTTTTGAAGCACCTCGGGATTGATGAAGGGATTGTTCGAGGGGGCAAGCATGTCCAGCAACTGGCGTGTTCCGAAATTGACAACCTTTTCGTGATGTTTTGAGACGCCGCGCACATTCGTGGTTGCGCCGTCCCACCATTGCTCTTGCAACAAAAAGGCTTGCGACAAGACATTGCAGGGCCATTTTTGCCATGCCTCGCCGGCAAACCGTTTGTCAAAAGGCTGTGGCTCGATGCACCTGTCTGCCTCTGTGATGGGGGCGGTGCCGCAGTGTCTTAGGTATGTGGCGAGCGTGGCACCGGATCGGCTTGCGTTCTGCAGGAGCTGTACCTGTTTATCGGGCGAGGCGAGCAGATGGATGAGCCAGTCGGAGTAGGCAGCGCCCAACGATGCGGGCGAAAGCCCGAATGTGAGCCGGGCAAGGGCTGCATGCAGCGCCGGATCGATTCCAAACCCCGCGCTTGCGGGCTCTACATTTGTCTGGCGCTCGACCTTATCCGGTTGCACGGGCTGGCTTGGGTGAGATGCCGACATGCGATCCCCATCAGGTGTTCGGCCCGAGGCGGGCTTGGCAGATGGCGCCGCAGACAGTTCGTGAATGGTTGCGCCCGCGGTCTTGTCCGATGTTCTGGTTTGCTTTGCCATCACCGTCGTCCTCTCATGTTAAAGCGCGCTGCATGGGGTGTGTCCTTGCAAAGCGCGTCGGGTCATGCCCGGTTGTCAGGCCTTTCGCGACTGCGGGTCCGCCCTCGAGGTCGCCACCGTAGGTTCCGATTGCGGTGCGAACCGGATTGCACAGAACGACGTCATTGAGTTTCATTTTGGTGCTCCCGAATGATCGGCACGCCGGTTAGCGACCGAAGGTGCCAAAGTGTCCATCACAGCCCGGGACTGCCATCAATCTCAGGAATGCGTCGGTTGGAAACGGTGACCTCCGGAACGCAGAGCGCCCCGCAGCTGACGTCTCGATGTCTGGCAGCCCCGCGTGCCGGGATCGTCAAAGCGATCGGCCCGCTGATGTCATCCAGGATAGCGGCGACCATCCTTGCATCGCAAAACTCCGGCGCGATACCGGCGGCGCGCATTCCAAAGCGGGCAGATCCCTTTGCCCGGATCACCGTCATCGCGGCAATGCCGGTTTCAGGTTTTTCCGCCGGGCTTGGATTTTGCGTCGCCTTTATACGCACCCGCAGCTTGGTCTATTGCCTTCTGGCCGAGGCTGGCCATTTCGGCAAATTCGCGTTGATAATCGTCGACCGCCGCCTTGTAGAAGTCTGAAAAAGTCGAAGTCGCTTCAGTTGGGTCTTTGCAGGCGCCAAGACGATGGAGCAGGTCCGCGTCCTGCTTGAACCTGTTGGACAAGAAGGTCATCCAATGCTGGTTCATTTCGAGCCAGCCAGCCATCGGGTTGGCGCCTGATGGTGACACCCCATCCATTTTCGACATGAAGTCTTGCAGGGTGGCGATAGGATCAAAGACTGAGGACTTGTTTGCTTTCTGCGCGCCACCGTTGCCTTTGGAGTCTCTGGCCATGATCTATCCTTTCCGTAGGGAGAGTTTCAGAAATACTATGACCTGCGGTGTGAAAAATATTGATGCAGGTCAATCAGCCGGCAGGAGGAGGCGGGAAATCGTTATCATGCCGCTGACTGGCGTCGGTTTTGTTTCGGCTTCAATTGCTGCACTGAGGTTTTTGGCTCACCGTCGTCCTTGAAGGGATACGAGATGAGAGCGAAGACAGGGCCGAATGGATCGGCTGACAAACACGTTAAAGAGATCAGGCGTAAGACGCGGCGTCAATTTTCTGCTGAAGAGAAGTTCCGGATCGTTCTGGATGGCCTGCACCGATGTGACGCTCACCTCATCAAACCCGCAGCCGGTCTTGACCGACAATGCCGCGACCCGCGACGATGAGGTGAGCGATGCATATGCGAATTTGGATCCACCTTCCTTCCTTTATTCACAGATATTTGGAACGGTTCTGACATGCGCCTGTTGAAGCTTTCCACGAAGCCGTTCTGCATCGGTCTGCCAGGCACAATGTGATGCCAGTCGAGCTTGCGATCCTCCTGCCATTTGAGGATGGCGTTGCTGTTCAGTCAGATGCCGCTATCACTGATCACCATGCAGGGGTTAATCAAATAGCAGTTCCGGGTCAAAACCCGCGGGTTACGCAGTTGGCACCAACCCCACCAAGTCGACAGAAGCTGAGACCCGAAAGCCACCCGTTATTCTTTTGGAATAGCTGAGCGAAGCTGAACGCAGATCAACCTGTCAGGGGCCGAATGAGCATAGCGGGAATTTTCGTTGAGTCTGTGGCTGCTGAGTATTACCTCAATCGGTCCCAGATCTTTGTTTTTTTGTCACAAATACAAAGATTTTTGTTTACGTTGACGCAAGTCAATTCGTCATAATCGTCCTTTTAATATAGATTGCGTTCCCAAAACTCTAAGCGTCACAAGGTAGGAAAATTGCAAAAAAATCTAAATCTGCGCGGCTTGATGCTTCCGGTTGTAGCGTCAGTGCTTTTTGGTCAAATGGCGGCGGCCGATGGCGACGGTGCGGCTGTTCTCTCCACCCAGGTTGGTTCGCCTGCTGAATTTGACGCCGGAATATCGCTTTCCGAGCAGTATACGGACAACGTCTTTCCGACTGCCAATGATCGTCGTGACGATTTCATAACAGTAATCTCGCCTTGGGCCAGCCTGTCGTTTCGGCGAGAGGATTTCAGGCTTAACCTTGACGCGAGTGCCGAACTTGGCCGGTTCGCCAAAAACTCCAGCGAAGATTTCAATGATTACTTTCTTGGAGCAGAGGCGCGCTATCGTATTAATGACAGCCTTTTTGCCTTTGGCGGTGCGGATTATTCCTGGGATCACGAAAGCCGGAATTCGCCAGATGATGTGAACGGTATCAAACCTACCAAGTTGCAAGAGGCCAGTGGATTTTTCGGGCTGGGCGGCAAGGTTAACGACAGAAGCTTCCGGCTGGGCGTGCACCTGCGGAACCTCGACTATGACGATGTTCTGAGATTTAACGGCACCACGTTTGCAAATGTCGATAACGATGACCGGGACCGCCTTGAGATGGAAATCGGTGGTCGGCTGGGCGTCGCAGAAACCAAAAATGGCGAAGTGTTTTTTCAGGGTATCTATGACAAACGCGAGTATGACGACAAAATTGACAACGGAGGTCTTGGCTTTCAACGCAGTTCAGATGGTTTTCAGGCAGCCGTGGGTTACTCTGGCACAGTGGGCGATCTGAGCGGTGAGGCGCTGCTTGGCGTCATGTCTCAGAACTACGATGATCCAAGGCTCGGCACGACGACAACTGTTGATTTCGGTGCTGACCTGACGTTGCCGATTAGTGCACAAACGCAATTGACCGGAATTGTCGAACGCAGCATCGAAGAGACCACACTGTCCGGCGCTTCGGGCTATGTTTCGACCTCGGCGGGACTGCGTTTGCGCCACCGGGTGGCCCCCAATATGTCTGTTGCTGGCTATTTCTTTTTGACCCAGAACGACTATCAGAAGGTTTCGCGCACCGATGTTCTGTCAGAAACCGGCGTTTCGGTACGTTACCACCTGAACCCCCACGTTTATATTGATACCGATTACGATTTTCTGCAAAGGCAGTCGGATGTTGCGGGTGTAGAATTTGACGAACACCGCCTGACCCTTAGTTTTGGTGCCACTCTTGATCCGCGCTATGAAAAAGGCACGGCCAATCTGGCCAAAGTCAGCGCCTCTGGTTTTTATGTAGGGGCCCAGATTGGCAATAGTGCACTGCAGACCAAAGTGGATGGACCACGCGGCGCGGGTGGCAATCTGACTGCCGATTTTGGCGATAACGATCTCTCTGGCGGTCTTTTTGCCGGTTACCGGGCAGATTTCGGAAATCTGGTTCTGGGGGCGGAAGCCGACGTGGAATTCAGCGATTCTGGCTGGCCGCATCTGGCCAACCGGAATTTTTCGGCAAAACGCGGCAACTCGTTTGGTCTGAGCGCGCTGACTGGCGTTCGCATGAAAAATAACAACCTGGTTTATGGGCGTTTCGGTATTGTATCGACCGAATTTGACAGTACCTATCAACGAGGTGCAAACCCGCTTGTTTCAACCAGTGAACGGGAACTTGGGTTGCTGGTTGGTATCGGCACCGAAGTTCCACTTGGCCGCGGGTTGTCGGGCCGGATGGAATATCAGGTCCGCGCCTACGAGGACTATCCCATCGGGTCGCCCCTTGGCAGCGCCAATGATGACAATTTCGCTAATCTGGAAACCGTTGCCCGGTTCGGACTTGTCTATGAGTTCGGAGCAGACGATCAGCCCCCACGTCAAGTTGAGCCGACAGATTTCTCTGGTTTTTATGCCGGTGTTCAATTGGGACATGGTACCGTGCAAAGCGATAACACCGGTCCTCGCCCAAATGCTGTGGCACCGGCATTTACGCTCGATACCATTCGGGCGGGCCAGGGGTTCACGGCTGGTCTGGTCGCCGGATACGGATATGAGGCCAATAACTTTTATGTTGGCGGCGAAGCCGAATTCGAACTGTCCACAGCGGACTGGGACATCGAACGCAGTCCGGTTGGCCGAATTTATTCGGTGGAAAAAGTCGGAACGATTGGTGCCGGTATTCGGCTGGGCTATGTCGTCAACGACGCTGTTCTGATCTATGGCCGGGCCGGAGTTGTCCGTTCGAGATTTAACACCAAATATCAGTTCGGCGGTGTAAGTGTTGATCAGGATGATGACCTTGATGGCGTCCGGTTTGGCGGCGGTGTTGAATTTGCAGTCGGCGATAAAGCCAACGTCAGATTTGATTATACACAGACTGAGTATGACTCTCATTCAGTCAACTACGTCGCAGGTGTTGATCAGTTTGACACCACTGAACGGCTGTTCCGGGTCGGGTTAACGCGTAAGTTCTAAAAAACCCAAATTAGCGACCCCAAAAACCAAATTTCCAGCAGTTTCTGCCGGATTTTTTTGGACCAAATTAATCCATATCAATTCTTGAATGTGAAAATCTGTTCTAATCTGCGCAAAGGTGGTTATGGAGCAGTTTTGTTCCCCTGCCTTGTGATGAATCTGCAATCAGGAGGACAACATGAAACAGTTTTTGAATTTTAAGAGTTCTTTGAAATATACGCTTGCTGCGGGATGCGCAGTAGTCGCACTTGCGACGGCCCCTATTGGGTCCGGCATCGCCTTTGCCGAGCAAGGTTCGGGTCAAGGTAAGCAGGCGCATGGCTCTCAGTCTGGCAGTGGAGCAAGCGGAGGTCACGGGCAGGGTGGCCAGATGGGACAAGGTGGAAAAGGCAAGGGCCTTGGGGGTATTTTCAAGGATATCACCGGTATGGATGACCCGGTCACCGGTCATGGTGATTCTGCTGACGCGGCCGATGAGGGCGACGACGATTCAGACCGTCCGGAATGGGCCGGTCAAGCTGGCGGCAAGGATGGTGCCGGCGGTGGTCAGCCCGCTACCTCGGGCTCAAAGAAAGGGGATCTTTTCGGCGACTTGTGGATTATCGACCGTGATTCCAATGGCGTTCCAATCCTGACCGCAGACGGTTACGTGCAGCCTCTGGATGCGGATGGCAACCCGATTGAACTCGACGAAGAAGGTCATCCGGTAGATGAAACTCTTACAGTTGAGGTTGAGCTTGGCCGCTTGAATGTCGGGCGGGCGCCGAAATCGGTTCTCGAAAACCGTGCAGATGAAGTTATCACAATGCTTTCCAGTGCAACGGCAGTGACGGTCGACGCAGCGGGCCGTCTTGTGCTGACGGTGGATGGCGAAGCCAAGACCATCGACTCGCCGTTGGAGAATCTGGCGATCTATGTGTCGCTGCTGACGACCGGCAGCATTCCGGGCCTCACGGCCGATGATCTGGTCGGAACGGACTATGATTTCCTCGTCGATGGCCAGTATACTCAGGCTGATCTGGACGCATCGACGGCATTCTTGGCCGCCGCAACGGACAAGACCGGGGAATTCACGTCTGACGAGATTGCCTATATTGACGCCTTTCTGGGGATCAACCTGACAACCACAGGGGATGTGACTTATTCGGTCGTCGACTATTCGTCGTTCTCATACGACCGGTCCGATACCTATTCGGGCGTAACGGCCACGGTCCTTGTGGAGCAGCCTGATGGCTCTTTCGAACTGGAGGATCTGAATATCTACGATACTGTCTTTGGATCGGTTGATGTCTCTGCGGCGGGATCTCTGGATGCCTACACGCAGGCGGCGGATGATGCCCGGGCTGTGATTGAATTCATCCACGAATATGCGGTGCCTGAAGCGCTCTAACGATGGTGTTTAGTCAGGGGTAGCGTATCGGCTGCCCCTGACGCTTTGGTTGGAAAGGATTTCGACAATGCCTGAGAATTGGATAAACCGGCGCCTGCTGCTGACCAGCCTCTGTGCAATCGTTGTTGCAGCACCGGGTTTCGCCCAGCACACCGATGGGGCGGATACCACGCATGGGTCTGATAAGGGCAAGGGGCGTGGTGCCGGAGGCGCCCAGCATGGACGGCCAGCTGACGCACACAGCGGTGAGGATGATCATGGTGATGACCACGGTGATGATCATGGTGATGACCACACTTCCGACGAGGGGCATGACTCTGATCATGGGAGCGGCGGTAAGGGTAAGGGCCCGAAATATAAAGGCGGGCGCAATGTTGTGCGAGTGAGCGGCGGAAGTGGCCATTCGCTTGAAGACCGGGTTCTTAAAGAACCGCCCTTCGAGTGAAAATCTCAGAGTGTAGGCCGGTGCAAGGCATTTGATCCACTTGGGCGACTCCAAGCAAGGTACATTCGGGTCGCTGACCCTGAATACCTGCCATATTTCCGTGCTGGAAGACCGTTGATTTGGCGTTGTTTTTGGCCAGTGATAGGTGGGTATGTAGATCAACTTCGTCGCGCTTGCAGAACTCGTTCAGAGCGTTTGTGTCACCCCAGTTTACGTCTCCAGCATGGTAAGCCACAAAGAGCGCATTTTGCAGAACATAGCCATTCTCATCCTTAGCGATATCTTTAACGATGCCCTGCTTGTTGCGGGGGCCAGTTAGGCGGTGTCTCGCGCGCCCGATCCCTAAGACGTTCGGGTGCGGAGATATTCCAGAAGCGCATCATAGCTTTGCATCTTCGGATAGTCGGCCTCGGGCATGTCGAGGTCAAAGCGTTTGCCAAGCGCGGTGACGAGGGTCAGGAAATCCATTGAATCGATATCGAATTCCTCGCGCAGATCCTGTGTGCGGTCGATCTCCGACAACTCGATATCAGGCGCGATGCGATGAAGTTCGTCGGCCAGGGCGGCGTCAATGCTCATTTCTGTCATAGCGTTTCCGGTCTTTGCAGATGTTTGGCGATTGCAGTGAGAAACAGCGCGCCCCGACGGCCGTCGCTGACCCGGTGATCGGCTGCAAGCGTGAGTGTGGCGGTGAGGCGCGGTAAGACTTTCTTGCCCTCGACCCAGGGGCGCAGGGCCGGGGTGCCGACCCCGACAATGGCGACCTGCGGCGGGTAGATCACGCCGTAAAGCTGATCCACGCCGCGATCCCCAAGGCTGGACAGGGTGATCGTGGCCTCTGACAGTTCGCGCGCACGATAGCGCCCGGCGCGCACCCGGGCGATCAGGTCGCGCATGGATGTCATCAGGTCGTCAAGGCTTTGCGTGTCGGCGTCAAAGAGGGCCGGGGCCACCAATCCGCCGCTGCGCAGCGCGATGGCAAGGCCCGCATGCACCGCCTCGCTTTGATGAAAGTGACCCTCTTCAAACGTGCCGTTCATTTCCGGCACCTTTTTCACCGCGCGGGCAAGCGCCTTGAGATAGAGCGCCCCCAAAAGCAATCTTTCATCCGGCGCGCGCGTGGCGTTCTCGGTGGTGATAAAGGCCTCGGCCTTGGTCAGATCGACGGTATGGCACAGGTAATAATGCGGGATGTCGCGTTTGGAGCGGCTCATCGCGGCCGCGATGGCGGCGCGCATGTCGCTTTGCGCCGAGTGGTGCTCCCTGGTCAGTGCCGCGATGTCAGACCGGGTGATCGGTTTGTCCGTGCTGGGGCCAAGGCGGCCTAGGTCAACCCCGGTCTGCGCCGCCAGACGGCGTGCCGCCGGGCTTATGTGTTGACGGTGGTAATTGGCCGCAACACCCGCCTCAATGCGGTCTTCGGGCATGGGGATTTCGGGAAATGGCCCTTCGGGCATCGGACTTTCTGGGCTGGGCCTCTGGGGAGCGGGCTCTTGCGGGGCTGGGTCTTCGCGCGGCACCGATGCCGGTTTCGGGTCGTGCGGCTGGGGCGTTTCGGGCTCTGGCGTGTCCGGGCCTGCGGCGTTACTGTCGGACGTTGAGCGGATCATCGCGAGAGGCGTGCCGACTGGGACTTTGATGCCCGTATCGACCAGCCAATCTTCAAGCACGCCATCCTGGAAAATCTCGACCTCGATCACGCCTTTCTGGGTTTCAACGGCGGCGATCACATCGCCATGCTTTACGCGGTCACCGGGCGAAACCAATTGTTCCACCAAGGTTCCGGCCTCCATATCTGCGCCAAGCGAGGGCATGAGAAACGCGCTCATGGCGTGGTGTCCATTATCTGTTTGACCGTCGCGACGATCCGCGCGCTCTGGGGGATCGCCGCCTGTTCTAGATGCTGGGCGTAGGGGATTGGCACCTCTTCGCTACAGACGCGGGCAAGCGGGGCGTCGAGTTCGTAAAAGGCCTCTTCGGCCAGCCGCATGCCGATCTCTGCCGCGAGACTTCCGGTTTTCCAGCCTTCATCGACCATCACTGCGCGGCGGGTCTTGGTGACCGAGGCGATGATCGTCTTCATGTCGAGCGGGCGCAGGCTGCGCAGGTCAATGACCTCTGCCGAGATGCCCGCCTCGGCCAGCTTATCGGCGGCCTCAAGCGTCTTGAACAGCGACCCGCCATAGGTGATCAGCGAGACATCCGTGCCATCCCGCCGGATCGCGGCGCGGTCGATATCGACGGGACCGGCGTTTTCGGCAATCTCGCCCTCGCGGTTATAAAGCATCACGTTCTCGAAGATCAGAACCGGATCAGGGTCTTGCAAGGCGGTCCAGAGCATACCGCGCGCATCCTCCATCGTGGCGGGGGCCAGCACGCGCAATCCGGGAATATGGGCATACCAGCCCTCAAGCGAATGCGAATGCTGCGCCGCAAGCTGTTTTCCGGCCCCCGTCGCCATGCGGATCACCACGGGCACGCCAAACTGATTGTTGGACATATGGCGTAGCGTTGCGGCGGTGTTGAGGATCTGGTCCAGCGCCAGAAGCGAGAAATTGACCGTCATCACCTCGACAATCGGGCGCATTCCGGCAATCGCCGCCCCAATCCCGGCCCCGGTAAAGCCGGATTCCGACAAGGGCGTGTCACGGATCCGCTCGGGGCCGAATTGATCCAACAGGCCCTTGCTGACCGCATAGCAGCCGCCGTAATGGCCGACATCCTCGCCCATCAGAAACACCTTGGGATCGCGCGTCATGGCATCGACAATCGCGCCCCGGACGGCCTCGCGATAGGTGGTCGGGATCATCGGGCCGGGTTTAACGGGCACGGGCGGGGCAGGGCGGTCGGGCGACATGACGAACCGCGTCAGGCTTTCAAGTGGCTCGTCTGTGCCCGCTTCGGCAAAGGCGACCGCCTTGGCGATCTCTTCGTCGGTCTCGACGATGATCCTTGAGACCTCATCCGAATGCAGCAGCCCGTTTTGATCAAGCCAGGTCTGAAACCGCAGGATCGGCCCCTTTTCGCGCCATTCCGCGACCTCTTCCTTGGAGCGGTAAAGCTGGGCGTCAAACATCGAATGGGCGCGAAAGCGATAGGTGCGGCATTCAAGAAAATAGGGCTGGCCGGTTTCCGCGATGTGGCGCAGGGCGCGGCGCGCGGCGACCTCGACGGCGACGACATCCATGCCGTCGACCGAAGTGCTCTCGATGCCATAGCACGCGGCCTTTGCGCTTATGTCGGTTTGCGATTCAGACAGGCGCAGGGCCGTGCCCATGGCATAGCCGTTGTTTTCGCAGACAAACAGAACGGGCAGCCCCCAGAGCGCGGCAAGGTTCAGACTTTCGTGAAACTCGCCCTCGGCAACGGCGCCTTCGCCGCAAAAACAGGCCGTCACGCTATCGCGCGCCTCCATCCGATCGGCGAGACCAAGGCCCACGGCCATCGGCAAGCCGCCGCCCACGATGGCGTTGCCGCCGTAAAACAGGTGATCGCGGCTAAAGAGGTGCATCGAGCCGCCGCGCCCCCCGGCGCAGCCCTCGGCCTTGCCGTACATCTCGGCCAGAATGCTGGCCATCGGAATGCCGCGCGCTAGGGCATGACCATGTTCACGGTAGGTCGCGACCACCCGGTCCTGCGCGCCAAGGAGCGGAATGATGCCCGCAGCAATCGCCTCTTCCCCGTCATAGAGATGCAGAAAACCGCGGATTTTCTGTTGGGTATAAAGCTCGGCGCATTTGTCCTCGAAGCGGCGGATGCGGATCATCGCCTTGAGCAGATCGCGCAGATGGTCATGATCGAGACGGGGTTTGAGAGGGGGCGCTGTCATTGCTCATCACTTTCCAATGTCGATATGTCGCCTTCCGGCAGGCCCAGTTCGCGCGCCCGCAACAGTCGGCGCATGATCTTGCCGCTTCGGGTTTTCGGCAGGTTCTTGCGAAACGCGATTTCCTTTGGCGCAACGGCGGGGCCAAGCCGTTTGCGGGCATGGCCGCTTAGCTCAAGCATCAACTCTTCGGTGGGCGCATAGCCCGGTTTCAGCGCGACAAAGGCCTTGACCCGTTCGCCAGCCGTTTCATCGGGCACGCCGATGACGGCAACCTCGGCCACGGCCTCGTGTTCCATGAGCGCGCTTTCAACCTCGAACGGGCCGATCAGGTGGCCGGCGCTTTTGATCAGGTCATTGCTGCGGCCCACGAACCAGAAATACCCATCACTGTCGCGCATCGCCAGATCGCCGGTGAGATACCAGCCATCGCGAAAGCATTTCTCGTATCGCGCCTCTTCGTGCAGATAGCCGCGCATCATCGATGGCCAGCCCGGGCGCAGCGCCAGCTCGCCGACCACCAGAGGCTCGCTCACCTCACAAAGGCCATCCTCTGTCACCTCGACAATGCCCGCCTTGATACCCGGAAGCGGCTTGCCCATCGAGCCGGGTTTGACATCCATCGCGGCGAAATTGGCGATCATGATGCCGCCGGTTTCGGTCTGCCACCAGTTGTCATGAAAGGGCATGCCGAAGACGTCATTGCCCCAGATCACCGCCTCGGGATTCAGCGGCTCGCCGACACTGGCCATGAACCGCAGGGACGAGAAATCATGCCCTTTGGTCGCCTCGATCCCGGCCTTCATCAGCATCCGGATCGCCGTGGGCGCGGTGTACCAGACGTTCACGCTTTCCCTGTCAAGGATGTCATACCAGCGGGTCACGTCAAACTCGGCCTCATCCACGATCATCGTGACGCGGTTGGTCAGCGGCGCGATGATGCCATAGGAGGTGCCGGTCACCCATCCCGGATCGGCGGTGCACCAATAGGTATTTCCGGGTTTGAGGTCTAGCGCGAGGCACCCGGTCATGTGATGGGCCACAACCGCGTCATGCACATGCACCACGCCCTTGGGTTTGCCGGTGGTGCCAGAGGTGAAATGCAAGAGCGCGGTGTCTTCGGGATGCATCGGCTCGGTGGTGAACTCGGGCGAGGCGGCCTTTATCAGGGGCGACAGGGCGTCGGTATCCTCTGCCGTGCCATCGCTTAGAAACACATGGCGCAGATCGGGCAGCAGGTCGCGCAGCGCGCTGACCTTGCGCTTGTAAAGCCGCGCCGTGGTGATCAGCACGTTGGCGCCGCCGATCTCCATCCGCGCGCGGATCGGTTCGGGGCCGAATGCGGAAAACAGCGGGCAAAACACGCATCCCGCTTTTAGCGTGCCAAGCACCGCGATGTAGAGATCGGGCGTGCGCCCCAACAGAGAATAGACCCGCGCGCCTTTTTCAATGCCGTGATTGCGCAGCACATTGGCAAAGCGATTGGTCAACTGCGACAACTCGAGATAGGTATAATCGGTGCGCTCCCCGGATTTCGCGATCCAGCGCAGCGCCACCTGCGCGCCGTGACCGGCCGCGACGTGCCGCTCAATCGCTTCATGGGCGATGTTGAGGTGCCCGCCCGGCAACCCATCGATCAGGCGGCGCGCGTCCTCCCAGCGAAAGCTGTCATACGTGGCCGCGTAGTCGGCCATATTGGCGGCCTTCGAGGTCGCCGTTGATTTTCTGATAGTGTCATGTGCCATGTCTTCTTTTGTCCTGAAAGCACCGATCTGACGCGATCTTAGACCGATGCCCCGGGGCCCGGATGATCAAGATCAATCCGGGCCTGGGCCGAAGAAATACAAATCCGGGGCTAGGGACGCGCAGCCCTGAAAGGCGTTGGATGGTTACCTCGCCGTCCTGATATATTCCGGCGCCACCGTTTCCGTGTCCGGGGTGGGCGTTGCTGTTGAAGGCCTAGCAGGCCCTCGCCAAGCTTTGCTGGTCCATCCCATGTCCCTGCGACAACCCGAACAGCACATGGGGCTGCAAGATCACGACCGTGTGGACATTGTTGATCGCTATGATCCCGCTATTGCGAAGCAGGCTTAGCGTGCGGCTGACCGTTTCTGTTGTCAGACCCAGAAAATCGGCAATGTCTGACCGGCTCATCGGCAACAAAGCCTGGTTGCGTGAACCTGACTCGGCGCTCATTCTTTCAGTCAGGACGCACAAAAAGGAGGCAACCTTCTCAATGGCGGATTTACGCCCGAGCATCATGAAATGATCCTGCATCGCACTTATCTCACGCAGGGCCGCCTGAAGCAGTTCCTTGTGAAGCTCAGGGTCGCCGTTCTCACCTTCCAGCGACGACAAATGGTAGGCCTGCAGCCGGGCATCGGTCAGAACGTCACAGTCGGTATGATACCGTCCATTACAGGGAAATCCAACAATATCACCCGGAAAACCAAAGGAAATCACCTGACGGCGCCCATCCTCTAGTATGCGAGTAAGGCGCAGGACGCCGGATTGCACCTGATAAAGGCGTTCGACTTTGTCACCTTCATAATAAAGATTGGAGCCGGCTTTGAAAACTTTTGTAATGCTTGCAGTCCGTTTGTGCGCAGGTCGGATGTGCTGCGCGTTGGAAAGTTGTTCCGAAGGAATAGTGACATACATTAGCGGGACCCCCATAAGGTGTGATGAGGTCAAGTTGAACAGTCAATGTAATAGGGGTTAGGTTGGATTGTGTAAGTTTTGCATCAATTTGTAACGAAGAGGTGCATAGCCCGGCAGTAAAGATTTGAACGTTCGTTTCTGAAATCGGCCAGTGCTTCTACAAGAAAGGGTTGAATTATGACTCGCAAGATTATTCTTGTCGTTGATGATAACCAAAAAATCAGAACCCTCCTGCGCAATGTTCTGGAGGGCGAGGGGATTGGCGTGTGCGAGGCTGCGAATGCCGAGGAGGCATTGGCGCAACTCAAAGAATCAGCGCCTGACCTTGTTACGTTGGACATCAATCTTGGCGCTGACAATGGTCTTGAACTGGCGCGCGCGATCCGCGTTATTTCGCAGGTGCCAATCATCATGGTGAGTGGAAAAGACGACGTGATTGACCGCGTTGTCGGCCTGGAAATCGGCGCTGACGATTACATCACCAAACCCTTTCACGCCCGCGAAGTGGTGGCCCGAGTGCGCAGCGTGCTGCGCAGAAGCGGCAATCCCGCCCAGCCGGATGAATCCGCAGTCGTGTCACCTGACGTGGCACAGAGCGAGACCGGCAATACCTACTGTTTTGACGGGATCACCGCCTTGCCCGACCGCCTTGAAGTGCTGGACAGGGATGGTGCCGACTGTGGGCTGACGACGGGTGATTTCAAGCTGCTTACGGTGTTTCTGGAGCGGCCCAAACGCGTCTTGTCACGCGATCAGTTGATGGATCTGACCGGCGGAATCGAATGGAGCCCCCTTGACCGCACCATCGACAATCAGGTTGCGCGATTGCGCAAAAAGATCGAACGCGATCCGTCAGATCCAAAACTGATCAAAACCGTGCGCGGCATCGGTTATACTTTTGTTGGCGATGTCAAGATTTCTCAATCCTCGGAGGGCGGGAGCAAAAGCGCCTGAAGCCGTTGCGCCAGATCCGCGTGATGATAGGGCTTGTGCAGGATGTCCCAGCTTTGTGCGTGAGGCATTTTCCCGGTGACAACATCGCTTGCATATCCTGATGTCAGCAAGACCTTTATCGAGGGAAATTCGGCTTGGACCTTTGCGGCCAGCTCGTAGCCGCTCAGGGTGCCGGGCATGACGAGGTCGGAAAACAAAATTTCCACATGCAGGCCCGCTTTTAGCATCTCATAGGCCGCATCCCCGGTCTCGGCCTCTGCGCTCTGGTAGCCAAGCTTGCAGATGCGATCGACCGCAAGCTGCCGCACTTTCGGGTTATCCTCGACAATAAGAACGGTTTCCCCATGTCCGCATGGAATGTCTTCGCCCAGCATTTGATCGGGCTTGGGGTTCCCAGAGTGGGCGCTGTTTATAACCGCCGGAAAATAAAGGCCAAAACTTGTGCCATGACCCAGCTCGCTATAGAGGGTGATGTGGCCGCCGGACTGGCGCACAAAGCCATAAACCATGGAAAGGCCAAGCCCCGTGCCTCCGCTGTTCGATCTTGTCGTGAAAAAGGGCTCGAATGCGCGACGCTGTGCTTCGGGGGACATTCCTTTGCCATCATCGCTGACCGACAGGCGGACATATTCGCCAGAGGTGATATCGGTTTCCTGCGCCATGTAACTGTCATCGATCGTGACGTTGGAGAGGGAAATCAGCAGCTCGCCCTTTTTGCCCATGGCGTCTCGCGCATTTAGCGCCAGGTTGATCAGCGCCGATTGCAATTCGACCGGATCGACCATGACAGGTTTCAAATCCGTCGCGAAATCCGTTCTTATTCTATAGGCTGCGCCAAGGGTTCTCTTGAGGATATTCAAGGCAGCCTTGCAAAGGTCACGAAGGTCGGATTCCACTGGTTTGAGGTTACTTCTGCGCGCAAACACCATCAGCCTTGACGTCAGATCTGCCCCAAGTTCGGCGGCATCCAGAGCATCGCGGATCAGTGGCATCTGTTTGTCAGTCGCCTCCCGCATCTCCAGTAATTCCAGATTTCCGATCACAACCGTCAGCAGGTTGTTGAAATCATGGGCGATTCCTCCGGTCATCTGACCGATGGCATCCAGCCGCTGCGACCGGGAAAGGGCCGCCTGGGTCGCGTGTCGATGGGTCAGGTCGTGCAGAATGCTGACGAACATTGGTTCGCCCGCCGCCGTTGTTTCGCCAACAGAAATGTGCAGTGGGAAAGCACTTCCGTCCTTGCGTTGGCCGTCGATATCGCGCCCGGTGCCGATGATATTATTCTCGCCGGTTTGCGCGTAGTGCGACATGGACGCGTCGTGGTGTTCGGCAAACACTTTGGGCATCAGTATGTTTACGCTTTGCCCGATCATCTCGGATATCTCGAATCCAAACATCTGCCCGGCCGCCGGATTGGTTCGCAGGATCAGGCCGCGCGCGTCCGATATGATCATCGCGTCAACGGCGGCATCCATGATTGCATTCAGCAATGCACTGTCCTGAGCGGTATTTTTCACATTCTGTCCCGTCTTGTTTTCCAAAAATGCCAACATCTCAAGGCTCGACGCAAGTCACAATTGATTTTGCTCAAACACCGGGCGTCAATTTCTGCAACAACGAATGCAGGTTCAAATTCTGGAGTGTGACATGAAACCGATTGTAACTTGGGTAGTTTTGGCAGACGCGCGCAATGCCAGTGTCGTGGTCAATAGCGGACCGGGCAAAGGGCTTGCCGTCCTGGAGGATAAGGCTTGGAGTGCGGAACCCGCGACCGGGTTTTCGTCCGAGGCAGGAATGGGCCATAGCAGCGCCGGACCGGGTGTCAGCGCGGTAGATCAGGGCGACCCGCAGGAACACGCCGATCAGGTTTTTGCAAAACAGATCGCCCGGCATCTTGAGACCGCCCTTGCGAAGAAAGATTTTGACCGGCTTGTGATCGCGTCAGGCCCGCATATGCTCGGGCTGATGCGAAAGGCGCTCACGCCGTCGTTGAAAAGCGCTGTTGTCGGGGAAATTCCCAAGGACCTGTCGGATGTGCCGCTGGACCGGCTGCAAACGCATCTTGACGACATCATCGCCACTTAGGTCGGCCCCGAGTAGGGTTAACGGGCGCGCATGCCAAGCTTTCTGGCTTTTGCCAGAAACCGGGTCTGCGCCCGTCTGCTTGGGTCTTCTGCATTGCCGAGGATGCTCCAGCGAACCGGGCGGATGCCGCAGAACTTCAGGATATTGCGATCAAGGCTGCGCAGGGAATGCGCGAAAAAGAACCAACGATAGGCAAACCCCGGCATGCCCATGGTCACGATCACCCGTGCCGATTTTCCCTTGAGTGCGGGATGCCATCCGCGCCGGTCCATTTCAAAGGCAAAGCCTTTGCGAAACACCTGTTCGATCCAGGCTTTCAGCAGGGCAGGGACATCCCCCATCCAGAGCGGGTAAACAAGGACCAGATGCTCGGCTGCCAGGATTGCTGCCTGCGCAGGGGCGCAGAGGGGCGGCAAATCCGAGCCTTCCCATTGCGCCTGCGAGCGCAGAAAGGGAACATCCTGCTGGGCGATATCAATCACCGTTACCTGGTGGCCCCCGGCCTCGGCGCCGGCGCGATATGCCTGAGCTATCGCATGGCACAGGTGAGGCTCCGAGGCGTCAGGATGGCCCTGAATGATCAGAATATCGGTCATGACTTCAATGGCTCTTTGTTGGATGGGCAAGTATTTCCGAAAGGTTGAGGTAGGCGGTCAAATCCGCCAGAGTGATTACCCCAAGCAATGCGTGGTTATCTGTCACCAGAAATTTCCGGCGCCCGGTCTTAGCGATAAGCGACATCAACTCTTTGATCGACAGGTCAGATTGCACTTTGGCGGCGCTCTCCAGATTGGTAAAAACATCGTCTACGCGGGTACTGGCCCAGTTTTCCCGGTCGATCCCGCCAAGAACCGTCGTGTCAATGTACCCAAGCAGGACGCGATCCTCGACCACCGGAACAAAGCTGATGCGGTGTTTCAACATGATCAGGTCGACCATGTCGTTCAGTGTCATTTCCGGTCTGACAACAACGGGATCGGTAGTCATCAAGGCCTTAACGGTTTTGCCGTCAAAAGCGGTGTGCATCAATTGCGTCTGATAGCTTGCTCTTGCGGCAAAAAGCACGAAACCGCCAATCAGAATATACCAAAGCCCGGTAACCGCCGCGCCCTGAAACAGCGCGATCAGGCCCAATGCCATCAAAGCATAGGCAAAAACCGCGCCTGATTTTGCCGCCGTTTCGGTGGCGCGCAGCAAGTCGCCACTTCGATGCCAAAGATAGGCGCGCAAGACACGCCCGCCATCAAGCGGAAAGGCCGGGACAAGGTTGAACAGCGCAAGCACCAGATTGATCAGCGAAAGGTAAGACAGCACCTCGATAATCGGCGCAGGTAGCGACGCCATGGCGACAACCCTGGCGAATACCCAGAATCCAAAAGCCAGCGCCAGACTCATCACCGGACCGGCCAGGGCCACCTGAAATTCCACCGCTGCGGTTTGCGGCTCGGCTTCAAGCTCTGCCACGCCGCCAAACAGGAACAGGGTAATGCTTTTGATCTGCACGCCATAGCTTCGGGCCACGACCGAATGGGCCAACTCGTGCAATAGAAGTGAGCCGAAAAAACACAGCATCGCCGCGATCGCCATGACCAGATAGACATCGCTAGTCTGCCCTGGAAGGGCCGCAGGAAAATACTGCCGTGACAGGCTCCAGGTGATCAGCGCGGCAATCAAAAGCCAGCTTGGATCAACCTTGATCTCAAACTTGTTCAGTGTGCATATCCTGACGGCGTTTGTGAACATGGCCACCCCTGATCCCTTCATCCCAGTTTAGCGGGTGAACGCGCCAAAATTTTGATTTTGCTCAAGCGGCAAAGCTTTTGTTTTGACGGCAGGGGGCGGGTATGTGCCTAGCGGCGCTTCGGGCTGGGCGGGATTTGCGTGCTATGCTCAAGCTGATCGCCCGAGGCCGCTGCTCCGAACACAAACAGAGGACAGCGCGCGACCTCGAGCACCTGGCGCAGCTGATCCGGGGTGCGGACCGGCCCGTGCGCGAGGTCAAGCAGGACCGCCTGCACATTCAGGCGGGCAAGGGCCGCCAGTGCGCCGCCGAGGTCGGCAAATGCATGTGACTGGGGCGGGCCATCGGATTGCTCACCGACCGAGAACACCAGGTGGTCGGTTGCCAGGGCCCTGGCCAGCTGATCGGAAAACGCCTCAAGCGCGTCATCCGCCACCGGCGCGGCCCTGAGCGAAATGATCTTGCCCCGCATCGGATGCACGCTTCGGTGCCCGACCACGACGATGTCCCACCCGGCAGAGGCCGTCAGGGATTGCTGCACAAGCTCGCCGATAGAGTGCTCAAAGCTCCAGGCGGCACCGGCAAGCCCGGCAACCTCTGCCAGAGAGCGCTGAAAGGCCTTTGCATCGGCTTCAAGGACGGTGCGAAGCTGTGCCGGGTTTGGGGCGAACACGAGCGTGCCGCTGGCCGAGACAACCCGCTGATTTGGAATCTGACAGATGTTCAGCATGTCCCGGTCTTCGATCAACAGCCCGCCAAAGGCGACATTCCCCCCCTCCGCCAGTCGACCGATGATCTTGAGAGCAGCAGTTGCATCGGCAAAAGACCCGGCGCCGATCAGGATGCGGGTTTCGGCGTGCGGCGGGGCGGTCATGTCATGTCCTCCGGCTTTGGCGGGGCCAGGTCATTCTTGGCAAAGCGCCGACGGTTTTCGGCAAATGCTCTTAACTGCGCCTCCACGAGCGCATTGATGCTGCCCTCGGGGAACGCGCCGTTGCGTTTGCGTTTTCCGGCCTCGCGCCCGGTCAGGGCCTCGATGCCCTCGTCGATGGTCTTGATTGCAATGACCCTGAATTTGCCGGCCCTTGCCGCCTCGACGATATCGTGGCGCAGCATCAGATGCTCGACATTCGCGGCCGGGATCAGAACGCCCTGTTCGCCGGTCAGCCGCCGCGCCTTGCAGGTGTCAAAGAAGCCTTCGATCTTTTCATTGACCCCGCCGATGGCCTGCACCTCGCCGTTCTGGTTGACCGATCCGGTGACCGCCAATCCTTGCCGGATCGGTACGCCGGACAGGGCAGAGAGAAGCGCATAAAGCTCGGCAGACGAGGCGCTGTCGCCATCGACGCCGCCATAGCTTTGTTCAAACACCAGACTGGCATGCAAGGACATCGGCACGTCGCGCGCATAGCGAGAGGACAGAAAACCGCCAAGGATCAGCACGCCCTTTGAATGCAGCGGACCACCAAGTTCGACCTCGCGCTCGATGTCGATCACCTTGCCGGCGCCCATCCTGACACGCGCCGTGATACGCGAGGGGCGGCCAAAGTAATGCTGGCCGGTGCCGACGACCGAGAGGCCGTTGACCTGGCCGACCACCGATCCAGCGGTGTCGATCAGAATGGTCTTGCGCGTGACGGCCTCTTGCAGGCGTTCCTGAATGCGCGATGCGCGTCTGTCGGCCTGCGTGATGGCCTCTGCGATATCTGCGTCGGTGATCAAGTCCTTGCCCGCTTGCCCGGCATAGTGATCCGCCTCGCGCATCACGTCCTTCAGCGCGCCAAGTTGCAGCGTGAATTTCTTGCTGTCATCGGCCAGCCGCACCGCCTGATCCAGTAGCGCCGCAACCGCCGCCGCGCTCATCGGGTGCAGGTTTTCCTGCTGGGCATAGCCCGCGACGACCCGCGCCATAAGGCTGGTATTCTTGGCCGTTCTGGGAAGGTCATCCTCAAAATCGGCCTGTAGTTTGAACAGCTCATTGAATTCCGGATCAAGTAGGCAAAGCAGCATGTGCAGGCGCCGGTCGCCGATCAGAACCACGCGCAGGTTGAGCGGGATCGGATCCGGCTCAAGTGAGACCGTCGACACAAGGCCAAGCCGGTCACCGAGCGAGGTGATGGAAATCGACTGGCTTTGCAGGCTGCGCTTGAGCGCCTCCCAGGCGTAGGGCTCGGACAAGAGGCGCACGGCGTCAAGCACGAGAAAGCCGCCATTCGCCCGATGAAGCGCGCCGGGCTTGATCAGGGTGAAATTGGTCACCAGCGTGCCCATTTCCGAAATATGCTCGATCCGGCCGGTCAGGTGATGCAGGGTTGGCAAGTCTTCGCTGACAACCGGCGCGGCGACGTCCTTGGAGACCTCATGCGACACCATAATGTTCACGGCGTATCTG
The DNA here is from genome assembly GCF_900172295.1 of Roseovarius litorisediminis. Classification (GTDB taxonomy): domain Bacteria; phylum Pseudomonadota; class Alphaproteobacteria; order Rhodobacterales; family Rhodobacteraceae; genus Roseovarius; species Roseovarius litorisediminis. The sequence goes on from NZ_FWFL01000003.1 coordinate 236,705, forward strand.
TCAAACTGTGGCTCAAGGTGGAATTTCCGGATCACTTCGGGGAAAGGGCCGTTGTTCGTCCCTTCCTTTGAGACAAGAAACAACTCGGCGTTCGAGATCATGTCCTGACGGACTTTCTCCAGGTAAATGCCGACCTCGGCAACTTTCTTGAACTGGTCCGCGACCTCCTTGACCCGAAGCGACACGACGCGCTCTGCCAGCCCGGCGTGCAACTCTTCGATCCGCTGGCGGTATTCCTTTTCAAGTTGCGGCCCATGGCGAAGCACCTTGGCGAGCTGATCTTGCAGCCGTTCCACCTTGGCGTCGATTTCTCTGCGTTTCTCGGGGGCAAGCGCCTCGTAAACCTCGGGCTTGATCGGTTTGCCATCAATGATTGCGGCCAGCATGAACCCCATCGGCGTGCGCAAGAGCGCGACACCCTCTTTCGCGGCACGCTCGGCAAATTCGGCGATCGGCTCTTCGTGTCTTTGACCGAATTCCTCTTCGGTGGCGCGGCGTTGGGTCTGATATTCCTCTGACTCGAACAGAGCCGGAATCTCGTTGGCCAGATCATCGACCAGATCCTGCATGGCGGATCTCAAAAGAGACGCAGAGCCCGCCGCAAGCTGCATGGCGTTGGGTTTGTGTGGCGCATCGAAATTGTTGACATACACCCAATCCGAGGGGGCCGGGCGGTCAGCGGCCTGTTCGGAAATCAACTTGGACACGGTTTCGTGACGTCCCATGCCCATGCGCCCAAGAACGTAGATGTTGAAGTCCTTGTGGGTGATGCTGGCCGCAAGGTTGATGGCGTCGATTGCGCGGTCCTGCCCGATCATGGTGTGGGTCGAGCGAAGGTCGGCGGTGGTTTCAAACCCAAGGTCCGCCGGGTCGCATTCCATGCGCAGCACCTTGGGCGCCAGCCCTGTCGGGAGCGATTCTGCCTTGGATTTCTTTTTTGTCATTTTGAGGGCCTCTGATGTCAGGCGTCTTTTGCCCCGGTGAAGGGGTGCGATTTGAGGGGCTTGCACTCTGCCGCGCGATCTTCTTTGTGGCACGGATTGCGCGTCAGGCCTTTGATGTTGATCAATCAGGTCGGATTGCGATTTTGGCGGTCTCTCAATCGGTGACCGGCTCTGAGGTCGCGACGACAGAGTCCAGAAAAACGGCATCAGCAAAACGGCCTGCCTTTTGCTGACCGCCAAAACCGTAGATGTGGCCGTTTGGCCCGGCCACGGCGGCGAACTGGCGACGCGGCATGGGGCTGGACGACCGGGTTTGCCGTGTGTCCGCTGCGGGGTTTTAGGCCGCGACCGTTGCTAGGGGCGCATGCGTCGATTGAGATTACAGCATCGGGTTTAAAGCGCCTCACCTTGAACGTCGCTAAGGTGATTATTGTCCATCTGTAAGTTTGACGGTCCGCAGACAAGGATGCGCAGTTTGACGGCTTCTAAAAGGGCGGAACATCAGACGGGCAAAGCTTCACGTGCAGCTGTTTTGCAGCGGCAATACCTCAAATAAACAACTCTTAATTGATTGTTATCAATTCAGGGTAGAAATTTTCGCATACCCTAGTCGGTCTTAGAGAATATTTATTGGAGGAACTCGCAATGTCGATGATTGTTCAATACGTCTCACAGTACAGTTGCCGATTAAGGCCGGTGTTGGCCGCAGCCTTCGGAGGGCTTTTCCTGGTGGCCGCCGGTTTGCCCGAGAGCGCCCTGGCGCAGGACAATCCGTGCAGTGGCCTGTTGTTTTCCACGTCCGAGGATTTTCTGACCAGAGGCCCCAAACCCGCAGATGGCAATCCCATCATATCGGACGGCGACCTTCTGGCCTGGGATGTTTCAGCCGGTGCGCGGATATGTCGGCGCAATGCCGATCTTATCCGTCAGTTCGATATCTCGCGCGTGGACCTTGGCCTTGATGCGGTCGCGTCGGTCGATGAAAAGCGCGAGTTGATTGCCTTTTCCACCGAACTCGACAGCCCCAATGGCGATCAGTTCACCGCGGGCGATCTGTTGTTCACCAACGGCGGGGTCATTCCCAACGCGGCTCTGCTGGCGCGCTTCAGGCTGCCGCGCTCACTGGATCTTGGCCTTGATGCGGTGACTCTTGTCGGCAAGGAAGACCGGTTGCGCCGCCTTGCAGAGCTGGCCCGCAGTGGGCGGCTGCGGGATAATCCCGATCAGCTTGCGGGGATTTTGAAGGAACTGGATGTCGATATCTGGTTTTCAACCGAAGGGACGCCACCGGAAATCGGAAAGCCGATGTTTCTGGATGGCGATCTGCTGTCGGCGCGTGACGGTGTGATTGTGCGCTCGAACGCCTCGCTCTTGCCGGCCCTTCCTGCGGGTATTCCGGTGCGCGGCGCCGATTACGGGCTTGATGCCTTTACCCCGGCACTTGATCCGATCGAAAACGTTCCGGTCGAATTGATGTCGACCGAGATCGTTGGCTTCGGGCGCACGCCGTTCACTGATGGCGATGTGCTTCAGCCCGGGCCGTCGATCTGGCTTAAGGCGGGGGACCTGCTGAAAACGCTGGAACCGGCAACCCGCGATCTTGGGCTTGATGCCCTGCATGACACCATGGGCGACGTGGTGCAATGCGCGCCCCCGTCGATCACCTTTATCAGCAACGTCGAGGTCGGCGTGATCGACCCGACGACCGGCCTTGCCGATTTTGCGGGCGTCACGCAGCGGCCCTTCGCCAACGATATCCGCATTCAGGGCTCGATGCCCGAAGTGGTGAATTGCCCGGAGCTTGCCAAATACGAATACCGTGTAGAGATCGATCAGGGCGCGGGGTTTCCGACCTTTGCCGATCCCGGTGTCGTGCATCCGGCCAGCGACAACTGGCGCCGGATGGTGCGGCCTACTCCCGCGTCGCCCTGTCCGATTTCGCGCAATGATGTCTATGACAGCGATTCGCTTGGCTGGTTCGCGGTGACGGATTACCGCCGCTTCGACGGCTGCGGTGATCCGCCGAGCCTGGCGGTCTGGGACTCGACCACCGGGGCGAGCAATGCCCTGGTTCGGGTTCGCCTGGTGATGCGTGAAATCGGCGCCACGACCCCCACTTACGTGAGCGCCGCGGTGCGCGTTCAGATCGACAATGACCGCATCAGCCTGCCGGACAACCTGTTGCAGACCTCGTCGGGCACTGGCGATATGTGGTTTGACATCTACCGCGCCTCTGCGACCTCGCCGCTTGGCGATCAATGCAAGGTCGAAGGCGAAGGCAAGCCTGTGGTGCTTGATATGAAGGGCCGGATCAATGACGATCACTTCTGGAAATATGATCTGCGCTGGTCGGGTGGATTTGTGGTTGGTGCCCATATGATCACCACGGCCGCCGACCAACCCGAATTCGATGACGGGCGGGCCGATCTTGACGGCACGGGCACACAGCCGCCGAATTCAATCCTTGTGCCGCTCAAGACCGGGTTCGATCTGACGGCGGCCTATGCATCGGTTGCAGCGGCGCAAAGCGTTCCGACCGACCTGCCGGATGTGTGCGGTTTCACGGTGCATTTCCGGGCCTGGGATCGGGCGATCCAGCTCAACTTTTCCCCTGCCGCGAATTACTTTAGCCCCATCAGTCGGCACACGACGATGTGGCGCTCGTTCTGCGTCTCTCGCTAAGGCGGAGCAGGATGCGAACGGCCCCCGTTCATAAATGGAACGGGGGCCGTTTTTCGTGGGCGTTTGGTCGATCAGCCCGCCAGATACCGCGCGATCGCGGTTGAAATCGGCTGGCCGGTATTGGCCTCGTAATAGGAATAGGCCGGGCTTGGGTTGACCTCGAAACACACCCAATCCCCGCTCGGCGTTTCGCGCAGATCAATGCCCGCCAGCGGCAATTCAAGCATCTGCGACAGGGCAACGGCCCGCTTCGCCACCTCGGACGGCAGATCGAAAGCCTCAAGCTCGGTAGAGCCGCCTTCGTCGCGGCTGGCATAGCGGTAATCGACGCCCGTGGTGGTGATGCGCGTGGCAAAGACCTCGCTCCCGACCACATGCACCCGCACATCGCGGCCCTCGACGCGCTCCTGAAACTGCACCGGGCAGATGCGCAAACGGTCAAGCCGGGCCAGATCATCGGCCGTTACGCTGCGCACGATCGAGCGCACCGCACTGGCGGATTTAAAGATCACCTCACGGCCCTGCGCCCCGGCCTCTTCTACAAATTCGCGGGCGCGCTCCGGGGCATTGGTGATCAGGGTGCGTGGAATGCCAAAGCCGGCGCGGGCAATGATCTGTGCCTGAAACGGCTTGGAATTATTGGTACCCATCCCCGGTGTCCGGTTCAGAACCCTGCCGGTGCAGAGGTCGGAAAACACCGTGAAAAGCGTCACGAAACTCGAAAACCGCTGCCGTGTCGGATCGTCGGGGGGCAGCTTGCACAGCTCGGGAAAGCTTTCGTCGGAATGCAGTCGCTGATAAAGGCCGGTGACCTCTTCAAGGGCGATATCGTCTTGTCCCGCACAGCGCAGATTGCCCTGCAAGACGCCCTGCGCAGCCGCCGGATCAAAGGCCAGATGCAGATCGGCGTGGCGGCGTTGGTCAATCATGCGAAAGGCAATGCCGAGATCATCCAGCGCGGTCGCGACGCGGGCAAGGGGCGGCTCATCGGGCAGTCCAGCCAACACGATCATGGCGCGCCCTCCTGAAATATCTGCGCCACCTGTGCCAAAAGGCCGGGCTCTGCGCGGCTCAAGTCGGGGACTGGCGAGGCAAGCGAAAACACCGCGCCCTCCGGTCCCTGGCCGAACATCACCTCTAGCATGTCGAAGCCGACATAGCGCGCCAGATCGCAGCAGGCCCCGAACAGATCGGGTGGCACGGTTGGGCTGTGGCATTGGTCCCTGCAGACGATCACCGAGTGCACCGGGACGGGCGGCACCGGATCAGGCAGGTCAACGTCATAGAGCATCGGCGCCGTCGGCAGGCCTGCGGCGGCGGCGTGTTGGTGCCAGATCGCGGGATGAAACAGCGGCCCGGTTACGGAAATCGCCGTTGGCCGGTTGATGACGGGGCAGGGCAGTGCACTTATCCAGCTTGACCAGATCGCCAGCAATTCCTGCTGAATATAGGCGCGGTCCGTTGCGCTGACCCGTGCCAGATGCGCGTCGGGCAGAAACTCCAGCCGGTTGACCACGCCGGTGATCGAGCTGCTGTCGAGCATACCGTGGGATTTCAGCGTCACACTGCTAAAGGTGTCAATGCCGTCCAGCCGATGCTCCATATCTGGCGCATAGACCAATTCCTGCGGGGTGATGATCTGTGCGGCAATACCGTGATCATGCCGCAAACTCGCGACAAACCAACGCGCCGATATATCGTCGGGAGAGCATAGAAATACAATCATATCAATGGCTTTCACCAGAAAGAAGGGCCCCGCCGCGGATGCGGCGGGGCCGGGCCGGGATCAGAAGGTTTCGGTGTCCTTGCTGTCCTTTTCATCCTTGGCCATTTGCGCCGCAAGTTCGGGGTCATCGTACTCGCCCGCATAATCCTGCGCGCCCTGCGCCAGATCTGGGCGCAGTTCCGAGGTGATGAAATGGGTCAGGTCACTGACCATCGCCTCAAGCGAGGCAATCCGGGTCTCGATGTCACTACCGCCCGGTGTCAGGCCGCCTTCACGTTGCTTCTCGGCCTGCTTCTCGATCTGTTTTTCAACCTGTTTTTCGGCCCGTTTCTCAAGCTGCTTGTCAAAGCGCTTTTCAAGGGCCTTTTCAAAGCGATCCTTGTCCTTCTCCTTGAATTCCTTGATCTCCTTGTTGTCCTTGCCCTCCTTGAATTCCTTCTCCTTGAACTCCTTGCGATCCTTTTCCTTCAGCTCCTTGATGAACTCCTTGCGCTCTTTGACCTTTTCGATCTCTTTCACCGTTTCCTTGGTGATTTCCTTGGCCTTGATGACCGGACCAAATGCACAACGATGCAGCGCCTTGAGATCGGGCCGGTTGCCGATGCGCTGTGTGCGCGGGCGCCCCGGTCCGTCTGTTTGCGCGGCCCCTGTCGTGCGCAGGCAGTGACGCACCTTGGCCGGGCTTAGAACCGCCGTGCCGCGGGCGCGGGCCATGCCCTGCAAGGAGCCGATGGCCCCCACCACGATGGGCGAGGCAGAGGATGTTCCCGAGAAGGTATCGGTGTACCAGACGTCTTCGCTCCCGCCCTGAAGCCCGCCGTAACCGCAGGTCGTGACCTCGCGACCCCAGCCCTGGGCATCAATCAGCGCGCCGTAGTTCGAGAAATCCAGCCGCGAGCGATCCGGCCCGTGGTTGCGCCCATGGGTGCCGGGAGGCGGCGCGCCGGCCCCGACGACAATCGCCCCGGAATCGCGGTTCGAGCGGCGGAACGGATTGGTCCAACTGCCGGGAAATCCGGCGGGGCGCGCCTGATAGAGGTTGTCATCAAGGTTCTCGGCGCCGTTGCCGGCGGCCTCGACCACGATGATCCCGCGCCGGGTTGCGGCGAGGATGGCGGCGAAATCGTCTTCCCACCATTCAATCGCGATATATCCCTTCTGGTCGCCGCGCGACTGAAAGTTGTGGCGCGGTCCCGGACGGTGCAGTTCCAGCAGCATCACATCCCCGCGCCGAAGCCGCGCTGTGGCATGGCGGATCGCCCCGGCCGAGCCCATGCCGCCAAAGATCGACACCGCCGATGCCGTGGCATGATCGCAGATGCCCGAGATGCCAAAGCTGTTGTGATCGCCGGAAAACTCGCCAAGCACCGCCGTGCCGTGGTTGCGCCAGCCGATATTGGTGGACTGGGTGCCGCCGACCACGCCGCCCTGCATCTGGCGCAGGTCCTCGTGCGTAAAGCGCCAGGCGCCTTCGATGTCGATGATGCGCACGTTTTGCCCGCGCCCGCCGCCGCGCGCCCAGGCCCATCTTGCATCCACGCCTGTGGGCGAGGGATCGAGGTAACCCTGACGCGACACGTAATTCGGTGTCACGGGGGGCTCGTCCAGGCCCGGTGCCGGGCCGTCATCCAGCATCACGGGGGGCTCTGCGCCGGGTTTGACATAGGCGGCCTCGACCTGGCTCAGCTTGGCCAGGGCCTCGGCGGCTTCCTCGGCTTTGGCGTCGTCGACATCAAGCCTGTAGAAGCGGTTCAGCTCTGGCATGGGGGCGTCGCCCTCGGCGGATTCCTCCATCATTTCAAGCTCGACACGTTCTTCGGTGCTGCCAAACATCGGCAACATGCTGGCCTTGTATTTCTTCAGCACCTTTTCAAGGTCTGTGACCGGCTCTGCCGTGGTGGTTTCAAATCGCCCGGCAGAAGACCGCAGGCCCGCGTCAGGCTGCATCACAACGATGGTTTCGCGCGGGGATGCCGGCGCGGTGTTCAATGTGTCGTCAGTCATGTCTTGAACTCCTCCTTGGTTGAAAATGACCTAGGGGAGGGCGTCAGCTGGCTTTCTGTAACTGGTGTCAACGAACGCCTTGCCCAGAAGATCCGCAATCAGCGCGTCTGCCTGATCCACATCAGAGGTCAGAACAACCGCAAACCGAAGGGTTTCAGCGTCGGTATTTACAGGGGGCTGCACAGTCAAATTCTGTGTGGCTGCCCAATCTTTCAGCATTGCAAAGGCATGAGCCATCGACTCTGAGCCGGACGGGTCCGGTACTGGCTTTAAAATTACTGTAACTAAAACGGGCTCAGGCAACTGAAATTCTCCTGTCAGACGCATGGTGATCGCCCTTAAAGGGTATTTCCATTTCACTCCCGGCCTTTGATAAATATCAGGTCAGTCCCCAATTTTCGACGTATGCTCTATTGAACCGGCAAGAATTGGCCGATCACCCTGCGGTTGACCCATCGTTCGGGAATTTGCGGTTTTTTATGGTTAGATCGGTGTCAGTCCCAATTTGTTATTTCCGGGACACAAGTATTAAGGTTTTTTCTAACCGGTTTTTGCCCGGTTTTTCGGGCCTCACTCATAGACCCAGAGGTGCCTTATGACACAGCAAATCACACTGTCTGAGCTTAAAGCCAAAATTCGCGATATCGACACCCCGGATGAAGAAATTGCCGCCTACCTTCTGGAAGCTTCGGAGGTTTCTGACGCCTTCGCCCCGCAGGTCCGGATCAACCCGGAACTTGTGGATGACGAGGGCGTTGAAGCCGATGTCGCCATGCGATTTTTCAACGCCATGTCCAAACGGCGGCGTCAGAAAAGGTATCAGCGGAAAATCGAGAGCGGCTGGACCGGGCTTCGCATCGTGTCCGAAGGCGATAGCTGGTTTCAATATCCTTTCCTGCTGCGCGATGTGATTGACCAGCTGTTCGACGATTACGCGATCTACAGCCTCGGGGCGGCTGGTGATCTGGTACAGGACATGCTGGATCAGGACGAGATATTGCAGGCGGTGCGCCAGCAAAAGCCGCATGTGTTTCTGATCAGCGGCGGCGGGAATGACCTTTTGGGCGATGGCATGCTGAAGACCGCTGTTCATCCGTTCAAGGCCGGCAGACCAGCCAAGGACTATCCCAACGCCACTTTCGGCAAGCGCCTGAAGGATATCATCGGCGTCTATCGCTCGATCTTTACCGCGCTGCTGGCCGAATTTCCGGGGCTGAAAATTCTCTGCCACGGCTATGATTACGCCCGACCCGACAACGCCCGCTGGCTGGGCAAGCCGATGGCCAGCCTTGGCATCAAGGACAAGGCGCTACAGACGCGGATCGTGGCCGAGATGATCAACCGCTTTAACGCCGCACTGGTGACGCTGGCGTCAGAGTTTCCTGGCTCGGTCGTGCGCGTCAGTTGTTTGAATGCGGTGGGCGACAACTGGCACGACGAGTTGCACCCCAACAACAAAGGTTATGCTGACGCCGCCGACAAGTTCCGCTCGGTGATTGCCTCGATGTTCGGGTCGGTCACCGAATTCGAGGCCACCGCCCCACTGTCACCGGGCAAAGAGGCGATGATCGATGCGCAGGATCTTGAGCCGCAGGCCTTTCGCGAATTGGTCGATACCCGAGGGCGCGAATTGCTGGAAACGCCTTTGCCGCCGACCGAAGACGAAGGCCGGCGCAAGGAAATCGAACAGGACATCTCGCAGCACTTCGAAAAAATCTCGGGCGGGGCCGATTTCCTGCCGGCCAGCTTCCTTTATCGCGGGGCGGATGCGGCGGCCTCGGTCTGTCGGGTCAACCTGCCGGGCGGGTCGGGCACAGGGTTTCTGATCGGAACCAGCAAGTTCATCATGACCAACAACCACGTCATCGCCGACAAGGAAGAGGCCCGCGAAGCGATCGCCGAATTCCGCTTTGAAGAAGGCGGCGCCAGCCTGATGGTCAATCTTGACCCGGACCGGTTTTTCGTGACCTCCAAGGAGCTGGACTTTACCATCGTCGGCTGTGACGATCCCGTGCTGGACGAGTTTGATCCGATCCCGCTGCTGCGCAACCCGTCGACGGTGACGCGCGGCGAAAAGGTCAATATCGTACAGCACCCGCGCGGCCGCCCGAAAGAGGTGGCGCTTCACAACAATGACGTGTTGCGGGTCAAGGACAAGGTCGTCTGGTATGAAACCGATACCGAGCCGGGATCGTCCGGCAGCCCGGTGTTCAACAACGCCTGGGATCTGGTGGCCCTGCACCACGCCGGGTGGATCGAAAACGGCGTGACCACCAATGAAGGCGTGCGGATCGCAGCAATCGTGTCGCATCTTGTGGCTCGCCAGCACAGCGAGGCAGCCGGCTCACCGGGGTTGGTGCAGCTGCTCTCGACCATCCCCGATAGCTCTCCGCATTTGGGATTCTTCGATATCGCGGGCATCACCGGGGCCAGTACGCAGGAAGTCGAAGTGCCCGAATACAGGGGCTCGCTTGAATTCGCCGATATCGGGTTCTGGAACATCGAACACTTCAACGATGCCATTTCCGACATGCGGGTGAATGCGGTTGCCGGTGTGCTGGGTCACCTGTCGCTTGACGCCATGGGCCTTGTCGAGGTGCAAAAAGACGCGATGGATCGCCTGATTGCATCGCTTCAGGCCCTCGGGCAGAGCTATGACTACAAGTACCTCAACGTCAGAGGGAGCCAGGATCTTGCCGTTCTTTATGACAGCAAGACCACCGAGGTGAACATTTCCGCCAAGATCATGAACCGCCACAAATCGGCCTGGGCCGCGACAACCGGAACCGGGCGCACTGCCTTTCCGCGACGCCCGTTGATCGCCAACGTCAAGGTCGCGCCCAACACCAAGAGCGGCGAGCCGGTGGAATTCATCATGATCCTGCTGCATCTCAAGGCCTTTGGCGATCCGCAAAGCAAGGCCCGCCGCCGTCTTGCCGCAGAAATCCTGACCGAGGTGATTGCCGATATCCGTGACACCGAAAAGCTGCCTGTGGTGCTTGGCGGCGATCTTAACGAGACCCTGAACAATGACGTGCTCAGCCCTCTGACCGATGCGCCTGATCTGTTCACGCTGACCACCGATGATGCCGCCGACAACGCCCTTTCTTATGTGGGGGCGCGCTATCGGTCCTTGATTGATCACATCGTGGTCAGCAATGACGTGCGCATGTCACCCATCAGCGGCGATGACGCAGCCATCGTGCGGCTTGATAAAACGGTGACGGATTTCACGCGCGATGTCTCGGATCACGTGCCGCTTGTCATCCGTATGGTAAGCCGCGACGCCCCATTACAGATCGGCGATGCTGGCAAGGCGTGAAATCAGAGGTCTGGTTCTGTCAATGAGCTTTTGAAACTGACCCGGTTTCAGCACCAATCACGGGCTGCCGGTTGGCATCACGCCCGTGATTGGTGCTGTTAGGCTTATGTGCCGCGGATTCCGACCTGACATTCTTAGCCTTTGATCCGCAGGATTGCGGGCAACGCGCAAGCCAGAAATCGTCAGCGCGCTAAAGGCGAAAGACGCCCCGAACGTGAAACCAGTTTCAAACAGGATGGTCCAATAGCGGGGCGAGTGGTTGCAATCCTTTGTATGAGGCGCTCGATCCAATGCCATCATCTAAAAAGGGTCACCCCTCGGGCGTGATTTGCTCCAGCGTGGTCGCGACCATCTGTTTGTCGCGAAGCGCAAGGTACCAGGGATCGCGCGCAAGCGCGGTATCCACGATGTTGGCCACGACGCCGTGCTCTTCGTCGCTGTCAATCACGATGGAGATATCGGTCTGGAGTGGTGCGGCCGACATGCCGCCGATGCCGAACAGCGCCAGATCGTGCATATCGGTTTCGACAGTTACCTCGACCGTTTTGAACACTTTGCCTTTGTTGGCGGCATGCATCTTGACGGCCATGGCAACACAGCTGGCAATTGCGGCTCTTGCGTAGAAGCTTGGAGACGGCCCGTGGGCATCGCCTCCCATACCGCGTCCGAGGTCGGAGACCAGCGTGAAGTTGCCCTGCCGGATGTTGCAGGCAAGGCCATCCTGGATTATTCCGGTTGTGGAAGTGATGCTGCGGGCGAGGTCGGGGTCCGCTTTCATCCGATCCACAGCCTTGGCCTGCGCCGTTCGAATGCGGATGTCGCGGTCGGTGTCTTCAGTATTGGCAGGCATCAGATTTTCCATCAGTTTCACTCCTTTAAGCCGCGATTGTCTGGCGGCAACTGTCTACAAGATGAGTCGTGAGGTCACGGGCATCGTCGCCCGCACCGTCGATAAAGGTGGATTTGCGGCGGCGCAGGAACGGCAGCCCCATAACGTAGAGGCCCCGGCAGACCACACCGCCCTGATGCTGGATGTGCCCCTTGCGGTCGAAGACCGGGAGATCGATCCAGCTGTGGTCGGGGCGGAAACCCGTTGCCCAGACAACGGCGCCAAATCCTTCGCGGACGAGATCGATTGACAGGCGCGGGGCCGTCGGAATGCGTGTACGTGGCAACTTGTAGGACGGGTCCACGAAAGGCTGCAGTCCGGCTTCGGTCGCCCAAGTGTCGAATCCGTTCAACAGGCGATCCATTTTCAGATCCGCCGCTGCACAGACGTTGGACAGGGAGCCCGAGAACAAAGCAGCGCCATCGCGGATGGCGACCATGCGGCCGACCAGTTCGATGCCGATGTCCTGAAGCGCATTCAGGTCCAGCGGGTTGCCTCTGGCTTCACCGGTCAATTGCAGTGACGGCAGGCGGCGCTGACGGTCGAGATCTTCGACCTGATCAAAGCGTTCGCTCCAGCGGCCGGTGATTTTCATCCAGGTCAGGATGTCGGCGTCGCGAAAAATTCGCGGCACGCGCACATGTTCTCCGACGGCCAGCGTTACCTCGCGCCCGCTTGATTGAATCTCGCGGGCAATCTGCGTGCCCGAGGCAGATGCCCCGACCACTAGGATCTTCCCCGGTGGCAGATCGCCCGGACGCTTGTAATCCAGCGGTGTAAATTGAGCGATATCGCCGGGCAGGTCGGCGGCGAAACCCGGGCGGCTGGCGAGGGTTGCGGCGCCGGTGGCCACAACGACACACTCGCAATCGATGGCGCCTTGGTCGGTCTGAACTCGGTAGCCTTTCAAGAACGGCGCGATCCGCAGGACCGAGGTTTCGGTCATCACCGGCGCATTCGTTGCGCGGGCATAGTTTTTGAAACGGATGATCAGTTCGGCAACGGACATATAGCCATCGCGGTCGTGGCCAGCGTACATGGCCCCTGGCAGGCCATTCATCCAGTTCGGAGTCAGCAGGCGCAGGCTTTCCCAGCGTTCAGTGCGCCAGCTGTTGGCGACCTTGCCGCGCTCGAGGATCACGTGATCCACGCCGCGCGCGGCAAGCTCTCGGCTCATGGCGAGCCCGGACTGGCCGGCGCCGACAATGACGGTCGTTGTTCTTTTCATGACCCTCGCTCCTTTCGGGGTGGTCGGTCGCCTCAGGCGACCGACACATGCACGTTGGTGGGGTTGGTCAGGATGTCGAATACCGCCGAGCGTTTCTGCGACTGGGACACCAGCGCCGCGATATCTTCGGCTGATGCATCGGCGTCGATATCGAAGGTGGCGCGGATGGCCGAGAAGCCGTTGCGGATATCCGGGTCCATGCCCAGAATGCCACGCACGTCGACATCACCTTCGACGATCACGTTGACCGAGTTCAGCTGGATGCCACGGTGCTGGGCGACCGAGGCAACACCACCTGTCAGGCAGCTTGCCAGGGCGGCGAGCACGATTTCCGGCGGGGTCGGGGCACGGTCGGCGGCGTGGAAGACCTCCGGATGATCGGACTCGATTGTATAGGTCTTCTTGCGTGCGTGTTCCTGGCCCAGCCCGAAGTATCCATTCAGGTTGTTCGTGCTGTAGGTTCCTTCGATCCAGCTGCAATCACTGCGAAAGGTGAACGCTGCGGCTTCGGGCATCTGCTCGAATGCGCCGCGTGCGCCCATCAGGGCTTCGGTGTCGACGCCATTGTTGGCTTTTATCTCGGTGTGAACTGTCATTTTGGGTTCCTTTCAGTTTCATATTTGGTTGGTTGGTTGATGCACTGATGCGCCCCGGGGTCTTCTTGAAAGGGGCAGCGCGCTGAAGCCCGGCGGCCTGCGTTACTCGTTACGGTTACTGGTTAAGGCGGTTCTCCGGCGGATCCATTTAGTTGATCTCGGACGGACCAGGGCCGTGGATCCGCAGATCGTCTCGGTGCAGGCCCAAGCGAACTGCCTTCGGCGATCCTGCCCTGCTGGTGGCGCCTAGGAGGCGGATCTTGGGTTGCGGCCCGTGATCAGCCAGGAGGAGCTGTCCATCCAAAGCCCACCTTCGCGTTCGATGACGCCCTCGAAGAGTTTGGACAGGGCCGCTTCGATTTCCGCGCGGCGTGTTTCTCCAAGAGCACCAGCCTCGCGGTAGGTTTCGCCTGCCGGTCCGACGGCCAGTTGGAAATTGACCGCATCCTCGACATCGCGGCCCACGTTGACCTTGGCGTCGATCCGACGAAACTCGATGTCGGCAAAGCCGGCGGCCTCCATCTGCATCCGGGTCACCTTCTCATCGGCCATCGAGAAAGGACCCGGGCCGCAGGTTTGCGCATCGGGGCCCGGCGGCGGCAAAAAGCGGCGCACTACGTCTCGGGCGTCGGACAGCCAGGGGTTATCCTCGCGCTGACGCCAGACAATATGCGCCATCCGCCCGCCAGGCTTGAGTGCCCTGCGCATCGTGCGCAGACCCGCTACGGGGTTCGTGAAGAACATCGTGCCGAACCGGGCGAACACAAAGTCATACTCTGCCTCGACGAGATCACGCTCGGCATCGCGATTTTCGAAACGCAAGTTCGGGAGGAACATTTTCTCAGAACGGCTGCGGGCGATGTCCAGAAAGGCATCGCAACAATCAACGCCAAGAACTTTGCCGTTTGTACCGACCCGGCCGACCAGTTCGATCGCGGTGTCACCGAAGCCACAACCGACATCCAGCGCATGATCGCCGGCGCGGACATCCAGCAGAGGCATGACCGCTTCGCTGTGACGCGACAGACCGCCTTCTATGATGTGGCGGTATTTGACGAATTTCGGGGCGAGCGTTTGGTTCCAGAACTGGACGAGGGCATTCGCCTGCTCTACGTTAATTTGCTTTACATGCGTGTTCATCTCGGTCTCCTGTGTGTAGCCTCGTTGTGCGGTGCTGAAGAAAGGATACGGATACCGACGCGGGCAAGCTTGAGCGGGGTCTGAGTATTTCTTGAGGATATTCTGAGAATTTCGGGGTTAGGACACTTGGAATACAGGTTTGATGAATTCTTGGTTCAGATCGACCATGGCGAACTGTGCCTCGGGGCCGAGCCGGTTGCGATCGAGCCGCTTGCGTTCTCCTTGCTGGTCCATCTGATCGAAAATGCCGGGAGGCTGGTAACCAAAGACGAACTTGTCGAGAAGGTCTGGGAAAGACGCTTCATCTCCGACGCTGCAATTTCGACCGTTGTGAAATCGGTGCGGCGTGCGTTGGGGGATGATGGAACAACCCAGAAATACGTCAAAACGGTGCGTGGGCGCGGTTTTCGGTTCGTCGGGAGGGTAACGATGCAAGTTCCCGGGGTCGCAGCAAACTACAAAGACACACAGCCCGAGCCTGAGATGGACCGCAAGGGGCAGGCTCCCACATTGGCGATCTTGCCCTTCAACCTGATCGGCGATGCAGAAAACCGGGGCGCCATTGCCGACGGCCTGCCCGCCGAACTGATCACAACGCTTTCTCGCCTGCGCTGGTTGAAGGTTATTGCGCGCGGATCAAGCTTTCGCTTCCATGGCCCCGATATAGACATCGAACAAGTTCGTGTGGCACTCGGAGCGACCTATGTGCTGACCGGCGAGATCGAAATTTTCGGGCCGCGTGCTGCTGTGAACCTCGAACTGGTAGACTGCCGTTCAGCGCGGATTGTCTGGGCTGATCGGCTCTCTGGACCGCTTGCTGACGTACATCAATTACGCGAAGAGATCTCTATCCGCGTCATTTCCATGCTTGAACAGCATATACCGCAGCATGAAGCACAGCTCGCTCGGACGCGGAACCCGGCCTTGCTGGATGCCTGGGCGTTTTATCATACTGGTCTTCAGCATATGTATCGGTTCAACAAGGCAGACAATGCCCTTGCTGACGGGTATTTCCGTCGCGCATTGGAGCTGGATCAGGATTTCGCACGTGCTTACGGCGCCTTGTCCTTCACAAGTTTTCAGTCGGCGTTTCTGCGCTATGAAGGAGACCGGGGCATCGCCATAGAAGCAGCCCGCAGACATGCGCTCCGTGGCATGGAACTCGACCCGCTGGACCCGTTCATAAATTACAATCTGGGGCGGTCCTATTGGCTTGAGGGAGCCCCGCAAGCCGGTTTCGGGTGGCTCGAACAGGCGACGGTCCTCAGCCCGAATTTCGCCCATGGCCTTTATTCGCGCGGATGGGCAGAGATCATGGCCGGAGATGGGGCAGCGGCTCTTGAGCATATCTCGCGTGCGGTAGATCTCAGTCCGATTGATCCGTTGCTTTATGCGATGTTTTCAGCAAAGGGCCTTGCCTATCTCCATACCGGTGAATTTGATCAAGCCGCCATCTGGGCCGAGCGCGGCGCTCGCAAACCCGGGGCACATTTCCTGATCAAGGCCATATCTGCGGCGGCCTGGCAGATTGCTGGGCAACATGACAAGGCTGTATTTTGGCGCGATCAAAGCCTGGCAGCCCGACCGGAAACTTCCTCTGCCATGTTTTTTTCGGCATTTCCTTTCAGGGATGAAGAGACACGCGAGAGATTGCGCGACGCTTTGCTTCGCCTTGGTTTTCCGGAACAGTGACAGGTTTTGCGCGCACGTCGTGTCTTTCAAGAAAAGCACAAGACTTGCCCGTGTAGTGAACGATGCATCAGGTTTGCGCCGCTGCATGTGGTGTTAACTGGTCGCCGGGGGCGGACAGGTAAGAACCTTACAAGAACAGGCCTCTGGCGGGCGTTATTGCCAATGTGTGAACGTGGGCCATGGAACGAAAGCCGCAGATTATCGTACCTTCGCAAATGTCCCTTCCCCCCAACGTCAAAGAACAGATGATTTCAAAAAGCCATTTTCTAACAGTATCTTAGCGCCCGAGCTACCGGGCGTATTGCAAAAAACTTGCTTTCACAGATCGGTTCCGACCCGTTTTTTATCAATGATGTTCGTGTTCAGCGGTCCCGGGACAAGTTGGGCAGCCTGAGAGACGCTTCAAATCCCGACTCTTGTCCGGTGCGAGGAGATGTCAGGACAAGCGGGCTTCCGATGCGCTCTGCGATCGCTGCGACAATAGCGAGCCCAAGGCCGCTGCCATCTGCATTTGATCCGGCACGTTCGAAGCGGGCTGTCAGTCGGCCTAGTGCCTCGGGGCTTACGACAGGTCCTTCGTTGGATACGCTCAAGACTCCGTTTGCCGATAAAGCTACTTCGACGGGATCGGTTTCCGAGCCGTGTCGCAGGGCATTCTCTACCAGGTTCCGGCAAAGAATTCCGAAAGCGTCCGGATCAAGGTCCGACATCACGGGTCCATACGGAAGCGTCAAGACGATGCGGTCCGGCGCGGTCGTACGCCCGATATCCTCGATCACGATTTCAGCCACGGTCCGCAGATCCAACGCCTGATCCAACCTTAGGCGGCCGCCCTCGGCCCGGGCCAATTGCATGAGGCGTTCGGACAGGCGGGTCAACCGTTTCAGCGTCGCTTCGATATCAGCCGCCCGAGCCGATGCCGCCGGGTCGTTGGTCTCTGACTGCAAACGCTGCGCTTGTGCGATGGCTCCGGCGAGTGGCGTTCGTAACTCGTGGGCGGCATTGGCGGCAAAACTCCGCTCGGCATCGAAGGCGCCTTTCAGGCGCTCCAGCAAGTGATTCAGCGTGACCGCCATTGGGGCGATCTCGGCAGGTACGTTGTCGGTCGGAACTGGTGACAGATCACGCGCATCGCGCAGTTCCAACCGTTCCCGAAATCGGCGAAGAGATCGAAAGCTTGCCCGAACGGCAAGAATAATCGCAAGCAAGGCAAACGGGATTACGACGAGAAGGGGCAGGCCAAGGCCCATCTGGATTGCTCGCGCGATCATCGCGCGGTGGTCCAAAGGCTCTGCAACCGTGATTCTGATACTGCCTTGCAACGCGTTTTCGTTGAACAGCCTGTGGGTTGCAGTCTGCCGAAAGCCCGGCCCGTCATAAGGTGGGAATACCTCCGGATCGGCAGCATGCGACTGCAAAAGGATGCGGCCCCGCGCGTCCCTTACAATGTAGGTAAAGAACTCCTCATGTTCCCGGATCACGCCGAGGCGTTGGGTTATGCCGTCATCATCACGCCCGACGATGTCCAAGACGGCCAGCGGCAGCAGTCGTTGCGCTGTTTCCTGCAAGGCAGAGTCAAATACCTCGTCCATTTCGTGCCGCAGGATCACGGCTGTCACCGAGGCGGCAGCAATCCAAAGAACCGTCAGCAGAATTCCGAGTAACAGACCAAGTCTTGCCTGAAGGCTGCGCGGCAACCTCATGGCGCCCCCAGGCGATAGCCCATGCCGCGCTCGGTCTCGATTATGCCGCTCCCCAGCTTCTTGCGCAGCCGGCTGACATGCACCTCGATCGTGTTGCTCTCGATTTCGGAGTTGAAGGCATACAGCGTATCTTCGAGTTGTGCCTTGGACAGCAGTTGGCCGGGGCGCAAAAGGAAAGCTTCAAACAGGGCCCATTCTCGCGCCGTCAGCTGAATGGGCTTGCCTTCAAGGTGAATGCTGCGCGCAGCAAGGTCGATCTCGAGCGGGCCGTGGGCGATGATCGGGTTCGGATTGCCCGTATAGCGCCGGGCGACCGATCCGATCCGCGCGGAGAGTTCGGCAAGGTCGAAGGGCTTCACAAGGTAGTCGTCGGCACCCGCGTTCAGTCCTTCGATCCTGTCTGAAACCTGGTCGAGCGCGGTCAGGATGATGACGGGGGTCACGTCACCCCGGGCGCGCAGGCCTTTCAGAAAACCAATGCCGCGCCCATCTGGCAACATCAGATCCAGCAGAATCAGATCATAGGCCGCGCTGCGCACTGCATCGCCTGCAGCATCCAGACGCGTGACCCAGTCGACCGACTGCCCATCGCCAGCGATCTGGTCGCGCACTGCGGCGCCCAGAACCGTATCGTCCTCAATCAACAGGATGCGCATTTCTGTTCCGATTCCTTTTCCGACGGCCCTCCATGAACTGCATGGCTGACGCAAAGCTGACGCTGCCCGGTTCTGCACTTCAGGTTCCTGTCAGCTTCACCGCGCATAAATTGCATCAAGTTGGCCGCAAGGAGGAGTTTGCCCCATGAAGAAGACATTGACAATTCTGCGTTTTCTCGCGGTCTTTCCGGCCGGTGTCGCGCTGGCGGACGACGATTGCTTTGTGCCGATGGCCGATTGGCAACCGCGGGATGCCGTTACCCGGCTGGCTGAGGAGAACGGTTGGTCGGTGCGCCGCATCAAGATCGACGATGGCTGCTACGAGATTGACGGACGCGACGCCGAGGGGCGCAGGATCGAAGTAACGGTCCATCCGGCCACCCTCGAAGTGATCGAGGTCGAATACGAGGACAACGATGACGATTCTGCGCAAGGGAATCGCAAAGGACGCGGCGATGACTGAAGCTACTACGCAAGAAGCACTGCGGATCGACAAGGAAAAATCTGCCAATGTGCGGGTCTGGGATCCGCTTGTGCGGACGTTCCACTGGGGTCTTGTTGCGGCTTTCGCAGTGGCTTGGTTGAGTGCGGAGGAGCTTGATACTGTTCACGAAATCGCGGGCTATGTGGTTGCAGGTCTTGTCGCATTTCGCCTCGTCTGGGGCCTTGTCGGTAGTCGGTACGCGCGGTTTGCCCAGTTTTTAAGATCTCCCGGGGCGACTTTGTCCTATCTCCGCGACATGGTGCAAGGGAAGGAGCGGCGCTACCTCGGCCACAACCCGGCCGGCGCTGCCATGATCGTTGCGCTGCTTGTGACGCTTTCGGGCACGGCCTTCACGGGGTGGCTCTTGGAGGAACCCGACCGCGTGGCGATGCTGCCATCCGTGCCTGTCATCGTAGCGCCCGCTTGGGCCGACAATGATCGAGACGACCACGAGTATGGTCAGCGTGGCGAGGTGGACGGCCTTTTGAAGGAGGTCCACGAAGCGCTCGCGAGCCTGATGCTTCTGCTCGTCGCGTTGCATGTGGGTGGCGTTGTATTGGCATCCTTCCGACACCACGAAAACCTCGCCCGTGCCATGGTCACCGGAGGCAAGCGCGCGCCCGGTCCCGGCGATATCGCCTGACAGATCGAATCCCCAAGGCCGATCGTCCCTTCGGCCCAACCTGGCTCCGCCTTCATCGGTGGGGCCTTTTTCTTTCTGACGGCGAGCTGAAGCGGAAATCGCTCTGCCGTCAGCAAGGCCTCAGGTCGGCTCTCCAGATTGGTCTCACCAGAAGAAAGGAAACCCAGTTATGAACAAGACCCTGACCGCAATAGCCCTCATAGCCCTCCTGCCCGCAGGCGCAGTGCTTGCTGATGATGACGATTGCTCTGTACCACGCAATCAGTGGCAACCGCGCGACACTGCACTGCAAGTGGCGCAAGACAATGGTTGGATTGTTCGAGACTTCGAGATCGACGATGGCTGCTACGAAATCGAGGGTCGCGACAGCAATGGTCGGGAGATCGAGGTGAAACTAGATCCTGCGACCCTTCAGATTGTCGAGATGGACTACGAGGATGACGACGAACGTGGCGGCGCAAACAACCCCGCGCCCGCAGGCACCGTGGCACCGCCGCAGAACGGACTCTTTGGCAACGGTGCCTTGCCGCAGGTCCAGGTGAACTGAGCCTCCTCGCCGTAACATTCTGAACAAGGACCCTTCCGATGAAATCACTACTTGCAACGCTCACGCTCACCACCGCGCTGACGCTTCCCTGCCTCGCCGCGGCACGACCGGTAACGCTCACCACGTCCCTTAACAACTATGGCGGCGACGGGGCGTATCTTGCGCTCTACGTCACCGACGCCTCGGGCGACTATGTCGGCAGTCTCTGGATGGCTGGCGGCAAATCAAAATACTACAAGCATCTTAGTGACTGGAATCGCGCCACGCGCGGCGACGCCACGCAGGTCAACGGTATCACCGGGGCCAGCGTCGGCGCAGGCCGTACGCTCGAGATCACGCTTGATCTCGCTGATGCGCTTTTTGATGCGGGCTTTACGCTTCACATCGACGCGGCCGTCGAGGACATGCGCGACAGCCCGAACGAGGTGTCGGTGCCTCTGACGACGGAGGGCGCGGGCATGCCGATGAAGGGGCGCCGTTACGTCGCCAGTTTTGCCTACGATATGTGAGGAGTGAGGGTCATGTTCCGTGTACTCCATCGCTGGCCGGGTCTTTTGGCCCTCGCGCTTGTCACTGTCCTCGCCCTGAGCGGCGCAGCGCTGTCGGTCTTCCCTGCGGTCGAGCGACTTGCCGGGCCGCAGGCCGAGGCCGGATTGACGGCTGCCACCCTCGCGGACCGCATCCTGGCACTCTATCCGGGCCTCGAGCAGATCCGCCGGGCGCCCTCGGGCCAGATCACCGCCTATTGGTTCGATCAGGGCGCGCCGGGCGCTGCCGTCATCGACCCCGCGACCGGGCAGGGCGTGGCCTCGGCTGATCCGAACCTGGTCGAACGATGGCTCACCAATCTTCACCGCTCGCTGTTCCTCGGGGATGGCGGTCGCATCGCCATGGCTGCGGGGGCAGCGGCGATGCTGGTTCTTTCACTCTCGGGTGCAGCGCTGGTCGCGCGGCGGGCTGGCGGCTGGCGGCACTGGTTCGCGCCTCTGCGCGGGCCGCTTGTTAGCCGGTTGCACGTCGAGATTGCTCGTATCGCCGTCATCGGCCTTGTCCTGTCGTCCACCACGGCCTTGTGGATGACGGCTTCTACCTTTGAACTGCTCCCAGAACTTGGCGCAATGCCTGCTTTCCCGGCCAAGGTCAGCGGCAAAACGGGGGTTGCGTTGGGTCAGGTGCCCACCCTCCTGCAGACGCCTGTCGCTGAGCTGCGTGGGTTGAGTTTTCCCTACCCGGGTGATGCAACAGACGTATTCACGCTCAGGACCGACCGGGGAACTGGGTATCTCGATCAGGGTACAGGTGTGCTTCTTGGTTGGGCCGACCTGACGGGGTGGGAGCGTGTCTCGGAAACCATCTACATGCTGCACACAGGTCAGGGCGCGGCGACGCTTGGGCTTGTTCTGGGGTTCATGGCCCTTTGTGTCCCTGCGTTGGGCGCAACCGGTGTCCTGATCTGGCTCGCCGGGCGGCGCGGGCGGCCGCGCATTCGGGGCAACCATCCCGCAGGGCGCGCGGAGACGATCCTGCTCGTTGGCAGTGAAGGCGGCAGCACCTGGGGTTTTGCCGCAACGCTTCACGCTGCGTTGAGCCGCGCCGGGCAAGGCGTGCACGTCGGGCCGATGTCGGCGTTCGCGCCAGACCGCTATGCCCGGGCCGAAAGGATCATCCTGCTGGCCGCGACCTACGGCAATGGCGCGGCACCCGCATCGGCAAAGGGATTCCTTGACCGGCTGAACGCCGCCGGACGCGCGGCTGATATCCCCCTGGCCGTTCTTGGCTTCGGCGATCGGAGCTTTCCCGCCTATTACGCCTTCGCCAAGGCGGCCGCCCGGGCGGCCGGGGCGAAGGGTTGGCCCGAACTCTTGCCGCTCGACACTGTCGATCGCCAGTCGCCGCAGGATTTTGCGCGCTGGGGCCGCACGCTCGGTCAGGCGCTGGGAATCCCTTTGGAATTGTCGCACCAGCCGGTCCTGCCGGTGACCGAATCGCTGACCCTCGTCTCGCGCCGCGACCACGGCGCCGAGGTGCAGGCCCCGACCGCAATCCTGCGCTTCGCCTTGCCGCACGTCCCGCTCTGGCAGAGGCTGACCAGAGCGGGGTTCGCAGGGTTCGCGGTCGGCGATCTGATCGGCGTCCTGCCGGAGGGCAGCGCTGTCCCGCGGTTCTATTCTCTTGCCTCTGCGCGCCGGGACGGCTTCATCGAGATCGTGGTCAAGAAGCATCCCGGCGGCCTTTGCTCGCAGCAACTCACGTCGCTGGCGCCGGGCGACACGGTGACGGCCTTCGTCCGTCGCAACCCCGGCTTCCGCCCCGGGCGGGGCAGGGCGCCTCTGATCCTGATTGGCGCCGGGACGGGTATCGGACCGTTGGCGGGCTTCGTGCGCGGCAATACGCGCCAACGGCCAGTCCATCTCTTCTTCGGGATGCGTCATGGGGGTAGCGACTTCTTCTACGGCGAGGAGATGGTCGACTGGCAGGCGGAGGGCCGTCTGACCCGGCTGGTCACAGCCGTCTCTCGGGGCGCGCGGCCGCTTTACGTGCAGGACGCGTTGCGCGGCGACGCTGCCCAAGTCACGCAGCTTATCCGCGACGGTGCCCGTGTGATGGTCTGCGGTGGGCGTGACATGGCGGCGGGCGTGGCCGACGCGCTGGCCGAGATCCTTGCGCCGACCGGGCTCACACCTGCGGTACTGAAGGTGGAGGGGCGATATGTCGAAGATGTGTACTGAGCTTGAGCGCTTTGCCCTGAACGGCGTGACCATGGGCACACGCTGGTCGGCGCTGTTTTTCGCGGAGGCGGGGTTCGACACGGCCCCGCTTCGCTCGGCGCTCCAGAAGGCAGTCGATGAGGTAGACGCTCAGATGTCGACCTGGAAGCCCCGTAGCGACCTGATGCAGCTCAACGCAGCACCGGTGGGCGAATGGGTGGTGGTGCCCGATCACCTGCGCGCGGTCCTGCGCCTTGGCCTTGAGATCGGGCGCGCCTCTGGCGGGGCCTTCGACATTGGCACGGGCGACGCAGTAACGGCCTGGGGCTTCGGGCCGGGGGTTGCGGCGCCCGCAGGCATCCGCGCAGCGATGGTCGCCTCGCGCCGCCCTGCGCACGAGATCTTGGAGGTTGGAGAGCAACATGTCCGCAAGTCCGCGCCCGTTGCGCTCGACCTGAATGGTATCGCCAAGGGATATGGCGTGGACCGGCTGGCCGAGACCCTGCGCGACCACGGGGTCGCCGACGCACTGGTCGGGATCGACGGTGAGATGCGTGCGCTCGGCCTTCGGCCGGACGGAGAGGCATGGACCATCGCGGTCGAGGCGCCTGATGTCGGGCTCCGGATGCCCCATTCGGTTCTTGCGCTGCAGGACGCCGCCGTGGCGACCTCGGGTGACTACCGTCATTGGGTCGAGGTGAAGGGGCGACGCCTGTCGCACACGATGGACCCGACCCGTGGCACGCCCCTGATTGAATCGCCCGCTTCCGTCACGGTCGTTGCCTGCAGTTGTGCCGAGTCCGATGCCTGGGCGACGGCTTTCATGGTGCTTGGTGACGACAAGGGTTCGGCACTCGCAAGAAAACGTGGGCTCGACGCTCTGTTCCTCATGCGCGATGATGACGGAAGCACAAGGGGCGTTGGAGTCGGTCGGTTGTTTTGCGAAAAGCCGGCGACAATTGCCTTAGCCGAGAGGACATGAGTGGCATGGAACACAGCAACACTGACCGCTTCAAGACAGTAATTCTTATGCTGGCAGTGACTGGTCTTGTTGTGGGCCTTGCGTTCTGGTTCGCGGGCTTGGGCGAAGTTGCTGATGTCGTCTGGTCTGCGGGGGTCGCTCCCGCGCTGGTCGCGCTGGTCGTCGAGATCCTGCGCAGCATCAGCCGCGGAGAGGTCGGGCTGGATATCGTGGCTGCGCTGTCCATGACGGCGGCGCTCGTCTTCGGCGAGACCCTCGCGGCGGCGGTCGTCGCGTTGATGTATTCCGGCGGTACCTTCCTGGAAAGCTTTGCCGAAGGCCGCGCCCGGCGCGAAATGCACGATCTCTTGTCGCGCGTCCCCCGAACGGCGGCCCGCCATCTGAATGGTGGGCTTGAAGAAGTGCCGTTGGATGACATCGAACCAGGCGACCGGCTATTGATCCGGCAGGGCGATGTGGTGCCTGTAGACGGCACAGTAGTGTCTGATGCGGCTTTCCTTGATACATCCGCTTTGACTGGCGAGTCGCTTCCAGTGCGCGTGCGAAAGGGTGGCGCGGCAATGAGCGGATCAACCAATGCCGGAGAAGCCTTCGATCTGACCGCGACCCGTTTTGCAAAAGACAGCACCTACGCCGGGATTGTCCGATTGGTCGAGGAGGCGCAGCGCTCAAAAGCGCCGATGTCGCGGCTGGCAGATCGCTGGTCTCTGGGGTTTTTGGCGATCACCGTCACGATTGCTTTTGTGGCTTGGTGGTTCACCGGCGATCCGATCCGGGCCGTCGCTGTCCTGGTCGTGGCCACGCCCTGTCCGCTGATCCTTGCGGTGCCGGTCGCCCTTGTCGCGGGCCTTTCTCGCGCAGCGCATTTCGGCGTGCTGATCAAGGGTGCCGGGCCGCTCGAGACGATGGCGCGCATCCGTACGCTGATCCTCGACAAGACCGGGACACTCACGGACGGGCGCCCCAAGATCGTGTCGATCGACGCTCACAACGGCATGGGTGAGAAAGATATTCTTCGCTTCGCCGCCTCGCTTGATCAGGCATCAAAACACCCGGTCGCACAGGCCATCGTCGCGGCTGCGAAGGCGCGGGGCCTGGAATTGCCCATACCGTCGGAAGTGGCGGAGATTCCCGGTGAAGGGGTCGTCGGCTATGTTGAAGGCCAGAAAGTCATCGTTGGCGGTGACGACTTCGTCGCGAAGCGCGTCGGACGTGCGGAAGGCGCTCATGCGTCCCTTGCAGCGGGTTCGGTTCTTGTTGCCATTGCGGTGGATGGTCACATGGCGGGTCATCTCGTGATGGCCGACCCCCTGCGCGATGGCACCGCCGGCATGCTTGCCGGGCTTCGTCGGCAGGGGATCGAGCGTATTCTGCTCGCAACGGGCGACCGGGCCGCGGTAGCCGAGCGTGTGACCGAGGGGCTTGGTCTTGACGGGCTCCGCGCAGGACTGACCCCGGATCAAAAGGTCTTGCTGGTCCTCACCGAACGCAAGAATGGACCCGTTATGATGGTGGGCGACGGCGTGAATGACGCACCTGCGTTGGCCGCTGCCGATGTAGGCGTGGCAATGGGTGCACGTGGGGCTGCCGCGTCGGCAGAGGCAGCCGAGGTCGTGTTGCTGGTTGACCGGGTCGATCGGCTCGGGCCGGGGATTGAGGTCGCCCGCCGCTCGCGGCGCATCGCTTTCGAAAGCGTTGTCGCAGGGATCGGATTGTCTGTCGCAGGGATGATTGCCGCGGCCTACGGATACCTGACGCCTGTGCAGGGCGCCCTGTTTCAGGAAGTGATCGACGTGGCCGTGATCCTGAACGCGCTGCGCGCTCTGCGCATCAAACCCGATGATCCAAATGCTCCGGTTGCGGTGATCGACGCTGTGCCGGAAAACATCGATTTGAAGGAGAAAACCCTATGAGCCGCCTTTCGAACTCTGAAATCCACATGGTCCATCGGATTGGCCGGTTGCGCTTGCCATACTCGGTGGCCTTGGTGCGTTGGCGGGAGGAGCGGGTATCGTGGAGGTCGCCGTCCGCGTGACCTTCTGGGGCTCGTGGATATCGAAGCGCTCAAGAAAATGGGGCGAAAAACCAGATCTGAAAAGCAACCCGGCGAAGGCCAAACCTTAAATTAGGCGCAAATATCGGCAATCTCCCTTAAAAGACCAAGGATGTGTTCAATGATCTTTCCTGGTTATATGGCGCCGACAAGCTGTTACGCGCCCATGACGATCACAAACCGGACGAGCCCGGCGAACAGGATCAGATCGAGGTGCGGTTGAATGCCCAGACGGCGCGGTCGTGGAAGGTGATGAACGGTGAATGGTTCGCGCCCGAAGGTCTGCCCACACTATTCTACGTCGGCAAGCCGCATCCCAAAGGTGCAAAGAGATACGCGATAATATCACCGGTTTTCATTTGCCGATATTTTTGAACGAGCAGATCGCACTGGTGATGCGCGAATTCGGGTTGGGCGAGCATGCGTTGCAGATCGCTACAGCATTGACCACGTCGGTCTTGCGCCGTTTCACATAGGGTTTGGCGTAGGCCGTGGGATCAGGTGTAGATCATGGCCGACCGCGCTCAATTCACTTGCTCAAGTGGTGCGCTGATCCACAGTGTCCCATTGGCGCTCTGATTTTTTCCAGCGGGCTGTTGCACCGTCTTTTGCAATTTCCCGCTTGCGGCCCTTGTTTAAAACCTTTGCTCTCGCTTTCCCGCCCTTGAGGCCACCCTTGCGCTGCCCTGACGTGTCTGGCTCATGCTTCACGTCCTCACCGGTAACTATCCCCGCTATCATGTGGGCAAGCTGGTTGGCGTCTCTGGGTCTTTTGGGTTTGTCTGTCATGCCTCCAATATGGGGGTAAATCAGTATTGGCGCAATTGTGGACATTTGCCACACTGTCAAATGTCCACTTTTCAAATTTCAAAGTGACCCACTACCGGCGGTTGGATTCGCTTCTCAATAAGGAAGCTAGGGAGATTCTTAATAGTACGGGTTGAATAGCCGCTAAGGCATAAGGCAGCTAACGGCTTAAGCGGCCTACAGCACAGCGCGGTTCCGGTGGTTTAGAGAGCTTCTTCCGAAGCCAATCAATGCCCCGATAGAAGACATCAAGAACCAGATAGCTGCGGGAACCGGGACTACAGAGAATGAAATTGGAATTTCTCTGGAATCCGTAAGTCCCGCTCTTCCGTTAATGACATCACTAATAACCGCTTTGCTATTGGTGACATAGGCGCTTTGATCGCCGGAAAACAAGCCAAGTGAAAATACTGAAAGGTCTGTTTTTAAGGTAACATCAAGATTGAACGTCCCATACTGGCCAAGCCCACCCAAGCTATAGGAGAAAGGCAAATTTAATATTTTACAATCCGCAGGAGATTCTTCGGGACTGGCAGGGCAAGGATCTTCTATAAAAAAATCGAGAAGTATACCTGATACTTTAAGATTAGTGATGGTATCAGCCGGGTCGTCCGACTCGATGATACCGTCGCCGTTGCCATCAATACCCCTAAAAAACCCTGACACCCTTACGTTGGCGTTTGAGCCCGAAAACTTCAAGGCAAGCTTCTGTGACGCCGCAGAGCTATCACTCGGAACGATAAACAACATAAAAGCGCATAATACTACAAAGCTACTGCGCATCATTGGTTTAGCTTTAAAAAAAATGCAAAAGCCGCAATTAAACTGAAAGACTTCATTTTCTAATCCTTACTACAAACAAAACTTAGATAAGATTAAACTATGAAGTTAGCTCCCTAATGCAAAGCCATTTCTGATTTGAGTTATGTGCGGGTCGAGGAAAGGTGGAGCCTATGGGAGCCAAGATATCTTGATCACTGTGCTCCCGCGCTCAAATCCCATGCAATGAGACGAAAACCCGCTTGCGGATCAAGCGTTTTTTCTATGTGGGGTATTATGTGGGGTAGCAATTTGAAATCTGGAAATTAGTAGATGATTTCAATTGTGTATGGCAGCCCGTAGGGGAATCGAACCCCTCTTTCCAGGTTGAAAACCTGGCGTCCTAACCGATAGACGAACGGGCCATACCTTGGCGTGAGGCGTTACCTAGGCAAAACGCAGCAGCAACGCAAGAGGCATTTTGCAAAAACTTCACTGGGCGGGAAACCTTTGTAACACAGGTTGAAATTGACACATCGCTGCCAGCCCCTGCCATGGGAATTCAATTGGCCTTCAAATCTGATTTCCAGGCCGAATCTGATTGATTGACTTGCCTGGAATGAATTGCGCCGGCCTGATCTTTGCGGTCGGTTCTATGATCAATACCACCAATCCGTTGCCGCAAAAACTTGAGACAGCATCTGGTCAGAAATATCTGCGAGTCTCATTCTGACGCCGATACCCCCCAAATAGGGAAACCTTGCATGCTTATCTAAACGCTATGAAAACGGCGTCATGCCTGCGAGGCGCGCGCAGCATCCTCAAGGCGAAGTTGCACTGATTGACGGCCGCCCCAGCTGTTTATTTCCAACCGCCCGGCAAGATGAAAAGGCGCACCGCCATGGTTTTCAAGGACAGCGCCCATGGCGCCGTCGTAGGCGCCAAAGGCAATCGCATCGATCTGCGCACCCATGCCATCGCCAAAGCGCAACTTGAGATGACTGTCGCCAACGCGTTTGGTGAATCCGATCTTCATTTCAGGGAAGACATAGCGCGGTCCTGCCGCCCCGGCGCCGAAGGGGCCTGCAGCCTCGATCTGTTCGATCAGTTCAATTGTGGCTGCCCCGGGCATCATCAGGGCGTCGAGCCTGAGGTCTGCCGGGCCTGCATCGCCGGCACCCTGACGCCCCAATAGTTCGGCCAGCCGCGCCATGGCAGGCTCAAGCATGTTGCGGGCCACTGTCAGTCCAGCAGCCATTTTGTGGCCACCGCCCCTGAGCAACAGGCCTTCGCTGGCCAGGCGCTGAATGCTTGCACCCAGATCGACTCCGCTGACAGACCGACCAGAGCCTTTGCCCTCGTTCCCTTCCAGCCCAATAACTACCGCCGGGCGGTTGCTGGCCTCTTTCAGGCGGCTGGCGACGATGCCGACAACACCTGGATGCCAGCCTTCTCCGGCGGCCCAGACCAGCGGTGCATCCAGCCCGCGCTTTTCAGCCTGCGCCAAGGCGGCGGCCCTAACCGATGCTTCAATCTCGCGCCGCTCGGCGTTCAGCTGGTCCAGGCGTTCGGCCATGGTATGGGCTTCGGCCGGGTTATCACAGGCTAGCAGGCGGGCCCCCAGATCGGCCTTTCCGATACGCCCGCCGGCGTTGACGCGCGGGCCCAGCAGAAACCCGAGGTGATAGGCGTTTGGCGCGGTGTCCATCCGCGCCACGTCAGCAAGTGCCACCAGACCGGGACGCTCGCGCCGCGCCATGATCCGCAGACCTTGACGTACAAAGGCGCGGTTGACACCTGTTAACGGCGCCACATCGGCGACAGTGGCCAGTGCAACCAGGTCCAGCATGCCCATCAGATCAGGCCCCTGACGACCCGCCTCGCGCAGTTGGCGACCCACTTCGACCAGCATCAGGAACACCACCGCCGCCGCGCAGAGATGCGCCAGATCACCAGCTTCGTCCTGCCGGTTGGGGTTCACAACTGCCAATGCATCGGGCAGGGTTTCGCCGCCAAGGTGGTGATCCAGAATGATCACGTCCGCACCTTTGGCGGCCTTTACTGGATCATGGCTGAGTGTTCCGCAGTCGACACAGATAATCAGATCATGAGCCTGGGCAAGCTCGGCCATGGCGGGTTCATTGGGGCCATAGCCCTCGTCGATGCGGTCGGGGACATAGAGTGTTGCCTGCCGCCCCATCTGCCTTAACCAGTCGATCAGCAACGCGGCCGAGCTGCCACCATCCACATCGTAATCGGCAAAAATGGCGATCTTTTCGTTGCGGTTCAAAGCCTGCACAAACCGAGCGGCTGCTTTTTGCATGTCTTTCAGGCTGCGCGGATCCGGCAGCAGGTCGCGCAATTGGGGGGTCAGATAGGCATCGGCTGCTTCGGGGGTGACACCAAGCCGGGCAAGGGTCTGGCACAAAGGGCGGGGCAGGGTGGTTTGTTGGGCCATTGCCTCGGCCTGCCTGTTGGTTTCGGCAGACGGCCCCACCCATCGCCGCCCGGTCAGGGATTGCGTGACGCCCAGATATGCAGTCACCTGATACTCCTGACCTTTGATGCCTTAGCCTACGGGGTTACGATAGATTATCCGCCGCAGCGATCCGGTTTTCGAGCGCATCAGTACAGTTTCGGTTTCGACATAGGTCGAGCGGCGTTTGACGCCCGACACGATCGAGCCGTCTGTTACGCCCGTGGCGGCAAAGATCACGTCATCTGTCACCATCTCGTCGCGGCTATAGATCCGGTCAAAGTCGGTGATACCGGCCTTACTGGCGCGACCACGTTCATCATCGTTGCGGAACAACAACCGTCCCCAGATCTGGCCGCCCAGACACTTAAGCGCACTTGCCGCCAGAACCCCCTCGGGGGCGCCACCCGAACCCATGTACATATCGATACCGGTACGCTCGGCCTCGGCGCAGTGGATAACGCCTGCCACGTCACCATCGGTGATAAGATAAACGGAAGCACCGGTTTCGCGCACCTGCGCAATCATATCCTGATGGCGCGGGCGTTCCAGAATGCAAACTGTGATTTCTGATGGCTTGCAACCTTTTGCTGCGGCCAATGCCTCAACCCGCTCGCGGGGGGACATGTCCAGTGAAACGACATCCTTTGCGTAACCCGGACCGATGGCCAGTTTGTCCATGTAGGTATCAGGCGCATGCAGCAGCGTGCCGCGCGGTGCCATTGCGATCACGGTAAGCGCATTGGGCATCGCCTTGGCGGTTAGCGTGGTTCCTTCCAACGGGTCCAGGGCGATATCCACACCGGGACCGTCGCCCGAGCCTACCTCTTCGCCAATAAACAGCATCGGCGCCTCATCGCGTTCGCCTTCACCGATAACCACGACGCCCTGAATGTTCAGCATGTTCAGCTGTTCGCGCATTGCATTAACAGCGGCCTGATCGGCGGCTTTTTCGTCACCGCGTCCAATCAGATCGGCGCAGGCCAGTGCCGCCGCCTCGGATACGCGGGCAAGGCCCAATGAAAGCATGCGATCATCAAAGTTTACGTGGGCAGTCATGAAGGTTTCCTTGCAAAATTCGGCATTCAAAGCATTAACGGCAGCACCATTGCGGCACAAGGGTGGCCTCAGACAGATTCGATCCTGAGGGCCACCGGGTCTCCGGCCAACACGTCCAGTTTGGCCATGGCGAGCAGGGCTGCATCCAGTGCCATTCGGGTGGTTTTATGGGTGACGATCAAAACGGGGGCTGTGCTGTCATCATGCTGATACTGACGCATGCGGTCGATCGAGACACCAGCCTCTCCCAAGGCCGCGGCGACCTTGGCCAGTGAACCTGGTTTGTCCACTAACGCCATGCGCAGATAATACGGCGCAGGGGTCGCGGCCTTTGCCGCCTTGGCTTTGCTGAGCCCGGCGGCGGGTTGACCAAAGACCGGCATGCGGAAACCGCGGGCAATGTCCATGACGTCCCCCATCACGGCACTGGCGGTTGGGCCTTCGCCCGCGCCGGGGCCGCGCAGGACGATCTGTTCCACGCTATCGCCTTCCAGCACACACATGTTGGTGCCGCCCTCTAGTTGGCCAAGCGGACTGTTGTCGGGCACAAGGCAGGGCGACATGCGCTGTTCCAGCCCCCGGCCTGTCATCTGACAGACCCCAAGCAATTTGATGCGATAGCCCATGTCGGCTGCATGGTTGATATCCTCGATGGTGATCCTTTCGATACCTTCAAGTTCGACAGCGTCGAAATTCACCTGAGACCCAAATGCAATTGCCGCCAGCAGCGACAGTTTGTGACCGGCATCAATACCGCCTACGTCGAGCGTCGGATCAGCCTCTAGATACCCCAGCTGGTTGGCTTCTTCGAAGACCACGTCGTAGGGCAGACCTGCCGATTGCATTCTGGTCAGGATGTAATTGCAGGTGCCGTTCATCACGCCCATAACGCGGGTGATATTGTTGCCGGACAGCCCTTCGGACAGCGCCTTGATTACGGGGATTCCGCCTGCAACGGCGGCCTCGAACCCGATGACGCATCCGGCGTCTTCAGCGGCCAGCGCCAGCGCCTGGCCATGGTGGGCCAGCATGGCTTTGTTTGCGGTGACCACGTCCTTACCGGCGGCGATTGCGGCTTCGGTCGCGGCCTTGGCCGGGCCGTCGCTGCCACCCATCAGTTCAACAAAGACATCCACGTCATCCCGTTTTGCCAGGGCAACCGGATCATCCTCCCAGGCATAATCAGTCAGATTTACCCCGCGATCCTTGTCACGGTTTCGGGCCGATACTGCCGTGATGACAACGGGGCGCCCCGCGCGCGACGCGAGAAGATTGGCTTTCTGGCGTACAATCTTGACGACGCCAGCGCCGACTGTGCCCAGTCCAGCGATGCCAAGGCGCAGGGGTTTTGTCATGGGGGTCTCCGGATTCACTGTAAAATGGCTCTGGTTGCGCGATGTAACGGGTTACGCCCGCCCATGCAACGCGGGTTTTGAGTGTACGCTGACAATATGAAAGGGGCGATGCAGTGTTATTGGACGCCCTGTTTCATCCGCCGGTGGGTCGCGTCATCCACGACCGGGCCTCTCAGCTGTTGCGCCCGCTCTTTAAGCCGCGCCGCGCGGGCCTCGACCTCCTCGACCGTTGTGGGCTCGACCTGGGTGTCAGGTACCTGATTTTGAATGTTTTCCACGGGCACAAGATCGGGATAGGGGGCATCACGGGCGTCGGTGCTGACGGCGTCATCCAGCTGCGGGAACTGGGTGCAGGCGATTATTATCGTCAGAGGGAACAGCGCAAGGGCAAAGCGTGGGCGCATCTGAGGCGGTCCTTGTCATCGGGTGCTGTTTCTCTCATGCCACTCTTTTGGGGGGTGTAGCAAGCGGGGCTTTGATCTGAACGAATGTTCAGATAAATCTGGATCATGGCAAGAACTCAAGGTTCACATTCTGATATTACCGGCCCCCGCGTTCGTGACGCGGCGCTGTCGCTTTTTGCGCAGCATGGCTACGCGGCGGTGTCGATGCGGCAGATTGCAGCCGAGGTCGGGGTGCAGGCCGGGGCGCTGTATAACTATACCTCTGACAAACAAAGCCTTTTGTTCGATCTATTGAAAAGTCATATGGATCAACTGCTTGCAAGCTGGATGGCGCAACCGGAAGCCCCTGTCGCCATGCAGGCGCTGGAGCAATTCACCCGCTTTCATATCCGCTTTCATTCGGAACGACCCGAGGCGGTTTTCATCTCGTACATGGAACTGCGCAACCTGACGCCAGAGAATTTTGCTGTGATCGAGGAACTGCGCAAGGACTATGAAACCAAGTTAGAAGATATTTTGCGCGCCGGCGTTGCGCAGAATGTGTTTTCCGTGCGCGAGCCAAAGGTTACGGCAATGGCATTGATTGCCATGCTGACCGGGGTGAACACATGGTTCAAATCGGACGGACGGCTTAGCCTGGAGGATGTCGAACAGGTCTACTGGGACATGGTGCGCAAGGCCGTTTCAAAGCGTACGGATTGAACGTTTCGTACGCCTATTTCGTACGTTTTTACCCAGCCCCTTCTGAGAGCCAGCTGGCAACAGGGCGAGGCCGGCCGACGCCCCCAGGTTGCAATGTTTTATTGCGGGCCATTTTTCTTGCAATTGGGTTCGGGCAGATATTTCGATTCAACACCTCTTAAAAAAGAGATAGAGCCCCCTGAAAGGGAGACACAAGAATGAACGAAGAGATTTTGGCAACAGTGCATGCGTCGGGCCCGCGCCGTTTTATCGGGGTGGCCTCGCTTTTTCTGTTGGGCGGGTTGCTGATCTATATCGCGTTGGCGCAGCCCCCGGAAAATCTGTTTTGGCGCCTGTTTCTTTTCGTGCTGGGTGGGGCGACCCTCTGGCTGTCCGAGATGATGCGGCGCGCGACGTTGATGACGGTTGAACTGACCGAAACACATCTGCGCTGCAGTGATGGTCGCGTGATTGCGGAAGTGTCACAGATTGCATCACTGGATCGGGGGACATTTGCTTTCAAACCGTCGCACGGGTTTCTGGTGCGGCTGAAAGACAAAGCCCCGGCTTGCTGGCAGCCGGGGCTTTGGTGGCGTTTAGGGCGCCGTGTAGGGATTGGTGGCGTTACGCCGGGGCCGCAAACCAGGATCATGGCCGATATGATAGCGGCCATGCTGGCGCGGGATTAAATAACGCAGGAATTTCCGCCCTCGAGGCAAATCTGCGGTGCGAACCGAATTGTTGTAAAGGTCCGGGTATCTATCCTCAGGTCCTTTTTCAGACCAATATTGAACAACGAATGAAAAACCGAGTTTGATTCGATCAAGATAACCTCTTTGCCGTGATCCAGAACCGGTATCCTGTCATGGGCATTTGCGACATCCGCGTCGGTGAGGGCAACGAGACCGCCCGTGCCGCGCACCTCGGACCAGCTGATTTTGTATTTATCAATGTTCTGATCGTATTTGACGATCGAAATGCGAATCTGGTTTACGCCGTTGTCATTGGTGATTTCATCAAACAGCGCCTTTGTGTTGTCGATGTAGGTCGTGGTCAGGTAATCCTGCTCGCGCGAGATCATGTCGCCAATGGTGAATGTCGCTTTTTCCCGCACGCTTTTATAACGGTGAAGTTCAAAAAGGTCATAGGTCGCGGTGAGGGCCCAGAACAGAATGGGCAAGGTAATGACCGTTTCGACCATCAATGAACCACGCGTGTCATCACGAAAACTGCGCAGATATTTATACATGCTTTTCAGTAACATTTTACAACGGCTCCTGAACGAAGGCAGTCAGTGAAACGATAGCCACCTGACCATATGCATCTTTTTGCAGCGCTTTGCCCAAAAAGCTTTTTGGGAACAAAGGATCGTATTTCAGACAGGCGCGCAGCAGCATCAACTGGTTCTGAGCGCCTGGCGTAACTTCGGTTATCAGGTTCACTTCTTCAGATTTATCGGTGCATTTCACCTGTGACGAAAGCGGGTTGAAGGCACGCAGATCTGCCGGCTCCATTTCGAGGCGCAAGTTGTTTTCGCAATTCACAAGCAGGGATGCGTATTCACATATGTCCGCCTTAATCGAGTCATGCGTCGGATCCGGGTTGCTTCCTGTCGACAGGCGGATGTCACGGGCGGCCATGTCCAGCCCACGCTCGAGCAGGGTGTGGCGCAAGGTGACGAACCCCAGTTCGATGGAAAACATCATCAGGATCAGGAACACCGGGAAAACCAGAACAAATTCAACCGACGCGGTCCCGGATTCGGATTTTCGAAACCTGCCGAGAGCTTTGTTGAAAAAGCGTGTCATTGGGTCAACCTCAGATTTTGAACGTTGGCTGCGATCGAACTAAAGGCATCTGTGATGCTGAGACCCTGTGCCCGGTAGTAGTGCTCGACCGACGAGGCACAGTTTTTCAGGTTCTCTTCTGCCGTTCCTCCGTCGGGGATTTCAAAGCCGACCGAGTAGATAAACGCGCCTTCGCCTTTGAGAGTGGTACAGATTTTCCCCATGCGGGTGTTCTTCAGCGCTCCGGTGACTTGCTCGGAGTAGCGATAGTCATTCCACGCATCCCAGTCGCCGGTTATGCGCCCATAATAGTGCGGAGACATCAGACCCCAGGCTTGCTCCCAGCTAAGTTGCTCTTTGGAGATAAAATCAGGGTTCGGAGAATTAGCTGTTCCTTCAAGGGCAGCCATATAACCATCGTCACGCCATTCGTCGTTTGCGACGTCGTAAAAACTGTCAACGTCGCCGTCGTTGTCACGATCATATGGTGTGGGATCTTTGAGATAATAGACCGACTCGATCGGACCGGTGGCCTTGTAGATGCAATTCCATCCTTGGGTGCCGCACTTCGCTTCATAGGACGCATCAGTGTATTGTTTGTCCTTGTTCTTGTTCTGGAATGCGTAGTCGAATGCATGATCCTGCATTTTATACTCAAACAAGTCCGAGTGCGCGCCGCGGAATTCCGGATTGCTTTTGTCAAAGAAATACGTGGTTGTATTTTCGCCGTCGCCCATGACGATCATGATCTTGAGAGTCTCGGGCTCGCCATAGTCAACCGGCACGCGCGACAGGGATCCGTCAATTTCTCCATTGTTGATCAGGGCAGCCGAAACTTCACGGAACCGTGGCCCCAGAAGGGCAGAACCCCATTTGACACCCTGTTCGGTTGACGTGTTGCCAGCGGCAAGCAGGCCGTCGATCTTGTTATTCAACTCAGTTTCACTGATTGAATATGGCAAGATGCGGAAATACTCATCCGTGTAGCACGACCGCCAATCCTGGTTAAGGTCGTCAAAATCACCGTACATTGACGTATAGATCATCTGCTTCATGTTCGTACCGGTGCTCAGCGAAGAGTTCCCGGTGGCAAGCGACGGATGTGTATAGTCGTTTTCTTCAAGGTAAATACAGTTCGAATACTGGTGTGTATCTTCAACAGCCAGGACATTGTAGATGCCCTCTGTTGGTGTCACAGAAGTACTGAAGGGCACAATGGAAATGACCGTGTCGCCAGGCAGTGAGGCGTTCAGGATGGTTGTGACAAAATCCTTGGCTGCGATGCGCAGGTTTTCAATCTTGCTGTTGTTCCGCATTGATCCGGACACGTCCAGAACCAGAACAATTTCAAGTTTGGGGATGCGCCGCTCGGCCGTGGCTGCGGTAGACGCGCTAAGCGTGTTCACGCCGGAAAGCTTCATCAGATATGTATCGAGTGTCATGCTGGCACGTGCAGACACCTTTGTTGCGTTCATTGTGGATACAACATCGCCGTCCTGAAAATCGTGCAGGTATTCTGACATCTCGGACTTGGCGAAATAGTCGGTCACGATCGTTTTTGGGTCCCGGCCATCGGGTGCCGCGGCCCCCGCCAGAACGGCGTTGTCCAGCACGGCATGGAGATGCGCGCGCTCCATCTCGTGGCGCATGGTATCAATACCGATCCCGCCCATGGCAAGCATGAAGATAAAGATGAAGAGGGCCAGAATGACCATCGCACCGTCTTCTTCCTTGCGGAGCTTTCGGACTTGATGAGCAAAATTCCTCAGACCTCTGACTTTTCGGGTTTTGTCTTCGGTCTGATCAATATTATGATTTAGGTATTGCTTAAACATTTCTACACCTCTTCTGGACATGGGCTTGTCCTGCGGAACGCACCGCATCAATGCTTTTTATTAACGATTTATGTGACGAGATTAGGGCAGAAATGGGACAAACCGCCTGAGATTAAGCGCGATTTTTCAACAGTGTAATTTAATTATGCCTATTGTTTTCGAATCCAGGCCAAGTCGCAATTATTAATGTTTAAGCGGTCTCAGGGGGAATCGCACCTGCCAGCGCGGGTGGACAAAATTGTCACATGCTTTAACCATACGTGAATACCCGGAGCGGTACGGCGGAAGGCATGCTGGCGCCCCGGGGGTTATCAAGGGAGATAAAAATGAACGCTGTTAAAGAGCCAAGCTTTCGCGAAAGTGTGGATCTGATGTTTAATCGCGCCGTGGCGCTGATGGATTTGCCGCCCGGTCTGGAAGAGAAAATTCGCGTCTGCAATGCGACCTATACCGTGCGTTTCGGTGTGCGCCTGCGCGGAAAGCTCCATACTTTTACCGGCTATCGAAGCGTTCATTCCGAACATATGGAACCTGTCAAAGGCGGCATCCGATTTGCCATGGGGGTGAACCAGGATGAGGTAGAGGCGCTGGCCGCACTGATGACCTACAAATGTGCGCTGGTTGACGCGCCATTTGGCGGATCGAAAGGCGGCTTGCGGATCGATCCGCGTGAATGGGACGAGCACGAACTGGAACTGATCACCCGCCGCTTTGCCTACGAGTTGATCAAACGCGATCTGATCAACCCGGCGCAGAATGTACCGGCCCCCGACATGGGCACGGGCGAGCGCGAAATGGCGTGGATTGCGGACCAGTACAAACGCATGAATACCACGGATATCAATGGCCGGGCCTGTGTGACGGGCAAGCCGATCAATGGCGGTGGTATTCAGGGCCGGACCGAGGCGACGGGGCGCGGCGTGCAATACGCGCTGCAGGAGTTTTTCCGGTATCCCGAAGATACCAAGGCAGCCGGTCTGAGCGGCAAACTGGATGGCAAGCGGGTGATTGTGCAGGGGCTGGGCAATGTGGGTTACCACGCTGCCAAATTCCTGCAGGAAGAAGACGGCTGCAAGATCACCGCCATCATCGAGCGTGACGGCGGGCTGATGGATGAGGACGGTCTGGACGTCGAGGCCGTTCGCAATTGGATAGCCAGCCACGGTGGCGTTGATGGCTATCCGAAAGGGAAATACATTCGTGATGGTGCGAAATATCTGGAAAACGACTGTGACATCCTGATTCCGGCGGCGATGGAGGGTGTGATCAACATGTCGAACGCGGCCAATATCAAGGCACCCCTGATCATCGAGGCTGCCAATGGCCCGGTGACGGCAGGGGCGGATGATATCCTGCGCGCCAAGGGCTGTGTGATTATCCCCGACATGTATGCCAACGCCGGTGGTGTGACCGTGTCCTATTTCGAATGGGTCAAGAACCTGAGCCACATCCGCTTTGGCCGTTTGGGCCGTCGCCAGGAAGAGGCACGCCACCAGCTGATCGTGGACGAGTTGCAGAGGCTGGACGCGCATCTGGGCGACAAGTGGGTGATGACGCCGAACTTCAAGCAGAAATATCTGCGCGGGGCCGGCGAGCTGGAGTTGGTGCGTTCAGGCCTGGATGACACGATGCGCGCCGCTTATCAGGCCATGCGCGAAACATGGCATAGCCGTGAAGATGTCGAAGACTTGCGCACTGCGGCTTATCTGGTGTCGATTGGAAAAGTCGCGACCAGCTATCGTGCGCTGGGGCTTTGATATCCGGGTCGCGGACTGACTTGAAAGTGTCGAAAAACATGGGGGGCGGTAACGCCCCCCATTGCTATTGATGGGGTGACTTGCTTCTATCGGGGCGAGTTGATCTGGGAGGTCATTTATGCGGTTTTCGGGATTTCGCATTCTAAAAGAAGGCCTGACCGGCAACAAGGGCTGGGCTGGGCACTGGCGAGATGCCGCGCCGAAGTCCGAATATGACGTGGTCATCATCGGCGGCGGCGGGCATGGCTTGGCCACGGCGTATTATCTGGCGAAAAACCACGGGATCACCAATGTCGCGGTGCTGGAAAAGGGGTATCTTGGCGGGGGCAATGTGGGGCGCAATACAACGATTGTGCGCGCCAATTACTTTCTGCCCGGCAATTCCGAGTTCTACAGCCATTCCCTGAAGCTGTGGGAAGGGATGGAAGAAGACCTGAATTACAACGTCATGCACAGCCAGCGCGGGCAGATTGTGTTGTTTCACTCGGACGGGCAGCGCGATGCGATGGTGCGGCGCGGCAACGCGATGGTCAATCAGGGCGACGATGCCGAACTGCTGGATCGCGAAGGTGTGCGCCGCCATCTGCCCTATCTGGATTTCGACAACGCGAGGTTCCCGATTTATGGCGGCATACTGCAACGCCGGGCGGGCACGGCGCGCCACGATGCGGTCGCCTGGGGTTACGCCCGCGGGGCCAGCGACCGAGGCGTTGACCTGATCCAGAACTGCGAGGTCACCGGGATTGATATCGAAGGCGGAGTTGTCAAAGGGGTGCAGACCAGCCGCGGGTCGATCCGGGCCAAAAAGGTCGCGATCATTGTGGCCGGGCGCTCAAGCCAGGTAGCGGCAATGGCGGGGATGCGCCTGCCCATCGAAAGCCACGTGTTGCAGGCCTTTGTGACCGAGGGGCTAAAGCCGGTGATCAACCATGTGGTCAGTTTTGGCATGGGGCATTTCTATATCAGCCAGTCGGACAAGGGCGGGCTGGTTTTTGGTGGGGATCTGGACATGTACGCCTCTTACGCTGCTCGGGGCAATCTGCCCATCGTCGAACATGTGATGGAGGCGGGCATGACCCTGATGCCGATGATCGGCAAGGCCAGGGTATTGCGCAGCTGGGGCGGGATCATGGACATGTCGCCCGATGGATCGCCCATTATCGACAAAACGCCGACGACAGGGCTCTATCTGAATTGCGGCTGGTGTTATGGCGGGTTCAAGGCGGTTCCGGGCTCGGGTTATTCAACCGCGCATCTGGTGGCGACGGATACACCGCACGAACCCGCTGCCCGGTTCCGGCTGGACCGTTTTCGCACCGGGCGCGGATTGATGGATGAAGAAGGTACCGGCAGCCAGCATAATCTGCATTGATGCGGCTGCGGTGAGGGTGGAATTTTGAGTATTTCAGGAAAAATGAAAGTCACCAGGAGCGGAGCGCAGCCATGAGGATTATCTGTCCAAATTGCGGAGAGCGCGACCGACGCGAGTTTTACTATGTCGGCGATGCGGTGGCGTTGGAGCGACCGGCAGAAGATGCAGATCTGGCCGCATGGGACGACTATATCCACAATCGTGAGAACCCGGCAGGTGTGACGCAAGACCTTTGGTATCATGAAATGGGGTGTTCCGCCTGGCTGGTGGTGAAACGCAATACGGTGACACATGAGGTGCTCAGTGCCGAGTTGGCAGCGGATGTGAAAGGGGCGGGCGCATGAGAGTCGAAGGCACTGGCCTGATTGACCGCAGCAGCCCGGTCGGATTCAGTTTTGACGGCCACCTCTATCAGGGGTTCGCAGGCGATACGCTGGCCTCGGCGTTGATGGCCAACGGTGTCGGGATGGTGGCGCGGTCGTTCAAATATCATCGCCCGCGGGGGGTAATGACAGCAGGCAGTGAAGAGCCCAACGCGCTGGTTACACTTGGGCTGGAGGCGGGGCAGGAGCCAAATGTGCGGGCCACCACCCAAGAGCTGTTTGAAGGGTTGATGGCGCGGAGCCAGAATCGCTGGCCGACGCTGGACTGGGATTTGTTGGCGCTCAATGATCTGGCTGCACGGTTTCTGGGGGCCGGTTTTTATTACAAGACTTTCATGTGGCCCCGGGCGTTCTGGGAAAGGTTGTACGAGCCGGTGATCCGTCGTGCCGCCGGGTTGGGGGCGCTTTCGGGCAAGCCCAA
The DNA here is from genome assembly GCF_900172295.1 of Roseovarius litorisediminis. GTDB lineage: Bacteria > Pseudomonadota > Alphaproteobacteria > Rhodobacterales > Rhodobacteraceae > Roseovarius > Roseovarius litorisediminis. The sequence goes on from NZ_FWFL01000003.1 coordinate 277,800, forward strand.
TGCCGATAAGTATGAAAAGGCATATGCGCATTGTGACCTGCTGGTGATCGGCGCCGGACCCGCCGGGCTGATGACAGCGCTGACCGCGGCGAGGGCCGGGGCGGATGTTATCCTGGCAGAGGAAGACACGCGGGCCGGAGGGCGGCTGAACGCTGAAAGTTTCGAGGTGGATGGCGCGCGCGGGGCTGTCTGGGCGGCCGAGGTTACGGCAGAGCTGGCGGCAATGGGCAATGTGCGGATCATGACGCGCACCACAGTGACCGGGGCCTATGACCAGGGCACTTACGGCGCGCTGGAGAAACTTGGCCCGCAGATGGTCGCGCGTGCTGGCGCGCCGCGCGAGTGTTTCTGGCGGATCACTGCCAGACGCGCCGTGCTGGCGGCTGGTGCAATCGAGCGCCCGATCGCTTTTGCGAACAATGATCGCCCCGGTATCCTTATGGCGGGGGCGGTGCGGGCCTATGCCAACCGCTGGAATGTGGTTCCGGGGCGCAATATTGCTGTTTTTGGAAACAATGACAGCGCCCATCGCACTGCAGCCGACCTGATTGAGGCAGGGGTGCATGTAAGTGCGCTGATCGATGCGCGCCACCATGCGACCTGCGATCTGGATATCCCCTTTTACCCGGGTGCCGAGGTGTGCAATGCCCATGGCCGCAAGGCACTTGAAGCAATCACGGTTGCGACGACAAGTGGCACCCAAAAGATCCGCACCGATGCGCTGGCGATATCGGGCGGCTGGAACCCGTCTGTGCACCTGACCTGTCATATGGGCGCGCGGCCGGTCTGGAATGCCGATCTTGAAGCCTTTGTCCCGGTTGCAGGTGCCATTCCGGGTTTGTCCGTTGCCGGGGCTTGTCAGGGCGATTTCTCAACCCGCGCCTGTCTGGAAAGCGGGATTGCAGCAGGGAGGCGGGCAGCCGAGGACCTTGGCCTGACTGCCCCTGACATGGCCGCGCCGATGGCCGAAGACAGCAACTATGACATCCTGCCGCTGTGGTCCGTGCCGGGCAGAGGGCGCGCCTGGCTTGATTTCCAGAATGACGTGACGGTCAAGGATGTACAGCAGGCTGTGGCTGAAAACTTCCGCTCGGTCGAGCATATGAAACGCTACACCACGCAGGGCATGGCGCCGGATCAGGGCAAAAATTCAAACATTGGGGCGCTGGCGGTGCTGGCGGATGCGACCGGCCGGGGCATCCCCGAAACCGGCACTACCACGTTTCGCCCGCCCTTTGTTCCGGTTGCCATCGCGGCGATGGGGGCCGGGGCGCAGGGTGCCGGGTTTGCGCCACAACGCTTTACCACCTCGCACAAGGCAAGCATTCAGCGCGGGGCGCCGATGATCGAAGCGGGGCTGTGGTACCGGCCCAGCTATTTTCCTGCACCTGGTGAAACCCACTGGCGGCAATCGTGTGACCGCGAGGTGGCCATGGTCCGCAACGCGGTCGGTATCTGTGATGTCTCGACCCTGGGAAAGATTGATATCCAGGGGCCGGATGCGGGGAAATTCCTTGATTTCGTCTATACAAATACCTTTTCCACGCTCAAGACCGGTCGTACGCGGTATGGTCTGATGTTGCGTGAAGACGGGCATGTGATGGATGACGGCACCACGGCTCGTCTGGGGGAACAGCACTATCTTATGACCACGACCACCGCTGCTGCCGGGCAGGTGATGCGCCATCTGGAATTTGTGCATCAGTGCCTGTGCCCGCAGTTGGACGTACGTTTTATCTCGGTTACCGAACAATGGGCGCAGTTTGCCGTTGCCGGGCCCAAATCGCGCAGTTTGCTGAACGGGCTCCTGGATCAGGAAATTGACGATACCGGATGGCCTTTCATGGCCTGCGGTGAAGTATCAGTTGGAGAGATGCAGGCGCGCCTTTTCCGCATCTCGTTTTCAGGCGAGCATGCGTATGAGCTGGCCGTGCCGTCGCGCTATGGCGATGCCGTGTTCCGCGAACTTGTCGCGCGGGCCGAAGCAATGAACGGCGGCCCTTACGGGATGGAGGCGCTGAATGTGTTGCGGATCGAAAAGGGCTTTATCACCCATTCCGAAATCCACGGACGCATCACCGCGTTCGATATTGGCATGGCGCGGATGATCAGTGCGAAAAAGGATTGCATCGGCAAGGCGGCTGCCGCACGGCCCGGGCTTGTGGATGAGGATCGCGAACAACTGGTGGGCCTGAAACCCATCGGCGCGGTCAAAGAGCTGACCGCCGGGGCGCATCTTTTCAACCGCGATGACGACGCGATCAGGGTCAATGATCAGGGCTATATCACTTCGGTGGCGTTTTCACCCACCTGCGGGCATTTCCTTGGGCTGGCCTTTTTGAAGAACGGGCGTGCGCGGCATGGCGAGGTGGTGCGCATGCACGACCATCTGCGCGGCTCGGTCACACTGTGCGAAGTGCATGATCCGGTTGTCTTTGATCCCGAGGGAGGGCGCGTTCGTGGTTGATATTATTGCCAAAACTCCCTGCGAAGGGCTGTTGCCGCTGACCATCGGCACTACCACTGTGACAGAAGTGCCCCCTAGTATGATGACCTCGGTCGCACCTTACAAGGGGTGTGAAAAGGCACTGTCGACGGTGCTGAAATCAACGCATGGCATTGCCGCTCCGGCGCCGGGACGTGCCACAGGAAAAGAAGGCGCGCGCGCGATCTGGTTCGGACAAAGGATGATCCTTCTGATGGGGCCTGTGCCGGATGCCGCGTTGGCCCAACATGCCGCGCTTACCGATCAATCTGATGCCTGGGCCGTGGTGCGGCTGGACGGGGCGGGCGCCGCAGAAGTCTTGGCGCGCCTGACACCGATTGACCTGCGCGACGGCGCCTTCAAGCGGGGCCACACCGCGCGGACCGAATTGCAGCACATGATGGCAAGCATCACCCGGCTAGGGTCGAACAGCTATCAGATCATGGTGTTCCGCAGCATGGCCGAAACGCTGGTGCACGACCTGAAAACCGCAATGCAGAGCGTTGCAGCCCGCAACGGCTGATTCAGACTGTTTGCTTGCCAAAGTGGTTTGCCGCGCAGAATTCCCTTGGCCGGGCCCCTGACAAGCGGCAAAGCTTGCGATAGATTGTGGCAACGCCGGAACAATCAACGAGGCACCAATGGTAACCACCGCCCTAAAAATTGCTGGTTTCACCCTATTGCTGGCAACGCCCCTTGCGGCACAGGACAAAACCTTTCTGTGCAATACGTCCGGTGAGATCGTTGGTGCCGCTGTCACCTTGCGTGTGAGCGGGGCCTCGAATGCAGCTACGATCAAGTCGATCTCGAAATCGCTTGAGGGCGACAAGGCAACCTTCAAGCCGGCCGTTCAGCCCATCGTGGATTGGGTCTATACGCTTGATGAGCCTCTGCTGACCGATGAGGTGGCCCCGGCTTATGTCGAGGCCTGTCTGGCGCAATAGCGCGCCGCGTTCGGGGCATTTCCGTCGAACGGGCTGGACAGTGCCGCCTCTGAGACCGATAAATGAAACATGAGTCTGCCACCCGGATTTCTGGATGAACTGCGAACCCGCACCTCGCTAAGTCAGGTTGTGGGCCGCAAGGTCATGTGGGATACGCGCAAGTCCAATCAGGGCAAGGGTGACATGTGGGCACCTTGCCCCTTCCACCAGGAAAAAAGCGCGTCTTTTCATGTGGATGACAGAAAAGGCTATTACTATTGCTTTGGCTGTCATGCCAAGGGTGATGCGATCAGTTTTGTGCGCGAAACCGAGAATGTCGATTTCATCGAAGCGGTGCGCATCCTGGCGGGTGAGGCAGGCATGCCAATGCCCGAACGCGACCCGCAGGCGCAGGCCAAGGCCGACAAGCGCACCGAACTGGCCGAGGTCATGGAGATGGCCGTTAACCACTTCAGACTGCAACTGAAAACCGCGGCAGGTCAGCCGGCACGTGATTATTTGGACAGGCGTAAGCTGGGCCAGAAGGGACAGGACAGGTTCGAGATCGGCTTTGCTGCGGATGCCTGGCAGGGGCTATGGGATCACCTGAAAAACAAGGGAGTCGAGGATGATCTGATTCTGGGCTGCGGTCTGGCCAAGCCGTCGCAAAAGGGCGGTAAACCCTATGACACATTCCGCAACAGAATCATGTTTCCGATCCGAGATGCGCGCGGGCGCTGTATTGCCTTCGGGGGCCGCGCGATGGACCCCAACGATAATGCCAAATATCTGAACTCGCCCGAGACCGAGTTGTTTGACAAATCCCGCACGCTTTACAATCAGGGCCCGGCCCGCGAGGCGGCAGGCAAAGGCCAGCCTCTGATTGTCGCCGAGGGTTATATGGATGTGATCGCGCTGGCCATGGCCGGTTTTGGCGCGGCCGTGGCCCCCCTGGGTACGGCGGTGACCGAGCACCAGTTGCAAATGCTTTGGCGCATCTCTGATGAACCGATCATCGCTCTGGATGGTGACACTGCCGGGATGCGCGCGGCCTACAGGGTGATTGATCTGGCGCTGCCGTTGATTGAGGCAGGGAAATCGCTGCGCTTTGTGCTGATGCCCGAGGGCAAAGACCCGGACGATCTGATCCGCGCCGAAGGGGCAAGGGCGGTGCAGGCGCTTTTGGACAAAGCCCTGCCGATGGTGCTGCTGCTTTGGAAGCATGAGACCGACGGGCGTGAATTTGACAGCCCCGAACGCAAGGCCGCGCTGGACAAAACCCTGCGTGAAAAGATCAAACTGATCCGCGATCCGTCTATCCGTGGCCATTATGGTCAGGCGATCAAGGATATGCGGTGGCAGCTTTTCAACCCGCGCCGTACCCCTGTTGCGCGCGGCAAGGGGGGTAAATGGCAACCCGAACCTACGGCAAGGGCCAGCACCAAATCCTCGTTACTTGTTGCGGCGGGTGACAAGGCCGAAACGCACCTGCGAGAAGCGGTGATACTTGCCACATTGCTGGGGTGCCCCGAACTTATTGAAGAGTTTGAAGTCGCGATCGATAGAATGGAATGCCTCGACAGGCGGCATTCGGACCTGCGCGAGATTATTTTGCGGCATTGGCATTCTGGCGCCGAGGCACTGAAGGGTGAAATAGAGGCGCGCCTGGGGCCCGATGCCCTTGAAAAACTGATGTCGCTGCCCCATGTCGCGCTTACCCCTTCCGTTCGGAATGCGGGAGATAAAGACGTTGCCCGAATGGCCGTAGCCGAGGAGTTGGCAAAACTTGAAGCCGAGCGCGGCGTCAGCGCCGAGGTATCCGAGGCAGCCGAAGACATTGTTGGTATTGCGGATGAGGGGGTAACCTGGCGTCTGGGTCAGGCTGCCGAAGCCCGAAATCGCGCGGTGCGCAGCCAGCAAGAGGATACGACAGAATACGAACTGGGCGACAATGGCGCCCGAATCAACCGTGGTGAACGTGAACAGTTTGAAGCGTTAATTGACAAGATAACCTTTTCCAAATCGGGCCGTTGAAGGATTTTGGTGAGGAATAGGTAAAGAAAACAGGGTAAACGGGTGTGCGAATCACCAGATCGCGCTATTGATTCGAATATCGAATCAGTGCCCAGCTCATATTCAGGAGTCTTTCATGGCCGCCAAAGATAACGACGACCAAAAGTCCGACGATTCCGACACCGAGATCTCGCTTGATATGAGCCAGGCAGCGGTTAAGAAAATGATCGCTGAGGCCCGCGAGAAGGGCTTTATCACTTACGATCAGTTAAACAGTGTTCTGCCGCCCGATCAGGTGTCTTCGGAACAGATTGAAGACGTGATGTCGATGCTGAGTGAAATGGGCATCAACATCATCGAGGCAGAAGAAGCCGAGGAAGAAGAGCAGAAGACAACCGCCCTGGCCGAAGTCGGCCGGCGTGGTGAAATCACGCTTGGTTCGGGCAAAGAAGAAAAGCTGGACCGTACCGATGATCCGGTCCGCATGTACCTGCGTGAAATGGGCAGCGTTGAACTGCTGAGCCGCGAGGGTGAGATTGCAATCGCCAAGCGCATCGAGGCTGGTCGCAACACGATGATTGCAGGCCTGTGTGAAAGCCCGCTGACCTTTCAGGCCATCACCATCTGGCGCGACGAGCTTTTGGGTGAAGACATTCTGCTGCGTGACGTGATCGACCTTGAAGCGACATTCGGTAACCAGTTGGGCGATGAAGATGCAACCGAACCGGTTGTGGCTGCTGCAAACGTGTCTGCACCGCCCTCGGACAAATCGGCCAATGATCAGCCCGAACTGGATGCAGATGGCAATCCGATTGCCGATGACGACGATGATGATGAAGACGAACAGGCCAATATGAGCCTGGCCGCAATGGAGGCGGCGCTAAAACCTGGTGTTTTGGAAACGTTGGACAGGATCGCGGACGACTATGTCAAGCTGTCCGAGATGCAGGACAGCCGCATTTCGGCAACGCTGAATGAGGATAACTCGTTCACGGACAAGCAGGAAAAAACCTATCAGAAGCTGCGCGCCGAAATTGTTGAACTGGTGAACGAACTGCACCTGCACAACAACCGGATTGAAGCGCTGATTGACCAGTTGTACGGCATCAACCGCCGGATCATGCAGATCGATTCCGCCATGGTAAAGCTGGCCGACCAGGCCCGCATTAACCGGCGGGAATTCATCGACGAATATCGCGGTCGCGAGATGGATCCGAACTGGCTGGATGATATGGCCCAAAAATCGGGTCGCGGCTGGCAGATGTTCATGGAACGCTCACTTGAGAAAGTCGAAGAGCTGCGCTCGGATATGGCCCAGGTGGGGCAGTATGTCGGACTTGATATTCCGGAGTTCCGCCGCATCGTACAGCAGGTGCAGAAGGGCGAAAAAGAGGCCCGTACCGCCAAGAAGGAAATGGTCGAAGCCAACCTGCGGCTGGTTATTTCCATTGCCAAGAAATACACCAACCGGGGCCTGCAATTCCTTGATCTTATTCAGGAAGGTAACATCGGCCTGATGAAGGCGGTGGACAAGTTCGAATACCGCCGCGGCTATAAATTCTCGACCTATGCAACATGGTGGATCCGTCAGGCGATCACCCGCAGTATCGCCGATCAGGCTCGCACGATCCGTATTCCGGTGCATATGATCGAGACGATCAACAAGCTGGTCCGCACGGGCCGCCAGATGCTGCATGAAATCGGCCGCGAGCCGACGCCGGAAGAACTGGCGGAGAAGCTGCAAATGCCGCTGGAGAAGGTTCGCAAGGTGATGAAAATCGCCAAGGAACCGATCAGCCTTGAGACCCCGATTGGCGACGAGGAAGACAGCCAACTGGGTGATTTCATCGAGGATAAGAACGTTATCCTGCCTCTGGAATCGGCGATTCAGGACAATCTGAAAGAAACCACAACGCGGGTTCTGTCGTCGCTGACGCCGCGTGAAGAACGGGTTTTGCGGATGCGGTTTGGCATTGGCATGAACACCGATCACACGCTGGAAGAAGTCGGCCAGCAATTCAGCGTGACGCGTGAACGTATCCGTCAGATCGAGGCGAAAGCGCTGCGCAAGCTCAAGCACCCCTCGCGGAGCCGGAAACTGCGGTCGTTCCTGGATCAGTAGGCGACAGATGTCTCTGTTTTCAAAATTGTTCGGGGCCGGTTCCAAACCTGAACCCGAAGTTCAGGCCGAGATCTACAAGGGCTTTCGCATTGTGCCCGATCCACAGTCTTGTGAGGGTGGCTATCGCTTGGGTGCCCGGATTGAAAAAGAGATCGCGGGTGAGGTGAAGGTGTATGACCTGCGGCGTGCCGATGTTCTGCGGAGCGTTGAAGACGCCGAAGGCTTTTCGGTTCGCAAGGCGAAACAGGTGATCGACGAGCAGGGCGAGGCGATCTTCGGCTGAGCCGACGCAGTTTGATTACGAGATGAGGTGCGCCATAAATGCGCCCCCCACGTCGCCTGCGACCGCGTACGTTTTGTACGTTTCGTACGCGGGTTTCGTACGTTTTGCCCCGGTGGAGGAATTCCGCTGGCAACAGAGCGCGGCGGATTTACAAATGTGCAAGACATCCTGACCGAAAAAACTGCCGGATTGGCAAAGGTGACGATGGCAGAAACCGGGCGTGCGCTGGTGAAAGGTAAAGACAGCGACCGCGCTCTTTCTTATGCTGTGATACATGCAGACCACGTTTCAAATCCCCACGCGCGGCCCCGGTCTTTATGAGTTCACCGATCAGGTAGCGGCCTGGGTGCAGGGCAGCGGGGTGCTGACGCTGTTCGTCCGCCATACCTCGTGCTCGCTCTTGATCCAGGAAAACGCCGATCCGGAGGTGCAGAATGATCTGCGGAATTTTTTTCACCGCCTGGTGCCGCCAACCACTGACCCGAGCATGGCCTATCTGACCCACACCTACGAGGGCCCCGATGATATGCCCGCCCATATCAAGGCGGCGATGATGCCGGTGAGCCTGAGTATTCCGGTGGAAAACGGACGGATGCGATTGGGAACCTGGCAGGGAATCTACCTGTTTGAACACCGAAATGCCCCTCACACGCGACAGGTAGCGGCCTATCTAGCGGTGTAATTTCCCCCCTACCCAAAACCTTGTTGCTGTCCTATAGTGGCTGTGGATAACTGGGCCGAAGACCCATGACCAAGAAGGCAGAGAAGAAAAGGGGGACGGCCGATGCGCTGCCCGTTTTGCGGAAATATTGATACTCAGGTAAAAGATTCACGCCCCGCGGAGGAGCATGTCTCGATCCGGCGGCGGCGGTTTTGTCCGGCCTGTGGTGGACGGTTTACCACCTATGAGCGCGTGCAACTGCGTGATCTGGTCGTGGTGAAATCCAACGGCCGGCGCGAGGATTTCGACCGCGACAAGCTGGAGCGTTCGATCCGGATCGCGCTGCAGAAACGGCCGGTCGAGCCGGACCGCGTGGAGCAGATGATTTCTGGTATCGTGCGGCGGCTGGAAAGCATGGGCGAGACGGATATCCCGTCAAAAACCGTGGGTGAGATCGTGATGGAAAGTCTGGCGCGGATTGATACCGTGGCCTATGTGCGCTTTGCCAGCGTCTACAAGAACTTTCAGGCGGCAGACGATTTTGACAAGTTTGTCAGCGAACTGCGCCCAGACGACGCCCACACAGACGTCAAAACGGAAGAGTGAGCGCGGCTGACACCCGGTTCATGGCCCTGGCATTGATGCTGGGGCGGCGCGGGCAGGGTCAGTGCTGGCCCAACCCGGCAGTTGGCTGTGTGATTGTGAAAGACGGCCGGATTGTCGGGCGTGGCTGGACGGCGCCGGGTGGTCGGCCCCACGCCGAGCCGCTGGCGCTGGCACAGGCCGGGGCGGCGGCCAAAGGTGCCACGGCCTATGTCACGCTGGAACCCTGCGCGCACCACGGGCAAACACCGCCATGTGCCGAGGCCCTGATTAACGCAGGGGTGGCGCATGTGGTGGCGCCGTTTGCGGATAATGATCCACGTGTGTCGGGCAAGGGGTTCGAGATGCTGCGCGCCGCGGGGGTCGAAGTGACAACCGGTGTTTTGTCCAAGCAGGCAGCACAGGAACTGGACGGGTTTTTGCGGCGCAACGAACAGGGACGGCCCCGGGTGACGCTGAAGCTGGCCAGTTCCTTTGACGGACGGATCGCGACGGCCACGGGGCACAGCCAATGGATCACGGGCGCGCAAGCACGCCGCGCGGTGCACGGGTTGCGGGCAAAGCATGATGCGGTGATGATCGGCGCGGGGACGGCACGGGCCGATGACCCGATGCTGACCGTGCGCGACATGGGGGTTTCGCGACAGCCGGTGCGCGTCGTTGTTTCCCGCAGGTTAGACCTGCCGATGATGTCGAAATTGGCGATGACCGCAAAGGAGGTGCCGCTATGGCTGTGCCACGGCCCTCACGCGGATGCGGCTTTATCGGAAACCTGGGAGGGGATCGGCGCCACGCTGGTGCCGTGCCAGTTGACCGGCGGACACCTGGACATGGCATCGGTGCTGCAGGCCCTGGGGGATCTGGGGCTGACACGGGTATTCTGCGAGGGCGGCGGTGCGCTGGCGGCCTCATTGTTGTCTGCCGGGCTGGTGGATGAACTGGTGGGCTTTACCGCCGGGCTGGCGATCGGTGCCGAAGGGTTGCCTGCCATTGGTGCCATGGGCATTGCCCGGCTGGAAGAGGCCGCGCGGTTTACGCTGATTGAGACGCGGGATGTGGGCGGCGATGTGATGCATCGCTGGGAACGGCGCTGATCCTGGTTCGCACGCCTCGGGCCCCCACGGCGGCATATGCTGTCTTTGGTTAAGTTAGATCGCAAAGTGAACTAACGGACATTTACCTGAATGCGCAGGGGTCATCACTCAACTGCATTCCCGGCATTGTCCAGTGCTGTAGAAACGCCGCCTGCAAACAAAATCCATGTGTGGGTGAGCGCGGCCCTGAACCAACATCGACCAGATTGACGAAATGTTCGACATTTTGGCCGAGGGGATTCAGCTGACCACAGAAGATCTGAAACGCGAAGGGCTTTGGTCAGCTATCTGATCGGATCATACCTAGGTAATTGTCATAAAACGACTGAATTCCCCATTCCATTTGAGACAGCGGGCCGGGTACAAAATGGTGCGAATTGACACCTTCTTGATTGATCCGAATGATCCGTTCGTCATCAAGCGACGTTACGTGCCACAACCAGGTTAGCATGTCGCGGTCATAGTCCTTGCCGGCTACTGCATTTCCACGGACATACCAAACGACCTGGATATCGGTTTCTTGCAACGCAGTGGGCACAAATCTGTAACCCACCACGTGATCGGAATAGATCAGGAAATTGTTCAAGATTTCACCGGCCTGCAAGCTGCGCTTGCCCAATCCGGCATCAGCCCTCAGGAACAAATTGCAGCGGTGATAGAAAATGACCTTAGCGAGAGCGTGCTGAATGAACGCTCTGTAAGAGTTTGGTATGCTTTTCGTGGTGAATCGCGCAATCATCCTGGGATTGGCCGCTATTCCGACACCCGTGACAACAGGCTCCGCGATTTGATGTTCAACGCCTTCGAAAGCATTGTGCATAAAATTGACTTCCCAGACCCTTCGGTCGTTGCAAGAGATGCGACACACGGCTCATTGGCTTTGCTTGAGGGGATGTGGACCGATTACCTACTTCATCCCAAATCATTCAACCGAAAGTCTGCCAAGCGCATCATCTTTCGCTTTCTCGGGTCACTGTTTCCATCAAGTTTCTCAGAGAACGGCCCAAATTAATGCGTTTAGAACCTGCTTTCGAAAAAGTTTGCATCTCGTCGCTGGCGTGAAGCCAAGGTAGCGGTGACAATGTATTGGGCCGCCCATAGAACCCGGTTAAAGGTCAGCGATCGTGAATCTGAACCAGAGCTACCAAAGCTGCTGTAACGAGCCAGGGTTCAAATACATCCATCCCACGAGCAGAGCGCCGATAGGCATAGCGGCGGGTAGTCAGCGCCAGACGCTAGAGTAAGACGCAAACATTCCCTGTAGCCTGGCCAGCAGCCGGTTGGCGGTGCCCGGATGCGAAACATTACCGCTGGCAAGCCGGTCCATTACGACTTCGACAGGGCAGGGCTGGCGGTTTATGGGGTCAAAATAGCGTGGATAGTCAATCAAGGTGGCGTGTACCAGCCCGGCCAGCGTTGGGCGGGCAGTACGGCGGCAAGGCACATCCCCCAGATCGGTTGTCAGCCCCCAGCCAGCATAGAACGGCGCGCCGGTGCAAGTGACGGGCACGCCGCGTATAAGCGCCTCGAATCCCAGAAGCGAGGTCATGGTCCAGACCTCGTTTACCTGCGCCAGCAGGGCGGCGGGGTCGGTATGGGACAGGATGACATCTGCCAGCCCGTTCAGGTCGTCGGTCGCCAGGGTACCGGTGCGCAGACCGGCTTCAACATCCGGGTGGGGTTTGTAGAGGATCACGGCATCGGGGTTGGCGGCGCGCACCTTTTGCAGCAGCGCCAGATTGGTCGAGACCGCCCCCGCCCCAAGCCGGATTGAGGCGTCATCCTCGACCTGGCCGGGAACAAGGATGCAGTGTCCGGTGGGCAGGTCGGGCAAGGGGCCACCAAGGTTATATTTGCTGAGCCGCCGATCAATCAGCCGTTTGATCAGCGCTTCGGTGCGGTGTTGCTGATCGGGGCGCAGGTTGGCGCGTCTGGCGATCCAATCCTCCAGCCGACTGGGGCGGTTGGGGTCATAATAAATGCCCAGGTCGTCACAGACGAGCGACAGCGGCGGCACCAGTTGGGCCCCCAGACCACGCGAACGCAGAAACCCGTCTTCGACCTGTACGGCGCCTTCCGGGGCCTGATCCGCCTTTGAAGCCCAGACCATGGCGCGGCGTGATGGGTCAGGCCGGGTCCCCTTGCGGAACGTGACGCTTGTGTGTTGACCGAAAAACCGTTGCAGAGGCTTGCGTTTCCATAGGCGCATGCCGTAAGCCGCCCAGCCCCCGTGATCTTCACGCCAGCAGCGTGCGCGGGCCTCGAGCAGGGAAATCACATCTTCAATCTGGCAAAGGCAGTCGCGGTGCGGATCATACCATTTGGGGTAGAGGATCATCGCGGCGGCAAAAAGCTGTGCCCGGCTGAGGGGGCGGCCCCGGCGTGTCAGTCCCAGCGGGTGTCGGTCATCAGTCAGGCCCCACCCGGCATAGAAGGGTCGCCCGAAGATTTGGGGGCGGTGACCGGCAAAGATCGCCTCGAACCCCAGATGCGATGAGACCGAGTAAACCGCAACGGCCCCTTCCAGCAGGGACCAGGGGCTTACAGGATCAGATAAAAGCGTGACGCGGTCGCTGGCATCCCCGGGCCCAAAATAGCCGGTGCGGTGGCCCTGGGCGGTTTCGGGGTGGGTTTTGATCACGATACGCGCGCCGGGGTTATCCTCGGCGGCGTAGTACAGCATTTCGCGAAACGTGTTGGTGTCGGCGCCGCCATGGGTGACGCTGGCGTCGCCTTTTGTCTGGTCGATCACCAGCACATACCCCGGATCGGGGCAGGGCAGGGTGGGGTCACAGGCGCTGTATTTGGTCAGATGCGCCTCAGTCAGGCGGGCAATGGCACCACGGGCGCGGTCCATCAGGGCGGTGTCATCCAGTGGATGTGTGGCCAGCAGCGTTTCCAGATCCGACGGGGTGCTGGCATCGAAATGCACGCCGCCATGATCAATGACTAGACCAAGGGGCGGTTCGCAATCGCGACCGGGAAAGAGCGAGCGCAGAAAAGCGTCCTCGATGCGGATAAGACCCGCGCCCGTGCGTTCGGCCATCGCTTCGCCGCGTTTGGCATAAGGGCTGTGACCCCAGACGGCGATAAGGTCCTTGGCCTTAGGGGTGCCGAGTTGTAGTTTGTAGCCTGCAAGTTCAAGGATCCGGCGGAGCCGTTGCTGGTACAGAAAGCCCGCGTTGAAATAGAAAATCCGCCGGGGATCAATGTCTCCGGCGGGGTCACACGCGTCACCTGGATGGATCAAATGCCGTCCAGTGTATTGCCCGCTGTCGAGACTGAACCAACCGCGCCAAGCGTGCCGGTCAGAGCCGAGATAACCTTGCTCCATTGGGCGAACGGGGCTTCGGTCACATAGATTGTATCTTCGTCACGAATGACAAAATCGCGCGCCATGAACATGCCGTTGGGTTCGGTCAGGTCAAGCACGTAAACCATGCGTTGCGCGCCCTCAAGATCGTTGCGCCCCAACACCTGATTGGAAATCGACGCGGGTTCGTTGCGCATGACAAAAACGCCGGTCGGATCGGCGAAGTTTGTGGTCAGGCCACCAACCTGGGCCAGAGCCTCAAGCGCGCTGAGCGTCTGGGTTTTGAATTGCACACGCGCCTGCGCACCTGTGGCCCCAAGAGCAGTGAAGGCGCGGGTGTCCTGTTCAACCAGGATACGGTCGCCACCGCGCAGCGCGATGTCAAATTCTGGGTGTTTGTAAAGATCCTGAAACCAGATTTTGCTGCTTTGCTGGCCGCGGATCAAAGTGATCTGGGCAACCTCGGGTTCAATCGAGATACCGCCGGCAGCGGCCATCATTGTCGAGAGCGTCCGGGTCGGGCGTTCAATCGGGTAGACGCCCTGGCCGTTGACCGACCCAATCAGCGAAACAGTCGATCCGTCGCCGGCAAGGCGGCGCACCTGAACCTGTGGGTCGGGCGTTTGTTCTTCAAGTTTTGTGGTGATGATTCGGCGGATCGCCTCGGGAGAGTTGCCTGCCGCGCGGATGCGGCCCGCATATGGCACAAAGATAAAGCCCGAGCCGTCGACCTGCACTTCGTTCAGGACGGTCTGATTCTGCGCCTCACCGGCCAGCAGCCCGTCATCCACGTTTTCCCAGATTGTCAGGCCCAGGGTATCGCCGGGCTGGATGGTGTCAGAGCCAAGAACATTTGCGTTCTTCAAGCCCTCGGAAAAGCTCAGAGCAGGTTGTACTGCGGTTGCCTGAGTCACCCTGTCATTGACTTCCACAACAAAGGAATCGCCGGACTGCTGCACAGATCCTGAATAGATTTCCCGCTTGTTGGGGCCGGTACGGGGCAACGTACCGCAGGAAGCTACGATACTTACGACTGCAAGCAGGGCGACAGATTTCGCCCATGGGTTTAATCGAGATTTCACTGCCCGGTCTCCTCGACCTATTATAAAGGCCACTCTTTTCAGCGAACCTAAAGCGAAGTCACTGGAAAATCCAGAGTTACTACAACTGAAAGTTACGTCACAACATGCAACTGTTGCCTTGGGGCCGCGGTACCTGATTTCAGCGCATCATAGGGGTCGTCGTTGGCAAGCATCATATCAACGACCTGGCGCAGCAACTGGCGCCGCCCGCGAGACGAATAATAGCCACCTGCAATCTGGCTGGTTTCCAGCAAATAGCGGCGATAATCGGTATAAGATTTACGATCGGGACGGTCGGCATCTGCAAAGAAATCGCGCAGCGGTTTACTGCTGACGAATTCGGGTTTGGCATAGACTGCAGCCCCGAATGTTTTGAGGGGGATACAGCGCCAGAGAACTTGCTGTGCAGCGGTGGAATTCACGGTCACTGCGCTGCTTGCCTCGTCCAGCAGCCGGGCAAGTTTGCCGCCACGCACAAAATGCACCCGCTTTTCAAGGCCATAGGCGTGAGCAAGCCGCCGCAGGTCGCGCTGGATTGGTGCGCGGCCATCTTCAAGCGGATGGGCCTTGAAAACCAGGTGGTGATGGGGGGGGGCACCATTTGAAAACCCCTGGATCACGTCTTCGAGAAATTCGGCTATTCGGGTAAACGGAGAGTGCGCCTGAAACGAGGCATCATGTTCCAGCTGCAATAGCACAAGATGATACGGAAAGGCGCCGTGTTTGATACGGGCGGTTGCGATCCGGCGTTCAATTGCGTGCAGGGGCATCAACAAAAATCTGCGCAGATACAACTTGAATTCCTGGCCGACAGAAAGCGACCGGTGTGGCCGGATATTTCCGTACCGTCGGTTCTTCAGCAGGACAAACCCGTGGTACAAGGCGCCGTAGAAGATATGCTGGCGCATATCTCCCCAACTGGCGGGCGGCAGGGGGGCGTCCGTTTCAGAATGTTCGAGAGCAGCGCGCATATCGTCCACGCTCATGTCCATCAGACGCGAGTTTCCGTTGCTGCCATCACGCTCGTAGGTCACCCAGTAGGGGCGCATGTAGCCTTCTTCAAACACATGGACCCTGAGGCCAAACGCATGCGCAAGGCTGACGGCCTGGGCGTGGATTGGGCGTATATCTCCATAGATCACTAGATCGGTGATGGTTTTCTGGTCTACCAAGGCGGTAAATCTGTCGGGCCAGTCCTGCGCCCGTTCCAGATAGGGAATATAACTGCTTTTGTCGGGCCAAAAAGCCTGATCCCCGGCGTTGAAGCCGACACGCCAGACCTGTGCGCCTGCCTTCAACAGAGCCTGCCCAAGTTGGCCGAAAAACGGGCCGTGTGGCCCTTGCAGAAATAGAAAGTTTCGGCCTTTTCCGGTCAAATCGCTCATGAAGTTGCGGAACCTTTACGGATTTCGCTCTGTTTAGCGGGGAAATGGTGCGAAAGTAAGCCCCAAGTCGCGCCCTGTCTTGTCAGTTTGGCGCGGCACGGCTAGGTCAGGAAGACAGCCAAGCGGAGGCCATTCATGTTTACGGGAATTGTCACGGATATCGGTCGGGTTCGCCAGATTGAACAGCGCGGTGATATGCGCGCGCGTGTTGCCACGGGGTACGATACCCGCGGGATCGATATCGGGGCCTCGATCGCCTGCGACGGCGTCTGCCTGACGGTGGTCGCGACCGGAACCGACTGGTTTGACGTGGATGTATCAGCGGAAACCGTATCAAAAACCAACCTGGGCCTCTGGGTTGGGGGGCGGCGCGTGAACCTGGAGCGCGCGCTGAAAGTCGGCGATGAACTGGGTGGGCATATCGTGTCGGGTCATGTGGATGGTCTGGCCGAGGTTGTGGCCATTGCAGATGAAGGCGACAGCACCCGCGTCACCCTGCGGGCGCCGACAGAGCTGGCAAAGTTCATTGCCCCCAAGGGGTCGGTCGCGCTGAATGGCACATCGCTGACGGTGAACGAGGTTGAGGGCTGTGATTTCGGCATCAACTTTATTCCCCACACCAAAGAGGTCACAACCTGGGGGGATGTGGCGATTGGCGACAAGATCAATCTGGAGATTGATACCCTGGCGCGTTACGTCGCGCGACTGGCCGAGATGTCATAAAGCGGGGTTTTCCAACCCGGTTCAATCCTGCAACAGGGCCAGCTTGTTGCCGGCCCACCAGCATGCCAAGGCAATGAAAAAGCCGAAGTAACCGTCCACGGCGTAGTGCCAGGCCAGATGCACCGACCCAAGCTGGACCAGGATTGCAAAGCCCACCATCGACCAACCAAATAAACGGTTGTAGCGAAATCCCAGGAATGCCATCAGCCAGGAACTTGTTACATGCATGCTTGGCATGGCGGAAATGCCGCTGAGTTCACCGTCGCTGAGGTATCCGTCAAGCAGCATTTTCTGCAGGTCCAATGCCGAAAGCGGATTGATCGACGACATTTCGTGAAGATTTGCCATCAGCGGTGCAAACTGGTCACCATAGCCGAAAGCCTCGTAATAGACGGGTCCGCCCGAGGCAAAGAGGATCGCCAGAAGGTTGCCGCCAATCGCCCAGACCAGGACAAAGGACAGCAGAAAAGCGTTTCGGCGCTGCAGGTTAGAGGTATCGAAGCAGGTTATGAACACGCAGTAATACAGCGCGAAAAACCAGATGTTATAGACACCGTTTATCAGGCTGGTGGCGGCTGCCGTCCCAAATAGCGGCTGCACAAGTACATATGGGTCATAACCGCCGTGCAGCACACGGTCTATCCGGGCAAAGAAGGGATCCCAAGAAAACGGGTTTATCAGGGGAATCGTATCTTTGATGAAAGCAAAGGTGCTGGCAAACAGAATGATACCGAGAAACGAGATAACCCCGCCTGACATGCGTCCGGGTTCAAGTAAGGTGTTGCGGATGTCCCCCAAAAGCCAATGGATTGGTTTGGCAGGGCGAACATGCCGCGCCATGTAGATGAAACGCCAGCAAACAAGACCAGCCAGGAAAAGCGGCACAAAGGTTGTCAGCAAACGCAGAAGGTTTGGTACAGCCGTGGATTTGAATGGAATGGACAGGGCAATGCTGATGCCAACACCGGCCAGCAGATGCACGGCAATGAGACCAAACAGAACCTTGTTGCGCGAATAGGCTTGAACCAGCGGGTTGTCCCGTAGCGTCCAGCCAGATGAATCCGGCCTGGGGTGTGTTTCCAACTGCATTGCCATGCCTGCGCCTCCACGTGATTGTGGACGGACATAGGCGGGCAACTTGGCAGCGCCTTGGCAGCATTGCGCCGTTTTTAGGGCGCGGTTTTATTCCGGCGGGGGCACTGCGGCGCGATAAAGATGCCAGGTGGCATGTCCCAGCACAGGTAAAACAACGATCAGCCCCAGGAAAAGCGGGATTGAACCCAGCGCCATTGCCAGGGCCACGATCAGACCCCAGATGGCCGTGGTGCGCGGGTTATCACGTGCGACCTGAACCGATGTCATAACCGCTACAGGCAGGCCAGCGCGCCGTTCGATCAGCATGGGAAACGAGACCATACTGATGACCAGAACCAGACAGGCAAAGACAAAGCCCACTCCCATGCCGAGGATCACCATCATCCAGCCAGCGCTGGTGGTCGCGACATCAAATATAAATTTACCCACTGAAACAGGTGGTTGTGGGCCTAAAGTCATGTTGTAGATCAGGCTGGCGGCAAACATCCAGGCGATGAAGATACCCAGCAGGACCAGGCCCAGGACCGTAACCGGCCCGATGATATGAGCTCGCAGTGCCGATAAGGCCGCACCCCACCCAACCTGTAATCCGGCCTCACGCTGTCGGCTCATTTCATACAGGCCGACCGCCGCAATCGGGCCCAACAGGGCAAACCCGGCAGCCAGTGGGAACAGCAACGGCAGTCGGGCCATGTCAAAAGCCATGACCGCAAGGCAAATGCCGATGATCGGGTAGATCGCGACCAGAAACATGACGTCGCTGCGGAACGTGGTGAAATCATTCACCCCCTTTCGCAGGGCGTTGCGGATATCGGTCGTGGTGATTTTGTTTGTGGCCGGTGGTGCTGTCAGTTCGCTGCCAAGCGAACCGGCCACGGCGCCGACCGTGCGCCCGGTGCCAAATGCCGCGTCGGCGGCCCAGCTAAGCGGGTTTCCGATAGTCTTGACCATTTCAAACCTCCTGATTTGCAGCCAGGACGGCAGATCAGGCCCGTGCACGACGGAGAAAGGCGTTTGGACATGCAGATGCGTCCCGGCCTTGTGACGGCCTATCCTAACACGTTTTGGTGCCGGATGGTGTCACAATCGCGGGATCATGGGTTAATCGTTGTCGCTAAGTCCGGCGCCCGCCCCGGCAAGGCGGCTTTCAGGGGTGTCGGGCGCATAGGTTCGATTTGCAAAAAATCCTAATTTATCAGCGGATTGGGCGCCGACATTGCCACGGTAGACCCGGCGAAGGGAGGCGCCCCGTTGTTCAGCAGAGACGGCTACTGAAACAGATTCGGCAGCGGGAATGAGCAGGTCTGCATCTGTGTCGGCGTCCACAAAGGAAAGCCCCTGGCAGCGTGTCAGCACAGCGCCGGGCCAACTGAGGGAGAGTGCAGCCCCGGTCATATCGGCGGCAGCAGCGACATAAGGATAAAGCAACAAGGGACAGGAGGTATGCCCAAGCGTTATCTCGCGTCCCGACGCAAGGTCAGCCGCAAGATCGCAGAGCGCCGCGCCGGTGATCAGGGGGCAAAGGCTGCTACCCGCAGTTGTCCAGTTTGCGGCGCTTGTGTCCTGTGGGCGCAGGAGTTCATAGGCGATGCCGTCATTCTGCTCAAGCAGGCCGGCCAGCATGTCCGCCCCGGGATAGCCCATCGCACAAAGCCAGCGGGTGGCTTTGCCAGCTTCTTCGGCAAGCCCCCAGCAAAGGCCCGATCCGCGCGCGGCTTTTTTGGCAAGGGATTCGATTTCGTTCAGGGACCAGTTCATAACGTGGCGCTTTCAAGATAGGGGTAGGTCCAGTCGTCTGCGTTGCCAGTGGCAATCTCGTGTGGGAACGGGGCGTGTTGGAACATGTTGATACGCACCCAGCGGTCTGAGCGGGGATCGAAATGGCAGGCGCCGAAAAAGGCCAGCTTGGCGCGCAAAAGGTCGATGGGCAGCATCGTGGCGTCGATGGTGTTATCCCGGATCTCGGCGTAGGGATACCGCGCGGCGATCTGGGCGCGGCGCACCACATGGCGGTGCTCGGGGTGTTTCAGAAGGAAAGCGGCAACCGGGCCGTCGGCAAAACCTTTCAGATCGGCATACATACGTGCCGCATCGCGCCCCGGGCAAAGCGGTTGTTCGTAGGGTTCGATCGGCTCTTCAAAACGCTCGCCAAGGCGTGGTTCAAGCTTTTCCTCGGAAACGTACCAGACGCGGGCCTGAGCGGAGCGGCTTGTCCAGTCGATGTTCAGGGCCCAACCATAGATATCTTCAGTCAATTCCTTGAGTGTGGCGACGGACATGGACCCGTCGATGCGGTAGACCGTCGTTTCATCGGCCGCCATGGTATCGGCCAGATCGTCCACCATAGCGCCATAAGGTTCCATCAGCAGTGAGACCAACTGTTCCTGCCCTTCCAGCGAAAGCGCGCCTTCAGCCCAAAGCCACAGGCGATTCCAGGGGTAATCTGTTTGTAGATCAGCCCCGTTAATATGACCTTCAAGACGGCTCATATCTGACTGAAGTTGCGCGATTTTCTTGATTTGCAGCGGGTGTTCGGAATGCCAGGCGCGGGCGTGCAGCTGCGCGCGTGCCGCAATTTGCCGGAAGGCCAGCACAGCATCCGCACTTGCCGTGGGCAAAGACCGGACCCGCGCCAACGCGTTTTCGCGCGCTGAGATCCAGTTGCTGATCAGGGCCGGGTGGTTCAGCAGATACGGGGCCATGCCCAGACCGGTGGAATTGCCGATACCAAAACGGCGACGCAGATCGGGGTCGATCTTGACCGCCGTATCGGGTGCGCGGGCTTGGGCCAGATACTCGACCAGGTCCAATACGAAGGCGCGTGTCAGGTAGACCGACAGCATCTCGATCTGGAAAGGCGCTTTGAATTCGGGGCGATCTGCGGTGTATTCGCGATCTGCCGCCCCCAGCTTGCCCGAGCCATAAACGGCGGTGGTACGCATGAGGTATCCCACCTGATTGACTGTGGCCAGTTCCGGTTGCTCGCCTGCGGCCAGACGCGATACGACATGTTCAAAAAGGCGCACCGAGCGGTTGGCGCGCGATACTGAAAGTTCGCGATCAGTGACGCGACCGGCCTCTTGTTTGGGGATGTTGGCACCAAGGCGGGTAATGTCATCGTCGGTAGGAATGCCGTCAAATAGAGTAAATGTAGCATCCCAGGCCGTGGCAATCACCCGGTCCGAGCGCATTTCAGGCGGCAGATCATGCGCAAAGGCCACCAGCGAGTAGCTGTGGTCGGGCCCGTGGGCCGTATAGACGGCATGGCCAACGCCATTGGCGTCAATTTGGAAGGCGTGGCGTTCGAACCGCCAGTTTTCGCGTTTAAGTCGACGCAGCAGAATGCGCATGAATGACAAGCGGCTTTGGTGAAACGAGCCCATCCGGCTAAGTTGCATCACAACGTTGGGGTCGCGGGGGGCGATGGCGCCAGCGGGTTGAGTTTCTTGCATTGTCATCCTCCGGTCTTGCCCATGATATAGTGCTGTTTCCGATGTTGATCAGATCTGTTGCGGCCCAAAATTTTCGTCGTAGAAACGAAGCCAGTTGTTGCCCATGATGCCGGCGGTTTCGCTCTCGGAGAAGCCGATTTTGCGCAGGCCGTTTTCGATATTGCCGAAATCGCGGTTGTCCTTGAACCAGTCGGGCTGTGGCGGGAAACCGGGGGCGGCAGCCGAACCTTCACCATAGTCGATTTCTTTGGACCAGCGGCCGACACGCATCCATTCGACGATACTATCGGGTTGGTCCTGACACAGATCAGAACCAAGGCCGAAATGTTCGGCGCCAAAGGTTTCGGCAGCGCGTGCGATCATTTCGCAGAAACTTTCGACGGTGCAATTGGATTTGTCTTTCAGGTGGTGGGGATACATCGAAAAGCCCATCATACCACCGTTTTCTGTGACAGCGCGCACCACATCATCGCGTTTGTTGCGCAGGGCGGGTTGCCAGGAATGCAGATTGGCGTGGGTGATGGTGATTGGACGCTCGGATATCTCAGCCGCCTCAATCGTGGAACGATCTGCAGAATGGCTCATGTCGATCACCAGCCCGACGCGGTTCATCTCCTTGATGACCTGCTTGCCCATGCGGGTGATGCCGGAGTCATCGGCTTCGTAGCAGCCCGTCGCCAGCAGCGATTGGTTGTTATAGGTCAGCTGCATGAACCGCGCGCCCAGTTTGTGCAGGATTTCCACAAGGTCGATGTCATCCTCGATCGGTGAGGGGTTCTGGAAGCCAAAGAAAATCGCAGTGCGGCCCGTTTCGCGTGCCTTGCGCACATCGCTGCCCCATTGCCCATGAAAGATCAGGTCGGGAAATTGTTCGAACCAGCGGTTCCACTGCTCAAAGTTCAGAACGGTTTCACGGAAATTCTCGTGGTACGAGATGGTGACGTGCACCGCATCGACGCCGCCCTCGCGCATCTGGCGAAAGATTTTCTCGGACCAGTTGGCATATTGCAGGTTATCGATGCGGTAGGTCATGAGGGGGTTCCGGCCGAGATATAGGCGGTTTTCACGGTGGTGTAGAACTCGGCTGCTGCCTTGCCCTGTTCGCGCGGGCCATAAGAACTGTCGCCGCGGCCACCGAAGGGCACGTGGTAATCGGTGCCAGCTGTGGGCAGGTTGACGGTGACAACCCCGGTGCGCGCGTTGCGGCGGAAATGGGTTGCACGGGCCAGCGACTGTGTGACGATGCCCGAGGTGAGGCCGAAATTGGTGTCGTTCACTGTTGCCAAAGCCTCGTCATAGCTGCCCACCCTGATGACAGCGGCCAAGGGCGCAAACATTTCTTCCCGGTTGATGCGCATATCGTTGGTGGTGTTCAGGAACACGCCGGGGGTCATATAGTACCCTTCCGTTTCACGGCTGACCCGTTCGCCGCCGCAGGCCAGTTCCGCCCCTTCGGATTTGCCCAGATCGGCATAGCGCAGGTTTTCATTCAGCTGCTGTTCGCTGACCACGGGGCCGATTTGCGTACCCTCGGCCAGCGCATGGCCCACTTTCATGGCTTTCGCGCCAGTGATCAGTTTTTCGACAAAGGCATCGTGGATTTTGTCATGTACGATCAGGCGCGAGGAGGCGGTGCATTTCTGCCCCGACCCACCAAAGGCCCCCCCAAGCGCCAGAGTGACCGCCAGATCAAGATCGGCGTCATCCATCACGGCAAGGGCGTTTTTGCTGCCCATTTCCATCTGCACCTTGGTCAGGTTCTGAATGGCGGCGGTGGCAATGCCTTTGCCCACAGGCACTGAACCGGTGAAGGAGATGGCGTTGATCTTGGGGCTTTCGACCAGGCGCTGACCTACGTCGCGACCTGCGCCCATGACCAGATTGAACAGGCCTTTGGGCATATCCTGACGGCTGATGATTTCGGCCAGCGCTACGGCCGAGGCCGGTGTGACGTTAGCGGGCTTCCAGATCACCGCGTTGCCATAGCAAAGCGCCGGTGCGATCTTCCAGCTGGCGGTGGCGGTGGGAAAGTTCCACGGGCTGATCACGGCCACGGTGCCGATAGGCTCGCGACGTACGTCCACCTCGATGCCCGGACGGACAGAGTCGGCGTTTTCGCCCAGCTGACGCAGGCATTCGGCAGCATAATAGGTAAAGAACTGGCCAGCGCGGAAAACTTCGCCCTTGCCTTCGGCCAGAGGTTTGCCTTCTTCGCGCGACAGGAGTGTGCCCAGTTCTTCGGCGCGGGCCATCATTTCGTTGCCGATCGCCATCAGGACCGCTTGCTTGCGCTCCATCCCGTAGGCGGCCCATTTTCGTTGGGCGACAGCGGCGGCGTCAAGTGCCTGTTCCAGCTGGTCGGCACTGGCCTGTGCGTACATTCCGACAAGCTCGGACAAATCCGAAGGGTTGCGGTTTTCGATCTCGCTGGTACCGGCGACCCATTCGCCTGCGATGAAGTTAAGCTGTGTATCGGCCATGGCGAGATATCCTTTTTTTGCGCGCGGAAGGTGCCCCATAAGAGGACACATAATGAAGATTCAGGCAAACGCAAAATTGTTGAAATAACTTCAGTTTGACTGAAGTTTCTTTTGCCCTGCTGAAATATTGGTGGCGCGAATGGCATTGGCCAGAGCGCGGGCCGCAGGGGTCAACATATGGCCGGGTTGGGTCACCATCCACACCTCGCGCCGCGCCGTGCTGTCAACCAGGGGCAGAAAGGCAAGGTCGGTGAATTCCGGCAGAACAGCGAGCTCGGGCAAAATGGTCACGCCAACACCGGCGCGTACAAGGCTAAGGATCGACGCGGTGTTGTGAACCATGAGGTGCGAGGCCTTGAGTATGGGCGCAAAGTTTTCGTCCCTGATAAAATCACACAGACCATTGGCAATGAAATTGATACCGTCCAGATCGGCCCAGGTCAGTCGAGACCAGTCGCGCGCCAAAGGGTGATCGACGGGACAGACCACGCCAAAGGCATCGGTGAACAGCGGTTGGCGGTCAAATCCGGGCATATGCCCCAGGCTGGCCAGTCCTATATCGGCGCGTTCGGCCATCAGTTCACGGTGAACGGTGGCCGAATTGGTATCCATCATGTCGATTCGTACACCAGGGTGCTTTTCCATATATTGCCGCAGGATGGGGGGCATCACGGTTTGCGCAACCGAAGGCGTGACGGCGATGCGGACATGGCCCAGCCTGGCCTGAGACAAGCCTTCAATCGCAGATACCGTACGCTCAAAATGGGCCAGTTCGCGGTTGGCTTCAATCTGGACAAGTTCACCCAGTGGGGTGAGGCGCGATTTGCGGGCGGTTTCAAACAGAGGCGCCCCGACGTGATCTTCGAACTGGCGCAGCATCATCGACACGGCAGAAGGTGTCCGCCCCAGCGTTGCCGCCGCATCCGCAAGACTGCCGTGTTCGGCGACCGCCCGGAAGCATCTGAGCATTTCGATTTTAATCGCCAAATTTAGATTTCCTTAATTTGCCTAACTCTAAATCAGTAGTTTTTAATTATGACGCCCAATTGCCCGATTGTCTACTTGAGTCTGGCAGCGGTTCTTGAAATTGCCGACGTGCCGGAATCAAAAACTTGGCGATGGTTTTTGCGCGAGCTCTGGTTTAGAGTTTCTCCTTAAGGGTTATTTTTTCGATTGAATTTTTCGTATTCCTTTTTAGAAACGGAGCTTCCGATGACCAAGAAAGACAAGGCGTCCAACGACAAAACAGCCAATGACATCGCCTGCTGGGATTGCGCGAACCATCCAACCGAGCGGCTGGAAGAGATGTTCGTCACGCTTATTCAGGGCGAAAGGATCAGACGTGGACAGAACCCGGCACTGCGCACGGTTTTCCTTAAACAGCACGGTGTGGCCTGCGGCATGTTCGAGCCGCTGGAGGATCTGCCAGAGGACATGAAAGTGGGCGTGTTTGGGCAGGGGACAATGCCCTGCTGGGTCAGGTTTTCATCGGATACGCAGCCAGATTCACCCGATTTGCACACAACCATGGGCATCGGGATCAAGCTGTTCGGGGTGCAGGGCGGAACGTTGATGGGTGCCGAGGATACCGCCGATTTCATCCTGCAGAATCACGATGTGTTTTTCGTCGACAATGCACAGGAATTTTGCGAGTTCACCACTGCGGGCGTGGTAGACCGTGATTATCCTGCTTATCTGCGTCGCCACAAGAAAACAGCACGCATCCTGAACGAGATGCAAAAATCCGAGGCCAGTTGCCTGACTGCCAACTATTGGGCAATCCTGCCCTTTGGCTTTGGCAAAGAGAGATACGTGAAATACCGGCTTGAGCCTGTTGCCGTAGCGGCGGGAGAGCCGTCTGAGGGCAACAATTATCTAGCGGATGATCTGGCACGGCGCCTGCGGCAAGGGGAGGCGAAATTTGCTTTTCAACTTCAGTTTCGCGAGGGAAATGAACCGCTGGATAAGGCCACAGAACGCTGGAAAGGCGAGTGGCAGACAGTGGCGCATCTTCGCTTGCCACAACAGGACATCTGCGCACGCGGTCAGGGCGAGTATGGCGAGCATCTGTCATTCAACATCTGGCGCACGCCAGAGGAGCAGAAGCCGCAGGGCAGCATCGCCGACGCGCGACGGGTTGTCTATCAGGGCAGTGCTGATCAGAGGCGGCGTGCCAACGGCGTAGGCCTGGACGAGCCGACCACGCCGCGCGCCCATGCGGTGAGCACGCCAAAAGACGATTGCATTGTCTCTGCCGCAATCTATCCGCCAATCGGAGTATGCCGTGTCGGCAACAGCGCAGAGGGGTTCTACATCGGCCCCGAGGTAACAGACCCGGCACCGCAGGAACCGGGATTTTACCGTGATGGCAAAGGTCGCCTGAAACGCGAAGCGGCGCGGTTTCGGGTCTATGGGCTGAACGCACTTGGCCAGCCGGTGAAAGAACTCACGCTCGACAATGCCGATATCCGCTGGCATGTGCGATTGGAGAACCAGAAATCGGCCTGGTACCAGTTTCAGCTGGCCATGGATATCCCCGAGTTTGCCGACGCCCCTGCCAGCCTGCGGCGCAACGCCAGTGTTTCGGATCGTGCGGCACTGAAGATAACACCCGAACCAAAGGAAATTTCCGGGGTCTTGAAGAGTGGCAAGAAATACGCCTTTGCAGACGGCAAGTTTATGGGCAGCAAAGTGTATCTGGGAGAACTGCGCACAGATGAGGCCGGGCGTCTGATCGTGCTGGGTGGGCATGGCGTTTCGGCCTCGGCCGATGGCAGCCCGGCAGTGACCTTTGCCAACAACGAAGGTTGGCATGACGACACCAGTGATGGGCCGGTAACGGCGCATGTCAGCTATGAGGGGCAGGCGCTGCGGGTCGATCCGGCATGGGTTGTCTGCGCGCCGCCAAACTATGCACCCCTGTTGAAATCAGTGCGCACAATGTGGGACCTGATGCGCGATGTGGCGGTTTCAGCCGGGATGCTGACCCGGCCCGAGCGCCCGTCATTCCAGAACGACATCCGCCCGATATTCGAGCGGATGAGCGGGTTGCAATGGGTCAATCAGGGCTTTTCCGCAGGTTTTGGCCATAACGCGCCGTTTGATTTTTCAAAGGCGGACATGATGGCAAGCCTTGCTGATCCAAGCCCGGCGCGCATCGAGACGCGGCGCGTTCTGGCGAATAACTTCCGGCATTTCGACGTGGATGGAAAATCACCCGTACCCTGGCCGTGGCTGTATGGAGATGCGATGAACATCCCGCCCGCAGATACCCCGCGCCAGAACGCCACACTGAGCGATCTGCAGCTTTGGGCCATGGATCAATGGGTGATGGGTAATTTTGAGGCTGACTATGACCCAAAGGCCAAAGTCCCGCACGCAATCGAAGATGTGCCACTGGCCGATCAGCCCGATATGCTGACCCGTGCGGCGATGGAGTTTTGTCTGGCCGATGCGTTTCATCCCGGCTGCGAGATGACATGGCCGATGCGGCAGAAGGGCATGTACCAATCGGCCTTCCGGCTGAAGCATCGCAAGCATGACAACCCTGAACCGTCTTTTGGCGCACAACTGGGCGCGTCAGACTGGGGGCTGCCGGATGGGCCGGTGAATGGAGGGCAAAGCCCGGGGTCGGTTACCCGCTGGATGGCGGTGCCGTGGCAGACCGATACGGCATCCTGCCGGTCAGGCTATACCCCGGCCTATGATCCCTACCTGCCCACCTTCTGGCCCGCCCGTGTGCCGAATGAGGTCATGGGGCAGGTAGCTTATGACGTGGTCACCAATGACAGCCTGCCGATGTCCGAGCGCCTTCAGGCCTTTGCCAATCGCGCCAATTGGCTGGAGCCGCTGAACTTACAGAAATCCTATACCCATCAGATCAATCACATGATCCATCATTTTGGGGAAATGGGTGTGGTAGAAACCCGCGAAGGGGTGCCGGATGATCCGGCATTTCCGGCAATGATGCAGGTTTCGGACCAGCATCAGGCGGGTTGGAAGGCTCCCAATGTTGAAACCGAAGACGGTGCAAAGCAGTTGGCCGAACGGCTGGCCGCGCCCCCGTCCGAGCCTGTCATAGATCTGACCGACGAGGGGGCACCAGATCTGAGCCGGATAGAGAAAGTCCAGCGGTTTACCGGGCGAAGCCGTGGCTGACTATGACGTTGCCGTGGTCGGTGCCGGGCCGGCTGGCGCGGCGCTGGCCAGTGTTCTGGCACCGCGTTACCGGGTGGTATTGCTGGACCGGCTGGCCGAGCCGCTGGCGCGGATTGGCGAGTCTCTGATTCCTGCTGCGCGCCGTTTGTTGCGGGATATGGGATTGCTGACTGCCTTTGAGGCGCAGGGATTCCCGGCGTATCTGGGCAACCGGTCCTTCTGGGGCGGTGCGGAGCAGAGGACTGACTTCATCCGTGATCCGGACGGGCCGGGCTGGCATCTGGATCGGGCCGGATTTGAGCGGTTCATGCGTGCGGCAGCAGTTGCACGCGGTGCCAAAATGATGGCTCCGGTGCGGCTGCTATCGGTGGCCCGAAGCGGTTCGGGCTGGCGGTTGACGCTAAAGGCAGAAGAGCGCGGGTTTGGCCTGCAAGCGCGATTGGTGGTTGATGCCGGTGGCCGTACGGCACCGCTGGCCAAAATGCTTGGTGCCGTGCGCCAAAATACCGACCGCACAGTCGCGCATTGGCTGCACGGGACTGATGCCCCGGCCGCGCCGCCCGATGCGGGGTTTTCCACTGTAGAAAGTACACGTGAAGGTTGGTGGTACACGGCTCCGTTGAACGGGCAGCGGGTCGTGGCCTTTCATGCCGATCCGGATGGTGAGACGACAAAAAACCTTTCAACTGCGGCTTTGGTCACGCAGGCCCGCGCCTTGCCTGGGATTGGGCCATTGTTGCAGAGCTCTGCGTTTGTTTCAGACAAGGATGTGACCACGACTGCAGCAAACTCGGCCCGGCTACGCCCTTTTTCCGGAACTGATTGGCTGGCGATTGGCGATGCCGCACTAAGCTTTGACCCGCTGGCGTCGCGCGGCTTGTTCCACGCGCTTTATTCCGGATATTCCGGCGCCGCAGCCTGTGATGCAGTGTTGCAGGGACAAGCCAGCGGGTTCGAGAGCTATGCCGACGATCTGGACCGGATCGTACAGGCCTACAATCGACACCTGGCAGTGTTCTATAGTGCCGAGAGGCGTTGGCCCGATGCGCCGTTCTGGCGGCGGCGGCAACATGCTTTTAATGAAACCAACGCCTGAAAAAAGACCGGCACCGCAGATATTGCGATGCCAGTTATTTTGGTGTCCACGCCGGGTGTCAGGCGGCCTTGCGCGATAGCCCGTCGGCGCGCGCCAGCAGGGTGTCACGCAGCCCTTCGGGAACAAGGCGCGCTGCCGATACGCGGGGCAGCGACATTTCGGCGATCTGGTTTTTCCGGGTGTCTTGGGCATTGATAAAGCTGTCTCGGCCGGCGTAGTCGATAAAGGTCTCTGCGGCGACGCCTTCGGCCAGCAGCAACTCGTGGGCCTCGGTCTCGACATGGTAATAGCTGAAACCATCCCGCGGCATGTCCCGGACGCGATAGATCGTAGTACCGTTGACCAGCGCCCCGGCGTTATAAAGCGTGCCGTTTATCGCAATTGCATGATCCCCGGACAGATACAGATCACGCAAGGGAACATTCTCGGCCAATGTGCCCGCACGGATGCAGACCGGGTTGACTTTGGCCGGATGGGTCAGGCGTGTGTCGATCATTTGTTGACCCAGCCAGGTGACAGGTGTCAGGCGGCCATCGGCGGTGCGTACCAAGTCACCAGCCTGCAAATCTTCCACCGGAGTTTCGCCGTGTTCCGTTGTGATCATCGTGCCGGGCATAAAGCAACTGGGCGTCCCGCTGACGCTTGCAACTGTCATAAATCCATTGTTGGCCGTAAAGGTGATTTTGTTGTACTCGGCATTGGCATCGGCGGCGACAAAGGGGCCGATCCCGCTGCTGAAGGTGGTGCTGGGCAACGTAAACGTCGTTTTTCCGCCCGTCACCGTGTTGGAGAGGACAATAACACCAGAGCCCGACCCATAGCTTGCAAGGCTGATGGACACGCTTTTGAGGAAGGACTGGCTGGCGTCCGTATCAACCACCGAGACAGTCACAACCCCTTGTAAGTCCGTCGCGCTGGAACCCAGGAAAGTAAACGCATTTCCCCCGTTTCCGGGCACCTCGGCGATGGTATCAGAGGTGAAGGAAAAGCTAATTCCCTGCTCTGTGAATACAGTGCTGGTATGTGTGGTTCCGTTAACCACATTGTACTGGCCGCCTGTACCGGTGACGTCGCCGCCCTGAAAATCAAATATTGCCATAATCTGGCCCTTTCGTTGTTTTGTTAATGCCCTGACACATCGGCGATGTCAGGGCATTTATGCGGTCTCACCTTAGTTGCGTGACGGGAAAATTCCCTGTGTTACAACACAGTACTGAACGCCAAGGTAGGGGTTGCGGATATCGACAGGCTGGTTCTGGCCGGCATTGGACGCCGTGGAATCTACGGTTACCTGCACCGTATTTGCATTTAGCGGCTTGTTGGGAGAGCCGGTGGGCGCATAGATCTGAGCGTTTGCTGCAAGGTGCTCGTCAGCGGCATATTCCCCCGGAGTGCCGTTGCCAACGTTGGCAACGGCCGTTGCAGTATTGCTAATCGCGTGGCTGTGCGACGCCAGCGTTGAGATATTGGGCGTGAAGTTTTCACGGCCGCCGCGTTGCCCAAGAGCCACCGGCTGCAGCCCGGGTCCTGTGCCGTTATTCATGGCGATACGCCCCCGCAAGTCCGGCAGGGCAAACGTTGTTCTGCAATCACCGCCATAGGTGCAGCCGAGCAGTGAGAAAAGCGCTGAATTAGAAGAAATGGGCAACAAAGCACCGTTTGCGGGCAGGGTCGTCCGAGGGCAGAAATTCCAGCCACCCATGACGATCTGACCGAGCCAATAGTCCTGCGCGGTTGCGGTTGACGTTTGAGAACTGAGAGCGGTTGCCGCCCCGAGCACAATTGCTGCAATTTTTCTTTTCATTCTATCATCCTTTAAATGCGTTAGCGCCTTGGCACCGTTTGAAAACCTAAACCGATGAAAAACCTTTATGGCGCCATGAAAGCACAACTAAAACGTTATTCCAATGCTTACTTTTCCCTTGAAGTAATTTGTATGTCACCGGTACGTCTGGATGCCCTTGCACAGACAAGTGCAATTTCGTTTACTGCGCCGCGATCAAATGGCCAGCGCGGGTGGGTTGTTCGCACGTGCCTTACATTTTTGAAATTTCCCGGTTTCCGCCGGGCTCCGGAGAATGAAATGACTGAAAGCCAAGCCGCTGCCGCCGAAAAAGAAAAAGTTATGACACAAGAGATTCTTGAGCGCATCGCAAGACATCAGAATGCCGGTAGGCTTCCCGAAGCCTTGCAGCTGTTGGAGGGCCTGATTGAAGAAAAAGGCGAGATGCCAAGACTGTTGCATTACAAGGGTCTTAACCTTGCGATGTCAGGCAATATTGAAGAAGGCGAGCGTCTGATCCGAGATGGCCTGAAGGCTGCCCCGGAAGACCCGATGCAACATGCTGATCTGGGAGTTTTGCTGGCCCAGTCCAATCGTCTGGAAGAGGCCATCGAACATTTCAGAACTGCGGTTGAGGCCGCCCCGAATTTTGGGGTGGCACATTCCAATCTGGGTGGCGCATTGGTGCTTCAAAAGAAATATGGCGAAGCGGTGAAACACCTTGAGCGCGCAATCGAGCTGGAGACCGGTCTGCTGGACGCCCATACCAATCTTGGGATTGCCTATTCTCAGGTCAATCAGCACGCCAAGGCGGTCGAGGTTTTGTACAAAGCCCTGTCGATTGATCCGCTGAGTATCAGGGCCCATATTCAGTTATCGGCGGCGCTGTACCGGAACGAGCGCCACGACACAGCCGAACATCATGCGCGCCGCGCAATCGAGTTGGATCCGAATGCCGCCGAAGCCTATCTCCACCTGGGTAACGCCCTTGGGTCGGCTGGAAAAATGGACGAAGCTGCCGAGGCGCTGCTAGCGGTTTCGGGTCGCCCACCGGTGGGATTGCCGGCGCTGTCCCGGCTGATTCATCTGCGCAAAACCAAGGAAGACTCGCCCGAACTGAAAATTCTGGAAAAGTATCTGGAACGTTTAGATAACCTTGGGGAAGAGGCGCAGTCGACTGCGCATTTCGCGGCAGGCAAGGCCTATGACGACCTGGGGAAATTTCCGCTGGCGTTTGAGCATTTCCGCAAGGGTAACGAGATCAGCAGAACGCTTCATCCCTTCGACAAAGAAGCTTATGTCGCTAGGGCCGAAAGGCTGCGTGCCTTCGCGTCGCCCGAGTTGGTCCAGCGCTGCAGCGGGCAAGGGATCACGGATATTGCGCCGATTTTCATCACCGGCATGCCACGGTCGGGCACGACATTGATGGACCAAATGTTTTCGCGCCACCCCAAGGTAATGGCGGGCGGCGAATTGCGGGCGATGCCGGCCGCGATGCATCGGGCCCGCCGGATGCGTCAGGCGTTGCAAGAGGAAATACCCGACAGCGACATCACTGCGGATGATTTCAGCCGTCTTGGTGAAAACTACATGGACGGGGTGCGGTCCGAGGGGATCAAATCGGAGTACGTGTCCGACAAAATGCCCTCAAACTATCTGTATGCCGGTCTGATCGCGCTTGCCATGCCGCGCGCCAAAATCCTGTTCATGCGGCGGCACCCGCTGGATTGCCTGTTGTCCAACTATATGCAGCATTTTGGCCAGAACCAGCCGTTCAGCACGGATTTCGACAATCTGGCACTGGTCTATGCCGAGTTTGACAAGATGGTAAATTATTGGACGAAAGTTATCCCGGATCGGGTTCGTGTCGTGAACTACGAAGATGTCACCACCGATTCCGAAGCCCAGATGCGCAGCATCCTAGACTGGGTCGGGCTGGATTGGGACCCCGAGGTTCTGAACTACAAATCCTCAACCCGGCAGGTCAACACCGCGTCCCTGGCGCAGGTGCGCGAGCCGATCTACACCCGCTCGGTTGCGCGATGGAAAAACTATGCGCCTAACCTTGGCGGGTTGGCCAAACCGTTGGCAAAATATCTATCAGACGAGGATCTGGCCCTTTGCCAGGCATGACCCCGTGAACCGGGAACCTTAACAATCGGGCCGTCTGCCAATGAAACTTGACCGGGAACTGGATGGTCTTTTGGTTGTATCGCTGGAACAGGCGGTAGCCGCCCCTTATGCGGGGCTGCTGCTGGCGGATGCCGGGGCGCGGGTGATCAAGATTGAGCGGCCCGAGGGCGATTTCGCCCGCGGGTATGACGCGGGGGCAGGTGGGCAAAGCGCGATATTTGCCTGGCTCAACCGGGGCAAGGAATCGATCCGTCTGAACCTCAAAGATGCAGACGACATGGCGGTGTTGCGGTCGATGCTGAGGCGCGCGGATGTGCTGCTGAGCAATCTTGCCCCCGGAGCGCTGGCGCGGATGGGGCTGAGTGGTAAGGCCCTGCGTAAGGACAATCCCGGCCTGATCACCTGCGCCATCACCGGGTATGGCGAAACCGGTGCTGCGGCAAAAAAGAAAGCTTACGATTTCCTTGTTCAGGCGGAAAGCGGGATTTGTTCGGTGACAGGAACCGAGGAAATACCAAGCAGGGTGGGCGTGTCGCTGACCGATCTGTCGACAGGTCTGACCGCCTTTTCGGCCATTTTGCGCGCGCTTATTCAGCGCGGACGCAGCGGGCAGGGTGCTGATTTGTCGATTGCGATGTTTGACGTGATGGCCGACTGGATGAACTTGCCGCTGATGGCACATCGCTATGGCGGCGGCGCGCCCCCGCGTACCGGGTTGCAGCATAGTTTCATAGCACCTTACGGGGCGTTTTGGTGCAAGGGCGGGGCGCAGGTGCTGTTGTCGGTGCAGAGCAACCGGGAATGGGCCGCCTTCTGTCACGATGTGCTGCAGAGGCCTGAACTGACAAGCGATCCAAGGTTTGCCGACAATCCGGTGCGCTATATCAATCGCTCGGATCTGGATGCGATCGTGAATGATGTTTTTGGCAAGCTTGAGCGCGGCGCCGTGCTGGACCGCCTGGATCGCGCCGGGATCGCCAATGCCACGCTGAATTCGGTCGCGGACCTGTCAGAGCATCCTTTCCTGTGCAATGCCAGCGCGGTCATTGGCGGGACCGAAATTGAAGTGGCTGCTTTGCCTGTCCGGTCCGGACCGGACACGCCAACAGCGGTGCCGGGACTGGGCGAGCACGACGATATCCTGCGCCGGGAATTCCCGGGCGATCCCTGAGAAAGGCCAAACAGTGACCTACGCGCTAAATCATCCTGAAATCCGAGAAGGTATCACCCGTCTGTGCACCGGATTTCCCGGGTCTTATTGGCGGCAATGTGATCGCGATCAGGCTTATCCCGCGGAATTCGTTCAGGCCCTGACCAAAGAGGGGTATCTGGGCGCGCTGATTCCGGAAGACTATGGGGGGCTTGGTCTGACGCTGTCGGCCGGGGCGGCGATTCTGGAAGAGATCCATCGCGCGGGCGGGAATGCGGCGGCCTGTCATGCGCAGATGTATACGATGGGCACCGTCCTGCGCCACGGGTCGGACGAGCAGAAGGCAAAATACCTGCCGCATATTGCCGATGGATCGCTGCGCCTGCAGGCATTTGGCGTGACCGAGCCGACCAGCGGGACCGATACCACCGCCCTGCGTACCACGGCGCGGCGAGATGGCGACAGGTATATCGTCAATGGCCAGAAAATCTGGACCAGCCGGGCGGAACATTCCGACCTTATGCTGTTACTGGCGCGCACAACACCGCGCGCCCAGGTACAAAAACGCACCGATGGTTTGTCGGTCTTTCTGGTCGATATGCGTGAAGCCGCCAAAGAGTCCCTGATAATCCGGCCCATCCGGACGATGATGAACCATGCCACGACCGAAGTTTATTTCGATAATCTTGAAATCCCCGTCTCCAGCCTTGTAGGCGAAGAAGGCAAGGGGTTTCGTTATATCCTGTCGGGGATGAACGCCGAGCGTATCCTGATCTCGGCCGAGTGTATTGGCGACGCAAAATGGTTTATCCGCAAGGCCGCCGACTATGCCGGGGAGCGCGAGGTTTTCGGGCGCCCCATCGGACAAAATCAGGGTGTCCAGTTTCCGATCGCCCGGGCCTATAGCCAGATGCGGGCCGCCGAATTGATGGTCGCGCGCGCGGTTGCGTTGTACGAGGACGGCCACAACCCTGGCGAAGAAGCAAACCTGGCCAAGCTTTTGTCCGCCGATGCCAGCTGGGCCGCAGCCGAGGCCTGTTTACAGACCCACGGCGGCTTTGGCTTTGCCGAAGAGTATGATGTGGAACGAAAATTCCGTGAGGCGCGGCTATATCAGGTGGCGCCGATTTCCACCAATATGGTCCTGAGTTATATTGCCGAGCATGTACTGGGCATGCCGCGGTCCTATTAACCCGTTAACCGGATCAGTCCGTTTTGCCTGGTGCGCCCCCCTGAAATGCATTGCCGTTGGCATAATCGCAAGGCGCCTCCTGCATTTCCAGATGCAGGCCGGTACCGGTATAGGGATGGGCGCGGGCCAGGTCCTCGTCCACTTCTATCCCAAGGCCCGGGGCGTCGGAAGGTGTGACAAAGCCCCCCTCGACATGGATCGTTCCCTTGATCAGATCGTTGTGAAACCCGGTTTCAATCGACTCGGCCATCAGGATGTTGGGGATTGAGGCTGCAAGCTGGATATTGGCAGCCCATTCTACCGGCCCTGCATAAAGATGCGGGGCCATCTGGGCGTTATGAACTTCGGCGATGGCAGCAAGTTTTTTCATCTCCCATATGCCACCTGCACGGCCCAGAGCGGGTTGCAGAATGCCAGCGGCCCCGGCGTGAAGCACAGCAGCAAATTCAGCTTTGGTGGTCAGGCGCTCGCCGGTCGCCACAGGGATGGTGACGGCGCGGGCGACCTTTGCCATTTCGGTGATATTGTCGG
Source organism: Roseovarius litorisediminis (assembly GCF_900172295.1). GTDB lineage: Bacteria > Pseudomonadota > Alphaproteobacteria > Rhodobacterales > Rhodobacteraceae > Roseovarius > Roseovarius litorisediminis. The sequence goes on from NZ_FWFL01000003.1 coordinate 313,557, forward strand.
GTGGAATGGGTTCTTCGAACCACAGCGGCGAATACGGCTCAAGTGCTTTGCCCAGCCGGATCGCCCCGGCGGTGGTGAATTGACCATGGGTGCCAAACAGCAAATCCGCTTTGTCTCCAACAGCTTCGCGGATGGTTTTGCAGAAGGCGACAGATTGGCTGATATCTGACATGGCGGGCATGTGGCCGCCGCGCAGGGTGTAGGGCCCGGCGGGGTCGAACTTTATCGCAGTGTAGCCCCGCCCAATGCAGTCGGCGGCGGATTCTGCGGCCATCTCGGGTGAGTTCCAGAAGGCAGCGATGTCGTGATGCGGCAGCGGATAGAGGTAAGTATAGGCGCGGATATGGTCATTCATCTTCCCGCCCAAAAGGGCATGGACGGGCCGTTCGCGGGCCTTGCCAAGGATGTCCCAACAGGCGATTTCGAGCCCTGAAAAGGCCCCCATGACGGTCAGGTCAGGGCGTTGGGTGAAGCCGCTGGAATAGACGCGACGGAACATAAGTTCTATGTTTTCAGGGTTTTCGCCCTGCATGTGCCGCTCAAACACATCCTCGATCACGACGCGCATCGCCTTGGGGCCGACAGAGCTGGCGTAACATTCTCCCCAGCCGGTGATACCAGTGTCGGTGGTCACTTTCACCAGTATCCAATAACGCCCTCCCCAGCCGGGGGCAGGCGGGGCGGTGACGATGATGTCGAGGTCTTGTAAGCGCATGGGAGCTCCGGCGGTTGCTATTCAGGTACGGTGCCTTGGTGCGAAGCAGGAGGCAAGCCCGAAACCGGCGGGTTCTGTCGCAGCTGGCGCTTTGTGCGGCTTGTAAGCTTTGTATGTGGATTTGCAGGGTCGGAAGGATGTAGCGCGCTGATGATGCGTGAATGTTTCTCGACAGAGTTTGCGGCGAAACCAGCGGCAGGGGACCCGAGGTTCTTTGCTATTCGACCTGTGCGAGGTGGGCATCGACCACCCGTTGCACGACAGGGGCGAAATGCCAGTAATCCGGGGTTTGCATGTCGGGGTTTTTCCCCGCCTCGTCGAGATAACGAACCTGGATGATCTTCGGCAAATTCGGGTTAAGTTCGAACGCGGTCACTTCTTCAGGGCTCATCGGTCCGCCCTGAAGGTTGAGCGAGTGCACCGAGGCCTCGGACAGGCGTTTGAAATATTCGGGTCGGGTGGCACACAGGTAGCGTTTGGCGGCGACGTGGTGGCGCACGCAATCGGTGACGATTGAGGGAAAGAAACCTTCTAGCACCTTTGCCCCGGCCTCTTCGTGAAAGCGGTCTTCGGTATCGTTCATGGTGAAGGTGCCGAACTCCGAGGTGAAGTGCCCGATATCGTGGAGCAGTGCGGCGACGATCACGTCGTCAGGCAGGTCCTGCTGTTCTGCCAGCCATGCGCCCTGCAACATGTGTTGGGCCATCGTCACCGGTTCCCCCAGATATTCGGTATCCCCGCAGCGGGTGAAGATGTCACCGATAAAGTCGACGATCGTGTCAGGTGTGGGTTGGGTCATAGGGCGGCCTCGAGTGCATTGAGGGTGGAAAGCAGCCCGTCCTTGTCAGCATAACAACCCTGAAGCCAGCGATGGCCTTCGCCGGAATAGCCCTTGCGCGCGTGCAGGACGCGGGTGTTGTCAACGATGAACGCCTCACCCGGGGCAAGCTTGAAGGTCACTTCCATGCTGGGATCATCGATGATCCGGCTCAGCCGTCGGTAGGCGCCATAGTAGGCGGCCATGTAATCAAACGGCACATCGGTCAAAGGTGCTGCGGAACGCGCGTTGAAGCGAATGGCTTGCAGGGTCCCGTCGGGGCTGAGCTCGATCATCGGGCGGCGCGAGCGCAGCGCGACGCCTGCGCTGCCCTCGTAGGCAAAGCGGGCACAGTGGCGGGTTAGCAGATCAAATCCATGCGGGTCTTCGGATTGCAGGCGCCGGGCGGCGGCAAAGCCGTCGACCACCATGTTTTCGCCCCCTGCGGCCGAGTTTTCAAGGCAGGCCAGCACCTGCAGGGTCGGCACCGGATCGCGGTAGGGATTGTCGGTATGGGCCTGCAACCCAAGGCCGGTATAGGCCAGATTGGTCGGGTGTACCTCGGTCCGGACTTCGAAATGACGGCCATAATTGGTTTCGCGCACATAACCGAAGAGATCGACAATGCCGAAAAGCGCGCCGGATTCCGGCTGCAGACCGGTGACCTTGGCAAATCCGTAGCGGCGGATATGGGCCAGCCAGTCGCGGCGCTCGATTGGGTCGGATTGCAGGGTTGGCAGGTGCCCGGTGGGGACATTCGACGATAGCGTGGCATCCCATTGTTCAGCCTGGTCCGGAAGACGCCCGGGGCGGTCTTTGTGCGGATGGTCATACGCATGGGCACGCAGCCACGCCAGCGGAAAGCTGACTGTTTTATCTTCGGGCTGAAATGTGCAATGCAGTTGCCCCGCTTGGGTGTGGGCGTCCGAGATGGTCACATCTTCGGGGATATCGGAAAGTGTGATCAGGCGCTGGCCATTACGAGGATCGCGGGTGTCCGGATCAAGGGCGTTGTCGCGCAGCCAGACAGCGTGAAAGCGAAGGTCGTCCAGGCAAAGTACTGCGCCAGCGTCTTGCAGGGAAACTGTTGGTTCTGACATTTGACTATCCTCCGGTTGCCGCGGTGGAATCGCGGATTGTGCCACCCTTAATTGAAAAGGATCACGTTGCGCCGTGCGGCGCCGGTTTTGGTATCGGCGATGGCCTCGTTGATCTGGTCCAGTGTCCAGCGCCCCGAAATCAGCTCGTCCAGTTTCAGGCGGCCCTGCTGATAGAGGTCGACCATCCAGGGGATATCGCGCCGGATCACCGCATCGCCCATTTTGCTGCCAACCATCGATTGTCCGATAGCGGCGAAATTGGCGGGCTCGTAGGTTGAGGTGGCGCCGGTGGCGGGCATGCCGACCATGATCACCTTGCCGCCTGATGCCAGATAGCGTGGTGCCTGATCATAGGCGGGGGCAGCACCAACAGTGACAAGCACGGCATCCGCGCCGCGGCCCATGGCGGCCTTGGCCGCGCGCCATGGCTTGCCGTCCGAGGCCAGAACACCATCGGTTGCGCCGAAATCACGGGCGACGGCAAGCTTGTCCTCGCTCATGTCCACGGCGACGATGCGGCGGGCCCCGGCGATGCGCGCGCCCTGAATGGCGTTCAGGCCAACGCCGCCCGCGCCGATCACAACCACATCCTGACCCGCGCGCAAGCTGGCGGCGTTCACCACAGCGCCCACCCCGGTGATCACTCCGCAGGCCAGCAGGCTGGCGGCATCCATCGCCATGTCATCGGGAATTTTGACGACCTGGCTTTGATCTACGACAACCTTTTCGGCGAAGGCGCCACAGGCCATGGCCTGATGCAATTTGCCGCCATCGGCGGTTTTCAGGGGGCCCTGATCGCCGTCATACGGGGTTTCGCAGATCGTGGGTTTGCCGGAGCCGCAGCTGGGGCATTGGCCGCAGGCGCGGATCAGGGTAACCACAACCGGATCGCCCGGGGCCAGGCCGGTAACACCTGCTCCAACTGCGCTGATATACCCGGCGGCCTCGTGGCCGTAAACCGCAGGCAGTGACCCGCCCCAGGCACCATCGGCATAGGAAATGTCGGAATGGCAGATCGCCACGGCCTCAAGATCGACCTGCACTTCACCGGCTTGCGGCGCGCGCAACTGAACCTGTTCGATTAAAAGAGGAGACCCGAATGTATGGCAGACGGCAGCTTTGATGGTTTGCATGGTTTTCCCCCGATGTTTGCCTGCAGACTGAGCCGGATTCTGTACCCTTATCAAGGAAAATCGGGGCGTTGCGGCTAATTTTTACCAGGGGCGAATGGGCGGCGTTCCGGGCCGGCATCAAAACTGCATTCCCAGAAAGCTGGATGGCCGAACGCCGGGCCAAGGTGTCTTTCAGAGTGGATTTTGCCTGAGGCGTCTGGTGTTGCGATGTGAGCGGGCCAATTCAAACAGCGCGCGGGTGGTGACAGAGGCAATGACCATTGCACCGCCCGTGATTGTCCAGTCTGTTGGGCGTTCCGAGATAAAGATCCACACCCAGATCGGACCCAGGGCAAACTCTAGCAGCATGAACAGCGTCAGTTCGGCCGCAACCAGCTGTTTCGCGGCGGCAATGAAAAGCGCGTTGGCCAGGCCAGACAGGACGCCGCCCAGCAGAAAACACAACGCAATATCATGCAGCGGGATATTCAGATCACGCCAGCGCAAAAGGCCTGAAATGACCATGATGACCAGCCCCGAGACGATCAGGGAGGGCAGCATTTCGATCCCGCGATGGCGCCGCACGACGATGGCGTAGCTGGAAAAACACAATGCAGTGACAAGCGCCATGACATTGCCATAGAGCGAGCCCGCACCGATGCCGCCCGCCACCATGACGCAGATGCCGCACAAGGCCGCCAGCATCGTGAAAACGGTCAGTCGTTGCAGGGACTCGCGCAGGAACAACCAGGCAAGGGCAGCGGTGAAAAACGGAATCGCACTGAGGATGAATAATGTATTGGCCACCGTTGTGTTGGTGATGGATTGCAAGAACGCCAGCCCCGCCCCGGCAAGGAACGTGCCCGCCATCAGGCCGGGTCTGCCAATGCGCCGGACATGGGTCGGGGCACTGGCGCCATAGCGAAAGACCATGATCAACGAGACAGATACGATCAGGGCGATAGAGCGATAGAAGTTGATCTGCAACGGGTCGGCCAGATCGATCTGGCGGATGACCAGCCCGCTGAAGCTGATGCTGACAGAACTGATCACCATCAACCCCATCGCATAACCCCGGCGACCGGGGGATTGAGCAAGGTCGGTTATGACGGTCATTTCACTGACCTGAGGTTGCAACTAAGCGCGGCATCGGGACACCCCTTTCAAGCCTCAGGGTATCCGAGGTTCAAGCACCGGGGCGTCGGAAACTGCGACAAGACAGGTCGTTTTAGCGCGTTTTACCGTGTTTTACGGGGGCGCTTTGACTATTTATGCCCTGTGTCGTGCAGAAATTCCGTCAGCAGGCGGGCGTATTCGGTGGGCTGCTCAACGCAGGGCAGGTGGCCTGCACGGCGGATCAGCCGGAATTTCGAGCCGCGGATCAGCTCAACCGTTTCGCGCACCAGATCGGGCGGGGTTGAGCCGTCTTCGGTTCCGGCAATGCCCAGCGTGGGCAGGCGCAGCCCACTGGTGGGCGTGTAGAAATCGGTGCCGGAAATGGCAGCAGAACACCCGATATAACCTTCGGCTGGCTGGCTGGCCAGCATCCTGCGCCAGGGCAGGTATTGCCCTGAGTCACGAAAGGCGCGTGAAAACCAGCGCTCGCAAATGCTGTCGGCCAGCGCCTCGATCCTACCCGCCTGCACGGCGGCGATCCGTTCGTCCCACATGGCGGGCTGGCCGATCTTGGCGGCCGTGTTCGACAGGACCATGGCACGGATCTGGTCCAGCCGTTTGACAGCCAGCCCCTGTGCGATCATGCCACCGATCGACAGTCCGACAAAGACGCAATCGCGTACCTTCAGGTGATCCAGCAGGCATTCGGCGTCGCGTACTAATGTGCCCATCGAATAGGGGGCCGGCGGGCAATCCGAGCGACCATGGCCGCGTTTGTCATAGCGGATAATCCGCAGGCCGGCGGGCAACAGTGGCAGGATAGCATCCCAAAGATGAAGGTCCGTTCCCAAAGAGTTGGCGAAGACGACGGGCGGGCCATCGGGCGGGCCTTCGTCCAGGTAGTGCAGGCGGATGCTGCCAATTTCAACAAAGGGCATGGTCAGTACTTTCGGGATCAATCCGACAGGTTGATATGGGCCATAATCTGACCATGATCCGAGGCGAGTTTGTTATAGGGGGCCTCGGGGTGGCTACCGTCGGTCAGGTGGTCGTTGAAGGCGCTGAAATAGGTCATCTCGCCAATGCGCCCGTCAAAGTCGGGGTGAAAATGGCGTGACAGGAACAGCTGGTCGATGGATTCGAAAACGCCGCCAAAGGCCGAAGTGTAGACCATGTCGCGGAGGGATTTGCGCACAAACAGCTTTTCCGCCGAATGCAGGCGGACTTTTTCGATGTCTTCGGTGATCTGGCGGTTTTGTTCCTCTGTGTAGCGGTCTGAACTGGCCTTGGCGTCGTGGCGCAGCATCCAGGCATAGTTTTTGAACGGTGTCTCACCAGCAATAATCTCGGAACTGACGGCATGTTCACCATCGTTGAAATCGCCCATGACCATGACCGGATTGCCCGCGCTGATTTCCTTGACGATCTCAGCGCGCAGCACCCAGGCCTCGGCCATGCGGCGCAGGGCCGAGCGCAGGCTGCCAAGGGCCCGACCCACAGGATCATATCTGGTCAGATCCTCTTCCGGGGCGAAATCGACACCTGCGGGCCGGATATATTCGCCCAGTTTGGATTTCAGGTGGCAGTTGAACACGGTGATCACCTTGCCGCCGATAGGGATGCGTACCTTGAGAATGGGGCGCGACAAGCGCTTGATGGTGTATTGCCCGGCGTCGTCGCCCTGCAGGCCGCGCAGGGGCTGGAACGGAATGGTCAGCGGCTGCGGCAGATCCTGAATGATCTCAGGGTCACCCGCAAAGCCGAAACGCGACAGGATCGCCACACCGGGGCGGCGTTTCCCGGGCACGCCGGTGTCGGCGGCATTGGGGGCAAAGGCCAGGGCGGCGTCATGATAGGGCTCGACGCTGAGTTTGCGGAAAATGACCTTGCGGTGATAGCGTTTGGATTTGTCGGGCACGGTGGCCGCGTTCAGTTGTGTGGCGCGCTGGTTCGTTTCTTCTATCACAGCGCGCAGGGCGTCTTCCTCGAATATCTCCTGAAAACCCACGATATCGGCGCTCATTGTCAATAGCTGGTCGGCCATCCAGTCTTCTTTCCACGCGTATTCTTCGGGCGTGTAGGTCTGGAATTCGTAATATTCCTTGTTGGGGCCAATCAGGTTCTTGACGTTGAAACTGGCAATCGTGAACTCGGTCATTGTGTCAGGTTCCGTATCTGGAAAGCGCGGTCTGATAAATTTCGGCATCGACATTCCCACCTGAAATGGTGGCGATGACTGTGTCGCCCTCTATCTGATCCTTGCGGAACAGCGCGGCGGCAAGGGCGGCGGCCCCGCCGGGTTCGGCCACAACCTTGAGCCGCGACCAGGCCAGTGTCATGGCGTGCAGGCATTCGTCTTCGGAAACTGTCAGACCGGGACCGCAGAGGCGCTTGAGGATGGGAAAGGTGATCTGGCCCGGCGCGGGTGTCAGGATGGCATCGCAGATATTGCCGGATTGCCGGTTATTGGTCTCGATATGCCCAGAGGCAAGCGAGCGGGTCACATCGTCGAACCCGATCGGTTCACATGGGCGCACCCGCAGGCCCGGCGCGTCGGCCTCAAGCGCCAGAGCGATGCCGGACGTCAGGCCTCCGCCGCCGCAACAGACCAGCATATCAGCCTGCGTAATGCCAAGCGCGTTGGCATCCTCGGCAATCTCAAGGCCGGTGGTGCCTTGCCCGGCGATCACCTGTGGTTCGTCATAGGGTTTGATCATGGTCAACCCGCGTTCGGCGGTCAGTTTTTCGCCCACGGCCTCGCGGCTTTCTCCGCCGGCGCGGTCGTAAAGCACCACCTCGGCACCCAGGGCGCGGGTATTGGCGATTTTCATTTGTGGCGCATCAGCGGGCATGATGATCACGGCAGGTGCGCCAAGTTCGCGCGCGGCTAGCGCCACGCCCTGTGCATGGTTGCCGCTGGAAAAGGCAATCACGCCGCGCGCGCGGACCTCGGGGTCAAGCGCTGACACAGCCGAGCGTCCGCCACGGTATTTGAAGCTGCCGGTGTGCTGCAGGCATTCAGGTTTGATGAAGACGCGCCGCCCGGCAATTTCATCCAGAAACGGCGAACTGAGCAGCGGGGTGCGCCGGACGTGGCCCTTGAGCCTTTCAGCCGCGGCGCGGATCATGGTGATGTTGGTCATGCAGTTTGCTCCAGCAGGGCATTTATGGCTTCAAGCGCCTCAGGTTCGTCCAGGAATGGCACATGGCCGCGATTGGGGACCGTTGCGGTGATCATGCCGGGGTGGTGGTCAAGCATCTGCGCAAGGGTTTGTGCGGTCAGCAGATCGGAATTGGCACCGCGGATCGCGGCCAGTGGCGTGTTCTTGAGTTGGTCGAACAACAACCAGAGGTCTGGCGCGTCGCCAGCACCCGCCTGGCCGACCAGCGCGTCGCGCAGACTGGCATCATAGCGGATGCCAAGGCCGCCGCCTTTTTTTTCAAAAAACATGAACTCTGCCTGCTGGCGCCAGCGATCAAGCGGGACGTCGGGAAACCCATCGGCATGGACGTGTTTAAGTGCACTGGCGGCCGCGTCGAGATCAGGCAGATCGGGTTCCTTACCGACGTAGTCCATGATCCTTTCAAGCCCTGCGGCATCGACCACCGGGCCGATGTCATTGAGCACGACCGCGCGCAGCCGGTCGGCATGGCCATAGGACAAAGCCATGGCGATGAGGCCGCCGCGCGAGGTGCCGATGATTGTGGCCTGATCAAGCCCGAGATGATCAAGCAATTCGATCGCATCCTGTGCCTCGCGCAGGATATTGTAATTCATGTACTGGGGGTCGTAATCCGATTGACCGCGCCCGCGGTAGTCCATGCAGATCAGTCGATGATCGGCCATGTGGGGCGCCAGAAAGTTGAAATCCGTGCTGTTGCGGGTCAGCCCGGCAAGGCAGAGAATCGGGCGGCCTGTGCCCTTGTCCATGTAATGCAGGTTCAGTCCGTCGGATGTCTTGAAACTGCTCATGCCGATTGTGCAAGGGCTGGAATGCCGGTGAGATCACTCAGCATGGTTGCAGGTTTGGCAGGCAGGCGGTCGACGGGCTCGCCTTTGCGGTTAACCCATGCGGTGGTAAAGCCATAGCCCGCAGCAGCCGAGGCATCCCAGCCGTTTGACGACACGAACAGCACCTCGTCCGGCCTGCAGCCAAAACGCTGGCCGACCAGATCGTAGACGACTTTTGCGGGCTTGAAGATGCCGACGCTTTCGACAGACAGCACATCGTCCAACACGTCACCGATACCGGCCGATTGTACGGCGCCCGCCAGCATTTCGGGAGAGCCGTTGGACAGGATTGCGGTGTTCAGACCGGCCGATTTCAGAGCCGCCAGCATGGCAGGGACTTCGGGGTATGCTTCAAGCTCCCAGTACAGTTGCAAGAGACGTTCGCGCAACCCGGTGTCACCTTCCAGCCCTTCGGCTTCAAGCGCCCAGTCCAGCCCGTCCTGGGTGACCTGCCAGAAATCGGTGTGTTTATCCATGACCGCACGTAGCCAGGTGTATTGCAGTTGCTTGAGGCGCCAGTATTCTGCGATTTTGGACCAGTGTTCGGCAAATGCTTCGCGGCCGGGTTCGGATGCGGCGTTGCGGGCGGCGGCGGCAACGTCGAAGAGTGTGCCATATGCGTCAAAGATACAGGTGGTGATTGGCATGGTCGAATTCCCTAATTGTCGAACGGCAGATTTGCATGGATGCAAACAAGGGAAAAGCCCCGAATGATCACGGAGGCGTGTGGTTTGCATGTCCCGGCAATTACCGCTAGATTTCGTCTCAGCCACACAAGCACCCGCGTGACAGGCGCGGCCTTGCAAACCCATTTCCCTACTCAAGATTGGATATTTAATGACCCAGGTCAAATCGGGCGACACCGTTCGTATTCACTATACCGGCACGTTGACAGACGGCACCACCTTTGACACCAGCGACGGGCGCGACCCGCTGGAGTTTACCGTGGGATCGGGCCAGATCATTCCGGGGCTGGATGTCGCCATCCCTGGCATGGTGGTGGGCGACAAGAAAACCGTCGAAATACCCGCTGATCAGGCCTATGGTCATATTCACCCCGAGGCCCGGCAGGCCGTACCGCGCAGTGATATTCCGGCAGATATTCCGCTGGATTTGGGCACGCAGTTGCAGGTGCAGACCCCGCAAGGGCAGACGATGCAGGTGACGGTGGTCGAAGTGACCGACGCGCAGGTCGTGCTGGACGCCAACCATCCGCTGGCGGGCAAGGAGCTGACGTTCGCGATTGAGCTTGTATCCATCGGGTAACGCCACTTTGGGCAACGTGGGTTTCACCTGCCCTTTGGTTAATGTCGCGCATCCGGAGTAATCTCCTGGTGCGCGCTTTGCGTTTTACCCTTGAAGGTTTAAGGTGGTTGCAGAGCCAGAATTTGCCGGAGAGCGCTGATGACCACCGCCACTGAAAAACTGCTGTCTCGCATTCGCGAATTGCAGGACGAACTGGATGCGGAAATCACGCGCCGCAGCAAGGCGTTTCGCTATCGCCTTGAGAATGGCAGGGTGGTTTTCGAGGCCGAAGTGCGGCGCGCGCATCGTGACTTGCGGGTGCGGTTGCTGACCTTCCTGCGCTACACAAGGCCGATGGTGGTGATCACTGCACCGGTGATCTATTCTTTGATCATACCTTTTGTGTTGCTGGATATTTTCGTCACCCTCTATCAGTGGATCTGTTTCCCGGTTTACGGGATCGACCGGGTGAAACGCGCTGATTTCATCCGTTTGGACCGTCAGCATCTGGCTTATCTTAACGGGCTGCAAAAGCTGAACTGTGTCTATTGCGGCTACGGCAACGGGGTGATCGGCTATGTGCAGGAAGTGGCCGGACGAACCGAGGCCTATTGGTGCCCAATCAAGCACGCCTCACGAATCGGCGCACATCATGCCTATTACGCGCAGTTCGTCGATTACGGCGACGCCGAGGGGTTTGAGGCCGGGCTTATGGCCTCGCGCCAGAAAATCACGCAGGCGGGGCTGTCGGGCATCAAGGCAGACTGAGAATATACCGGCGGCGGGTTTAGCAGGTTGTTAGTAGTACCGCACCGGCGCGACCTGGCGTCATCACGGTGTCATGGGCTTTTGCGCAATCCTGCAGCGGGAAAATGGCGTGGATGGCGGGGGTCAGAACGCCAGCAGCCAGAGCCTGATGCAGGCAGTTTATGGCCGCCTGACGTTCGGCCTGAGGCAGGATATAAATCAAAGTTATGTCGATTTTCAGGGCTTTGAACAGGTACGGGCCGAATGGCAGGGTAGGGGTCATGCTGGCGCCAGAACCATAGGTGGCGATCGTTGAATTCGGGGCGATGATATCGGCCAGAAGGGCTGCGTTCTGGCCAAATTCAACCTCGACCGCGCGATTGATGCCTTTACCCTTGGTCAGATCGTTGATTTTGGTGGCCAGATCGGGGTCGGCATAGTCCAAGACGTGATCCGCGCCTGCTGCGGCAACCCGGGTCGCGGCACTGGGCGAACAGGTTGAGATCACCCTGGCCCCCCCCCATTTTGCCAGTTGCACCGCGTTGTGACCCACAGCGCCCGCGCCACCACTGATCAGCAGGGTTTTGCCTGCCACATCGCCATCTCCAAAGACGGTATGGGCCGCGGTCAGCCCTGGAATCCCAAGCGTTGCACCGCTTTCCAGCGAGATATTTTCGGGTAGCGGCACGGCCTGAGCAATGGGCAGGGTTATATATTCGGCGGCAGTCCCGAAGGCACGCTGCCACTGGCCATTCCAGAGCCAGACGCGCTGACCGATGCGGTCCGGGTCAACGCCGTCGCCCACAGCCTCGATGACGCCCGAGCCATCTGAATGCGGGATGATTTGCGGGTAGGCAGGTTTTGTCACGCCGGGACGGGCACCGGCCCGGGCCTTGGCGTCAGACGGGTTCACACCTGAATAGGCAACACGTACCAGAACTTCGCTCGGACCGGGAACCGGCGTCGCGATTTCAATCTCTTCCAGAACCTCGGGGGCCGGACCAAAACGGGAATAGACGATGGCCTTCATCGTGGAACAGTGCCTTTTTTGAGAGTTACCAAAGTTTCCACCACGGGCGCTTACCCGACTGACTGTCGAGCAAAACATTGTCTTCCGGATCAAAAAATTCGCCATCATCGCCCTGGACCCGGGCCCTCATGTGAATTGCAATTTCGTTCATCTTGGCCAGTAGGGCCGCATCCGGGTTGCTCACCGAAATCACCCCATTGTGGTGGGTAATCCGAGCCGCATCTTTGTCGGGGTGATCAAGCCAGACAGCTATGCCCGGTGATTCGGCGCGAATTGCTTCTTTCGTTGCAGATATCTTGGCGCTTGCAGCATCCTCCAGCCGGAGACTGTCATCGCCGTCGACATAATTGAGCCACTCATTCAGGGTGATGTCTTTGCCTTTGCCTGACCATTTGGCGCGGCGGGTGATGTGGACGTCACGACCCATTACAGGTCAGGTGCGGCGCAGGCGGATCACAACATCGACCTTTGCAATTTCAGCGCCGTCGGGTGCCTGGGGCAGGCGGGAAATCTCCAACTGATCAGCGGGTGCATCGGTAAGGCGGTTTTCGTCTTCCCAGTAGAAATGCGGGTGATCGTGGGTGTTGGTGTCGAAATAGCTTTTCGAGCCGTCCACCGTGACTTCCTGAATGAGTCCGGCATCACAAAAGGCGCGCAGCGTATTGTAGACTGTCGCCAGCGAGACGCTTTCACCAAATTGCTGAACATCTGCGAAAAGGCTTTCGGCGGTCACATGACGATGCTGCCCGTCGCCCACCAGCAACGCGGCAAGGGCGACGCGCTGACGTGTCGGTCGCAGATTTGCGCCGGACAGCCATTTTGTTCCCAATGTCGTCGCTTGCGGTGTCATCAACTGTCATTCTCCATATTCTGCGTACAATATATGTCTGCAAAGCTGTCGATTTCAAACTAATTTCATAGGGCAGAACGATAGGTCGCGGTGTGGCGCAGGCTTGCATGCGCCTTTTGCAGGGTGTTAGAGGGGAAGGTAACGAGATATTTCAGAATTGAAGGGGGCCGCCGGCATGGCCGACTATCCGAGCAGCTTTGACAAGGAAGACCTGCTGAAATGCGCCCGAGGCGAATTATTTGGTCCCGGCAACGCACAATTGCCCGAACCCCCAATGTTGATGATGGATCGGATCACTGAAGTTTCCGGCGATGGTGGCGCACATGGCAAAGGTCATGTGGTGGCCGAATTCGACATTAACCCGGATCTTTGGTTCTTTGCCTGCCACTTTCCCGGCAACCCGATCATGCCCGGCTGTCTGGGGCTGGACGGCCTTTGGCAGTTGACCGGCTTTAACCTGGGCTGGCGCGGCTGGCAGGGGCGCGGCTATGCGCTGGGTGTGGGCGAGGTCAAGCTGACTGGTATGGTGCGGCCCGACCGCAAGATGCTGACTTATTACGTCGATTTTACAAAGGCCGTGCAAACCCGACGCTTGACCATGGGCGTTGCGGATGGTCGTGTAGAAGCCGATGGCGAGGTGATCTACCACGTCAAGGATATGAAGGTTGCGCTGTCAGAAAGCTGACACCCTGGAATTAAGGAGTACGCTTATGCGTCGTGTTGTCGTGACCGGGCTGGGCATAGTCTCAAGCATCGGGAACAACGCAGAAGAGGTGCTGACCTCGCTGAAAGAGGGACGGTCAGGCATCACCGCGAATGAGGCCATGGCCGAGCACGGCTTTCGCAGTCAGATCGCGGGGGCCGTTAATCTGGATGTGGCCGAGCATGTCGATAAGCGTCAGTTAAGGTTCATGGGCCCAGGGGCGGCTTATGCCTATATCGCGATGAACCAGGCGATAGCCGATTCAGGGCTTGAGCAAAGCGATGTCATCAACCCGCGCACGGGTCTGGTCGCCGGATCGGGCGGGCCATCAACCAGCGCGATGCTGGCGGCGCACCAGGTTGTGCTAAAAACCGGGGCAACCAAACGGATCGGGCCTTTTGCCGTGCCCAAATGCATGTGTTCGACGATTTCGGCGAATCTGAGCACCGCTTTTCAGATCAAGGGGATCAACTATTCCATCACATCGGCCTGCTCGACATCGCTGCATTGCATCGGCAATGCCGCCGAGCAGATCATGATGGGCAAGCAGGACGTCATGTTTGCCGGCGGCGCGGAAGAACTGGACTGGACGCTGAGCTGCCTCTTTGATGCCATGGGCGCGATGAGCAGCAAGTATAATGACACGCCCGAAAAGGCGAGCCGCGCGTTTGATGCGGGCCGCGACGGGTTTGTAATCTCGGGTGGCGGTGGCATTCTGGTCCTGGAAGAACTGGAACATGCCAAGGCCCGCGGCGCGAAGATATATGCCGAGGTCACAGGGTATGCCGCCACCAGTGACGGGCATGACATGGTGGCGCCTTCGGGCGAGGGGGGCGAGCGCGCCATGCGTCTGGCGCTTGGTCAGCTGCCCGCAGATCGCAAGGTGGGCTATATCAATGCCCACGGCACCAGTACGCCGGTGGGGGACGTGGGCGAAGTGGAATCGGTGCGCCGTGCCTTTGGCGAAGGCAATGCCCCGCCGATCAGTTCGACGAAATCCATGACCGGCCACAGCCAGGGTGCGACCGGCGCGCAAGAGGCGGTCTATTGCCTGCTGGCGCTGGAACACGATTTCATAATTCCCTCGATCAATGTCGAAACGCTGGACCCCGCGCTGGACCCGGCCGAAATTGCGACAGTGCGAGTGGACAATGCGGGTCTGGATACCGTGATGACCAACAGCTTCGGCTTTGGTGGTACGAATGGTTCCATGCTGCTTAGCAAATATCACGGGTGACAGATTTATGAACGATTCAATGCAGGGCAAACGCGGCCTGATCATGGGGGTGGCCAATGATCGCTCGATCGCCTGGGGTATTGCCCGCGCGATGCATCAGGCCGGGGCCGAACTGGCTTTTTCCTATCAGGGGGATGCGTTTTCCAAGCGGGTCGAACCTTTGGCGGCTTCGCTGGGATCGGATCTGTTGCTGGATGTGGACGTGACCAGTGACGCCTCGCTGGATGCCGCGTTTGACTCATTGGCGGCCCGCTGGCCGACAATCGACTTTCTGGTGCATGCGGTGGCCTATTCGGACAAGTCCGAACTGGCCGGCCGGTTCATGAATACCAGCCGCGCGAATTTCAAGCATTCCATGGATATATCAGCTTATTCATTTATCGAGGTGGCCCGCCGGGCGCATCCGATGATGAAAGACAAGGGTGGATCGCTGATAACGCTGACCTATCAGGGGTCAAACCGTGTGGTGCCGAATTACAACGTGATGGGGGTGGCCAAGGCAGCCCTTGAGGCGGCAACCCGCTATCTGGCTAATGACCTGGGGCCGGATGGGATTCGGGTGAATGCCATTTCGCCCGGCCCCATGAAGACACTGGCAGGGGCGGCGATCGGCGGGGCTCGCAAGACGTTCCGCCACACCGAAGAAAATGCGCCGCTGCGCTGCAATGCCACGCTTGAGGCGATCGGGGGAACGGCGGTTTATCTGGCGGCAGACAGCGGGATCTGCACCACAGGCGAAATTATCCGCGTCGATGGTGGCTTTCACGTTTTGGGAATGCCGCAGCCTGATCACCTCTGACCGGGAAATAGCCAGAAGTTTGCCTAAAATCTGCCATGCTGACCCGATAGGGTGCTTGCATGAATGGTAAATTTGGTAAAGCCGAGGCGCGGCAATCGCGCTACAAACAACGGGCACGCGGCGCGCGCAAGTGGGCGCACAGGGTGATGTTCCTTTTGTTGGTGTCCTGCGGAGCAGCCCTGTGGATGGACGAATCTATCGGGCCGGACCTTCAAAAACGTGTCTTTGCCGCGATGGCAGAACTTGAGACGGCGTCGGTCAATGAAAAAGGCGCAAGCGGCGCGTTTCAGGCGGCATTCGCAAAACTGGTCCTTTGAAACACCATTTCAAAACCACTGACCCGGTTCCATAAGCCCAAGATCCAGCAACTGACGTGAGTGCCATTCAAATGGCACTGAATTATGCCATTTGAAGGTCGCGATTTCAAAGGTCGAGCCCGGGTTTTGTTTCAGGGCCTTGGCGGTTCTGAACGACGCAATAGATGCGGTCAGGTTGTTGTGCCAGGGGCAGGCAAAGGTATTGTATTCTTCATCATTGAAAGTGTGATTTTCCTGCAGCTTTAGCCCGGGTTTAGCCCTGAATAACGCGATCCGGTCGATCTTGCGGTTGCGGTATGGAATATGTTCTTCATAGCGCCAACGCAGCCCGCCGTAGAAATCAAGCTGGCGTTCTTTGGGATGGTAATCCTTTTCAGCGTCTTTGCGGGCCAGTGCATAATACCCGGATTTGTCGAGAAGCGCGTCGTCCAGTGACACCGCAACAGGATGGGTTTCCAGATCGGCTGCATAAAGATCAATGACATAAGTCAGCATGGCATCGCGGCGTTCTTCGGTGTGAAAGCTCAGCATCTCACCAATCGTGCGTGTTTCGCAGAACGGGTAGAACAGGTATTCGCTGTTGAAGCAGTAGTACATCCACAGGCCCGGGGCCGCAGCGATGAGGGTGTTTACCGCATCAAAAAAGGTTTTTCCGGTACTCAGGTCATAGTCTATGCGGTGAACTCTGGGGGCGATATCGGCGCCGATTGCAAAGGTGGCTGGTATGAATACCAGCAGAGTTTGAAAGCCGGTCTCAAGATGGTGGCGCAGTGTGCTGTCAACCTCGACCTCGTCTTCGACAAAAATCATCGCAACAGGGCCTTTGAGCGTGTCTTTGCCGTTGGCTGAAAGAAAGTTTTCGGGGCTGGAATACTGCATCTTCTACCTTGTCCTGTTGTGGACAAAATCCGCCAAATCCGCACGCATTGCAAGAGACCCCAATGTTGATGTAGTCAGACCCCTGAACTGGCGACAGGACCCGGACAGATGACAGAACCCAAGAAGCTATACATCAAGACATATGGCTGCCAGATGAACGTCTATGACAGCGAGCGCATGGCCGAGGCCATGGGTGGTGCGGGCTATGTCGAGACCGGATCGCCGGATGATGCGGACATGATTTTGCTGAACACCTGTCACATCCGCGAAAAAGCCGCCGAAAAAGTCTATTCCGAACTGGGGCGATTTCGCGAGTTTAAAGAGGCTAAACCGGATCTGAAAATCGGCGTGGCAGGCTGTGTCGCGCAGGCCGAAGGGCAGGAGATCATGCGCCGCCAGCCTTTGGTAGATCTGGTCGTCGGCCCGCAAAGCTATCACCGTCTGCCGCAGATGGAACAACAGGTGCGTGAAGGCAAAAAGGCGCTGGATACTGACTTCCCGCTGGACGATAAATTTGACACCCTGCGTACTCGCGCCAAGGCCAAACGTGGCCCGACAGCATTTCTGACCGTGCAGGAAGGCTGCGACAAGTTCTGCGCCTTTTGTGTTGTGCCCTATACCCGCGGTGCCGAGGTCAGCCGCCCGGCGACACGCATTTTGGAAGAGGCGCGTGAACTGGTGGATCGCGGTGTCCGCGAGATCACCCTGCTGGGCCAGAATGTGAATGCCTATCACGGCGCGGGGCCGGAGGGTGATATGACCTTGGCCCAGTTGATCTGGGAGTTGGACAAGATCGACGGGCTGTCGCGGATTCGCTTTACTACCAGCCACCCCAACGACATGGCTGATGACCTTATCGAAGCGCATGGCACTTGTGCAAAACTGATGCCCTACCTGCATCTGCCGGTGCAGTCGGGCAGTGACCGGATTCTAAAACGCATGAACCGCAGCCATACCGCGGAAAGCTATCTACGTCTGATCGAACGCATTCGCGCGGTGCGCCCCGATATCGTGATGTCGGGCGATTTCATCGTTGGCTTCCCGGAAGAGACGGAAGCGGATTTTCAGGCGACGATGGATCTGATCGAAGAGGTGAAATACGGATATGCCTATTCTTTCAAGTATTCCACCCGCCCGGGCACACCGGCGGCCGAACGTCCGCAGGTGGATGAAGATGCGAAATCGGACCGTCTGCAACGGCTTCAGGCGCTGATCACCCGCCAACAACGCGAAGTTCAGGATGCCATGGTGGGCCGCAAGGTCAGCGTTCTGTTCGAAAAACCCGGCCGGCTGGATGGGCAGATGGTGGGAAAATCGGAATATCTGCACGCCGTCCATGTGGTTGATTCTTCGCTGAAGGCGGGGGATCTGGTGGCGGTTGAGGTTGTTGAAAGCGCTTCCAATTCGCTGGCAGGGCGGATCCTGCCCGATTGAAAGGTCGAAAAAGCCTGTAAAATGGGCCCGGAACGCCGTTGAAAACGCGTTTCGTTTCAAAATTGTGACATTTTGCCAGTAGAGCTTGCGCCTTCCCGCACAACTTGGCACGATTTGTATGACACCTTTTCAAAGGAGAATTGTTTGGTCACCAGCGTGCTGCCCCCAGCTTCCGACCCGAATTCGATGCACGAAACGCTCGTTGAATTCCCTGATAACCTTCTGTTGATTGATCTTTGCGGCGAATACGACAGAAACCTTGCCGAAATAGAACAAAAGCTTGGCGTGCAGATCATGCGACGCGGCAACCAGTTGGCTGTCGTTGGCGAAGAAGCGGCGGCGGGTGAAGCAGTTGATGTGCTGACGGCGCTTTACAAACGTCTGGAGACCGGCAAATCGGTTGAACATGCCGATGTGGACCGCGAATTGCGCATGGGCGGATCAGAGGACGGGACCGGAAGCCGCGATGGTGATCAGCTTGAGATGTTCAAGGGCGGGCATGTCGAGATCAAGACCCGCAAGAAACTGGTCGAGCCACGCACTGATGCACAGAAAGTTTATGTTACATCGCTGTTCTCCAACGAGCTGGCCTTTGGTATCGGTCCGGCGGGGACCGGTAAGACCTATCTGGCCGTGGCGGTGGGGGTGTCGATGTTTATCGAAGGGCATGTCGATCGCATCATTCTGAGCCGGCCGGCGGTCGAGGCGGGGGAAAAGCTGGGCTATTTACCGGGGGATATGAAAGACAAGGTTGATCCCTATATGCAGCCGCTTTACGACGCGCTGAACGATTTCCTTCCTGATAAACAACTGGCCAAGCTGATTGAGGATAAACGGATTGAGATTGCACCGCTGGCATTCATGCGCGGGCGAACGTTGTCAAATGCCTATGTTGTGCTGGATGAGGCGCAGAATGCGACCTCGATGCAAATGAAGATGTTTTTGACGCGTTTGGGTGAAGGAAGCCGCATGGTGATCACCGGCGACCGTACTCAGATCGATTTGCCCCGAGGGGTTACATCCGGTTTGCATGACGCCGAAAGATTGCTGAAATCCATTCCGAAAATCAGTTTTAATTACTTCACCGCCAAAGATGTTGTCCGCCACCCGCTTGTGGCCGCGATCATCGAGGCGTATGAGGCCGATGTATAGGCCCCGGTATGGGGCAGAAAACATGCACCGGACCAGATGCTGACCGAAACGATTATCGAGGATGACAGATGGCAGTCCGTTGAATTGGACGCCCTGTGTGAACGTGCGGCAACCGCGACGCTGGAATATCTGGGTTTGGAAGTAAAATCATTTGAGATCAGTATACTGGGCTGTGATGATGCGCGCATATCGTTGTTGAACAGCGATTTCAGGGGTAAACCCCAGCCCACCAATGTGCTGTCCTGGCCCACCGAAGAGCGCGGGGCACGGCAAGCGGGTGAAACGCCTGAATTGCCTGCCCCGGGCGCCGATCCGGAACTTGGCGATATCGCAATCTCGTATGATACATGTGCACGCGAAGCGAATGGTGCGGGCAAGCCCTTTGCCGATCATGTCGCACATTTGATCGTTCACGGGGTTTTACATTTGCTAGGTTATGACCATATCCGTGACCAAGATGCCACTTTGATGCAGTCAACTGAGGTGGCGATACTTGGCAAATTGGGTCTTCCTGACCCATATTGAGGCAGCTGGATGATATTCCCACAACTGGAAAGAGAAAATGGGCGACAGTATCGACGGATCCTCTAATGCAGCGCAACGCGCGCAGCCGGACGAGCAGGATAGTAACGAGGAACAGGGCGGGTTTTTTCGCCGGATAATCGGGGCGCTGAGCCCCAGTGAAGAAAACGCGCCCGAGGATTATGAGGCAAACGTCAAACCGCTGAATGGTTTTCCGGGCCTTGGAAACCTGCGGCACATGGCTGTCGAGGATGTCGCGATTCCTAAAGCAGAAATCGTTTCTGTACCGTCGACGATCAGCAAGGATGAGCTTGTGCAGGTTTTCCGCGACAGTGGCCTGACGCGTCTGCCTGTGTATGACGGCACCCTGGATACGCCGATCGGTTTTGCCCATCTCAAGGATTTTGCGCTCAAGCACGGCTTCAACGGGGCCGGAGGGCGGTTTTCGCTGAAGAAAATGCTTAGGCCGCTGCTGTTTGTGCCACCTTCGATGCCCATCGGTGTGCTGCTTCAGAAAATGCAAAGTGACCGCCGCCACATGGCGCTGGTGATTGACGAATATGGTGGAGTTGACGGGCTGGTAACGATTGAGGATCTGATTGAACAGGTCGTAGGCGAAATCGAGGACGAGCACGATATCGACGAGGCGCATTTCTGGACGATAGAAGCGCCCGGCTGTTACCTGGCGGTGGCGAAGACCCCGCTGGATGAATTCGAGGCCGAGATTGGCCAGTCGCTTACGGATGTCGACGGTGTTGACGAAGAAGAGATCGACACACTCGGGGGGCTGGTTTTCATGTTGCTGGGGCGGGTGCCGGTCCGCGGGGAAGTTGTTGAACATCCCGGCGGGGCTGTCTTTGAGGTAATCGAAGCCGATCCGCGCCGTATCAAACGCCTTAGGGTGCGGTTGCCCGGCCACTCGGATAAATAGACGGATGACAACGGCGCTGATGCTGGTCGACCGGGCGCGGGGCTTTCGCCCCATATATCGGTTGTTGATCTGTGCCGTACTTGGGGCTTTTGCTGCGTTGGGGCAGGAGCCCTGGGGCATCTGGCCTGCAACAATCGTTGGGTTGGCTGCAAGCTTTGGCTTTTTCGTAATTGCCAGAAGCTGGGCGCAGGCCGTCTGGACGGGCTGGGCGTTCGGGACAGGGTATTTCATGCTGGCCCTCAGCTGGATCGTAGAGCCGTTCCTGGTGGATGTGGCGCGCCATGGCTGGATGGCGCCATTTGCCCTGTTGGGCCTGTCCGGAGGACTGGCGCTGTTCTGGGGGGCCGCTTTTGCCGTTGCGCGGGGCTGTGGTGGCGCTGCTGCGGCCTGGATTGCATCTTTTACACTGGCCGAGGCCGCGCGGGGATATGTGTTGACAGGTTTTCCCTGGGCGCAGCCGGGGCATGTCTGGATTGACACACCTGTCCTGCAATCGGCGGGCTACACCGGGTCGCTGGGGCTGACAGTGATTTTACTGCTTGCTGCGGTATCTGTCTGGTGCATCGCTTCTGGCCGTTGGGTTTCAGGCGGCGCGGGGCTGGCGCTGATTGCGGCGGTATGGGGCGCAGGGACGGTACTGCCGCCTGAGATGCAAATTCTCAAGGATGCGCCGGTGGTGCGTCTGATCCAGCCAAATGCGCCGCAGCATGAAAAATGGAACCCTGAAAAGGTTCAGCTCTTTTTCGATCGACAAATCGAATTCACCCGCACCGGAGCGCGACCTGACCTGATTGTCTGGCCGGAAACTGCGGTGCCTGTCACCCTCAATCGGGCCGGGCCGACGCTGAATGTCATCGCAGAGGCAGCGGGCGGTGTGCCGGTGGTTTTGGGAATCCGGCGTTTTGAGGGAATGCGCTTGTTCAACTCCCTGGTGCTGCTGGATGAGAGCGGCGCGGTTGACTCGATTTACGACAAGCATCATCTGGTCCCATTCGGCGAATACATTCCCTATGGGGACCAGTTGGGGCAATTCGGCATCAGGGGCATGGCAGCTGGTGAAGGCGACGGATTTTCAGCAGGCCCCGGGGCACAGGTGATCCAGCTGGGCCAGCTGGGCCGCGCACTGCCATTGATCTGCTACGAAGGCGTTTTTCCGCAAGATGTGGCTTCGGCGCCGGGGCGTGCGGATTTCATGCTGCTGATCACCAACGATGCGTGGTTCGGCGCGGTTTCGGGCCCCTATCAGCATCTGGCGCAGGCGCGATTGCGCAGTGTCGAGCAGGGCTTGCCGATGATCCGCGTGGCCAATACCGGTGTGTCAGCGATGATCGATCCTTGGGGGCAAATCATCGCTGAGATACCCCTTGGCGAAGCGGGCTGGAGCGATGCACCTCTGCCGTCGCCACGGCCCCCTACGGTCTATGCCGCTTCTGGTGATTTGCCTTTGTTCGCGCTGCTGCTTGTCGTTTTGGGTTTGTCCCTTATTTACGACAGGAAGGTTCAGCCCAGAAGTTAGCGATTGACCTTATTGGCACAGAGCCATAACCAGATTGAAATCTGTCACAACGGCTTCCTGGCGTGGCAGTGAAATCCAATGGAGCGTTTTCATGACCCGTAATAACTATATTTTCACCTCCGAATCCGTCTCTGAGGGGCACCCGGATAAGGTCTGTGACCGTATTTCGGATGCTATTCTGGATGCATTCCTTGCCGAAGAGCCCGAGGCGCGTGTCGCCTGCGAAACCTTTGCCACAAGTGGCATGGTTGTGGTCGGCGGCGAAGTTGGTTTGACGGATCAGGAGCGCCTTAAAAACTACATGGGCCGGATTGGCCAAATCGCGCGTGATTGCATCAAGGATATAGGGTACGAGCAGGAAAAGTTTCACTGGAACACTTGCCATGTGCTGAACTTCCTGCATGAACAATCGGCCCATATCGCACAGGGTGTTGATAAGGACGGGGCTGGCGACCAGGGCATTATGTTCGGCTATGCCACCAATGAAACCGAAGCGCTGATGCCTGCGCCGATCCAGTACAGTCACGCAATTCTGCGGCGTCTGGCCGAGGTACGCAAGGACGGCACCGAGCCGACGCTGCGCCCCGACGCCAAAAGCCAGCTGTCGTTGCGGTATGTTGATGGCAAACCGGTTGAGGTGACATCCGTAGTGTTGTCCACCCAACACGAACTTGAATCTCAGGGCAGCGCCGAGATACGCGCGATAGTCGAGCCCTATATCCGCGAAGTCTTGCCTGATGGATGGCTGAATGACAAAACCGAGTGGTGGGTGAACCCCACAGGCACCTTCGTCATCGGCGGCCCTGATGGCGACGCTGGTCTGACCGGCCGGAAGATTATCGTAGATACCTATGGTGGGGCAGCCCCGCATGGTGGCGGTGCATTTTCGGGTAAGGACCCGACAAAGGTGGATAGATCAGCTGCTTACGCGGCCCGCTACCTGGCCAAAAACGTTGTTGCTGCTGGCATTGCCGAAAAATGTACAATCCAGCTGAGCTATGCAATTGGTGTTTCCAAACCGCTGTCGATCTATGCCGATACTCATGGCACAGGTGAGGTCAGCCCCGAAGCGATTGAGAAGGCTGTCGCGGAGTGTATGGATTTGACGCCGCGCGGTATCCGGGAACATCTGCAACTGAACCGCCCGATCTATGAACGCACCGCCGCTTATGGCCATTTCGGCCGCGAGCCCGACGCTGATGGCGGTTTTAGCTGGGAAAAAATCGACCTGGTCGATACACTGAAAAAAGCTGTGTAAACAAAAGGCTGGCACTTGACGTTTACGTGCCAGCCAATGGTCGCCTCATGAGTCAAGACAAACACCCCTCCGGCGCTCCATGGCGCAATTTTTATGGCCGGTTCAAAGGCAAGGGCCTGCGCCAGAGCCAGGAGGTATATCTGGACGAGGATCTGGAGAACCTATCGCCAGGTCCAGTGGACTGGGACGTGAACCCCGACCGGAAACCGATTGACATAAAAGAGATTTTCGGCGGCATACCCGTCTGGCTGGAGGTCGGGTTTGGCGGCGGCGAGCATATGGTGCATCAGGCCGTTAAGAACCCTGGTGTCGGCATCATCGGATGCGAGCCCTTTATTAATGGTGTGGCCATGCTGCTGGGTAAAATCCGTGCGGCCGAGGCGCAAAATATTGCGGTCTACCCCGGCGACGTCCGTAATATGTTTGATGTTCTGCCAGAAGGGTCTATCGACCGCGCCTTTCTGCTATACCCTGATCCATGGCCCAAGAAACGCCACCACCGCCGCCGGTTCGTGACGCCTGAATATCTGGAGCCCCTTGCCAAGGTATTGAAAAAAGGCGCAATTTTCAGAGTGGCAACGGATATCCCGGATTATGTGCGCCAGACATTGGAGCAGGTACCACAGCACGGGTTCGAATGGCTGGCCGAGCGGCCACAGGACTGGCGTGAACCCTGGGCAGACTGGATTTCAACCCGTTACGAGCAAAAGGCGTTGCGCGAGGATCGCGTGCCGCACTACCTGACATTTCGCAAACTGTAATCGGGCAAGGGCGTACGTTTGGTACGCTTTGTACGTGGATTTCGTACGCGCTGTAGGGTGGAGTCACAATCAAGCGTACGAAACGTACGTTTCGGATCAACCGAGCCGGGGAATCCTATCCGTTCAGCAACTCCACCGACCGGATATCCACCCGCAACGACCTGCGCCAACGTGTCCTGTCTGAACTCAGCCGTGAGCCGAATTCCCGAATTCATATCCGTCTTCCCAGGTTCCAAAATTACCGCGCAGAGCCCCTGAAAATTCAGCGGCACCTGATTCAGGCTTTGCGTTGGAACTTGTTCTTTCAGGTCCGCCCCACAGCTCACATCCGGGTCAAGAAAAGCCAAGGTGTTCATTCTCCGGAGCGGAGCCGAAGGTAGAATCCGTTTTCGCCCGCCTCGGCTGGGGCTATTCTTTACAGTGCTCGCGTTCAGGCTGCGCCGCTCAGAGTGGAGCGGGTCTTGCGCCGCCTTTTTCGACCTAACGAAGCGAGACCAAGGAAAGCTGTTCCGGCGAGAAGCCCGCTAGCGGGGAGTGGGATGAACGCAAGGTTGAGTCTTACGCCCTGTCCGAAATTTCCGGTCAGATCGTCGGGGCCTGAAAATTTCAGAATGTTGCCGAATTCATCGATGGGCGTTGCCCGGACAAGTGGATTGAAACCGACAATATTCCAGGAGAAAGAAAAATCGCTGCTGCGATCGGAAGAGAACCCAATCGACGTCCAGCTGTCATCGTCGGTCAAATTGAATTCGTACAGAACCGTGAAAATCTCGGTTGGCGTATCCACGATGTCGAATATGCCGTCGGTCCCGGCATCGGTTTCGCTCCAGTGGTAGGTCAGGGTTTCGGTGGTGGGTAGGCCGAAAACGTAAGACTCGCAAATCGTGCCACAGTCAAATGGCGCGTCCGGGTTGGTCTTGGCAACTTCGCCGATGGCGCGCGTGCCTTCTACCACTCTTTCCGCTCTGTATTCCAAGTTAACCTTGTCTGCGAGCTCTGTCATGAGCTTGATGTTTTCTAACGTTGGCGGCAGAACCTTGGCTTGGTCCCGGATCTCTTTCAGTCTTCTGTCTCTTTCGTCCATGGTAATGGCGTCAGCTGAAACAGGCAGCATCAACACGCAGAGCGCCGCAGCGTAAAATGATTTATGGTGCATGTCAGAACTCCTTATAAAAATTCCTGGCCCCTACCGTCATTCCGATGGAGCCGGTCAGGGCGTACCCCCTGTTTTCATTTGAGAAAACGGCTTGAAGTCGCTACCCTGCAAAATTTTTATACCCTATTTTAGGGTTGAGCTTTTGATCTATGTTAAAACTTTAGGTGGGACCTGAACGGTTCCAGTGCGGCTTGTCAGGGACGATTTCTTTTATCTGTGAGGTGTTGATGATGACAAGCGCTCGAAAATCATTGGGCGCCAACGCTTGTCAAAACACAGCTGAAATTTGTCGAATTGCAGAAGATCTCTGGTACCGGCCCGGAGCCGTTATTTGAACGTGTCGGTCCACAGGTTGTTGGACCAGTCAAACATGTCGCGAAAGTTTTCACGGCTCCCCCCCCCCTGGCTCGGCCAGCGATCCGGGGACCAGCTTCATCTGGCCAATGGTTTCGTCATAAGCAAATACCGGCGTCAGCTTTCCATCCAGATGGTAACGGGCCCGTCGTTGAGCAGTTCAACCTTCATGTCGGCACCGAATTTGCCGGTTTCAACCGGCACGCCCTGTGCTGCCAACTGATCGGCGAAATACAGATAGAGCTGCTTTCCGGTTTCGGGAGAGGCGGCGCTGGAAAAACCGGGGCGGTTGCCGCGCGAGGTATCGGCAGCAAGGGTGAACTGGCTGATCACCAGAGCGCTGCCGCCGGCATCAAGTACAGAGTGGTTCATCTTGTCCGCCTCATCCTTGAAGATACGCAGTTTGGCAATTTTAGCGGCAAGCCGTTCGGCCTGCGCGGGTGTGTCGCCCTGCATCGCGCAGATCAGAACCAGAAGACCAGGGCCGGTTTTTCCGATCACCTGACCGTCGACCCTGACCGAGGCATGGGTGACGCGTTGAAGAAGGGCGCGCATGGGAAAACTCCGGCAGTGTGGATTGACCCGCATCAAGTCAGGTCTGTGCAGGTTATGTCAAGGTGCTGGCATTCGGTTAACAAGGGAGACTGACCAATGGTTGAAAAATCTCAGACACATTCAACGGGCCTCTGGCCTTCGATTTATGAGCCGTTTCGCAGTTTAGGCACCCGGATGGCTGATTGGCTGGCCCCGGCATCGGACGCTTCGGCCGATGACAATGCCTATCGGATTACTGTGGAATTACCGGGAGTCGATGAAAAAGACATTGACGTGCAAGTGCATGAAGGCGTGGTCAGTGTGACCGGAGAAAAATCAGAAGAGCGCGAGGAAAAGGGTGACACATGGTTCTTTTCCGAGCGGCAGTTCGGCTCGTTCAGCCGAAGTTTCCGCCTGCCAGCCGATGCGGATGGTGAAAAGGTGGATGCCAGTCTGAAAGACGGCGTGCTGACGATTTCCGTGCCGAAGACCAAGCCGAAGCTGCCCGAAGCCAAGAAGGTCAAGATCAGCAAGGGATGAGGTTTTGCCACCCGGACGGGTGGCCTGACTTCGTGGTTGTCCGTTATCCACGCGGGTCGTAGATATCCTCAAGACCGGCCCGCGTGGTGCGGAAATTGTTGGCCGGATGATCGGTGTCGGCATAGCCAAAGGAAATCGCGCAGAGGATCAGGCGATTGTCCGGCAGATCAAAATGCGACCGGATCATCGCAGGGTAGGCCGCGACCGAGGCCTGCGCTATTGTGGCCACGCCCATGGCGACAGCGGCCAGCGTAAAGGCGGTAACAAATCCGCCGGTGTCCATGGCACCGTAGGGGCCAAGCTCGGCCTCGGAATGTACGATGGCCACATGCGGCGCCCCAAAAAGCTGGTAGTTCTGCAAGGATTGTTGCGCGCGCCCGGCGCGGTCGCCGCGTTCTATGCCCACCGCCTCGTAGAGCTGCAGTCCACATTCGCGCCGACGCGCACCGTACGCCCCGGGGTAGCCGTCGGGCCAGGGCAGGTCGGGCGCGGGTTTGTCAGAGGCGACGGTTTCCAGCAGGGCAGCCCGAAAGCGGTCGGTTGCCTGGCCACGGGTGACGGTCACCTGCCACGGCTGGGCGTTGCACCACGAGGGCGCCCGGCCTGCGGCGTTGACGATCCGGGCGATGGTTTCGTCCGGCACCGGATCCGGGCGGAAGGAGCGGCAGCTGTGGCGCGCAACCAGAAGCCGGTTCAGAATGTCAAAGTCGTCCGGCATTCAAAGCCTCCCCTGGTTCACAGCGATCAGATAACCCACGGCTGCCGCAATCAGCGCCCCGACGATCACCGCAACCGCAATCTTTACCGCCGACCAGGGCCGTTCGCCCTGCACCCGTCCGGTGCGGCCATTGACCACAAAACGATAGGTTTCACCACGGTATTTATAGGCTGCAAGCCAGACCGGCAGCAGCACATGTTTGAATGTCACTTCATTCACCTGGGTTTGGATATCGTGGATGCGCTGGCGGTCGCCGCCAATATCGAATTTCACGTCGCGGGTGATGACGCGGTCCATATGGGCGCGGGCTTCGGCAAAGCCATCCTCAAGTTCGACTGTATAGCCTTCGGCCCGGAAGCCCGCGAGGTATTCGGGGCGGTAAGGTTCAAGGGCGGCCAGATCCCACGGTTCCAGCGCATCGGTAAAGCGTTTGGGCAGGCTGCGTGAGGCCAGCACCAGAACATCGTCAAACCAGCGCGCTACCCGACCCGAAACAGCCCGCCAGCGTACCTTGGCGACGCGGACGTTCTGGCGCTTGCCGTCGCGCATGACGGTACGGGTTTCATAGTAAACTGTGCCGCGTTCGCCGCGGTAGGCCGATTTGGTGTCGGCATCGAAGGTCCAGTAGGGCACGTAGATGCCCTGCATCTTGCGGCCTTTGCGGGCATAGCCCTGCAACCCATTGGGCGCAAACCAGAGCCGTCCCAGCCAGTTGGTCATCGCATCGCGGGCGGTTTCCTCGGTCAGGGCAAAGGGCAGCACGGCGCGGGGTTTGATCTGGCGGTGCGTGCCGGTATCTGCAACGACAGGCGTGGCGCAGAACGGGCATTCGGTAGCATGGGTTGCGGGATCAAATTCAACTTCGGCAGCACAGTTCGGGCATTTCGAGATGCGGGTTTCCCCGATCTCGAGTGCGGGAAGCTGATTGGCCAGGGCGGCGCGGAAATCCAGCTCTTGTATGGCGCCACGCCAGAGGCCTGAATCGCCAATCGGGCAGATGTCGCCACAATGGTCGCAGACCAGCTGGCCCTGATCCGGGGCAAAACGGTAATCTGCACCGCAGTTGTTGCAGGGAAAACGGTGTTCTTCGAAAGGGGTATCACGGTCAGAGGTAGGCACGATGCTTCAGACCCCGGAGTTAGGTATTTTTGCCAAGAAAAAGCCTGAGGTCAGGCACCTGGCGGCGGCGGCGGCAGGACGGTGAACAGCTGGGCCAACTCGGTCACGTCCCCGGCCAGCATCCAGCCGTCCTGGCCGGCTGTCCAGACGTGGCTGTCACGGGTCAGTTTGCCTTCGGTGGCCATACGGCCCATGGCGGCCTTGGAGTAGGGCCCGTGGGTTTTGCCATCCTTGGCAATGTGCCAGACATGTTCAACCGGGGGCGGAGGGGGGGGCGAGGCCGGCTGCGAGGCCGGACGGGCACCCCAGGGGCCCTGCTGCATCTGGTTTGCCATGGCCATGCCCATCCCCATGCCCAGACCGGCGCCCATACCGCCGCCGCCACCGGGGTTGCGGGCGGCTTCGGTCATGGCTTCGGCTGCGGAATATTCGGTGAAACGTCCCAGGTCGCCGGCGATACCGGTTGAGGTGCGTTTATCAAGGGCGGCCTCGACCGCGGGGGGCAGTGAGATGTTTTCGATATAAAGCTCGGGGATGCTGAGGCCGTATTCGGCAATGGTGCCGCTGATCGCGGTAGCCACCAGCTTGCCCAGATCGGCCGTGTTGGCGGCCATGTCCAGTACCGGAATGCCTGAGCTTGCGAGGACGCGGGAAAATTCCTGCACGATGATATTGCGAATCTGATAGCTGATCTCGTCCATGGTAAATTCACCGTCGGTGCCGACGATCTCGGACAGGAATTTGGCCGGATCCGAAACCCGCACGGAATAGGTGCCGTAGGCGCGGATGCGGGTGGGGCCGAATTCGGGATCACGCAGCATGATCGGGTTCTTGGTGCCCCACTTCAGATCGTTGAACCGCGTCGTGTTGACGAAATAGATCTCGGATTTGAAGGGGCTTTGAAAGCCATGATCCCAGTGGTTGAGCGTGGTCAGGATGGGCATGTTGTTGGTTTCCAACATGTACAGCCCCGGAGTGAAGACATCGGCCAGAAGGCCCTCGTGGACGAACACGGCGGCCTGGCCTTCGCGGACGGTCAGTTTGGCGCCGTATTTGATTTCATGGCCTTCGCGCTCGAACCGCCAGACCATGGTGTCACGCGTGTCGTCGACCCAGTGGATGACATCAATGAATTCACCGGTCAAAAAGTCGAAAATACCCATATTTCAGGTCTCCTTTGTCATCATACAGGACCCAGACGACCTGAAAGGATGCGTTGTGCGATCGGGCGGGCCTCATCGGCACTCATCCCCGGGGTCAGGGCGGGGTTATACAGCAGGCGCAGCAGCTCTTCGTCGTGGGTGGTCAGCAGCGCAAATTCGTCGTCGTCATTAAAGATAGACGGCCGCGCGCGGGGGCTGTCATTGGCCAGGCCGAGGCCTTGGGCCAGTTCCTCGTGCACGCAGGAACGGCGCATCAGATCAGGGTGTTCCGACCGGATAAAGGCGATGGCGCGGCGATAGCTATAGTCATTGTCCCGCGCCGAGAAGGCCACGACAAGGCAATGAATGGACCGGGGCATGTCCCGGAAAAGCGACAGGGCACTGGCGCTGATGCCCGGCACGATCTGTTTCACACGAGCGACGGCCTGAGCACGGTCGTCCTCGCTCATGAACAGGACGTGGAAATTGGGGTCAGCGCTATCGGCGCTGATCGGGTGGAGGGTCACGCGCGCCAGACGGGCGGCATATTGGCGGACAGTGGCGCGATCCGCTTCTTGCTGCCCGACGGGGACATGGGCGCCAAACTCAACCGCCATGCGCACCGGCGAGGTCCATTTGCGCAGCCCCCCCGAGGTGCTGCCACTGGCCCGACGAAAGCCGCCGCCCTGCGCGTATTCGTCGTAAAATGCGATGGTTTCGAAATTGCGCAGAAGATCGGTGTCTGTGTAGGGGGTGTCGACCCCGCCGCCGCCGGTGCGCAACAGGCCCTGCGCCAGAAGATCGGCCTGAACCCTGGCATAGTAACGCGCCAGCGCTTCGCTGCGGGGCGAGGGGGAAGGGGATGTTACCGGCGGTTCCGGCATCAGTCCCGCCGGACGCGCCTGTGGTTTGGAGGCCGGAAGAACAGGCCCCAAGTCACAGGCGGCCAGGGCCATCAGCCCCAGCCCCAAGATCAGTTTACCTGCCGCGCCGCGCCACCCCACCTGTGTTTCAGGCCCCGGGAACCGCAGTGCCGGCGTTGTCGCCAACACCATCCTTGCGTGCCTTTGCGGCAGCGAGGGTATCGCGCAATTCGGCCTCCATCTTTTTCAGCTCGGCCTCGGCAGCAGCGCGACGGGCCTTGCCTTCGTCGGCGATCTGCAAGCTTTCCTGAATGGTGCCGATCAGATCGGCATTGGCCTGTTTCACAGCTTCGATGTCAAACACGCCACGCTCCATTTCCTTGCGGATCATGGTGTTGCTTTCACGCAGGTTTTTCGCGTTTGCAGTCAACAGCTCGTTGGTCAGATCGGTGGCATCCCTGACTGCAACCGCGGCTTCGGCCGAGCGCTGGATCGTGACGGCCTGAGCCAGCTGGGTTTCCCAAAGCGGCACGGTGTTCACCAGGGTCGAATTGATCTTGGTGACAAGGCTTTTGTCGTTTTCCTGCACCAGCCGGATTGAGGGCAGCGATTGCATGGTGACCTGTCGGGTGAGTTTGAGGTCGTGTACCCGGCGTTCCAGATCATCGCGGGCGGCGCGCAGATCACGCAGTTCCTGCGCTTTCATCACCTGATCGCCTTCAGGCGCTTTGCTTACGGCTTTTTCCCGTGCGGGGATGTCCTTGGTATCCAGAACATGCAGCTTTTCCTCACCTGCGGCGATGTACAGTGCCAGTTCGTCATAAAAGGTGAGGGTTTTGTCGTAGAGCATATCCAGCGACTTGATGTCTTTCAGCAGCGTGTGTTCGTGGCTGAGAAGATCATCGGTGATTTTGTCGATCTGATTTTGAACGGTCTCGAACCGGGCGGTGAACTTGGCAAATGGGGCGGCGCGGCCCAGCAGCTTTTCCCACCAGCTGCGTTTGCGGCGCACGTCAAGTTCGGACACGGAAAAGCCCCGGATCGTGGTGACGATACCGCGCAGGCTGTCACCGGCGGGGCCGACATCCTTGTTGCGTACACCGGCCAGCATGGATTGCGAGATAACCTGCAATTCTGCCTGGGCGGCCGATCCGAAAGAAACGATCGAGTTGGTATCCTCCATGTCAATCTCGGACATGCGTTTCTTGATTTCAGCCCCAACCGGCGCGTCAGCCTTGGCCAGCGGTACGATGGCATTGGCGTCGGTGGGTTCGGGCAGGATGACCTTGCTGACTTCTTCGATCTCGGCCAGGGCGGCCTGAGCTTTTTCGCGGATATTCTCTGACATGAAAGTCCCCTTACTAGTTATTCGTTATTGGTCAGCTGAATGCCTTCGCGTTCCAGTCGGTCGCGCAGCACGCTGATTTCGATTTCCAGATCGGCATTGTTATCTTGCAGCAATTTGCGGGTTTTGGCGGTAAAGTTCTCTTCCAGATCGGTGAGAAGCATCATGTAATCCGAGCGCGCTGCGGCATCGCGGGACCGGGCGTAGATGTCGGCAAACTTGATCGTCGCATCGCGCGCGCCCATCAGATAGACGCCCAGAAATTTGCGCGCAGCTGTCAGATCGCGGGGGTCGTTTTCGACCGTGCGCAGCATGTCGCGTACGCTGATCTGAAACCGGTCTACCCGCGCCTCGGCCTGCCTGTCGCCCGCCCGTTTGACTGCGTCGGACATGGCGGTCAGGATTTCTTCGGCACGATCCACAACCCGCGCCACGCGCTCGGTCTGGAACTGGTCAATCCCTTCCATGCCCTTGTCTTTGAGCGGGTCAAATCCGAATGAGAAACTGTGCAGCACGGTGCCCACCAGGGCATAAATCACCGGCGCGACAACGCCGCCCCCAAGGGCAAAGCCCGCCACGGCAAGGCCCAGTCCGGTCAGGACCGATCCCGCCATCTTGCGGGGAAAACCGGGACGGCGGGCGATTTTGCGCGCCTCGTATGCCTCTTGCGCCAGAATGCCTTCGCGTGTGAGCCAGGCCGCCAAAAGCAGCAGGCCAAGGGCGGAAAGGTTCAGCAACATCACAACCGGGCCATTGCCGAAGGCCTGCCAGATCAGGGGCAGGGGTGCCAGAAACAGAAGGTTGACGCGGCCACCGGCACGGGTGCGCCGGGCACCATGATAGCTGCCCCGGTCGGCAGGCGTGCCAGTAGTTTGCCCGTCCGGGCTGAATTTTCCGCCAAACCGCTGCGCCATCATACGCCCCCTGCGACCGCGACGTAGAGGATCAGCATAACAAGCAGAAAAAACGCCAGTTTCTGCAGCCCAGTGTCTGTCATGTCGTTTCAGGTCCCCGTGTCAACAGGGCAAACTTAAGCGATGCTGTGGCTGCATACTAGGGGGAAGATTCAACCGGGCGGCTCATTGCGCGTCAGGCTGCGGGGGGACGCATCCGGGATTTGAGCGCACTGAGTTGCGCTTCAAGCGAGTTGCGCCCGTCGGTGACAAAGCGCCACGCTTCTTTGGCGAATTCCTGTTCGAACCCGACCAGTGCCGCGAGAAACTCTGAGCGTGCCGTGGATTCACCCGTGGTGCGGTAATGGGTGACGAACGGATCGATCAGCGAATTGATTTCCACCAGATAGTGCCCCAGATGACGGCGCAACTCGCGGTGCCGGTCGGGGTCGTCGGCAAGGGCTTTGATCACCAACGCTGCAGTCCGGCAAAACGTTTCGGTATGCGTGCTGAGTTCGGGATCGTTCAGCTGGCCGATGCGGGTGCGTATCGCAATCAGGCGGGCCTGGGCCCCGGTTTGTAATTCATCGGCGGCATGGCGACGGATATCGGTTGCGGTTTCAAGCCCCTTGTCGCGAAAAGGATCAAAGCCAAAGGCCACCAGGCAAAGCGATGAGGCCAGACCGCCCTGAACCAACCCATTTGCAACGCTGCCTGTCCCAAACATGACGAGAGCGCCACGCGATCAAGATTCTGATCTGGATATGCCGGGGAAATCTGGTGGGGAAATGAGGTTGGGCGGGCAATCTTTTGGCGATCGCCCACCCCTTAACAAGGGTTCGCGGGTTTCAAGTTCAAGTTGTGATCCAGCTTGAACCTGAAACACTTTAGTGGCGTGCCTTGGCGCTGCGCTCGGCGTTCAGTTTGCGGGAATAGCCGGATTGGATGACTTCCACCGCAACAAGAACCAGCACCGAGAAGTAGAAAGTGGTTTTCGACATCGGGATGACCTCGTGCCCGAAGAACTTCAGCGCCAGCGTATCATCATGCATGGCATGGGCCGCTGCCTGCCCGGATTCGCCCAGAAGAACAACGCCGACGATCAGCAGGATGAACAGGCCCAGCACCTCGTACATGCGGTTTTTCTCAAGAAACCGCGTGACACCATCGGCCAGAACCAGCATCGCCAGGCCTGACAGCAGGATAGCCGTGGCGAGAATGGGAAAGACATCGGTAATAGCCAGCGCCGACAGGACGGAATCGAAGGAAAAGATCAGGTTCATGATGACGATCAGCATTACCACCTTGACTGCTGACTTGCCCGATTTTTCACCCATATCCGTATCCAGATGATCCAGGGACAGCATATGGCTGATTTCCTTGACGGCCGTGTAGATGATGAAAATCCCGCCGACGATAAAGACGCAGGTGGCAAAGTTTATGCCGCCCTCCAGAACGCCCACCCAGTTGAAGACGTGGAACGGTTCGGCCAAGGCATCGATCAGCCGGACCATCACGAATAGCAGAACGACCCTAAGGATAACGGCCAGAATAATCCCCCAGAACCGCACGGCTTTTTGCTGTGCCACCGGCGCGCGTTGGGATTCGATCGAGATATAGAGAAGATTGTCAAACCCCAGCACCGCCTGCAGAAAACATAACATCAGCAGGTTGCCCAGGTTTTTAAGACTTAAAAGATCGGCCATTGATCCGCCCCTCATTCGTTACAACTTTGAGCCGTGACTTACCGCAGGTGAATTGGAAAAACAAAACGAAACCGGTTGCCGCAGGGTAATGGCGCCTTTAGCGGGGCGGGCAGGGGTGCTATAGGATCGGCCATGACAACGCGTTCTTTTGTGC
Source organism: Roseovarius litorisediminis (assembly GCF_900172295.1). GTDB lineage: Bacteria > Pseudomonadota > Alphaproteobacteria > Rhodobacterales > Rhodobacteraceae > Roseovarius > Roseovarius litorisediminis. The sequence continues at coordinate 348,334 of NZ_FWFL01000003.1, forward strand.
CCCGCGGGGCGGCCAGTTTTCAGGTGGGCTATGATGGCCCGCCAAAGGACTATTTTTTCCTGCTCTTGCCAAAACTTACGCTGCTGGCCTTCACCTCGGCGGTAGAGCCGCTTCGCATTGCCAACCAGGTGACGGGCAAGGAACTGTACCGCTGGTATGTGATGACCGAAGACGGTGGCCCGGTGACCTGTTCGTGCGGCGTGCATATCACGCCTGATAGCGGGTTGCAGAACATCCCCCGCGATGCAGCGGGTTTTGTGTGTTCAGGGATCGAACCGATGGCCAATCTCAGCCCGGGTGTTGTGCATTGGGTCAGCCGTCAGCGGGCCTTTGGCTGCAAGGTGGGCGGAATCTGCACCGGCGCATTTGCGCTGGCGCGGGCCGGGCTGCTGGAGGGGGGGGAATTTACCTTGCACTGGGAAAACCAGCCGTCGTTTCGCGAAACATTCATCGGGTTGGAACCGACAGGCAACCTGTATGAAAATGACCAGGGGTTGCTGACCTGCGGCGGCGGCAGTGCCGCCACCGACATGATGCTGGACATCATCGAACAGGAGCACGGCGCCGAGCTGGCCACCATCGTGGCTGATATGTGCCTGCATTTTCGCAGCAACAACCGCGAAGCACCGCAGAAATCAGCCTATTCCTTTGGTTTGGGCAGCCGCAACCGGCACCTGATCGCCGCCATGCAATATATGCAGAAAACGCTGGAAGACCCGGTGGATATCGAAGCCGTGGCCGCCCATGTTGATATCTCCCGCCGTCAGTTGGAGCGACTTTTCAGCGGCCATGTCGGCGTAACCCCGGCGCAGTTCTACATGGATATGCGGGTGACACGGGCGCATGCGCTGCTGAATGAAACCAATCTGAGCCTGGCAGAAATTGCCGCCGCTACCGGCTTTGGCAGCACCACGCAGCTGGCGCAACGGTTCAGGCGCCGATTTGGCAAATCGCCCAGTGCCTGGCGCAAAAGCTGGTCGCAAACCACCACGCGCAACGGCTAAGAGGGCGGGCGGCGTCTGCGCTGCGGTTTGGGCCGGGCGGCTTTGGTATCCTGCGGCTTTTCAGCGTCCAGCCCCAGTTGATCGCGCAACACCCTGGGGCGGATTTCCTCGACCGCACCGGGTTTTAACTGGCCCAGCTGAAAGGGACCGTAAGACACCCGGATCAGCCGGTTGACGGTCAGCCCGACGGCTTCCATCGCGCGGCGAACTTCGCGGTTCTTGCCCTCACGGATCGACACGGTGGCCCAGGCGTTGGCGCCGGTCTGCCGATCCAGCGTGACGGTCATCGGCTGAAATCTTTCACCGTCCACCACCAGCCCCTTGCGCAGGGGGGCAAAGGTGTCGTCGGTCGGTCGCCCCTTGATTCGCACCCGGTACTTGCGCAGCCAGCCGGTGGCGGGCAGTTCCAGCTTGCGTTTGAGCCCGCCATCGTTGGTCAGCAGCAACAGCCCTTCCGAATTCAGGTCAAGCCGTCCGACACTCATCACCCGGGGCAGGTCTTCGGGCAATTCGTCATAGATTGTTGTGCGGCCCTGTTCGTCACGGTTGGTGGTCACCAGCCCGGCGGGCTTGTGATACAGCCACAGACGTGCCGGTTCGGGCGCATTCAGCAGACGGCCATCGACGGCCACGCGGTCCTTGTCGGTGACGTTCAGGGCGGCGCGGTCGATTTTGCGGCCGTTGACGGTGACACGGCCAGCCTCGATCATGCGCTCGGCTTCACGCCGGCTGGCGATGCCGGCGCGGGCGATTACCTTGGCGATGCGGTCGCCTTGTGGGGGTTTGGTGCTCATGCCCTGTCGCTTAACGCATCTCAAAGACTTGCGAAAGCCGTGATGACACGGCAAAGACGCAGGTATGACGTTCAGGAGCCATATGCAGGTCGCACTGGCCGAAGCGCGCGCCGCTGCCGAGCGCGGCGAGGTGCCGGTTGGGGCCGTCATCGTCGATCCCCGGGGCCAGTTGGTTGCGCAGGCCGGAAACCGGACGCGCGAGTTGAACGACCCAACGGCGCATGCCGAGATTCTGGCGATCCGGGCGGCCTGTGCGGCCGTCGGCAACGATCGTCTGCCGGGGTATGATCTTTACGTCACACTGGAACCCTGTGCGATGTGCGCCACGGCGCTATCAGCGGCCCGTATCGCGCGACTGTATTATGGCGCGGCCGACCCGAAATCAGGCGGTGTTGCACAGGGCGCGCGGGTTTTTACCCACCCGCAATGCCATCATGTGCCCGAGGTTTATGATGGCATTGCCAGCGACGCGGCCGAAGCCCTGTTGAAAGAATTTTTCGGACGGCTGCGCTGATCGCCCGGAATTTTTCAAAAATTCCGGGCCGTTTTCTTGAAAGAAAACGGGGCCGCCTCAAATCGTTATGGGTTGCATCACCTCAGGCTCGATCACATTCACGCCCGGCAGCGCCTTGATCAGTTCAGCGGCGGATTGCTCAAGGATCGGGAAAGTCCGGTAGTGGCAGGGGATCACCGTATTGAAGTCAAAGAAGGTTTTTGCCGCATAAGCCGCGCGGCGCATGTCCATTGTGAAATGCCCCCCTGCACACAGAATGCCGATATCGGGGTGGTGCAGGTCATTGAAAACTTTCATGTCGGCCATCACATCGGTATCGCCGCTGAGATAGATCACATGCCCCTCGGCCTCGATAATGTAGCCGCATTCAGTGCCCGGCACGTGCGGGCCGTTTTCCGTGCCAAAACTGCTGGAGTGGGTGGCGTGGACCATGGTGACGCTGACGCCCCCCAGATCAACTGTGCCGCCCTTGTTGAAACCTACCGTGCTGACATGTTCGTGTTCTTCCCAATGGGCCATCAGATCGTATTGGCCGACGACGGGAATTTTCTCGGACCGTGCCAGTGACAGAACGTCGGCCACATGATCGAAATGCGCATGGGTCAGAAGGATGTGGGTGGCCCCTTTTGTGGCCTCGATATGCTGATCTTCGGGCATCATCGGGTTTCCGTTGAGCCATGGATCCACCAGCAGCACCAGCCCGCCGATTTCAATACGGAATGAACTGTGGCCCAGCCATGTGATTTGCATGGTACGCTCCTGTTTGTTGTCTTGCCTGCAGCTTAGCATGTGGGCAGATGACGAAAAGGGGGCAATTGAATTGTGGCCTTTGTCTTGCGGGTCCGCGCCCGCGGCGCTAAACGCAGGAACAGCAAGAACACCCCGGAGACAGCCCATGTCAATCGACAAAGAAACCGCCGCCAAAGTGGCCAAGCTGGCCCGCATTCGTGTGGATGACGACGCGCTGCCGGCACTGGCGCAGGAATTCAACACTATTCTCGGTTTTATCGAGCAGCTGAACGAGGTTGATGTTGACGGCATTGAACCGATGACCAGCGTCACGCCGATGCGGTTGAAGCGCAGAACCGACGTCGTGACGGATGGCGACCAACAGGACAAGATCCTGTCGAACGCGCCAGATGCACGGGAAGGATTTTTTGCAGTGCCGAAGGTGGTGGAATAATGGCTGAGCTGAACACACTGACAATTGCCGAGGCCCGCGATGCACTGCGCAAGGGCGATGTAACCAGCCTTGAATTGACCGAGGCCTGCCTGACACAGATTGAAGGGGCGGGCGCGCTGAATGCCTTTGTGCATCACACCCCCGATCTGGCGCGCGAGCAGGCCAGGGCCGCCGACCTGCGGATCAAGGCGGGTGATGCACCGTCGATGTGTGGCATCCCGCTGGGCATCAAGGATCTTTTCTGCACCAAAGGTATCCCCAGCCAGGCGGCAAGCCGCATTCTGGAGGGGTTCAAGCCCGAATACGAATCCACCGTGACGCAGAACCTGTTTGATGCGGGCAGCGTCATGCTGGGCAAGCTGAACATGGACGAGTTTGCCATGGGTTCGTCGAACGAGACATCGGTTTACGGCGATGTGATCAACCCCTGGCGGCGCGGCAATGACGACACGGCGCTGACGCCGGGTGGCTCGTCCGGGGGGTCGGCCAGTGCTGTGGCGGCCGATCTGTGTCTGGCGGCCACGGGGACGGATACCGGCGGGTCAATACGCCAGCCTGCGGCCTTTGTCGGCATCACCGGCATCAAGCCCACCTACGGGCGGGTGTCGCGCTGGGGGGTTGTCGCCTTTGCCTCAAGCCTGGATCAGGCCGGACCGATGACCAAATCGGTGCGCGATGCGGCAATCATGCTGGGCGCGATGAGCAGCCATGACCCCAAGGATTCGACCAGTGCAGATATTCCGGTGCCTGATTTCGAGGCGGCGCTGACGGGCGATGTTAGGGGCAAAGTCATCGGTATTCCGAAAGAATACCGCATGGACGGCATGCCTCAAGAGATTGAAAAGCTGTGGCAGGACGGCACGGCAATGCTGAAAGAGGCAGGCGCCGAAATCCGCGACATCAGCTTGCCCCATACGAAATACGCCTTGCCTGCCTATTATGTCATCGCGCCTGCCGAAGCGTCCAGTAACCTGGCGCGCTATGACGGTGTGCGCTATGGCCTTCGCGCCAAGCTGGATCACGGCGACGGTATCACCGAGATGTATGAAAAAACCCGCGCTCAGGGGTTCGGGCCCGAGGTGCAGCGCCGCGTGATGATCGGAACCTATGTGCTGAGTGCGGGGTTCTATGACGCCTATTATAATCGTGCCCGCAAAGTGCGCGCCCTGATCAAGCGCGATTTTGAGCAGGCGTTTGCCGCGGGCGTTGATGCGATCCTGACGCCGGCCACCCCAAGTGCCGCTTTTGGTCTGGGAGAGATGGCGGAGGCCGATCCGGTGCAGATGTATCTCAACGACGTCTTCACCGTGACTGTGAACCTGGCTGGTCTTCCAGGGATTGCCGTGCCTTCGGGGCTGGACAAGAAAGGCCTGCCGCTGGGTCTGCAACTGATCGGACGGCCGTGGGAAGAGGGTGATCTGCTGAATACGGCCTATGCCCTCGAGACGGCAGCGGGATTTGTGGCCAAACCCGGAAAATGGTGGTAAACACCCCGCCAAAACACCTTAAGGCAGGAATGTAGCAGATGCGATTTGTCCCTTATGTGCTGGCCCTTGTGGCTTTGGCGGCCTGTGTCCCGCCGATACCCGACAGCGGCGCGGGTGTGGGTTTTAACGACTACGACGCCTATCTGCAGGAAAAGCAGGCGCGCGAGGCGCAACTTGCCGGGTCAGCTTTGCCGCGGGCCGATGCGGTATCGTCCGAAACGGTGGATGATATTGGTGTTGTGACTGGCCGCAGCCCGGCATCGTCGGATATTGCCGCAGATACGCGGGCCGCGCTGGATGAAACCGCAGCGAATTCCGGTCAGCCGGTCGTGCATGCCAGCCCGTCCAATCCGGCGCCTGCCGCGGTCACCAACGCGTCGGGAATTTCGAAGGAGAACGATTTCGAAGCGGTGGGTGCGCAGCGCTCGATTGAATCGGACAAGGCCAAAATTGCCCAGGACCGGGCGCAGTATCAGGTGATCCAGCCGCAAGCACTGCCGACACGGTCAGGCAGCGGTGGGCCAAACATTGTGGACTATGCCTTGCGTAGCAAACATCCGCGCGGCACCCGGGTGTACAGCCGCAGCGGTTTCAACTCGAACGGTAAATATCAGCGCAATTGCGCCAAATATGCGTCACCCGACCGGGCGCAAAGCGATTTTCTGTCCAGAGGCGGGCCGGATCGGGACAAGCTGGGTCTGGACCCCGATGGCGACGGGTATGCCTGCGCCTGGGATCCAAGCCCGTTCCGCCGGGCCGTGGGCGGGTAAGGTGCGGTGCGTGCGGGCACGCACCCTGATGTGACTTCATTTCTGTCACCAAATTATGGTGAACGCCGCGACAATGCGCTGCCCGACATGATCGTGCTGCATTATACGGCAATGACATCTGCGCAGGCTGCGCTGGAGCGGTTGTGTGATGCCCGGGCCGAGGTGTCGGCCCATTATCTGATTTGTGAGCGTGGTCGCATCTGGCAACTGGTCGACGAGGCGCAACGCGCCTGGCACGCAGGGGCGGGGTGTTGGGCTGATGTTGGCGATGTAAATTCACGTTCGATCGGGATCGAGCTGGCCAATACCGGCGTACATCCTTTTCCCGAGCCGCAGATCGCCGCGCTGGAAGGGCTGATGCGTGGGATCATGAACCGGTGGAAAATCGGGCCGTCCCGTGTGATCGGGCATTCAGACATGGCGCCGGGGCGCAAATTTGATCCGGGTCCAAAGTTTGACTGGATGAGGCTGGAGCGGCGCGGGCTGGCCGCGCGGCGCGGCTATGGCCCTGGTCCCGATAATCCGAGCCCCGATCTGTTTCGCCGGTTGGCGCAGGATGCAGGTTACACCGCCGATGTTGATGATGACTCGTTGCTGGCGGCAGTCAGGTTGCGATATCGCCCGCAGGCAAAGGGGCCGCTGGCGCCTGAAGATTTTACACCATTGGGGCATACAGCCCTCTGGACCTGAGGCGTGCGGGATTGACGCCTTCTGTGCAAGCACTTAGATCACATGGTGCGCGGAGGGCCGGATGGCCGCGGGACCTGCAAGGGTTTCGAGGAAAGTCCGGACTCCACAAGACAACGGTGCCGGGTAACGCCCGGCTGGGGTAACCCAAGGGAAAGCGCCACAGAGAACAGACCGCCCTGCAATCCACTCAAGTGGATCATATGGGTAAGGGTGAAACGGTGGGGTAAGAGCCCACCGCGGGACGGGCAACCGGACCGGCACGGCAAGCCCCACCGGGAGCAATGCCAAATAGGGACCGCGCGCGGGGCAGGTCGGGCAACCGATACCGCCCGCAGGCACGTTTTGGCCCAGCGGTCCGGGTTGGCAGCTAGAGGTGCCCTGGTAACAGGGCGTCAAGATGAATGGTCATCCATGGGGGGCAACCCCCGGGACAGAATCCGGCTTACAGGCCCTCCGCGCATATTTTTCGAAGTTTATAAAAACAGCGCCCGCGTGCCGCAGGCAAGATGTTTGAACCGCGCCACGGCGCGGTGTGGGGGCGCCGCCCCCAACGTGGAATTTCGCAGAAATTCAACGACCCCCGAGGTATTTTGGCCAAGAAAAAACGAGGCTTGTGGGCTGAAGCGGATTTGTGGGGGTCAAATGACGCATGGTCTGGGTGCTATCTTACTTTCCCTTGGAGATAGCGGCGTTAAAATGGGAGCATGCCTTACACATGGACCCAGCCATCGGCAGATGATGCCACCACACGCCTGGCGCTCTGGCCGCACCGGTCTTTGCCGCGCCGCGGGTTTGCGGCCTTTATTCTGGGCACGTTTGCCTTGATCACGATTCCGCTTTACCCGTTGCTGGGGACGGTGGTGTTGTGGGGGCTGTTGCCCTTCCTGCTGCTGGCGGTGGCGGGGCTGTGGTGGGGTCTGGAGCATACCTACAAGACGGCGCGCCTGCGCGAGGATCTGAGCATCGACCCGCAACACGTCCACCTGGTGCGCACCAACCCCGGCGGGGATGTACAGGAATGGGACTGCAACAGCTATTGGGCGCAGGTGCATCTGCATCCCACCGGCGGACCGGTGGCGCATTACATCACGCTGAAAGGCAGGGGCCGCGAGGTGGAGATCGGGGCGTTTTTGTCCGAGGATGAACGCAAGGTGTTATATGGCGAACTGGCAGATGCCCTGCGCGCCGCTACCAAGCCTGTGTAAGGCGTTTAGCGAAATACCCTGCCCGTTGGGTTTGCCGCGAAACACGCGTAACCTTTTGATGTTGCCGGTGCTTCGAAAAAACGCCTGTCTCAGGTTGATTTCGAAATGCTTTAGCTGAGTTTTTCTTTGACCATCGGCCCGACCGCACCGAAATCCATCTGCCCGGTATATTTGCCTTTGAGCTGCCCCATGACCTTGCCCATGTCGCGGATCGAGGAGGCGCCGACCTCGAGGATCGCCGTGTCTATGGCCTGGGCGATTTCATCGTCGTCCAGCTGCCGGGGCAGGAATTCTTCGATGATCGCAATTTCGTTGCGTTCGCGCTCGGCCAGGTCGAGCCGCCCGCCTTCTTCGTAAGCGCGCACGCTTTCGTTGCGCTGTTTGGTCATTTTACCAAGAATCGCGAGTATATCGGCATCGCTGACCAGCCCGTCGCCATCGCCGGTACGGGCGGCGATATCCTGATCCTTGATTGCAGCGTTGATCAGACGAAGCGTTGTCAGACGCGTGGCTGCTTTGTCTTTCATAGCCTGTTTCAGGGCCGTATTGACCCGGTCGCGCAAATCCATACCGTTCCATCCCCATGGTTGGTCATAAGCCTTGAACCCTATCGAAATTGCGCGGCAGTGGCAACAGCCCGTGGCGTTACGTAAAGCCCTTGTTTTGAAGGTCGGGTAGGGGCATCTTGTGGCTTGACCCTACCACTGTGCACCCGTAGGTTCGCGCCAATTTACACCCCGGAGATTCCCTGCCATGGCTCATGTGCCCAATACCCGCCCAACCGCCTGCCTGGCCCTTGCTGATGGCACGCTGTTTTACGGGCACGGATTTGGCGCCACCGGGGACACCACCGCCGAGCTGTGTTTCAACACCGCGATGACCGGCTATCAGGAGATCATGACAGACCCGTCTTATGCGGGCCAGATCGTGACCTTTACCTTCCCCCATATCGGCAATACCGGCGTGACCCCCGAGGATGACGAGACCGCCGATCCGGTGGCCGAAGGAATGGTTGTGAAATGGGATCCGACCCAGCCCAGCAATTGGCGGTCGGTGGAAAACCTGTCGGATTGGCTGGCGCGTCGCGGGCGGATTGCCATTGGCGGGGTCGACACCCGTCGCCTGACTCGCGCCATTCGCCAGCAGGGTGCACCGCATGTGGCCTTGTCGCATGATCCCGAAGGTAATTTCGACGCCGAGGCACTGGTGGCCCGCGCCCGGGGCTTTGCCGGGCTGGAGGGCATGGACCTGGCCAAAAAGGTAACCTGCGCACAAAGCTATCGTTGGGATGAAATGCGGTGGGCCTGGCCCGAGGGTTATACCCGCCAGACCGATCCGAAATTCAAGGTGGTTGCCGTTGATTATGGCGCCAAACGCAATATCCTGAGGTGCCTGGCCAGTGCCGGTTGCGACGTGACGGTTCTGCCGGCGACCGCGACCGCCGAGGACGTTCTGGCGTTTGACCCTGACGGTGTGTTCCTGTCCAATGGACCGGGCGATCCGGCGGCGACAGGCGCCTATGCCGTGCCGATGATCAAAGGCGTGCTGGACAAGGGCCTGCCGCTGTTTGGAATATGCCTGGGTCATCAGATGCTGGCGCTGGCGCTTGGGGCGCAGACGATCAAGATGAATCACGGCCATCATGGGGCAAACCATCCAGTGAAGGATATGGAAACCGGCAAGGTCGAGATCACCTCGATGAACCACGGGTTCGCGGTAGACAGTCAGACCCTGCCCGAGGGGGTACTGGAGACCCATGTGTCGCTATTTGACGGGTCGAATTGCGGGATCCGGATGAAGGATAGGCCGGTCTTTTCGGTGCAGCACCACCCCGAGGCCAGCCCGGGACCGCAGGACAGCTTTTATCTGTTTGAACGCTTCGCCGCGTCGATGGCCGGTTGATCGGGGCGGATTAATCCCCTGTTAACCTATTGTTAAAAAAACATTAACCATAATCGCGCTACCTTGGCTTTCTAGGGAAGGCAAGGAATTAAGAAATGGGGATTTCTGAACTGCGCCAATTGGATGCGCGGCAATTACGGGCTGCGGAGCCTGTCAGCCTTTTGGGGCGTGATCTGGTGCGATCCGGGGTGATTTCGAAATCGGATGCGGCTTTGGCGCAGATGGTCAAAAAGCAGTGCGATGCATCGCTTGACCGGATTCTGACGGCGGAAGGGCTGGCCAGCGAAGACGATCTTCTGACTGCGCACGCCAGACGGCTGGCGGCGGGGCAGATGTCGGCAGGCGATCTGGAAGGTGCCACTCTTTTGGACGCTGATCTTGATCCGAGAGTTCTGCTGAAACATGGGTTTGTTCCGCTTGAGGCAGAGACAGGGGAGCCTGTGATTGCAACCGCCAATCCCCATATTTTGTGCAGACTGCAATCGCACTTGCCAGAGGCGCTGAAGGGGGCCGGTCTTGTTCTTGCGCCGCATCATGCGGTTCAGGAAGCCGTGGCGCGACAGCATCGCAACCGGTTGACCGAGGCCGCCCGGGCGCGGGTTAGCGAGGCGGAAAGCTGTCGGACATGGGGGCAGACTTTTAACAAACGCCTGGCGTTGACATTGGTGCTGATTGCGGCGCTCTGCACGCTCACCCTGGCCTTTCCGACCGGTGTATTCACTGTCTTCATTTTATGGGCCAGCTTCACCCTGTTGGTGTCGATGGTGATGAAAACCGCGTCGTTTGCCGCCAGTCGTGCTGCGAAGGAAGACAAACCTCTGCCGGGCGGCGCGAAAGAGCCGTTGCCCAAAGTGTCAATTCTGGTGCCGTTGTTCCGCGAAACCGAAATTGCCCATGCCCTGGTCGCCCGGCTGTGTCGGCTGACCTATCCCAAATGCCTGCTGGATGTGGTTCTGGTGCTGGAGGAGAAAGACGACCTGACCCGGCAGACTCTTGCAGCAATTGATTTGCCGCCGTGGATCCGGCCGGTGGTGGTGCCAGATGGCACCCCCCGCACCAAGCCACGGGCGATGAATTATGCGCTGGATTTCTGCGAGGGTGACATTATCGGCATCTATGATGCCGAAGATGCACCCGACCCGGATCAGATTACCATGGTGGCCCGCCGGTTTCAGCAGGTACCGCCCGAGGTGGTCTGTCTGCAGGGTGTTCTGGACTACTACAATCCGCGGCAGAATTGGCTGGCGCGTTGTTTTACCATCGAATATGCCACCTGGTTTCGGGTGATGCTGCCCGGCATGGCGCGGCTGGGATTTGCAATTCCGCTTGGGGGCACCACGCTGTTTTTTCGCCGAGAGGTGCTGGAAGAGCTTGGCGGCTGGGACGCCCATAACGTGACCGAGGATGCCGATCTGGGCTTTCGGTTGGCGCGGCACGGCTACCGCACCGAAATGATCCCAACTGTCACCGAGGAAGAGGCCAACTGCCGCCCCTGGCCCTGGATCAAGCAGCGATCCCGCTGGCTGAAGGGCTATATGACGACCTATCTGGTGCATATGCGGCGGCCCATGCAATTGCATCGGCAACTGGGGAACTGGAAATTCTGGGGCTTTCAGGCGCATTTTGTTTCGGCCCTCTCGCAGTTTTTTCTGGCGCCCGTTTTGTGGTCTTTCTGGCTGGTGTTCCTGGGGGTGCCACATCCGTTGGGCCGGGTGTTGCCGCATGAGGTTCTGGTTGGCTTCGGCAGTCTTTTTCTGGTCTCAGAAGTGCTGAACATTGCAATTCACATGACAGCGGTGTCAGGGCGGAAACACAGCTTTCTGATGGGCTGGGCGCCGACGATGCATTTTTATGCGCCATTGGGGACAATCGCGGCCTACAAGGCGTTATACGAGATTGTTCTCAAACCATTTTACTGGGACAAGACAGCACATGGCCTGTCCCTGCATGGCACCGGGCAGCGACCTTCAGACGCTGCTGACGACCTCACCGGAATCAAGTTTCAGCCGCGTCACGAAGGCCTTTGAAATATGTGCCCTGAGGGCGGCGCTTGCCGCGTCCGAGTCGCGCGCTTCGATGGCACTGACGATGGCGTCATGCTCTTTCAGTGCGTCTTCGTCGCGGCCAACGGCGGCCAGCGATGTGGTCGCCATCAACGCCATTGAGCGATGCACAAGATCCAGTTGCTGCACCAGAAAGCGGTTATGCGACGCCAGGTGAATCTGTTTATGGAACCGCCGGTTGGCCCGGGCCAGACCCGACGGGTTGCCCAGCAATCCACGGTCTTTTTCGACCATGTCGCGCAACACGCGCACTTCTTCTTCGGTGGCGTGGCGGGCGGCAAGGCTGGCCGCCAGCCCTTCAAGCTCGGCCCGGACGACATAAAGTTCGGCCAGTTGGTTGTGATCCAGTGAGGATACGATCAGGCTGCGGCCATCGCGGGTCAGCAGCGATTGCGTTTCCAGCCGCTGCAGCGCCTCGCGGATTGGAGTGCGCGAAACGCCGAACCGTTCCGCCAGATCGCTTTCGACCAGCCTGTCGCCGGGCTTGTAGATACCCATGTCGATCGCTTCGAGGATCAGCGAATAGGCATCTGTCTGAGGCGCTTTCATCTGCGGTTCCGTCCCTGTCTGTTTTTTGTTTTGCCGACACTATCCACTGATCGCGCGGGCAATCAACCCTTGGTGCATTGCGCCCATTGTCGCGGGGCCCTAACCTGGGACCATGCCAAAGCAGCATTTCACACATATCGCAACCTGGGTGTTTGATCTGGATAACACGCTATATCCGCCACAGGCGCGGTTATTCGATCAGATCGAGCTGAAGATGACGCAATATGTCATGGACACACTGCGGGTGGACCGGCCCGAGGCTGACCGGCTGCGCCGCAAGTACTGGCACGAACATGGTACCACCCTGGCCGGGCTGATGCGTGAACATGATCTGGATCCCGGCCCCTATCTGACCCATGTGCACGAGATATCGCTGGACCATCTGGAGCCTGACGCGGCGCTGAACACGCATATTCGCGCGCTGCCGGGTCGCAAGATTGTCTATACAAATGGCACCGCCCCATATGCGGAACGGGTGATTGCACAGCGGGGGCTGACGGGGGCGTTTGACGCGGTTTATGGCGTTGAGCACGCAGGGTTTTTCCCCAAACCCGAACGCCGCGCATTTGATGCGATTTTTCTTCGCGACGGCGTGGTGCCCGAGCGTGCCGCGATGTTCGAAGACGAGCCGCGCAATCTGGCCGAGCCGCACGCGATGGGGATGCGCACGGTGCACGTAGCGCCCGAGCCTCATGGGGCTGCACACATCCACCATCATACGGATGACTTGACCGATTTTCTGTCAAAATTGCTGTGACAATTCCACAGGATGCGTCGAAATGCGCATTTAAAATATATCTTTTACCACTAGCTGGTGCCTTGACGCTGAACTTGATCGAGGAACACCATGACATTATCCGAAACGGCCCGGCCTGCACATGTAGATATATCCGCTGACGCGACCGAAGGCCGACTGTTAAAGCGGATTTTCCTAGGCATCTTTCTGTTTCTGGCTGGTTGGGGCGGATCCGTGGTGATGTGGGGTATTCCGGGGCTTTACCTTCCGGCGCTGGCACTGGTGCCGGTGATGTATATAATCCTGATCCTGATTTCGCGCGGCTAAGCGGCGCACTGGTATCCGGTGCGGCAGGACGCTATTCTGGCAGCTGAAAGTTATGAGGTTGCACATGGCAATGGCGCAATATGACATCGTGGTTTCCGGCGGCGGCGTGGCCGGGCTGACGGCGGCAGCGGTTTTTGGAACGGCCGGGTTTTCGGTGCTCTGCGTCGATCCCTCGCCGCCGATTACCGAACGCGAGACCAAGGGTGCAGATTTGCGGACCACGGCCTTTCTGCAACCGGCACAAGCCCTGCTGGATCGGGCGGGGCTGTGGGCGCGGCTGGTGCCCTATGCCGCTGATCTGCAGGTGATGCGGATTGTTGATGCGGGCGGTGAAACACCCGAGCCGCGGATCACCAAGGAATTCGACGCTTCGGATATTTCCGACCGGCCGTTTGGCTGGAACCTGCCCAACTGGCTGCTGCGCCGCGAAATGGTGGCGCATCTGGAAACCCTGGAGTCGGTGACGTTTCTGCCCGGTACCGGCACAACCAGCCTGTTCACCCGCGAGGCTGAAGCGCGCGTCGGGCTAAGCGATGGCACCAAGGCGCGGTGCCGTCTGGTGATTGCAGCCGACGGGCGCAATTCGCCGGTCAGGCAAGCTGCGGGTGTGGATGTGAAAACAACGCGCTATGGGCAAAAGGCGCTGGCCTTTGCGGTGACGCATCCGATTCCGCATGCCAATGTCTCGACTGAAATCCACCGTTCGGGCGGGCCGTTCACCCTTGTGCCACTGCCCGATCACGACGGGCGGCCCTCGTCGGCGATCGTGTGGATGGAGGAAGGGCCAGAAGTTTTGCGACTCGCAAATCTGACTGTGCCCGAGTTCGAGGCGGCGATGAATGAACGCTCCTGTTACCTGTTCGGGCCTTTGACACTGGCCTCGCGCCGGACGGTCTGGCCGATCATCAGCCAGGTGGCGGAACGAATGTATTCTGAGCGCGTGGCACTGGTGGCCGAGGCCGCCCATGTGGTGCCGCCCATCGGGGCGCAGGGGCTGAACATGTCACTGGGCGATATGCGGGTCCTGCTGGAGTTGGCCGAGACCGCGCCGGACCGGCTGGGTAGCCGGGCCATGCTGGAAACCTATCACCGCCGCCGTCACGCCGAGGTCAGGGCGCGGGTTGCCGGCATTGACCTGCTGAACCGCGCCTCGATGATGCGGGCGCAGCCCCTGCGCGATGCCCGCGCGATGGGGCTGAACGCAATCTATTCGCTGGCGCCGGTGCGCAAGACGATCATGCAGCTGGGGCTGGGCGCGCGCGGGTAACGCCTAACAGGCCCGTGTTTAAAGAACCTGGTCCAGCACGGTTTTCAACCGGTTCATCGTGCCCGGCACGTCATAGAGTTTATCCAGGCCAAACAGGCCTAGACGGAAGGTGCGGAAATCTGCGGGTTCTTCACAGGCCAGCGGCACACCGGCGGCAATCTGCATGCCGAGGGCGGCAAATTTCTTGCCGTTCTGGATATCGGGGTCGCTGGTATAGCTGACCACCACGCCGGGGGCGCCAAACCCTTCGGCGGCAACCGATTTAACGCCTTTTTCGGCCAACATGGCACGCACGCCATTGCCCAGCTCCCACTGCGCATCGCGTAGTTTTTCAAAGCCATAGTCACGGGTTTCAATCATCGTGTCGCGAAAGGCGCGCAGGGCATCGGTGGGCATGGTGGCGTGATAGGCATGGCCACCGTTTTCATAGGCCTGCATGATCGCGTGCCATTTTTTCAGGTCGATCGAAAAACTGTCCGAAGTGGTGTTTTCCAACCGTTCAAGTGCACGGTCGGACATCATCACCAGGCCTGCCGATGGCGAGGCGGACCAGCCTTTTTGGGGCGCCGAAATCAGCACATCAACGCCGGTTTTTTCCATGTCGATCCAGGCGCAGCCGCTGGCGATGCAATCCAGCACCATCAGCGCACCTACTTCATGCGCGGCAGCGGCCAACTGGGTAATGTAGTCATCGGGCAGGATAAGCCCGGCCGAGGTTTCGACATGCGGGGCAAACACTGCATCGGGTTTGACCTCGCGAATCTTAGCGGTCACTTCCTCGATCGGAGCGGGGGCAAAGGGGGCCTGCGTGCCGTTTCCGGTCTGGCGGGCCATGCAAACGGTTGTGTTGGCGGCAAACTTGCCTGCGTCAAAAATCTGCGACCAGCGATACGAGAACCAGCCATTGCGTACGATCAGCGCATGAGCGTCATGGCCGAACTGGCGCGCAACCGCCTCCATCCCGTAAGAGCCGCCACCGGGGACCAGCGCCACGGCCTTGGCATTATAGACTTCTTTCAACATGCCAGAAATGTCGCGCATGACCTGTTGGAAGGCCTGGCTCATGTGGTTAAGCGAGCGGTCGGTGAATACCACTGAAAATTCCTGCAGGCCGTCGGGATCAATGTGGTCAAGAAGGGCAGTCATGGCGTGGTCTCCTGAATAGTCGCATAAAGGGCGTTGATGACCGAATATCAGGTCGCGCAGGGTGTGCAACAGCCCAAAGACGCCAAAAGCCAGCCGGTTTTCGCCAGATAAACTAGCCAATGGGGCCGGGGCGGCGCTCTTCACTCAACAGGACGTTGGCCTCGACATCGCCGACCCCGGGCAACATCATTATACGGCGGCGCAGGACGCGTTCGAAATCGGATATGTCGCGGGCTACAACGCGCAGACGGTAATCATAAAGTCCAAGGATATGTTCCACGGTCTGCACCTCGGGGATGGCTGACACCGCGCGCTCGAAATCGTCAAGGCTGACGCGGCCCTTGGTGGCCAGCTTGACACCCAGAAACACGGTAACACCAAAGCCCAGCTTTTCGTGATCAAGATCAAGGTGTTGGCCTTTGATTGCGCCGCTGTCATAAAGCCTGCGGATGCGCCGCCAGGTGGCCGGTTGCGACAGGTTCAGCTTCCGGCCCAGCGAACTGGCGCTTTGGGTGGCATCCTGGGTCAGGGCGCGCAGGATCAGCCGGTCGGTTGTGTCCAGCTCGATCATAGGGGCAGAACCTCGTCTGATTTGATCCGCGCGACATGCATCAGTGCCTCGATATCGGCGATATGGGGCAGGGTCAGGATGGCGCTGCGATAGACCTGCTGGTAATGCGCCATGTCCCGCGCGATGACTGACAGGCGAATATCAACACGACCCAGAAAGGATTGAATTTCAATCACTTCAGGCACTTCGCGCGCGGCGGCGACAAATTCATCAAAAGCGCGGGACTGGGTTTTGTCCAAGGTCACGCGCAGCGATACCTCAACCTCGTAGCCCAAGGCGTGCCAGTCGATGACGGCACGGTTGGCACGGATGACGCCCGCAGCCTGCATGCGTTCCAACCGGCGGGCGCAGGTGGCAGGGGTAACCCCCGCCAGATCGGCCAGGTCCGCCGGGCCAAGCGTGGCGTCGTGCTGATAGTGGCGCAGGATACGTCTATCGGTATCATTAAGCATGAAATTTTACCAATAATAAGGTTTTACGAATGATTACAGCAAAAATACTGATTAATAAAGCAAATTTGCGCCGTCTCTCGCGTTGTTAAGCGTAGATTGGCGCGAAACCAACCATAAGGAGAAAACCATGCGCGTTTATTATGACCGTGACTGCGATATCAACCTGATCAAAGACAAGAAAGTCGCCATTCTGGGCTATGGCAGCCAGGGTCACGCCCATGCGCTGAACCTGCGCGACAGCGGTGCCAAGAATCTGGTAGTTGCTCTGCGCGAAGGGTCAGGCAGTGCCAAGAAAGCCGAAGCCGAAGGCCTGAAGGTTATGGGTATTGCCGAAGCGGCGGCGTGGTGTGATCTTATCATGTTCACCATGCCCGACGAATTGCAGGCGGAAACCTACAAGAAATACGTGCATGACAACATCAAACCCGGCGCGGCAATCGCTTTTGCCCACGGTCTGAACGTGCATTTCGGCCTGATTGAACCCAAAGAAGGTATCGATGTGATCATGATGGCCCCCAAGGGCCCCGGCCACACCGTGCGCGGCGAATATGTCAAAGGCGGCGGCGTGCCCTGCCTTGTGGCGGTTGATACGGACGCATCCGGCAAGGCCCTTGAAATCGGGCTTTCCTATTGCTCGGCCATCGGTGGTGGTCGCTCGGGCGTCATCGAGACCAACTTCCGTGAAGAATGCGAAACCGATCTGTTCGGCGAGCAGGCGGTTCTGTGTGGCGGTCTGGTCGAGTTGATCCGCATGGGCTTTGAGACGCTGGTTGAGGCGGGTTATGCGCCGGAAATGGCCTATTTCGAATGCCTGCACGAAGTGAAGCTGATCGTGGACCTGATTTATGAAGGCGGTATCGCCAACATGAACTATTCGATCTCGAACACGGCTGAATATGGCGAATACGTTTCCGGCCCGCGCGTTCTGCCCTATGAGCAGACCAAAGCGGCGATGAAAGGCATCCTGACCGACATTCAGAAAGGTGCCTTTGTACGTGATTTCATGCAGGAAAATGCCGTTGGGCAGCCGTTCTTCAAGGGCACCCGTCGCCTGAATGACGAGCATCAGATCGAAGAGGTTGGTCGCAAACTGCGCGCGATGATGCCGTGGATTTCGGCCGGTAAACTTGTGGATCAGGAGAAGAACTGATCATTCCATCTGTAGCGATGTGAATTGGATTGACCCCGGCCGATGGTCGGGGTCTTTTCGTTAAAAGGTCAGCGGAGTGGTCAAATGCCTGAGATTACAGGAAAAAGCTGGATAATGGTGCTGACCCTGGGGCTGGTCTGGGGGGCGACGTTCCTGGTGATTGAGGTCGCACTGGAGGGGATCACACCCTTCTGGCTCGCCGCCGCCCGGATCGGGTTTGCATCCGCTCTGATGGTGGCGTTCTGGGGGCTGAGGGGTTTTAAGTTGTTTGAGCAACCTCTTGGAAAGGCGGATATTCTTCGGCTGATCTGGATCGGCGCATTGTCGTCTGCGGTGCCGTTCATGCTGCTAAGCTGGGGGCAGCAATTTGTCACCTCTGGTTTTGCGGGCGTGTCGATGGCGGCGGTGGCGTTGATTGTGCTGCCGCTGGCGCATTTCATGGTGCCGGGAGAGCGGCTGACCCTGCGCAAGGTGGCGGGTTTTGTCATTGGATTTGTCGGGGTGGTGATCCTGATTGGCGGGCAAGCCTTTGAATCTACAGGGGAGTCCATGGAGTTTTTTGGCCGGGCGGCCTGTCTGACGGCGGCGGGTTGTTATGCTCTCAGTTCGGTTCAGATGCGCAATCTGCCGACTGTGGACAGCATCGGCCTGAACGCAGTGACGCTGATCATCGGTGCGGTGATCGTGATTGCAGCGGCCTGGGCGGCCGAGGGGCCTCCACCGCAAGTGGACAGCAAGACATTGTATGTATTGATTTTTCTGGGCGTTGTGCCAACGGCGGGGGCCAGTCTGCTGAGGGTCATGGTGATCCGTACGGCGGGGCCAGTGTTCATGTCTCTGGTGAATTATCAGGTGCCGGTCTGGTCGGTGATACTGGGCGCGCTGATCCTGTCAGAGGCTTTGCCGCCCAGTTTGTTGCTAGCCTTGGGGCTGATCCTGTGTGGCGTGGGGCTGAGCCAGTACGGCGCGCTGAAGCGGCTGTTTGGCGGGGCATGAAACCTACGCATTGTAAGAAAAGTACGTTTCAGCCCGTCTGACCCAGGGTTGCGGCCTGCCACAGGCGCAGGGCCTCGGCGGTGTCGCCGACATCATGCACGCGCAAAAGCTGCACCCCCTGCGCCACCCCGGCGAGTGCCACGGCGATGGATCCGGGCGCGCGATTGCGGGCCTCGGCGGTGCCGCCGATTGTCCCGATGAAACGCTTGCGCGAGGCGCCCAAAAGGACGGGGCAGCCGAGCGCGTGAAAAAGTGAGAGATTTTGCAAAAGCGTCAGGTTGTGTTCCAGCGTTTTGCCAAAACCAATGCCGGGATCGGTGATGATCTGACCGCGCGGGATGCCGGTGGCGACAAGGGTCTCAATCCGGTCCGACAGGTAGTCATAGATATCCAGCGCGACGTTGTCGTAGCGCGGATCACGCTGCATGATCTCGGGCGTACCTTGCGCGTGCATGACACAGACCGGCAGGCCCGCTTCGGCGGCAAAGGGGGCCAAAGCGGGATCAAAGGTAAAGCCCGCGACATCGTTGATCAGGCCGGCGCCCGCCGCATGGGCGGCACGGGCAACGGCGGCTTTGCGGGTGTCGATGGAAATCGGCACCTCGGCTTGCGCACGGATCGCTTTGATCACCGGGGCGGTGCGTTTGATTTCTTCGTCGATGGACACCTCACTGGCACCGGGGCGGGTGGATTCGCCCCCCACATCGACGATCTGCGCGCCCTGGGCGATCATGGCATGGGTATGGGCAAGGGCCTGCGCGGGTTCAAAATGTTCGCCCCCGTCCGAGAAACTGTCGGGTGTGACATTGAGAATGCCCATCAGGCAGGGTTTGGACAGGTCCAGTCCGGCTATGGATGCGCGCGGGGCGGTGAGGCGCTCTAGCACATCCCTTGGCGCGTCAGAGGCGGCAATCAGGCGCGAGGCGGCGTCACGGTGTAATTCCTCGACCGTGTCGAACCATGTCCAGCCCCCGGCAAGCGTGTAAGCGCCCGAGGGGCGGGCGTGGTCGGTTCGGGCAACGGGGCGATAGTAAGTCGTCATCGGAGTTCAGAGGCCCGACTGTGCGATATCCTGCACCAGCACCGGCACGGATGACCGTGTGGGTGGGCGTTCGCCGATCAGCAGCAGGTCAGAGGCCTCGATATGGCCCGAGAACCAGGCGGCCAATGCGACCGGGTCGTTGGGGCCGACGGTGGGGCCGTCGACCGCGTCGAGAACGATCTTGGAGGGGGCCCAGACGCTGATCTGGCCGTTCTTCATCGCCCAGTCCAGCTCGGTCCGGGTGGAAACGACAACGCAGCGGTTATCGCGGCCTGCCAGTACCCAGGCGTTTTGTTCGATGGCCAGCAGATCAACCCGGCGTTGGGTCATGCGGTGGCCGGTCTTGGGACTGTCGGTTGCGGACTGGCCGACACACAGGATCACCGGTTCGGCCCGCGCTTCAAGCTGATCCAGCCATTGCGGCAGGTTGGCGGATCGGATCGCGGCGTTGGTCAGGAACACCACATGCGGGTGCGGCGTGGTGTCGGCATGGGGGCTGACCGGTTTGGTTTTGAGGTCATCGACCGAGCGGACGATTTCAACACCCAGGGCGCCCGGGCCACGATCAAGTTTTTCGACGCGCACGAAAGTCCGCACTGCCTGGGGTTCCCAAAGGATGCGCTCGGCGATGCGTTCGGCCAGGGTTTCCAACAGGTTCAGACGTTCCTCGGCCAGTTCGGCGGCGATCGCCTCGGTCACCTTGTCGTAGCTGAGGATGCGGTCCACGTCGTCATCCAGCGGGTTGGTGATCGGGCGGACCTCAACGACAACGTTGAAACAGATACGCTGGGTGGTGCCACGCTCGGCCTGGAACGCGCCGATTTCGACCTCGACGATATGATCCCGCAACGAGATGCGATCCAACGGGCCATCGGGGGCGGTGGCATCGGCGCGTTCGGCGGGATGCTCGAAGGCGAGGCGGATTTCGTTGCTCATTTTCAATGCGCTCCGGGTGTCATGCCTGCGGGGCATAACATGCAGGGCAGGGCCCGGGGAAGGGTGAATGCGACAGTCAGGGTGGCGGGGGCGGCAAGTTGTTGCGAAGGCAGAGCCGGGGCGATGGTGGGGTCAAGCTTTTTTGCGGCTTACCACGGATGTGCTAGATTGATGAAATTACAGGCAGCGTTACCGGTTATAAAAGGTGAGGTATCATGAGACTTCGAACCGTTGTTCTTGGAGGTTTTGCGCTGGCGCTTGCATCCTGCGCCATTCCCCGAACCGATTCTGTGGCGCGTCTGAGTTCTTATCCGGTCGTGTCCGGAGGAACCTATACATCCGGAGGGGGGATTTCTGTCGCTGTCGACCTGCGCGAGATTGGCGGATTGACGGCTGTTTGCGGTGTCTGGGCAATCAGCCGCCAGCAATCCGTTCTCACCAAATTTGCAGAACGTCAGGTGCTGGGCTCCAGCGCTGTTTACCTGGGGCAGGACCATATCCTTAGCAATTTCCTTTTCATGCGGCGGGTAGATCCGGCGCCCTCCTATGGTGGGAAAATGGCGAATTGCACGCGGACCGACAGGGTTTGGCGCCAGAGTTATGCGGCTTCAAAGCCGGTGATACGCATGCCGCGCCAGATCGTTGCCAACGAATCTGACGGTTTCGGCGGGCTTTGGGGGATTGGATTGGGCGGGCCCGTTATCTGGTTCCGTCAAACCGGCCCCGGAGCGGGCGACAGTTAAGGGTTCGTTCAGATCAGGGCCAGGCAAATATAAAAGCCCCCGGCGCAGGACCGGGGGCTTTTGTGTGTCTCAGAGGTTTGGAGTTTTGCATCAATCCTTGAACCAGACTAAATGCAAAACGCTTTAGTGCGCGTGGCCTTTATCCCATTCTTCCTGCTTGGGAAGAATTTCGAACGTGTGTTCGGGTGGGGGTGAGGACACGGTCCATTCCAGTGTATCGGCGTATTCGTTCCAGGGGTTGTTCTCGGTCACTTTTGCGCCGCGCAGCAGCGAGTAGATCACGATACCGAAGAAGAAGACGAAGGATGCGAAGGACAGGAATGCGCCCATCGACGACCACCAGTTCCAGGGCGCAAAGGCCTCGGGGTAGTCGATGTAACGGCGCGGCATGCCCTGACGGCCCAGGAAATGTTGCGGGAAGAATGTAAGGTTCGCCCCGATGAACATCGCCCAGAAGTGCAGTTTGCCAGCCCATTCAGGATACATCTTGCCTGTCATCTTGGGGAAGTAGAAGTAGATCCCTGCGAAGATGGCAAAGACGGCGCCAAGCGACATCACATAGTGGAAGTGTGCCACGACGTAATAGGTGTCGTGATAGGCCCGGTCGATACCTGCCTGTGACAGAACGATGCCGGTCACACCGCCCACGGTGAACAGGAACAGGAAGCCAAAAGCCCAGAGCATGGGTGTCTTGAATTCGATCGAGCCGCCCCACATTGTGGCGATCCAGCTGAACACCTTCACACCCGTCGGCACCGCGATGACCATCGTCGCCAGCATGAAGTAACTTTGCTGAGTCAGCGACATGCCAACCGTGTACATGTGGTGCGCCCACACAACAAAGCCAAGGCCGCCGATGGCGATCAGAGCCCAGACCATCGGAAGGTAACCGAAGATCGGTTTGCGGCTGAAGGTGCCAATCACATGAGAGATGATGCCAAATCCCGGAAGGATAATGATATACACCTCGGGGTGACCAAAGAACCACAGGATATGCTGATAAAGGATCGGATCACCGCCACCGGCAGGATCAAAGAACGTCGTGCCGAAGTTCCGGTCGGTCAGCAGCATGGTGATGGCGCCCGCCAGAACCGGCAGCGACAGCAGAATGAGCCAGGCCGTGACGAAGATCGACCATGAGAACAGCGGCACCTTGAACAGTGTCATGCCCGGGGCGCGCATGTTCAGGAAGGTGGTGATCATGTTGATCGCCCCAAGGATCGAACTGGCGCCCGATACGTGCACGGCAAAGATAGCCAGATCCATCGAAATGCCCTGTTCGGTCGTCGATAGCGGCGGATAAAGCACCCAGCCCACGCCCGAGCCCAGCTGGCCATTGCCACCCGGTGCCAGAAGCGAGGCAACCCCAAGCGATGTCCCGGCGACATACATCCAGAACGACAAGTTATTCATCCGCGGGAAGGCCATATCGGGTGCGCCGATCTGCAGCGGCATGAAGAAGTTGCCGAAGCCGCCAAAAAGAGCCGGAATCACCACGAAGAACATCATAAGCACACCGTGATAGGTGATCATGACGTTCCAGAGATGCCCGTTGGGGGTACATTCGCCGGCAGCAGCTGCGGTGAAACGCGCGCCTTCCAGACACATGTACTGAACACCCGGTTCCATCAGTTCCAGCCGCATGTAGACGGTGAAAAGAACCGAGATCAGGCCGACAAGCGCCGAAACCACCAGATAAAGGATACCGATATCCTTGTGGTTGGTCGACATGAACCAGCGGGTAAAGAACCCGCGTTCGTCATGATGCTCGTGGCCGTGAATGGCTGCATCTGCCATTGTTTGCCTCCTGCTGGTATGTTGCAGGGCGCACGACGACTGCCGCCACACGCCCGTGATCCATTCTGGTTTTAGAATGTCGGCGCGTCAGGGGCAATGTCAGAGTTTGATTTAAATCAAAGAATTTTGTCGCACCCTTGGGCCGCGTGTCCGGGGTACGAACCCAACATTCGGGACAGGCAGGCCTTGAGCAATCCAAATTGCTCTGATCGATGGGATATGAGCAGCCGAGTCGTCCCGAAAGGTAAGGTTTTCAAGAATTTTTTTAATCGTGAAATTTTGGTAGGATCGACCACGGCTCAGGGTTTGGGCCGGAATTCAAGACTATCGATTCCCAGAATATTATTGAAAGGAAAATGCGTTATTAGACATCTGATTACGACCTTGATGCTGATCGGCATCCCATTGGCCGCGCCCGCCGCTGTTGTTGATCTTGAGATCACGGGATCATGGCAAGCCAGCGACTATGATGTAACCTCGGCCGGACCCGATTCACCACTGGGTATTCCCGAAGAGAATGACGACAAGGTTTTCGGAACAAGCCCGTCGGCAGGATCGACTACCTTTACCCTGCAGGTGGAGACGTCGAGTGTGGTTCATTTTGCAACCGGAGAATTCGGCGTCACGCACGATTGGTTCGGGTATGATCTGGTATCGCTTCCGGGCGGTCACAGCTTTGGGTCGGCCACCTGGGATACAGCGGACATTCTGACGGGCCTTGTCGGCCCGAACGGGTCAACCGCCGCTTTGTGGACTGATACAGATCTGACTCTTGCTGATCCCACCCGGCTGTCGTTTCGCATGTTTGGCGACTGGGAGGGTAGCAATGCCGATTTATTCATCGGATCGCGGACTGCGACCACGATCGGCGATCAATTCCTGATGTGGGAATATTTCGGAGGCGAGGAAATCCGGTCGTCAAGCTATTCGGCCAGTGTGGGCGCGGTGCCGCTGCCTGCCTCTTCGCTTTTGTTGCTGAGCGGCCTTTTTGCTGTCTCGCGCCTACGCAAACGAAGCTTGTGAGCTGATTGAACTGGCGGGCGCAGCGGCGGTGTGCTGTTGCGCCCGTATCAGAACCAGGGTTTTTGACCTACCAGGCCTGTTTCGCAGGGGCGTGTCGCAGGCGAAAACTGTTTGCGCTACTCGGTCGAGAATGTACCCAGATAAGCCGCGACATCTTCGCCACCCTTCCTGAGTTTGAAGCTCATCTTGGCGCGGGCTTTGGGATCGTCGAGCTCTTTTTTCAGATAGGCCGTCGGATCCTGTACGTATTCGGCCAGTTTCTCTTCGTCCCAGACAAGGCCTGCCTCGCCCGCAGAGATCATCGATTTGGAATATTTGAACCCTTCAACCGAACCTGCCGCGCGCCCGATGGCGCCAAAAAGGTTTGGGCCGGTCCTACCGCCTTTGACGATGGTTTCATCCGGCGATGCGATCGTGTGACAGGATTTGCATTTTTTGAAAATCTTCTCGCCCGCATCAGCGTCACCCGATGCAAGCGCGGGCAGGGACAGGGCCAGTAAGGCGGCGGAAGCTGTCAGAAAGAGTTTCATCGGTAACCTCGTTTGTTGGGGCAGGGTGTCTGCCACCACATGATAGCTGTGAGCGGCGTCCTGCAAGCCGCGCAGTGGATTTCGCAAGCGATTGTGATGGGGTGTGAATGTTGGGCGTTTGGGGGCAGTGCCGATGTTCGCTCAGAAGGGTGAATACTGCCATTTTCGGCCTGCGGGCTTTGTTTCTTGACGAAGATGCTGACCTGTCTGCAGGCATGCGGCCCTACAAAACTGGTCAAATTTGTGATAGTCTCGCCCTATTAGACAAGGCTTTTCAGGGAGGATATTACATGCGTGTGAACAACAGTCATCGGTTGCTTTTTGACAGTGGTACGGCCGTTCCGTTTCTGGAGACCCCGAACAAAAGCGGCAAATTGTCGGGCGGTAAACCCAAATACGTTATCATTCATTATACGGCGGGCGGGTCTGGCAACAGCGCAATCAACGTTTTCCGCAATCCTGCGCACAAGGCCTCGGCGCATTTCGTTCTTGGGCATGACGGGGCAATCACGCAGATGGCACGGCTGGATGAAAAGTGCTGGCATGCCGGGCGTAGCAAATGGGATGGTCTTGTGGGGTTGAACAGCCATTCGGTTGGAATCGAGATTGCCAACTGGGGCTGGCTGAAAGGTGGCAACGGTAACTGGAAATCCCATGTCGGCACCCGGGTTGAGGATGCACGGGTCATTGTCGCCCGTCACCGAAATGGCGGCGCGCTTTTGGGGTGGGAAATCTTTGACGAGGTCCAGTTCATGACCTGTGTCGATATGGTGCGCGCGATTGCCGATAAATACGGCCTGGGCCCCCAGCATATTCTTGGGCATGACGATATTTCACCGGGCCGCAAGCAGGACCCGGGCCCGGCATGGCACATGGATAAGTTCCGGGCACTTGTATTTGGGCGCGCCGAGGATGACGGAGACGTGGAGCAGCTATACCGCGTGGAAAGTTCAAGCGGGTTAAATATGCGCAAAGGCGCGGGAACCACCTTTGATGTCATCAAGCTGCTGGCGGACGGAACGCAGGTCTTGCAAATCGAAAGCGACGGTGCATGGTGGTTGGTCTCTGAGATTGTAGAAGGTGAGCCGGATGTTACAGGCTGGGTCCATTCCCATTGGTTGCGACGTATCTGAGCGCCGGTTGTTCCGCGTACTAAAGCTATTTGCCCTGTCGGTCGGTTTTCTTATGCCTGCGATCAGGGATGTGCAGGCAGAGGGGTTTTCGTTCTTCCCGGCCATGGCGCAGGTGGCCAATATCGCGTCAGGAGATACGCTTAACGTACGCGCCGAAGCATCGGGAAGCAGCGCTGATCTGGGTGATCTGGCGTCCGGAGAACAGATCGAGGTTCTGGGGCTGAATGCTGACGGGCGCTGGGCGCATATTATCTGGCAGGAAGGCAACGGTTGGGTGGCCACACGCTATCTTGCGCCCGCTTCGCGCCCTGCAAGCGACTCGGGCCTGCCACTAAATTTGACCTGCATCGGAAACGAGCCGTTCTGGTCCCTGAAGCTGGATAATAGCACGCAGGCGGATTTTGAAATCGCCGGAGAAATGCCGGACCATTTATCGCTTGAATGGAGCGGGACCTCGCGCAATGTCGGTCTGGCGGCCTATGGGTTTTCAGGGCCGGCGGTGTCAGGCGTGCTGCGCCGGGCGGAATGTTCAGACGGCATGTCAGACCGCACATATGGCTGGTCGGTCGATGTCGTCCTGCGCGACGGACCGATGTCGCAGCTATATTCGGGCTGCTGCGTGGGGCGCTAAAGCGTTTCGCCAAATATGTCGCCGAACCGGCGCTTCAGGGCCACATCCACATCGTCCATGGTTACGGGCAGGCCCAGATCGACAAGGCTGGTGACGCCGTGGTCAGTTATCCCACAGGGCACAATGCCTGTGAAATGGTCAAGATCGGGTTCGACGTTGATCGAAATGCCGTGAAAGCTGACCCATTTGCGCAGGCGGATGCCGATCGCTGCAATCTTGTCCTCTTGTTTTGCACCACTGGCAGTCAGCGGCTTGTCATCGCGGGTAACCCAGACACCGACGCGGCCCTCGCGGATTTCGCCCTGCACGTTGAACTCGTCAAGGGTGGCGATCACCCATTCCTCGAGCTGTTGCACGAAACGGCGCACGTCGCGTCCGCGACGGCCCACGTCCAGCATGACATAAACCACGCGCTGACCGGGGCCGTGATAGGTGTACTGCCCGCCGCGCTGGCTGATATGGACAGGAAATCGGTCCGGGTCGGTCAGATCGGCAGGTTTGGCCGAGGTGCCGGCAGTATAAAGGGCGGGGTGTTCCAGCAGCCAGATCGCCTCGGGGGCGTCACCCCGGGCGATTCGCGCAACCCGGTCTTCCATGGCGGCGACGGCCTGCTTGTAGGGGACCAGACCCTTTGAGACATGCCATTGCACGGCATTTCGTTTTGGAAATTGCAACCCTTGCGGTAGCACAGGCGGAAACTTTCTGTGTTTGACGGGAGGATATGGTACAATGCCCCCATATTATTCAGCAGCTGCATAAGGGAGAAATAGGATGTTTTCAAAGCGATTTGTCATGAGCGCCGTGGCTGCAAGCCTAGTGTTACTGCCCGGCACAAGATCTGTGGCAGATATCGGTGACGGCATTGTCGGCGGTCTCGTCGGAGGCGCGGTGAGCGGGATCATCGTGAACGAAAGTGCCAAGGCACGCGAGCGCAAGCGGGCGACAACAACAACCACGCGTACGCGCACGATTTATCAAAACGCGCCGGCCAGCTCTGCAAGGCGGGCCGAGGTCCGTGAGACGCAGGTGGCGCTGAATTACTTTGGCTTCCCTGCCGGAACCCCGGATGGGGTGACCGGGCGCAATACTCGCAACGCCGTGGCGCAGTATCAGGCCCATATGGGGTATCCGGTTTCGGGCTATCTGAATGACTATGAGCGTCAGTTTCTTGTCGGGTCCTATTACCGGGCCCAATCCGGCGGGATGGCGACCACACAGCTGATTGCACAACGCGGGCAGGGCACCCGGGGCCTGCTGCATGCTTACCGTGACGAGGCGGCGGGCAACCCGAATTATTCGGCCACGACGGGTACAGGCGTGACCCAGGCCACCGCCGCCCCGACAGAAGCTTCGCCGGAACAAAATCAGACGTCGCTGTTGCCCAACCTTATGGGGTCTCAGGACAACGGCCGGTCACTGGCATCGCATTGCAATCAGGTCAGCCTGCTGACCAACAGCAATGGCGGTTTTGTTACCGAGGCCTCAATTTCAGACCCGCGGTTTGCCCTGAATGAACAGTTCTGTCTGGCGCGGACCTATGCCATTGCATCAGGCGAAAAACTGGCCGGCAGCCTGCAGGGCGTGACCAATTCCCAGCTGGAAGAGCAGTGCCGCGCCTTTGGCCCGGCGATGCGTGATCAGGTGGCGGCGCTGTCGCTGAAAAATCAGGCGGATGTCATGCAGGATGTACGTGGTTTCATTCTGGATGAGGGCATGCCCCCGGCGCAACTGGCCGGAACCGCCCGGATTTGCCTGTCGGTCGGATATCGCACCGACAACATGGATGTGGCACTGGGATCGGCCCTGTTGCTGACGGCACTGGGGGAGGGAGTTTATGGCGAGTTGATGGGCCATCATCTGAGCGAAGGATTCGGAACCGCCAAACGCCCTGATCTGGCGCTGGCCTGGTACCAGACCGGATTTGACGCGATTGACCGTGGTGCCGAGCCGGTATTTGCCCCCGGCAATCCGGGACGCAATGCGCTGATTCAGAAAGCTGCTTATCAACTGAATGGCATTCAGGGAGATCAGGCTGGTGGATCGTCAGAAGGTACGGTTCAGCCCGCATCGACGTTGCCCAGTTTCAACATTGCCCAATAGGTGATCGGGTTAAGTTGGAACGTTACATAAAAGGCAGAAATTCTGCTTCACATCCGTCAGGTGCGTTGCTATACGGCGCGCACCTGCCTGATCATGTGCGGTCGTGGCGGAATGGTAGACGCGCAGCGTTGAGGTCGCTGTGGGGTAACACCCGTGGAAGTTCGAGTCTTCTCGACCGCACCAATTTTCCGAAAAAATCCTATAATGTATTGAAGTTAGGCAGTTGCACGATTTTCTAACCAGCCGGTAATCCACCTCATGCGTGACGTAGGTGGCAATAAACCCAATCTGGACTCAACCAGAATCTACCGTTTGCGCCTGAGGCGTCTCTGTCTCGGCGTGCGATGGGAAATCCATACCGCAACGCAGCAGAAAAAGCGGACTTTGATGTAATCCGCAGCAACTCGACCGCGGCTATGACTGCATTGCGGACAAACGGGCCCATCCAATACCGTCGATCAGGCGATCCCATCAATAACGACCAGATTTGTAGAAGCGGTTTGATGGCGGATTTTTGCTAACTCCACATAGTCTGGATCGTCGTGCCATGCCCTGGCATTTTCTAAAGAAGGGAAACGCATGATGACTGTCCGGGGCATCGCCCATGAGCCTTCAAGGATTTGCGTTTCAGCGCGCGACGTTGCCAAAAGCTCCCCGCCGTGCCGCTGAAAGCTTGGCATGAAACCATTGAGATAGGCTTGGTATGCATCAGGGTCATGTATGTCGAGTTGGCCGATCACATAGGCTGGCATGGGCTTCTCCCTCTCGTCGCCGTGTGTCCAACTATACTAACAGCAACGAATGACAGCGCCAAATGCAGCGTTTTGCGGAAATGCTATGGCCTCGGACCAGCCGTTCGTGGCGCCCACCATCAATGACTGCTGAGCGGACGAAGCTGCCGTTCGCGGCGTGGGTGTCTAAAGTCCTGCTTCACACCAATCGACTGCCTCGAGCAGACGTAATCAATTGGCTTAGTGCGTGGCCATGGTAATAAGAAAATTGCATAGCCAGATATAGCTGCCGGGGCACGAACCTTTGGAAAATTTGCTGGCCGAGCGGCGTTTTACGCTCTGTTGAATACGAACGACCGCATTGAGATCGAGCCAAGATCAATGGCATCTGTCATGAAGGTCAATTCGTCCCGTGCGTCCGAAGCCCCGGCGATGGTCAGCGCGGGCATGTAGTGATCGACGGTCGGGTGAGCCTGGGGCAAGAGAGTTCCGAGAGTCTCTTCGTCCGTCAGCGCTGCAAAATCTCGATCCGCGAGCCGGTCTGAGAAGAGTGCGTCAAATTCCAGGGCGAAATCGAGAGGCTTCGCATCGTGCCGCATGGTGCGAAGATTGTGAACCACATTGCCGGAACCAAGGATAAGAAAGCCCCGGTCCCTTAGTTCAGATAGCGTCCGACCAATTTCGAGTTGATGACTGAGACCGCGCGCCATGTCGATGGAGACCTGAAAGACGGGCACGTCAGCCTTGGGATAGAGGAACTTGAGAACCGCCCAGGCGCCATGATCGAGCCCCCAGGTGTCATCTTCCTGCGAACGATGACTCGCAAGAAGCGTGACGACCTCCCGGGCCAGTCCAGGGTCTCCGTGGGCCGGGTACTGCTGGGTGTAAAGTGCCTCTGGGAATCCATAAAAATCATGGATTGTACGCGGCATCGCTGAGACATCGACCAGGGTGGTTTCCCTGGTTACCCAGTGCGCCGAGACGACGAGGATTGCTTTCGGTCGCGGCAGGTTTTGCCCGAGGATCGTCCAGGCCCTGCCAAACGGGGTGTCCTCTATGACGTTCATCGGGCTGCCGTGCCCAAGGAAGACGAGGGGCATCCGGTCTGAGGCAGCGAAGCTGTCCTTCAAATACTGAAGACTGCGCGTATCCATGCTGGGCTCCTTGGAATGTGCCGGGCCGCTTTAGCGCGGCCCGGGCTCTGGCAAGTGTTAGGCGAACTGGCCCAGGGCTTTCTGAAGTCCGGGCACCCGAAGTGCAAAAGCGCCGCTGCCAAGTGTGGCAATCGCCCCCTGAACAACGGCCCAGAAGAGCGGGAATTCCCATCCGCCACCTTCGCCTGAAAACAGCCAGCCATTGCCTGAGTGAGCCCAGGTGGCGCCAAGAAGCACCGGGATCAGGGCGAGCGAGACAAGACGAGTTGCCACGCCCAGAATGAGAGCTGCACCCCCGGCGATTTCAGCCAGGATCGTAAGGTAAGCCAGGAAGCCCGGCAGTCCGAGGCTTTCAAAATAGCCGACAGTGCCGGCGATGGTGAAAACGCTCAACTTGAGCCAACCATGGGCAAGAAAGAGAGTGCCGCTGGAAACGCGAAGCGCAAAAGCGGCGTAGTCAGAGTTGGTATATGTGGTCATATCGAAACCCTATCTGGAAGTCGCCGTCAATGCGGCCTGCTTGTGTCACCCATATGTACGCTCCGGACGAGCCACTTTAAATGGCGAAGGTATTGAATAACTATCCACAAAATGTTCATAATAGGGTTATGGATCTTATTGACCAAATCCGCGCATTCGTCGCCACGGCCCGGACAGGCTCGTTCACAAGCGCCGCCGAACAACTTGGTACGTCGAACAGGTTGACGTCGAAATACGTGGCGGAACTTGAAGCGCGTCTTGGCGTCCGACTGTTTCAACGGACCACCCGAAAGGTGGGGCTGACGGCCGCGGGCGAGGACCTGTTGTCCCGCGCACCGCTTCTGATAGATGATCTCGACGATCTCTTGGCCGAGGTTTCCGAAGGATCGCGAGGGCTGACCGGCGTCTTGCGTGTCTCGGCACCCGTTACATTCGGTGAGATCTACGTAGCGCGCATGCTTGGTCGGTTCGCCGAGACCCATCCTGATCTTTCGATCGACCTCAGGCTGAACGACCGTTATGTCGATCTGGCCGCCGAGGGGATCGATCTTGCGTTCCGCATTGGAAGCTTTGACCTGGCATCGCTAAAGGTGCGTCGGCTCGGTTCCTTTCGTAGTATCGTAGTCGCCAGCCCGGATTATATCGCGCGTAATGGCGTTCCGGAAATTCCGGCCGAGCTGGCGCAGCACGCATGCATCGTCGACACCAATCGCCGGAATGCACGCCGCTGGGTTTTCAAAGACAACGATGCCAAGACTGCGGTGGCCGTATCGAGCCGGTTCGAGGTGAACTCTGCCCGCGCTGCGATCGAACTTGCCGTTCAGGGCCTGGGTATTGCCTATACGCCCCGGTTTGCGCTTGGCTCCGATCTTGAAGAAGGCAGGTTGCTGCCTTTGCTTGAGGACTATTCCGGAGAAGCCGGTGAACTCGGCGCCGTATATCTCGAAGGGCGTACCTTGCCTCGTAAAGTCCGGGCTCTTGTAGACTTCGTTGCCAAGGACATTCGATCCTCAAACATTCTCTGATGTGAAACAATCCGGTCATTGACTTGTTGTGAACCGCTTCTTGGACCTGGACCGACGCTACGCCGCGAGACGTGATCGAAAGCGCTGACGGGAGTGAAATTTGCCACGGGCAGACAATAACCATTCGTCTCAAAAGGGCTCGTTGCGGTCATCCGGCGCTTTCGGACGCGATAACGGATATGCGAAGCCTACGGTTTAAGCCAGACGATTGGTGCCGATTTACCAGACGCCCAACACGAGTAGGGCGGCGAACGAGGACAAGACCTATCCCAATCTGCTGCGCGGGCTGCGGATTGTGGATCTGGCCGAGGTCAAAGTGATCTGGCGTCGCCAAAGAAATGCTTTGGGGGCGCTTAGGTCAGTTTTGACGCGTTGTGATAGATTAAAGCGTTTCGGGATAAACCATGAATCATGAGTTGGTCACGAAATGAAGGTAACCTTCTGATATTGAACTAATTTTTAAAAATTTTTGGCTCAAGTTTATTGCGGAACGATTTAACCGGGGTCTGGTCCGATGTCGGGCCTGCCCTTGCGGATTCAAATGTTTCGGATCGCCTGACCCGCGGCCCAGCCCGACGACCAGGCCCATTGGAAATTGAAACCGCCCAGCCAGCCGGTGACGTCCACGGCCTCGCCGATGAAA
This sequence comes from Roseovarius litorisediminis, assembly GCF_900172295.1. GTDB lineage: Bacteria > Pseudomonadota > Alphaproteobacteria > Rhodobacterales > Rhodobacteraceae > Roseovarius > Roseovarius litorisediminis. Next base: position 381,108 of record NZ_FWFL01000003.1, read on the forward strand.
TAGAGGCCGGGGAGGGTTTTGGACATCATGGATCTGGACGACAGGCCGTCGGTATCTATGCCGCCAAGGGTGACCTCGGCGGTGCGGTAGCCTTCGGACCCGGTGGGTTTGAGGGACCAGTTGGTGAGGCTGTCCACAATCTGCGCCAGACGCGCGTCGGACTGATCTGCGAGGTTGCCCGAGAGACCCAGTTGCGGGGTAAGGAAATCAACAAGTTTTCCGGGCAGGTGGTAAGAAAGCTCGGTTGTCAGGTTGCGCCGCCCTTCGCGCTGGCGCTGATCACGCAGCAGGGTGAAGAGGTCTGTCGCTGGCGACAGGTCAAGGGTGATTGCTTGCCCTTCGCGCCAGTAGGACGAAATTTGCAGGATTGCAGGGCCCGAGAGGCCGCGGTGGGTGAATAGAACCGCTTCGTCAAACGAGGTGCCATTGGTTGTCACGCGGGCGGGCAGGCTGCTGCCCGAGAGCGGGGCAAAGGGATTGTCCGAGAATGTCAGGGGCACGAGAGCGGGGCGTGTTTCAGTCACCTCATGGCCGAACTGACGGGCGATATCATAGGCCTGCCCGGTGGCGCCCATGGCGGGAATGGATTTGCCCCCCGTTGCGACAACAAGGTTTCGTGCGGAGACGGTGCGCAGCTTCCCCTCACGCTCCAGCATGGCGGAAAACCGGCTGCCGTCATGGCTGATGCCGACAAGCGAGGTTTGCAGCCAAAGCTTTGCCCCGGCCTGATCCATCTCGGCCAGAAGCATCGTGATGACCTGCGTGGCCTTGTCATCGCAAAAAAGCTGCCCAAGGGTTTTTTCATGCCAGGCGATGCGGTGGCGCGCCATCAGATCAATGAAATCCCATTGGGTATAGCGGCTGAGGGCGGATTTGCAGAAATGCGGATTGGCTGAGATGAAATTACCGGGTCCTGCATGAAGATTGGTGAAATTGCAGCGCCCGCCGCCCGAGATGCGGATCTTTTCACCCGGCGCTTTGGCGTGGTCGATGATCAGAGTGTCCCGGCCTGCGTGGGCGGCACACATCATGCCCGCGGCACCGGCGCCAAGGATAAGGGTTTCGACCGTGTGTTCCATGCCGCGCAGAGATGCGAATCTCTGCCGGTTGGCAAGGGGTTTACGCTAGCAATATGACCTAAATCGCGCTAAACTGCGTCAACAGATCCCGAAAAGGGGCGATTTTCGAGGCAGTAGTCGGCGGTAGTCATGACAGAAATGGTCTATGGGGCGGTCCCGGTTCGGGATGGTGAGCCCGTTCTTCCCAAGTGGTGGCGGACGATCGACAAGTGGTCGGTGTCCTGTGTGCTGATCCTTTTCGGGATCGGCATTTTGCTGGGGTTGGCCGCGTCGCCGCCGCTGGCCGAGAAAAACGGATTTCAACCATTCCACTATGTACATCGGCAAGCGTTTTTCGGCGGGCTGGCGCTGGCGGCGATGATGCTGACCTCGATGATGAGCCCGGCACTGGTGCGCAGGCTGGCGATTGTGGGGTTTTTGGCGGCCTTTGTGGCGCTGATCCTGCTGCCGGTTTTCGGGACCGATTTTGGTAAGGGGGCCGTTCGCTGGTACAGCCTTGGTTTCGCGTCGCTGCAACCCTCTGAATTTCTCAAGCCCGGATTTATCGTCGTTGCGGCCTGGCTGATGGCGGCCAGTCAGGATATCAACGGCCCCCCGGGGCTAAGCTGGTCGTTCCTGCTGGCCATTATAATTGTCGCGTTTCTGGCGATGCAGCCTGATTTCGGACAGGCCTGTCTGGTGCTGTTCGGCTGGGGGCTGATGTATTTCGTGGCTGGCGCGCCGATTTTGCTGTTGCTGGGCATGGCAGTTTCAGTGGTGGCCGTGGGCACCTTTGCCTATTCCAATTCCGAGCATTTCGCACGCCGGATCGACGGGTTTCTGTCACCTGATGTTGACCCAAATACCCAGCTTGGTTTTGCGGCGAACGCGATCCGCGAGGGCGGCTTTTTCGGTGTGGGTGTCGGCGAAGGGCAGGTGAAATGGTCTTTGCCGGATGCCCATACCGATTTCATCATTGCTGTGGCCGCCGAGGAATATGGGCTGGTGCTGGTGCTGTGCATTATCGCGCTTTACACCGCGATTGTGATGCGGTCGCTGCTGCGGTTGATGCGCGAGCGTGATCCGTTCATTCGTTTGGCGGGTACCGGGCTTGTGGGCATTTTCGGGGTGCAGGCGATGATCAACATGGGCGTGGCCGTACGATTGTTGCCGGCCAAGGGCATGACCTTGCCATTTGTCAGTTATGGCGGGTCTTCGCTGATTGCGGGGGGGATTGCGGTGGGGATGCTGTTGGCCTTTACCCGGACCCGGCCGCAGGGCGAGATTGGCGACATCCTGCGGGGACGGGTCAGATGACGGCCCAGGCGCCGTTGCTGGTGATCGCCGCAGGCGGCACCGGCGGGCACATGTTTCCGGCACAGGCGCTGGCCGAGGTAATGTTACGCCGCGGCTGGCGGGTAAAGCTGAGCACGGATGCGCGGGGTGCGCGCTATACCAGTGGCTTCCCGCACACGGTGGCAATCGAAGAGATTTCAAGCGCCACATTTGCAAGGGGCGGTGTGCTGGCCAAGTTGGTGGTGCCGTTTCGCATTGCCGGTGGAATTATTGGGGCGACGTTCCGGATGCGGGCGGAAAAGCCTGCGGTGGTGGTGGGGTTTGGCGGCTATCCGACGATTCCGGCACTGGCGGCGGCTTGGATTTTGCGCAAGCCGCGCATGGTGCATGAGCAAAACGGCATTCTGGGCCGGGTGAACAAGGTGTTTTCAACCCGTGTGGATCGCGTGGCATGCGGCACATGGCCCACGGCACTGCCAGAAGGGGTTGAGGGAGTACATGTGGGCAACCCGGTGCGTGCCGCCGTGCTGGAGCGCGAGCAGGCTCCGTATATTGCTCCGGGCGACTATCCGATGTCGATTCTGGTGATCGGCGGCTCTCAGGGGGCACGCATCCTGTCGGATGTCGTGCCGCCTGCGATTGCGGCGCTGTCCACGGATATATTGCGCAATATTCGTGTCAGCCATCAGGCCCGCGACGAAGATGGCGAACGGGTTGCCAAATTTTATGCCGAACACGGCATTGATGCCGATGTGCAGCCCTTTTTCCGCGATGTGCCGGCGCGCATGTCCGAGGCGCAGTTGATCATCAGCCGGGCCGGGGCCAGCAGCGTGGCTGATATCAGCGTGATTGGCCGCCCGTCGATCCTGATCCCTTATGCCGCAGCAACGGGCGATCATCAGTCGGCCAACGCGCGCGCTCTGGTTGAGGCGGGCGCGGCAATCCGCGTGCCCGAATCAAAGCTTGAGATCGGCGCGCTTTCACAGCAGATAACCACGGTTCTGACGAATCCCCATGGCGCGTTGCAGATGGCACGGGCCGCCTATAAGTGCGCCGTACCGGATGCGCCGCAGAGATTGGCGGATATGGTGGAGGAACTGGCAGAGAAGGGTAATGGCCAATGAATGCAGCAACCAAGCTTCCGGGGGATGTCGGCCCGATCCATTTTGTCGGGATTGGGGGCATTGGCATGTCCGGGATTGCCGAGGTGTTGCTGAACCATGGCTATACGGTTCAGGGATCGGATCTGAAACGCTCCAAAATCACCGACCGGTTGGCCGAAAGGGGCGCGACCATCTTTGAGGGACAGCGCGCCGAAAATCTGAAATCAGCCGAGGTTGTCGTAATCTCATCGGCGATCAAGCCGGGCAATCCCGAACTGGATCAGGCCCGGCTGCAAGGCTTGCCCGTGGTGCGCCGGGCAGAAATGCTGGCCGAGCTGATGCGGCTGAAATCCAACATCGCCGTCGCCGGTACCCATGGCAAGACCACCACCACCACGCTGGTGGCGGAACTGCTGGTCGCGGGCGGGATCGACCCGACGGTGATCAATGGCGGTATCATTCACGCCTATGGCAGCAATGCCCGTATGGGCGAGGGCGAATGGATGGTGGTTGAGGCGGACGAGTCGGACGGCACCTTTAACCGTCTGCCTGCCACAATCGCCATCGTCACCAATATCGATCCCGAGCATATGGAGCATTGGGGCACCGAAGAGGCACTGCATCAGGGCTTTCTGGATTTCGTATCGAACATCCCGTTCTACGGGCTGGCTGTTTGCTGCACCGATGACCCGGATGTGCAGACCCTGGTTGGCAAGATTACCGACCGGCGGGTGATAACCTATGGATTCAACGCGCAGGCCGATGTTCGTGCCGTCAACCTGACCTACAAGGCTGGCGTTGCACATTTCGATATTTTGCTGCAGGCCGAGGAAAAAGAGATCAGGGGGTGCACCCTGCCAATGCCCGGCGATCATAACGTGTCAAACGCGCTGAGTGCCGTCGCCGTCGCCCGGCATCTGGGTATGAAAACCAGCGAAATCCGCGAAGCACTGGCCAAATTCGGCGGCGTCAATCGCCGGTTCACGCGTGTGGGCGAAGTGAATGGTGTGACCATCATCGACGACTACGGCCACCATCCGACCGAGATCACCGCCGTTCTGAAAGCGGCACGGCAGGCGACCGAGGGTCGCGTTATCGCCGTACATCAGCCGCACCGGTATACGCGATTGCATTCGTTGTTCGATGATTTTTGTGCCTGTTTCAATGAGGCCGACGTAGTCGCCATAGCCGAGGTTTATGCGGCTGGTGAGGATCCGATCGAGGGCGCAAGCCGCGATGATCTGGTGGCGGGGCTGATCCGCCACGGCCACCGCCACGCCCGCGCCATCCGCGATGAGGCTGATCTGGAACGTCTGGTGCGCGAACAGGCGCGCGCCGGTGATATGGTGGTCTGCCTGGGCGCCGGGACGATCAGCGCTTGGGCCAATAACCTGCCGGAGCGCCTGAAAGGATAAGCTGATGCCTAACACCCTGAAACGCCGGATCGGGCCGGGTCTTTTGACCGCCTATGGCATCGGCATCATGGTGGGGGCCGGCATTTATGTGCTGACCGGGGCTGCGGCCGGTGAGGCTGGCATGTGGGCGCCGGTGGCTTTTTTGCTGGGCGCTCTGGTGGCCGTGCCGACCGCTTTGTCGTTTGCAGAACTATCTGCGCGCATTCCCGAGGCCGCAGGCGACAGTTCGTATGTCGAAGTGGGATTGCAGGCACATTGGCTGGCGGTTGGGGTCGGCATGATCAACGTGGTTGCAGGCACCGTGGCCGCGGCGGCGGTGTTAAGGGGCGGGGTGGGGTATCTGACCTCGATCGTGGATATTCCTTTCGCCGTGGCTGTGATCGGTCTGGGTGTGATCCTGACAGGCGTTACCATCATCGGCGTGCTGGAAAGTCTGGCGTTTGCCGCACTTCTGACGGTGATCGAGGTGATTGGCCTGATCCTGGTGATCGGGGCCGGATTTGCCGCAACCCCGGTAGAAACATGGGCGTTGCCCATGCCGGCACCCGAATGGAACGGCGTGGCAGCGGCCACGATATTTGCGGTTTTCGCCTTTATCGGCTTTGACGACGTAGTGAACATGGCCGAAGAGGTGCAGAACCCCGAACGCAACATGCCACGTGCCATTCTCTATGCCCTCGCGATTACCGCGATCCTTTATGCCATGGTGTCGCTGGCGGCGGTACGCGCCGTCCCGCGTGAGGTTCTGGGCGTCTCTGAGCGCCCGCTGGCGCTGGTCTGGGAGGCAGGAACCGGCACAAGTTCGGTGTTTCTGGCAGCGATTGCTGTGGCCGCCGCGCTGAACGGTGTGCTGGCGCAGATCGTGATGGCCAGCCGGGTGTTGTTTGGTCTTGGGCGGCGCTCACTCCGGTTTGCGATTTTTTACCACGCGCATCCGCGTTTTGGCACGCCGGTTCTGGCTTCGGTGCTTGTGGGGGTGGTGGTGACCGGCTCGGCGCTGACCCTGCCGGTGGCGGTGCTGGCCGAGGTGACAACCCTGGCACTGCTGATCGTCTTTGCCATCGTCAATGCGGCCCTGATCGGTGCCAAACGGCGCCGGCCGGAGTCGCCTTTTGCGGTGCCGGGATATGTGCCGTGGGCCGGGGTCACCCTGAGTCTGGGCTGTTTTGTGGCTTCTGTCGCCGGGAGCCTGCTATGAACCTGCTGTTGCTTGGATGCCTGTGGATAGTGGCGGCGTCAGTCGTGGCCTTTCTGCCGATGCGACTGCAATACGTGCTGGGGCTGGTGTTGCTGATCACGGCAGGGGTGCTGATTACGCTGATCGGGCGTCAGCACGGCTGGTTCTATGCCCTGACCGGTGTTGCGGTTCTGGTGTCGATGTTCCGCAAACCGCTGAAAGTGCTGACCCGCAAGCTGATCCGCAATCCCCCGGAGATACCGAAATGAACCTGTCCCTGATCCTGGCGTGCCTCTGGGCGTTGCTGGCCAATGTGCTGGCCATGCTGCCGTCAAAAGACAACGGCTGGCGCCGGGCGTATTTTCTGGTTGCCGTCGGGGTGCCCCTGCTGGGGTACGTCACCTATCAGAACGGGCCGTGGTGGGGGCTGTTTGTGCTGGCCGCAGGCATGAGCGTGCTGCGCTGGCCGGTGATCTATCTGGGCCGGTGGGTGAAAGGGCTGTTTGGCGGCGACAAACCCGCAACCTGACGCAGAGACTGGACAGCGCGTGGCCCGCGGGGCAAGGTGCCCGGAATGGTTGAAATTGCGGATATCAAAGACGAGGCAAGCTTTCGAGGTTGGTTGCAGGATCAGCCGCAAGAGGTAGCAACCTGGATTGCATTTCGTGCTGCGGCGCGAGTGTTACCAATCTGGTGGCAGGGCGTTTCAGATCATACTTGGGCAGGGATGCATGACCGAACGAGACTGCCTGGGCTTAGCGGTCTGTTGTTCCTGTTGGTTTCAACAAACAGTGATATTGAGCTGTCACTGAAACTTAAAGCTGCAGCGCGTGAGTTGAAAAAGGATGCGAGTTTCGCAGGTGATGAGGCGACAGAAATTGGTAGCGCTATATCACGATATCCTGACCAAGAAAGGCCAGAGCATAGGCCGCAAATGCGAACTTTGTATCGCGCAGCTTCTGCAAGTCAGGCGCTGGCGCTGGCTGCTGAAGCAAACAAGTTAGAAGAGTTCGTACATGCTGCAATAGCTGCAACCAAAATTCACGGTGATTGGTCTGTTGTTCGCAAAGACGCCACGGATGTAGAACGTGGTTCAAATCCAATGAGACGGCCACTTTGGTACGATCAATCAAACCCATTTGCAGATGAATGCAAATATATTCAGCGTTCGGGTGTGGTTGCTGGAGGCCGCAAGAATTGGACCTTCTGGATCGACTGGTATCAATCCCTGCTGGATGGCCGTCCGATGTTGGGGGACGAAGCGCGCACATGGGATATGCTGAAAAAGATCGCGCTGATCCCCGCCGAGACATGGGAGCAAGGACCGGACGTAGTGAACCCGAAGATTGCGGAGATTTGGGCAAGCTATAGAATTGGCAGCCGGGTCGAGCTTTTCAAAGCCACGCTGTATGATTTCAAATTCGATGCCATGGCACATGTTATGCGCGCAGTACCGATGCCTGCGGATTGGGAAACATTAACCGAACCGGATCGGTTACAAAGGTTTTTGAGAGACGCGCTGGATTTGCGCGAAGATATGATCGATCTGAGCCAAGCCTTTGCCGCCGAAGGGATGGTGATGCAGGGCGCAGGAATGACCTGTACGTACCTGGCGAAGGTATTGGACGAACTGGAAAATGCTGAAACCGTGGGCGCGCTGCGTGTTGGCAAGTTGGTGGAATGGGGGCGTATTCTGGAAGCGATCGCGTTGCGCGAGGATACGAAGCGTGAATTCGGCCCGATGTCCGAACCCTTTAATATGGCGGTGGACAAGCTAAAAGACCTTGTCCGCGATCATTTTGCGCTTACTTTGGCCCGGTTTAGCCAGCTTCGCGATGTCCGGATGGAAAAGGGCGCGGCACCGTGGGAGGTATTGAAAGACCTGCGCGGCATAGTCGCAGCGGTTCGGGACGGATCGGGCGGCGTATTGCCGCCACTGGTCGATGCTGATGCAGCCATTCTGGACGACATTCTGGACAGTATTGACCGGATGATCCGCGAATTGGACAATACAACCAGTGAGGATGCCCGCAGCAGTCTTAAACGCGAGATTGACTTTCAAATGGCCAAGGTCGGTGCGACGGTAGGGCTGTACGGTGAAAAAGCAAAAAAAGCGGCGGGACTTGCCGATAAAGGAGGCAAGTCTGCTGATAAGATTTTGATTTGGGAAAAGCGCGGTAAAGGTCTTTGGGGTTTGCTGCGCGCCATTCGTGAAGTGCTTGAGTCTCTTGGCGGTTAGAGCGAAAACCTGCAACAAATTGGTATGAACCCGTCGTTCACTCAAAGCACCCGGCACGGAATAAAGGCCGCAGGCCGCCGTGCATCGCCAGACCGCCCCCCCGGGCTGGTGATTTGGATAGGTCGCCGCAACGTGTTGGGGGTTTACGGATTTGGTTGGGATAAAGTGCTGCCCACCTCTGGTGGGTCACCATCCCGCGGTCTGTCACGGCGCGCCCTGCGTTTGGGGGGCTTTACCTATGGCCAAAGGCGGGGCAAAAGCGCGGCATGAATGATTTGCCGCAAACAAGGGGGAAGCTGACCCCCAACCGTCCGCTGAATGATCTGACGTGGTTGCGTGTGGGCGGGCCGGCGGACTGGTTGTTTCAGCCGGCGGATCTTGAGGATCTGGCGGAGTTTCTGGGGCAGCTTGATCCTGATATCGCGGTGTTCCCCATGGGTGTGGGCAGCAATCTGATTGTGCGCGATGGCGGCTTGCGCGCGGTGGTGGTCCGGCTGGGGCGCGCGTTCAACGCCATTGAGGTCAGTGGCAACCGTGTCACCGCCGGGGCGGCGGCGCTGGATGCGCATGTGGCGCGCAAGGCCGCCGATGCAGGTGTTGATCTGACCTTTCTGCGCACTATTCCCGGCGCTATTGGCGGCGCGGTGCGGATGAATGCGGGCTGTTATGGCAGTTATACGGCAGATCATTTTGTCAGCGCGCAAGCGGTGGCGCGCGACGGCCGGATTGTCACGCTCACCGCGGATGATCTCAGGTTCCAATACCGCCAGACCGACCTGCCCGATGGCTGGGTGATCACAAGTGCCACCTTTGAGGGGCCGATGGGGGATCCGGATGCGCTGCATGCACGGATGGCGGCACAGCTGAAAAAGCGCGACGAGACGCAGCCAACCAAGGATCGCACGGCAGGCAGTACGTTTCGCAATCCGGCCGGGTTTTCGTCAACCGGGAAGGCCGATGATGTGCATGATCTGAAGGCCTGGAAGGTGATTGACGACGCTGGCATGCGCGGCGCGCGGCGGGGCGGGGCGCAGATGAGCGAGATGCACTCCAACTTTCTGGTCAACACCGGCGGTGCCACGGCCGCCGATCTGGAAGGTTTAGGCGAAGATGTGCGAAAAAGGGTTTTCCAAAACAGTGGAATAGAGTTACATTGGGAAATCATGAGGGTCGGCGAAACGACCCCGGATGAAGCCTTATAGGCGGTAGATAAACAACATGGGCCAAATACAGGCCCAGGACATTGAGGCACAAGGTGGTTGGTTCGAGCAGAACAACCCACAAAGTGGCGGTGATTATGGGTGGCCCTTCGGCTGAGCGCGAAGTGTCGTTGTCATCAGGGCGCGAATGCGTGGCCGCGTTGAGGGAAGCAGGTTATGACGTGGTCGAGGTTGATGCCGGCCGCGATCTGGCTGTGCAGTTGTCCCAAATTTCCCCGGATGTGGTTTTCAACGCCCTGCATGGCCGCTGGGGTGAGGATGGCTGTGTTCAGGGGCTGCTGGAATGGATGCAGATCCCCTATACGCATAGTGGCGTCTATGCGTCGGCCCTGTCGATGGACAAGCAGCGCACCAAGGATTCCTATGCCGCTGCCGGGTTGCCATTTGTTCATAGTGTGATTGCCTCGTCGGACGAGGTTGAGGCGGCGCATGTGTTGCCGCCACCCTATGTGGTCAAACCTTTCAACGAGGGGTCCTCTGTCGGGGTTTATATCGTTGGCGAGAATGCCAATGGACCCCCGCAGCTTGCCCGCGAAATGCCAAAGCAGGTGATGGTGGAAACCTTTGCGCCGGGGCGCGAACTGACCACGACAGTACTGGGGGACCGGGCGCTTTCTGTAACGGATATCCTCACCGACGGCTGGTATGATTATCATGCAAAATATGCAGAAGGCGGATCGCGCCATGTGATCCCGGCTGAAATTCCGACCGAGATATTTAACGCCTGCCTTGATTATGCACTGCGCGCGCATCGGGCCCTTGGCTGCCGCGGGCTGACCCGCACCGATTTCCGCTGGGACGAGGCGCGCGGGCTGGAGGGGCTTATCCTGCTGGAAACCAATACCCAGCCAGGCATGACGCCAACGTCGCTGGCGCCTGAACAGGCGGCCCATTGCGGGATCACTTTTCCCGAGCTGTGCCGCTGGATGGTGGAGGATGCCTCGTGCGACAGGTGACACAATGGGCCGACCCGGCGCCGTCGCGCTGGTCATACCGCTATCAGCGTCTGATGCTGACACCGCTGTTCCGCAAAGTGCTGAAGATCGGTGTGCCGTTCTGCCTTTCGCTGGGGCTGGGGCTTTATTATCTTTCCGATGAGGTCCGGCGGGAAAATCTGGTTTTGGCCGTGGCGGATATCCGTCAGCAGATCGAAACCCGGCCCGAGTTCATGGTCAACCTGCTGGCTGTCGAAGGTGCCAGCATGTCGGTCGAGGAAGACATTCGCGAGATATTTCCCTTCGATCTGCCGGCCAGTTCCTTTGATCTGGAGCTGGATGAAATCCGCAGTCTGATCGCAGATCTGCCTGCTGTTGCGGATGCCTCGGTCCGGATCCGGCAGGGCGGGGTTCTGGTGGCAGAGATCACCGAACGTCAGCCGGTTGCCCTGTGGCGGACACGTGACGGGCTGGGAGTTGTGGACATTGACGGCGTAGTGATCGGTGAGGCCGCGGAACGCGCGGCCCATCCGGACCTGCCGGTCGTTGTGGGTGAGGGCGCCGACATGGCGGTGGCCGAAGCGCTGAATATTCTGGAAGCCGCCGCACCCCTTAAAGCGAAATTGCGCGGGCTGGTGCGCGTCGGCGCGCGGCGTTGGGATCTGGTTCTGGATCGGGATCAGCGGATTCTGCTGCCTGAGAAAAACCCTGTCGCCGCACTGGAGCGGGTGATCGTGCTGAGCAGCGTGCAGGACATGCTGGAGCGTGATCTGGTGGCGGTTGATATGCGGCTGGCGGCACGCCCGACACTCAGAATGAACCAGCGCGCGGTCGAAGACTGGTGGCGGGTGACAAATATGACGGTAGGGACGGACGACCAATGATCGAGCTTTATGAATCCCAAAGGGCGATGCGTAACATGCGCCGGGCCGCAATGCAGCGGGGCGTGGTGGCGGTGCTGGATGTGGGGACATCCAAGATTGCCTGTCTGGTGTTGCGGTTCGACGGTACGGATCGGCTGAGCGAGACCGACGGTATCGGCACCATGGCGGGGCAGGTGGGGTTCCGGGTGATTGGTGCAGCCACAACCCGGTCACGTGGTGTGCGCTTTGGCGAGATCGAGGCGATGCAGGAAACCGAACGTGCGATCCGCACCGCCGTACAGGCGGCCCAGAAGATGGCCAATATCCGCGTCGATCATGTGATTGCCTGCTTCTCGGGGGCCAGTCCGCGGTCATATGGTCTGGCGGGGCTGGTCGAGTTGGAGGCAGAAGTTGTCAGCGAACAGGATGTCAGCCGGGTACTGTCGGCCTGTGATGTGCCCGACTATGGCGACGGTCGCGAAGTATTGCATGCCCAGCCGGTGAATTTTGCGCTGGATCACCGTTCGGGGCTGATCGATCCGCGCGGACAGATCGGCCATGAATTATCGACCGACATGCATATGCTGACGGTTGATGGCATTGCGATCCAGAACCTTGCGCATTGCGTCAAGCGTTGTGATCTGGAACTGGCGGGGCTTGCCAGTTCGGCCTATGTGTCGGGGATCGCATCGCTGGTCGAGGACGAGCAGGAACTGGGCGCGGCCTGTATCGACCTTGGCGGCGGTTCTGCGGGCGTGTCGATTTTCATGAAAAAGCACATGATTTTTGCCGATAGCGTGCGGATGGGCGGTGATCACGTCACCAGCGACATTTCTATGGGATTGCAGGTACCAACGGCCACCGCCGAGCGTATCAAGACGTTCTATGGCGGCGTCGTTGCCACCGGTATGGATGACCGTGAGATGATCGAAATAGGCGGCGACACCGGCGATTACGAACATGACCGCCGCACTGTCAGCCGGGCCGAGCTGATCGGTATCATGCGCCCGCGGGTCGAGGAAATACTGGAAGAGGTGCGCGCGCGCCTGGACGCGGCCGGGTTTGAACATCTGCCAAGCCAGCAGATCGTGCTGACCGGCGGCGGCAGCCAGATACCTGGGTTGGACGGGCTGGCCAGCAAGATTTTGGGCCAGCAAGTGCGTTTGGGCCGGCCTTTACGTGTGCATGGGCTGCCGCAGGCCGCGACCGGTGCAGGCTTTGCCAGCGCGGTGGGGATGTGCCTGTTTGCCGCCAATCCGCAGGATGAATGGTGGGATTTCGAAATCCCCGTTGATCGCTATCCGGCGCGTTCGTTAAAGCGTGCAGTGAAGTGGTTCAAGGATAACTGGTGATCAAACGCGGCGACGCAGGCAGCCAAGCAGGGCAAGGCCGGCCAGCAGCATCGGAAGCCCCGTGCGCAGGGGGGCTGCGGTTGGTGCGGGCGCTACCGTTCCGTTGTCACAGTTAAATTCTACGCTGTGATGCTTTTCAGCTTGATTAAATGCTCTCAACCTGGCGTCGAATGAAAACGACACAGTGACGCGGAGTTCGATTTGTTCAGGAAGGTGCTGCGCTGGTTTGATACCCCATCCACGCTGCCAATCTTTAAAAGAACCCCGAAATTTATGATCTTTCCGATATCAGATTTTCTCTTTTGGGTCGACTTTTGCCGAGGGTCATATTGTAGCCAAACTGGAAACCGCCGTTTCCGAATCGGATCCGAAAAAACGAGAATCATTTCAGGAATCGCGTGACCACCGGCCTTTGCCATGGTAAGTTATCCACAAGGCCCGCAGAGGCCGTTGGATTGGCAGAGCAGCCGTCCCTCAATCTTGACGTGTATTCCGAGACCCTACTGGCGTCTGGGATGGTCGCTCTTTGACTTCGGATTTAGTGTCTTGCCCCTTGGTTTTGCGCAACATCTTGCCGATGTGGGCACATAGCGCGTTAAAATCAGTAATTGCAGCCCAGATTTTGTGGTTTGTTCGTGTTTTTTACGTGACGGTTGGCCCGTCGGACGTTAATAATGAGCGGGGATAGTAAGTTAAAAACACCCGTGTATGCGGGCGAAAACACAGGCGGAATGTATTATGACCCTCAATCTTTCAATGCCCGGTCAGGATGACCTGAAACCACGCATCACTGTTTTCGGTGTTGGTGGGGCCGGTGGTAACGCCGTCAACAACATGATCGAGAAAGAGCTGGATGGCGTCGATTTTGTTGTCGCCAACACGGATGCGCAGGCGCTGCAACAAAGCAATGCCGACAATCGCATTCAGCTGGGCGTGAAAGTGACCGAAGGTCTGGGCGCCGGGGCGCGTGCCAGCGTGGGGGCCGCCGCCGCCGAGGAGAGCATTGAACAGATCGTGGATCATCTGGCAGGCGCGCATATGTGTTTCATCACCGCCGGCATGGGTGGCGGAACCGGCACCGGGGCCGCGCCAATCATCGCGCAGGCCGCCCGCGAGCTGGGTGTGCTGACTGTGGGTGTTGTCACCAAACCGTTCCAGTTCGAAGGCGCCAAGCGGATGCGTCAGGCCGAGGATGGCGTGGACGCACTGCAAAAGATGGTTGATACGCTGATCATCATCCCCAACCAGAATCTGTTCCGTCTGGCGAACGAGAAAACCACCTTTACCGAGGCGTTTTCGATGGCCGATGACGTGCTTTACCAGGGCGTCAAAGGTGTGACTGACCTGATGGTTCGCCCTGGTCTGATTAACCTTGATTTTGCCGATGTCCGCGCCGTTATGGACGAGATGGGCAAGGCCATGATGGGGACCGGCGAAGACAGTGGCGAAGACCGCGCCATTCAGGCTGCCGAAAAGGCCATTGCAAACCCGCTGCTGGACGAAATCAGCCTGCGCGGCGCCAAGGGTGTTCTGATCAACATCACCGGCGGGCACGACCTGACCTTGTTCGAACTGGACGAAGCGGCCAACCGCATCCGCGAAGAAGTGGACGCCGAAGCAAATATCATCGTCGGTTCGACGCTGGATACGGCCATGGAAGGCTCGATGCGGGTCAGTGTTGTGGCGACAGGCATTGACGCCTCGGAAAGCGTATCTGATATGCCGGTTCCCCGCCGTTCCATGGCGCAGCCGTTGCGGCCCATGGCCGAGGAAAAAGCGCAAGAAGAGCGTGAAGAGGTTGCCGCCGCCGAGCCTGAACCAGCGCTTTTCCGCGAGCTTGATGAGGTCGACAGCCAGTCGGACGAAGATTTCGAAGCAGAAACCGCCGCCAAGGACGATCTGCCACCGCCAGCCTATACGCCTAAGGTGCGGGAATTTCAGCCGACGACCGACCACGCTGATGAAGATGAGGGACTTGACGATTATGTAGCTCCGCGCGCCCCGGCGCCCGGCACCCCGTCCCCCGAGGCCCTGGCCCGTTTGCAGGCCGCTGTCAGCAAGGCACCTGGCCAGCAGTCTTTCAACAATCGGCCTGAGGTTGCACGCGCGCCCCAGACCGAGCCTGCCGGCGAGCGGCCGCGCTTTGGCATCAACTCGCTGATCAACCGGATGACAGGGCACGCCAGCGCCGAGAGTGAGCAGCAGACAGCTCGAGCAACACGCCAACAGCCAACGGTACAGGCCCGCCAGGCCCCCGTTGAAGTGAAAGACGAAGAAGACGAACAGATTGAAATTCCGGCGTTCCTGAGGCGTCAAGCCAACTAAGACTGCCGCAAATCGAGTTAGAAAGAGCCGCAAGCCAGCGGCTCTTTTTCATTTTAAAACAGGTATTTATTGTCAAGAAAAATGCCCTGAGCGAAAAGTTGCCACCGTGAGGTGGCCGCATGTTTCAAGTCGTTGCAAAGATTGAATTGAGCATTTGTGGCCGGGCGCTTAAACACCTCGCTAACCAAAACAAACCCTGTGTTTGTGCAACGGTGAGGGCAGTCTTGCAAACCACGATCAAATCCCCTGTCTCTTTCGAGGGCTCCGGCCTGCACTCGGGCGCGTCTGCACGCCTTAGGGTTGTGCCTGCGGATTGTGACAGTGGCATTGTGTTCCGCCGGGTTGATCTGGCGCCTGCGGTTTGCGAACTGCCGGCACGTTGGGACCTTGTAGACCAATCGCCACTGTGCACGCGTCTTGTCAATGCACATGGCACCTCGGTTGCGACCGTTGAACATATCATGGCCGCGCTGGTAGGTTGTGGTATTCATAACGCGATTGTCGAAGTTGACGGACCCGAAGTTCCAATTCTGGATGGCAGTTCGGCCCTGTTTGTGCAGGGTATCCTGTCAAAGGGTGTCTGGGCGCAGCACCGCCCGGTCAAGGCCCTGAAAGTGTTGAAGCCCGTCGAGGTACACCGCGGCGAGGCCTGGGCGCGCCTGCGGCCGCACAACACGCTGTTGCTTGAGTTTGGCATCGAATTCGAGGACGCGGCGATTGGTGTTCAGAAAAAGACTCTGAACATGTCCAATGGCAGCTTTGTGCGGGAACTTTCGGACAGCCGGACGTTCTGCCGCAAGGCCGATATCGACAGCATGCGCGCCAACGGGCTGGCCCTGGGCGGAACGCTGGAAAATGCGGTTGTCGTCGATGGTGAAAAAATTCTGAGCCCTGGTGGCCTGCGCCACCGGGATGAGGCCGTGCGCCACAAAATGCTGGACGCCCTTGGCGACCTTGGCCTGGCCGGAAGCCCAATCCTGGGGCATTATCAGGGGTTCCGTGCGGGTCATGCGCTGACCAATGATTTGCTGCGCGCCCTTTTCGACCGCACTGACGCTTTTGAAATGGTCGAATGTGACAGCGAAATGTCTTCGCGACTACCCGGGGCAGGGGTGCACTGGGGTGAAATTCCCAAAGTTGCCTGAACCGGGGCGCAGAAATGCGCCAAAGGCGTTTTGCACCGGAAAATTCTGTGCTAGGACCAAGGCGAAGTTCGGTGGGTACCCCCGACAATTCGCAATGAAGGTGAGTTCGAGCATGACAGTCGGCAAGTCCCGGGCACTACTGGTCAGTGCATTGGTGTGTGGCGTTGGTTTGGCCGGTTGCGGCAAGAAGAACAGCGTTGAACGCGGTGACGTAAATTACGAGAATTACACCGCCGAGCAGATTTTCGAGCGTGCGGAATATGACCTTGCTCGCAATGATCCCGATCTGGCCGCAAGCGTTTTTGCCGAGGTTGAGCGGCTTTATCCCTATTCGGAACTGGCAAAACGCGCTGTGATCATGCAAGCCTATGCCTATCATCAGGACAAGGATTATGAAAACAGCCGCGCTGCGGCACAGCGTTTCATTGATTTCTATCCGACGGATGAAGATGCCGCTTATGCGCAGTACCTGCTGGCACTTAGCTATTATGACCAGATCGACGAAGTTGGCCGCGATCAGGGCCTGACCTTTCAGGCGCTGCAGTCATTGCGCGAAGTGATCGAGCGGTATCCGGATAGTGAATATGCCCGTTCGGCAATTCTCAAGTTCGATCTGGCGTTTGACCATCTGGCGGCCAAGGAGATGGAAATTGGCCGGTACTATCTGCGCCGGGATCATTTCACCGCGGCGATCAACCGTTTCCGGGTCGTGGTTGAGGATTTCCAGACAACGACTCACACTGCCGAGGCGCTGCACCGACTGGTCGAGGCCTATCTGTCCCTTGGCCTGACCAATGAGGCACGCACTGCGGGCGCCATTCTGGGCCATAACTTCAAGGGAACCGGCTGGTACGAGGACAGCTACAAGCTGCTGACCGGTCGCGGGCTGACGCTTGAGGCGGTTGGCGATAACTGGCTGCGGCAAGTGTACCGCCAGATGATTCAGGGCAAGTGGCTGTGACCCAAGAATAAGGGGGGCAGAGTTGCTCAGGGGTCTTGATATCCGTGACATGCTTATTATCGACCGGCTGGAACTGACGTTTCAGCCGGGCCTGAACGTGCTGACCGGCGAAACTGGGGCAGGTAAGTCCATTTTGCTGGATTCCCTGGGGTTTGTTCTGGGCTGGCGTGGGCGCGCCGAGCTGGTGCGCGCCGGCGCAGAACAGGGAGAGGTACAGGCGTGGTTTGACCTGCCCCCCAACCATGCGGCGCATGTTGTTTTACAAGAGGCCGGTTTGCCGGATGGCGATGAGTTGATCCTGCGGCGCGTAAATACCGTTGACGGGCGCAAGACCGCCTGGGTCAACGATCGCCGCTGTTCGGGCGATGTGTTGCGCCAGCTGTCGGAAACGCTGGTCGAATTGCATGGGCAACATGATGATCGCGGGCTGCTGAACCCAAAACACCACCGCGACTTGCTGGACAGTTACGGCGCGCTTGACGGGGTGCGCGACAAGACCCGGGCGGCCTGGCGCGAAGTGTCTGCCCGACGCAAAGATCTGGATGCGGCCGAAAAGGCCCTGGATGTGGTTCGCGCCGAAGAAGAATTTCTGCGCCATGCGGTGGGTGAACTGGATCAGCTTGACCCGCAGCCCGGCGAAGAGGCGGAACTGGACAGCCGCCGCCGCCTGATGCAGGGGGCCGAGCGGATCCGCGATGATATACTCAAGGCCTTAAGCGCCCTTGGCCAAGAGGGAGCAGAAGCGGCGGCAGGCAACGCATTGCGCTGGCTGGAAGGAGTGGCTGACAAGGCCGAGGGGCAGCTGGACGCGCCAATCGCAGCCCTTGGCCGGGCACTTGTGGAACTGGACGAGGCCGTGGTCGGGGTTGAAAGGTGCCTTGACACTTTGTCGTTCAACCCGATTGATCTGGAAGAAGTGGAAGAGCGCCTTTTTGCGATCCGGGCGCTGGCGCGTAAACATGATGTGGCGCCTGATGATCTGGCCGAATTTGCTGGTGGTCTGCGGGCACAGCTGGACGCGCTGGATCAGGGTGACGCGGATATCAAGCAGCTCAGCCAACGAGTGATTGAGGCCGAAGCCAACTATGCCAAAGTCGCCGATGCGCTGACGGTTGCCCGCACCAAGGCTGCCAAGGCCCTGGACAAGGCGGTATCGGCCGAACTGGCGCCGCTGAAAATGGAGCGCGCCGTGTTTGAAACCGTCCTTACCCGCGGGCAACCGGGGCCGTCGGGACAGGATGAGGCGACCTTTACCGTGGCGACCAACCCCGGTGCGCCCTCTGGGCCGCTCAATCGTATTGCCTCGGGCGGGGAATTGAGCCGGTTTCTGCTGGCGCTCAAAGTGTGCCTCACGGGGGCCGAAAGCGGCCTTACCCTGATTTTCGACGAGATTGACCGTGGGGTAGGCGGGGCCACGGCCGATGCTGTCGGGCGGCGGCTGTCGCAACTGGCTGCGTCAGGTCAGGTTCTGGTGGTGACCCATTCACCGCAGGTGGCGGCGCTGGCGGCCCATCACTGGCGGGTGGAAAAGCGGGTTGAGAAGAATTTGACCCTGTCGACCGTTACGCATCTGATTGACGGCGACCGTGTCGATGAGATCGCGCGCATGTTGTCTGGTGATACCATCACCAACGAGGCCCGCGCCGCAGCACAGGCGCTTATGGCTGGGTGATCTGCTGCTCGGTGCCTGACCAATAAAAACGCCGGAAACGCGATGCCATTCCGGTCAGCGCCTTGCGTCGGTAAAATGCGGGAAAATCTGCGTCTCATTACAGCAAATTGATCCCTTGTCGTAGCCCGACAATTTTGGGATAACCCTTGCAGCCTATCAGGAGATCTGCCCATGTCCGCGCGTATTTACAAGCCTGCCCGCAATGCCATGCAATCGGGTGTTGCCAAGACCAAACATTGGGTTCTTGAGTATGCGGCGGATAAATCGCGCGAGGTTGATCCGCTGATGGGCTGGACCTCGTCTTCGGATACGCAGACACAGGTTAAACTGCGGTTCGGCAGCAAAGAGGCCGCGCTGGAATATGCCCGGGAACACGGTATTGATGCCATCGTTCAGGAGCCACACAAGCGCAAGCCCAATGTTCGCGCCGGCGGCTATGGTGAGAATTTTGCAACCAATCGGCGCAGTGTCTGGACGCATTGATATTTCATCAAAGCGATACGAAATTGCCTGACATCGTTTAACAAAGCCCCGTTTCCTGACGGGGCTTTTTCGTTAAAGCCTTATTCTACAAGGTTTTTCTTGGCTTCTCGCCGGGCGAAGGGTTTCATGTGTTTGCCGTTTTCATCCAAGAAGGCGCGGACACGGTCCGGGTCATGTTTGGAAAGGTCGCGTAACCACCAGGCCACGGATTTCTGGATGAACCATTCCGGATCACGCACATAGCCCGCAGCCCAGCCCAGTACACGATCGCGGATGGCGGCCTCGAACGGCTTGGGATGGTTCTGCTTGGTGTAGGGCAGAGTGATGACCATTGCGGCACGGCGGGTCCAGTGGTTGCTGGAACTGGTCCATGCCTCAACCTGATCCATGCGCGACGGGTCGGCCACAAGGCGCTTTTGCCCGGCCATCATGGCGTGATCAGCAATCGCCCAACTGTCGAAATCGGGCACCCAGCTTACGATCAGGTCCCATGCGGGTTGATCGGGGGTGATCCGGGCCTGCGTCAGCAGTTTGGCGGCGGCAAGGCGGGCCTCAAAAATGTTCGTGTTCCAGAGAGCATGGGCCAGATCGACGCGTTCGGGCACAGACAGTTCGCCGCGCCAGGCCTTGGTCAGGTCATTGATCGCCGGGTTGGGCACACCCAGGTATTCCCGTGGCACTTTGTGATACTCGGCCATGCCTTCGGCGCGACCGGGTTCAATATGGGATCTGAGCATATCCAGCGCCTGATCGGGGGTCATTCGACGGTCACAGACTTTGCCAGGTTGCGGGGTTGGTCCACGTCTGTGCCTTTAGCGACGGCGGTGTGATACGCCAGCAACTGCGCGGGCAGGGCATATAGGATCGGGCTGAGAATCGGGTCGACCTCGGGCATGGTCAGGCTTCGCCAGACACCTTCATTGGCCTCTTTTGCGCCAGGACCGTCGGTGACAAGCAGAATTTTCCCGCCGCGTGCCATCACCTCTTGCATGTTTGAGACGGTCTTGTCGAAAAGCGCGTCGCGCGGGGCCATGACGACAACGGGCATCTTTTTGTCGATCAGGGCGATAGGCCCGTGTTTCAACTCGCCGGATGCATAAGCTTCGGCATGTATATAGCTGATTTCCTTTAGTTTAAGCGCGCCTTCAAGTGCGAGTGGATACATCAGGCCCCTGCCCAGGAAAAGTACGTTATCCGTTTCGGCCAGCAGCCGCGCACATTTTCGGAAAGTCGTATCCTGCTCCAGTACATTGTTGATCAGCGCGGGCAGGCCACGCAGTGAGGACAGAATATCGGCCAACCGGTCGTCGGTGATCGTGCCACGGTCTTTTGCAGCCTTGAGCGCCAATAACAAAAGCACAGTCAGCTGGCAGGTAAAGGCTTTGGTTGAGGCAACGCCGATTTCGGCCCCGGCATGGATTGGCAGTGCAAGGTTGCTTTCGCGCGCGATCGAGCTTTCGGGGACGTTGACCACCGACAGGATGGTCTGGGCATGGGGCTCGCAGTACCGAAGGGCAGCCAGCGTGTCGGCGGTTTCACCCGACTGGCTGACGAAAAGGGCGGCGGTCCGGGCCGAGATCGGGGGCTCGCGATAGCGGAATTCCGAGGCAATATCGACCTCGACCGGCATCCGGGCCAATTGTTCGAACCAGTATTTTGCAGTCAGGCAGGCGTAATAGGCAGTGCCACAGGCCACCATCGTCAGGCGGTCGATACTTGTGAAATCAATGCCGTCGCCGGGCAGAACAACGTCGCGCCCGTCGTCAGTCAGATAATGTGACAGGGTATCCCCGATCACAACCGGCTGTTCGGCGATTTCCTTGGCCATGAAATGCTTGTGTCCGGCCTTGTCGACGCGGGCGTTGTCGATCTGGATGGTGCGGATGTCCCGATTGGCCAGTTCACCGTTGAAATCGGTTATCGTGACGCCATCGCGGGTCACGACGGCAAAATCGCCTTCTTCCAGGTAGGTGATCCTGTCGGTAAGCGGGGCCAGGGCAATGGCGTCAGAGCCGACAAACATCTCATTGTCACCATGACCAATGGCCAACGGGCTGCCTTTGCGGGCAGCGATCAGAAGATCGGTTTCACCGTCAAACAGGAAGCACAGTGCATAGGCACCTTCAAGCCGTGCTACGGTTGCGCGGGCGGCCTCGGATGGTGAAAGGCCCTGCTTGAGATGGTAATCGGCCAGAAGTGCCACGGTTTCGGTATCGGTATCGGTTTCATGCCCCATGCCGTTTTGGGCAAGTTCGGAACGCAGTTCACGATAGTTTTCGATGATCCCGTTATGCACCACGGCAACTGATCCGGCGCAGTGCGGGTGGGCATTGGCGACGTTGGGTGCGCCGTGTGTGGCCCACCGGGTGTGACCGATACCGGCCTTTCCGGCCAGCGGTTCATGTACCAGCAGGTCCGAAAGATTGACCAGTTTGCCCACCGCGCGACGGCGGTCCAGCCGACCGTTGTTGACGGTGGCAATCCCGGCGCTGTCATAGCCACGGTATTCCAGCCTTTTGAGTGCTTCAACCAGAATTGGCGCCACTTCGTGATGGCCCAGAACACCTACAATACCACACATTATTTCGCCCCTTTATCACGTTTAGCCTTTTTAGACTTTAACATTTCGAACAATTTGCGTGCCAGGCCCGGTTTGTTTTCCTGCCGTGCGCGGGCCAAAGCCAGAGCGCCCTCGGGCACGTCAGATGTAATCACCGAACCCGAGGCGGTCATCGATTCATCGCCCAGTGTGACCGGGGCAACCAGCATTGTGTTCGAGCCGATGAAGACGCGCTTGCCCACTTCGGTGCGATGCTTCATCACGCCGTCGTAATTGCAGGTAATGGTGCCCGCACCGATGTTGCTGCCCTCGCCCAGATGGGCGTCGCCGATATAGCTGAGGTGATTGACCTTGGTGCCTTCGTCAATGATGGCATTCTTGATCTCGACAAAATTGCCGACGCGGGTGTGTTCTGCCAGTTCGGTGCCGGGGCGCAGGCGAGCGTAGGGCCCGACCACAGCACCGCGCGAGACATGACAACCTTCGAGGTGAGAAAAAGCGCGGATGTGCGCGCCTGATTCGATGGTGACATCGGGGCCAAAGACTACGTTCTGGTCAATCACAGTGTCCCGCCCGACAACGGTGTCATGAGCGAAATGTACCGTTTCAGGCGCGGCCAGGGTGACACCGTCGTCCATGGCCTGCGACCGTGCGCGCGCCTGAAAGGCGGCTTCGGCCTGGGCCAGTTCGGCACGCGAGTTGATGCCCATCGTTTCGGATTCGTCACAGGCGACAGCGGTGGCCGAAAGGCCACGGGCGCGGGCGATGGCGATGATGTCGGTCAGGTAGTATTCGCCCGAGGCATTGTCATTATCGACCTCGGCAATGAGATCGAACAGCAGCGTGGCGGGGGCGGCCATGACGCCGGAGTTGCAAAAGGTGATCGCGCGCTCGGCCTTGGTGGCGTCCTTGAACTCGACGATCCGCTCCAGCGTATCGCCTGCCATCACCAACCGGCCATAACGGCCCGGATCGGTTGCGTCAAAACCCAGGACAACTACGTCATGGCTGGCACGGGCCTGCGCCATTTTTTCCAGTGTTTCCGGCCGGATAAAGGGCGTGTCACCATACAGGACAATGGCGTCTCCCTCATAACCTGCGAGCGCCGGGGCGGCCTGGGCGACGGCATGGGCGGTGCCAAGCTGCTCGGTTTGCAACACGACCTGGGCGGCTTCGTCATAGGCTTTTGCAGCTTTGTTTACAGCCTCGGCGCCGTGGCCTGCGACAACCACGGTGTGATCAGGCGACAAAGACGCGCCTGAGCGCATGGCATGAACCAGCATCGGCGCCTGCGCAATCTGGTGCAGCACCTTGGGCAGGTCGGATTTCATGCGGGTTCCCATGCCTGCGGCAAGGACGATCAGCGCAGTGGCCATACGGTTTCTCTTTGTAATTACCTCGCGCCCGTTTTATCGGGTTCGGGTGGTTGCGCAAGGCCGCAGCGGATCAAAGAAGATTGCGGGATGTGACAGGGATGCGCGGAAACACGCCAACCCTTTGAAATGAATAATGGAGTTTTGGCATGCGGACAGTGGTTTTCGATCTGGATGGCACCTTGGCAGATACCAGCGGTGATCTGATTGCCGCTGCGAATGCCTGTTTTCAGGCCATGGGGATGGGCGATCAGCTGGATCCTTTGGCTGATGCGGGCACGGCCCTGCGTGGTGGTCGTGCGATGCTCACTCTTGGGATGGAACGGCTGGGGCGTGGCGGTGATACGGTTGAGATCGACCGCTATTACCCTGTGCTGCTGGAGGCCTATGCCGGGGCGATTGATGTGCATACGAAACTATATCCCGGAGCGATGGACGCCGTAGAGGTGCTGCGCGGGCAGGGGTATGGCGTGGCCATCTGTACCAACAAACCCGAGCGCCTGGCGCGGCTTTTGATGACACGGCTTGGGGTGCTGGACTCCTTTGCCGCCCTGACAGGGGCCGATACCCTGCCGGTGCGCAAGCCTGACCCCGAGCATCTGTTTGAGACGGTACGACGTGCCGGGGGCGATCCGGCGCGGTGCCTGTTGGTGGGGGATACGGTGACGGATCGCGAAACCGCGCGCGCGGCGGGGGTACCATCGGTTCTGGTGACCTTTGGGCCGAACGGTACGGGCGTGGCAGATTTGGAGCCAGAGGCGACAATCGGGCATTTCGACGAGCTGGAAGGCGTTGTGCGTCGACTAATCGGCTAGGGTCTTTCGTTCCTTAAAAGCGACATTTCGGGTTTCCTGAATTAAGGCCCGCAGTTTCAAAGGAGCATTGACGCAGGCCGGATGTGGGCTCAAAACGTCTGCATGACAGAGATATTCAAAGGCAGCTTCACCCAGCAGGAACCGATCCCCGACGAGGGAATCGCCGCCGCGCTGGAGGTGATGCAGAGCGGGCGGTTGCACCGCTATAATCTGGTCGGCGACGAGGTGGGGGAAACGGCCCTGCTGGAACAGGAATTCGCGGCTTATGTGGGGGCGAAATACGCCCTTGCCGTAGCCTCGGGCGGATATGCGATGGCCACGGCCCTGCGCGCGGTCGGGGTCAAGCCTGGCGACAGGGTACTAACCAACGCGTTCACACTGGCGCCGGTGCCCGGGTCCATTGCCAGTGTTGGTGCCGTGCCGGTTTTCGTGGGCGTCACCGAAAGCCTGACAATTGATCTGGAAGAACTGGCGGCCAAGGCGGATCAGGCCAAGGTGCTGATGCTAAGCCACATGCGCGGGCATTTATGTGACATGGACCGGCTGATGGAGATTTGTAACAGCGCGGATATTACTGTGATTGAGGACTGCGCCCACACGATGGGGGCCGCCTGGAAGGGGCGGCCATCGGGGCGTGACGGGCTGGTGGGATGTTATTCGACCCAGACCTACAAGCACATGAATTCGGGCGAGGGCGGGTTCTTTGTTACGGATGACGACGAGGTGATGGCACGGGCAATCATCCTGTCGGGATCGTATATGCTCTATGGTCGCAACGGGACGGTACCGCCAGCCGAGGTATTCGAGCGGGTGAAATACGTCACGCCTAATGTGTCGGGGCGGATGGACAATCTGCGTGCAGCGATTCTGCGGCCTCAGTTGCGCAAGCTGGACAAGCAGTGCGCGGCCTGGAATGAACGCTACGCAACCGTCGAAGACGGTATTCGCGGCACGCCGGGCCTGACAGTGGTCGAGCGACCGGCGGAGGAAACCTTTGTCGGGTCGTCTATCCAGTTCTTGTTGCTGGACTGGAAGGATTCCGCCGTGGCCGAGGTGATGAAGCGCTGCGTCGATCGCGGTGTGGAACTCAAGTGGTTCGGCGGGGCAGAGCCGGTTGGCTTTACCAGCCGTTATGACAGCTGGCGCTATGCGCCGTCCGAGAGGATGCCGGAAACGGACCGTATCCTGAAAGGGATCGTCGATATGCGCCTGCCGCTGACTTTTAGCCTGAATGATTGTGCGCAGATCGCGCGGATCATCCGGGCCGAAGTAGGCGCCGTATTTCAGGCACAGGCCTGAGGCGCCAAGAGTAATCCAACGGTGTGGCTGCGCCACGCAGTATACTAAGACAGGGGGCGCCGCCCCCCGTGTTGAAATTTGAATAATTTCAACACGTCCCCCGGAGTATTTTTGGAAAAGCGAAAGGCAAGGCTCTGCTTGCGAAAGTGCAGTTGTGTCTGCGGGATTGACCCGACTCAGTTGTTGTGGCTATAAAATGAACAAGTGTTCAATAAATGCTGGAAGCGGGGGTGAGACGCGATGTTCAACGCGACGATGCAATTTGATCTGGGTGAAGATGTAAACGCGTTGCGCGAGATGGTACATCGCTGGGCACAGGAGCGGGTCAAGCCGATGGCGGCTGAAATTGACCGCACAAATGCTTTTCCCGGCGAGTTGTGGACCGAAATGGGCGCGTTGGGCCTGTTGGGTGTCACGGTACCGGAAGAGTATGGCGGGGCGGGCATGTCGTATCTGGCGCATGTGATCGCTGTCGAGGAAATCGCGCGGGCCAGTGCCAGCGTGTCGCTGTCGTATGGCGCGCATTCCAACCTGTGTGTCAATCAGATCAAGCTTAATGGCACGGAGGCGCAGAAGGCGAAATATCTGCCCGGGTTGATTTCAGGTGAGCATGTCGGCGCTCTGGCGATGTCCGAGGCGGGCGCGGGCAGCGACGTGGTGTCGATGAAGTTACGGGCGGAAAAGCGCAACGATCATTACCGTCTGAGCGGCAACAAATACTGGATCACCAACGGCCCGGATGCCAGCACGCTGGTGGTCTATGCCAAGACCGATCCCGAGGCCGGCAGCAAAGGTATCACCGCCTTTATAATCGAAAAATCCATGGTCGGATTTTCCACCAGTCCGCATTTCGACAAGCTGGGAATGCGCGGCAGCAACACGGCTGAATTGATTTTTGACGATGTCGAAGTGCCGTTTGAAAACGTCCTTGGCGAAGAGGGCAAGGGCGTGCGCGTGCTGATGTCGGGGTTGGACTATGAGCGCGTGGTGCTGGCCGGGATTGGCACCGGCATCATGGCTGCCTGTCTGGATGAGGTGATGCCTTATGTGTCCGAGCGTAAACAGTTTGGTCAACCGATCGGGAATTTCCAGCTGATGCAGGGCAAGATCGCCGATATGTACACGGCGATGAATTCGGCGCGGGCCTATGTATACGAGGTGGCCAAGGCCTGTGACCGCGGCGATGTCACCCGTCAGGACGCAGCGGCCTGTTGTTTATATGCGTCTGAAGAGGCGATGAAACAGGCGCATCAGGCGGTGCAGGCATTGGGCGGTGCTGGCTATTTGTCAGACAATCCGGTGGGCCGGATTTTCCGCGATGCCAAGCTGATGGAGATCGGGGCGGGGACATCTGAGATCCGGCGGATGCTGGTGGGCCGCGAGATGATGGGGGCGATGGGGTGAGGGATGCTTTCTATTGCCGACTCATATCAAGCACTGGCAGACGGGTTTATGTGGAACCTTCCTGACCGTCTGAACATGGCGGGGCAGACTTGTGATGATTGGGCTGCAGCTGAGCCCGGCCGTGTGGCAATTATTGATCTCACCGATGGGCGGCGCGACGTTAGTTACGGCGAGCTTAAGGCGCTCGCCGACGGGTTGGCGCATGAATTGGTTGCGCGCGGGGTGAAGCGCGGTGACCGGGTGGGCGTGCTGCGCTCACAAGGGGTATGGACGGCGGCGGCACATATCGCGATCTGGAAGATCGGGGCGATCTCGATACCGCTGTTCAAGCTGTTCATGCGGGATGCGCTGCAATCCCGGGCAAGGGACGCCGGCGCGCGGATTATCGTGACGGATGCCGAAGGCGCTGCCATGCTGGACGGGCAAGAGGCGCTGATCCCCGAAGAATCAGACCTGTCTGACACCCTCTTTGAGACCGCCGATACCGGCCCCGAAGACCCGGCTGTACTGATCTATACCTCTGGAACCACCGGCAGCCCCAAGGGTGCGCTGCACGGGCACCGGATGCTGACAGGGCATTTGCCGGGCGTTGAAATCAGCCATGATTTTCTGGGTCAGCCGGGCGATTGCCTGTGGACGCCTGCCGACTGGGCCTGGATCGGCGGATTGTTTGACGTTCTCATGCCGGGGCTTGCGCTTGGGGTGCCGGTGGTGGCGGCGAGGATGGCGAAATTCAGTATTGGGGAATGCCGGGATATCATCTCGCAAGGTGCTGTTCGGAATGTGTTTTTTCCCCCGACAGCCCTGCGGATGCTGAAAGCGGAAGAGGCCGGGATACCGGGATTGCGCAGCGTTGCCAGTGGCGGTGAACCTTTGGGCGCTGAAATGCTGGAATGGGGGCGTCGGGCGTTCGGCCTGACGATCAACGAGTTTTATGGCCAGACCGAGTGCAACATGGTGGCGTCAAGTTGCGGCGTCTTGTTTGAGCCAAAGCCGGGGTGCATTGGCAAGCCTGTGCCGGGGTTTGACGTTGCGGTTCTGAATGACAGCGGCCAACCCACAGATTCTGAAGGCGAAGTGGCTGTCAGGCGTGGGGCCGCGAGCATGATGCTGGAATATTGGAACCGGCCCGAGGTGACTGCCGAGAAGTTCGCTGGTGACTGGATGCTGACCGGGGACCGGGGCATCTGGGAGGGCGACTATTTGCGTTTTGTCGGGCGCGAGGATGATGTGATTACTTCATCCGGATATCGCATTGGCCCGGCTGAGATTGAAGATTGCCTGATGCAGCACCCAAGCGTGGCGACCGTGGGCGTGGTGGGCAAGCCAGATGCGCTGCGTACTGAAATCGTCAAAGCCTATGTTGTGCTGCGACCGGGATACATCGCGACGGACGCGCTGGCTGCTGGCTTGCAGGATTTTGTCAAGCAACGTCTGGCAAGATATTCTTATCCCAGAGAGATCGGATTTCTGGATGCCTTGCCTATGACGGTGACCGGCAAGGTGATCCGCAAGGAGCTTAAGGCGCGGGCGACAGCGGAGGCGGTTCAGTGAAAGTTCGGTCGAGCATCCATGTCAGGAGCGGGCAAGGCGGCGACCTGGCGCTGGAGCAGTGTCGGGGTCAATGTGGGCACGCGGTAAGGAGACACGCGCGATACAAATACGGCACACCGGGTAATGCACCGGCGCCTGCCCGGAAAGCATGTCGGTCTGCGGCTAATGCAAAACGGGCCGATCAAAAGACCGGCCCGCTGAATTGGCTGAATACGGATTCA
Source organism: Roseovarius litorisediminis (assembly GCF_900172295.1). GTDB lineage: Bacteria > Pseudomonadota > Alphaproteobacteria > Rhodobacterales > Rhodobacteraceae > Roseovarius > Roseovarius litorisediminis. The sequence continues at coordinate 409,578 of NZ_FWFL01000003.1, forward strand.
GAACTTGTGGACGTAAGCCAAACCAAAAATCCACGGGTCGATCTTGGCTTTGCCGATATTGACGCCATTCAGCTTGACGTCGGATTCGATGTCGATCCAGCGGACATCGGCACGCAGCGAGCCACTCGGGCTGATTTCATAGTCCAGACCGGCATGCAGGGCGAGGCCCCAGGAATCGTCCACGCTGAGCGAGTTCCCGGCCAGCGGACCAACAGCCTTGTCTTCAACGAAGGTTGTGTAGTTGATACCGGCGCCGACAAAGGGCGTTACAGCCGAACTGTTGGCGAAGTGGTACTGCAGCGACAACGTGGGCGGCAGGTGCTTGACCTGACCGATCTTGGTGCCATTGGTGTTGATGTCATGCTCGAACGGCCAGGCGGCCAGAAGCTCAACGCCAAGGTTTTCAGCGATAAAATATTCGGCAGTGATGGTCAGGCTGTAACCTTCGTCAACGTCGATCGGGGTGGGGCCTGCAAGGACGCCGTTGTTGTCTTTGGGGAACACGCCGGCGAAGCCGAGGCCAACGGTCCAATCGCCCTGAGACTGGGCCAGGACAGGTGCGGCAGTGCAGGCAAGGGCGGCGGCGAGGGTGAGGGCTGTGATTTTTTTCATGGTCTTTCCGTTCCTAGTAAAACTGGGCAGACCATGCTTTGTGCCATGCCAATACACCTTGATCTGGGTCAATTTCCCGGGGAAATGCCGCGCTGCGGCAGAAATGCAACATTTTGGGGAAGGCGGCAGTGCCAGCCCGATGATTTTCAGGAGGCTTTCGTATGAAACTGGCAAGTTCCGCCCTGCCGACGTCTGAGGCGTTCACGGCTAATCGCGCGGCGCATCTTCAAGCCATATCGCTGGTGGCGGAGGCTGCTGCAAAAGCGGCTGCCGGTGGTGGCGAGGCAGCGCGCGAACGGCATGTGTCCCGTGGTAAGATGCTGCCGCGCGGCCGGGTGGCGAACCTGCTGGATTCCGGAAGCCCGTTTCTGGAGGTGGGCGCCACGGCAGCGCATGGTATGTACGAGGAAGCGGCCCCTTGCGCCGGCGTGATCACCGGGATCGGCCGGGTGCAGGGGTTGGAGTGTATGGTGGTGTGCAATGACGCCACGGTGAAGGGCGGCACCTATTACCCGCTGACCGTCAAGAAACATCTGCGCGCGCAGGAAATTGCCGAGGAATGCAATTTGCCCTGCATCTATCTGGTGGATAGCGGCGGGGCAAATCTGCCCAACCAGGATGAGGTGTTTCCCGATCGCGACCATTTTGGCCGGATTTTCTATAATCAGGCGCGGATGTCGGCCAAAGGGATCCCGCAGATCGCCGTGGTCATGGGATCCTGTACTGCGGGCGGTGCCTATGTGCCGGCCATGTCGGATGTGACAATCATCGTGAAAGAACAGGGCACCATCTTTCTGGCAGGCCCGCCACTGGTCAAGGCGGCGACGGGTGAGGTGGTAACATCCGAAGATCTTGGCGGGGGTGATGTGCACACGCGGCTGTCGGGTGTGGCCGATTATCTGGCCGAGGATGATGCCCATGCACTGGCGCTGGCAAGGCAGGCGGTGGCCGGGCTGAACCGGGTGAAACCGATGACGGTGAACTGGGCCTCGCCCGAAGATCCCGCCTATGACCCCGAAGAATTGCTGGGCGTTGTGCCGGGCGACTTGCGCACGCCATATGATATTCGCGAGGTCATTGCCCGGTTGGTGGACGGGTCGCGGTTTGATGAGTTCAAGGCGCGTTTTGGTGACACGCTGGTGTGTGGATTTGCACATCTGATGGGCTGCCCGGTGGGCCTTGTCGCCAACAATGGTGTGCTGTTTTCCGAAGCTGCCCAGAAGGGCGCGCATTTTGTTGAACTTTGCAGCCAGCGGAACATTCCACTGGTGTTTTTGCAAAATATCACCGGTTTCATGGTGGGCCGGAAATACGAAAATGAGGGCATCGCCCGACATGGGGCCAAGATGGTAACCGCGGTGGCGACGACCAATGTGCCGAAGATCACCATGGTGGTTGGCGGATCGTTCGGGGCGGGGAATTACGGCATGTCCGGTCGGGCCTATCAGCCCAGGTTCATGTGGTCCTGGCCGAATTCGCGCATCTCGGTGATGGGGGGCGAACAGGCAGCGGGCGTTCTGGCCACGGTAAAACGCGATGCGATCGAGCGTAAGGGAGGCCAATGGTCGGCCGAGGAAGAGGCTGAATTCAAACGACCCACGATTGAGATGTTCGAGCGCCAGTCACACCCTCTTTATGCCAGCGCGCGTCTGTGGGACGACGGGATCATTGACCCGCGCAAAAGCCGCGAGGTTCTGGCGCTGTCGCTGAGTGCTGCGCTCTGCGCCCCGATCGAGGAGACCCGGTTTGGCGTGTTCCGGATGTGAGCCATCAGTATGAGCATGCGAAACCTCATTCGGTTCTACCGTGGTGCGCGCAAGCATCCCGAATGGGACATCAGCACCCCTCCCATTCCGCGAGGCTGCAAGCCATATCGCCCGGCGAAACGTGGTGGGCGGATGAAATTGGCATTGGCTCTCGTCTTGTGTTTCATTTTGGGGCCAAAGGCCCTTGATCTTGTCAGTATGGCATGGCGCAAAAGCGAAGGTTGGAGGGTTGGCGCGGTGGTACGATGGAGGCCGCAGGCGGGGATGGTGGGATGCGCGGTAGCGGTTCAAAACTGGCGATCAGGGAATTTGAGTATTTGAGCCAAGAAGAAGCAGCAGGTTCAGGCTTGGCGAGGACCGGAAGGGACGAAGATGTTTGACACTATTTTGATAGCGAACCGGGGCGAGATTGCCTGCCGTGTCATGGAAACCGCAAGGGCCATGGGCGTGCGCACGGTGGCAGTTTATTCAGACGCTGATCGTGCCGCAAAGCATGTGGCAATGGCCGATGTGGCGGTCCACATTGGCGGGCCTGCCCCGGCGGACAGTTATCTGCGCGGTGACGTGATCATTCAGGCTGCGCTGGATACGGGTGCGCAGGCGATCCATCCGGGCTATGGGTTCTTGTCCGAGAATCCGGACTTTGTGGATGAAGTCGAGGCGGCAGGGCTGGTTTTCATCGGGCCCTCGTCCAGTGCAATCCGGGCCATGGGGCTGAAGGATGCCGCCAAGGTGCTGATGGACGAAGCCGGTGTGCCGGTGGTGCCGGGGTATCACGGCAAGAACCAGAACCCCGAGCATCTGTCGGGGGCGGCGGATGCCATTGGCTATCCGGTACTGATCAAGGCCGTGGCAGGCGGCGGCGGCAAAGGCATGCGGTTGGTCGAACGGCCCGAGGTTTTCATGGATGCGCTGGAAAGTGCCAAGAGCGAGGCGAAAACCGCCTTTGGCAATGAGGCGGTGCTGATCGAGAAATACATCCAGAAGCCGCGCCATATCGAGTTGCAGGTCTTTGGCGACGGCCAAAGCGCGGTGCATCTTTTCGAGCGCGACTGTTCGTTGCAGCGACGCCACCAGAAGGTGATCGAAGAGGCCCCCGCGCCGGGTATGACCGACGAGATGCGCGCGGCCATGGGGCAGGCTGCGGTGCGCGCGGCCGAGGCGATTGGTTATGCCGGGGCAGGTACGATCGAATTCATCGTAGATGGTTCAGACGGGCTGCGCCCTGACGGGTTCTGGTTCATGGAGATGAACACAAGGTTGCAGGTTGAACATCCGGTAACAGAGGCGATTACCGGGGTTGACCTGGTAGAGTGGCAGTTGCGGGTTGCTTCGGGCGAAGGGCTGCCCAGGCGACAGAAGGATTTGCAGATCAATGGCCATGCCTTTGAGGCGCGGCTTTATGCAGAAGATGTGCCTAAAGGGTTTTTACCTGCCACTGGCACACTGACCCATCTGGAGTTTCCGCAAGGAGCGAGGGCGGATAGCGGCGTGCGCGCGGGCGATGAGATTAGCCCGCATTACGATCCGATGATTGCCAAGTTGATCACCCATGGCACCACACGCGCCGGGGCGTTACGACGGCTTTGCAGTGCGCTGGAAAATTGTGAGGTGGCCGGTACGGTGACCAATCTGGCGTTTCTGGGTGCGTTGGCGCGGCATCCCGGATTTGCAGCGGGTGATGTGGACACGGGCCTGATTGGCCGCGACATTGATACGCTGGTGGTGGCACCGGAACCGGGTGCACCCGAGGTGGCGCTGGCCGGACTGGCCACGCTTGGGCTATTGCAGACCGAGACGCCTGATACCGGGTTTACCTTGTGGGCGCCACTGGAACGGATTGTGTCTTTGCGCCGGGGGGGCGAAGATATCTCTGTTTGCGTGCGCAGCCTGTCGAGGGATGCGCACGACGTGGTGTGCGACGGAAAGGTTGTTTCGGCGCGGCGCACTACCGGACGCTGGCAACTTGACGGGCGGTTGGCGCCCCCGGTTGCAGTGACAGGAGCGACAGTGACGCTTTTTACGCAATACGGCATGGCCTTTGAAAGGGTCGACCCGCTGGAGCGAGACAGCGTGGCGGGCGGCGATGCTACCCTGATCGAGGCGCCGATGCCAGGGTTGGTCAAGGCGGTTCTGGCATATGCCGGGCAGGCGGTTGCCAAAGGTGACCGGTTGGCGGTGCTGGAAGCGATGAAAATGGAACATGCGTTGCTGGCCGCCCGAGATGGTGTGGTGGCCGAGGTTCTGGTCAGCGCGGGTGATCAGGTTGCAGCGGGGGCGGCGTTGATCCGGCTGCAGGACGACGAGGAAGGAAAAGCGGCATGATCACATTGCACCATTCGGCCGAGACGCGTTCGATGCGGATTTTGTGGTTACTGCATGAGTTGGGTGTCGAGTTTCATGTTGTACCGCATGCGTTTGACAAATCGCTGCGGGCGCCGGAATTTCTGAGCCTGTCGCCCGCAGGACGGGTGCCTGCACTGGAGCTGGAAGGCGAGAGGATGTTCGAAAGTGGTGCCATGGTGGAATATCTGTGCGAGCGATATCCCGAGCGTGGTTTGGGCAGGTTGCCGGGTGATATGGACCGGATGGCCTGGCTGGTCTGGATTCATTTTGCTGAAACTGTCAGCCAGCATGCCGCGGCGCTGACGCAGCAGCATATCGCGCTTTACGACGACGCGATGCGCAGCCCCATCATTATGAAACTGGAGGCCGCGCGGCTGCGTAAGTGCTATGCGGCGATTGAAGCGCGCTTGAGCACACCGATTGAAAACCGTGATTACCTGCTGACCGGGGGGTTTTCGGCCTGCGATATCTGCGTGGGGCAGGCGGTCTACATGGCCAGGCATTTTGCGCGGATCGATGACTTTCCTGAAATGTCCAGATGGTATGCGCGCATAACCGAGCGCGAAAGTTTCAAAGCGTCGCTGCCGGGGCCCGATACAACACGGCTGTTTGAACAGGACTTTTACGAGGCCTGGGATGTCTGAAACGGTTGAGATTTTCGAAGTTGGTCCGCGTGACGGACTGCAGAATGAAAAGCGTCCGATCCCGCTGAATGAAAAAATCGCTCTGGTCGATTGCCTTAGCCGTGCAGGGTTCAAGCGCATCGAGGTGGCCAGTTTCGTGAGCCCAAAATGGGTACCTCAGATGGCGGACAGCGCCGAAGTTCTGGCCGGTATAGAAAGGGTTGAGGGGGTTCGTTATGCGGCGCTGACACCCAATTTGAGAGGGTTTGAAGACGCGTTGGCAGCGCAAGCGAACGAGGTGGCAATATTCGGATCCGCCTCGGAGGGTTTCTCAAAGGCCAATATAAACGCCACCATCGCCGAAAGCCTTGAGCGGTTCGCGCCGGTGATGGATGCGGCCAAAGAGGCGGGCATTCGTGTGCGCGGCTATGTCTCTTGCGTGACGGACTGCCCTTATGACGGCAAGGTGGCGCCGGGGCAGGTGGCCTGGCTGGCGGAGAAACTGTTGGCGATGGGCTGCTACGAGATAAGCCTTGGTGACACCATCGGGCAGGGCACGCCCGAAAGCGTTGATGCGATGCTGGCGGCCGTGTCGGGGGTTGTCCCGGTAACGCAGCTGGCGGGACATTACCACGATACGGCGGGACGGGCATTGGACAATATCGAAGTGTCTTTGATGCGCGGGCTGCGGGTATTTGATGCGGCTGTGGGGGGCTTGGGCGGTTGCCCCTACGCGCCGGGTGCGGCTGGAAATGTGGCAACCGAGGCGGTGCATGACAGGCTGGACGCCCTGGGATACATGACCGGGTTGGAGCGGAAGGTTTTGGCGGATGCCGCAGATTTGGCACGGGCGATGCGGGCCGGGTAAGCTACGAATTTTCTGCGAAAATTCGGCAGCGATACAAAGGGGAAGAAGATGTCTGAAGTGATTAGCGTGGAACATGACGCGCGCGGCGTGGCCACAGTCAGGCTGGACCGGGCGGAAAAGCATAATGCGATGTCTGCGCAGATGATCGCAGAACTGACCCGGGCGGCAGCGGATCTAGCGGCTGACCCGGGCGTGCGGGTTGTCGTGCTGGCTGCGAAAGGCAAAAGTTTTTGCGCGGGGGGGGATCTGGATTGGATGCGCGCACAATTTGATGCTCCGCCCGAAGTGCGTTCTGCCGAGTCGGCCAAGTTGGCGCATATGTTGCAGGCGCTGAATACCTTGCCGAAGCCTTTGATCGGTCGGCTGCATGGCAACGCTTTTGGTGGCGGTGTCGGGTTGGCGTCGGTTTGCGATGTGGCAATTGGCGCCGATCATATTCTGATGGGGTTGACAGAAACCCGGCTGGGACTGATCCCCGCCACGATCGGTCCCTATGTCTGTGCCCGGATGGGCGAGGCCAGGGCGCGGCGCGTTTTCATGTCGGGCCGCCGATTTGGTGCAGCCGAGGCGGTGCAGCTGAACCTGTTGGCGCGCGCGGTGCCCGAGGCAGAACTGGATGCAGCAATCGAGGCCGAGGTTGAGCCCTATCTGAGCTGTGCACCCGGTGCGGTGGCCCGGGCGAAAGCGCTTTTGCGGTTTCTCGGTCCCGATATTGATGACGGGGTTATTGCCCATACCGTAGATGAGCTGAGTGCCTGCTGGGCCGGGCGAGAGGCCCCTGAGGGCATCGGGGCTTTTTTCGACAAGCGCAAGCCGGGCTGGATCGAAGACGCATAGACCACCGCAGACATATCCTGAAAGAACAGTATTTTAAGGGGAGAAGTTTTTTCCCTTATCTTTCAATATGTCCTTGCTGCAACTTGATGTACTGTGGGCGCTATTTCCCAAAACGCAACATGCCTGACCTGCGACAGGGTTTCGGCGCTGACGCTGCAAGGGCGGTACTTGTCGGAACTGTTTCAAAAACCAGCGGTATATTCGGTCTCGGCCAGCCACGCCGAACAAGCGGCGAACGGCACCGAGTGGGAGCGCATGGTGCAGATCATTCTGGGGCCGGAGGTGGAACCAACGCCGCATGTGAAGCTGGGCGTTGAATATATGTACAACGCGGGTTTTGTGCCGATGATCCTGCCGGCGATCACCGCTGACAGAAGCGTGGATTCACGCACGCTGATTGTAGGTGGCAAGCTGACCTTCTGATCTATTGAGGGGAAGGGATCGCAGCAGGTTGCGTGGGTTTTGCTTTAAAGATAGCGTCATCTGCGACAACCTGCGGTAAGTTGATGAGGTCCGCCATGCTCTTAACCACCACCTGCATCGGGGCCTATCCCAAACCTGACTATGTCCCGATCTCGGACTGGTTTCAGGTGCGCCACGATGCCGAAGAGTATAACGATACAGTTTTGCGTCAATGGAGTGAGGCCAATTCGGGCGACGCCCTGGCGTTGATGGACCGGGCTACAGCCGAGGTAGTTGCCGATCAGATCGCCTGCGGGATTGATGTGCCCACCGATGGCGAGGTGCGGCGTGAAAATTATGTTCATTATCAATGCCGGCATTTCGATGGGTTTGATTTTGAAAACCTGACCGAAAGGGTGCTGCGCAACGGCGCCTATAGATCCGAATTGCCAACCATCCGCAGCGTGATCCGCGCCAATGACACTAAAACGCTGATACGTGATTGGCAGGTGGCCGAGGCGGCTGCAGGTCGGCCTGTGAAAATCACCGTGCCTGGTCCAATGACCATTTCGGATACAACGGCGGATGTTTTTTACAACGACCCACCCAGGCTGGCACGCGATCTGGCGGACGCACTGAATGGCCAGATCAGGGCGCTTGCCGATGCCGGGTGCCGTTATATCCAGGTGGACGAGCCGATTTTTGCCCGCAAACCGAACGAGGCGCTGGAATACGGTATGGAAACGCTGGAGCGGTGCTTTCATGGGCTGCCGGCGGAAGTGACGCGCGTGGTTCATATGTGTTGCGGCTACCCCTCTTATCTGGATGAAAAGGGCTATCCGAAGGCCGATCAGGCCTCATACACACAGATTGCAGAAGCTGTTGACGGTCTTGCGGATCAGATTTCGATCGAGGATGCACATCGCCATAATCCGACGGATTTGTTTTCCCAATTTGAGAAATCCAGCCTGATCGTGGGGTTCGTGACCGTTGCATCCAGCCAGGTTGAATCAGTCGAGGAAATCCGCGCGCGCATGCTTGAAGTACTCGAGTATTTGCCGGCCGAGCGTCTTATTGCCGCGCCGGATTGCGGGCTGGGCTTTTTGGGGCGTGATCTGGCGATGAAAAAACTTCAGAATCTCTGTCGGGCGGCGCGGTCTGTCTGAGGGCAATACCCGGACCTGATGAGCTGTGTAATATGCGGTTTGGTGCATTGGTAATGGACCAAAGAGATGACTTTTGCCAAAATCGGGTAAACTGCCATTTTTCGACCGCGTGAAAATGTCCAGCGTCTGTTGACCCCACCATGGGGCAGGGGTAAACCCGCTTTAGTCATTGCAGCAATTTGAATGCGCGCTGTTGACGTGCATGAAAGGAGCCACCTCGTGGAAGAGATGCTGAGGGAATACCTTCCCATTCTCGTGTTCCTGGCCATCGCCATCGGCCTTGGAATTGTTCTGATCCTCGCAGCCGTCATTATTGCTGTCAGACATCCCGATCCCGAAAAGCTAAGTGCGTATGAATGCGGTTTCAATGCGTTCGACGACGCACGTATGAAATTTGATGTCCGGTTCTATCTGGTGTCGATCCTTTTCATCATTTTCGACCTTGAGATCGCGATGCTGTTCCCCTGGGCGGTGGCCTTCAAGGATGTCAGCATGGTCGGCTTCTGGTCGATGATGGTTTTTCTGGGCGTGTTGACTGCCGGTTTTGCCTATGAATGGCGCAAAGGAGCGATGGAATGGGAGTAGCAACCGGAGCCAACAGCGCGGGCATTGATCGCGAAGTTTCAACGCAGGCCCTGAACGCCGAGCTGCAGGACAAGGGTTTCCTGCTGACCTCGACCGAGGATATCATTAACTGGGCGCGCACCGGCAGCCTGCACTGGATGACCTTTGGTCTGGCCTGTTGTGCGGTCGAGATGATGCACACCGCGATGCCGCGTTATGACGTGGAGCGTTTCGGTTTTGCCCCGCGCGCATCCCCGCGTCAGTCGGACGTGATGATCGTCGCAGGTACGCTGACCAACAAAATGGCCCCGGCGCTGCGCAAGGTTTACGACCAGATGCCCGAGCCGCGCTACGTTATCAGCATGGGCAGCTGCGCCAATGGTGGCGGGTATTACCATTACAGCTATTCGGTGGTGCGCGGATGTGACCGGATCGTGCCGGTGGACATTTACGTGCCCGGCTGCCCGCCGACGGCCGAAGCGCTGGTCTATGGGATCATGGCTCTGCAACGTAAAATCCGCCGCACGGGGACGATTGTAAGATGACCAATGCATTGAAAGAGCTGGGCGCCCATATCGAATTGAAGCGCAGCGATTGTGTGCTGGGGTGGGACTTGGCACATGGCGAGCTGACCGTGGATGTGGCGCTGGCCAACATCGTCGGGCTGGTGGAGTTTCTGAAAACCGATCAGACCTGCAAATTCTCGACTTTGGTTGACATAACTGCGGTGGATTACCCAGAGCGGGCCAAGCGGTTCGACATGGTCTATCATTTCCTGAGCATGTATCAGAACCAGCGTATCCGTCTGCGCGTTGCAGTGCGTGAAGAGGATATGGTGCCCTCGGTTATCGATGTCTTTCCGGCCGCCAACTGGTTCGAGAGAGAAGTCTTTGACATGTACGGTATTCTGTTTTCGGGCCACCCGGATCTGCGCCGAATTCTGACCGACTATGGCTTTCGCGGCCATCCTTTGCGCAAGGACTTTCCGACAACCGGCTATACTGAAGTGCGCTATGACGAGGTGCAGAAGCGGGTGATCTATGAGCCCGTGAATCTGGTGCAGGAATACCGGCAGTTTGATTTCATGTCGCCATGGGAAGGTGCCGAATACATCCTGCCGGGCGATGAGAAGAAGGAGGAGTCGAAATGATGGGCGGCGGTTACGGCATGGGATTCGGTGGCGGCGGGCTGCTTTTCATGGCGCTCTTTGCGGCGTTGATCGTCATTCCTTTTTGGCGGCTTTTGCCGAAATTCGGTATCCCGAACTGGGTGGCTCTGGTTGCGATCATTCCGCTGGGGGCTCTGATCCTGCTTTGGGTCATGGCGTTCAAGGACAAGATTGACGGAGCCCAATCATGATGGACGGCTCCAAAGGTTTCGATGACGCCCTGACCGGCGAACAGAAGATTCGCAACTTCAACATCAACTTCGGTCCGCAACACCCGGCAGCCCACGGCGTGCTGCGGTTGGTGCTGGAGCTGGACGGCGAGATTGTCGAACGATGCGACCCGCACATCGGTCTGCTGCACCGCGGCACCGAAAAGCTGATGGAAAGCCGGACATATCTGCAGAACCTGCCTTATTTTGATCGCCTGGATTATGTAGCGCCGATGAACCAGGAACATGCCTGGTGTCTAGCGATTGAAAAGCTGACTGGCGTCGAGGTGCCGCGCCGCGCCAGCCTGATCCGGGTGCTCTACAGTGAAATCGGCCGCATCCTGAACCACATCCTGAACATCACCACACAGGCGATGGATGTGGGCGCGCTAACCCCACCGGTTTGGGGGTTTGAGGAACGCGAAAAGCTGATGGTTTTCTATGAGCGCGCCTGTGGGGCACGGCTGCACGCAGCCTATTTCCGCCCCGGCGGCGTGCATCAGGACATGCCGCCCGAGTTGCTTGACGATATCGAAACCTGGGCCAATGAATTTCCCAAGATGATTGCCGATATCGACGGGTTGCTGACTGAAAACCGGATTTTCAAACAGCGCAATGCGGACATTGGCGTGATTTCCGAGCAGGATGCCTTGGATTGGGGATTCTCGGGCGTGATGGTGCGCGGGTCAGGTATGGCCTGGGATTTGCGCCGCGCGCAACCTTATGAATGTTATGATGAATTCGAATTCCAGATTCCTGTTGGCAAGAACGGCGATTGCTATGATCGCTATCTCTGCCGGATGGAGGAAATGCGCCAGTCGCTGCATATCATCCATCAGGCTATCGCCAAGCTGCGCGCACCTGACGGGCAGGGCGATATCCTGGCCCGCGGCAAGATCACACCGCCCAGCCGGGGCGACATGAAAACTTCGATGGAGTCGTTGATCCATCACTTCAAACTTTACACCGAGGGCTTCCACGTGCCCGAGGGCGAAGTCTATGCCGCGGTTGAAGCCCCGAAAGGTGAGTTCGGCGTTTATCTGGTGGCCGATGGCACCAACAAGCCGTACCGCGCCAAGATCAGGGCGCCCGGATTTTTGCATTTGCAGGCGATGGATTATGTGGCCAGTGGTCACCAACTGGCCGATGTGGCTGCGATTATCGGTTCACTGGATGTCGTTTTCGGGGAGATCGACAGGTAATGACACTTGCGGGGGCCGCTATAGCGCTTTCGGGCGCGGGGATATTGGTGACAGGGTTTCTGGCACTGATGTTTCTGCGTGATCCGATTGCCGGATTGGCCCACACGACGCACCGGGCGGAACATCTGCCCGAAGTCATGACGGACCGCTACATTGCCTTTACCATCCTGACGATCGGGGCCACGCTTTATGGCGATATGAAGGTGATTGCGGCGCTCTTTGCGACTTTTGCATTTATGGGGTTTGCCGACGCCTGGATTTATGCGCGCGGTGGTCATCCGATTGCCAAGCATATTGGTGCCGGCATTGCGGCCTCGGTCGTGACTGTGGTGGCGCTGCTGGCGATATGGGGGCAGGGCGCATGATCCGGATCATTGTGGCCATATCGTTGTCTTTCGGGCTGGCGACAGCCCCTGTTTCTGTTACGGCCTCAGAGGCCGTGTCGCCAGAGCGCGTCGAGGCTTTTGTTGCGGTGGTCGAGGCGAATGGCTGCCGGATGACCCAGTACCGGGCCAACACGGTGCTGCCCGAAGCAGGGTTCGACAACAAGACCGAAACAAAATCGATCACCGAATTGCTGATCGAGCAGGAACGAGCCCGCATTCTGGACGGACAACTGGTTTTGTTTGGCGGCGCCTGTGGCGAGACACTGAAATATTCGGGCCGCGAACGGTTTTTTGCCGGGCTGGCCGACAATGGCTGCAAAATGAATTCGGAAGAGGCAAGGCTGATCCTGCCCCGTGTGGGTGTCGAGATGCAGGAAGTGCAACTTCTTATGGAGCGTATGATCCATATGAGCGAGGTCAGCCTGTCAGATGACGAGAAAACTGTCTATCTAGAGCAAGGCCTTTGCGACAAATTCAGGGGTCTTTCGGCGTCCATGGCCGCGACAAAACCGATCGCACAGCAGCGCACCGCGGAAGAGCTGAAGGCGGCTTTTGTTGAATTCATGAAATCAGTGGATTGCAAGATGACCCGCGCCCAATCGCATGAAATGCTGCCTGCCGCGGGCTTCACCGGCAAAGAGCTGCGGCCGATTATTGCTGGTATGATCAAAGACGGCGAGGCAACGATGACCGGTGAACAGGATCTTTTGACGCTAAAAAAAGAGGTGTGTAACGGATGATACGCAAAGCCGTTTTAGCGACGACGGGCCTGACCCTGCTGACTGCCTGTGCCTTGCCGCCGCAAAGCGTCAATCGTCAACAGATTGCCGATTACGAGGCCGCTGTCGCCAGCATTGGCTGCGAGCTGGTGAGTGAATCTGATTATCTGCCGGTTGAACTTCAGGCCGGGCTGACGCGCCAGCAGGCGCTTGATATTACGAAATACGAACTTGCTGCCGGGACTGCTGAAGCGCTGCCCGGCGGTGGAGTGAGACTGACCACAGGAGCCTGTGCCTAGATGCTACGCCGTCTCTATCATGAGCAGCCCGAAAGCTTTGCTTTTTCGCCCGCAAATCAAAAGTGGGCCGAGGCGCAGATAACGAAATACCCCGAGGGGCGTCAGGCATCGGCGATCATTCCGTTGCTTTGGCGCGCGCAGGAGCAAGAGGGCTGGCTGACACGCCCCGCGATCGAGCATGTGGCCGACAGGCTGGGCATGGCCTATATCCGGGCTTTGGAAGTGGCCAGCTTCTATTTTATGTTTCAGCTACAGCCGGTTGGTTCCGTGGCGCATATTCAGGTTTGTGGCACAACGTCCTGCATGATCTGCGGCGCTGAGGATCTGATCGGGGTCTGCAAGGAGAAAATCGCGGCTAACCCGCATACCCTGAGTGCTGATGGCAAATTCAGCTGGGAAGAGGTGGAATGCCTGGGGGCCTGCGCCAACGCCCCGATGGCACAGATCGGGAAAGACTATTACGAGGATCTGACCGCGGCGCGTATGGGCGAGATCATTGATGAACTGGCTGCAGGCAAGGTGCCAACACCGGGCCCGCAGAACGGGCGTTATGCTTCTGAGCCAAAATCCGGTCTGACGTCGCTCAACGAATTCGACAGTGGCAAGACCAAATACAATGCCAGCGCACAGCTTGCCATTGATATTGGTGACACGGTCAAGCGGATCGACGGGACCGAAGTGCCGCTGTTGACGCCTTGGCGCGACAAAGGGGCTAATCACACCCCCGCAGCGCCAAAGGTGAAACTTGCCAGCGAGCCGGTTGCAGTGGTTGCCAAAGAGGCACGGATTTCAAAGTCTGATGCCAAAAAGGGCGATGATGCAAAATCGAAAGCCAAACCAAAGCTCAAGGCCCCGAAGAAAGCCGCAGTCAAGCCTGCCGCTGAATCAGCGACGCCAGCAAAGGCGGCATCCAAAGCAGCCGTAACAGGCGCTGGCAAGAAGCCACGTGTCATGAAGGCCCCGCGCAAATCCGGTGCGGATAACCTGAAAATGATCAAGGGCGTTGGGCCGAAACTGGAAATCATGCTGAACGATCTGGGCTTTTTCCATTTTGACCAGATTTCGAAATGGACCGAAAACGAGGTCGCCTGGGTCGATCAGAACCTTGAAGGCTTCAAAGGGCGGGTCAGCCGTGACAACTGGGTAGAACAAGCGAAACTTCTGGCGGAAGGAAAAGAGACCGAGTTCTCGGCCCGGGCCAAAAAAGGGAATATCTATTGACGACATCCAAGTGACCGCCACAGGGAGTAACTGCCATGTCTAATTCTGGAACTTCGGGAAGCTGCCCGGTGATCTGCTGGGGCCTTGCCCTGATCGCAGGTCTGATAACTGTCTGGTCAACGATTGATGCAGTCGGTTTTGTGGCTGCCCTGATGCTGGGATTGGCGTTGGCAGTTCTGCTGGGGTTGGTCCTGACGCAGTTGTTTTGCTCTGCCTCGGAAAGCCATGTGGTGCCTTCGGACGCCAGCGCTCCTGTCGAGAAGCGCGAGACGGCGAAGCCCGCGGTGAACAAGGCCGTCGCTCCGGAGACTGCTTCTGCCGCCAAGGAAACGGCGAGTGCCCCCGCTGATGAGGTTGAGGCGGAAAAGACGCAAGACTCTGACGGCGATGGCGTGTTGGAAGGTGAAGATGAGGGCGCACAGCCCGAGACGCTGAAAGCGGCGCGCGGTGGCAAGGCGGATGACCTCAAGCAGATCAGGGGCGTCGGCCCCAAGCTGGAAGTCTTGCTGAACGAAATGGGGTTTTACCATTTCGACCAGATCGCAGGATGGAATGCGAATGAGGTGGCTTGGGTCAATGCAAACCTCAAAGGCTTCAAGGGGCGCGTGACGCGCGACAATTGGGTCGAACAGGCAAGGATTCTTGCCGCAGGCGGTGAAACAGAATTCTCGAAACGCGTCGAAGACGGCGGCGTGTATTGAAAGCGATGAGTGATGCAGGGACCGGACAAACAACAGGCGCAGAAAGGCCGCTTCACCGCGATGGTGATCGCAGGCACGGCTGTGTTCTGGGTGCTGGCCACGCTGATCGGGGGGCAATTGGGGCTGAGCAACCGTGTTCGAGCCTTGTTCGATATGCTGGCACTGGCGGGGTTCATATGGGCCTTCGTCTTGATTTACCAAATCTGGCGCGATCGCCAGAGCAATCAGGGGTAGCGGGATGCTGAAAGACCAGGACCGTATTTTTACCAATCTCTACGGGATGCATGACCGCACCCTCAAGGGTGCCAAGGCGCGCGGACATTGGGACGGTACGGCAAAGATTTTGCAGAACGGGCGCGACTGGATCATCAACCAGATGAAAGCCAGCGGCTTGCGCGGACGTGGTGGTGCAGGGTTCCCCACGGGCCTGAAGTGGTCGTTCATGCCCAAGGAAAGCGATGGCCGCCCGGCCTATCTGGTGGTCAATGCCGACGAATCCGAGCCCGGCACCTGCAAAGACCGCGAGATCATGCGGCATGACCCACATACGTTGATCGAGGGCTGTCTGATTGCCAGCTTCGCGATGAATGCACATGCCTGTTACATCTACATTCGGGGTGAATATATTCGCGAGCGCGAGGCGCTGCAGGCCGCGATCGACGAGGCTTATGATGCCGGGTTGATCGGCAAGAACGCCTGCAAATCCGGTTATGATTTTGATCTGTATCTGGCGCATGGCGCCGGGGCCTATATCTGCGGTGAGGAAACGGCGCTGCTGGAGAGCCTTGAAGGCAAGAAGGGCATGCCACGGATGAAGCCTCCGTTCCCGGCAGGGGCAGGCTTGTATGGTTGTCCGACCACCGTGAACAACGTGGAATCGATTGCCGTAGTGCCGACCATTTTGCGCCGTGGACCGGACTGGTTTGCAGGTTTCGGGCGCCCCAACAATGCGGGCACCAAAATCTTTGGCATCTCGGGCCATGTGAACAACCCGTGCGTTGTCGAAGAATCGATGTCGATTTCATTTGAAGAACTGATCGAGAAACACTGTGGCGGTATTCGCGGTGGCTGGGATAACCTGAAGGCGGTGATCCCGGGTGGTTCGTCCGTGCCCTGCGTGCGCGGCGAAAACATGCGCGATGCGGTGATGGATTTTGACGCGCTACGCGAAGTTGGTTCAAGCTTGGGCACGGCGGCAGTCATTGTGATGGACAAGGACACCGACATCATCAAGGCGATCTGGCGGCTGTCGAAATTCTACAAACACGAAAGCTGCGGTCAGTGTACGCCGTGCCGCGAGGGTACAGGCTGGATGATGCGGGTGATGGACCGCCTGGTAAAAGGCGAGGCCGAGGTTGAAGAGATCGACATGCTGCTGTCAGTCACCAAGCAGGTCGAAGGTCACACAATTTGCGCCCTTGGAGATGCGGCGGCCTGGCCAATTCAGGGCCTGATCCGCAATTTCCGTGACGAGATCGAGGACCGGATCAAGGCGCAGAAAACCGGCCGCGTCAGTGCCGTGGCGGCGGAGTGAAGTGGTTGGAGCAATGAGTATGCGGTTTTTCCTACTGGTCCTGACATCGACCCTTGTGCTGGGCGCTTGCACTGACAAGAAAGAACGCGTGTTCTTTGATGGTAAATACTATCCGGCAAAAGCCAAGCATCAGTCCAAGAACGATCGCACGTTTTTCACGGCGACGGTTCGCAAGGCGTCGCAGGGGCTGGAAGGTGCTCGCGCGGCGGCGCTGCATGCCGGTACGCAATATTGCGTCGAGAATTATGGCACCTCGCAGATTGACTGGAGCAGGGCGCCGGATGACGACCAATCGGTGATCGTAACCTCTAACGGCAACGTCGTAGTTGCGGGTGAATGCAAGATATGGTGATAAGTCTTTCAATATCAGGGTGTTACTCTGTTTGCTATTGTATAGCAGATAGCGCACGACCCATCTGCTGTGCAGATGGTGCCGCGATGTACGTAGCACCTGATAACAGTATGAAAGGACTATCCCCATGCGTATGATGACAACCTTGGTTTTAGGTTTCGCACTGGTGGCCAGTGCCGTAGGTGCCAGTGCCAAAACGCCGCTGCGTGATGTCAGCGAGATTGACGATGCTATGCTGTGGGTCGCTTTGGCCATTGAGATCAGTGACAAATGCAATGAAATTGACCCGCGCACTTTTAAAGGGCTTTCGGTGCTTTACGGGCTGAAAAACCGGGCCCAGGAGCTGGGCTATTCGAACTCCGAAATCAAAGCCTATGTCAAAAGCCACGAGGAAAAGGCGCGAATGCGCCAGCGCGGCGAGAAATATGTGAAATCCAGAGGTCTGAACCCGTCCGATCCGGCGGCGCTGTGCAGTCTTGGCCATACCGAGATTGACCGCTCCAGCAAGATCGGGGTTCTGTTGAAAGCAAAGTGAGAACGGATGTCTGACCTACGCAAGATCATCATTGACGATACCGAGATCGAAGTAGACGGGGCGATGACCCTGATCCAGGCCTGTGAACAGGCCGGGATCGAGGTGCCGCGCTTTTGCTACCACGAGCGTTTGTCGATTGCCGGAAACTGCCGGATGTGTCTGGTCGAAGTGGTCGGTGGGCCGCCGAAGCCCGCCGCATCCTGCGCCATGCAGGTGCGCGATCTGCGGCCCGGCCCCGAAGGTCAGCCGCCAGTGGTGAAAACCAACAGCCCGATGGTCAAGAAGGCCCGCGAAGGGGTGATGGAATTTCTGCTGATCAACCACCCGCTGGACTGCCCGATTTGCGATCAGGGCGGCGAGTGTGATCTGCAGGATCAGGCAATGGCATACGGTGTGGATTTCAGCCGTTTCCGTGAGCCCAAACGCGCGACTGAAGATCTGGATCTGGGGCCGCTGGTTGAAACCCACATGACGCGCTGCATTTCCTGCACGCGCTGCGTGCGCTTTACGTCCGAGGTGGCCGGGATCACGCAGATGGGCCAGACCGGTCGTGGCGAAGATGCCGAGATTACCTCGTATTTGGGCGAGACCCTGGACAGCAACCTGCAGGGTAACATCATTGATCTGTGCCCGGTGGGCGCACTGGTAAGCAAGCCATATGCCTTTACCGCCCGCCCGTGGGAACTGACCAAAACCGAAACCATTGACGTGATGGATGCCCTTGGCAGCAATATCCGGGTGGATTGCAAGGGCCGCGAAGTGATGCGGATTTTGCCACGAAACCACGATGGCGTGAACGAGGAATGGATATCCGACAAGACGCGTTTTGTCTGGGACGGGCTGCGTCGTCAGCGACTGGACAAACCCTATGTGCGTGAAGACGGTAAGCTGCGGCCTGCCAGTTGGGGTGAAGCGCTGAGTGCTGCTGCGACGGCGATGAAAGGCAAGAAAATTGCCGGCCTGGTCGGCGATCTGGCCCCGGTAGAAGCGGCGTTTGCGCTAAAACAACTGGTTGAAGGGCAAGGCGGCAAGGTGGAATGCCGCACTGATAAGGCCAAACTGCCTGCGGGGAACCGCAGTGCCTATGTTGGTACGGCCAGCATTGAAGATATTGATAGCGCGCAGATGATCCAGCTGATCGGCTGCAACCCCCGTGTTGAGGCCCCGGTGCTGAATGCGCGTATCCGCAAGGCCTGGAGCAACGGCTGCAATATCGGACTTGTGGGCGAGGCCGTGGATCTGACTTACGATTACGCCCACATCGGCACCGATCGCAAAGCGTTGGAAAGCCTGTCGTCTAAGGAAATTGGTGCCGCCAAGGACATGAACACCGTGGTGATCATCGGGCAGGGCGCCTTGACCGAGGCTGACGGCGAGGCGGTTCTGGCCCATGCGATGAAGCTGGCCGAGAACTCAAATTCAAAATTCATGGTGCTGCATACGGCGGCGGGCCGGGTTGGCGCAATGGATGCGGGCTGCACCACAGAAGGCGGGCTTGAAGCTGCCATCGAGGGTGCCGAGGTGGTCTATAACCTTGGTGCCGATGAAGTCGAAATCGCTGCTGGTCCCTTTGTGATCTATCAGGGCAGTCATGGTGATCGTGGCGCGCATCGTGCCGACGTGATCTTGCCGGGGGCCGCTTACACCGAGGAACAGGGCCTGTTCGTGAACACCGAAGGACGGCCGCAACTGGCGTTACGCGCCGGATTCGCGCCGGGTGAGGCAAAGGAAAACTGGGCAATTCTGCGCGCTTTGTCCGCCGAGATAGATGCAACTCTGCCCTATGATAGCCTGCCGCAACTGCGCACAGCGCTGGTGGCTGAGGTGCCGCATCTGACCCAGATTGACACGGTGCCCGAGAATGATTGGCAGCCGGTGAAGATTTCGAAACTGGGCAAGGCCGATTTCCGGGGGGCGGTTGCGGATTTCTATCTGACCAATCCGGTTGCCCGTGCCAGCGAACTGATGGCCGAGCTGAGTGCCAACGCCAAGGCGCGTTCGGCCAAGGCGATGGCGGCAGAGTGATACGTCGTGTGACATATCTGACGCCTTTGGCGTTTGTCCTGGCCGGTGGTGTATCGGGATGCGAGGCGACGTCACCTGATATGGTCACGCGCGCAGACCCGGTTTACCAGGGAATCGAAACGCGGTTGCTGGACGACGATCTGGTGAATTTTCGGGTCGAGTTGGCAGGTGGCAGCACTTCCAGCGACGTGGATCGCTATGCAGAATGCGCTGCGGCACAGTATACGCTGATCCGGGGATACGGTTTTGCGCGACATCTGCGCACGAAAGTGGCCGAAGAGGGTGGCATCTGGCGCGGTGATGCGGTTTATACGATCTCATCGGCCCGGCCCGATGGGCTAAGGACAATCGACGCCGAAGTCGTCGCCGCAGATTGTGCGGAAAACGGAATACCGATGGTGTGAGGACATGATGGCTGAATTCTTTACAACCCCTCTCGGGATCTTGGTGCTTATCGTGGCACAGTGTCTGGCGGTTGTCGCCTTTGTCATGATCTCGCTTCTGTTCCTGGTTTACGGCGACCGTAAAATCTGGGCCGCAGTGCAGATGCGGCGGGGGCCCAACGTGGTGGGCACATTTGGCCTGCTGCAATCGGTGGCGGATGCGCTGAAATATGTGGTCAAAGAGGTGGTCATACCTGCCGGGGCCGACAAGACAGTGTTCCTGCTGGCGCCGCTGACCAGCTTTGTGTTGGCGATCCTTGCCTGGGCAGTGATTCCATTCAACGACGGCTGGGTATTGTCGGACATCAACGTGGCGATACTTTTTGTCTTTGCCGTTTCCAGCCTTGAAGTTTACGGCGTGATCATGGGCGGATGGGCGTCAAACTCGAAATACCCCTTCCTTGGTTCGTTGCGCTCGGCCGCACAGATGATTTCCTATGAGGTCAGCATCGGGTTGATCATCATCGGGATCATCATCTCGACCGGATCACTGAATTTTGGCGATATCGTGCGCGCACAGGATACAGGTTACGGGTTTTTTGGCTGGTACTGGCTGCCGCATTTCCCGATGGTTTTCCTGTTCTTCATCTCGGCGCTTGCGGAAACCAACCGCCCGCCATTTGACTTGCCAGAAGCGGAATCAGAGCTGGTTGCAGGCTATCAGGTTGAATATTCAGCCACGCCCTTCCTGTTGTTCATGGCGGGGGAATACATCGCTATCTTCCTGATGTGCGCGTTGACCTCGCTGTTGTTCTTTGGCGGCTGGCTAAGCCCCATTCCCGGGCTGCCCGATGGGGTATTGTGGATGGTTGGCAAGATGGCGTTTTTCTTTTTCATCTTCGCAATGGTCAAGGCGATCACCCCGCGTTACCGCTATGACCAACTGATGCGGATCGGTTGGAAAGTGTTCCTGCCGCTTAGCTTGGGCTGGGTTGTGATCGTGTCGTTCCTTGCGAAATTCGAAGTTCTAGGCGGTTTCTGGGCCCGCTGGGCAATAGGGGGCTGATAAGTTGGGCGTGGATTACGTTCTTTTTGACCGGCTAACAGAACTGTCCACCCGGTTTCAACCGGGCGGGCGGACGCTGATGCTTGGTCGGCAGACGTTTTCCATCCAGTCGCAGTACCGCCAGCTTTATGATCAGTCGCTTGAGCGGTGCGGGATCAAGGCTTCGCGTTTTGATTTTCTGCAAAAGGACGGTTACGCGGAAACCCTGATGCGTAAGCTGGGCTTTGGCGAGATGGAGGTCATGGACTTCTCAGACTACGAAGGCGCGCAGATTTTGCACGACCTGAACATCAAGCCGCCAAAGGCGCTGGAAAAGCAGTTTGATCTGATTTTTGATGGCGGCACGATTGAACATGTGTTCAACACACCCGTGGCTTTGGAGGGTGTTTACCGCATGCTCAAGCCGGGTGGGCGGTTCATCTCGGCTAACGGTCTGAACGGCTGGTATGGGCATGGGATGTATCAGTTCAACCCCGAGCTTGTTTGGACATTCTGGAAACGTGCCTGCAATTGCAACGTGATCAGCTGCCGCGCGGTGCCCAAGGATCCGTTGGTGGGGTTTGATCCGGTTGAATTTCCTGATCCGGCCCACACCGGTGTTCGACTCAAGCTTTACAACCAAATCGGACCGGGGCGCACATATCTTTATTACGAGGTGGAAAAGACCAGACAATCCCACCTGCCGAAATATGCGCTGCAAAGCGACTACGAGACAAAGTGGCATGGTCACGACAACGCCGGCGCAACCCGGTTTGAAGAAGCAAGGAGCTGAGCGATGGCGAATATAGATTATGGGCGCGCAGCCGGATATTTCCTGCTGAAAGACTTCATCGTCGGTTTCAAGCTGGGCCTGAAGTATTTCTTTGCCCCCAAGGCGACGCTGAACTATCCGCATGAAAAGGGCCCGCTGAGCCCCCGTTTCCGAGGTGAACACGCGTTGCGCCGCTATCCCAATGGCGAAGAGCGCTGCATTGCCTGCAAGCTGTGCGAGGCGATCTGTCCGGCACAGGCGATCACCATTGATGCCGAGCCGCGCGATGACGGCAGCCGCCGTACGACGCGCTATGACATCGACATGACCAAATGCATCTACTGCGGTTTCTGCCAGGAAGCCTGCCCTGTGGATGCGATTGTCGAGGGTCCGAATTTCGAATTCGCCACCGAGACCCGCGAAGAGCTGTTTTACGACAAGGCCAAATTGCTTGAAAACGGTGACCGCTGGGAAGCCGAGATTGCCCGCAACCTTGAACTGGATGCACCTTACCGATGACTGATCCCAAAAACCCTTTCGAGATGATGATGAAGCAGGCGCAGGAAATGGCGAAAGCGATGAACCCTGCGCTGGAATCCTTTTCGCCCAAGGGGTTTGAAAAGCTGTGGCCGACCATGCCCAAGGAATTCATGGAAATGAGCTTTGGCAGGGGCGCCAGCAAGGACGGGCTGGACGCCAAGACACGGCTTTTGCTGACACTGGCGGGGCTGACCATGCTGGGCGCGCAAAGCGATACCCAAATTCGTCTGACAGTTCGCCACGCCCTTGAGGCCGGCGCCACCAAGGACGAGATCGCCGAAACCATCGCGCAGATGTCGATGTTTGCCGGTATTCCGTCGATGACCCGCGCCATGGAGTTCGCGCGCGAGGTTATGGACGAGAGTGACAAAGAGGGAAAAGACACATGACCATTGCAACGTTTTGCTTTTACCTTTTTGCGATTTCCGTACTGACAGGGGGCCTGTTCACGGTAATCAGCCGCAACCCGGTGCACTCGGTGCTTTGGCTGATCCTGTCGTTTATCTCGGCTGCAGGCCTTTTTGTTCTACTGGGTGCTGAATTTGTCGCGATGCTGCTGGTAATCGTTTATGTCGGCGCGGTCGCGGTGCTATTCCTGTTCGTGGTGATGATGCTGGACGTGGATTTTGCCGAGCTAAAGGCGGAAATGGCGAAATACATGCCCTTGGCGCTGCTCATTGGGGCAATCCTGCTGATGCAGCTTGGGATGGCCTACGGCGTTTGGCAGGTGGCAGACGGGGCCGAGGCCGCGCGTGGTGCGGTTGCGCCCGAGGGCGTGCAGAACACCGCTGCGCTTGGCCTGCTGCTGTATGATAAATATTTCCTTCTGTTCCAGTTGGCCGGACTCATTCTGCTGGTGGCGATGATCGGGGCAATTGTTCTGACGCTGCGCCACCGCACCGATATCAAGCGCCAGGATGTGCTGCAGCAGATGTGGCGCGATCCGGCCAAGGCGATGGAACTGAAAGACGTAAAACCGGGCCAGGGGCTGTAACGCTTTTTGCCGACCGACAAGAAAAAGAACTGAGGGACGAGATGATAGGTTTGGAACATTATCTGACAGTGGCGGCGGCCTTGTTCGTCATTGGCATTTTCGGCCTCTTCCTGAACCGGAAGAATGTGATCATCCTGCTGATGTCGATCGAGTTGATGCTTTTGGCAGTCAACATCAACCTTGTCGCCTTCTCTAGCTTTGCAGGTGATTTGGTGGGGCAGGTGTTCACCTTGTTTGTCCTGACAGTGGCAGCAGCTGAGGCAGCGATCGGGCTTGCCATTCTGGTCTGCTTCTTCAGAAACCGCGGCACCATTGCCGTGGAAGATGTCAACGTGATGAAGGGCTGAATTGATGGAAAAAATTATCCTCTTCGCGCCGCTTATCGCGTCCATCATTGCAGGCTTTGGCTGGCGGTTCATTGGCGACAAAGGTGCGCAATGGCTGACCACGGGTGTGCTGTTTCTGTCATGTTTCCTTAGCTGGATCGTGTTCTTCGGCCATGACGGTCAAACCCATTATATCCATGTGCTGGATTGGGTTCAGTCCGGCACACTGGACACCGCCTGGGCCATCCGGTTGGACCGGCTGACAGCGATCATGCTGATTGTGGTTACGACCGTTTCAGCGCTCGTGCATCTTTATTCCATGGGCTACATGGCGCATGATAGCCAGTTTGCCGAAAACGAAAGCTATCGCCCGCGTTTCTTTGCCTATCTGAGCCTGTTTACCTTTGCCATGCTGATGCTGGTGACGGCCGACAATCTGGCGCAGATGTTCTTTGGCTGGGAGGGGGTTGGCCTTGCCTCGTATCTGCTGATCGGGTTTTACTTTCGCAAACCATCCGCCAATGCTGCTGCGATCAAGGCGTTTGTGGTCAACCGGATTGGCGACTTTGGTTTCGCGCTTGGCATCATGGCGCTGTATTTCCTGACCGACAGCATCAAATTTGACGATGTTTTTGCCGCAGCACCCGAACTGGCGCAGACGCAGCTCACTTTCCTCTGGACCGAGTGGAATGCCGCCAACCTGATCGCCTTCCTGCTGTTCGTCGGCGCGATGGGTAAATCGGCGCAATTGTTCCTGCACACATGGCTGCCGGATGCGATGGAAGGCCCGACACCTGTTTCGGCACTGATCCATGCGGCCACGATGGTGACGGCGGGCGTATTTCTGGTCTGCCGGATGTCACCTTTGTTCGAATACGCCCCCGAGGCCAAGATGGTTGTTGTCTTTATCGGCGCCTCAACCGCGTTTTTTGCCGCCACGGTGGGGTTGGTTCAGAACGATATAAAACGGGTTATCGCCTATTCCACCTGTTCGCAGTTGGGCTACATGTTCGTGGCCGCGGGTGTGGGCATGTATTCGGTGGCGATGTTCCACCTGTTCACCCATGCGTTTTTCAAGGCAATGCTGTTTCTCGGCGCGGGCTCGGTCATCCACGGGATGCACCACGAGCAGGACATGCGTAACTACGGCGGGCTGCGGTCGAAATTGCCTTATACCTACTGGGCGATGATGATCGGCACACTGGCCATCACCGGCGTGGGTATCCCACTGACGACAATCGGATTTGCCGGGTTCCTGTCCAAGGATGCGGTGATTGAAAGTGCTTATGCGGGCACACAGGGGGGCTATGCTTTCTGGATGCTGGTGATCGCTGCACTGTTCACAAGTTTCTACAGCTGGCGGCTGATCTTCATGACCTTCTATGGCAAGGCGCGCGGCGACAAGCATACGCACGAGAATGCCCATGAAAGCCCCATGGTCATGTTGGCGCCCCTTGGTGTTCTGGCGCTTGGCGCGGTGTTCTCAGGGATGTTGTGGTATGGCAGCTTCTTTGGCAGCCATGACAAAGTGAACGCATTCTTCGGTATTCCCGCGCATCACGCCGAGGCGGATGCCGGCCATGGCGAAGACACCGCCACAGCCGATACGGGCCACGGCGCAGATGCGACCCATGGCGAAGCAACCGCACAAGGGGGTGAAGCGCCCGAAGCGGACGCGGGGCATGCTGTTGCAGATGCCGGACATGGCGAGGCGCCCAAAGGGGCCATTTTCATGCATCCGGACAACCATGTGATGGACGACGCACATCATGCGCCGAAATGGGTCAAAATCAGCCCGTTCATTGCAATGCTGATCGGCCTTATCACTGCCCTGTGGTTCTATATCTGGGATCCGTCGATGCCGGGCAAACTGGCAGAAAACCAGCGCCCACTGTATCTGTTCCTGCTGAACAAGTGGTACTTCGACGAGATTTACGACTTCCTCTTTGTCCGGCCTGCAAAGGCGCTTGGTGGTTTGCTGTGGAAGCGCGGTGATGGCACTGTAATCGACGGGTCACTTAATGGCGTGGCGATGGGGATCATCCCCTTCTTTACCCGCCTCGCAGGGCGGGCGCAGTCCGGCTACATCTTTACCTATGCCTTTGCCATGGTGATCGGGATTGCGGTTCTGGTCACATGGATGACGTTCACCGGAGGGGCTGAATAATGGATAACGTGCTTCTTTCCATGGTGACCTTTATCCCGGCTCTTGCCGCGTTGATTCTTGCCGTGTTCCTGCGGGGTGAGGATGAGGCGGCACAGCGCAATGCCAAATGGGTGGCGCTGCTTGCCACGTCGCTGACGTTTCTTGCATCGCTATTCATCCTTGCCGGATTTGACGCCAGCAATACCGGTTTCCAGTTTGTCGAAGAACGTGAATGGCTGCTGGGGCTGAAATACAAGATGGGCGTTGACGGGATCAGCGTTCTGTTTGTGCTGCTGACCACCTTCATGATGCCGTTGACCATCGCCGCATCATGGAGCGTGAAGGTCCGGGTCAAGGAATACATGATTGCATTCCTGTTGCTGGAAACCCTGATGCTGGGTGTCTTCATGGCGCTGGATCTGGTGCTGTTCTACCTGTTCTTCGAGGCGGGCCTGATTCCGATGTTCCTGATCATCGGCATCTGGGGCGGCAAGGAACGCATTTATGCGTCGTTCAAGTTCTTCCTTTATACCTTCCTTGGATCGGTTCTGATGCTGGTGGCCATGGTTGCCATGTTCTCTGAGGCGGGTACAACGGATATCCCGACCCTGATGCGCCATGAATTTGCGTCTGAATCATTCAGTATTCTGGGCGTTCACATCGTGGGCGGCATGCAGACGCTGATGTTCCTGGCCTTCTTTGCCAGCTTTGCAGTCAAGATGCCGATGTGGCCGGTGCACACATGGCTGCCCGATGCACACGTGCAGGCGCCGACCGCCGGATCGGTTGTGCTGGCCGCGATCCTGCTAAAGATGGGCGGTTATGGCTTTCTGCGGTTCAGCCTGCCGATGTTCCCGGTTGGCGCCGACGTGCTGACCCCGCTGGTTCTGTGGATGTCGGCAATCGCGATTGTCTACACCTCACTGGTGGCGCTGGCGCAGGAAGATATGAAAAAGCTGATCGCCTATTCCTCTGTCGCGCACATGGGATACGTGACCATGGGTATCTTTGCGGCCAACCAGCAGGGCATCGACGGGGCAATCTTCCAGATGATCAGCCACGGCTTTATCTCGGGTGCGCTGTTCCTGTGTGTCGGGGTGATCTACGACCGGATGCATACCCGTGAAATTGACGCCTATGGTGGTCTGGTCAACCGGATGCCGGCCTATGCACTGATCTTCATGTTTTTCACCATGGCCAACGTCGGCCTGCCAGGCACCAGCGGGTTCGTGGGCGAATTTCTGACGCTGATGGGCATTTTCCAGGTCAACACCTGGGTGGCTGCCGTGGCAACATCTGGCGTGATCCTGTCGGCGGCTTACGCACTTTGGCTTTATCGCCGGGTGGTGATGGGGGATCTGATCAAGGAAAGCCTGAAGTCGATCACGGACATGGGCAGCCGTGAGCGCGCAATCTTTGCGCCGCTTGTGGCGATGACCCTTTTGCTGGGTGTTTATCCCAGCCTTGTCACCGATATCATCGGCCCCTCGGTCGAGGCGCTGATTTCCAACTATGACACTGCACTGGCCGAGGCGCATAGCGCTACCCAGGTCGCAGCAACATCGCATTAACGGAGGCCCTGAATATGCAGGCTGATCTGAATGTTATTCTGCCCGAGATCGTGATCTCGGTCTACGCGATGGCGGCGCTTCTGTTCACGGCCTACACCGGCAAGGACAAGATGGCAGGTTTGCTGGTGTGGCTGACGGCGGCCCTGTTCACGGCGATGGCGCTGTGGATCGGCGCCACGGGGCAGGGCACACGCACCGCCTTTGGCGGAATGTTCAACGACGATGGATTTGCGCGCTTTGCGAAAGTGACGATCCTTTTGTCTGCGGCGGCTGTTCTGGTCATGAGCCAGGAATACATGGCACGACGCAATATCCTGCGGTTTGAATATCCGTTGCTGGTTTCGCTGTCGGCGGTCGGCATGATGGTGATGGTCAGCGCGGGCGACCTGATGGTGCTTTATATGGGGCTCGAGCTGCAATCGCTGGCGCTATACGTTGTGGCCAGCTTGCGCCGCGACAATGCCAAATCAACTGAAGCGGGGCTCAAGTATTTCGTTCTGGGCGCGCTGTCATCGGGTTTGCTGCTTTACGGCGCCTCGCTGACCTATGGTTATGCGGGCACAACGCTGTTTTCCGGCATCATCGCCTCGGCCGACGGGCAGGCGCCGATTGGCCTGTTGCTGGGGCTGGTCTTTGTGCTGTGCGGGCTGGCGTTCAAAGTATCAGCAGTCCCGTTCCACATGTGGACACCGGATGTTTATCAGGGGTCGCCCACGCCGGTCACAGCCTTTTTTGCAACAGCGCCCAAAATGGCCGCTATGGGGCTTTTCGCCCGGGTGATGCATGACGCTTTTGGCGCGATCGTCGGGGACTGGCAACAGATCGTGGCCCTGCTGAGCCTTCTGTCCATGTTCCTGGGCGCTGTGGCGGCGATTGGTCAGACAGATATCAAACGCCTGATGGCCTATTCGTCGATCGCGCATATGGGTTATGCGCTGATGGGACTGGCTGCGGGTACGGTGTTTGGCGTGCAGTCCATGCTGATCTACATGGCAATCTACGTGACAATGAACGTCGGCACCTTTGCCTTTATCCTGTCAATGGAACGTGACGGGCAGCCGGTGACGGACATCAAAAGCCTGAACATGTACTCAAAGGCGCATCCGGCCCGTGCTATGGCGATGCTGGTCTTGTTGTTCAGCCTTGCGGGCGTGCCGCCGTTTCTTGGATTTTTCGGCAAGCTGTATGTACTGCGTGCAGCCTATGAGGGCGGGTTGGCCTGGCTGGCCGTGGCTGGTGTTGTAGCCTCGGTCATTGGTGCGTTCTATTACCTGCGGATCGTCTATTACATGTATTTCGGCGAAGAGGGAGAAACGCTTGAAACCATGCGCTCTCCGGTGCTGTGGGGACTGCTTATGGTTTCTGCTGCTGTCATGCTGGTTGGTATCATCAACATGTTCGGTGTCGAGGGTGTGGCGCAGGCTGCGGCGGCGACGCTGGTCAACTGAGCCAGAATTTGCCGTCTTGCACGACATTCCAAGGTGACGCGCCAAGGCGCGTCGCTTTTTTTGGGGCATCCGTGCCGGACGCATGCCTCCGGCGGGAGTATTTAGGGAAAAATGAAAGAGCCATCTGATTGCTCAGGCTGGCCTGCAGGTTATGGTCGACGGGTGCTGGCAGAAGTGGACAGCACCAATGCCGAGGCCGCGCGGATTGCGCCTGGATTGGCTGGCCCGGAATGGATTCTGGCGTTAAAGCAGACCGCCGCGCGGGGGCGCCGCGGGCGGGCATGGTCCAACCCGGAAGGCAACTTTGCTGCAACGTTGGTGATGCGCCCGGCCGAGACGCCCGACAAGGTGGCCTTGCGGTCCTTCGTGGCGTCGCTGGCTTTGTACGACGCGCTGATAGCGGCAACGGGCCGGGCAGAGGTGTTCAGCCTGAAATGGCCAAATGATGTTTTGCTTAACGGTGGCAAGCTGGCAGGTATCTTGCTGGAAAGCGCGGGGAGTGCTGCAGGGCTTTCGCATTTTGCCATCGGGATAGGTGTCAATCTGCTGCAGGCACCCACACAGCAACAGGTTGAACAAGGGGCGATGCGACCGGTATCGCTAATGTCAGAGACCGGTGTGGCGGTGACCCCGGAAGAGTTTCTTGATCTGCTGGCGCCTGCGTATTCGCGGTATGAAGCACAGTTCACCACCTATGGATTTGCCCCGATCCGCACCGCATGGCTGGCGCGGGCGGCCAAGCTGGGCGAGGTTATTACCGCACGCACCAACTGGGACGAGACGACCGGTACATTTGAGACAGTGGACGAGGTGGGCAATCTTGTTCTAACTACAGCCAAGGGGCGCGTGGCCATTCCGGCTGCTGAAGTTTTTTTTCTGAATAAGGGCTGGACCCATGCTGTTGGCGATTGATTGTGGCAATACCAATACCGTCTTCTCAATCTGGGACGGCCAGGAATTTCTGTGCACGCTGCGGACTTCAACCCATCATGCCCGCACCGCCGACGCCTATTTTACTTGGTATTACACACTGGTAAAACACTATGGTATCGAGGTGGATATCACCGACGTTATCATATCGTCTACGGTGCCACGTGTCGTTTTCAACCTCAGGGTCTTTTCCGACCGGTTCTTCGGGTGCCGCCCGCTGGTGGTGGGCAAGCCCGAATGCCGTCTGCCAGTAGAACCCCGGGTAGATGCCGGCACGCAGGTGGGGCCCGACCGTCTGGTGAATACTGCGGGGGCGTTTGACCGGCACGGTGGTAATCTGATTGTGGTGGATTTCGGCACAGCAACCACATTTGACGTGGTGGCCCATGACGGGGCCTATGTAGGCGGGGCGATCGCGCCGGGCGTAAACCTGTCGCTCGAGGCGCTGCATACCGCCGCCGCCGCTTTGCCGCATATCGACGTGGCCAAACCTGACAGGGTGATCGGGACCAATACGGTTGACTGCATGAGATCCGGTGTTTTCTGGGGTTATGTTGGTCTTATCAATGGGATATGCGACAGAATTAAAGAGGAATATGGCCACCCGATGAAGGTTGTCTCAACCGGAGGGCTGGCGCCGCTTTTCCAGCAGGGCCACGCGGTTTTTGATGTCTTTGAAGATGATCTGACAATGCACGGTCTGACCGTGATTCACGACTACAACAAGGAGGGCTGAGCCCCCATGAGCAGTGACCGACTGATATACCTGCCCCTTGGTGGGGCCGGCGAGATTGGCATGAACGCCTATATCTATGGATATGGCAAACCGGGCAAGGAAAGGTTGATTCTGGTCGATCTTGGTGTGACCTTTCCTGACATGGATGGCACCCCTGGGGTTGACCTGATTTTGCCAGATATCGGGTGGCTTGCAGAGCATCGCGACCAACTGGAAGCGGTATTTATCACCCACGCCCACGAGGACCACGTCGGCGCTGTGGCGCATTACTACAACCAGTTGGGTGCACCGATTTATGCGCGCGCCTTTACGGCCAACATCGCGCGACGCAAGATGTCGGAATTCGGCCACCCGGAACGCGCTGTGCAAACCGTGTCCCCCTGGCCGGAATTCACCGAAGCCGGACCTTTCAAGGTTGGCTTTATCCCTATTTCCCACTCGATTCCCGAAAGTTCCGGACTTGTTATTGACAGCCCCGAAGGGCGGGTGATTCATACTGGTGACTTCAAGCTGGATGAAAATCCTGTAGTAGGAGAGCCGTTTGACAGGGCCCTCTGGGAAGAGATTTCAGCGCCCGGTGTCAAAGCGTTGATTTGTGATTCCACCAACGTTTTCAGCCCGCTTGCGGGGCGTTCCGAAAGCAGTGTCGGACCCGAGATTGAAAAACTGGTGGCGGGATCCAAGGGTATGTTTGTCTGCACGACCTTTGCCAGCAACGTAGCGCGGGTGAAAACGCTGGCCGAGGCGGGTGAAAGGGCCGGACGGTCGATTTGCCTGATGGGCCGGGCGATGCGGCAGATGATTGAGGCCAGCGTGGAAACCGGTGTGCTCAAGGGTTTCCCCAAAACCGTGAGCCCTGAGGATGCAAAGGGAATTCCACGCGAGAACCTGATGCTGATTGTGACCGGCAGTCAGGGCGAGAGGCGCGCGGCAAGTGCGCAACTGGCCAATGGCAAATACCAGGGGATCACGCTGAAGGAGGGTGATACGTTTTTGTTCTCGTCAAAAACCATCCCCGGAAATGAACGCGGCGTCATCAGAATTATGAATCAATTCAGCGAGATGGGGGTTGATGTCGTGGACGACAGCAGCGGGCTCTACCACGTTTCGGGCCACGCGAACCGGCCCGATCTGGAGGCGATGCACAAGCTGGTGCAGCCGCAGATTCTGATCCCGATGCATGGCGAACACCGGCATTTGCGCGAACATGTAAAACTTGCGAAATCCAATAGGTTAAATGGTTTTCTTGCGGTAAATGGCATGATGATTGACCTCAGCGGAAACAAGCCCAATGTCGCCGAATACATTGAAACCGGGCGTACCTATCTGGACGGGTCGGTAAAGGTCGGTGCGCTGGATGGAATCGTGCGTGACCGTATCCGTATGGCACTGAACGGTCATGTCATGGTCAATGTGATCCTTGATGAAAATGACGATCCTTTGGGCGACCCCTGGTGTGAAATCATGGGTTTGGCCGAAACCGGCCACAGTCGGGCGCCGCTGGTTGACGTACTTGAAGAAGACCTGAGTCAGTTTCTGGGGCGTGCCGGGGATCGCACTTTGGCTGACGATGACAAGCTGGAAGAGGGGCTGCGCAAGATTGCAAGGCAATCGACACAGACCGAGATCGGCAAGCGTCCCGAAGTGACGGTGGTGATCAGCCGAATGGCGCTCTGATTCTGTAAGGTCTCTACGTTTCGTATGTGGATTTTGTACAAATTTCCGGGCCTCTGGGCAGTGGGACGTAGGTTTTGCATGAAACCGGCCCGGAATCTGTCGAAAACGGGCAAGACTGTCAGGGATGACTGTCCTTTGTTTCTGATGACAGAGGAGTAAGTCATGATCCAAAATGAGGCACATCTGATCAACCTTGATCGCTATCCGATCCATCGTGATTGCCCGGAACGCGATGCGGTGCTGCTGCAGGTGCGGGCCGATCTGGCGCGCGATGGTTGTGCGGTGCTGAAAGGGTTTCTGACCGCCGAGGCTATCCGCGCACTGACCGCCGAGGCGGAAAGCGTGGCGGACAAAGGCCACCGGTCATTCAGTCGCACAAACGCCTATTTCACAACAGACAACGCCAGCCTGCCCGAAGATGATCCGCGGCGGCAATTCTTTGACCGCTCGAACGCGTTCATCCCCGCGGACAATTTCGCCCCTGACGGGCCGCTGCGCCGGGTGCATGATTTTGACGGTTTCGACCGGTTTATTCAGGAGTGCCTGCAGGAAGAGAATTTTTACCGCTACGCCGATCCGTTGGCGGATGTGATCGTGAACATGGCCGAAGAGGGCAACGGATTCCCGTGGCATTTCGACACCAACAATTTCACCGTGACACTGGCCATTCAGAATGCGACGGGCGGTGGTTCCTTTGAATATGCGCCGATGATCCGGCAAGGCGGGGAAAACTTCGCAGAGGTGGCACAGGTGTTAAACGGAACATCCGACAAGGTCACGGTGCTGGAATTGGAGCCCGGCGATCTTCAGTTGTTCCGCGGCCGCTATTCATTGCACCGGGTGGCACCGCTGACGGGCGATCGCCGCCGCTACGTGGCGATATTCTCGTATGTCGAAGAGCCGGGTATGGTGGGCGCGCCCGAACGCACCCAGCAGCTATATGGGCGTACCCTGCCTATCCACCATGAACGCGCCGGGCAACGGGTGGATTCATATCTCGACTAAAAACGTTTCGCGACCAACCTGAATCACAGCTTTTTGCAGAACGCCCCGATACATATGAATGCTGCCCGCGTTTCGACCTGAGTGAGTGGCTCAAGTTCAAGTCGTATCTTTTTGGCGGTTGTGACAGCGTTATCTTCTTGCCCGAAATATCCCGGGATCGTTGAAATTCGACGTAAGAGGAAATCCCCTCGTTCAAAAAAGCGCGGCGTAGCCGCGCTGTTTTTAAAATCCTGCAACAGGATATCGGCGGGGCTAGCCGGTGCGGCGATCCTCGAAACTAAGGGCGATAAAGCTGGGCAGGTGATCCCCCATCCCTACAACCTTGTTGTTCTCGGACCTGCCGCGGCCACGGCTGCGGTTGTTGTCGTCACCACGGGTGCGGTTGCTGTCACGGCCACGGGATTGGGGTTTTTCAGCCGGTTCTGCTGCCTGTTCGTCCACCCGATTTTCTGTGGCGGCAGGCGCCGGGCTGGGAGCCGTTTCGACTGCCGGTGTTTCGGCGGTCTCGTCTGGCTTCTTGCGCGTGCGTGACCGACGCGGCTTGGCGGGTTTGTCCTCAGGCGTCTCGGGGCTTTGTGCCGTCTCGGGCTTGCCAGATTGCAGCGGATTATCCAGGCGCGGAATCTCTTTCTGGATCAATGCCTCAATCGCGGCGAGGTTCTTTTCGTCGCGCGGAATGCAGATCATCATTGCCTTGCCTTCGCGTCCGGCACGGCCGGTACGGCCGATGCGGTGCACGTAATCCTCGGCATGGCTGGGGACGTCGAAGTTGAAGACATGGCTGACGGCGGGCACATCAAGGCCGCGTGCAGCCACGTCAGAGGCGCAAAGAAAACGCAGGTCACCGGCGCGGAAACCATCCAGTGTCCGGGTGCGCTGAGACTGGTCCAGATCACCGTGGATCGGGGCCGCGTCATAGCCATGTTTTTTCAGGCTTTTGGCGACGATATCCACATCCGTTTTACGGTTGCAGAAGATGATGGCGTTGGTGCATTTGGCACCTTCTGCGTCAATCAATGTGCGCAGAAGTTTGCGTTTTTCGGTGCCTTCGCGGTCACGGCGCGAGGCTTTGAACATCACAACACATTGTTCGATGGTTTCCGAAGCAGTCGCCTGACGCGCCACTTCGATGCGTTCAGGGTTCGACAGGAAGGTATTGGTGATCCGCTCGATCTCGGGTGCCATGGTGGCAGAGAAGAACAGCGTCTGACGGGTAAAGGGTGTCAGGCCAAAGATGCGTTCGATATCGGGTATGAAGCCCATGTCAAGCATACGGTCAGCTTCGTCCACGACCATGATCTTGACGTCTGACAGGATCAGCTTGCCGCGCTCAAAATGATCCAGAAGGCGACCAGGGGTGGCGATGAGAACATCGACGCCCTTGTCGATCAGCTGATCCTGTTCCTTGAACGACACACCGCCGATCAGCAGGGCCTTGGTCAGTTTCAGGTATTTGGAGTAGGTGTCGAAGTTTTCGGCCACCTGTGCCGCAAGTTCGCGGGTGGGGCAGAGCACAAGGCTGCGCGGCATGCGCGCACGGGCGCGACCACGCGCAAGCATCGACAACATGGGCAATACGAAGCCAGCAGTCTTGCCGGTGCCGGTCTGGGCGATGCCAAGAACGTCGCGGCCCTGAAGTGCGGGGGGAATCGCGCCAGCCTGAATGGGCGTGGGTGTTTCATAGCCCGCGTCCTCAATTGCTTTGAGAACCTTGGGATTCAGGTTAAGTTCGGAGAATTTTGTCATGTGTATCCGTGGTTTGCGGACACAACCATGGCCCGCACATATGTCACCGGGTCGGGCCCGGACGGCCCCGTGGTATTCCACAATGATTGACCCGTTAGGCAAGGCTTTTACGGATTTCAGAGGCAGCGGTCAATGCGGCGTAACGAAACAGGAACAATGTCGCGCAAACCTTTGCGATTATTGGCAGAATGGCAACAATCAGGCGTGATCAGGGAAATGACGGGCGCGCTTAGTGTCAAGATCGAGGGTAATCTGGTGCAGATGGCCAAATCTTTCAAGGCGGCTGCGCAGGCCGGGCGTGGCCACACAGGTTTCATGGAAAAACCGGCGCAGCGCCGCTTCGCCAGCGTCTTCTTCCAGCGTAGAGAAAAGTTGATTGATTGTAAGTTCATACCCGGAGGGGCCGGCCAGGGCTTGCAATTCAGGCCTGTAAGAACCCTTTTGCAGGCGGAACCGGTAGGTTTCAAGCCATTCCTCAAGGCTGGGGGCATGCAGGTGGCAGAGGTAGAAGTCTTTCAGGTCAATCCCGTCAGTGATTTTTTCTTTGCCCAGAAAGGCATTGTGTATGCGCAGATTGATGCCTTCGATGCCTGTGCGGACCAGTATCTTGCCCTGCACATGGCTAAGAAATCCGCCGCTTAGATATTGGCCAAGTCTGGAATAGATCTGCTGGGTTTCGGCTGTGCGGGTCAGGCGGTCAGGCGCGCACCCCTTGCACCATAGCGCACCTTCCGGGGGCGGATCCGCGGGATCGGGTGCCATGGATTCAACCGGGCGGATGCGGGCGACCGGGATAGCGTCGGACAGGGTGGCCAGACATTGCGACAGCGAGGCGTTGGCTGTCCATAAGAACTCATCCGCATCGGCATGCAGCAGCCAGTCAACCGGTGGGTTGCGGCCATAGCAATGAGTGGCATTCAGCGTCTGGCGAGGCTGGTGCATGTCCGGGCGTCCGCCGTGGCTTTGCCAATAGGCGTCATCGGTAAGAGAGACACGGCATTTGGGATGAGCCGCGAGGGCCTCTTGAGCCGCAGGATTGGCCTGGTCCAGGTAGATATGAACGTAGTCTGCACCCAGGTCGATATGGTGGGCTGCAAAATTCAGAATATCACGCGCGGGGGCCCGGATGGTCGACACCACGCCCCAGGTGGGCGTTTTTGCAGATTCTGGCTGCGGTACGGGTTGATCCTGCGTGTGGGTGGTATCGGCGGGTGCCGAGACCGCTTGGGTTGACGTTTTACTGGCACGTTTGATCTGCTGAACACGCGCGAAAATGCTGCGCTTATCCCGCATGACCTGATTGAGCATATGAAACCCCAACGGGGCGATTGTGGGGTCGCGTTCGCAAATCTTCCAGAGCCGGGACAACATGTTGCGATCCAGACCACCCCCCTTGAAGGAATAAGGCGACAGATCAAAGGCCAGAGAATCGCGGTTTTTCATCCGGCGTTTGCGTGTGAACGAAATGTTGTTGGGCTGTCCGCTGAACCTGCGTTCGGAATCGTGCAGTTTGATCAGATCAAAAAGAACCGAAAGCCCCATACCGCAAGCCCGTTGATCGGCGGTCTGGCCGTGATCGGCAAAGGTGGTTGCGGCTGAAATCTGCCAGCGGGTTGGTAAATCCTTTACAAATTCGTGGCCCAGTTCCCCCCAGATGCGGTGGAAAAGAAGGGCGGCTTCGGCGGGCGGTCTGCGCCGTCTAAGGATGGCGATCAGCATGGCGTGCAACAGATGCAATTCGGTCTTGCCGGCAAGTTCTTTCTGCAGTGACGCCCTTTTGAAGGCGATGCTGCGACGCGTCGAGCGAGGCATAGGTTCGGTCGGAGGGGCCAGGGAGGTTTTCAGAAGGGCCGTCAGATCAGCATCAACGGTCGGCAGGACGTCAAAGGGGGCGTCGAAAGGGCGGCGGCGGGCGTCAAAAGAGAGCAGCACAGATTTGATTCCGCCGGAATAAATTGCGTCGTCATCCTTCATTATGCGATCCTGCTCTGCGGGTTGAGCCGAAGAATGGGGCGTCGGCACTAGAGGTGCAAGGGAAATTCGGGATAAACGATGCCCGGAAGGACCAGGTGATCCTGTGCCTGAAGGCGAAACACGGAGAGTTATTACCGAAGTGGCTTCAGACCATCATTTCCTTGGTTGCAGTCAGTCTCACGTCTGGAAAATCACGTTCAATACGGTCTATATCCCATTGTAAACGTGTCAGATAAACCGTGTCGCCATCGTTGTCATACGAAATGTGCTGCTTGTTGGCCGCGACAAATTTATCGACCGCCTGCTTGTCACCTGACACCCAGCGGGCCGAAGTGAATTGTGAGGGTTCAAACCGCACCGGCAGACCATATTCAAGCTCGATCCGGGACCCCAGAACCTCGAACTGCAAGGCGCCGACGACACCAACGATAAAGCCCGAGCCAAACGCAGGTTTAAAGACCTTGGCGGCGCCTTCTTCGGCGAATTGCATCAGCGCCTTTTCAAGGTGCTTGGCCTTCATCGGGTCGCCCGCGCGGCAGGTTTGCAGCAGTTCGGGCGCGAATGAGGGGATGCCCGACACGCGGATCGCTTCACCTTCGGTCAGGGTATCGCCGATGCGCAACTGACCGTGGTTGGGGATGCCGATGATATCGCCCGCCCAGGCCTCGTCGGCCAGTTCGCGGTCAGAGGCCAGAAAAAGCACCGGGTTGGTGATGGCCATAGGTTTCTTGGAGCGCACATGGGTCAGCTTCATGCCGCGTTTGAAATGGCCGGAAGCCATCCGCACAAACGCCACCCGGTCGCGGTGCTTTGGGTCCATGTTCGCCTGGACTTTGAAGACAAAGCCGGAAACCTTTGATTCTTCAGGCGAAATGTATCGCGGCTCAGCGCGCTGTGGTTGCGGTTCAGGGCCATATTGCCCGATGCCCTCCATCAGTTCCTTGACGCCAAACGAATTGATCGCCGAGCCAAACCAGATAGGTGTCATATGGCCCTCAAGCACCGATTTCGGGTCAAGCACGGGCAGCAGTTCGCGTGCCATTTCGACCTCTTCGCGCAGCTTTTCGGCAAGGTGAGCGGGCACATGTTCATCCAGGGCCTGATCGTCCAGCCCGTTGATCTCAATGCTTTCGGCAACGCGATTCCGGTCGGCGCGGTCCATCAGTTCCAGCCGGTCGTTCAGCATGTCGTAGCAGCCCATAAAATCGGCACCAACGCCGATGGGCCAGCTGGCGGGGCTGACATCAATTGCCAGATTTTCCTGAATTTCGTCGATGATATCAAAGGTATCGCGGCTTTCGCGGTCCATCTTGTTACAGAATGTCAGGATCGGCAGGTCGCGCAGGCGGCACACCTCGAACAGTTTCCGGGTCTGGGATTCGACCCCCTTGGCGCCGTCAATAACCATGACGGCGGCATCAACGGCCGTCAGTGTGCGATAGGTGTCTTCGGAAAAATCCGAGTGGCCCGGTGTATCGACAAGATTGAAGCGGAAGCTATGGAAATCAAAAGACATTGCCGAGGCTGAAACGGAAATACCGCGGTCCTTTTCCATTTGCATGAAGTCCGAGCGCGTGCGCCGGGCCTCGCCTTTGGCGCGCACCTGACCAGCCATCTGGATGGCGCCCCCATAGAGAAGGAATTTCTCAGTCAGGGTGGTTTTGCCGGCATCTGGGTGGCTGATGATCGCAAAGGTGCGACGGCGCGCAATCTCGGGCGGCAGGGAGGGGCGGTTTGAAGCGGTATCAAGCATGAGGGCGCATATAGAGCGCGCCGGAGTGCGGCGCAACAACCACCTGTGATTTCAGAGAAGAAGGAACACAAAGCGACCGAGTTTTGCCCCGGTGGCCCGCCCCGATCAGCGCGTCGTCGCGCGTTTGAGAACGGCGGCGGCGTTGGGGTGTTTGGCAACCTCGGCCTTGGTCAGTTCATAATCCATATGTGGCCGGTGCGCGTGGGTTTTTATGGCACCGATGGTTTCGTTGGCCACAGAGGCGGGCAATACGGCCCGTGTGCGCGGATCAATCAGCAGGGTTTCCGCGGCGATCCCTTCGGCGTAGATGATCTGGTGGCGGTCGAACAGAAGCTGG
This sequence comes from Roseovarius litorisediminis, assembly GCF_900172295.1. Classification (GTDB taxonomy): domain Bacteria; phylum Pseudomonadota; class Alphaproteobacteria; order Rhodobacterales; family Rhodobacteraceae; genus Roseovarius; species Roseovarius litorisediminis. The sequence continues at coordinate 448,496 of NZ_FWFL01000003.1, forward strand.
TAATAGTCGATGAATCCGCCCGATTGCTGCACCACGCTGTCGCCGTTGACCAAGTGGCGCGCGCGCACAAGTACCTCGTGTCGGCCAGTGCCCAGTTCATCCGAATGCTGGAAAATGAAAAGCCGGTGATCGGGACTTACCAGTAGGTCATTTTCGTTATGCAGGGTACCGGCGCGAATACGGATCGGGGCAAAGTCGCCCACAGCGCGAACCGTGGACTGGCCGATCCAGCGCACAGTCTGGGGGCCATCATCACGGGTAAGGACACGGTCGCCAGCGGCCAGATCCTGGATCAGCTTCTGTTCGCCCGAGGCCATGGTGATATGCGTACCACGGGCAAACGAGACACAAGCCACTTCGGCAAATTTGGTGCGCGCGATATCTGTATCGATGCCAACCAGAGTATAGCCCATCCGGGGTTTCAGCTGTGACAGGGGCAGTACATAGGTTTCTGCAACGTCGCCGAGGCTATCGGTTTCGACAAGGATCAATGCCTCGGTCGCTATACCATTGCTGCACATCAGGGTAAGGCAGCAATCAAGATGCACTCGGGCGCCGGGATGGCCAATCATCGTATTGGGGGTGATGATCATTGTGTCGGTGTCGTCCCGTATCACCGAAAGGCGATATTGCCTGACGTTCGGACGCAACTCGTAAGAATCGTCAAGCTCAAGTTCAGCCGCAAAAGAAATCGGATCGTGCAGATTGGCGCCATTGACCGCATAAAAATCCACTGCCTGGTAGACCGCTATGGACTGAGTGTTTTCTGTGGCGGGATGGCTCATTGTCTGCCCGGCTTGTCCTGTTGTGCTTTCCGTTGTCCGTTAGAAGGTCAACTTTTTTATATACCCGCAAGTGTTTAAGATTATGCCACCGGCGGTCAAGTGCTGTTGTGTTTTGCTGGAACTCTTAGCCTGGCTAGTGCTAATCGTCAGGGGGAATTCAAGGAGATCTATGTCATGAACTTGGGAATCAAGGGGAAACGGGCACTGGTTTGTGCCTCAAGCAAGGGGCTTGGGCTGGGATGTGCACGCGCGCTGGCCGAAGAGGGCGTTGACCTGGTGATGAATGCACGTGGCGCCGAGGCGCTGGAGGCCGAAGCCGCAAAGATTCGGGATGAATTTGGCGTTGATGTGGTGACTGTCGCCGCTGATGTCACCACGCCCGAAGGGCAGGCCGCAGTATTGAAGGAAGCCGCCGGCGTAGACATTCTGGTGACCAACGCGGGCGGCCCGCCCCCGGGCCTGTGGAGCGACTGGGACCGAGAGGATTTCATCAAGGCACTGGATGCCAACATGCTGACGCCGATTGCCCTGATGAAGGCGCTGTTGCCCGGGATGATGGAAAAGGGCTGGGGCCGGGTGGTGAATATCACGTCGGTTTCGGTCAAGGCGCCGGTGCCGGTGCTGGGCCTGTCAAACTCGGCCCGTGCAGGGCTGACCGGCTATGTCGCCGGGACATCGCGGCAGGTCGCGGGAAAAGGTGTTTGCATCAACAATTTGCAGCCGGGAATTCACGCAACTGACCGGGCGGTTTCGCTGGATAAAGGGGCCGCCAAGGCACAGGGTATTTCGACGGACGAAGCAATGGAGCAGCGCTGTGCCACCATCCCCGCCGGTCGCTACGGCACAATCGAAGAGTTTGGCGCGACCTGCGCCTTCATGTGCTCGCAGTATGCAGGATACATGGTAGGGCAGAACATCCTGCTGGACGGCGGCGCAACAAATTCGACCATGTGATCCGTGGCGCAAGGGTTTTTACTGAAAGACCATCTGTTCAATGCGGATAGCATCGGCGATCTGGCGGCAGAGTTTGCCGCCGGATTGCCGGGCTTTGACAGCGCATGCTTTTACCGCGATGTGATGGCCGGGCTGGCTCAACGCGAGCTGATGGCGCGGCTGGAGTGGATCGCCGATTGCCTTGAACCGCATCTGTCTGCGGGGTTCCCTGAAATGGCAGATCAGCTGCAGGCCGCTATGGTGCCGGAACTTGACCCGGACCTGCAGGATGACGATTTCGGCCGGTTCATCCATGCAGCCCCGGGGATTCTGGCGGTACGGCACGGGTTAGAGCACCACCGCGAGAGGGCGCTGGATTTGCTGTACGAGGCGACCAAGCGGTTTTCGATGGAATTCTATATCCGCCCTTTCCTGAACCGCTGGCCCGAGGAAACGCTGGCACGACTGGCACTTTGGGCGGAAGATGAAAATTACCATGTGCGCAGGTTGGTCAGCGAAGGCACGCGACCGCGTCTGCCCTGGGCCGGAAAAATCACCATTGATCCGCTGGCCCCGATGCCGCTGCTGGACCGGTTGCATGCGGATGGCACGCGCTATGTCACAAGATCGGTTTCTAATCATCTGAACGATATCGCGAAATTTGCCCCCGATCTGGTGACTGGGCGGCTGGATCTTTGGCGAGAGGCTGGCGCTCAGGTGCCCGGGGAACTGGACTGGATGACGCGCCACGCGCTACGCACGCTGGTCAAACAGGGCCATGAAGGCGCTTTGAAATTGTTGGGATTCCGTTCCGACGTGCCGGTGCGGCTAACCCAACTGGCACTGGAAAGTGATCAGGTGGCGCCGGGCGGGGCGCTGGAGATGACGGTCATGTTGGAGGCCGAAGAAGATTGCCCGGTGATCGTGGATTACCAGATATGGTTCCGGCGAAAGGACGGCAACCTGGCGCCAAAGGTGTTCAAGCTGAAACAAGGGCAGGTGGCAGCGGACAAGCCTTTGCAACTGAAAAAACGCCATGTGCTGAAGGCCAATGCAACGACCTTTAGCTTATATCCAGGTGCGCACCGGGTGGCGGTGCAGGTCAATGGCCGGGTTTTGGGAGAAGTTGAGTTTGAGGTGCTGGGGTGACCGGCCCCCTTGAGTTCAGGGTGATTGTGGTTGACGGCTCGTGACCTTTTTTGTGCGGAGGTCAATCAGATCACATTTACGTTTTAAGCCTGCGTTCCTGCTGGTGCGGAAAAAAGGCAGATGCTAGGCCGAAAAAAACATTACTCACTGGGGGAAGGTTTATGCAGGCCACTGCAATAATTGGGATTTTCGGCTTGGTTGTTCTGGCCAGTCTGGTAGCTGCTCCACGCCGGGCAACGATTGAGGGTTTCTTTGGCGGGGCCACGCCGGAAGGACGGGCGCCCGGATTGTGGGTTCTGGTGCTAAGCCAGGTCACCACCTGGATCTTTGCCCGATCGCTGATGAATTCTGCCATTCTTGGGTATTTCTACGGTATCTGGGGCACCTTGGCCTACGCGGCTTATTACACATCCTTTCTGACCGGCGGCTTCATCGTTGGCCGGTTGCGTGAAAACGGCGCGCATTCAGTGCAGGACTGGTTGGGCGCGCATTTTGGCGGCGTGGGGGTGACCTGTTATAATCTGGTGATTGCCCTGCGATTGCTTTCGGAAGTTTTTGCCAATTTGCTGGTGGTCGGTCTGATCTTTGCAGCCGCTTTGCCAGAGGTGGGGATCGCCCGAGAGGTGTCGATCCTGCTGGTGGCGGGGCTTGGCCTTGCCTATAGCGCCTGGGGCGGGCTGAGTGCGGCGCTGCGCACCGATGTGCTGCAGATGCTTGTGTTTTTGGTGGTGTTTGCACTGGCCTTTGGCGCCCTCGTGACAGCCCCTGGATTTGATTTGGGCGCGGTTCTGACCGCGACAGGGACAAGCGGGTCGTGGAACGGGCAGGTGTTGCTGCTGGTGGCGTTTCTGCAGGTTTTCTCGTACCCCGCACATGACCCGGTGATGATGGACCGCGGGTTTCTGGCGGATCGGGAAACAACGCGGCGGTCGTTTGTGCATGCGTTCTGGATTTCGACGCTGTGCATTATCGCCTTTGGCTTTTTCGGGATCGAGGCCGCGCTGGCTGGGGCCGAATATGAGGGGCAACTGATTGGCACATGGAGCGCGATGTTCCCGCCCTGGTTATTTGTGGCGCTTCTGGTGTCGCTGTTGATTTCGGCGCTGAGCACACTGGATTCGGCACTGGCTTCGGCGGCGCGACTGGTGGTGGACGAACTGCGTCTGACCCGCCGGACACTGAACGGCGGGCGTCTGGCGATGGTCGTCTTCATGGTGCTGGGGGCGTTGCTTACGCTTTGGGGCAATCAGACGCTGTTCGATGCCGTAGCGGTCAGCGGCACCGCCAGCATGTTCCTGACGCCGGTGCTGCTGGTTGGACTGGTCATGGGGCGGCAAATTGCGCTTTGGTCTTACCTTTTGGGGTTTGGTGCGGCAATGCTGGGCGCGGTGGCCTATTTTGCGCGCGACGGGGCTGTTTTTGCGGCGATCCTGCCCGAAGGGCATAAATACGAACAGCTGCTTGTGATCTGTGTGGCCGTCCTTGTGGTTGGGTTCGCAGCCGTTCTGGCGGGGGCAAAACGGCGGGTTTGAGCCCATAGTGACCGATGCTGCGGCTTGTTTTAGTGTCTGCTTGCCTCAGGAAACAAACACAGATGCAAAAATCTATCAGAGTTTCGTCAAGGGTCTGTTGTCAAAGTCCATCCGTTGGCAATTTCCTGTGTTTTGGGATATTATCACTCCGTGATAAGCATCCCAACTATCCGGACAATTGCTCTCAATCCAAGATGCCGATGATCCAGCGTCGGCCCTTTCGGGAGAAAGACTATGGCAGGCGACTCAGGTTTTCAATTGAGACAGGGCGGCCCCGAGGTCTATGAACGCTGCTGGGTCCGCGCCCAATTGGCCCAATCCGCCAACGAACTGGTCGCGACCGCAGATGTTTCTTCGGATGATCGGGTCATTGATGTCGCCTGCGGGACTGGCGTAGTGGCGCGTGCCGCCGCCGCCCGTTCGAGTGACGCCGCGAACGTGACAGGCGCCGACGTCAGTATCGGCATGCTGGACGCAGCTGAGCGCTTCGCCGCCGACGCCGGCCTTGACCGCATCGCATGGGTCGAATGCGACGCCGCAAATATACCTTTGCCCGATGCCAGTTTCGACGTGGCGCTCTGCCAGCAGGGCCTCCAGTTCATGCCGGACAAACCGGGTGCGATGGCGGAAATGGCGCGGGTTTTGAAGCCCGGCGGTCGGCTCGCCATCAGCGTCTGGAAGACTCGTTCTCCGATTGGCGCGGCCTTCGCCAAAGTGCTCGACAATCGTTTTGGAGAAGGAACTACAGCGCCGTGGGAGATGGTCTACTCGCTCGGTGAGCGAGACCGTTTGCACGACCTAGCTTCGAGTGCTGGGTTCCGCAACGCGCATGTATTCTTTGACATTAAGTTCGCCCGCCACCCAGACCCAGAGGCGTTCATCGCCGGGGCAATCGCCGGTTCTCCGATAGCGGAAACCATGGCCGAATTGTCCGAAACCGAGCACGACCGGTTGATTAGAGAAATTGTGGCAGAGCTTTCACACTGCCGTGACGACGACGGCCTCGCCGTTCCGGCGGAATGCCTGACCCTCACGGCTCAGAAATAAGGCAACCGCTTTTGACCAGTGTTTCGAAGCGGGCCTTGGTGCATTCTGCAGCGAACTAAAGCTTTGTCCGCTTAGCAGAAGTTCGCGCCTTACTCCTCCATCGCCTCCAACTCGTCGATAAAGCCCGAGATCATCGACAGGCCTTTGTCCCAGAACTTGGGGTCACTGGCATCCAGACCAAAGGGGGCCAGCAGGTCTTTGTGGTGTTTGGAACCACCCGCCTTGAGCATCTCGAAATACTTGTCCTCAAAGCCTTCGGGCGTTTCCTCATAAGCCGCATAAAGTGCGTTCACCAAACCGTCGCCAAAGGCATAGGCATAGACGTAGAAGGGCGAGTGCACGAAATGCGGGATATAGGCCCAAAAGGTCTCGTACCCTTCCATGAAGTCAAATGCAGGCCCCAGGCTTTCGGCCTGAACGGACATCCACAGGGCATTGATGTCGTCGGGTGTCAGTTCACCCTCACGCCGCGCCGCATGCAGTTTGCATTCGAAATCATAAAACGCAATCTGGCGGACGACGGTGTTGATCATATCCTCGACCTTGCCCGCCAGAAGCACCTTGCGTTCCTGATCGGATTTGGCATTTTCCAGCATCTTGCGAAATGTCAGCATTTCACCAAAGACGCTGGCTGTTTCAGCCAATGTAAGGGGCGTGTTGGCCAGCAATTCGCCCTGATCAGCCGCCAGCACCTGATGCACGCCATGGCCCAATTCATGCGCCAGGGTCATTACATCGCGCGGTTTGCCAAGGTAGTTCAGCATCACATAGGGATGTACGTTTGTGACAGTGGGGTGCGCAAAGGCGCCGGGTGCCTTTCCCGGTTTGACGCCGGCGTCTATCCAACCCTTGTCAAAGAAGGGTTTGGCGATTTCCCCCATACGTGGATCAAAAGCTGAATAGGCGTCCATTACCACGCGCTCGGCTGTGGGCCAGTCCACAGTTTTCGTGTCCTCAATGGGCAGGGGCGCATTCCGGTCCCAGACCTGCATCCGCTCCAGACCCAGCCATTTGCGCTTAAGTTCGTAATAGCGGTGCGAAAGCTTGGGGTAGGCGGCGACGACTGCGTCGCGCAGGGCCTCGACCACCTCGGCCTCGACATCGTTGCTGAGGTGGCGGCCGGTCTGTGCCGTGGGCATGCCCCGCCAGCGGTCAACGATTTCTTTTTCTTTTGCGGTGGTGTTGTGAACTCGGGCAAAGGTGCGGATGTTTTCACCAAAAACGCGGGCCAGTTCACGGCTGGCGGATTCGCGTTTGCTGCGGTCTTGTTCGGTCAGCAGGTTTAGCGTGCCTTCAATACTTAGCTCTTCACCGTCGACACTAAAGGTCAGACCGGCGATGGTTTCATCAAACAGCCGTTCCCAGGCGTCGCCGACAACGCCCAGATCGTGCAGGAATTTCTCAAGCTCGTCCGAAAGCTGGTAGGGTTTCATTGCGCGGATTCGGTCCAATACCGGCTTGTAGCGGGCCAGTTCGGCGTTCTGCGCTAACAGCTTCCCAAGATGGTCGTCTTCCAGCCGGTTCAGTTCCAGCGTGAAAAACACCAGAGGTGTGGTGAAATTTGTGATCTTTTCCTGGCAATCGGACAGAAATTTGGTACGTGCGCCATCTGTTGTCAGTTGGTGATAGCGCAGGCCGGCATAGGACATGATCCGCCCGGCGATATTGCTGATCTTTTCGTCACGGTGGATGCATTCCAAGAGGCCTGTTGCGTCCAGATCGCTTAGCTTGCCTTCGTAATCTGCGGCGAAATCGGTACAGGCCTTCTCCAGCCAATCCAGATCGCGCGCTAGCTCGGGCGCATCGTCTGCTGTGTAAAGATCGCTCAGATCCCATTCCGGTAATTTACCAAGGTCCTTGTTGCCAGAGCTGGCATTGGCATCATGGACGGGAATGGGACGGATCAGCATGGGACACCTCGTTTTGATTGAGCCTGAGACATAATCCGGGGGCCTTAGCGCCACAAGGGGTGCGACTTGCCAATTATCTGCAACGCTCTAGGGTGGCGGGCAAACGATAAGAGGGCCAGGGTCATGAAGTTTGTAAGGTTTGGAGAGCCGGGGCAGGAAAATCCCGGTGTGCTGGATGCCAAGGGGCGTGTGCGCGACCTGACGGGTATTCTGCCGGATATTGCGGGGGCCATCCTGGGAAATTTGCCTGATATTGATCCCGAAGGTCTGCCGTTGATTGAAGGACAGCCCCGCCTTGGCCCACCTGTGGCCGGGGTGGGCAAATTCATTGGTATCGGTCTGAATTATTCCGATCACGCCGCCGAGGCGGGGATGAAACCACCCAATGAACCAATTGTGTTCATGAAGGCGACCTCGTCAATTACTGGACCAAACGATTCAGTTTCCCTGCCACGTGGATCCGAAAAATCGGATTGGGAAGTGGAGCTTGGCGTTGTGATCGGAAAGCCTGCGAAATATGTATCTGAGGCGCAGGCCCTTGACCATGTTGCGGGTTATTGCATCGTTAATGACGTCTCTGAGCGCAGTTTCCAGATTGAGCGTTCGGGCCAGTGGACCAAAGGAAAAAGCTGTGACACCTTCGGGCCGATCGGGCCTTGGCTGGTAACGCCTGATGAAGTGGGTAACCCGCAGGCACTTGATTTGTCACTGGATCTGAACGGGGTACGGGTGCAGACCGGCAACACGCGCGCCATGATTTTCACCGTTGCGCAGATCATTTCTCATTTGAGTGAGATGATGAGCCTTCAGCCCGGCGATGTAATCGCAACGGGCACGCCACCAGGGGTAGGGATGGGAATGACCCCCCCTCGGTTTCTAACCGATGGTGATATTATGACGCTTGAGATTGAGGGGCTTGGCCGCCAGCAACAGAGTGTGACACTGGATTAATACGCGCATTTTTGTTTGTCTTGGCCGCATCACCGAAAAATTGGCAAAAATCGCGCATGACCCTTTTGCGAATTTCGGGGTTGTCCATCAAAACCTCATGGCGGCCCCCCGCGATGATTTCCAGTCGCGCCCCGGGCCATCGCGCGGCGCGGTCACGGATGCGGTACATGTCCACGATTTCTTCGTCTGATCCCGCCACGATAAAACATGGCACGCTCGGGGAAGGCACCTGGGCAAGTGCACGCGTCTCGACGAGTGCCTCATGCAACCAGCGCAGGCTGGGGCCACCCAGGCCCAGCTCGGGGTGCGCCTGAACCTGATCGATCATGTACTTGTACATATCGCGATCAGTTGTCAGTTTGTTTCTTTCAAATGGCTCAACCAGAACATAGCTGTTTGAAACAGTCCCGGGTGCATAGACATGCCCCATACCCAGCCGGCGGCTGCTCCAGGACAATGACCAGGCCAGAGGCCGCAGTGCATCGGCCATCTGAATTCCCCACATAGGCCCTGAAAAGGCACAGGATTCTACAGGCAGGCCCTGAACCAGGGATCTCAGGCCAATACAGCCCCCCATTGAATGTGCCAAAAGGTGCCAGGGCTTGGGCAAGTCAAGTTGCCGCGCGGCCTTTATCATCGCTGCAACATCGCGCTGATAATCGGTGAAATGGTGCACGTGGCCCGACATGATATCGCCCAAAAGACGATCCGCCAGTCCCTGTCCGCGCCAATCGATCGCCAGTGTGGCATAGCCGCAAGCGGCCAGATTAACTGCTGTGCGGCCGTATTTCTCGATGTATTCCGTGCGGCCGGGAAACAGCAGCACGGTGCCTTTTTCAGCTTCCCGATTCCACAAGCCGACACGTAAACCCACGCCGTCATCGGCCGTCAGCCAAAATGCCTGGCCATCGTCGGGGCCATCGGCCACATCTGTGAAAAGGGGCGCTTCTTTCATCAGGACAGAACGCTTCCCAGCTTCATGGCCATGCCCATGTCACCATCGACCGACAGCTTGCCGGTCATGAAAGCTGCGGTCGGGTCAAGATCACCTTCGAGGATCGACTGAAAAGTGTCTGCGTCGGCTGACAGTGTGACATCCGCCTCGCCATCTTCTGCGCGCACGCCGTTGCCGTCGACCATAATCGCACCTTCGCCTTCGATCATGAATTTTGCCGAACCGTCGAAGCCGTCACTTCCGACTTTTTCAGTAAGGATAGTTACTGCTGAATTAATCACATCGCTCATCTGCGTTTCCTCCAAAATTGATCTGCCGGGGGGTTTGCTTTCCGGCACCGCACGCTAAACTCTACCGCGATATGAGCGCAGTATTTCGTAAACTCAATAATATCGTCACGGCACTTGCCGCGATAGTCATGTTTTCCTTACCTGCCCTGGCAGTCGAGGAAGCAAAGCTTGACCGATTGTTTCTAAGCTTGAAGGACGCTGATGCTACCGAGGCCGGGATAATAGCGAAAGAGATCGAACTGGAGCTTTCAAAATCGGGTTCTCCTGCCATGGATCTGTTGCTCAAGCGTGGCCGGGACGCACTGGAAGCAGGCGATTCGCGGGGGGCTATTGGTCATTTTACCGCTCTGACGGATCATGCACCGGATTTTGCCGAAGGTTGGAACGCGCGGTCGATCGCCTTTTTTCAGGCCGAACTTTACGGTCCCGCCCTTGCAGATATTGAACGTACGCTTGCCTTGCAGCCCCGAAACTTTAACGCGATCTACGGTTTGGGTGTTATTCTGGAAGAAATTAACCGGCCAAACTTGGCACGTGAGGCATATAATCGGGTTCTGGCTATACATCCGCACCACAAGGACGTAACAGCGGCGCTGGAACGCCTGAACGGGCAATTGGGTGGTTCTGACCTCTGACGTAACGGAGATATCCGATGGCCGAGCAGTCAAGAATCCTGGCGGTTCTGGGCCCGACAAATACCGGAAAGACGCACTATGCAATCGAGCGGATGTTGGGCTATCCGACGGGTGTGATCGGTCTGCCGCTGCGCCTGCTGGCGCGTGAAGTCTACGACAAGATCGTCGGCATTCGCGGCCCATCGGTTGTGGCGCTGGTCACCGGAGAAGAGCGCATTGTGCCAGACCGCGCGAAGTACTGGGTCTGCACGGTCGAGGCGATGCCCGAAGGTATGGGGGCAGATTTCGTTGCCATCGACGAAATTCAGCTTTGCGCCGATCCGGAACGTGGCCATGTTTTTACCGACCGTCTGCTGCGGATGCGTGGCCTGCGCGAGACTCAATTTCTGGGCTCCCACACGATGCGCAATGCCATTTCAGCACTGGTTCCCGAGGTTGAATTTCTTGGGCGAGAGCGAATGTCGCAGCTATCATATATGGGCCCCAAGAAGATCAGCAAAATGCCTGCGCGTAGTGCAATTGTTGGGTTTTCGGTGGATAACGTCTATGCAATCGCCGAGCTGTTGCGTCGCCAAAAGGGTGGGGCTGCTGTTGTAATGGGCGCGCTCAGCCCGCGTACGCGCAATGCGCAGGTCGATCTCTATCAGAATGGCGATGTCGACTATCTTGTGGCTACCGATGCAATTGGTATGGGGCTGAATCTGGATATCGATCATGTCGCGTTTTCTTCGTTGACCAAGTTTGATGGACGGCGGATGCGCCCGCTTGCGCCCAACGAATTGGGACAGATCGCAGGGCGCGCGGGCCGCGGTATGAGCCACGGTACCTTTGGTGTGACCGGCGAAGCCCCCGATTTGTCGGATGAGGTGTCACAGGCCATCATGGATCACCGCTTTGCCCCGATCCGCAAACTGGAGTGGCGCAATGCCCGGCTGCAGTTTGGCAGCACCCAGGCGCTGATCCAATCGCTTGAGACCCGGCCCGACGATGAATGGCTGGCCAAGGCCCGCGAAGCTGATGACCTGGGGGCGGTAAAATCGCTGTCACAAGTGGCCGAGGTGGCCGCCCGGGCCAGCGATGGCAATTCGGTCAAGCTGCTGTGGGACGTCTGTCGTATCCCTGATTTCCGGGGTATCAGCCATGCTGAACACGCGGGCCTCCTGGAAACGATTTTCTGCGATCTGCACCAACATGGCCGCGTTGCGGAAGATTGGCTGGCGCGGCAGGTCAAACGGCTGGATAGGACTGATGGCGATATTGACACATTGTCGAAACGGTTGGCGTATATTCGCACATGGACCTATGTTGCACAGCGAAAAGGCTGGGTTGATGACGAAAGCCATTGGCGCGGGGCAACACGCGCGGTAGAAGACCGCCTGTCGGATGCGCTGCACGAGCGTCTGACCCAAAGATTTGTGGACCGGCGCACATCCGTGCTTTTGCGCCGGCTCAAGCAGAAGGAGGCCATGGTGGCCGAAGTAAACGAGAATGGTGACGTAACGGTCGAGGGCGAATTCGTCGGACGGCTGGAAGGGTTCCGGTTTATCCAGGACAAAAAGGCGGTCGGCCAAGAGGCCAAGACGCTGCAGCAGGCCAGCCTGCAGGCGCTGGCACCGCATTTCCATCTTAAGGCAGACCGGTTCTACAATGCGCCGGACACCGAGATCGACTTTACCGAGCAGGGCGGGTTGATGTGGGGCAATCAGGCAGTGGGTAAACTCACGCTTGGGGCCGATGCTCTGAAACCTGTTGCGGTTGCCTTTGTCGACGATGAAGCCGGCGATGATGTCAAGCAGAAGGTGCAACGCCGTTTGCAGCATTTCATCGACCGCAAGATTGCGACACTGTTCGAACCTTTGCTGAATATCCAACGTGATGAAACGCTCACCGGTCTTGCCCGCGGCTTCGGTTTTCGCATGGTCGAGGGCTTCGGGATTATTCCCCGCAGTGAAATTGCAGATGAAGTCAAAGCCCTGGATCAAGAGGCTCGGGGCGCATTACGCAAACACGGGATACGTTTTGGTCAGTTTACCGTGTTCATGCCATTGTTGTTGAAACCAGCGCCGACACGTCTGCGCCTTGTACTATGGTCGCTGGCCCAGGGCCTGGAAGAGTTCCCCGAGGCGCCGCCGCCCGGTCTGGTCACCGTGGCAGCGGGTTCTAACGCGCCGCAAGGGCATCACACGATGTCCGGCTACAGGGCTGCGGGTGAACGGGCGATTCGGATTGATATGCTGGAACGCCTTGCCGATATGCTGCGCTCTGAGAACAGTCGTGTGGGATTCGAGGCCAAAGCGGATATGTTGTCGATCACGGGCATGACGCTGGAACAGTTTGCAGACCTGATGCAGGGCCTTGGGTACAAACCCGTCCGCGGTGAACGTGAAAAGGTCAAAGCTGTCGATCAGGCCATGGCCGTTTCGTCTGCCGAGGTGGGTGAGACACCCGAGATCGAGAGCGCGGCAGATACTGCGGCGGGAATCGTCGATACGGGCGTAGCCTCGGTCATCGCTGAACCGGCAGAGCAGACCGACGTTTCTGCTGATGTCCCTGCGGTGTCCGAATCAGAACTTGAGCCGGGCGAAGCCCCGGATGAAAATACGCCCGAAGTTGAAGTGTTTTATACATTTACCTGGGGCGGCCGAACTGCCCGAAATCAGGGTGAGGGACGAGGCAAGCCGCGGGGAACCGGAAAACCAAGGGATAAATCCGGTAAGCCTGGCAAACCCCGCAAGGGCCAGCCGCGACCTGAGCAGGGTGCAAAGTCCTTTAGCGCCCGGCCGGAAAAGAAAGATAGAATCGACCCGGATAATCCCTTTGCTGCGGCCCTGATGGGGCTGAAGACAAAAAGCTGAAGGCTGCCGCGCAAGTGGCCGACGTTGAACAGAAAATCCGGCTGGATAAATGGCTTTGGCAAGCCCGGTTTTTCAAGACCCGTACGCTGGCGGCCAAGCAGGTAAGCGGCGGGCATGTTCGGGTGAACGGAACGCGCATCAGCAAGCCGGCCTATTCGGTTGGCCCTGATGATGTCCTGACGTTTACGCAGGCGCGCGCGGTTCGTGTGGTTCGTATTTTGGCGCTTGGTGAAAGACGTGGCCCTGCGCCTGAGGCGCAGATGCTTTATGATGACATGAGTGAACCCACACCAAAGGAATTTGTTCCAAATTCACCCAAATACGAAGGAAAAGGACGCCCCACCAAGCGGATGCGTCGCAAACTCGATCTGAATGGGCGTGGGACGCTTGAATGATCCGCCTTGCTGGATTAGGTGAGGCGCAAACCGGCAAAGATTGAGAGACGGCCATGACCTATATCGTCAACGACAGCTGCATAGCGTGCAAATATACCGATTGTGTTGAGGTGTGCCCGGTTGATTGTTTCTACGAGGGTGAAAACATGCTTGTTATTCACCCCGATGAGTGCATCGACTGCGGTGTTTGCGAGCCCGAGTGCCCCGCAGACGCGATCCGCCCGGATACCGAACCGGATATGGAAAAATGGGTCGAGTTCAACCGCAAATATTCGGAAATGTGGCCGGTAATTATCACCAAGAAAGAACAGTTGCCTGACGCCGAAGAGCACGATGGCGAGGAAGGCAAACTTGAGAAGTATTTCTCGGAAAAACCGGGCGAGGGAGGCTGAAGCCACCGTCGCCTGCGCTGCGATAGCTGTTTGATAGCGCCTTTTGTTGTCCAAAACTAACGTGAGCGTTCTTTGGATAACATAAATTTGTTACGCTAAACGCGCGGCTTTATCGGACACCCTTCCGGTGGGGCCGTTTTTATGTTATAGTGCCAACACAAATGAAGAGCATTGCCTGATATCCATCTACCCACGCGACGGTTTGGGGGTGGATTTCTTTGCGCATGACGCACATATCACAAGAGCTATATCTGGCCTTGGGAGTGCGCTGCGCTTTGATAGGCCCCTTTCGAGGAAGACCTGAATGACGAAGTCCAAGAAGTCCGAGTTTCGCCCTGATGACTATGTTGTATACCCGGCCCACGGGGTAGGCCAGATCGTATCTATCGAAGAGCAGGAAATCGCCGGCATCACGCTGGAACTGTTCGTTATCTCCTTTGAGAAGGACAAGATGACCCTGCGGGTGCCAACCAATAAGGCAACCGAGATCGGCATGCGCTCATTGTCGAGCCCCGATGTCGTGTCCCGGGCCTTTACGACCCTCAAGGGTAAGGCCAAGGTCAAGCGCGCAATGTGGTCGCGCCGCGCCCAGGAATATGAGCAAAAGATCAATTCCGGTGACCTGATTGCGATCGCCGAAGTGGTGCGTGACCTGCACCGCACTGATGACCAGCGCGAACAAAGCTATTCCGAGCGTCAGCTTTACGAAGCGGCACTTGAGCGGCTGACCCGCGAAGTGGCGGCTGTTGGCGGCGGTGACGAAGTTCTGGCCGCCAAGCAGGTGGGTGATGTACTGGTCTCGCGTGCTGCTTGATCTGAGTTGAAACTGTTAAAAAAGGCTGTGCCAAACAAGGCACGGCCTTTTTTGATTCACCTGTGCCCCAACTTACTTAGGGTACAAGGCTAAGCAATACAGCAACTTCCGCGATTTGCTGTGTGGCCCCCAGGATATCGCCGGTTTGCCCCCCAATTTTGGTTCTTGCGATCGCGCCGATAACGACGGTTACAAGTATCGCCCAGACTATTGCCTGAAAACACGAACCGCCCAGTAAAAGCAGCGCAAGTGTTGCGGCCAGGGCGGCGCCCAGGCCGGCTGTTGCAGTGCTCACAGATCCGACGTTGCGGGAAAGGCCGTCGGCACGGGCATGGGGAAGGATTGCCATCAAGGCCGGCATGGTCGCGCGAGACAAGATGCTGCTGGCAATCAGGGCCGCAATGGCATGGGCCACATTTGTGTCGTAGAGCACCCACAAAGCGCCCCAGCGGGCTGACTGTACAAGAAAAAGCGCAATCACTCCGTAGCTGCCAATATGGCTGTCTTTCATGATCTGCAGGCGGGCGGCCCGATCCCATCCTCCCCACAACCCATCTGCGGTATCCGCAAGTCCGTCCTCGTGCATCGCGCCAGTGAGCACGACAAGCATGGAGAGTGACAAAAGCGCAACCAAGAGCGTCGGCAAGCCAAGCCCAAGTGCCAGAAGCCCCATAAGTGCAGAGAGCCCGCCAACAATCAGGCCAACCAGAGGATAGGCCCATGCAGCCTTTGCACCGCGGGATGTTTCAGCAACACGCACCGGAAGGCGACTGAGCAAAGCCACCGCCAGCGGTATATCCGAGATGTGGATCAGGGCGTCGTCGTTTTTTGCCATGCGTGGGGCCTTTTTGGGCTGCAGCATCCGGTAAGCCTGCGATACACAGGCGACGAACAACATGCAATGAGTGAGCGGATGACCCAGGACATCGAATCATTGGCGCAGTTTGCGAACCTGCTGAAGGAATTTCCGGGGCCAAACATTGAGGCGCGTGAGGCCGCAGCGACGCGGGATACGCAGCTGACCAAGCCCCCCGGCGCCCTTGGTCGGCTTGAGGGGCTGGCCGCGTGGTATTGCGCCTGGCGCGGGGTCGTCCGCCCTGAAATCTCCAATCCACAGGTGATTATTTTCGCTGGAAACCACGGGGTTGCAGGGCAGGGCGTTTCTGCATTCCCGGCGGAAGTGACCCGGCAAATGGTGTTAAACTTTCAACAGGGTGGGGCGGCGATCAATCAGTTGGCCAGGACGTTTGGTGCGCAGCTGGACGTATATGCAATCGAGCTGGATACCCCCACAGCAGATTTCACCCAGGGCCCCGCCATGACCGAGACCGGCATGTTGCGTGCGTTAAATACCGGCTGGCAAAGCGTTGATCCGAATTCTGATTTGCTGGTCGCCGGTGAGATGGGTATCGGCAATACAACCAGCGCTGCCGCTATTGCGCTGGCGCTATATGGCGGGAAAGCTGAAGACTGGACCGGGCGGGGGACAGGTGTCGAAGGCCATGCCCTGGCGCATAAGGCAGATGTCGTGGCCCGTGGCGTTGAAGCAAACCAGCAATGCACGAACAACGGATTGGAAACGTTGCGTTGCCTTGGTGGACGTGAACTTGCGGCGATGGTTGGGGCGATTGCGCGGGCCCGGAGCCTGCATATTCCGGTTATCCTTGACGGTTTTATCTGTACCGCGGCTGCAGCCTGTCTTGAGGCCGCACAGTCCGGCGCACTTGACCATACCGTTGCCGGGCACGTCAGCGCCGAAGTCGCCCACGCCAATCTGTTGGAAAAGCTTGGAAAAGAGCCACTTTTATCGCTTGATATGCGACTTGGTGAAGGTTCTGGAGCGGCCCTTGCAATCGCGATTGTCAAAGGGGCGCTTGCCTGTCATTCCGGCATGGCAACCTTTGCCGAAGCAGGGGTTGCCGGGGGATGAGGGCGCGCGCCTGACTTCAGTTTTCAGGTCCGGGGCGCCCGTTGTCAGGACGGCACTTCAATCTTGTCCGGAATGTCATCTGTAGCCTCTTCCAAGCGGGACAAAAGCATCGTTTCCAGATCTTTTTCAAGTTCCTTGGCTCGGGCGATATAGGCGGAATTTTCGACAGTGGGTATTGTCGGATCCCACAATGCCGCCAGTTCGCGAACAGAATGGCGGTCGTGCTGGTAAAATGTCTGTTCCAGCTTGGCGGCTTCGAATTCGGTCAACCCCATGTTCTCCAGAACATAGCGGCCTGCGCGCAGAGAACTGTCGAACAACTCACGCACGATGTCATCTGCGCCAGCCTGATATAGCCTGAACACATGGGTGCGGTCACGTGCCCGCGCAATAATGTGCAGATCAGGACGTTCGCGGCGCGCAAAGGTTACCAGTTGCACCGTGGCTTCGGGATCATCCAGTGCAGCAACCAGAACGCGTGCCTCCCGAAGCCCTGCGGCATGAAGCAATTCGGGGCGCGAGGGGTCTCCGAAAAAACCTTTGATTCCAAATCGGCGCATACGTTGGATAGCTGCCAGATCATGGTCCAGAACGACCGTCTCGAATCCACTGGATCGTACCAGGCGGTTGACGATCTGACCGAACCTGCCGATACCGGCGATGATGATGGGCCCTTTGGTATCAATCTCGTCGGGTTCCTGCGATTCAACTGTATCGACGATCCGATGTGAAACCCAGTCGTATAGAATGAACAGCAAAGGTGTGATCATCATCGACATGGCGATGACAAGCAAAAGCAGCTCTGACATCTCGCGTGGAATGACATGTTGCTGTCCGGAAAAAGAGATCAGCACAAAACCAAATTCACCCGCTTGAGCCAGGGACAGTGTGAATAGCCAAAGATCGCGGCCCCGTAACTCAAAAATACGGCCGAGTATGTAAAGAATGCTGCCTTTGATGAAGATGATTGTCAGGGCAAGGCCAAAGACCGGGATTGCATTGCTGAACAGGATCGAGAAATTGATGCCCGAGCCGACAGTAATGAAGAACAATCCCAGCAAAAGCCCTTTAAAGGGTGAAATATCACTTTCCAGTTCATGGCGGAATTCACTGCTGGCCAAAACCACACCCGCCAGAAATGCGCCAAGCGCCGGAGAAAGGCCCACAAGGTTCATCAAAAAGGCGATTCCAACAACAATCAGAAGGGCCAGAGCGGTGTACATTTCCCGTAGGCGGGCTGCATGGATAAACCGAAAGACCGGGCGGATTAGATAAACGCCCGTAAGAACGATTGCGCCGACTGCACCCAGGGTGACCAGTGTCACACCCCAGCCTGGAAGGCCCTGGACCAACGAAAGGGCGGCCTCGTGAGCACCTTGTTCATTGACAATTGTGCCGGTGGCTCGTTTGAGGGTTTCACCAAGAACCACATCGGGTGGTTTGGGAAGCGCGAGCAGAGGAAGGAAGGCCAGCATCGGGATAACCGCGATGTCCTGCGCCAGAAGCACGGAAAAAGATGATCGGCCACCTCCTGTTTGCATCAACCCCTTTTCCGACAGTGTCTGCAACACGATCGCAGTTGAGGAGAGGGCAAAAACCAAGCCGATTGCCAGTGATACGCTCCAGGGTTGCCCTAGCGCCATGCCACCGGCCATGACCGCCAAGGTGGTCAGGGTGATTTGTAATCCACCAAGTCCAAGCAATCGGTGGCGCATGGCCCAAAGCGCCTGTGGTTCCAGTTCAAGCCCGATAAGGAACAGCATCATCACGACGCCAAATTCGGCGAAATGCTGAAGCTCCGCTGTTTCGTGTCCGCCGACAAGGCCAAGGATCGGCCCAATCGCTATTCCGGCGACCAGGTAACCCAGGACTGAACCCAGCCCCAGCCTTGACGCCAGAGGCACGGCAATTACGGCTGCAGCTAGATAAATAGAGGCCTGAAATAGAAAACCTTCCATAAGAGGGTCCTTTGGGTGTCAGATTATTAAAGGGAAAGGCGGGCAAACAATTCTGTCATGATTTGGTTAAGAGCGCCCATCGTCGATGAATTGCGATATCGGGCACCATCAAGCCGAGTGTTGAAACATAGGGAAAGGGTAATTTTGTTGGTTCTTCCATGTCCTATCAATGTGCGCGATTTTCGTGTGTATGGCAAATTCTCATACGGTTTCGGCGGGCGGATATTGGCAGTATGCGTTTTGTTTTGTGATCCGGGTTTGGCAATGCTGCATTTTGACGGGCTTGCCGTGGCAGATGACATCTGCGACGGCGTTACCCTCGGGGCATTTTCAGTACCACGTTGCGACCACCTTTAATGTACCGCAACTCGCTATCGCCAATCGCCGCCACGCGCCCGCCATCAAGCCGATCCCCTACCTGTACCTTTTGATAGCGGCCATTGGACAGCATAACCAAAGCACGGCGTCTGCTTGGGGTGCCATAAACACCAATCAGGTTGACCCTGCGTAAATTGATTGCGTCGCGTTGCGTGGCTTGTTTGGCCACGGACGCCGTGGAAGGAATTCGCGGTGAAACCTTCTGGGCTGCGCTGGCAGTTATAGTGGGGTCGTTTGAGGGCTGATTGCGTTTGACAACATTGTCAAAGTTTCGAGGTCGCGTAAGTGGTTTAAGGGATTCGGTAACCGCCTGAGGCGTGGCCGTTGAAAAAGGTGTTGTGCTTTTGACCGCCAGGGATACGGCGGCGTTAATTGCCTTGGGGTCGGAAGATGCTGCTTCTTCGGCAACCTGCTGCGCACTTTTTGGGCGAAGCCGCGGTCTTAGGGCAGCCAGCTCGGATTTGGAGCGGCCGCCTAGTGTGCCGCGTTCATTCGTTTCAGAAAGATCGTCTGGACGGGCCTGAGGCCTTACGCTGGCAAGGCGCAGGTTTGAAGGTTCAGTCGTTTCTGTGGGTATTACCGGCAGGCGCTCGGGCACATCTGGCGGTACTGCCGGCGGTTGGCCGGCAAATACAAAGATGCCTTCCGGCGTCAGGGCACCATTTGGGGTGGCAATGACACGCCCCTGATCATCCAGATCAAACAGAGTATCGGCATGAACAGGCGAGTTTGGCGTTGGCGGGCGGATATCTATCAATGCAGTCTGTGCAACTGGCAAAGCCACCGCATCCTGCCATTGAATTAAAGGATCGATCGACGTTTGATAAAAATCGTCAAGGTCGGTCGGGCTAGGCGCATTTGGTGGGAAAGGGGCCATTTGCCAGATTCCCGTTGCGGCATAGCGCGCAAGTGCTTGGTCAGGGGTAAGCTCGGCAGGGGTTGGTTGGGTCAGCGTTTCCTGTGCCGGTATTTCTGGAGGTTCATCAGGCGAAAGCGAAGCAACGACCATTTGTTCAGGGTCGATGTTTGGCTGAATGTCATCAGGCGCTGAAATTTCCGGTACTTCGGCCTTCGTAGCATCTTGCTGAGTAGAAAGTTCCGTTATGCGCGGCTCATCCTGAGACCGGAAAAGCCCTGCAACACCACCTTCCAGAAAGATTGAAGCCCAGACGGCAACAGCCATCAGGATCAAGAGTAAAGCGGCAGTCAGAATCAGCCCAAGATATCGGGGTTTGCCGCCAATTTGCGGTGCGGGCTGGGTGCCAAAAGCGGGTTTGTCACGCAGACCGCTTGGGTCTTCTTTGTGTTTCGCGATGGTTTGGGGGGCGCCAACGGCAGGCTTTGGGCTTCGCTGTGAAGCGAATGTCGGGCTTGTTTCTTCGGTTTCGGTTTGATCGTTTATTTTGTCTTGATCCGCTGCCGGGATAAACCGGGCGGCACCTGTCAGTTTGGGGGCGCTGCCGGGCACGTCGTGGCGAACCGCACGAATGCTTGAGAAAGAAACCGCTTCTGCCTCCTGGGGCTCGGGGTCTTTTTCAGGCGCTGAATTTCGCGCATCTGTGGGCGTCGCAGTCAGTGACGACCCGGCTTGAAAAGCGGGTTGAACCCGGGTTTCGGTATCTATCTTGTTTTCGGGCTTGGGCGAAGGAGATGCGCTAATTATGTGCATCGCCGTTTCGTCGCGTTTTACCTTTTCACCATTTGCCAGCGTCCGCTTTGCATATGCCGTGATTCCAAAGAACGGTTCGCCGCAAAAACTGTCAGGGTCTGGCAGGGCCACAAAACTGACCGGGTTGAACTTGTGTTCCTGAGCAAAATTTTCAGCTTCAGATAACGTTTCTTGCGCGACAGCCGCCACATAAACCTTGCCGTTGTCCCTCGACCAGTCATAGGCCAGTTCTTCTACGGCATAAGGCGTTGCACCCTCTAATGCTTCGCGAACCGAGCCCTTGATATTGTCGTCGTTGATTTCATCGGAATCCAGCTCAAGATATCGGATCTGATCGTTCGGGATGATAAGTTTGCTGCTCAGACCTGTCGGATCCAGCGCATTCGCCTTATTGCGAAGTTCTGCCAGTTCGGCCGTCAGATCGGCACTGTCCAATGCAACCTCACCCACGAGATGCCAGCCGGGGATAGCACGGTGCAGCACACCAATGCCCTCGAATGACAGGGATAAGGCGAAATTCGGTTTCATCTACACCGCTCTAACATCGGGCGAACATTTGCGGGAGTCTCTCCCATACCTTGTCGATTTTACAGCAGGTTCATGCCGAGGGAAAGGAAAAGCCCCGCCGTATTGGTTGACAACGGCGGGGCAAATACATTCGGGGCGGGTCTGCAGCCCTCAGTTCAGACTAGTTTGCTGCCTTCGACAGAGCCTGATCAAGGTCGGCGATGATGTCGTTGGCATCTTCAGTTCCGATTGAAATACGCACCACATCAGGGGCGGCCCCCGCTGCTTTTTGCTGTTCCGGTGTCAATTGCCTGTGCGTGGTAGAGGCCGAGTGGATTATCAACGAACGGGTATCACCCAGGTTGGCAACGTGGCTGAAAAGCTCAAGGTTATCGACCAGCTTTACGCAGGAATCATAGCCGCCTTTAAGCGCCACAGTGAACAGACCACCAGCCCCGCGAGGGCAGATTTTTGCCATACGATCATTGTATGGCGAAGATTTGAGACCCGCGTAGGTGACGCCAGCAATGCGGTCGTCATTTTCCAGCCATTCGGCCACGCGGACGGCGTTTTCGCAATGGCGTTCCATCCGCAGGCTGAGTGTCTCGATACCCATCAGCGTGTAATGCGCCGCCTGAGGATTCAGCGTCATGCCCAGATCACGAAGGCCCACTGCAATGCCATGGAAGGTGAACGCAAGCGGCCCGAATGTTTCATGGAACTTAAGGCCGTGATAGGCTGGCTCGGGTTGGCTGAGCGAGGGGAATTTATCCGACGCGGACCAGTCAAAAGTACCGGAATCAACCACAACGCCGCCGGTGACGGTGCCGTTGCCCGTCAGGTATTTGGTCATGGAGTGCACAACCAAAGTGGCCCCATGTTCGATCGGGCGGCAAAGGAAAGGCGTGGCCGAGGTGTTGTCAACGATTAGCGGCAAACCTGCCTGGTCGGCTACTTTGGCAATTGCATCCAGGTCGGCGATATGGCCACCCGGGTTTGCGATCGATTCACAGAAAATCGCGCGGGTGTCATCATCAATCGCGGCAGAAATCGCGTCCATGTCGTCGATGTCGACGAATTTTGCTGACCAGCCAAAGCGTTTGATCGTCTGGCTGAACTGCGTGATCGACCCGCCGTAAAGCCGTGTTGAAACGACGACATTGCGCCCCGGCTCCATCAGGGGGAACAGCGCCATGATCTGGGCGGCATGCCCTGACGAACAGCACACTGCGCCCGCGCCGCCTTCCAAAGTGGCGACACGTTCCTGCAGGACGGCGACGGTGGGGTTGGTCAGGCGGGAATAAATATATCCCACTTCCTGCAGGTTGAAGAGCGCCGCGGCATGCTCCGCATCGCGGAAGACATATGCGGTTGTCTGGTAAATCGGTGTCTGGCGGGCGCCGGTTGCCGGATCGGGCCGGGCGCCGGCGTGAATTTGCAAAGTGTCAAAGCCATAAGCCATTTGGGGTCTCCTCAGAAAACATTTCAAATCGGTGTAGGCTATCTATGAGTGGTGGACAACTGTCACTTAAGCGCTGTTGGCAAGGGGCTGATCGTGTCTGAACGATATGAATACCGATAGCGGCAAAACTGCTTTGTGGGGTGTTTTCCTGATTGCCGTTGTCGGGTTCGGGTATTCCCGTTGCGCTACTATTGCCTTTGCCATGCTCTTTGGGGGGCTGCAGGTTTGCAAGTCTGAAATCACCGCATCCAGAATCCGTTGCGCTTGATGGTGTTGCGGACCGCCTGTTCCTTGCGGGGCAGATTATTCTGATCGAACAGGGCACGCACTTTGTGACCGCGTCCCTGATAGATCATCCGTTTCATCGGATCATATTTCTTGAGAACTTTCTTGATCCAGTTGGGCGCTGTCACCTTTTCCAGCACATCGACCACGTGCTGGGATTCGCGGGCGTACAGCAGTGGCAACAGGCGGTAATGGCAGGTGATGTCACCGTCCAGAAGACCGGCAGGAAGGGTTTCCCGACCGCCACCAAGTGAATGGATTACCAATGGCAATGTCACCTGATCCAGCCATGGATCCAATTCCTGACAAACCAGTTCAGCCGGCGGGTCATCCCGGATGGCAAGGGCATAGTCAAGAAAACGCTGACCGAAAACATGTGGGCATTTGTAGAAAAAAAAGCCGGCATTGAAATACAGATAACGGCGCCAGAATTCGTCAGGCCAGGCTGTATCCAGTGAACTTTCAAACACCAGCCCAAACCTATCGTACAGTGATTTCCATGTGGCGGTATAGCCCGGGCCATATAATTGAATCTCGGGCCATGTCCCTTCACGTCTCAGCGACGCAGTGGGGCGTTCGAAATCAAACGGCACCTGTGTCAGATCGCCTGTAATCAAAGTGTCGGTATCAAAAAAAACAAACGGTTCATTCTTTGGCAGGGCGAACAGGGCCTCGATTTTGTTCCCATAGGGGTAGGACTGCCCAAAATGCCTGGACTCGAACGGGACTACTTCAACATTCAGACGCTTCAGCAATTCATGTGTGTCGTCGCCCCTGATACCGGGGTCGTTCTGCCACAAAGGGCCATTTTGCGGTTCCGCAACAACAAGGCGACCGGCAAAATCGGGGCTATTGGCCCGCAAAGAGGCGGCAAAGAGGATCGCCTCGAATTGCAGGCGACCGCCCTGTCCGACAACCAAAATATTATAGGGTTGGGTGTTTCCTGAATTCGTGGCCATACTTGCCCTGGTTCCGCCTGTGCTGCCTTGCCGGGACTATAGTTGTGAAAGCTGCACGGCAGAAGGGGGCAGTTGCGCCGTTTTGGTTATCGGGAAAACGCCACCCTGCAGGGCCTGACAGGCGGCAAAAAAAAGGGCCGGTCACTGAGACCCGCCCTTTTCTGTGTTAAATAGGGGTCTGGTATTATTCACGCGACCCAAGCAGGTTCAGCAACATCATGAACATGTTGATGAAATCAAGATAGAGGCTCAGCGCGCCCATAATCGCGGCTTTGCCCAGCCATTCGCTGTCGCCGTGACGGGCATGTGCCAAGTAGGTGTTCTTGATATTCTGCGTGTCATAAGCAGTAAGACCGGCAAAGATCAGCACACCAATGATGGAAATGGCGAACATAATTGCTGGCGATCCCAGAAAGATGTTCACAATTGAAGCGACGATCAGACCGATCAGGCCCATAATGAGGAAGCTACCCCAGCCCGAGATGTCCTTTTTCGTAGTGTATCCCCACAGTGACAGACCGGCGAAAGCGATGGCAGTGGTCAGGAACACCTGCGCAATCGAGAAGTCCGTGAAGATTACGAAGATGTAGCTAATCGAGATACCCATCACGGCTGCGAAGGCGTAAAAAAACAGCTGAGCCCCTGCCGCGGACAACCGGTTGATCATGGCGCCAAAGGCAAAAACCATAATCAGCGGTGCGAACATGACTATATACCGGGTGAAGCCGGTAAAGAGTGTGTTGAATAGATCAGCGTTGTTCCCGACAGCCCATGCTGCAAGGAAAGTGAGCACCATACCAACAGACATGGTGCCGTAGACCTTATTCATATGGGTGCGAAGACCCTCATCAATCTGGGCGGCGCGAGTGCCTGCCGCCGTCCGGATCGTATCAAACTCAGCCATCTAATCCTCCGATATTGAACTGGCGGGCCCCATTCTGGGACCTTTGGATGCAATATCGGTTAGGGTGACCGCATTTTCAAGGTTTTCCGTCAGGATTAGATTGGTCTTCTGTACGATTACTTACGCCAGGATGCCGGAACGTCCCATGGCCGCCTGTGCGCTTCGATTTGCGCTTCGTCGTGGCTGAGACCAATATCTTGCAGAGATGCCGCATCAAGGCGGGCAAGTGCGCGCCGTTGACGATAAAGTGCCAGCAAGTCCATCAACGACGTTTTCGTCGTCGGGGCAGGGCGGCATGAGGTGTGTGAATTTGACAGATATGCCATGTCGATACCTTTCCATTTGGTGATGTAATTCGCGCCTATTATTTCGCCTGTTGATATTTGGCATGGAAGCGGGCATATTGAAAATGAATGTTTATGACGTGAAGCATCAAGGATATTGATAGTGCGAAATTTGGATATGACGACGTTACGGTCATTTGTTGCGGTGTCCGAACATGGCGGGGTGACTCGTGCAGCTTCGGCCTTGAATCTCACTCAGTCCGCAGTTTCGATGCAGTTGAAACGGCTTGAGGAACTTTTGGGGCTTGAGTTGCTGGACCGGTCAAACCGCAAGATCGGGTTGACTGCCTCGGGTGAGCAGTTGTTGAGCTATGCGAAGCGTATCGTCGACATAAATGATGAAGTGGTCGGTCGTCTGACCGATCAGGTCTGGGAGGGGGAAATAACTTTTGGCGTACCTCATGATATCATCTATCCGGCTGTTCCGCGGATACTGAAACAGTTTCACGCCGCTTATCCGCGGGTGAAAGTTATCCTGAACTCTTCTTATTCATCTGCGCTGATCGAGGGGTTCGGGCGCGGCGAGATTGATCTGATCCTGACCACAGAAACCGTGGTCAGCCCGGGTGGCGAGACGCTGACCGAATTGCCGTTGAAATGGTATGGTGCCCAAGGCGGTACCGCTTGGAGAAATCGGCCTTTGCCGATTGCTAACTGTCGCAACTGCATGTTCCGGCCCGGGGTTATCAAGCGGCTTGATGAATCTGGGATCGAATGGGAAAATGCGATCGATTCAAATTCGGATGGTGCGATTGAGGCGACAGTCAGTGCCGATCTTGCCGTGACCACCATCCTGGAAGGCAGCGCGCCGCGCCACCTGGAGCTGGTTCCGCATGGTAACACCTTGCCTGAACTGGGAACGCAGAAGATTAATGTCTACGGCGCCGCCTCTCCACGAAACGAATTGGTGCAAAAGCTTGCTGAAATGGTTCGCAATGACTTCTGCGTGTCCCCCCTGATGGCGGTCAATCAAGCGTAACGACGACCTTGCCAGTGGATTTTCTGGTGCGTAACAAGTCCAGTGCACCTGCCGCTTTTTCCAAAGGGAGTATGTGGCTGACGTGAGGCCTGATGAGCCCCTTGGAATACCAGTCCAACAAGACGGCAAGGCTGTCGGTCACTACCTTGGGGCGGAAATTCAGGTAGCCACCCCAATAAAGACCCATCACGCTGAGATTCTTGACCAGCAGATGGTTCGCGGGAATTTGCGGCACTTCACCACTGGCAAAACCGATGCATAAAATCCGGGCTTCTGGACGGCAGGCGCGAAAGGCAGCCTTGAATTGATTGCCGCCTACCGGATCGTAAACCACATCAACGCCGCCCAAAGATTTGCAGACTTCGCGAATATCTTCTGTCGCGGCATCGATCAGGTGATCGGCCCCGGCCTGCTTTGCGACCTCAAGCTTGTCGGCCCCGCGGGCGCAGGCGATGACGCGGGCCCCCATGACTTTGCCGATTTCAACTGCCGTCAGGCCGACGCCGCCCGCGGCACCAAGCACCAGCAAGGTTTCGCCGGGCTGCAAGCCTGCCTTGTAGTTAAGTGCAACATGGCTTGTGCCGTAAGCAATCTGAAAGGCTGCGGCATCGGTAAAGCCCATCCCGTCAGGCAGGTGCACCGCGCGATCCGCAGGAAAGCAACCGTATTCGGCCAAACCGCCCTGACCGCCAAAGACCGCCACAGGTGTTCCAACTTCAGGCCCGGATGTATCCGGCCCGATTGCATCGACAACACCCGCAACTTCCATTCCTAATGTGAAGGGCGTCGCAGGTGTGTCCTGATACTCGCCTTTCAGCATCAGAAGATCCGCGAAATTGAGTCCGCAAGCGTGGATCTTTACCCGTATCTCGCCTTTGACGGGAACGGGGATGTCAATGTTGCAAAGGCTGGCTTTGCGGTCAGGTGATTCTAATCTGAAGGCGCGCATTTTTCCTCGGGCGGTATTAGTGGATTTGAATGCAAATTGTTGATTGGCTTAGACGATTTGCCTTCTGGATGTCAAACCACCTGCATGAGTTGTACGCGCGGTATCTGAAAGAATAGGCGCCCGTCCAGATTGTTTCGATTTTACACGGGTCCCCCTACGAGAGAGCGATATTTCTTGTGTTTCAACGGCAAACTGCTAACTTTGCGAGATGCCGCCAATGGGGGGCGTTTTATGAGTGTTTTGTTGCCGAGATGCTACCGTTTGTATGGTTACGCGTCAGGTGTCCTAACTAATTAAGAAGGGAAGATCTATGCCGCATCCTGTGGACGTGCATGTTGGGAAAAGAATTCGTCACCGCCGTTGGTTGGTTGGAATGACCCAGCAACAGCTTGCTGAAAGCGTGGGTATCAAATTCCAGCAGATTCAGAAATACGAAACCGGCGCCAACCGTGTCAGTGCCTCCCGCCTTTGGGATATCGCAGACTCTTTGGGAGTCGAGGTCAGCTTTTTCTTTGAAGGGCTGGAATCCGGCAGCAGCAGTCGCGAAACCTCGGACAATGTTCCGGCGGACCTGCTGGGCGATAAAGAAGCCCTGGATCTGGTGCGTTCTTATTATGCGATCCCCGAAAACCAACGCCGCCGCCTGTTCGAACTGGCAAGGGTTCTCAGCGACGTCGCTTGAGGCCGTCGGCAAACCAGTCTACTCATACACCAAATCGCGTGTGCAAGAGGCTGGCTTAATGGACAAAGATCAGATTGTTAAAACGGCCCATGCGCTTGCAGATGCAGCGCGTGAGGCCGTTTTGCCGTTTTTCAGGGCTGAAGGCCTTTTGGCGGATAACAAAGAAGCCGGAGCAGGGTTTGACCCGGTAACCGAGGGCGATCGGGCTGCCGAAATCGCAATGCGCAAGATTTTGGGCGAAATGCGCCCTCAAGACGGGATTTTGGGTGAAGAATTCGGCTCTCAGACCGGGACAAGCGGGTTGACCTGGGTACTGGACCCAATTGATGGCACGCGCAGCTTTATGTCGGGTACACCAACATGGGGCGTGTTGATTGCACTTTCCAGTGATGCCGGCCCGCTTTACGGGTTGATCGACCAACCCTATATCAACGAGCGGTTTGAAGGCGGTTTGGGTATTGCGCGCATGACCGGGCCGCAGGGTGAGCGCGTGCTTAAAGTGCGCGGTGACAGGCCTTTGAACGAATCCATTCTGTTCACCACCTTTCCCGAAGTCGGCAGTGCCGCTGAAGGTGCCGCATTCACAGCCGTAAAAAACAAGGCCCGGCTGACGCGATACGGCCTGGATTGTTATGCCTATGCGCTGCTGGCGGCTGGGCAGCTTGATCTGGTGATCGAGGCGGGGCTTGAGGCCTATGACATTCAAGCCCCCATTGCGGTGATCGAGGCTGCAGGCGGGATTGTCACGGACTGGAGTGGTGGACCCGTTCATCAGGGCGGTCGGGTAGTGGCTGCGGCTGGTCGCCAGCAACATGAGGCTGCGTTGGAGATATTGTCTCACGTCTCTTGATCTGGATGGTGCCACCGGGATACAGTAGGTTCGCTGCGCGGCTCTTGACCCCTTTCCGTCGCGCGCGCTTCACATGTGCCTGAGGGGGCTTTGTGCCATGTGAAGGAAAGACCATGACCGAGATTTTGATCCGGGGAGCAGACTATCTGCTGACCATGAACGATTTGCGTGAAGAGTTGCGCGATACTGATATTCTGATCCGCGACGGTGTGATTGCCGCTGTGGGGCAGGGTTTGCAGAGTGCCGGCGAGGTGGTGTCGGCACGGGGCTGCGTTGTGACACCCGGGTTGGTGAACACACATCACCATTTATATCAAACGCTTACGCGGGCAGTGCCGGGCGGACAGGATGCGCTGTTGTTTGGCTGGCTGAAAACCCTCTATCCGATCTGGGCGCAGTTTGGCCCCGAGGAAATGCATGTATCGGCCTTGACGGGGCTGGCGGAACTGGCACTTTCAGGATGCACGCTAAGTTCGGACCACCTTTACCTTTTTCCCAATGGCGCAAGGCTTGAGGATACCATTCATGCCGCATCCGAGATCGGATTGCGGTTTCATCCCACACGTGGCGCAATGAGCATCGGGGAAAGTGCCGGGGGCCTGCCGCCTGATACGCTGGTAGAAGATGAAGAAAGCATCATAAGAGATTGTATTCGTGTCATAGATTCACTTCACGATCCGCGAGAAGGGTCAATGTGCCGGGTCGGTGTGGCACCGTGTTCACCGTTTTCGGTCAGCCGGGACCTGATGCGCGATGCGGCCTTGCTGGCGCGCGACAAGGGCGTGATGCTGCATACACATCTGGCGGAAAACGACGAGGATATAGCCTATTCAGAGGCGCAGTTCGGGTGCCGCCCGGGGCAATATGCCGAAGAACTGGGCTGGACCGGGGCGGATGTCTGGCACGCACACTGCGTCAAGTTGGACGTACAAGAAATTGATTTATTTAAAAGAACGCGAACCGGAATTGCGCATTGCCCGTGTTCGAACTGCCGCCTTGGGTCGGGAATTGCGCCTGTGAGGCGGATGCGCGATGCCGGCGTAAATGTGGGCTTAGGTGTTGACGGGTCAGCCAGCAATGACGCGGGCAACATGGTGCTCGAGGCGCGGCAGGCCATGTTGTTGCAGCGTGTGGCACACGGGGCTGACGCAATGAGTGCACGCGAAGCGCTGGAAATTGCTACGCGCGGCGGTGCCGATGTGCTGGGGCGACATGATTGTGGGCGTATAAGTATTGGAAAACGCGCGGATATTTCCATCTGGGATGTCTCTGGTGTTGAGAGCGCAGGCAGTTGGGACCCGGCGGCATTATTGCTGGCAGGGCCAAAAAAAGTGCGGGATTTGTTTGTTGAAGGACGGCAAGTGGTGCGGGACGGACAACTGACAACGGTCGATCTGCCCCGCGTTCTTGAGCACCAGAACCAGTTAGCCAGAAAACTGTCTGAGCGAACGTAAGTGTTTGTTCGCTGCTTTATTGGGGCTGTCTGGTTGTTCAGATCGCCTGTTTGCCGCCCACCCAGACCTGTCTGATTGCCCGGTCGTCCCCCATCATGATGGTCGGGAACAGCGCCTCCCAAATTTCCCCGGCGCGGGCACTGCGTTGGGCAATCGCAGGGGTCGAGGCCAGATCAAGGACAACCAGATCCGCCTCCATCCCAACGGTAATATTACCGATCCGGTCGCCCATCTGCAGGGCTTGAGCCGACCCAGCCGTGGCAAGCCACAAAAGCTGTGCCGGATGCAGGGCGGTGCCCGAGAGTTGACCGATTTCATAAGCAGCTGCCATGGTGCGCAACATCGAAAACGATGAGCCGCCGCCGGTATCGGTGGCCAGTCCAACGCGCTGCCCCTCGGTGATGCGGGCGGCCATGTCGAAAAGGCCCGAGCCGATGAAGGTGTTCGACGTGGGGCAGTGGATGAGAGCCCCGCCGACCTCGGCCAGGCGGTCGCGTTCGCGCGGTTCAAGATGGATGGCATGACCGTAGAGACCGCGCGCGCCCAGAAGGCCGTGCATCTCGTAGGTTTCCAGATAGTCGCGTGCCGTGGGGTAGAGGGATTTCACCCATGCGATCTCGTCGGTTTGTTCACTGAGATGTGTCTGCATCAGGCAATCGGGGTGTTCGGCCCAAAGGGTGCCGAGTGCCTCAAGCTGCGCGGGGGTGGAGGTGGGGGAAAACCGTGGCGTGATGGCATATGAAAGCCTGTCCACCCCGTGCCATTTCTCAAGCAGGGCCTTGCTGTCGTCATAGGCAGATCGGGCAGTGTCAAGCAGGTCAGCGGGCGCGTTGCGGTCCATGCAGGTTTTCCCGGCGACGGCGCGCAGGCCACGAGACCGGGCGGCGGTGAAAAAAGCATCAACGCTGGCGGGATGGATGGTGCAGTAGCTGACGACCGTTGTAGTGCCATTGGCCAATGTCAGGTCAAGGTAGCGCCCGGCAATCCGGGCCGCATAGATGGGGTCGGCAAAACGCAGTTCCTCGGGGAAGGTGTAGCTGTTCAGCCAGTCGATCAGGCGTTTGCCCCAGCTGGCGATCATCGCAGTCTGCGGGTAATGGACATGGGCATCGACAAATCCGGCGGTGATCAATGCGTCGCCATGGTTATGCACGATGGCGTCGGGGGCTTTTTGGGTCAGGGCGGCGACTGTTCCCACATCTGCAATCCGGCCCTGTCGAAGCAATACGGCCCCTGACAGGGTAGCCGAGTCTGCGGGACTATCCCCGAAAGGCCAGCGGTCAAAACTCAGGACCTGCCCGGTCAGTATGATATCGGTTTGCATATCTTCCATTCCGTTTAATGGCCAACCGCAAGATCAATGGCCGGTCGCAAGAATAAGCAGGCAGGCATAAGAGGTAAATCTTCCTATTTTCATTGTTTTCCTGAAGCTGCTTCTTTAATCCTTCCGTGAGGCGACGTAAGGGGGCGACATGGCTGAAGAGGACTATCAGGCAGAGCCCGAACAGGAGCGTGACGACGAAGCTTATGTTCTGGACCGCCAGGCGGTCGCGCAGATCATGCAGGCCGTCGATCTGGACGATCAGGAGCTTCTTTGGCGTGAGATGGAGCCGCTGCACCCCGCGGACATTGCCGACCTTCTGGAACAGATCAACGCCTTTGACCGCAAGCGGCTGATTGCGCTTTATGGCCACGAATTTGACGGCGATATTCTGTCGGAACTGGATGAATCGATCCGCGAAGAGGTGATCGACCTTCTGACACCCGAGGTTCTGGCCGAGGCGGTGCGCGACCTTGAATCGGATGATGTGGTCGATCTGGTCGAGGATTTGGAGGACCAGCAACAAGCGGCGATCCTTGAGATTCTGGAAGACAGCGACCGGATTGCGGTTCAGCAATCACTGACGTACCCGGAATATTCGGCGGGTCGTCTGATGCAGCGCGAAGTGGTGATGGCGCCCGAGCATTGGAATGTGGGCGAAGCGATTGATTACCTGCGCGATCAGGAGGATCTGCCGGATCAGTTCTATCACATCATTCTGGTTGACCCGAAACTGCACCCGGTGGGCAATGTAACTTTGGGCAAGCTGATGGCCTCGCGTCGCGAAGTGATGCTGCAATCGCTGGTCGAGGAAACATTTCACGTCATCCCTGTCACGCAGGACGAAGAGGACGTGGCTTATGCGTTCAATCAGTACCACCTGATCTCGGCCCCGGTGGTGGATGAAAACGAACGGCTGGTCGGTGTGATCACCATCGACGACGCAATGGCCGTGCTGGATGAAGAGCACGAAGAAGACATCATGCGTCTGGCCGGTGTTGGTGAAGGCAGTCTGAGTGACCGCGTGATTGAAACCACCAAGCAGCGGTTTCCCTGGCTAGCGGTGAACCTGGTGACCGCAATTCTGGCTTCAGTCGTGATTTCGCAGTTCGAGGCAACCATTGCGCAGTTCGTGGCCTTGGCGGTTCTGATGCCGATTGTGGCCTCGATGGGCGGTAATGCGGGAACCCAAAGCCTGACCGTGGCAGTGCGCGCCATTGCAACCAAAGACCTGACCACCAGCAACGTCTGGCGCGTGATCCGGCGCGAGGTGTTGGTGGGGCTGATAAACGGGCTTGTTTTTGCCGTGGTGATGGGAATTGTCGGGGTGCTGTGGTTTGGCGGGCCGCAACTGGGATATGTCATAGCTGCCGCGATGGTGATCAACATGGTCGTTGCCGGGTTCGCAGGGACGGTTATTCCTGTGTTACTCGAACGTATTGGCGTTGATCCGGCGCTGGCCTCGGGGGCATTTGTCACCACGGTCACGGACGTAGTCGGGTTTTTCGCCTTTCTTGGACTGGCTGCTGTGGTGTTGCTATGACAGATTTGACCGCTATCAAGGCCGACGCTCGCAAGGCAGCCTTTGCCCGGCGCAAGATTGCGCATGAGGCCAGAACGGGCGCTGGTGCCGGGCATCTGTCCGAGGTGCTGGCCGGGTACCGCGGCGTGCCGATGTCGGGTTTCATGGCCATCCGCACCGAGATCAATCCCCTACCTGCAATGGAAGAGGCCGCAGCCCACGGCCCGGTGGGCGTGCCGGTGATCCAGCGCCTTGGTCTGCCACTGAAGTTTTCACGGTGGGAGCCGGGCTGTGCGCTGAAAGAAGGGCCGTTCGGGGCGATGATCCCCGAGGTGGATGATTTCTTTGAACCCGAAATTCTGGTCGTGCCGCTGGTCGCATTTGACCGGCGGGGTGGTCGTCTTGGGTACGGCGGCGGGTTTTATGACCGCACGCTGGAATTGCTGCGGGGCAAGCGCCCGACGCTGGCCATCGGGTTTGCATATGCTGCACAAGAGGCCGACAATCTGCCGCTTGAGCCGACGGACCAGCCGCTGGACATGATGGTGACGGAGTCTGAAATCATCACTTTCTGATCAGGCGGGCCGGGTGGTTTTCCTGTCCATTTCGCGAAGCAGATGGTTGCGCGCGCCGTTGAGATGCCGGCGCAATATGCGCGTTGCCCTGCGCAGATTTCCGGCGCGGCAGGCATTGGTCAATCTTTGATGATCTGTCAGCCACCGGTCGGTATTCCTGGTCAACTGATTGTACCCCGCGATCTGTATGCAGCAGATACGACGCAGGTCGTTTACCATCGCCTGCTGCCGTGGCTGACCTGCCGCGGCATAAATCGCGTCGTGAAACATCCTGTCGCCCTCGGCCCAGTTGGACTGGCGCGCCTCCAGAGATGAGCGTTCTAGCGCGTAGCCTATTGCTGACAGATGGGAGTCGGTCATCTGCGGGATGGCGCGGGCCAGCAGATCGCCTTCCAGCAAGAGGCGCAGATTATAGGCCTCAATGACTTCGTCTCGGGTCATCTTTAGCACGGTTGCGGTCCGGTTGGGGCTGGCAGTGATTAGGCCCGTG
The DNA here is from genome assembly GCF_900172295.1 of Roseovarius litorisediminis. Classification (GTDB taxonomy): domain Bacteria; phylum Pseudomonadota; class Alphaproteobacteria; order Rhodobacterales; family Rhodobacteraceae; genus Roseovarius; species Roseovarius litorisediminis. Next base: position 482,357 of record NZ_FWFL01000003.1, read on the forward strand.
GCTGACAGTTTGGCCAGCGCATCACGGATGGGGATGCGGCTGACACCGAAGCGCATAGCCAGATCTGCCTGCGAGAGCGGCGTCCCGGGGGGCAGAGCGCCGGACAGGATTTCATCCTGCAGAATCTGAGCGATTGAGGGCGGCGGCATGATCTTGAGTCCTTTATGTATACATGTATACAATCACGGAGGAATCGCTGCAATAGGAGCTCCCATGGCCGAGCATGACTACACCGCCAGGGTCGTCTGGACCGGGAACAGGGGGCAGGGGACGGTCACCTACAAAGGCTATGACCGCACCTGGAATATCGAGACCCCGGGCAAGCCGGTGGTCCACTGTTCAAATGATCCGCTGTTGGGCGGCGATCCAAGCCTGCACAACCCCGAGGATTTGCTGATTGCCGCGCTCAGTTCGTGCCACATGCTGTGGTACCTGCATCTGGCCAGTGATGCAGGGATCGCGGTGCAGTCCTATCAGGACGATCCGCTGGCGGTGGGAGAGACCGACAAGGCTGGCGCCAGCCGTTTTCTGCGTGCCACTTTGCGGCCGCAGATCACCGTACCGGAAGGCACCGATCTGGCGCGGGCCGATGCGTTGCACCACGAGATCCACAAAACCTGCTTTATTGCCCGGTCGGTGAATTTTCCGGTGGCGTACAAGGCCCGCTACAAGGTGCAGGCATAAGGCTGGAGCAGACGGATGGGGCAAGGGCACGCGCCACCCTCCTGTGTTGAAATTTACATTTCAACGATCCCCCGGGATATTTCCGGCAGAAGAAAAGCTGGGATTGTGGCCTTGCTCTTGGATGTGTGCGGCTCTAACACCAGCGTATGAAGATACTTTTTTTAGGCGATGTGATGGGCCGCGCGGGGCGCAGGGCCATTACCGAAACCCTGCCGCGACTGCGTGACGAGTGGCGGTTGGATTTTGTTGTGGTCAACGGTGAAAACGCCACCGGCGGTATGGGACTGAGCGGCGAGCATGCCAAGCTGATCCTTGAGGCGGGGGCCGATTGTGTAACCCTTGGCGATCATGCCTTTGACCAGAAGGACATGTTGCAATTCATCGAGAATGAGCCTCGGGTTTTGCGCCCTGTCAACTTTGCCAGGGGTGCGCCGGGGCGCGGGCACCGGGTATTTGCCGACCGGCGGGGGCGCAAGGTTCTGGTGACACAGGTGCTGGGGCAGGTGTTTATGAAGCGGCCCTTTGACGATCCGTTTTCGGCCATGGACGAGGTATTGCGCAGCCATCCTTTGGGTGGGGCGGTGCAGGCGGCACTGGTGGACGTGCATTGCGAGGCGACCAGCGAGAAAATGGGCATGGGCCACTTCTGTGACGGGCGCGCCAGTGTGGTGGTGGGCACCCATACACATGTTCCCACGAGCGATGCCCAGATATTGCCGGGCGGCACCGCGTTTCAGTCTGATGCGGGAATGTGCGGGGATTACAACAGTGTCATCGGCATGGAAAAGGCCGAACCGATGCGCCGGTTTGTCACCGGCATGTCCAAGACAAGGTTTACGCCTGCCCTGGGTGAGGCCACGCTATCGGGGCTTTACCTGGAAACCGATGACAAGACCGGCAAAGCCACCCGGATTGAGATGGTGCGGCAGGGCGGGCGGCTGGCACCGGCGGGTCCATGACAACAAGCCCGGCGCTATACGGCATTCTGCTGCTCATGGGCGCAGGCTGGGGTTTGTCGGTGGCGCTGTCGAAGATCGCGGTCAGCACCGGGCACCAGCCTTTTGGCCTGATCTTCTGGCAACTGGTGGTGACTGTTGTGGTGCTTGGCGCAATCGCCTGGAAACGCGGCAAGCGGCTGGAGCTTGGGCGAGTCTACTGGCGGCTGTTCGTGATGGTGGCGATGTTTGGCGCCGTCTTGCCCGACATCTTTTTCTACATTTCTGCGGCGCGTCTGCCCGGTGGTGTTTTGGCCATTGCCATCTCGAGCGTGCCGATGTTTTCGCTTCCCATTGCGCTGATGCTGCGCAATGAGCAGTTTTCCTGGCGTCGTATTTTGGGCCTGATGCTGGGGCTGGCGGGCATCGTGTTGCTGATCGGTCCCGAGGCCAGCCTGCCCGAGCGCGCGATGGCTGCCTTCGTGCCCGTCGCCCTGATTGCGCCCCTGCTATATGCGACCGAAGGTAACCTGGTGGCAAAATGGGGCACGCAGGGGCTGGATTCGGTACAGACCTTGCTGGCGGCCTCGTTGCTGGGGGTTGTGCTGACCCTGCCGTTGGCCCTGATCACCGGGCAGTGGATTGATCCGATGGCTGGGTTTGGTGCGCCCGAGGCAGCGCTGGTGGCCGGCGCTGTGATCCATGCGCTGGTCTACGCGGCATATGTCTGGATGGTCGGGCGGGCGGGTTCGGTATTTACGGCGCAAACGAGCTATCTCGTGACCGGGTTTGGCGTGATCTGGTCGATGATTCTGTTGAGCGAGAGTTATTCCGCCTACGTTTGGGGCGCCCTGGGGCTGATGTTGGCCGGAATTTTCATGGTACAGCCGCGGCTACCAATGCGGCTTGCCCCCAGCCCCGGCTTAGAGGAAACTGGCACCTGATCTGACAGAGAAGTGGCCAAGTTGATTCACCTGATTGATATTTCGCAAACTGGGCAGGCCTTGCTGGCCCTTGGTGTTGTTGTGGCGATGTTCGTACTCTTCATGCGCGAGGTTTATCCCGCCGAGGTGGTCGCGATCAGCGGGGCAGCGGTGCTGCTGGCCCTGGGGCTGCTGCCTTATGAAGAGGCGCTGCATGTGCTGGCCAATCCGGCACCCTGGACCATCGCGGCGATGTTCATCGTAATGGGCGCGCTGGTGCGCACCGGCGCCCTGGATGCCTTTACCGCGCTGGCAGACCGGGTGGCCAAGGTGAACCCGAAAATGGCCATTGGCATGCTGTTGGGTTTTGTTGTGGTGGCCTCGGCTTTCATGAACAACACACCGGTGGTGGTGGTGATGATACCGGTCTTTGTACAGCTTGCGCGCACGTTGGGGATGAATGCCTCGAAATTGCTGATCCCGCTGAGTTACGCGGCGATCCTTGGCGGCACGCTGACGCTGATCGGGACATCGACCAACCTACTGGTTGATGGTGTCGCGCGGGCGCAGGGGCTGGAGGCCTTCACGATTTTCGAGATCACTCCGCTGGCGGTGGTTCTGGTGGTCTGGGGTATGATCTATTTGCGGTTTATCGCCCCAAGGTTGCTGCCGGATCGCGACAGCATGGCCGACATGCTGTCAGACAGATCACGCATGAAATTCTTCACCGAAGCTGTAATCCCGCCCGACTCGAATCTGATCGGGCGCGAGGTTTCGGGCGTGCAATTGTTCAAACGCGAGGGGGTGCGCCTGATCGACGTGATCCGCGGAGATCAGTCGCTGCGCCGTGATATGAAGGGTGTGACCCTGCAAGTGGGCGACCGGGTGGTGCTGCGTACCAAGATGACCGAACTGCTCAGCCTGCAGCGCGACAAAAGCCTGAAACGGGTCGATCAGGTGTCGGCGGTCGAGACGACAACCGTAGAGGTGCTGATCACGCCGGGTTGCAAGATGGTAGGCCGGTCGCTGGGCGCGCTGAGGCTGCGGCGCCGCTACGGGGTTTATCCGTTGGCGGTGCACCGACGAAACCAGAATATCGGCCGACAACTGGATGATCTGGTGGTGCGGGTGGGCGATACACTGCTGTTGGAGGGGGCGCCCGAAGACATCCAGCGACTGGCACGCGAGATGGAGATGGTTGATGTTTCGCATCCCTCGGCGCGTGCCTATCGCCGCAGCCATGCGCCCATTGCCATTTCGGCCCTTGCCGGGATCGTCGCCCTGGCGGCCTTTGGCGTGGCGCCGATCCTGTTATGTGCGGTGCTGGCGATGGCGGTGGTGTTCCTGACCCGCTGTATCGATTCAGACGAGGCATTTTCCTTTGTCGACGGGCGGTTGCTGGCGCTGATCTTCGCGATGCTGGCGGTGGCCACAGCGCTGGAGACGTCAGGCGCGGTTGATCTGATTGTCGAGACCTTTGCGCCATATATCGCAGGGTTTTCACCGTTCTTCATCATCTGGTCGATTTACCTGCTGACGTCGTTTTTGTCCGAGATCATAAACCATGCGGTGGCGGTGGTGCTGACGCCGGTGGCGATTGGCCTGGCCATCAATCTGGGCGTCGATCCGCGCCCCTTGGTGGTGACGGTGATGTTTGCCGCCAGCGCCACCTTTGCCACGCCGATCAGCTATCAGACCAACATGATGGTTTACGGGCCCGGCGGGTATCGGTTTACCGATTTCCTGCGGGTGGGCATTCCGCTGAACCTAAGTGTGGGCCTGCTGGCCTCGGCACTTATTCCATTCATCTGGCCGCTCTAGGTAAGGTCCGATATGCGGACTTTTCCGACATTGATGTTTGGGCATGTTGCTGATGCAGAATTCGAGTGCACTTGCAGCAGGCGATGCCCTGCTTTGTAGCAGCGGTCGTCAGAGTGGTCATTGAAAAGTGTGGTTCTCGCCGGAACCCAAACCAAACCTTCGCTGCAGTAGACAAAGACAACCTGGTCGCAGGACACAGCAAACTTCACCGAACCGATCCTTTCGGTATACATATTTTATACGCGATGACATTTGTTCAGATCAATTGAACGGCCCTCAATGCGTCAAAGCAAGACCCCGAAATCTTTCGATGTAGGCATCGTGGAACCATGTATTGACCTGGGCGGCGGGCCTTACCTTTGCAGATTTCGATTCAGCTTGCATGAATAGCTCGTTATTCTGCTGCGGTTCAGCCCAGGCTTTCTCGCTGTTGCAGCGAGCTGTGTTCCAAGCGCACGCAGCACAATTCTGTCATTTCTGGATTGGGCTCTTCCAGCATTTTCGCCGCGCAGGTCACGAAGGGCCGGTTCAGGAAAAATCGCCTTTCGCTGCGCCATGCGCGAACTGGTAAGTCGCGGACAAAGCAGACGCTTTTCAGCAGGTGAGACAGCCAGTCACTGCGTGTGGAAAACATCAACTGCCGAACGGCAACATCAGCGCTAATGAACGACGCCGTGCGGCCCGTGCTTCATGAAATGCCACTGACCG
>NZ_FWFL01000016.1 GCF_900172295.1 Roseovarius litorisediminis
GATTACGCGGCCCATGCGGTGCAAATGACGAATTCCTCCTCGCCGCCACCGCCCAAAACCTCCGCAAACTGGCCAAGATCCTTCCTGCACCGCAGCAAACGCGCAAAGCCTGATAGAAAAGGCGCTCACGCTCTGTTCAGAACCACACTTTCTGCAACAGCAACACGTTGCTTTTCCACAGAATCGGCGGGTTCCGGACATTCGCTTGTCCGCAGCGACGGACGACCTGGCGCGTGTGCTCTGCCAACCCGCTGCTGGCCTGTAATGTGAGAATGGATGCCCCCCGGCAGGAAACGGCCGGGGAGCTGTTTCGTTACCAGGGCTTTTCACCCTGGGTTGCCCAGACGTCTATGAAGTTATCCCGATTGGGCATCTCCACCGTCGGCAATGTTTCAGCCGTCATTGCAGTGTCCTCATCTATGAGGCCGTTTTGCGCGAGAATGAATGCAGCCAACGCATAGGCTTCGTCATCGGAGAGCGACTTGGGTGCATCCAGCGGCATTGCCCGCCGGATGTAGTCGAAGAGAGTCGTGGCGTAGGGCCAGTGCTTGCCCACGGATTTGGGCCAAATCTCGTTCGGCCAGACTGGCGGCATCACGGGACCTTCCGTGCCGGTCTCACCATGACAGCTGGTGCATTGCTGCGCATAGATCTCGGCACCTTCGGCTGCAGTGCCGCTGCCATCCGGCAGACCTCGCCCGTCAGGCATCACGTACGTTGCGTAGAACGGAATTTCGTCGGCTGACAACGGCTCTCCCAGATCGGGACCTTCGGCAAAGGCAGCGGTCCCGAAAACAGCGGAACATGCGATGATTGGAAGCTTACATGTAGACATTTTGAACCGCTCCTTCTGCCGTGATCTGCCATGGCTGGATCGCGTTGTAGTGGAGAAAGTTGGATGGATCGTACTTTGCCTTCCAGTCCGACCTCGCAGGCTGCACCGCTCCGGTTTCGTCCGTCGCGCGGCTCATCAGAACCAATGGCGAGCCGTCCCAGCGCCAAGGCAATCGGAACCGCGTAAGAGCACGCGGATTGATGGGGCCGTCCAGAGCAGCCTCTGCCCAACTCTGGCCGCCATCGGCCGAGACTTCGACGCGCTCGACGCGTCCGGCCCCAGACCATGCAAGACCGGATATCTCGTAAAAGCCCGGACCGTTCATTGTCATGGTTGCGGAGGGATGGGTGATGAAAGACTTTACGCCGAGTGCGAAAGTGAATTTCACCGATGAACCGTCGGCAAGGATTTCGGTGTACTCGCCAGACTCGTGCTTGGTGTGTGCGGGCGCATCGGTCACCCATAGGCTTGTCAGCCACTTAACGTTCATATTGCCTTCGAAGCCTGGCAGTAGCAGGCGCATGGGGTAGCCCTGTTCCGGCCGGATGCGTTCGCCGTTCTGGTACAGCGCCAGGATACCATCATTCATGATTTTCTCGATCGGGATCGAACGGGCAAGGGCCGGCCCGTCGCTTCCAGCGGCAACAACCCAGAGTCCTTCCGGTTTTACACCCGCCTCATCCATGAGGACCGACAGCGGCACGCCTGTCCATTCTGAGTTTGACAGCAGGCCATGTAACATGTCGCAACCTGCCTGCATGGGTTCCGGCATGATGGCGTTAAAGAGGCTGTTGCCTGCACACTCCAGAAAATGTGTCGCCGTGACCATGGGATAGCGTTCAAGCGACTCCAGATCGAACTTCAGTGGGCGTTCCACGAGACCATGAAGCATCAGCCTGTGGCGCGCCGGGTCCACATCCGGCCGTCCTCCGTGGTGGACTTCAAAGTGTAGACCACTCGGTGTAATCGTTCCCCGCAGGCGGTGATGGGGCGTACCCGAAAGGCTGAATGCGGCAGCGACTTCCTGCCAGGGTTCGATAATCGCCCTCTGCACATCTGTTTCGGATTCCGCCGGTAGTCCGTAGCCCCGAGCTCGTTCCCCGGAGACTGTAACCCAGTCAGGTATGTCGGCCTCGGCCAAGGCTCCTGTCGACGCCGTAAGACCAGCTGCAACGGCCCCTGTTCCTATCAAAGAACTTTTGAGAAGAAGACGCCTGCTGAGCAGACCGCCCCCTGCAACGACCTCATCACCTGATACATCACTTATGGATTTAGTCATCTTACTGGCTCCCGCAATGATTGCTCGCATCGGGCCCCGTCCGTGGCCTCTCCGACCACTTACGAGCATACTACCACAGATCGACCAAGTTTTGGAGTGCGCAGCTCAGGAACGCGAAAATCGAAAGTCTGATTTGTCCGCACAGCAGACCTTACCCCTCTCAACCATACCGTGCCACTGTCAACCCATCCATGGATATCTCGGGCGTATTGCCTGCCACCACATCGGCCACCGCCCGGCCCGATCCGCAGGCCATGGTCCAGCCCAACGTACCGTGACCCGTGTTCAGGAACAGGTTGTCGTATTGCGTGCCCCCCAAAATCGGCGTGCCATCGGGTGTCATCGGGCGCAGCCCGGTCCAGCCTTCGGCCTGACTCAGATCGCCGCCTTTGGGGAAAAGATCGTTGATGACATGTTTAACCGTATCGGTGGCGTGCGGACCTAAACGGTTGCTGTAACCGGCAATTTCAGCCGTACCCGCCACCCTGATCCGGTCGCCCAGCCGGGTGATTGCCACCTTGTGGGTCTCATCCATCAGCGTCGATTGCGGCGCCATCGCATCGTCGACCACCGGCAAGGTCACCGAATAGCCCTTGACCGGATAGACCGGCAGTTTCAACCCGATGGGTTTCAGCAAACCCGGCGCATAGCTGCCCAAGGCGCAGACATATTTATCGCCGGTGATCCGCCCCGCCAGTTCGGTATCCACCCCCGCCACGCGGCCATTTTCAATTGCAATGCCGCGGATCGATTGACCGTATTGAAACTGCACGCCCAGTTCCTCGGCTTTTTCAGCCAGGGCGATGGTGAACATCCGGCAATCGCCGGTGCGGTCTGCGGTCAGGCGCAAACCGCCGACGAATTTGTTGCGCACCTCGGCCAGTGCCGGTTCAACCGCGATACAGGCATCGCGGCCCAATTCCTCGAACGGGCTGTCGAACTCGGCCAGAATGTCCTGATCCGCACGCGAGCCTTTCATCTGCTTGGCGGTGCGAAACAGCTGCAACGTACCCTGTTCGCGCCCATCGTATTCAATGCCGGTTTCTTCGATCAGGTCGGGCATTACATCGCGGCTGTAATTCGACACGCGCACCATGCGCGACTTGTTGATGCGATACTTTTCCTCGTTGCAGTTTCCGATCATCTGCAATGACCATTTCCACATCGTCGGGCTGATCAGCGGCCAGATGAACAGCGGCCGGCGCTTCATGAACAACCATTTGATCGCCTTCAGCGGAATCCCCGGCGCCGCCCAGGGCGAGGTCATGCCATAGGACAGTTCCCCGGCATTGGCATAGCTGGTCTCAAGCCCCGGCCCCATCTGCCTGTCCAGAACCACAACCTCGGCCCCCTGTTTTGCCAGATACCAGGCGGTGGTGACACCAATCACGCCGGCCCCCATAACGACAACTTTCATCCGACGCTCCTTAAATGACCATTGCTGTTCCAGTTTGCGTTGTGGCAGTTGAAATCTCAATGGCGATAATGCGTCGCGTAACCAGCACACGCCGGAAATAGGCTGGTTCTGCGTTCTGAACCTGCAAGACTGCAAAACCGGTCAAATCCCCCCAAGTGCCGCTAAATAAACAGTCAATCAGGCAAGAACAGTCCCTTCCCAATCAGGCCCCCGGGCGATAATGTGCCGAAAACAATACGACCCGGACTATGGGACAGGGGAGCGGGACATGGCGCATATTATTGTCGTCGGCAATGAAAAAGGCGGGGCTGGCAAATCAACAGTCTCGATGCATCTGGCAACGGCTTTGGCGCGCATGGGTCACAAGGTCAGCGCGCTGGATCTGGACCTGCGGCAAAAAACATTTGGCCGCTATGCTCATAACCGCGCCAAATTCCTGGAGAAATCCGGGCTTAACCTGCCCGGCCCGCGCTACCGCGAATTGCCCGAGATTGACCAGTCCCGGCTGAAGCCCGGCGAAAACGTCTATGACCGCCGCCTTTCCGCTGCCGTGGCCGAACTTGAACCAAGCAGCGATTTCATCATCATCGACTGCCCCGGCTCTCATACCCGTCTCAGTCAGGTGGCGCATTCGCTGGCAGACACGCTTGTGACCCCCCTGAATGACAGCTTTGTCGATTTCGATCTGCTGGCCCATGTCGACAGCGACGGCAAGAAAATCCTCGGACCTTCGGTTTACTCCGAAATGGTCTGGAACGCCCGCCAGCTTCGGGCGCAGGCCGGTCTGAAACCGATCGACTGGATTGTGGTACGCAACCGTCTGGGCGCGCAGCAGATGGTCAACAAGGAAAAGATGGGCAAGGCGCTTGAAAACCTGGCCCGGCGGATCGGCTTCCGTATCGCCCCTGGCTTTAACGAGCGTGTCATCTTCCGCGAGTTGTTTCCCCGCGGCCTGACCTTGCTGGACCTCAAGGATATCGGCGTCAAAGGGCTCAACATCTCGAACGTCGCCGCCCGCCAGGAACTGCGCGATCTGGTCAGGTCCCTCAATCTACCCGGGGTCGAGGTCAACTTCTGAGGCCGGGAAATTTTCACAGGCTTCGCGGAAATCTGACATGAACCGTCGAAACTCTGCCGTTTCCTTACCACTTTCCCCTAAATTTCTTGACCTAAAATCACCGAATTACGGCAACAGCGGGCTTTTCAGACCCCCTTCAAAAAATCTGTTAGCCCCACTGGGAATAGTCGGGTACTGAATGCTGGCTGCAGACGGGTCAGGAACCAACGTCAAATGGCTGGGCACGCAACAGATCGACGCACGCCCGCCGCATCCCACCAAGATCAACCCGATCAGCATCACTGCCGGCGCGCCAGGCTACGGCACGACCACCTATCAGGTTGAAAAGGTGCCGATGGACAGGTTTATCTATTTCACATCGCAACCGGCGCCGAGGCGACAGCGACGATTGCGGAAATGGACCTCCCCCGGATCAGCACGGCACGCCTGGTACCCGAACATATCCGCACGGCACTACTCCCGGCTATCGCTGCAGAATAACGCCTTCTTAAGGCTTTAGGGTCGGCACTGCCCTGCGGCTCCGACCCAACAGCGCGATCAGGTTCGACACAAACAGCGCGCCGATCACCACAGCCCCCCCAACCAGCGCCCATGGCCCAGGATCTTCGCCCACCACGACCCAGACAAGGATCGGGGCCAACACGGATTCCAGCAGGATCAGCAATGACACCTCGGCCGAGCTGATATAGCGCGGGCCCAACGTCAGCAGGCAGGTTCCCGCAGCAATGAATGCCCCGTGCCCCAACACCAGTTGCCATTGGGTCTGAAATGTCTCAACCGGTGTCGCCCAGGGCAGCATCACCAGGGCCGCGCCAATATAGGCAACCGGTATGGCCGGGATCATCGACGTGTCCTTGACCTTGCGCACCGCCGTCAGCGCCGCCGCATACGAGGCCGACACACACAAGGCCCACAAATCCCCCTTCCAATGGGCGATTTCGGACGACCCTGACCCATAAGCAATAATCCCCAGCCCGATCATCACTCCCCCCATGGTCAGCACCATCCGCATCTGAATCGGCTCACCCAGAAAAATCCGGCTGAAAATCGACGCAAAGATCGGGATCGAGGCAAAGATGAACACCACATTGGCCACGCTTGTCTGGGTAACCGCCATCACAAAACCCGGCGTGGTCAGCCCGATCAGCAGCACATAGATCAGCCCCGGCTTGCCGGTCCGCAGCACGGCGCGAAACCCCGCCGCCCCCTGAACCGCCAAAAGTACGAGCAGGATAATCCCACCCGAAACCAGCCCTCGAAAGAACGCCACCGTCGGCGGTTCGGCCACGATCAGCCGCACAAACAGCGAATCCGGTACGATCAGCAACACCCCCATCGTGGTGATCAGCAATCCCTTGAGGTGCTCATTCATGGGGGAAATCAGCCGGTGGTTTCAGAATGATAATAAAGCCCGCCACCCTTACCCTCCCGACTGCCAGACCTTGATCGCCTCGACCGGTGACAGCAGCATGATCACATTCAGCGCCAGCCCATCGCGGATCAGGATCATTGTCAGCAATTCAAACCCGATCACAACCGCCACGCTGGCCCAGACCGGTAAAACCCGCGCCAGCCAGAACCCCACCAGCATCGCAGCCAAGTCCATCAGCGAATTCAGCACGGAATCGCCAAAATAATCGAGTGAGATCGTAACCGCCCGGTAGTGTTCGATCACCCTGTCGGTGTTTTCGGCGATTTCCCATGCGACCTCGACCAGCGTCGCAATCACCAGCCGCCAGCCGATCGGCACTCGCCGGGCCACCAGCCACAGCACCGCGTAAAACAGAAACCCGTGCAACAGGTGGCTGGGCGTATACCAGTCGAAAAACTGCTGCGATCCCTCTTCGGTGTTCACCGTGCCCCAAAGGTCGACATACCCACACTGACACCAGGGCACTCGGCCCATCCACAACAGGATCAGCGCCATGGCCAGCACAATTGCAGCGGTGATCAAAAAGGGAAGCTTCATATCGGTTCTCATGCGCGCCAACCAAGCATAGGGTCATGCCCATGTCCATCTCCCCCTCGCCAATTGCCCCGGCCCCGGGCTATGCTGCGACAAAACCGTGACAGGAACCAGCCATGCCCGCCCCACACAACCGTTTTAAATCCGCCCTGGCCGCAGGCACCATGCAATATGGCTGCTGGGCCGGGTTTGCCGACCCTTACGCCACCGAGGTACTGGCCACTGCCGGTTTCGACTGGCTGGTGATCGACGGCGAACATGCCCCCAATGATCTGCGCAGCATCATGGCCCAGCTTCAGGTGCTGGACGGCAAATACAGCGCGCCCGTCGTGCGCCTGCCAATGGGCGAGGCGTGGCTGATCAAACAAGTGCTGGACGCCGGCGCCCAAACCCTGCTCATCCCGATGGTCGAAAGCGCAGATCAGGCGCGCGATCTGGTGCGCGCCATGCGCTATCCGCCTGCAGGCATCCGGGGCTCGGGTGCGGCCCTCGCCCGCGCCTCACGGTTTTCGGATATCCCCGATTATATCGCAACTGCCAACGATCAGATGTGCCTGCTGGTGCAGGTCGAAACCGTTGCTGGCATCGAGGCGCTGGAAGACATCCTGTCGGTCGACGGTGTCGATGGCGTTTTCATCGGCCCCTCGGATCTGGCCGCTGATATGGGCCATATGGGGGACAGCGCACAGCCTCAGGTACAGTCAGTGATCCGCGACGCCCTTGCCCGCATCAAGGCCTCGGGCAAGGCCGCCGGCATCCTTGCCCTTGATCACGACACCGCCCTGACCTATCGCAACTGGGGTGCACAGTTTCTGGCCGTCGGGATCGACGTGGTGATGCTGGCCAAGACCGCACGTGAGACAATGGCCCGCTGGCGCAATGAGTGAGCATTGGCTTCTCGCCGATGTCGGCGGCACCAATACACGGGTTGGTCTTGCAACGCCGGATGGCCTGTTGCCGGATACGTTGCACAACTATTCCAACGCCGATTTCACCGGGCTGGCGCAGGTGCTTGCAACCTACCTTCGGCATCACAACGCCCGGCCCGGCGCCCTTTGCGCCGGGGTGGCAGGCCCGGTGCGCGGTAACACCGCTCAGCTGACCAATCTTGACTGGTTCATCGACAGCACCGAGTTGAGAAAAGCCACCGGCGTGGCCCGTGTGACGCTGATCAATGACCTTCAGGCGCAGGGCTATGCGCTGGATGATCTGCCGTCCGGTTCGATCACCGCGCTGATCCCCGGCCCGTCAGACCGCAACGCGCCCCGGCTTGTCATGGGGCTGGGCACCGGCTGCAATATCGCCGTGGTCCACCGCACCCCCACAGGCCTGTTTGCCCCACCATCCGAGTCCGGCCACACCACCCTGCCCCACATGGACGATCAGACCAACGCGCTTATCGCCCATTTGGCCCGGGCGCATCCCCACAAACCGGTCGAGGCCGCGCTCTCGGGGCCCGGCCTCAGCCGCATCCATGCTTTCCTCAGCGGCATAACCCTCACCCCGGCGCAGATCATTGCCGCACATGAAAGTAGCGATCCGGATGCCGGCCCTGCACTGCGTCTGTTCACCCGATTGCTGGGCACCGTTCTGGGCAATTTCGCCCTCAATCACCTGCCGATGGGCGGCATCTATCTGATCGGTGGCACGGCCCGGGCCGTGGCGCCGTTCCTGTCCGGTCTGGGCTTTGCAGACAGCTTCGCGGCCAAAGGCCCCTACCGTCACATCCTGCAGGAAATCCCCCTGTCCCTGATCACCGACGACCATGCCGCACTGCGCGGCTGCTTGCGGTGCCTGCTGCAATCTGACCTGACGATAGAGACCAAAGCCAACGGTGCTTAAGATGAAAATCTTGACCAGTAAGGCTATCTGACCGTGCGTCACGCTGTGGGCTTGGTTCCGCGCGGGGGCGCTGCCCGCCCCTGTCCACCAAAAGCTCAGAGCCGTTCGCTAGCACCCTACCCGATACTCATGGCCAAAACCCGGCTGATCTCTGTCAACGAGCGCCCCGATTGCGCGCGCCATACATTGAATGCCTCCTGTACAGCCCTCATAGCGGACTTCGAGCTTGGTGCCTTGTCCACTACGCCCTCGGCAATCAGCCGCGCGACAACATCCTTTGACAGAATATAACCATCGCGGCCCATAAAGCGCAGTGCATACGCCCCCGTAGTGCCCCCCAGACGCGAGCCGCGCGTCTTCAGCATGTCCAGCAGCGCCGCATACTCCTCGGATGGCCACCCGCCAATCACCTTGCCAACACCGCCCTCGTCGCGCAGCTCCAGCAGCAACGCCGCATTGTCCCGGACCGAGGCGATCTTGGCGCCATGCCGCACGATCCGCGTATCTGTCAGCAGGCTGTCGAACATCTCGTCATCCATCATTGCGCAACGCCCTATATCGAATCCGTGAAACGCCGCTTCAAACCCCGGCCACTTGTTTTCAATCACGCTCCAGTTCAACCCGGTGCGAAACACAAATTTCGACATTTCCGCCAGCCAGCGGTCTTCGGGGATCGCCGCCAGCTCTTCTTCTGTCTTCGGCTTGCTCAGCTGCGCCTCAAGCGCAGCCGCCCCGCCATGACGTCCGGCACTGATGTCGAAAATTTCCTGAAACGTCCGCATCCTTTCACCCTCCCGGCGTGGTTTCAACCTTTGGCAAACTAAATCATGTCGGAAGCCGCTTTTCCAGCGCGCGCCGCTCTGCCATAATACCCCAAACCAAAAATAAAAGAGCAGCGGTATGAACGATCTTCTCTCCGGCCAGCCGGGTCCGTCAGACTACGATGCCTCCTCGATCCAGGTGCTCGAGGATATGGAGCATGTGCGCCTGCGCCCGGGCATGTATATCGGCGGCACCGATGACCGCGCCTTTCACCACCTTGTCGCCGAGATCGTCGACAACTCGATGGACGAGGCCGTCGCCGGCCATGCCACCCGGATCGAGATTGAACTGCATGAAAATGGCCATGTCACCGTGCGCGACAACGGCCGTGGCATCCCGATTGATCCGCACCCCAAAATGCCTGAGAAATCCGCGCTCGAGGTGATCTTCTGCACACTCAACGCCGGTGGCAAATTCTCGGGCGACAGCTATGAGACTTCCGGCGGCCTGCATGGCGTCGGCTCGTCGGTGGTCAATGCGCTGTCAGATTACGTCCGCGTCGAAGTGGCCCGCAACAAAGAGGTTTACGCGATGGAATTCCAGCGCGGCATCCCGCAGGGCAAGCTGGAAAAGATCGGCGCCGCCCCCAACCGGCGCGGCACCACCGTAACCTTCCACCCCGATCCCGACATCTTTGGCAGCCTCAAATTCAAACCCGCGCGGCTGTATAAAATGGCCCGCTCCAAGGCCTATCTGTTCTCGGGCGTCGAAATCCGCTGGAAGTCCGCGATTGCCGACGGTGACACCCCAACCGAGGCCACGTTCCACTTCCCCGGCGGCCTGTCCGATTATCTGACCGAAACCCTGGGCTCCGCCAGCACCTATGCCGACAAACCCTTTGCCGGGCTGGTTGATTTCAAGGAAAAATTCGGCGTCCCCGGCAAGGTTGAATGGGCCATCAACTGGACGCCCAGCCGCGACGGTTTCATCCAGTCCTACTGTAACACCGTCCCCACGCCCGAAGGCGGCACGCACGAGGCCGGATTCTGGGCTGCGATCCTCAAGGGCATCCGTGCCTACGGCGAGCTGGTCAACAACCGCAAGGCCACCAACATCACCCGCGAGGATCTGATCGCCGGGGGCTGTGCGCTGGTCAGCTGTTTCATCCGCGAGCCTGAATTCGTCGGCCAGACCAAAGACCGCCTTGCCACCACCGAAGCGCAGAAACTTGTTGAAAACTCGGTCCGCGACCATTTCGACAACTGGCTGGCCGCCGATACCAAATCCGCGGGCGCCATCCTTGATTTCCTTGTGCTGCGCGCCGAGGAACGCCTGCGTCGCCGTCAGGAAAAGGAAACCCAGCGCAAATCCGCCACCAAAAAGCTGCGCCTGCCCGGCAAGCTGACCGATTGTTCGTCCAAAGACCGCGTCGGCACCGAGCTGTTTATCGTCGAGGGCGACAGCGCGGGCGGCTCGGGCAAGGGCGCGCGCGATCGCAAAACCCAGGCGCTGTTGCCGCTCAAGGGCAAGATCCTTAACGTGCTGGGCGCGGCCAGTTCGAAACTGGGCTCGAACGTCGAAATCTCGGACCTGTGTGAAAGCCTTGGCTGTGGCATGGGCACAAAGTTCAACATCGACGATCTGCGCTATGAAAAGATCATCATCATGACCGACGCCGATGTTGACGGCGCACATATTGCGTCCTTGCTGATGACCTTCTTCTTCACCCAGATGCGCCCGCTGATCGACGCAGGCCACCTGTACCTTGCCTGCCCGCCTTTGTACCGCCTCACGCAGGGCGCCAAACGCGTCTACGTGGCCGACGATGCCGAGAAAAACGCGTTGATGGAAAAGGGCCTTGGCGGCAAGGGCAAGATCGACGTGCAGCGCTTCAAAGGTCTGGGTGAGATGGACGCGAAGGACCTCAAAGAAACCACGATGGACCCGAAAACCCGCAAGCTGATCCGGGTGACGATAGACGAGGACGAACCCGGCGAAACCAGCGATCTGGTCGAACGTCTGATGGGCAAGAAACCCGAGTTGCGGTTCCAGTATATTCAGGAGAATGCGAGGTTCGTGGAGGAGTTGGATGTTTGAGTTGATGACTAGTCGACCAACGGCTTAATGTGCCAAAAACGCTGAAGATTTTCGCAGTCATACAAACCAGAGTCCCACACGCCATTCAACAAGATCGGTAGAATTGTCCATTTGTCAGAATACGAAGCGTCCAAATATAGAATATAGTCTGGATCCAAATTCAGGTTTGAAAATGCGCAATGCACTGCGCTAGCGACGAGCGCTTCGTTCGAAATCTGCAGATCTCGATCTTCCAGAATCAGTAAAGTTTTCGCCTTTCTCGCTTTCCAATTGTGTAATTTTTGGGCTTTGGAAGGTAGCTTGCTGGCAAATCTAGAAAGTCGTTGCTTTTCCAGTTCCAAATCACAATCGACGAGCAGCTTTACAAACGTCGATTTATTCCTAAAGCCGCGTTCAACTAAGAAGAACTGGACCGTTAGTTTTTCCAACCTGCGTTTCGCTGTTTTTTGCTGGCCACCAATTGCTTGTTGCCCGCGAAGCTCCTCCAAAACGCCTGGCATGAGATCCGAAAGATGCCTGGAAAGGCGCGAAACGGTAATTTCGTCTCCCCAACAGATCGGTAGGCAGATCGAAACATGTTCGTTGGCAGAAATACCTAGTTCTAACCGATCTAGCCTCTTTTCCACTTCGCCGGACAAGTTGGCATCCCGTTCGAAGCCGGAATACGGCCCGACCGATGTGAGCTCTATCGCGAACAATTCTTTGTCTGTCTTTACAGCCAAATCTATTCGAGAATTGTTCGCTTCGTTTGGATCATTGTCGGGACACCAAATCTTGAGCGGACTTAGCGAAAATCTTCGCGAAAATTCTTCAAAAAGATGACGGCATAGTTTTTCGTCTCGTTGGTTAGTCATGGTGTTTCGGTAGCACGTTCATGCAGGTCACATTAGCCCCCTAATATCTAGCATACCAAAAAAACCTAGGGCACCACCAGACCGCGGACGGAAGCGAAAGGGGCGTCCGGCCTGCCAAACCCCCTTCGCCCTCCCTTGCAATCGCGCCGCCCAACCCCCACATTAATAAGGCAGGTAACCCGCCAACGCGCGGCTGCCCGCTGCCTCAATGGCCGCATCGCCCTGACATGTCAGGCAACCCTGTCCCCCCAATGAGCATCGACCCGATGGGCAATCGCCGTTCGGGATTCCCTTTTGAGGAAATAAATGATGTCCAAGGAAAAAAACCGCGGTAATCGCGAAGTCAAGAAACCCAAAAAGGAAAAGCCCAAGGTTCTGGCCACGTCGAACAGCAATCTTGGCAAGGACGGCACGGTGATTGCTGGCAAACGGGTCAAATAAACCCAAGGCGGGTGCAAACCCACGGGGCGGACAGATTACACATCCTGCCCGGCGTGGGTTGCACCCCACCCGACGCATCCCCTCTTGCCCGCGTCACCAACGCCTGCCAGTCTCTCGCCATGCGCGTGCTCGTTTTTCTGTTCCTCATCCTCGCCGCCTGTGGCCGCCCCCTCACCCCGTCCGAGGCGGCGTTTGCAACGCATATCCACGGCGCCGAAATCGACACTTCCAGGGTTCGCCTGTTCAACGGCGCGCTGGTGGGCAACGTCACGCATAAGCGCCCCAAGCGCCCGCGTCTGGCCTGTCGCGAGCGGCTGTCACCCGAACCGCAAACCGAGCTCATCACCACTGCCCCCTCGGGTGTGGTCATTCACAACAAGGTGTTCTTTGCGCGCAGCTGGTATCAACCCGATTTCATGCGCGGCTATCCCGATCAGCTGAACCTGGGCAACGCGATGTTGCTCGCACATGAGATCACCCATGTCTGGCAATGGCAGAACCGCCGCGCCACCGGCTATTCCCCCCTGCGCGCCATCACCGAACATCAGGGCAGCGATGACCCCTATCTGTTCGATATTTCAACCGATGCCGATCTGATGGATTTTGGCTATGAGCAGCAGGCCAGCATTGTCGAGGAATATGTCTGCTGTGCCACGCTTGACCCGGATGCGCCGCGCACCCGGCGTTTGGCCGACATGTTGCGCGGCGCTTTTCCTCTTGGTGAGTTGCCGCACCCGCGCGACATCACCCTGCCGTGGGACGGGGCGCAGGCGGCGGGCATCTGCCGGATCTAGATACGGTTCAATCCCCGCCCTCAATGCCATCACCGCCCCGTCCACCTACTGGCGCACAGGCGGTGGTGCCAACGACCAACGCGCCAGCAAGCACAATCACTAAAATCCGAAATAGTGCCATCACAAAGACTCCTCTGCTCGGAATAAACTTATCACAAATCGCGTTCATCCCAAACGCACCCGTTTTCGGCTCCTGAAAAGGGTTGCCCGGCATTGCGTACGAAATCCACGTACAAAACGTACGGATCGTACGAAATCACCCGGCCTGAATGCTTTCCAGATAGGCCAGCAATGCGGCCAGCGGACGCGGTGTAGGGGTTAACACACCGTCACCGACATCCAGCGGCACGGTATCGCCTTCCAGCAGCAGCCCAAACTCGGGCATGTCCTTGCCGGGCAGGCCGGTGCGGTCGTACCCGTCAATCACAGACAGAACATAAGCCCTTGGGAAAACGCCGTTTTTCGTCAGTTTCGTCAGGTCCGCCGGGCGCGGCTTCATGCCTTTGGCCCAGGGTCCGTCGCCTTTTCCGGACGCTCCATGGCACTGCACGCAGTTTTCCGCAAACAATCCGCGGCCTTCATACGCCTCGGGCATCGAAACGTTTGCGCAAGCCACCAGAGCAGCCATAATTCCAAATGATATCAGATACTTCATTCCTGCCTCCATGCCTTATTCTGGCATAATCAAGGCCGCACAGCCTTGATCTGCCGCAAGCCATTCAGCAGCAAAAAGCGCCCTGCCGACCTGCCTGCGTTAACTATTCAGAAGTCTCAACCTACGTTTACCCTCTGCCTTGCAGATCCGGTCACCCTCTTCAATCGACATCCCCTCCGGCACGTCAACCGCCTCGTCCCAGATTACCTGGCTCTCGGTGTAAAGCTGGCAAGTCACCACGCCTTTTGCCGTCTGCAATTTTACCGGTTCTGTTTCATAACGCGTATGGTCCAGAGCACAGCCCGATAGAACAACAATGGCCAAACAGCCAAAAACAGCGGTAACTTTACCAGACTTCAACATAATCTGCGCTCCATTCTTTCCATTTCAGAGACACCTTCGAACACGATGGCCTCATTCCTGCTTCAGTGTCTTTTGCCAAGTTTATAGGAGCGGATAGGCCCACTGGACAACTCCTCATTTCCCAAGTCTGCCAGCGCACCATTTCTTTTCTTTAAACCGAGACCAGAATGCAACCCGGGCAAACATGGCCTGGTCCGTGTCAAATCAGCTTTCCGGCCAGTGCATCGTCGATCAACTGCACGGTTTCCTCCACACCGTAAAGCGCGATAAAACCACCAAACCGCGGGCCCTGGCTGGCGCCCAGCAACACTTCGTACAGCGCTTTGAACCAGTCGCGCAGGGGGTCGAAACGCTCGCGCCCGCAGGCAAAGACAAGGCCCTGCAGCTCTTCCGCATCCAGCCCGCCCTGCCAATCGGCCAATCGCGCCCGCAGGTCTTCCAGCGCTTCACGCTCCAGATCGGTGGGCAACCGGTAAACCTTGGCGGGCTTCACAAAGTCATTGTAATAGCGCACCGCATACCCTGCGGCTGCGTCCAGATCGGGGTGGGTTTCAGCGCTGGCTTCGGGTGCATAGCGCTGGATAAAGCCCCAGAGCTGATCCTTTTCTTCGGCATTGGCCACACCGGCCAGGTTAAGCAGCATCGAGAATGGCACCACCATACGGCTTTCCGGCACGTCGCCGCCATGTATATGCCAGACAGGGTTGTTGAGCTGTGCTTTCACATCCTGATCGGGGTAGGCGCGCAATTGCTGGTGATATTCATCAACCGCTTTCGGGATAACGTCGAAATGCATTCGTTTGGCTGTTTTCGGCTTTTGATACATGAAATACGATAGGCTTTCGGTGGCCGCATACGTCAGCCATTCGTCGATCGACACACCATTACCGGAGGTTTTCGAGATCTTCTGACCATTTTCATCCAGGAACAATTCGTAGGTGAAATGCTCGGGCGGGCGGACGCCAAGAATGCGGCAGATACCGTCATATATCGGCGTATTGGTGGAATGGTCTTTGCCGTACATCTCGAAATCCACGCCCAGAGCGGCCCAGCGGGCGCCGAAATCGGGCTTCCATTGCAGTTTCACATTGCCGCCTGTCACCGGCAGTGTCCATTCGCGGCCGTCTTCGTCGTCAAAGGTCACCGTACCATCGCGGGCGTTGACTTCTTTCATCGGCACGTAAAGAACACGGCCCGTTTCAGGATGCAGCGGCAGGAAGATCGAATAGGTCTGGCGCCGTTCCTCTCGCAGGCTTTTAAGCATGACCGCCATCAGCTTGTCATACTCATAGGCCGCCCGCAGCAAAACCTCGTCAAACTGGCCCGAACGGTAGAATTCGGTGGCCGAGATAAACTCGTATTCAAACCCAAACGTGTCCAGAAACCGGCGCAGCATGGCGTTGTTGTGATGACCAAAGCTTTCATGTGTGCCAAATGGATCCGGCACGCTGGTCAGCGGCTTTTGCAGATGCTCGTGCAGACGTTCGGCATTGGGCACATTCCCCGGCACCTTGCGCATCCCGTCCAGATCATCCGAGAAACAGATCAACCTGGTGGGGATATCGCTGATCACCTCAAACGCGCGCTTGATCATCGTGGTGCGCGACACCTCGCCGAATGTGCCGATATGGGGCAGACCAGACGGGCCATAACCGGTTTCAAACAGCACATACCCCTTTTCGGGCGGGGTCTTTTCATAGCGTTTAAGCAACCGGCGCGCTTCTTCAAAAGGCCAGGCTTTCGAGGTCATAGCGGCATCGCGCAGGTCGGTCATTGGGCAAACTCCAGATTTCCCGGCGCAAATATCGCATGCCGGGTCCGATGCTTCCTATTGCTAGGGGGGCGGACAGTCAATATTCTGCACTGCAACAGAACCCCGGAAGGATAATTGATGACAGACCAAATACCGCACCCCCTTACACCGCAGGACTGTCTTGTAGCGGTGATGATCGCGATCTCGGCCTCGGATGAAAACATCCGCACGGCTGAATTGGTCAAAATCGAAAGCGCGGTGAACAACCTGCCGGTTTTTGCAGATTATGATCTGGACCGGATGAACGTTATGGCGCAGACGGTTTTTGACCTGTTCAGCGTCGAAGAAGGGCTTGATGCACTGTTTGGGCTTGTACGCGACAATCTTCCCGAACGCCTGTTTGAAACCGCCTATGCGCTGGCATGCGATGTCGCCGCCGCCGATGGCGCGCTGGCAGAAAGCGAATTGCGATTACTGGAAGAAATCCGTTACGAGTTGAACATCGACCGTCTGCACGCCGCTGCAATCGAACGCGGATCGCGGGCACGACATATGACAGCCTGAGCCCTTCCCTTTGGCGGCAAAAATAGGCTTAATGACCCCGCACTAATGGGAGGGTTTCCAATGCGCTGCGTTTTCGTGAATATCCGCTGCAAGCCAGGTACATCCTACCGGGTGGCCGAAGAGATCGCCCTGCGCGAAATCCACTCCGAGCTTTACTCGACATCGGGCCCATTTGACCTGCTGCTCAAGCTATACATCCCAACGGATGAGGACGTGGGCAAATTTATCAACGAACGTCTGCTTGATATAGACGGGATTGAACGCACAGAAACAACGCTGACCTTCAAGGCGTTCTGAATAACCGGGAAAACCCGGGATTACTCAAGGGAGAGAACAATGAAACTGAAATCGCTAATCGCGGCGGCAAGCCTTGCCGCACTGGGCACTGCCGCCATGGCCGAAGGGCCGGTGAAGGTGGGAATGATTACCACGCTTTCGGGCGGCGGTGCGGGCCTTGGCATTGATGTGCGCGACGGATTCATGCTGGCCGCCAAAATGGCGGGCAATGACAACCTGTCGGTGGTGATCGAAGACGACCAGCGCAAGCCCGAGATCGCGGTGCAGCTGGCCGACAAGATGATCCAGTCTGACAAGGTCGACGTGCTGACCGGTATCATCTGGTCCAACCTGGCGATGGCGGTGGTGCCTGCAGCCACGGCGCAGGGAAAGTTTTACCTCTCGCCCAACGCAGGACCTTCGGCACTGGCCGGTAAAGGTTGTGACAAGAATTATTTCAACGTTGCCTGGCAGAACGACAACCTGCACGAGGCGGCTGGCGGTTATGCCAATTCTGCTGGTTTCAAGAACAGCTTTATACTGGCGCCCAACTACCCTGCGGGTCAGGACGCATTGACTGGCTACAAACGGCTTTACAAAGGTGGACTGGCCGGCGAGGTCTTTACCCAGCTTGGACAAAAGGATTACGCCAGCGAAATTGCCCAAATCCGCGCCTCCGGTGCTGACAGCGTGTTTTTCTTCCTGCCCGGTGGCATGGGGATCTCGTTTCTCAAGCAATACGCCGACAGCGGGCTTGATCTGCCGGTCGTGGGCCCCGCGTTTAGCTTTGATCAGGGAATTCTGCAGGCCGTGGGTGATGCGGCCATGGGTGTGAAAAACACCAGTCAATGGAACAAGGATATCGACAATGCCGCCAACGCGGCCTTTGTTACAGCGTTTCAGGCTGAATACGGTCGCCTGCCCTCGCTTTACGCCTCTCAAGGCTATGACACGGCCAATCTGCTGCTGAGCGCGATGGCCAAGGCCGATGTCGGTGATGCCGATGCCTTCCGCGCCGCATTGATGGCCGCAGATTTCGACAGTGTTCGCGGCGATTTCAAATTCTCCGCCAATCACCATCCTATTCAGGACATCTATGTGCGCGAAGTGATCAAAGAGGGTGATGTTTACACCAACAAGATCATCGGCACCGCCCTGGAAGACCACTCCAACGTCTATGTGGACGAATGCAAGATGTAAGACCGCAGGGCAGGCGCCCCGGTTGCGCCTGCCTCAGCCCAAAAGGCACCCTTCGTGACAACCATCCTATTCATTGAACAGGTCCTGAACGGGCTTCAGTTCGGGGTCATGCTGTTTCTCATGGCCGCCGGGCTGACGCTGGTTTTTGGGGTGATGGGCCTGATCAATCTGGCGCATGGCTCGCTCTATATGGTCGGCGCTTTTGCTGCAGCGGCCGTGGCAGGGGCAACCGGATCGTTCCTGTTGGCGTTGATTGCGGCACTGGCCGCCGCAGCGGCCGCGGGCGCCCTGGTGGAACTCCTGATTATCCGCAGGCTTTATGCACGCGATCATCTGGATCAGGTACTGGCCACCTTTGCGCTGATCCTTATCTTTTCCGAAGGCACAAGGTGGCTTTTTGGGTCTTTTCCGCTCTATCTGGACATTCCCGACTATCTTTCGGGGCCCGTCACCCTGCCCGGAGGCATTCACTATCCTCTTTATCGTCTGGCCCTCATCGCCGCGGGCCTTGCCGTTGCAGCGGGTCTGTTTCTGCTGATCTCGCGCACGCGGTTGGGGATCCAAATCCGCGCCGGAGAATCCGACCGTGAAATGATCGCCGCCCTTGGGGTGGATATTTCTAAGCTCTACACCATTGTATTTGCCCTTGGGGCAGCACTGGCCGGACTGGCAGGCGCATTGGTGGGGGCCATCCAGTCGGTTCAGGTGGGCATGGGAGAGCCGGTTCTGATCCTGGCGTTCGTTGTCATCGTGATCGGCGGCATCGGGTCTATCAAAGGTGCTTTGATCGGCGCGCTGATGGTCGGGCTGACCAGCACTTTGGGCAGTATCGCCATGCCCGCTCTTTTCCGGATGTTCATGGACAATTCCGCCGCCAGCGCCACCGGATCGGCGGTATCCTCCATGCTGATCTATATCCTGATGGCTGCGGTGCTGGTCTGGCGCCCCAAAGGCCTGTTTGGCGGTGCCGTATGAATCGCGAATTTTTGATCAACATGGTTCTGCTGCTGGGCCTGGCGGTTGTGCCACTTTGGGCCATGGCGGGTGATGCGCCCTTTACCATCACACTGGCCACCAAGGTGGCGATCCTTGCGCTGGCCGGTGTAGGGCTGAACATCGCCTTGGGAATCGGCGGGTTGATCAGCCTTGGCCATGCGGCTTTTTTTGGCATTGGCGGCTACGCGATGGGCATCCTTGCCAGCCACGCGCAAAGCTACACAGCGCTGATGGAATGGCCGATTTTGATCGAGGGCACAAAATTCATGCCGGTAATCTGGCTGGTTGCGGTTGCGGCCTCTGCCCTTGCAGCGCTGGTGATCGGCGCGCTGTCGCTGCGCACTTCGGGCGTCTATTTCATCATGATCACACTAGCCTTTGGGCAGATGTTCTATTTCTTCGCCATCAGCTGGCCTGCCTATGGCGGCGAAGACGGGCTGTCGATCTATGTTCGCAATGGCTTTCCGGGGCTGAACACGCTTGTTCCGATTCATTTCTTTGGCATCTGCTACAGCTTGCTGGTTCTGGCACTGTGGTTCAACGCCTGTCTGGCAAAATCACCCTTTGGTCTGGCGCTGAACGCAAGCCGGCAATGCCCTGAACGGGTTGAAACCGTGGGCCTCAGCCCGTTCCGCCTGCGCCTGACCGCCTTTGTCATTTCCGGGGCGATCACCGGACTTTCAGGAGCACTTTTTGCCGATCTCAACCGGTTTGTCAGTCCCACCATGTTCAGTTGGCAAACCAGTGGTGAGATCATGGTTTTTATCATTCTGGGGGGCGTCGGGCGCCTTTATGGCCCTGTCGCCGGAGCGGCGCTTTTCATCACACTCGAACATTTCCTTGGTGGATTGTCAGAGTATTGGCACATCTATCTTGGGGTGCTGTTGCTGCTTGTCGTGCTTTTCGCGCGCGGCGGCATCATCGGCATGCTTGCTGGCAGGCAGGTGGCCCATGACTAACCCCATTTTGGCCACCCACGGCATCACCAAAACATTCGGCGCGCTCAAGGCTTGCGACAAGGTCAGCATCGAACTGCGACCTGGCGAGATTCACGCGGTCATCGGCCCCAACGGCGCCGGGAAGTCCACTCTGATCAAACAGATCTGCGGCAACCTTACCCCCGACGCCGGGCGGATCGAACTTCTGGGCAGGGATGTCACCGGCCTTAGCACGCAGGCACGTGCTGGCGCAGGGCTGGCGCGCACATTTCAGGTCTCGGCACTGGCGATGGAAGACACTGCGCTGCAAAATGTCACTCTTGGCGCTTTGGGCGCCCGCGGCGGGGCCTTCAGCATGTTCCGTTCCGCGCTTAATAACAGCGCGTTGCGCAGCACAGCGATGGACGCACTGGGCCGCGTCGGGCTGGCTGATCAGGCGGCCACACGTACCGCCGAGCTGTCGCATGGCCAGCGGCGCCAACTTGAGATTGCCGTCGCCCTGACCCTGAAACCCAAAGCTTTTATCATGGATGAACCGATGGCTGGCATGGGGGCCGAAGGCTCAAAACGCATGACCGGTTTTTTGGACAGACTTCGAGAACAGGCGCCGATCCTGTTGGTCGAACATGACATGGATGCAGTCTTTGCCTTGGCCGACCGCCTGTCGGTTCTGGTCTACGGCAAGATCATCGCCACTGGCACGGTGGCCGAGATTCGCGCCAACGCCCAGGTACGCCATGCCTATCTGGGGGGAGACGCATGAGCCTTCTGTCTCTCTCAAATGTAACCGTCGCTTACGGGGCAAGCCAGGCCTTGTTCGACGTTTCACTATCGCTTGAGGCAGGTCAGGTCATGGCCCTGATGGGGCGTAACGGCATGGGCAAAACAACCACCGTCAGCGCAATCTGCCGGATGTTGCCGGTCACCGGCGGCACAATCACATTTGATGGCCAGGACCTGAGCTGCCTGCCGTCGCACAGGGTCGCACGCCTTGGCATTGGACTGGTGCCCGAAGGCCGGCGTTGTTTCCCAAATCTGACCGTGCACGAAAACCTGATCGCCGCCGCCCGGCCTGGCCCTTGGGATTTCACCCGCGTGACAGGGCTTTTTCCCCGGCTGGCCGAACGCCGCGATCAACTGGCTGCCACTCTGTCGGGCGGCGAACAGCAGATGCTGGCAATTGGCCGCGCCCTGATGACTAACCCCCGCCTTTTGATCCTTGATGAGGCGACAGAAGGGCTGGCACCTATCGTGCGACAGGAAATCTGGGCCGCCATCAGCACGTTGAAACGCGAAACCGGCATGGCCATTCTTCTTGTCGACAAATCTCTCACGGAACTGGGACAGGTTGCTGATACTGCCGTGATCCTTCAGCGTGGTGAAACCGTTTGGTGCGGCAAGTTTAACGACCTGACAGACAAGATTTCCAGCCGCTATATCGGCGTCTGAAGCTGCAGTGCGTGGCCTCAGTTCAATGCGGTCGCCACCCCGATGCCGCCTACTACAATCAGGCTCAGCGCCCAGACGACATCCAGATTGAACCACGTCTTTGACAGGAATTTCAGCCCGAGCCAGAAATACATGATCGCCGCCAGAATGCCCCCTGCCAAACTCATCGCCAGTGTATGCACGAAAGCTACAAAAAAAGCCGTACCAACATTTCCAGCCATCAAGGCGCCCGCCGCGCCATGCCCGGCGTCCACCTCGGAAGGGGCACAAATCCCTAAAAAAATCGGTACCAGCATCAGCCCTGCGCCATGCGCCATCGCGGCCAGAAAGGACCACAAGGCCAGCCGCGACGGTGGCACGCGGGCCAGAAACCTGGGATGCCTTCGGTTGATCAACAGATAGAGCCCAAGCACCACCACCAGCAGCCCTGCCCCGACCCGGATCGACGTTTGCCACTCGACCAATGCCGCCATCATCGAAAACGGCAGCAGGATCGCTGTCATCGCCAAAAAATGCCCTGCCGCCAAAGCGGCCAGCGCGCCCCACAGGGCCGATCGGCGCTTTTCCATCAGCGCCGCCGACACGGCCAGTGGCCAGCCCATTCCGGGATTCAGCCCGTGATAAACACCTGCGCCCACAACGGCCCACCACAAGGCCGTTGCAGTTGTTACGTCCTCCAAGGGTCAGACGTTGGGATAGCAGAAACTGTCGGTCGAACAGTCGCCGCCCTCTAGCCGGATCTGGTGCGAACGGTAACCTTTGGGGAATTCGACATAGAAATCCTTGTCCAGCGTCAGACCGCCGTTTTCACCCACATTGGCCATCACCATCTGCCCGCCTTCGTCATCTGGATAGAACTGATCGTCCCAGCTGGAATAAAGCGAGTTTGTCCAATAGACGCGTTTGCCATCGCGGCTGATTTCCACCATTTGCGGACCATAGGCAAAATCCTTGCCGTTTGGATGCTTGGTATCAGCTACGATCCCGCCCAGTTCAACCTTGCCGGCCAACTTAGGGTTCATCGGGTCGCTGACATCGTATTGATGCATCTCACCCGTGCCCCAGCAGGCCACATAAAGGTATTTGTCATCAAGACTGAGGTCGATGTCTGTCACCAGCGGTGGCACTGCCGAGAACCCCTTGAGCAACTCTGGCAGGTCGTCAGGATCAGCGGCCTGCGGCGGGATGGTGACAGTTTTCTTGGCGTCAAACGTGCCGTCCTCTTTGCGCCACCATGTCCAGATTGACCCTTCCAGATTGGTCGTATCCACGACCACACCGCAAAATCCGTATTCCTTAGCCGGGTCATGGGCGGGGCGGATTTCCAGTGCCATCTGATGGTTTTCACCAAAATCGATGGTCTGCACATTCTTACGCCCACGCAGATCCCAGAAATGAATCGAATGGCCGTATTTGTTACTCAGCAGATCCTCGGGCACGATGCCGTTTTCAAACTGTGGCGGCAGACCCCATTCGGAACTGACCATGTAGTTGCGCGGCAGGTTCCACCAGAAATCATACTGCTTGTCCTGCACGCCCCGGTCCATTTCATAGCGACCAAGGATATCAAACGTCTCGCAATCCATGATGAACATGCCCGGAGGGCCGTCAGTGCCATCGGGACCGCCACCACCAAGGGTGCTGACATAAATCCCTTCCGGCCCACAATGGATCGTGTGTGGTCGCGAATACCCGGTTTTGGCAAACACCTCTTCCGGTTCAATGATCTTGTGGATTTTCGCCTTCAGCGGCTCTTTCACGTCAATGATATAGATGCGCGAGGAACGAATGCCCGGAATGATCAGATAGCGCCGCTCAAGAAAGGCGTGACCGGTCAGCGGTGACAATGATGATGAGCAGGCATTCCAGCCGAAATGATGAAATTCGTCGCCCTTGTTGGGCATGAACAGGCTATGCACGATCTGGCCATAGGTTTTTGAAATCGGATCGACATCCACAACTGCCAACCCATCTGGTTGCGAACCATCGGGGCTTAGCATCAGTGTAAATGCCAGTTTTTCAGCCGGGGCTTCCATAGCCAGTTTGGCCGAGGCGTGGAATGTCGGATCTGGTTTGATGTTCATCGCGTCTCTCCCTTTGTTGAGTCAGCGCGCATACTTTTCCAGAACGGCGCGCCAATCTGCAATTCAGCTTAACGTGATTTTCCGGCTTTTGGAAAATATTCCCAAACCCGAAGTTCCGAATGGAAAGCCGGACTATAACATCATGGTACCGGAGGGAGCTGTTCCGTTACGCAATGATCTCAAATTTCACAACATCGACCAGCCCTCGATCCGTTATCTTTAGCGCCGGAATCACTGGCAGCGCCAGAAACGCCAGTTGCAGGAATGGCTCTTGCAGTGTCACGCCAAGCGATTTGGCCGCAAGGTGCAGGTCGCCTAGCCGCTCACGCACCTCTTCGAAACTGTCCAGGCTCATCAACCCGGCCAGCGGCAAGGCCAGTTCGGCCAGCACTTTGCCGTTTTGGGTCACCACGATCCCCCCTTCAATCTCGCCCAACCGGTTGGCCGCCAGCGCCATATCCGAATAGTCGATGCCGACACAGGCAATGTTGTGATGGTCATGGCATACGGTAGAGGCAATGGCCCCTTCTTGCAGCCCGAAGCCCCGAACAAAGCCAGTGGCAATATTGCCGTTGATGCCGTGTCGTTCGATCACGGCAATACGCACCAGATCGCGCGCAGGGTCAGGGCGCTTGTCGCCATCCTCTATCGCTATTTCTTCTTGCAGATGCTCGGTAATGATCTTGCCTTGCAGGATACCTATCACATCCGTGGTTTCGCGATTGCCTGCAGCACGGAAGTTCTCGGCCGTAACCGTCGGCGCCTTGACCGATTGCCGCCCAACAGGTTCTATAGCCTCTCGGCTAGCAAACGCCGCCTCATCCGCGACCTGCCCTCCACAGACAACCATCCGCACATCACAGGCTTCAAGTGATCCGATGGCCACGATATCCGCCCGCTTACCTGGCGCGATCAGGCCTCGATCCTTTAACCCAAACGCCTCGGCCCCAGACAGAGACGCGGCGCGATATGCGGCCAGCGGCGGTGTACCAAGGGAAATCAGTGTCCGGATCATGAAGTCCAGATGCCCTTCGTTGGCGATGTCCAGCGGATTGCGGTCATCCGTGCACAGGCACATGTAAGGCGCGGTGATATCCGTCAAAACAGGTTGCAATGCATGTAGGTCTTTGCTGACCGAACCTTCGCGGATCAGCACCCGCATACCCTTGCGCAACTTCTCCAACGCTTCTTTCGCCGTGGTCGCCTCGTGCTCGGTGGCAACACCGGCAGCGATATAGGCATTCAGATCGCGGCCAGTCAGTTGTGGGCAATGCCCGTCCACATGCAGGCCTTCAAACAGGGCCAGCTTGGCCATGGCACCCGGATCACGGTGAATCACCCCGGGGTAATTCATGAATTCGGCAAGCCCGATACCCGACGGATGGCCCATCAACCCGGCCAGATCACCTGCGTCAATCCTGGCCCCGGCAGTTTCCATGTCGGTGGACGGCACACAAGACGACAACTGTACCTTGATATCCATGACAGTGTGGCCGCTGGCCTGCTGGAAATAGCGAATACCATCCACCCCCACGACATTGGCAATCTCATGGGGGTCACAGATGGCCGTTGTCACCCCATGAGGGGTAACACATCGGTCAAATTCAAAAGGGGTTATCAGCGAGCTTTCGATATGTAGATGCGTGTCGATAAATCCGGGCACAAGGGTCAGGCCGGTGACATCTATCACCCGTGCCCCCTCGTAATTTTCGCAAATGCCCACAATGGTATCGCCGCAAATGGCGACATCCCCCTCCAGCAGCGCGCCGGTGATCAGATCAAACACCCGCCCTCCGCGCAGCACCACATCAGCGGGCGCGTCACCGCGCGCCTGTTCGATCCGGTTTTCCAGTTGTTCCTTGGTCATAGCTCACTCTGCCCGACAATAGTGCCATAGCCAATGGGGATCATCTCCGAGCTGCCCTGCCCCAGACCTCCGAACCCGCAGGCTTTGCCATCCCTATTTGGAAATCTGCTCCAGTAACATTTCCGCGCGTTTGATATGTTCTGCAGCAAACAGTAACTTTTGCTCCAAACGTGCCTTTTTCGACTCTTTTGTGGTGGTTTGGATCTCGTCCAGCAGTTGCTGCTTTTTAGCATTCAGCTTGCGGATCACCTTTTCCACATGGGTTGCCTCGATCTTCTCGGCCTTGCCTTGTTTCAAACGTTCAAAATAATCGTCCAGCTTTTCAGCATATTTCTTTAACCCCATTTTTCGCCTCTTGCGTTTGTGCGCCCCATTGTATTGTCGCAGGGTGCGTCGTTTTCGAAAAACCCGAGGGTAGCCTCGGCTTATGCTTCTGTCGCCTCTGCAGCCACTTCGGCAACGTCTTCTTCATCCATCGCCAGAAGGCGTTCAACCTCGGCAACAGCGCTGTCAGATTCGATGTAAAACGCCCGCGCGACGCTCAACAGGTCTCGCATTGCGCCATAGGCATAGTCGGAATCGTTAAGGAATGATGTCGCCGCATCCGCATCAAGACTGCCTTTGCGGATCAGCGCATCCACGACACGGATACTGTTCTTTGCATCCTCTTCTACATGTGCTGCTTCTTCATCAAGCCACAGATGGCTACGGTCTTCGGGTTCGGCCTGATCAAGCTTGCGGATCTCGACAAGGATGCGGGCAATTTCAGTTCTCAAACCGTTGTAAATCTCGGTCACCGCACCTTGATTTTGGATTGTGTATTCCGTTGCGTTGCGCCGCAGATGTTTAATGGATTTCACGACATGCACAATCTTTCCGGCAACATCACGCAGAACGTAAACCCGGTCCGTTACGTCCGGTGACAGGTTCTTGGCGCCGGTGCGTGTCGCGAAATCCACGATCGCCGCATACAGCGTTTTTACCCGCGCCTCGTACCGTTCATCGATATCAAAATCGACCGGCTTTCGACTGGCCCTGACGGTGGCCGCGATATCGTCCGTTTCAAACAGCTCATGACGGCTCAGGTTCAGGCCATGCGCAATCAGCTCGACGGCGTTTTCATAGAGGTGCTTCACCTCTTTGCGCATCGCAGCCTCGATCGTTTCCGGAAACTCATCCACCGCTTCCGACAGGTATTTTGGCTTGCTTTTGTCAGGCACCGGTTCAACAATCTTGCGCTCCAGGAATGCGATCAGCCTGTTCAGCAACGGTAACATGATCATGACACCAAGCGCGTTAAAAATGGTGTGGAACACCGCAAGTTTCAGCGCATAATCACTGTCCGCGATGCCAACGCCGGCGCTGACCCAATCCACCGCATCCCGGATGGGTCTGATAAAAACCAGCGCCACAGCTGCGGTCACCACATTGAAGATCAGGTGCGCAAGCGCCAGTCTTTTGCCTTGAAAGTTTGCGCTGAGTGATCCGATGATCGCGGTAATCGTGGTGCCGATGTTGGCGCCGATGGCCAGTGCCAAAGCGTTTTCATACGATATCTGCCCTGCCGCAAGCGCGGTAATGATCAGAACCATCGTCGCATGACTGGATTGCATGATCACCGTCGCACTCATGCCAATCAAGGTATAGACAATCAACCCCAGCAAGCCCGTCATCGCAAAACGGGTCAGATCCAGCTGATCCTTGAATGACTCAAAACCCACTTTCATAAAGTGGATGCCCAGAAACAGAAACCCCAACCCAGCCAAGGCATAACCAATCCCGCGCAGATATTTGGCCCGCTGGAATACCAGGATGATACTTACCGCGATCATTGGCATGGCATAAGCGGCGATATTGACCTTCAGGCCAAACCCGGCCACCAGCCAAGCCCCGGTTGTTGTACCGATGTTTGCGCCAAAGATGATCCCGACGCCACCGATCAGCGATATCAGGCCCGCACTTAAGAATGAGATAGTAATCACCGACACAAGCGAGCTGGATTGCATGACCGTCGTCGACACGATACCAAAAATCACCGACCGGACTGTGGAACCGGTCGCCTTTTCCAGCATCCGCTCCAGATAGCCACCACTGAACAGCTTGAAGCCATCCTCTAGCATAAGCATACCGAACAAGAAGATCGCGACACCGGCAGCGATCTGCTGAAAATCCGGGCTGAGCCAGAAACCAAATATCAGTGCGCTTAGTGCAACGGGCAAGAAGTATTTTTTCATCTAGATCAGGGTTCCCGAAAAGGCATTTCGACTTCAAGTTTAAATGCGGCTCTAACTCGAAACGCATCGAATTTTCAGCCCGTGCGTGTTTCGACATATTGCCTCGGTCCAACAATGTGTCGAAGCAGTCTAGGGCAGCATCATGCCGCGAAGGACAAAGAAGAACAACGCAGCCAGAAAGGCCGATACCGGCAATGTGATGATCCAGGCCGATACTATCTTGAAAAGCGATGAGCGGCTGACCAGCTGGCGTTTTAGCGCTTTTTGCAGCTCCTTGCGCTGCGCCGCCGTAATCACAGCCTCGGGGCCCATGCGCTTCAGTGCATTCAGAATACGCAGCTTGTCCTCAGCCGGGGCATTCTGAAACCCGCGCAATACGGCCTCGGCTTCAACAAAATCCGGTTTACCCTGATGCCTAGCCAGTACATCTTCGACAACTCTACCAATTCTCTGGTCCAGAAACTCTCGTAGAAAGCCAACACCAAACACGGCGCCAAGTGCTACATGGGTTGAACTGATCGGCATGCCAAGTTGACTGGCGACAATCACCGTAATCGCTGCCGAAAGCGCAATGCAAAAGGCACGTGAGCGGTCAAGTTCAGTGATCTCCGATCCGACGGTGCGGATCAGTTTGGGCCCGAACAATGCAAGGCCAAACGAGATCCCAAGCGCGCCGATTCCCATGACCCACATGGGGATTGCGACCTTCGCGCCACCCTCACCGGCTGACAGGACGTCTACAATTCCTGCCAACGGGCCCACAGCATTGGCGACGTCATTGGCGCCATGGGCGAAGCTTAGCATCGCAGCTGAAAAAATCAGCGGGATAGTGAACAGCCGATTAACGCCATCCCGGTCCTCGCCAAGTTTTGGTGCCGATTTCGCAATCAAAGGACGCACGACAAGCAGCGTGATCACCGCCGCAATCAACCCAAGGGAAACCGCCATCGGAAAGGAGACTTTGATGATATGCTTCAAACCTTTCATGGCGATATAGGTGGTAAACGCCCAGGCCATTAGCGCAATCATGAAGGGGACGACCTTTTGGGCCTCTGCCACCGGGTTTCCTTTGAAAAAGACCAGTTTTTTCAGGATATATAGAAACCCGGCCGCAATTATTCCGCCGATCACGGG
The DNA here is from genome assembly GCF_900172295.1 of Roseovarius litorisediminis. Taxonomy (GTDB): domain Bacteria; phylum Pseudomonadota; class Alphaproteobacteria; order Rhodobacterales; family Rhodobacteraceae; genus Roseovarius; species Roseovarius litorisediminis. The sequence goes on from NZ_FWFL01000016.1 coordinate 28,879, forward strand.
TGAGATCACCCAGCTCATTGCGATACTTGTGACCGAACCCCAATTGACAATATCCCATCCGGCCGCGGCAATACCTGCGCCCATTACGCCACCCACAATAGAATGGGTGGTCGACACGGGGGCACCCAGCCAGGTTGCCGCGTTCAGCCAGATCGCAGCACCCAGCAGCGCCCCCATCATCGCCCAGACATACTCGTCGCTATTGCCCAGATTGGCCGGGTCAATAATGCCGTTCTTGACCGTTTTTACCACGTCGCCACCGGCAATAAGCGCCCCTCCGGCCTCGAATACAGCGGCGATTATAATCGCCCCTGTCAATGTCAAAGCATAGGACCCCACTGCGGGTCCAACGTTGTTCGCCACATCATTGGCACCGATATTCATTGCCATATAGGCGCCAATCACCGCTGCCGCGACTAACAGAAAGGATTGCTCGACATGGGCAAATTTCGCTCCGGTGAACAGCATGACCGCAACAATGAAAATTATTGCTGTACCCAACCGTCCTACTTCAGAACGGCTGATACTCGCTGCGCTTTCAATCTTCAGATAATCCCGGATCTTCATCCAATGCTCCCTCGCCAGCAAAAACAGTCAATTCCTCGGATGAGAGTCCGCTCAGCACGTTCAAAAAAAAATGATTCCGTAAAACAACACTGCCAGGTTCCCGACACACCCAAACCGCTTAGACCCTGCCACAAATCGTGGTTTCTTGCCTTGAGACAAGTCATGGAAACTGGGTCGGTTTCATGCTGAGGCCAACCCCACCCGAGTCCACATCCGATCGTGTCCAACTCGCTGTAATTTCTTGTTAAATCGCTATGAGTTACTCATTGAAGCGCTATTTCTTTTGTCGAATGTGACCTGCACCTTGATCGGATGCACCGCCTCGCGCTTGAACTCATCGCTGTAGTGGCTTGTATCCCCCAAATTCTCCGAGACGAACTTGAGGCCGCCTAAAAACACGCAAGGGACACGCACAGTGATTGCATTGTGCAGTTTGGACCGGTCGCCTTGAGCGTGACTAATAAGGGCGCGCGCGGATATACCGCCCACACAGGCGACCATGGTGCGATCTGGCTATTCCAAGACCCCCAGAACCGCATTCTCAACAATCCCGGCATAACAGTTGATTTCCGCGCCTTTGGCCTTGCCACAGGTGAGCTTGAACGGGCTGAGCAACATTTCAGGGAATGCATGGAAGCCTTCGGAATCAAATATGCGGAAACGCAGCTACGCGTGGCGCGTGCCGACTTCGCCGTAGATTTTCTCGCCCCGTGGTTTGAGCCTAACCGCGAAGCACTGGTTGTTCCGCCCGGAACAAAGGTGATGGAATACACAGGCGTTGATGAAACTGCGACCGTTTCCAGCGGGGCGCGGGCCGTGGGCCTTCGCGCTGGTGCCGTGGCAAACCGCCAAATCGCGATCTACGACAAACGGGCCGAAGTAATTCAGCACAACAAGCTTGGATGGTTGACCATCTGGGACGCGGCCCTGAAAGCCGCTGGGAAGCCTCCCATTGACCTCAAGGATCGCGCATCAAGCCATGTCTGCCGCTTTGAGATGCGCCTTGGCTCCAGACAACTGCGCAACCGCTTCGCGATGCGCAACTGGCAGGACATCCACGACGTCATTGGAGACGCATTGCAGCGAATTCACTACTGCACAGCCATCGCAGATTCAAACCGCGCGCGTTGGCCAATTCATTGCCTTTGGAGGCAGTTCAAAGATGTAATTGGCAACGACCTGTTGCAGAACTGCTCGGGCGTACTGCCCAGCGATGTTATCGAAGCGAACCGCGATGCTAAAATGCGCGAGTTGGACGCACAGCTAGCCGGATTGCTTGTCACCTGCACCGCTATTGCAGAGGTATCTGCCGACGATTTCGATGACTTCTTAGAAAACCATGTTGGAGCGTTACAACGAATAGTTAAAGAGCATCCGGTTTCGGTGAGCGATAGGATTTCCAAAGCAAAGGGAAGGTATCGATTGAGTTAAACTTCGGCTTATTTTGTTGAAAAACTCTTCCTTGATCGAAGTCTGAACTGCTGATTCAATTCCTGTAATCGAGGGGGAGGACCGGCGATGATGGGACCGAGGCAGGAAGCGCAACCGGCGCTGTTCTACGAG
>NZ_FWFL01000022.1 GCF_900172295.1 Roseovarius litorisediminis
GATTACGCGGCCCATGCGGTGCAAATGACGAATTCCTCCTCGCCGCCACCGCCCAAAACCTCCGCAAACTGGCCAAGATCCTTCCTGCACCGCAGCAAACGCGCAAAGCCTGATAGAAAAGGCGCTCGCGCTCTGTTCAGAACCACACTTTCTGCAACAGCAACACGTTGTTTTTCCACAGAATCGGCGGGTTCCGGACATTCGCTGCGGGGGCGAAATCGAAATGTGCCATCCGAGTAAGCGGACATTCACTGTGGTCATGCTGACGATTGGCCTGAGTTGGTATTATAGCTATTGAGCAATAACCACTTTCTTCAACAGATCTTGCTCCCTACCGCATCCACGGCAACCGCCATACTCATGCGTCCCGACCTGCCTCACGCGGTATGAGCTTGGCAATTGTTGGGAGACCATTGGACACACAAACCCGATGACGGATCAGCGATATGCGCATATCACTTATTATCCGCTCCGTGAAGCTGCGAAAATTATGGCGGCAAAGTTAAAATAGGTCACGGACCTTGAGATCGTCAAGCACACCGTACGCTTCATCAATCAGGTTTGAGGAAAAAGCGGCGCGATTTGCCCGTGGCGCAATCGGCCGGAAATGACCCGAGAATGGTACAGTGTCATGTTGAACGCCGATGCGATTGCAAAGCTGATGCATCAACTTTTCACCGTCCCTGCCAAACGATTCAGAGGCGATAAAAAGAGCTCCATCCGCGCAGGTTTTGATATGGTGGTACGCGGCGATCCAATAAGCCAGCCAGTAATCTGCGTCTTGCGGCGACCGGCCACCCGGGGCGAACCCCGGAAACGCAAACGGGCGATGTAGTTCTCCGAACTCAAAATGCCCGATATCACACATATACCGTGCAACAAATGGATCTTCAGCTTGCTGTTGCAGGAAATTCAGGTGTTGCCGCAACAAAGATGCAGCATGTTCGACCGGATCGCGGAACGGGACAATGATTTGGCACCCTGGAAACATTAGCGGCAACAGATCAAGCCGTCCAATATTGCCATTGTTTTTGGAAATGTAGCGCCCCTGCCCATCAGTTCTGAGCGCCACGATCTTTCGGAAATGCTCTTTGAAAAACCGGGCCGCTTCGTTGTTCAGGTCATCCTCATGCCAAAGCTCAATTGTTTCGTCGGTATATTTCTGCGGCCAGAACATCCGCCAGAAGACTTCCTCGAAAGCCTCAGGGCTGTCAAACCCGACAGTCAGCCCATCTCCGTGCGCGCGCTCGCGTTCTTCAGTGTTTTTCTTGAACGACTTGCTCAGCTTCGACCAAAGCAGCGGCGCTGTGATAAATGGCATATCGCGATAAAGGTGGGTGGCCAACGACGGTACATCATTCATTGCATTCAGCAAAACGGTGGTCCCTGCACGAGGGAGAGAAGTGATGAAGATTGGCGGCTGGTCAGGAATCCCGTCGATACGTCGCCCCATGATACGTTGGTCGAAGTCAGCGGCTGTCAGTTGCAGATCGCGGCTGGAAAAAGCAATGCCATGCACCAAGCGATCTGCAAAGGAATAGCTTGAATTCCCTTGATTCGTCTTGCGCTTGCGCGAAAAATGAGTAGCCACCAAAACGCCGATTACGCTCGTGCCAAGGATAAATTCCCAGCTCAGCGAGAGATCGAGCATTGCCTTCGCCGTCGTTAGGCCAGTCTGGTCAAACAGCCACACAATAGGCGCCGCCGCAGCCACGCAGGTGCCGATGCGCCACAGAAATTGAAAGAGATTAAAAAGTAGCACGAGTCCGGATTTCCGGACCGCTGTTTCTTTTGCATTATCGCCCAACTGACCATCCAGAACAGTGGACATACCCCTTGCAGCTTCCTCTGCGCCGGCCTTCAGAAATCGTGCAACAGCAAGATATCTGAATACCACGATGAATACGGCCAGACATGCTGCAATGGCCACCAGCGCGAAAATGACCATCACTGCTTCTTGTCATCCTGGGTAGAGCGTTTTTTCAACAAGCGCTTCACGGGATACCAAACGAAACCTGCAACCAATAGTACTACGGCCGCCAACACTGCGATCACTGTCCCGATAGCACCCAATCCGGCACCGGGCCCGATGTAAGCATGGGCCGGTGTGGCCACGACAAAAAGGAGTAACCCTAGACGTTTCATTTTTCAGTCCTCTTTATTCTGCAGCGCAGGCCCTTGCCCGCTCTGTGAAAAAGTTTTTATCGTATTTATCCGGCAGCAACATACCCATCGTCACATGACCGTTCCATTCATCATCAACTCGGTTCTGAAAGCTCCATAGCAGCGACCCATCCGCTGCATATTCCATAACACGGCCTTCTGTAGTGGACGTGACCAGGATATTGCCGTTGGGCAGATTCTGATGCTCACCCATGATGCTGGTGAAAAACGTATGCTCCCCAGCTCCTGACAGCGCGACCGATGCGTTTTGCTTAGCTGCATCAATCACCACGATGCGGCTGGCTGGTTTCTCTGGCTTTCTCGATGGTCTGAGATTGCGATTGTCAAAGACCGAAATCAAATTCCCCCCAATAAAATCAGGGTCATGCTGACGCAGAAACGCGCCGGTTTCGCGATATTTGATCTTGTAGGTGTTTGGGTCAATTACCAAGATCGTATTGATATTCCGAAGCGAAAGCAAAAGGTCTCCAGGAGCAAAAATATCCGAACTGAATCGTGATGGATAAGTCTCAACCTCATTCAGATGCAAGGTATCACCCGATACCTCCGTTTTCCCATTTTCGATCGAGGAAAGATGCAACAACCCCTCCAGTCCGTTGCTCTTCAGAATTTCGATGACCGGGACCGTTTTTAGAATTTTTCCGTCAGGCGAAATTTTCTGAATGGTCCAGGATTGCAACGGGGCTGTATGATTCTGAAACCCGGTTGGGTTTTCTTCGATATAGTCCTCAGCAGACACCCATAGATTTCCGTCCTCGGCAACATGAACTGAATGATGCCCAAGGTTGGGCAGTTTCCAGACCAAGTTGCCGCACATATTGAGGCGCACAGTGCTGAGGTGCTCAAAGTTCAGAACTATATCACCAGACGGCAGCAATGCGATTCCGTGAACGATGGCTCCTGGTTGTGATTTGGGGCGCCGCTCCAAGGGGAACTGTGTGTCATCCTTCCAGATTTCGAACCAGTTAGGCATCCATTCATGAACAATCTGCCCTTCGCGGTTGATTATATGGACGAAATTGCGTCGGTTTGGGCCAATACCCATCACCAAAACCAGATTGTCAGTAATGCGCGTGGAATCTACAATTTCGATTGCCGATCCTTCTGCTGCGCTTAGAACATCATTACCAGACCAAGTCTCTATCAGCCCCTGAATCGTGCGCTTAGCTTCTCGCAGTTGTGAGGTCGGAAACCACGAATAACGATAGGAAAATGCGCCATACAAATAAGCTGCAGCCATAAGTGAACATACGAAAAGCAAGATGGGTAATCGCTGCAAAATTACACGCTCCCTAAAACATTGCCGAGTGAGAATGTATCAGCGAGCGAATGAAGTTTGGCTCTGACGTAAAGTTGCTCGAGATAACTGATCATTTCATTCACTAAATCGACGAGAATTAGATCAATAGCGTTAAGTCTAATTCCCAAAGCGGCAAATTTTCTACATCTTGCATCCCACTACCTGCATTAAAGAACCTTATCGGCCCACTATCGATCTGGCTTTGGATACTCATTTGAATCTCCTCAATAGCGCAATCTTCAAGGTAATGCGCACGAAAGGCCACCCTACCAAATTCGCCACAGGTATCAATTACCCCAATGCGGTGTAGGTTATTTTTCGCCCTCCAATATGTTCAATTCAAGGTATTTTACCCCTTCGTGTTCCAGCAAGAGAATAGTGAGCCTCCCATTTTTAGCGGGCGTGGTCGTGGAATCCACGCAGCCATTCTCAGTTTCATTGCAGGTGTGATCCCGCCAACGCCCATGTTGGGTCGATCATTGTTGAAAGTCCAGAGCCATTGTGTGGCATAATCTTGCGTCTCCGCTATAAGTCAACAATATTGGCCTCAACGCGGAAAATCACTAAATCCGACCTTCAATCAGCGTCGGAAAGGTCCGCAGACCGACGATCGAGCGACCAAAATGCTGCGCCACGCGCGAATGGCTGGTCTGAGAAAGCTACGCTGCAGTGACGGACTGACAAGTGAAAGTCCGGATTGGGCCGTGAGTGGTAATGGATTATTGGCACGGTAGCAGTGTTGCCACAGAGCAAAAAAGAGCAAGCCCGGGCCTGCATCCTACGCGGCATCCGCCTTGTTCCCTCTGCTGTCCGTGGCCCCAGTCTGGAACGCGCACCTCAAGTGAAGATGTCGAAAGACTGCCTGCTATTTGCTACCTGCGCCCATTTTGGCTGCGCCTTGGTCTGCTGTTTCGTCCTTAACTGGCGGACGAAATGGCGTGGAGTAAAATATTCCGGTATCATCCCATATGAAAGCCTGTCACCTGCGGGAAGGGTTGGATTTCCCACCTTTAGGAGTTTTTCGCGATGGTAAACCCGCTCCGGCTTACATTTGCCTTTGCATTTGTCTCAGGCGTCGCGGCTGCTGAGCCGTTACCCGTACTGAATCTCGAACCCGAAGCGACAACCGTGTCCGGACTGTCCAGCGGGGCATTCATGGCGGTGCAACTGCAAGTCGCCTTCTCGGGTGCCATCTCGGGCGCGGGCATTGTCGCAGGTGGGCCATATGATTGCGCGGATCATTCTGTGTGGCGCGCGCTCTATGTGTGCATGGACCCGTTTTTTGTCGACGCCGATCCGGACAGTTCCCTCGAATCGATGAAAGCCTTGGCGGCAGAGAACCGCATAGACCCGCTCCAGGATATCTCGGCCGACAGGCTCTATCTTTTTCATGGCCAGGCTGATGACACTGTGGCGCGATCGACAATGGACGCATTACGTAAAACATATGTTTTGCTGGGCGTGACTGCAGGAAACTTTACCTACGTGACAGAGGTCGATGCGGGACACGGGTTTGTCACTAAGCAGGGGTCGGTAACCTGCGATGCGACCCGTCCCGATTTCCTCATTGATTGTGATTTTGATCAGGCCGGTGACATTCTGAACCAGCTGTACGAAGACTTGTCGCCTCCGGTTGAGCCAAGAGAACAAGGGTTCGTGACCTTTGATCAGGCTCAATATACCAACGGTGCCGCGGGTATGGACGATATTGCTTTCGTCTATGTTCCGGCTGACTGCGCGGCGGGCGAAACCTGCCGTCTGCACATCGCATTGCATGGTTGCAAGCAAGGTCGACAGGTCATCGGTGAGAACTATGCACGGCTGACGGGCTACAACAGATGGGCAGAGGCAAACAGGATCGTCGTACTCTATCCACAGGCCATCAGGATACCTTCGCCTTGGTACAACTGGTTTGCTGGAAACCCGAATGGATGCTGGGATTGGTGGGGCTATTCAGGGCCGGACTATTTGAGTCGAACGGCCCCACAATTGTCCGCCGTGGCACGGATGGCAGCCGCAATTGGCGCGCCACTAAAGCAATGAAGTATTTTTCCTTTTGGCCGACCTTGCTGACCGCAAAACGAAATGTCACTTTGTCTGCAGCCCGAGTTCTTGCATCTTAAAATGCTGCGCTAAGCACGAATGGCCGCAATGGCAGGCCGCCCCGCAGCATTGAGAGGTCTTCGCGAAGGTCAGCAATGGGCCGAGTGCGTAGGTGCTCTACTGAACAGAAACGGGCCGCAGCATGTCGTCCGTGTTGAGCTTCATCGCGCTCCGCCAGAGCGGTGTCTTGAACACGTGATGGACGTGCTTGCCCTCGCGCTCCTCGCGGGTCTCGACAAGCAGTCCTGCCCATTCAAGTGGGCGCAGGACGCAGGACGAGAACGCCGCCATTTCGCGCCATCCAGAGTTGTCCCAGTCGTGTTCCTCGCCGTACAAAGCCGCGTACAGCGCCCGCTCGGTGGTGCCATGGTCAGCCTCGACGTTGATGACGTTCATCCACACATCCCATTTGCCGAAGGGCCGTTCCTCGAAACGCGCGTAGGAGGAGTGGTCGATCCTTAGAACGAAGAAAGGGATGAGTTCGGCAAACAGCCGCGCTGGCGCGTCTGCCAGTTCTGCCCCACGCCTGGTCAGCCGGAATTCCCCTTTCAAGTGCCGACCCAAGCGCATGCTGATCAGAAGATAGTGCAGCACCTCGAGCGGCGGGAATTCATATTCATTGATGACCTTGTTGTAGCGGAACATTTCCTCGGCGCTTTTGCCGGGCCACTCAAAATGCTCGACGGCCCAATGCACAAAGACGCGCTTGAAGGCCATGGTTTTGGTCAGACCGATGGCCCCGTGCTCCTGTGCGTACTGGAGCGTCAGCAGTGCCGCGCGCAACAGCGGCGAACATGCTAGGTCAGGATGGTCATCGGGAAGGGAGCGGAACTCGATCATGGCGCGATGCTGCCACAAGGATTTCGGCCGGGCCAGACTCAAATGGTCGATGACCGCAAAATTAGGATTTATGGTAGGCGATTGATTTCCCGACACTTTTTCAACGCGACTCGGCAAACGTTGACGTGGCGTTGACATGGAATGCGGACAAGCAAAAAGCCCCGCGTTATGCGAGGCCTAAGGCTTTGGTATTGTTTGGTGTTTTTGGTTGCGGGAGTAGGATTTGAACCTACGACCTTCAGGTTATGAGCCGAAACCCCAGCGATTTCAATAACTTAGTAAAACCAATTACTTACGCAATAAGCCTTTGATTTCACGTATTTTCCGTTCCGACACCGTCCGTCATTGACAGGCTTCAAACGTCCCAAACCGTGCCAAACAGGCACATGCGGGTTGACGTGGCGTTGACATGAATTGCGCGATCATTAATCGCGCCGCGGGTCAGGGCGTATTTTGTTGAAAAACTCTTCCTTGATCGAGGCGTGCATCACTGATTCAATTCCCATCTTGATCGGGGGATTTTGCGATGTTGGGACCGAGGCAGGAAGCACAGGCGGCGCTGTTTTATGAGTTCTC
>NZ_FWFL01000011.1 GCF_900172295.1 Roseovarius litorisediminis
GATTACGCGGCCCATGCGGTGCAAATGACGAATTCCTCCTCGCCGCCACCGCCCAAAACCTCCGCAAACTGGCCAAGATCCTTCCTGCACCGCAGCAAACGCGCAAAGCCTGATAGAAAAGGCGCTCGCGCTCTGTTCAGAACCACACTTTCTGCAACAGCAACACGTTGTTTTTCCACAGAATCGGCTCGAAGCCGTCGTTCGCTGCATCCGGTACCAAGGTCTGCTCTCCGAGGGTAGCAACGGAAACAACGGAGAAGTCAGTGTCCTGCGACGCTGCTTGGAATTCCGTGTGACGTGTCGGATTGTCCGGCATGCACCGCTACCAGCGAGGGCCTGATATGGCTGACGTAACGAAGAACGGGGCGCAAGCTCCACACTTGCCGGACACACTCCGGCTCAAGATCGCCTACCGCAAGGTGGACGATCTTAACCCCTATGTGGGCAATGCCCGCACCCATTCCGACAAACAGATAGCCCAGATTGCGGCATCCATCCGGCAGTTCGGCTTTACCAATCCCATCTTGATCGATTATGCCAATGGCATCGTTGCCGGACACGGCCGTGTTGCAGCGGCACGCAAGCTTGGATGTACGGAAGTGCCCGTGATCGAACTGGCACACCTCAGCGATGCCGAGCGTCGCGCTTACGTGATTGCCGACAATCGGCTGGCTGAACTTGCTGGCTGGGATCATGAAATCCTCGCGATCGAATTGCAGGCGCTCTCTGACATGGACCTCGATTTCGATCTCGAAATCACAGGCTTCGAGACCGCAGAGATCGACCTGCTTCTCGACGATGTAGACCACAGCGAACATGATCCTGCCGATGATGTTCCCGAGCCCGCTCCCGGTCCCGCGATCACCCGGCCCGGCAATATCTGGCACCTCGGTCGTCACAAGCTTATCTGCGGTGATGCTCTGGATGCAGAGAACTACCGCCTGCTGATGGGGGACGAGCGCGCCCGTGCTCCCTTCACCGATCCGCCCTACAATGTAAAAATCGACGGTCATGTCTGCGGTTCAGGCAAGGTAAAGCACCGCGAATTTGCCATGGCCGCGGGTGAGATGGATAAATCCAGCTTCACGAATTTCCTCCACGATGCTCTTGCGGCAATGGCGGATGTGAGCGTGGATGGCGCCATCCACTATGTCTGCATGGACTGGCGCCATATGGACGAACTCAGCGCCGCCGGCGAAGGCATCTATTCGGAACTCAAGAACCTGGTTGTCTGGGCCAAGACCAATGGCGGCATGGGCACCTTTTATCGGTCGCGCCACGAGTTGATCTTCGTCTACAAGGTTGGCACGGCAAAGCACCTCAATACCTTTGGCCTCGGCGAAACCGGGCGCTATCGGACGAACGTCTGGGACTACCCTGGCGTCAATAGTTTTGGCGGCAATCAGGAAGATCTGGCGCTTCATCCGACCGTCAAGCCCGTGGCTCTGGTGGCCGACGCCATTCGCGATGTTACCCGGCGCGGTGACATTGTTCTGGATGGCTTTGGCGGCTCCGGCACCACATTGATCGCGGCCGAGCGGACGGGCCGTGTGGCACGGCTGATTGAACTCGACCCGCAGTATTGCGATGTGATTTGCCGCCGCTTTGAAGCTCTCACCGGCAATTCTGCCAGGCTCAACAGCACAGATCATACCTTCGCCGATGTGGAGCGCGCGCGGGGCAACGATATCGAGGCCGTTGTGGTGGAGGCTGCCGAATGACCGAGCGCAAGAACCCTGATGTCGGCTACATGAACCCGCCCGAACACACTCGGTTCAAAAAAGGCAAGTCAGGCAATCCCCGCGGACGTCCGCGGAAGCGCGAAGACCTGAACACCGTCCTGAATCGGGTCCTTAATCGCAAAATCCGGATCAAGGACGATGGGCGGAAGATGCCGCTTCGGGATGCGCTGATCTGGAAACTGCGTGAGCTGGCCCTGCAGGGCGACAAGCAGGCCTTGGCCCTGCAGCGCCGCATCATCGATGAATCCGGGATTGCCGATCCCAACGCCTATTCGCCGGAAGAAGCGAAGCAGAGGATGATCCGGGCACTTGTAGCCATGGGCGCGAAGGTGGTTAAGTCGAAAGGGGACACATGAGCGACGATCACAATGTGGGGTACGCCAAACCCCCGAAATCCACGCGCTGGCAGAAGGGCCAGTCCGGCAACCTCAAGGGCAGACCCAAATCCAAGTCAGAGATGATTTTGGATGCCGCCAGGATTCTGACCCAGCCGGTCGACGCGCGCGCACCGGACGGCAAGACCGTCAGGTTGGACGGCGTCGAAGCCGCCTATCTGTCGTTGTGCAAGAAGGGACTGAAGGGTCATAAACCGTCGCTGCTTGAGGCAATCCGCATCATGCTGGAGGTTGGCCCTGCCGTGCAGGCGAATGCAAACGATGAAAAAGTGAGGCGTGAGCAGATCCTGGAAAAACTTGAGCGAATGGGAGTCAAAGTCCCTGAAGACTCCAAATTGCGCCACTAGCGCTATTCCACACTGGACTTCCCGCCCGACACGAGCGTCACTGATGCCACGCCCGGCCTGACCCCGGGCGCACCTCGGTACCAGGGCCAGCATTCCGCTGGCCCGGCACATCCGAGGATCAGACATGCCAACATCCAGAACAACACCCCCGCGCGAAACCAAAGCCGCAATCCTGCGCAAGCTATTGGGCCGCAAGAACGGCGCGGATATCGGCACCCTGCAATCAGCCACGGGCTGGCAGCCTCATTCGGTTCGGGCGGGCCTCAGCGGGCTCAGGAAGGCCGGATATACCATTGATCGGACTGATGCCGCCAAGCCCGGTGGTACAGCCACTTACCGCATCACCGGCGGCCCGGAGGGTGCCCGATGACGCCATCCATTGCAGACATTGAGGTGATGGACCGGGCGGCGCTGATTGCAGCCTGGTCGGACGTTTTTGGCACACCGGTCCCAAAGCGGCTGAGCAGCCCGTTCCTGCGCCGGTTCCTCGCCTTTGAACTCCAGGCGCGGCAATTCGGCGGGCTGCCAAAGGGTTTTATCGACAGACTTGGCAGGGCTGACGCAGTGAAGCCTGAGACCAGAAGCCCGGCGCTCAAACCGGGCGGACGGCTCATCCGTGAGTGGAACGGTACGACCCACGCTGTCGATGTCGTTGACGGAGGGTTCCTGTGGAACGGTCAGCGCTTTGCCTCACTGTCCCCCATCGCAAGCGCCATCACAGGGGCCCGGTGGTCGGGGCCGCGGTTCTTCGGTCTCAAGAGGACGGCATGACCATGAACAAACCGCGGATACGTTGCGCCATATATACCCGTAAATCCTCCGACGAAGGGCTCGATCAGGATTTTAACTCGCTCGATGCCCAACACGAGGCCTGTGCGGCCTACATCGCCAGCCAGCGGCATGAAGGCTGGGTTCCCGATAAAACCCGCTATGACGATGGTGGCATCTCCGGTGGCACGCTGGAGCGGCCTGCGATGCAGCGCCTGCTTGCTGACATTGACGCGGGCCGCATCCAGATGATCGTGGTCTACAAGATCGACCGGTTGACCCGCTCTCTGGCCGACTTCGCAAAGCTCGTGGAGCGATTTGACGCCGCGGGCTGTTCCTTCGTCTCTGTCACCCAGGCCTTCAACACCGCCTCGTCAATGGGGCGGCTGACGCTCAATGTGCTCTTGTCCTTCGCCCAGTTCGAACGGGAAGTCACGGCCGAGCGGATCCGCGACAAGATCGCGGCCTCAAAAAAGAAGGGCCTCTGGATGGGTGGGGTGCCGCCCCTTGGCTACGATCCGCACCCCGATCCGAAAACCCGCGGGCTTGTGGTAAGTCAGAACGAGGCGAAAACCGTGGCGGCCATCTTCCTCCTCTACGTCCAGCTTGGCTGCCTGAATGCCGTCATGCGCAAGACGATCGAAATGGGACTGCGGTCAAAGCGGCATCACTTCAAATCGGGGCGGACCCAGGGCGGAAATTCCTTCTCACGGGGCCAGATCTACGCGCTGCTGCGCAATCCCATCTACATCGGGAAGATCAGGCACAAGGCAAATGTCTGGGACGGGCAGCATGAGGCCATCATTGATGTTGAGCTCTGGGATCGCGTTCAGGCCCGGTTGCAGGTCGCCAGCGCCCGGCCAAGGTCGCAGGTTGGCTCCGCGAGCAGTCCCTCAAAGATTGGGGCCGCACCTTTGACCGGTAAACTCCGGGACGAGACCGGAGACCGATTGACGCCGACACATACCAAGCGTCATGGACGAAGGCTGCGCTACTATGTCTCCAATCGCCTGATCTCAGGCGGTACCGATCCAAGTGGCTGGCGCTTGCCCGCAGTGGCACTGGAGCAGGCCGTTGCGAACATCATCGCGCAGCATCTGAGCGATCTTGCCCGCGGTCATCGGATTTGCGTCGAACCAGACGTTCAGTCAGGTGCCGCGATCCTCAACAAGGCTCAGGATCTGACACAGAGGCTGCGGAAAGGTACGCCCGGACTTCTCGCAAACATCACCTTAGGAGGCCAGCTGGCCAAGGGGCGCATCGTTCTGGAGCTGAATGCGAAAGAGCTGGCGACCGAACTTGGCCTGAAAACTGACGAGATCGATCCGTCCGCGCTGCAAATCCAGGCGCCCTTCGCGCTGCGTCGACGGGGCGTCGAGGGAAAGATTGTCGCTGGCGATCACGTACCCGATCCGGACAGACCGATGCTGCGTGCGCTGGCCCGGGCACATATCTGGACCGCCGACCTGCGCCGGGGAAAATCTTTGAGCGACATCGCCGCCGCAACCAGCCACTCTGAATCATATGTACGGACCCGAGCCCAGCTCGCCTTCCTCGCGCCCAAGATCCAGAAAGCAATCCTCGTTGGCAGCCAGCCGCCGGAACTGACCCTGGAAAAGATCATCCGCAAACCGATCCCGCTCGACTGGGATATGCAGGCGCGGATTTACGGGTTCAGCCAGGATCTGAACCATCCCTGATCTGCGCACGTCATTCCCTGTTTCCCTTGAAAAAGGTCCCTGTTAACGGCGAAAAAGTTCCCTGTTAATTTGCGTAGGGAAATCACTCGTAACACATTGATATTTGGAAGTTATCGGAGGGTGGTTTGGGCCAGATCGGGCTGTTTTAACAAAATTTCCCTGTTAATTCCCTGTTAGCAGGGAAATTGGACCTAACCGAAGCGCGTGATGCTTGCGGCAGAGACGGTCGAGGGATTTGGCCCTGATCGACTGGCTCACAGGTGTCTCCCACGCAGATGGCACAGCGCAACACCCCGGAAAGTCCGGATAAAACAGGGAAATATCGGCTGTGTTGACAGAGACTGGGGTGGGTGGCGGAGCCGATGGGATTCGAACCCACGAGACCCTTCCGGGCCTACTCCCTTAGCAGGGGAGCGCCTTCGACCACTCGGCCACAGCTCCGTCGACCCGTTTAATTGGACTGGACTGGGGGAACAAGGGCCATTTTGAGATTTTTTACATTTGTACGTTTCGTGCGTTTTGTACGTGGATTTCGTACGTATTATCGGCCTTTTGGAAACAACGGCGTACGAAACGTACGAAAACCCGGTTCGAGGATGTGAAACCTTCGGGTTTTGGGCAGCCGGATGTTGGCCATCGGTAAAATCATCCCGCTAACGCCCGGTAGCAACAGGGTCGATTTGCAAGACCGGCTAAGGTTGCTCGGCGGGGCGATTTCAACCGGTCGCCGCAGCGCAGAATTTCAACAGTTTTTCAACACGGTTCGGCACCCAGGGGGTGGGAAGCAGACATTCGCTTCGCTTAACACCGAGGCCGGCTTTGCTGTCGGAGCAGTCGCTTGCAAAATATCGCTGTCCCACCAAGATAAATCCCCGCGCACGATCTTACCCACATCCTGAAGTCAGCCCCTGCTCTCGGATGTGCTGGGCCGGTTCATGAATGGTCGCTCAAACATGGCAAACAGGACGCTCGACGCTGCAAACACAAAAGCCATCATAACAAGGTCGAAGATTAGGATGCCAAACGGGCCCATCGCCCATTCATTTATATCGAACGCTTGAACCGGAGCCTTGATGATCCAGAAATGGTAGAGGTAAATCGTGTAGCACATGCCTCCAATCGTGAAGACAGGTGGCCAACGTAATGCCGCGAGTATGACCCGCCCCCTAAAAACGCAGAGAAAGAAGATGGTAAGGGGCAGGACACCCATGGCGTGAAGTCTGGGATCTGGCCACCCGAGATCAAAGCAAATCGCTGTGACGAAAGCGAAAAGGGCGACAGCATCATAGGCCGCCGACGGACGCGTGCCGCGAAGCTTGCCTGTCGCCATGAGACCAGCAATCATAAAGCCGGCAAGAAAATACTGACCCAGTGCCAGAATGCTTTTTGTGTAGCGTAACGGACCGTCCAGATTGAAGACATAAATCACGGACATGAACAGTGCCACGCCGGCAATCAAAGATATACGGGTGCTCTGCCCCCGCGCTGTGTAGAAAATCGCTAAAATTGGGGCAATTAGGTAAAATTGCGCTTCGACCTCAAGCGACCACGCAACGAAGTTAACTGCGCTCCATTCGTTATATATCGTATTGTGAAGATAGAATACGGAAGCAGCAAGATTGGGTAGCCGATCAAACATCGTGGTGAGACCGCCAGACGCAACGGCAAGCGCGAGCAGAACCGCCAGATTGATCAGGTATGGCGGCTCAAGCCTGCGGAGCCGTCGGACAAAGTAGCGTCGAAGAGACACCTTTTGCCCCCCACCAATTGCGCTCGTGCAAACGGAAGCCCAAGAACAATTCCGCTGATCACAAAAAACAACGGCACAGCAAGCCCACCTGCTTTCGCAAGCTGCACATTCGCCGTCCAGAGCATTTGATTGCTTTCAATAGCTTCAATCTGGTGCCTCAGAATATAATGCTGATGGTGCAGAATGACGTGAAAGATGGCAATGAAACGCAAACCATCGATCTCGGGGATGAATTTGCTTCTCGTGCTCGGTCGCGAAATTTTAACGTATCTGAAGAAACTCATTTGTCCAATTATGCTTAGTGTGGATATGTAATGAGCACAAATCGGCTCCCAATTTAACCGAAAAGTCCGACCTGAGCGCGGGCGGTAATCACGGGTGCTTCATTTCATCAAAATATGCGCCGCAGTCGGATCTTGTCGCTTTACTGAGCTTTTACCCGGCGTCTGCTATTGGGCTTGTAACCCGTCACAGCCCTTGAGACAGACAGGCTTGTTTTGCCAAGCGAGAGTTCAATTTCAGAGTTATGTCGCCGTGAAGGGATTGCCGTGAGCCTGTATCACAATTGGTCAAAGGACTTCATGGAAGCATGGGAAGAAGCGATTGGCGGGTGACACAACCCGCAGAGCCAAACCAAACCCCAATTGACGCCCTTCAGTTGTGAGAAAGGATGCGGCGGCAAAATGAAATAAATCCCAGGCTCAAAAAGAGTTTTTACACCGCCTCGGCGCATTACCGACATCCGCTCCACCGCGAAAAAGACTGCGCCGCTTCCCAAAAGCGGTCATTCGTGCTCAACGCAGAAATTGGAGGCTGTTAGTGGCTGCAACGCGGACGAAGCGGTCATTTTTTTTTGCAATGATCTGTGTGATATTTATCAACGAAAACACCCAAAGGAATGATTAAACTTGGCATGGCGATGATCGATTCAAAAGCGCAGTATCGTTTGGCTGTCCATATATGAAAGCTAGAGCAGACATGAATAAATTCCTTGCAGCTTTAACCGAAACTACACTCCGCCCCACACCGGCTTATTCGAACGATTGGGCCAGCGGGTATTTCGGCTTGGAGCTTCGGTACGCTTTCACTGTTCACGCCAAGCTGACGGTTTGAAGCATGAAAGTTCAAGCTGGAGAGTTCAAGGAGCACAGATTGTTTGCAGATACCAAGTTCGCAAGAGGCTTGTGGCGGTCGGGTATGGGCGCATCTTGTGCCTTGCTTACTTTGCTATTTGGAGGCATCGCATCCTACTGTAGTGCACAAGAATTGGGACTTCGGTCAGATATAACTCTCCAACGCTTTCACGATTGGCAAAATCCCTTCGCTGATCGTTCATTAGTTTTCAAAGACTATGGCCAACCCAGAAGTGCGCTCAACGAAGCGTACATATACGAGTTTCCGGAAATTAGTGAAAAAGAGCTTGGCGTTTTCCAACTACGCGAAAACGGGGGCGTCTGTGTTGGATTCACAAACAAAAACAACGACTGCGACCTTTACATTCGCAAGAATGAATTGTTTTTGCTACGCCACGAAAGTGAAGGGCGTCTTCCTACGATTCTGGAGTTTAGCGTGAAACCTTAATCCGGCGGCTTTCGGGACGAGGTTCAAACTTGACCCGCCGCACTGCCGCAAGTCGGCTTCGAGCCCATTTTTCCGGATGCTGCGTCAGGTCTGAAAGCCGAGATGAATGGTGTTAAATATAAGGTCAATGCGAGCGGGAATTTTGTGGGCAACACTGCCGACGCGGATTACCGGGGCACATTCGCGGGTCTGGGCATTGCCAGATTGCCAACCTATCTGGTCGCCGCCAAGATTGCCTCGGGTGAACTGATCCGGGTGCTGTCGGGCTATACGCAAGACCATGCGGCTGTCGCCCTTACATTTGCCGACAACCGGAATCTGGCCCCCAGGACCCGAGCATTCGTTGATTTTCTGGTAGTTCATTTCAACAAAATGCGTGCCGGTGTTGAGGACGGATGCAGGTTCCCGCAGGCCTTACACAGAAACGCGCGACAACAGCTCTGATTTCGACGTCTGTTGTTTGTCCCCTGACAGGGTTACCTCACCGCGGCGCAAAACGATAAATTGATCAGCCAGATCATAGGCGAATTCAAAATACTGTTCGACCAGCACAATCGCCATTTCCCCCTGATCGCGCAGATGGCGTATCACATTGCCGATCTGTTGAATGATATTGGGTTGAATGCCCTCGGTCGGTTCGTCCAGTAGCAGCAGTTTGGGTCGCGTGATCAGGGCCCGGGCAATGGCCAACTGTTGTTGTTGCCCGCCTGACAGGTCCCCGCCGCGCCGACCTTGCATTTCCTTTAGCACGGGGAAAAGCTCGAACATCTCTTCGGGCACGCTATGATCCGCAGCCGGGAGGCAGCTAAAGCCGGTTTCCAGATTTTCCCGCACTGAGAGGAGCGGAAAAATCTCGCGCCCTTGTGGGACATAGCCGATGCCCTTGCGCGCCAGAAGATGCGCAGGCAGCACGCCCAGTGCCTCACCATCCAACGTCATTGACCCAGCTGATCGGGGATGCGTGCCCGAGATTGCCTTGATCAGGCTGGTCTTGCCGACCCCATTGGTGCCCATGACACAGGTAACTTGCCCCTGCCCGGCCTGCATGGAAATGCCGTTCAGAATCTGGGAATGGCCGTAGTGAAGCGTCAGGTTTTCAATGCTCAGCATCTGTTATCGCCCCAAATAGACGTCGATGACGTTCTGATTAGTGGTCACATGGTCCAGACTGCCTTCGGCCAGTACCGCGCCTTCGTGCAAAACCGTCACCTTGCAATTGAGGCGGCGGACGAACTCCATGTCGTGTTCGACAACGACAACGGCGCGTGTCTTAGCCGCTTCGACCAGAATATTGGTGGTGTGCTCGCGCTCGGCGGGGGTCATGCCGGCGGCGGGCTCGTCAACCAGCAAGAGGCGCGGCTCTTGTGCCAGCAGCATGCCGATCTCAAGCCATTGTTTTTGACCGTGGCTAAGTTCGCCTGATTTGCGCCAAAGCGCGTCATGAAGGCCTATTTCTTCGGCCAATGCCTCAACGCGTGCCAGATCCTTGGCCGTTGGTTTATAAAAAAGCACGGCAAACGGCCCGCGCTTGTTGCGCAGCGCCATCAACAGGTTTTCATGGACTGTCTGATCCTCGAAAACTGTTGGTTTCTGAAATTTGCGCCCCACGCCTTCGCGTGCAATGCGCGCCTCGGACATGCCACGCAATGAAATGCTTTTTTCGCCCCAGATGATGCGCCCTTGGTCGGGTTTGGTCTTGCCGGTGACAATGTCCATGAATGTGGTCTTGCCGGCGCCATTGGGGCCGATGATGGCGCGCATTTCGGCGGGCCCGATACGAAACGACAGGTTGTTGATGGCGCGGAACCCGTCAAATGTGACCGAGACGCCAGAGACTTCCAACAAGGTGCTCATTCGTTGGCCTCCCGTTCGCGCAGGGCGCCTGCGTCAGGTCCAAGATCTGCGCCATGCCGGTTGGGCCACTTGCGGCTGCCGGCAAGGTCGAACAGCCCGGCAATGCCCTTGGGGGCGAAGAGCGTGACAAGCACAAACGAGAGGCCCAGAACGATCAGCCACCAATCCACCCATTTGATGGTGTAAAACCCCAGCGAAATATCCGGCGCCTGACCGCCTGTGAACCAAGAGGAAACAAGGCTGACGAAGCCAGCCCCAATCACCGCGCCATAAAGTCGGCCACGCCCGCCAATAGCGACCCAAACGGCCAGATAAATTGAGGCTATGGGGGCAATCTCGGCGGGGTTGATAATGCCCGCTTGTGGATAATAAAGCGCCCCGGCAATGCCTGCGATACAGGCGGTGACTGTGAACAGCGCCAGTTTATAGCTTTCAACCGAATACCCAAGAAACCGCACGCGCGCCTCGTCATCACGAATACCGCGAATGACCGAGCCGAATTTGCCTGAAACGACCCATGCGGCCAGCAGATAACCCAACCCAAGGGCAAGCGCCGAGGCCCAGAGAAACCAGATTGAGACCACATCCTGTGCAACAGCGTCGAGACCGGGTAGGTTTTGCAGGCCCGAGAGGCCGTTGTTGCCACGCAATCCGCTGTCGTTCTGGAACAGGTAAAGCGACAGGGCCAGGGTCATTGCCTGTGTCAGGATCGACAGGTACACCCCGGCCACCCGGCTGCGAAAGGCAAGCCAGCCGAAGACAAAAGCCAAAACGCCCGGCACCAGAACCACCAGAACAAGTTGCAGCACCAGACTATCGGCAAAGGCCCAGATCAGTGGAAATTCCGAACTGCCGACAACACCAAAGATCTGGTGGCCGATGGCATCGGTTATCTCTTCTGCTGTGGGCGGGATTGGTGCGTCGGACATTGAGCTGATGACGATGTCGCGCGTGCGCTCATACATAAGCCACATGCCAATCATATACCCGCCAAGCCCGAAGAACGCGAAATGCCCCAGCGATAGAATGCCGGCATAGCCCCAGACAAGATCCATCGCGATCGCGACCAGACCAAGGCACAGGGTTTTGCCCAGAGTTTTCACAAAACTGGTCGAGATCAGGCCAAGGCCAAATGCCTCGGAAAGGACGGTGACCATGATGGTGAAAATTGCCAAAGCCGCCAGAAAGATCAGGGTCGAGGGGTTGCGCATGAGAAAGCTGTTTTTCATGGGTTTAATCCCCTGCCGCGCGACCTTTGAGGGCGATAATGCCCCTTGGCCGGAACTGGATGAAAATGATGATGAAGATGATCATGAACGTCTGCGCGGCAAGTGTATTTGAGGGGTTGAACCATTCGATGCCTTTTTGCAGGAAGCCAATCATCGCCGCCCCGGCCAAGGTGCCCCAGATATTTCCGACACCCCCGACAACCACGGTCATGAAGCTTTGCACGATATAATCGTTCCCCAATTCCGAGGTCACTTTGGCAAACAGACCGATGGCAACCCCGGCAACCCCGGCGATGCCCGACCCTAATCCAAAGGTCAGCATATTCACCCGGTTGGGGTTAATGCCCATACTGGCTGCCATGCGTGGGTTTTGCGTGACAGCGCGGGTTTCCAGCCCCAATCGGGTGCGCCGCATGATGAACAGGAATATTGCAAGAAAGCTTATCGCGAGGATGAAAATCGCAATTCGGATATAGCTGATCGAAACAACATCGTTCAAAACCCATGCGCCATCCAGCCATTCAGGGGATGTCAAAGGGAGGGCCTGCGTGCCAAAGATGTTCTTGGCCAACTGTTGCAACGCGATGGAAATGCCGAACGTGGCAAGCAGGGTTTCGAGCGGTCGATTATAGAGCCACCGGATCACCAGCCGCTCCATCGCAACACCCGCGGCGAAGGTCACAACAAAGGCCATCGGGATTGCAACAAGGATGCTGGCGGTGTGGTTCGGGATCAGCTGCTGAATCACATAACCGGTATAGGCGCCCATCATGATGAATTCACCGTGGGCCATGTTGATGACCCCCATCACGCCAAAGGTAATGGCAAGGCCGATGGCCGCGAGAAAATAGATCGACGCCAGTGACAGCCCGTCAAGGATGAGATCCAGTGACTGATTCATGCCGACGTTCAACAGGATGTCCTCCAACGCCTCGGAGGCCGCCAGGGTGACCGGGCGGGAGGGCTCGTTATAGATCTCGACAAACTGATGTGCGTCAAGGTGCGCCTTAATCTCTGCGCTGGTTGGGTCTGGCTCGGCCAGGCCTTGCGCAACCAATGCCGCGTATGCGCGTGCGCGCGCCTCGGGTTGGTTCAGATCCTCTAGCGCGACGCCGCCGACCTCTTGCTCAGAAATATGCGTGCCAAGCGTTGCGCGGATCTCGGCCTGATCTATCCGGGCCGGGGCCAGACCGGCGGTGACCAAGAGGTCATAGGCGGCTTCGGTTGAGATATCTTCACCGGGCGCAAGCCTGCGGGCAAGGTTCAACCCCTCGGGGGCCTCTCCTGCAAAAACCTCTGTTCTGGTTTCCAGAAGCGGGTTCAACGTGGCCCGCAGATCAACACCCAAATCCCCCGACATGTCTGAAATCGCGGCCACTCTTGCGCTTTCATCGCTATCATAGGCGATCGTCAACAGCCGCTCTGCGCGGCGTTTCTTGGCCTTCAGATCCGCGTCCGTCTCGGTGTCGATCGAGGCGCGCAATGGCGCCAGCAATTCAGAACTCGGGTTGCGTTCTATCGAAGTCAGTGCGGCAAGCCTGCGCGCCGGGTCGCTGTCCTGAAGCTGAAACGTCACCAAGGCCGAGCCGATCAGCGCACGAACACCACTGTTTGGTTTGATTTGCTTCAGATCGGCTTTGTCGGCTTCGCCAAGGGTTTCGCCGCTATCGAAATCAAAAAGAATATAAGACCCTTCAGCGGTTTCTTTGGCGCGAAAGAACAGCCCGTCAGACTTGCGCTGCCAGATGTCCTTGCTCTGCCATGCCTGCAAAACATCCTGAGCCTGTGTCAGCCCGCTATCTGATATGGCTGCAATCGCAGGGGCGATTGTCATGCGCGAGCTTTTCGTGATCAGCGCGCTGTGGTCTTGCAAGATGTCCTGCATAGGCGCCTCTTGTGACAGGGCGAGCGTGCAGGTCATCAGCAAGGCCAGACCAGCCAATATCAGTCGTTTCATGGAATCTGCGCCCCTAAAGATCCGGAAGGGGCAAGCCGCCCCCTCCGGTCATGGTTTCGTGCGATCAGTAGTTCGAAAGTGTCTGGACGCAGGTCTTGGTCTTGGTGTTGTACATCCCGCAGCCCAGATCTTTCCAATCCGACATCAGGACCGCGCTTTCGGGCAGGTAATCCGTCCAGGCGTCGCCGGGCACTTCGCTTGTCTGACTGATGATATCGAACTGTCCATCAGCCTGAATTTCCCCGATCAGGACCGGTTTCGCCAGATGGTGGTTGGGAAGCATCACGGCAGTGCCGCCGGTCAGGTTGGGAAACTCCTGCCCGTACATTGCCGCACGCACGGCATCGACATCAGTCGAGCCTGCCGCCGCCGCTGCATTCACCCACATGTTAAAGCCGATATAATGCGCTTCCATCGGGTCATTGGTCACACGCTCGGCTCCCATCCTGGTTTTCCAGGCGTCGATGAATGCCGTATTTGCTTCGGCCTCGGCTGACTGGAAATAGTTCCAGGCCGCGAGATGGCCAACCAGGTTCGAGGTGTCCAGCCCCGACAGCTCTTCTTCGCCTACCGAGAAGGCAACAACGGGGATGTCATCAGCAGAAATTCCGGCAGCCGCCAATTCTTTATAGAACCCGATATTTGCGTCACCATTGATGGTTGAAATCACACCAACCTTCTTGCCGTCAGCGCCCAACGCCACCACGTCAGCCACAATTTTGGACCAGTCCGAATGACCGAACGGTGTGTAGTTTACAAAGATATCGTCATTCGAAACACCTTTAGATTTCAGATAGCTTGCAAGGATATTGTTGGTCGTCCGGGGATAGACATAGTCCGTTCCCAGCAAGGCGAATTTCTCAACACCCAACTCTTCAATAAAGTAATCAGTCGCCGGGATGGCCTGCTGGTTCGGGGCAGCACCGGTGTAGAATACGTTTTTCGAACTTTCCTCGCCCTCGTATTGAACGGGATAGAACAGCAGGCCGTTCAGCTCTTCGATGACAGGCAGGACCGATTTGCGGCTGACGCTGGTCCAGTTGCCAAAGATGACGTCAACATCATGCACGGTCAGAAGTTCACGGGCTTTCTCGGCAAACAGCGGCCAATCGGATGCGGGATCGACGACGACGGCCTCAAGCTCACACCCAAGCACACCGCCTTTTGCGTTTTGCTGATCAATCAGCATCAGCATGGTGTCTTTGAGCGTGGTTTCAGAAATCGCCATGGTGCCTGAAAGCGAATGAAGGACACCGACCTTGATCGGGCAATCGGCGGCGAAAGCCGGGGCAGTGAGACCGGCCAGTGCAAGTGTCCCTGCCAGAGTAGAATTCAGAAGTTTCATTGTTTTCTCCTCGCAGGGACCGGGCAGACCACCTTGCGCAAACGGGCCAGGTTTCATACCTCTTCCCTGCAACTTGTGTTGCAATCCGTGTGGCGATCGGCGCGAGGTCCAATTCGACTGATCGTCACACACCCCCAAAACAGACAGCATATCCGACTCGGGCACTTCAGCGTTTCTGCACTGCAGAATTCAATGCAATCGCTCAGCCAGAATCTTTTGCGACCCCCAGCCTTTCGCCCAATTATTCATCTTTTGAACCGGGCGGCGCACAGTATTTGGGCAAGGCTAGACATTTGCCGCCCCCGGCATCGCTTGGGAATGACTCGCCGTCCCCATGTGATGAAAACACAAGCAGCACATTGAGCAACGGGAGAGGGACAATCACTCTGGCGACAACGATATCGGATGCGGGCAGCCCTGCCCTGCAGCCTCGGGCGATCGGTGCTTTGAGCTTGGCGTCCAAATGCACCCCGCGAGGGGCGGCCTTAGCCGGGCTGCGCCAGTCGGGTGCGATGAGAGCGTTGTTTCCCCGCCCAAATTCGCCGACGTTGCAAGCGGTCGTGGTAAACACGGCCGGCGGTGTCACCGGCGGTGACGCCTTTTCGCTGACTGCGCGGGCGGGTGAAAACTCAAGCCTGAGCCTGACAACACAGGCCGCCGAACGCGCCTATCGGGCACAGCCGGGGCAAACCGCCAAGATCCGCAACCGTTTGTGTGTTGACCGCGGTGCGCGTCTTGACTGGTTGCCACAGGAAACCATTCTATACGATGGCTGTGCGCTGAACCGGTCTTTGCGTGTTGAGATGGCTGAACAGGCCCGTCTTCTACTGGTCGAGCCCCTGATTTTCGGGCGTTCTGCCATGGGTGAGGTTCTGCGAAACTCCTACTTCATGGACAAAATTGAGGTGCGCAGGCGGGGAACGCCCCTGTTTCTTGACGCAATGACACTGCAGGGCGATATCACGGCACATATGGCGTCGCCTCATATTGCCGCCGGTGCCGACGCGATGGCTTTGTTGGTTTACGTGTCTCCCGATGCCGTTGCGCAGTTGGATCCTGTTCGTAAGATGCTGCCTGAAACCGCCGGGGCCAGTTTGATCCATGCCGATCTTCTGACGCTGCGCATCCTGGCATCTGACGGCTATGCGTTACGCCAGTCACTTGTTCCCATCCTGCGACACCTCACCAACCAAGCCCTTCCCAGATCATGGATGACCTGACATGCAGCTAACCCCACGCGAAAAAGACAAGTTATTGATATTTATGGCCGCCGAGGTCGCCCGCAAGCGCCTTGCGCGCGGCGTAAAGCTCAACCACCCCGAGGCAATTGCCCTGATCACAGACGCGGTTGTCGAGGGCGCGCGCGATGGCCGTAGCGTTGCGGATATGATGGAGGCCGGTGCCGAGGTCATCACCCGTGATCAATGCATGGAAGGGGTGCCTGAGATGATTCACGACGTGCAGGTCGAAGCGACCTTCCCTGACGGGACCAAGCTTGTCACCGTCCACAATCCTATTCGCTGAGGTGATATCATGATTCCCGGAGAGCTTCTTCCCGCCGAAGGCAGCCTGACGCTGAACAGTGGTCGCGATAGTGTAACCTTGATGGTTGCCAATACCGGCGATCGCCCCGTGCAGGTTGGCAGCCACTATCATTTCGCTGAAACCAACCCGGCGTTGGACTTTGATCGCGAAAAGGCACGCGGGTTTCGGTTGAATATCGCGGCGGGCACTGCTGTTCGGTTTGAACCCGGCCAACGGCGCGAGGTAAACCTGATCGCTTTGTCGGGCGCGCGCCGGGTTTATGGGTTCAATCAGGCCGTGATGGGGGATCTCTGATGGCCACAACAATCAACCGCGCCGATTATGCCGCGATGTTCGGCCCCACCACCGGCGACCGGCTTCGCCTTGCCGACACAGACCTTATCATCCAAGTCGAACGCGACCTGACTGCTGAGCTGGCCGGCTCTGCGCTCTTTGACGGTACGGGCGGTAATGCGGTGTCCTACGGTGAAGAGGTTAAATTTGGCGGCGGCAAGGTGATCCGTGATGGCATGGGTCAGTCTCAGGTCACCCGCGCCGAGGGGGCGGTGGATACTGTCATCACCAATGCGCTGATCGTCGATCATTCGGGGATCTACAAGGCCGATGTCGGCCTCAGGGACGGGCGTATTGCCAAGATCGGAAAGGCCGGGAACCCCGATACGCAACCCGGTGTGAACATTATCATTGGTCCCGGAACCGAAGCCATTGCCGGCGAGGGAAAGATCCTGACAGCCGGGGGTTTTGACAGCCACATCCACTTTATCTGCCCGCAACAGATCGAGGATGCATTGCACAGCGGCCTGACCACCATGCTGGGCGGCGGCACCGGGCCAGCCCATGGCACTTTGGCCACGACCTGCACTCCGGGCGGATGGCATATCGGGCGCATGCTGCAGGCCGCCGACGCCTTTCCGATGAACCTTGCATTTGCGGGCAAAGGCAACGCCTCGCTGCCCGCCGCATTGGAAGAGCAGGTCAATGCCGGGGCCTGTGCCCTGAAACTGCACGAAGATTGGGGCACCACGCCGGCCGCAATTGATTGCTGTTTGTCTGTCGCCGACGCGATGGACGTGCAGGTTATGATCCACACCGATACGCTCAACGAATCCGGCTTTGTCGAGCACACCGTGGGCGCCATGAAAGGGCGCACCATCCATGCCTTTCATACCGAAGGCGCAGGGGGCGGGCATGCGCCGGATATCATCAAGATATGCGGCGAAGATCACGTCTTGCCCTCTTCGACCAACCCAACCCGGCCCTTCACGGTAAACACGCTGGAAGAGCATCTTGATATGCTGATGGTCTGCCATCACCTTGATAAGTCCATCTCCGAGGATGTGGCCTTTGCCGAAAGCCGCATCCGCCGCGAAACCATCGCGGCCGAGGATATCCTGCACGACATGGGGGCGTTCAGCATCATCGCGTCAGACAGTCAGGCGATGGGGCGCGTCGGCGAGGTGTTGATCCGCACCTGGCAAACCGCTGACAAGATGAAAAAGCAGCGCGGGCGGCTGCCCGAGGAAACCGGAGAGAACGACAATTTCCGCGTGCGCCGTTATATCGCTAAATACACGATCAACCCGGCGATTGCGCATGGAATGTCAACCGAGATTGGCAGCATCCAGGAAGGCAAGCGCGCCGATCTGGTGCTGTGGAATCCGGCCTTTTTTGGCGTTAAGCCCGAAATGGTCTTGCTTGGGGGCACCATTGTAATGGCGCAGATGGGTGACCCGAATGCATCCATTCCGACGCCTCAGCCGGTCTATTCCCGCCCGATGTTCGGCGCCTTTGGCCGGTCTGTTGAAAACTCTGCCGTGGTTTTTGTCAGTGCCGCCGCGCAGGCCGAAGGCATTGGCAAGACGCTGGGACTGACAAAGCAGACGGTTGCGGTCGCCAACACCCGCAACATTGGCAAAAAGGATCTGATCCTGAACAGCGCAACACCCAAGATCGACGTGAATCCGGAAACCTACGAGGTCCGGGCGGATGGCGAGCTGTTGACGTGCGAACCCGCCGAGGTGTTGCCCATGGCGCAGCGCTATTTCCTGTTCTGAGAGGTGATCATGGAGCTTCCCTTTAGCCAACAGTTTCACCGTCAGGGCCAATGGTCGGGTGCTGATGATAGCGTGCAGCTGACCTATGACGCCCGTTTTCTGCGCCGCAAGGCCCTGACCACCGCTGGGGGCCTGCGGTTTCTGGTCGATCTGGCGCATACGTCCTCGCTGAACGATGGGGATGCGTTTGAATTGAATGACGGGTGCCTTATCGCGGTCGTTGCCGCCAAGGAAGAATTATTGGCGGTGACCGGCCCCAACCTTCACCGCATCGCCTGGCATATCGGCAATCGCCATACCCCCTGTCAGATGGATCCGGATCGTCTGTTGATTCAGCGTGATCGTGTCATTCGCGATATGCTTGAAAGGATCGGGGCCGAGGTGAGCGAGATCGTCGAACCGTTCCGTCCCGAAGGGGGGGCCTATGGTCACGGGCGCACCCACGGACACGATCATGGTCACACCCATGAACACATCCATGAGCGCGCCCATGCAAAATGAGGCCATTCTGACACTGGTACAATGGCTGTCGCCGGCCTATCCGGTGGGCGCCTTCGCCTATAGCCACGGGCTGGAATGGGCGGTCGAGGCACAGGATGTGCACGACAGTGCAACCCTTTCGGCGTGGTTAGAAGGCGTGTTGCGCCACGGGGCGGGGTGGTGTGATGCGCTGTTTCTTGCCGCCGCCTATCGTGCCGATGACCCGAAAGAGGTTGATCGGATGGCGCGCGCTTTCGCGCCCTCGGCCGAGCGGTTGAAGGAAACCACCCTGCAGGGCGCAGCCTTTGCAGAAACAACAGGTCAGGTCTGGGGCAGTGCCCTGCCTGCTCTGACCTATCCCGTGGCTCTTGGCCATAGCGCGCGGCGTCATGATCTGCCGCTTGAGCTGACCCTGCAAATGTATCTTCAGGCCTTCATGGCCAATCTCGTGGCCGCAGGCATGCGTCTGATCCCATTGGGGCAAACAAACGGCCAGACACTGATAAAACGTTACACGCCGCTTTGCGCGGCAATTGCCGCGGAGGCGATTGAGGGCACGCTGGATAACCTGTCATCAACCGCGTTTCTTTCGGACATCGCCTCAATGAAACACGAGCAACAGTATTCAAGGATATTTCGCACATGAAAAGCCCGAATGGCCCTTTGCGCGTGGGCATCGGCGGCCCGGTTGGCGCCGGTAAAACGACGTTGACGGCGGCGCTCTGTCGGGCGCTGCGTGAAAAATATTCAGTTGGGGTCATTACCAACGACATCTACACCCAGGAAGACGCCGAAGCGCTGATGCGCATGCAGGTCTTGCCAAGTGATCGCATCATCGGCGTTGAGACCGGGGGGTGCCCTCATACAGCGATCCGCGAGGATGCGTCGATCAACCTTGCCGCAGTGGCCGAGATGGTAGCGCGCCACCCCGAGGTCGAAATAGTGCTGATCGAAAGCGGCGGCGATAACCTGTCCGCGACCTTCAGTCCGGAACTTGCCGATATAACACTCTACGTTATCGACGTTGCCGCAGGCGAGGAAATTCCCCGCAAGGGCGGGCCGGCGATAACGAGATCCGATATTCTGATCGTTAACAAAACCGATCTTGCCCCGTATGTCGGTGCCTCGCTTGATGTGATGAAACGCGATAGCGCAAGAATGCGGCCCACACGGCCAACTGTGTTCTGCACGCTCAAGACGGATCGTGGACTGGAGCAGGTCTTAGGACACCTTGGCGACATTAGCGGCCTCACCGGGTTGACGACGCCCGGCTGAGAATGCTCACTGAATTGGCCTGAATCTAAACGTTGAATACGCGGCCTCTCGAAACTTGGGGGCCAGATTGCGGGGCCAATTGCCCAAGCCCGAGCATGCCCATTATTGACAAACGCGCAGCATATTTCGTCATCGCAGCGAAGCACGGTTTCCTCCCGTGCGACTTCTAGATTCAGGCGCACTGTGCATATAGCTGTCATTGGCGCTTAGCGCAGCCAAGGTCCGGAATCCGCCACCTTGTGGCGCAGGTGTCGCCTTTGTCACTCACGGCCCGGATCTGCGCTTGAGCTTGATGAGGTAAATGGCGATCCAGCGATGTTCGCTTCCTTGGATCGTATCGACAGCAACGGACACAGCGAACGCGGAAATCTTCAAATTGTCTGTCGTTTCGCAAACTTCTGGAAGGGTTCTGCTGATGACAGCGAGTTCCGTCGGATTATTGGAGCACTTCGATCAAATGCGATCAGCTAATCGACCCGAAACATAACAAAAATAAAGTGTCCAGAGGTCCTCCACGAGGATTGGGTCTGTGTCGGAAATCTTCGCTCTGATGGCACGTGACTCCGGGTAAGCATCGGACTTGAGTATTCAGCAATGTATGAATTCGAACCGCGCAAAATTTGCGCGCGCAGCGAACGGCAGGAATGACGGGCCGCACCGCAGCATCAGTATGAATGGCGCAAAGGCCGCTGTGGGCCGTCCTTGAACTGGCCCAATTACGGCATGTCCAAAATCACATTGCGATCAGGTGTTGAACAGGAAGTGCAGAACGTCGCCATCCTTGACGATATAGGTTTTGCCCTCGGCGCGCATCTTGCCTGCATCCTTGGCTTTTTGTTCGCCGCCCAGGCTGATGAAATCATCGTAGGCAATGGTTTCGGCGCGGATGAAACCCTTTTCAAAATCACCGTGAATAACACCTGCCGCCTTGGGCGCTGAAGTGCCAGAGCGGATGGTCCAGGCGCGGGCCTCTTTCGGGCCGACGGTAAAATAGGTTTCCAGATGCAGCAACTCGTACCCGGCGCGGATCAGGCGATCGAGCCCGGCCTCGTGCAGGCCCATTTCTTCAAGGAACATCCCGGCTTCGTCCGGTTCAAGCTGGCTGATCTCTTCTTCGATCTGCGCGCTGATCACGACCGAGGCCGCCCCCTGCTCGGCCGCCATCTTTGCCACCTGAGCCGAGAAATCATTGCCCTCGGCGGCACTGCCCTCATCGACGTTACAAACGTAAAGGATGGGTTTGGTGGTAAGCAGCTGCAGGCCTTTCCAGGCCTTGGCATCCTCGGCATCGACCTGAACGGTGCGGGCTGGTTTACCCTCTTCCAGCACAGCCAGAGCGGCGCGCAGCAGGGCTTCTTGCTGTACAGCTTCCTTATCGCCGCCACGCACCTTGCGCACCAGACCCTGCAGCCGTTTCTCGATCGATTCGATATCGGCCAGCATCAATTCGGTTTCGATGGTTTCGGCGTCGGCCACCGGGTCCACCCGGCCTTCGACATGGGTTACATCGCCATCTTCAAAGCAGCGCAGCACATGGGCAATTGCGTCGACCTCGCGGATGTTGGCCAGAAACTGGTTGCCCAGCCCCTCGCCCTTGCTGGCGCCTTTGACCAGACCGGCAATGTCGACAAATGTCATCCGGGTGGGAATGATCTGTTTTGAGCCCGCAATTTCGGCCAGTTTGTCCAACCGGGAATCGGGCACGGCCACCTCGCCCACGTTGGGCTCGATCGTGCAGAAGGGGAAGTTGGCGGCCTGAGCCGCTGCGGTTTTGGTCAATGCGTTGAACAATGTCGACTTACCCACATTGGGCAAACCCACGATCCCCATTTTAAAGCCCATAATCCGCTCTCCTTGCTTGAATTGCGCGCATCTACGGTGTTGGACGTTCCAAGGTCAAGCGGGGCATTGATTTCCCCGTGTGTTTGAGCCAAACCAATGCCGACTGACCCGAGGATAGACAAGATGACACGTATCGACGCCAAATTCGCTGAACTCAGGGCCGCAGGCAAAAAGGCCTTCGTGTCTTACATCATGGCCGGTGACCCCGATTTTGACACCTCGCTTGAGATCGTCAAAGGCCTGCCTGCCGCCGGTGTGGACATTATCGAACTGGGTCTGCCCTTTACTGATCCGATGGCCGATGGTCCCACCATTCAACTGGCAGGCCAACGTGCCCTTCAGGGCGGCATGACATTGCAGCGGACGCTGGATATGGCGGCCGAGTTCCGGAAGGGTGATGACACCACGCCGATCGTTTTGATGGGCTATTACAACCCGATCTACAACCGCGGCGTCGACAAGTTTCTGGTTGATGCCAAAGCGGCAGGTATTGATGGGCTGATTGTGGTTGACCTGCCCCCGGAAGAAGATGACGAGTTGTGCATACCCGCGCAAAAGGCCGGATTGAACTTTATCCGGCTCGCCACCCCCACGACAGATGACAAGCGCCTGCCCAAGGTTCTCACGAACACCAGCGGCTTTGTCTATTACGTCTCGATCACCGGTATCACCGGTGCAGCCGAGGCCGAAGCCACAGATGTCGGCCCCGAAGTTGCCCGGATCAAATCCAAAACCGATCTGCCTGTCATCGTTGGATTTGGCATCAACACACCGGAAAAATCGCGCGCGATCGCCAGTGTGGCCGACGGTGCAGTTGTCGGGTCTGCCATTGTCAGCCGGATTGCCGCTGGCAACTCCGCACCGGAAATTCTGGCGTTCGTGAAATCGCTGGCCGATGGCGCACACAGCGTCTGAGCCACCGTTCCAACGCTTACCAGTCAGCGGGCAGCGCCAGAATAGACCTGACATTATGATATTCCGAGCTGCCCGGACCAGTTGAAAGCTGGACATGCAGGACATCGATCTTTTCGATCGATTTGTTTTCGCTCAGGTGCCACCTCTCCAGCGTTCCGGGAATAAACCGGGTCGTTCCCTGGTACGAGTCCTGGCCGTAGGTGTAAGTATAACTTTCGCCCAGCTTCATATTCGGCAGCGGCACGATGATGTATGACTTCTTGCCAGTCGCGACCGTCAGTTCCACGAAATTCAATTGCTTGGCATGCGCAGAAATTTCAGCCCGCCACCCGGGATCAAGTTCGCCGTTTTCTGGTTGGGTGTGGTTTGGCAGTTCACGGAAAACCATTTTGGCAAATTCCAGTTCCGGCGCAAATTCCTGCTCGATGGCCTGCAGGGTTTCGGGATCAATCGGGCGCTTGCGTTCCTCGAACTGCAGTGCCGCAATAAGGATTCCAGCGCTGACCAGATTGGCAAGGAAAAAGATCAGCCCGGTCTTCCAGGTGATTTTAAAACCATAGCCCGCCATTGCCGAAAGTATTGCCAGAAGCAGCAATTCTACGGGCGTGTCCACCACCGCTGCAGCGATACAGTAGGCTGACAGTTCGACCAGTTGGCCGGTTCCAAAAACATCCGTGATGATAGGTGCAAGAACAGGATAAGACAGCGTGCCAACCATCGGGTAGATGAAAAAGCCCAGAACCGTTGTTCCGATGTTGATCAGGAAGGCCGCCCAAAGCGCCCGGCGCAAGCTGGTATCAAAAATCCACCACAGAACAATCGCTTCAATCAAAATGGCCAGAATGATGGTCCACCACAACAGGACGCGCACCCCGGCGAATACAAAAAAGATTGGGACATTCGCCAGTAAGGCCGTTGGAAGAACGGCCAGAACAAAGGCAACTGACAGGTAAGGCTGTCTTTTGATGTGTTCAGTCATACAGGAAGCATGCAGCATAAAACATGATCGGCGCATTGCGCAGGATCAACTCAGCCCAACGTTACATCCAGCATCATCATCAGAATAACACCGATCATCAGGCCCGTGGTGGCGGCGGTCTGATACCCGCGGCGGTGGGTTTCGGGAATGATCTCGTGGCTGATGATATTCAGCATCACACCGGCGGCAAGGCAAGCATCGCGTCGCGCACGTCACTCCGGATCGTCTTGGCAAACAAGACCGGGATAGCCCCACCGCCCGTCATCAGCCCCGCAACCAGGCTTGCCAGCCCCCCGATGAGGATGATGTTTCCGGAACCTGGTACCCAAGCGGCAAAATCATTCATCGCAGGCACCCGTTTGTTTCGGTCGATGTGGCATATTAAGTCATTCCCTGGTACTCGAGAATGCTATCAAGGGGGCAGTCCGGACGAATTTGTCACAGCAATTCAGGGAATAAAGAATTGCGGGCGCCACATCATTTCGGTAATAAAATATAACCAATATCGGAAATCGCCTTATGCCTGTCATCACCTGTATTGACGACCTCAAGCGTATCTACGCGCGTCGCACGCCGCGGATGTTCTATGACTACTGCGAAAGCGGCAGCTGGACCGAGCAGACCTTTCGCGACAACACCAGCGACTTCAACAAGATACTGCTGCGCCAGCGCATAGCCGTGGACATGTCGAACCGCAGCACCGCCAGCCAGATGATCGGTCAGGATGTATCCATGCCCGTGGCGCTGGCCCCGGTTGGCCTGACCGGCATGCAACACGCCGATGGCGAGATCAAAGCCGCCCGTGCTGCCGAAAAGTTTGGCGTGCCCTTCACCCTGTCGACCATGTCGATCTGCAGTATCGAGGATGTGGCTGAAAACACCACCAAACCGTTCTGGATGCAGGTTTACACCCTGAAGGACGACGATTTCATGCAGCGGCTGTTTGATCGCGCCAAGGCGGCGAAATGTTCGGCTGCGGTGATCACGGTCGACCTTCAAGTGCTGGGTCAGCGCCACAAGGATCTGAAAAACGGCCTGTCCGCCCCGCCCAAACTGACCGTGAAATCGGTGGCCAACATGATGACCAAGGTCCAGTGGGGCCTAGGCATGCTGGGCACCAAACGACGCTTCTTTGGCAATATCGTCGGCCATGCCAAGGGCGTCAGTGACCCGACATCACTTTCATCCTGGACGGCCGAAGCCTTTGACGAGGCGCTGGACTGGGATCGCATACGCCAGTTCCGCAAGATGTGGGA
This sequence comes from Roseovarius litorisediminis, assembly GCF_900172295.1. GTDB lineage: Bacteria > Pseudomonadota > Alphaproteobacteria > Rhodobacterales > Rhodobacteraceae > Roseovarius > Roseovarius litorisediminis. Next base: position 25,015 of record NZ_FWFL01000011.1, read on the forward strand.
TGGCCCGCTGATCCTGAAAGGCATCATCGACGTACGAGACGCCGTACAGGCGCTGAACGTCGGCGCCGATGCGATCATCGTATCCAACCATGGCGGGCGACAACTGGACGGAGCACTAAGCGCCATCCGTGCGTTGCCTGCGATCATGGACGCGGTGGGCGACAAGATTGAGGTGCATCTGGATAGTGGCATCCGTTCAGGTCAGGATGTGCTGAAGGCGCTAGCGATGGGGGCCAAGGGCACCTATGTCGGCCGGGCCTATATCTATGGGCTGGGCGCCATGGGTGAGGCTGGCGTGACCAAGGCGCTTGAGGTTATCCAAAAAGAGCTGGATATCTCGATGGCCTTCTGCGGGCGTCGGGATGTCACCACGCTGGACCGCGATATTCTGATGGTTCCCGAAGACTTCGAAGGACGATGGGCCAAATGACCGCTGAATGAGGCGCGCCGGGCAGATCTGCGCGGCCTCAAGTAGCACTTTGACACGGCCTGCCTGCCGCGCGATAGTTGCTCAAAACCAAACGAGCAGTCCCCCGTGCAGATTTTCTTTAAACAGAACCTGGCGATTCTGGCGGTGCCCAAGACGGGCACCACCGCTTATGCTATGGCCTTGCGATCAGAGGCGGACATCATTTTCACCAAGCGGCGCAAACACATGACGGCCGGGCAGTTTCACAACAAAACCGCCCCCTTTCTGGAACGTCTGTACAGGTTGAAACCCGAACGTCTGGCAGTCATGCGCGAACCGATTGACCAGATCCGCAGCTGGTATCGCTACCGCAGTCAGTTACGACTGGAGGGGCGCCCTGCAAGCACCGCTGGATGCAGTTTTGATGACTTCGTGCTGGCCGTCATCAGCGATAGCCCGCCCGAGTTTGCCAAAATTGGCAGTCAGTACAGATTTCTGATCCAGCGCGATGGCAGCCTGGCAGTGCATCATCTGTTTGCCTATGAAAAGCAGCCCTTGTTGCGAAAGTTTCTGGAAGACAGGTTTGAAAAGCCGCTGACAGTTAACACCAGAAACGCATCCCCCCCGGTTGATGCACAGCTATCACCAGAAGTTGAATCCCGCCTGCGCAAGGCGCGCCCGGATGAATTCAGGCTTTATAACCAGCTGATGGACAAAGGGGGGTATTTGTTCCAGGAAAGCGTCTGATCCGCACTGTCATACCGTATGTTTTTTTGCACAAAGCCCCCTTGCCAAAACCCAATTGCTAAGATACCTGCGGGCCTTCACGCGGGGATACAGCCTTGGAGGATCCCTGCCCTAACATTTGGAGAATAACATGGCTGGAGAAATTCCTGATCTTCACGCCCAGGAACGCACGGGGACAGGCAAGGGCGCCGCTCGTACCGCACGTCGCAATGGCATGGTTCCTGGTATCGTTTTTGGTGGCGACGCTGATCCGCTTCCGATCAATGTCCCTTTCAACGTCCTGCTGAAGCGCCTGAAAAAAGGCCGCTTCAAGTCGACGCTGTTCAACCTCAAGGTTGACGGCCATGACGACGTTCGGGTGATCTGCCGCGATGTACAGCGCGATGTGGTCAAAGACCTGCCGACGCACCTTGATCTGATGCGCCTGCGCCGGACCACCAAAATCAACCTGTTCATCCACGTTGATTTCATCAACGAAGAAGATTGCCCGGCCCTGCGCAAAGGCGGCACGCTGACCGTTGTTCGCAACGAGGTTGAACTGATCGTGACTGCAGGTGACATCCCTGAATCGCTGACGGTTGACCTGTCGAAGGTTGAGAACATCGGCGATACGGTTACCATTTCGGACGTCGAAATTCCAAGCGGTGCGAAACTGACCATCACCGACCGCGACTTCGTGATCTGTAACGTTTCAGCGCCATCGGCACTGAAATCGGCGGATGACGAAGATGAAGCCGAGGAAGAGACAGCCGAAGTACCGACCATCGGTGAAGAAGACGAGGCCGAAGGCAGCGAGGGATAAGTCCCGCCAGCCGGCCAGAACAAGGAAAACGCGGTCCAATTGGGCCGCGTTTTCATTCATTCCGGACCCTTCTGAAAGCCAGAATGCGACCGCGTGACGGGCCAGGATCATAGGTAAGACCTGACGCCGACATGCAATCGACGATCCGCTTGATCGTGGTGTCCGGGTATCGGCCCGGGTGCAGTTCCATCATTACCGAGCGCACAAAACGGGGCCAGCGGGCATCGAAAAGATACTGCTCCGCGCCTTCAATATCCATGATCACCATGTGTGGCCTGTATTCAGCAAGCAAATCTGACAGCCGCAGAAATGGCACAGACACAACCAAATCCGGGTTTGCACTGACATCGGCAATACTTGACGCCCAGAACGTCTTTTTCTTTTCAAATTCAATTTCTTGTGTTGCGTCCTTCATTTCAGCAACGGCACCGTGCAACAAAGTGACCTGCCCAAACCCATTTTGGTCCAGATTGGCACGGATCACCGCCAGCAACTCGGGGTTGGCTTCAACCGTGACAACATTCTCAGGTCCGGTGACCGCTGCACAGATCGACGCGATGTACCCAAGGCCCGAACCCAGCTCCAGCACGCGCTGCCCGGGGCGCAGGCGCATCTGTGCGGCCTGCGCCTCGTGCGCCTCATAGCCGGCATTGGCCAGTTTCGCCGCGATACGGGGATTTATCATTTCGTCGGGGACCGACAGCAGCACCCCGTTCAGTTCATATTCAGCCATGTGCCACGGTCCTGGAACATTGATTCTGCACGCGCTGCAGCGTAGACCAACATCACCAAAGAACAGGGCGACAGCAATGCACCTATTTGTGGGTCTGGGAAATCCGGGCGCAAAATACGCCAACAACCGGCACAATATCGGCTTTATGGCCGCGGATCAGATTGCCGCGGATCATCAATTCGGGCCGTGGAAATCAAAATTTCAGGGGCAAGTGGCCGAAGGCCGGTTGGGATCGGAAAAGGTAATCCTGCTGAAACCTGAAACCTTTATGAACCTAAGCGGGCAGTCGGTTGGCGAAGCCATGCGATTTTACAAGCTAACCCCTGAGGACATAACGGTTTTCCATGACGAGCTGGACCTTGCACCGGGCAAGGTACGGGTCAAGATGGGCGGCGGGCACGCCGGGCACAACGGGTTGCGGTCAATCCATCAGCATATTGGGGAACACTATCAGCGGGTCAGGCTGGGCATTGGGCACCCCGGACACAAGGACCGCGTGGCGCAATATGTCCTTCAGGATTTTGCCAAGGCCGACGCGGGCTGGCTGGAAGATCTGCTGCGCGGGATCGGTGAGGGTGCCCCGGAACTGGCTGGTGGGAAAAAAGACAAGTTTCTGAATGCGATCGCGCAACGCGTTGCGCCGCCAAGATCATCCAAATCCGCCGGGCAGCCCAAGGCGAAGCCGGCTGTAAAGCCGCAAGAGCCGCCCGTCGCGGACGACACCAGAAACCCCCTGCAAAAGCTGATGGACAAGTTTCGCTAACCCCTGCGGCGCAGGTCACCGCCCTGGCCTTGCCCCGATCGGCAAAGACTGCTTTTCTCTGCCGAAACCCGAGAGGAATTTCATGCGCGTGATCTTCAGATGGCTGGGCCGGATTGCCCTGATGCTGACCCTTGCCGCGCTTGTGGTCGGCCTGTGGAAGCGCGAGCAACTGCAGAGACTGTGGGCGGTACAGTCGCTTTTCTCGGAAAGCAAGATCGTCAGTAACTTCTCGAACATGAACGCAGCCTTCCTTAGCCGCCCGGTGTCGCGCGGGGATGGCCCTGTTTCAGAGTTGCCAAAAGGGCCGGACGCCACCCTGCCCCCAACCACGGCTGACTGGATCACCGAACGCACTGTCACCTCGCTGCTGGTGCTGCAAAAGGGGCAGATTGTGCACGAAAGCTATTACCAGGGTACCGGCGCCGATGATCGCAGGATCAGCTGGTCGGTTGCGAAAAGCTATCTGTCGGCGCTTTTCGGGATATTGGTGGCCGAAGGCCAGATTACATCGCTGGACGATGAGGTGACGCAATATGCACCCGTACTGACCGGCAGTGCCTATGACGGGGCCACGATCCGAAACCTACTGCAGATGACCAGCGGCGTCACCTTTGACGAGGATTATCTGGATTATCATTCCGATATCAACCGCATGGGCCGGGTGCTGGCGCTTGGGGGCACGATGGATGGATTTGCTGCGGGCCTGACCGCCCGCGATGCCGAACCGGGCCGGAAATGGCATTATGTGTCGATCGACACGCATATAGTGGGAATGGTGGTGCGCGGCGCCACCGGGCGGGACATACCCGATCTTCTGTCGGAAAAGATCATCGCCCCTTTGGGGCAAGAGGCCGAACCGTATTACCTGACCGATGGCCAAGGCGTGGCCTTTGTCCTGGGAGGGCTGAACCAGAGCACGCGCGACTATGCCCGCTTTGGCCTGATGATCGCGCGCATGGGGCGTTACAACGGACAACAGGTTGTGCCCGTTGACTGGGTTGCCGCCTCGACCCGGGCCAGCGCACCAACCGCCCCGGGTGAGATCAGATACGGCTATCAATGGTGGATTCCGAAAGACGGCCATGACGGCGAGTTCTTTGGTCACGGCATTTACGGACAGTTCATCTATATTGATCAGACCCGTGACGTGGTAATCGTCTCAACCGCCGCCGACCGGAAATTCCGCGAACCGGGCGTACGGGACGCCAATATCGCCATGTTCCGCCAGATAGCGGCGGCGCTTTAACGGGGCAGCGCCTTGGGCTATGGGTGTCTTGTGGAGGTAAGTGAAGATGATCAAAGATGAGGCGGTAAATGTGCTGGGGGGCCCGTTGGACCCCTGCTCCAGCGATCCACTCACCGGGTTTTTCCGCGATGGGCATTGCAATACCTGCACCGAGGATCGCGGCAGCCATACCGTCTGTGTCCTGATGACAGCCGAATTTCTGGCCTATTCGAAATATGTCGGCAATGATCTGAGCACCCCGCACCCCGAATTTGGCTTTCCCGGGCTGAAACCCGGCGATCAGTGGTGCCTGTGTGCCGCGCGGTTTTTGCAGGCCCATGACGAGGGGTGTGCACCACAGGTGCGCCTGACCGCGACGCACGAACGCGCACTTGAAATCGTACCGCTGCGCATTCTGCAACAATACGCCCCAGCATGAAGGAAAGCCGCCCATGGCCACCGTTCCCCTGATCTCTGATGACGACATCAGCGCCGAGGCGCGCGCGGTATTTGATGACATCAGGGCCGTGCGCGGTACCGATTTCATCAACAACTTCTGGCGCGCGCTGGCGCATGACCCGGACCTGCTGCGTGCCACCTGGGAAAGACTGAAAGTGGTCATGGCCCCCGGCGCGCTGGACCCGTTGACCAAGGAAATGATCTATATCGCCGTTTCGGCTGCCAATGCCTGCGAATACTGCGCTCATTCCCACACAGCCGCTGCCCGGGCCAAGGGACTGACGCCCGAGATGTATGGCGAATTGCTGTCGGTGATCGGCATGGCCAGCCAGACAAACACATTGGTCAACGCCCTGCAGGTGCCCGTAGACGAGGTCTTTAAGGCATAAGGTGATGTCCGGTCTGCGGGACAATCCAACGCTCCAGGCTTCACACCCTGCCCGAACCATTGGCGTTTGGACGTATGGCATTTTCAATTGGGCTGGTTTTCCAGGGTATGAAGGCCGGGCTGGCGCCTGTTTCAGCAACCCTGATCAATATAAAATGAAATTACCGGCTTTGATTTGACCTGCAGCACCGGCCATTCCCCGGTTCACACCCGTTTCTTTCTGACATGACAGGCCCAAACCAAAAGCCCGCTTTGAATTGGCCAAAATCGGGTCGGCGATGATGATCCGGGAAAGGCCGCTTGCGCGCTTCGGCAACATTCTTTTCTTGCAAAAAAGGAATTCAGGGGTCTTTGTTGACCCGTACGATAGCATTTCGATTAGACGGATGCCAAAAACATAAAGGGAGAAAACAAGTATGAAATTCAGCTTTCGAACAATTGCAGCAGCAGCGGTCACGGCGGTCAGCATGGCAGCGCCGGCTTTTGCCGATGCGGGTGATAGCCCGACATTACAGCGCATTCAGGAACGGGGTGTCGTCAGCATCGGCCACCGCGAAACCTCGATCCCGTTTTCGTATATCGGCGCCGAAAACGAGCCGATTGGCTATTCTATCGACCTGTGCCTGAAAATCGTTGATGCGATTGCCGCGGAGCTGGGTGTCGATAGCCTTGATGTCCATTATGTGCCTGTCACAGGCCAGACCCGCATTCCTTTGATTGCAAACGGCACCATTGACATGGAATGCGGATCGACCACCAACAACCTGACCCGCCAGTTGCAGGTCGAATATCTGCCGACGACCTTTATCACGGGAACCAAACTTGCATCAAAGGTCAGCTCTGGCATCACCGAGCTTGAGGACATGCAAGGAAAGATCATCGGGCTTGCTTCGGGAACAACGAACGAAAAAGCGATCAAGGCCGCTATCGAAGCCGAGAATCTGGATGTGAAAATCGTCCCCGTCAAAGATCACAGCCAGGGCTGGCTTGCGCTCGAAACGGATCGGATTGACGCTTATGGTTCGGATGACGTGCTGCTTTACGGCCTGATTTCGAAGTCGTCGGAACCGGCCGCCTATCACGTCACCGGCCGGTACCTTTCGTTTGATCCCTACGCACTTATGGTACAGCGAAACGATTCAACCTTTGAACGTCTGGGACGTGCCACGATGGCTGGTCTGATGCGTTCTGGCGAAATGGCCAAAATATACGCCAAATGGTTTGAACCGGGCCCAACCAAGATCAATATGCCTTTGTCCGACACATTGCGTACAGCCTTCGAAGTGCAGGCACTGCCTGAATAAAGAATTTGCGACCAAGATTGGGGCGGAAGTTTTTTCCGCCCCAAAACAAAAAAGTGTCGGGGGATTAGATGAACTATAACTGGGACTGGGGCGTTCTGTTCCGCGACCCCTATCTGGGCTGGATCATATCCGGGCTGGGCTGGACACTGGTGATATCGCTTCTGGCCTGGGTCATTGCCTTTAGCCTGGGGTCGGTGCTGGGAATTTTTCGCTCTTCATCCAGCCCGGTTTTGCGTGCCATTGGCACGATATATGTCGAGATTTTCCGCAATATCCCCCTGCTTGTTCAGCTCTTCCTTTGGTATTTCGTGTTCCCTGAACTGCTGCCCGACGACTGGTCCCGCTGGGTCAAGCGCGACATGCCTGCGCCTGCGATGACAACCGCCATCGTGGCAATCGGCCTTTATACCGCGTCGCGGGTATGTGAACAGGTGCGTTCGGGCATTGATGCCGTGGGCTTTGACCAGCGACAGGCCGGACGCGCCATCGGCCTGACCGAGGTCCAGGTCTATCGCTACATCCTTTTGCCCAATGCCTACCGCATCATCATTCCGCCGCTGACCAGCGAATTCCTGACCATCTTCAAGCAATCTTCGCTTGCTCTTACCATCGGTGTGGTCGAACTCACGGCGATGACACGCCAGATCGAAGAATATACGTTTCAGGGCTTTGAGGCCTTCACCGCCGCGACGGTCGTTTATTCACTTGTGACCTTCACGGTCATGGCCGTTATGCGCCAGGTCGACAAACGCACCGCCTTGCCAGGCACCTTTTCGAAAGGGGCCGCATGATGTTCGATCTTGATTTTTCAATCATACCTGCCAACAAGGAATTGCTTTGGGAGGGCATGAAAATGACCTTCCTGCTGACTGGCCTGGCGATTGGTGGCGGCATTATTCTGGGCACGTTTCTGGCCCTTTTAAGGATCGCCAAAGTTCCTGTTCTACAGCACGTGGCGTCGGCATACGTCAACTTCTTCCGCTCCTTGCCACTGATCCTTGTGATCTTCTGGTTGTTCTTTCTGGTGCCCCTGATCGTCGGTCGTCCGGTGGGCGCCTTTTCATCGGTGCTGGTGGCCTTCATCCTGTTTGAGGCCGCCTATTATTCTGAAATCATTCGGGCGGGCATCAATTCGGTCCGCCCCGGCCAACTGGCTGCGGCGCGCGCCATTGGGCTGACCTATGGCCAGGCGATGCGCAGTGTCGTGCTGCCCCAGGCCTTTCGCGCCATGACCCCTATTCTGCTGACCCAGGCGATCATCCTTTTTCAGGATACATCTCTGGTTTATGTCGTGGGCCTTCGCGACTTCCTTGTCAGCGCCGAGATTGTCGCCAACCGTGACCAGAAACTGGTCGAGATGTTTCTTTTCGTGGCGGTTGTCTATTTCACCTTCTGTTTTCTTGCCTCTATGGGCGTCAGATATCTGCAAAGAAAGATCGCCACATGATAGAAATGAAATCCGTCAATAAATGGTACGGCAAAAGTTTTCATGTGCTCAAAGACTGCACGCTGAGCGTCGCCAAAGGCGAAGTGATCGTGGTCTGCGGACCGTCCGGATCGGGCAAATCAACGCTGATAAAAACCGTAAACGGCCTTGAACCTATAAACAGTGGCGAAATCACCGTGGCCGGGACCAGCATCACGGCCCGAGAGACGAATCTGGACAAGGTGCGGTCAAAAATCGGCATGGTATTTCAGAACTTCGAGCTGTTTCCGCACATGAATGTCACTGAAAACATCAAGCTTGGGCAGATCAAGGTTTTGGGGCGCAACAATAAAGAGGCCGAAGTCAAAGCGCTGGCGCTACTGGACCGTGTAGGGCTTGCCGAGCATGCCCACAAATACCCGTCACAGTTATCCGGTGGCCAGCAACAGCGCGTGGCGATCGCCCGCGGGCTGGCGATGGAACCGATGGCAATGCTTTTTGACGAACCTACATCGGCGCTGGACCCCGAGATGATCAACGAAGTGCTGGATGTGATGGTCGAACTGGCCCAGGAAGGCATGACCATGATGGTCGTCACCCATGAGATGGGGTTCGCAAGGAAGGTCGCAGACAGGGTTGTGTTCATGGACCACGGTGAAATCGTGGAAGATGCACCCTCGAAGGATTTTTTCGGGTCTCCGCGAAGCGAGCGAGCGCAAGAGTTTCTCTCGAAAATCCTCAGTCACTGAATTTCTGTCTCAAGCCGATAATGAACATGCAGATGCAAGCTGCGGCTTCCCGTTGGACATCCCAAATCGCCCGCAGCGCGCCTTACATCCCCTGTACACCACATTGCCGGGTTGCGGGCGGGGACGGAATTGCCTAGATAGCGCCTGACCCTTTCTTATACAGGCCGCTACATGGAAAACGTCGTCCTCACCATCCATCTCCTTCTGGCACTCGCGCTGATTGGCGTTGTTCTGATCCAGCGCTCGGAAGGGGGCGGGCTGGGCATGGGCAGCGGCGGGGGCGGTGGCGCCATGTCGGGACGCTCGGCCGCGACGGCCCTGGGCAAGGTCACCTGGATCCTGGCAATTGCCTTTATCAGCACCTCGATGGCGCTGACGATCATCGCCGCCAAGAACGCTGCAGGCAGTTCGGTTCTGGACCGCATCACCGATGCCCCGCCCCCGGCCGAAGCCACGCAAGAGCTGCCCGCACTGGGCGAAGAGTTGTTGCCGCCTTCGGGTGACGATACGGCCCCCCTGACGCCGACCGCCGACTAAACACAAGTAATTGCGGCGAAATAAAAGATCGCAACAGCATGTTGCGGTCATCTTGCGCTATTGGCGCGAATCCTCTATGTCTTGAGTCCCGTGGTACTGCGGTCTTTTTGGGGCTGTTCAGGGCGCAAAACAGGCTAGAAATCACGGGAGATGCCACAGGTATGGCACGGTATATTTTCATTACGGGCGGCGTCGTTTCATCCCTTGGCAAAGGATTGGCCTCGGCGGCTTTGGGTGCGCTTTTGCAGGCGCGCGGCTTTTCAGTACGGCTGCGCAAACTTGATCCTTATCTCAACGTTGATCCCGGCACGATGTCGCCCTTTGAACACGGCGAAGTGTTTGTCACCGACGATGGCGCCGAAACCGATCTGGACCTTGGTCATTACGAACGATTCACCGGTGTTCCCGCCCGCATGACTGATTCCGTCAGTTCGGGGCGGATCTATTCCAACGTTCTGGAAAAGGAACGCCGTGGCGATTATCTGGGTAAAACCATTCAGGTGGTTCCGCATGTCACCAACGAGATCAAGGAATTCATCGACATCGGCGATGACGAGGTCGATTTCATGCTCTGCGAAATCGGCGGCACTGTGGGCGACATCGAAGGCCTGCCGTTTTTCGAGGCGATCCGCCAGTTTGCCCACGACAAACCACGCGGGCAGTGCATTTTCATGCATCTTACCCTGCTGCCTTACCTGGCCGCCAGTGGCGAGTTGAAAACCAAACCGACCCAACACTCGGTGAAAGAACTGCAATCCATCGGAATCGCCCCCGATATTCTTGTATGCCGCTCGGAACATCCGATACCGGAAAAGGAACGCGCAAAGATCGCACTGTTCTGCAACGTGCGCAAAGAGGCGGTTGTCGCCGCCTATGACCTCAAATCGATCTACGAGGCGCCGCTGGCCTACCACCACGAGGGGCTGGATCAGGCCGTGCTGGATGCGTTTGATATCTCGCCGGCGCCCAAGCCTGACCTCACCGTCTGGCAGGACGTGGCTGACCGCATCCACAATACCGATGGTGAGGTGAACGTGGCCATTGTCGGTAAATACGTACAGCTGGAAGATGCCTATAAATCAATCAAAGAGGCGCTGAGCCACGGCGGCATGGCCAACCGCGTCAAGGTCAATGTCGAATGGGTCGATGCCGAGGTGTTCGACACCGAAGACCCGGCCCCTTGTCTGGAAGGCTTCCATGCCATTCTGGTGCCCGGCGGCTTTGGCGAACGTGGCACCGAAGGCAAGATCAAGGCAGCCGAGTTTGCCCGCACCCGTAAAATTCCCTACCTTGGTATCTGTCTGGGCATGCAACTGGCCGTGATCGAGGCCGCGCGCAACGTCGCTGGTCTGCCCGATGCAGGATCGGAAGAATTTGATCACGAGTTGGGTAAAAAGCGGTTTGAACCGGTGGTCTATCACCTCAAGGAATGGGTGCAGGGCAATGAAAAGGTCAAGCGCAAGGTTTCCGACGACAAGGGCGGCACCATGAGGCTGGGGGCCTACAACGCCACGCTGGCCGAAGGGTCAAAGGTGGCGGGCGTCTATGGCACCACTGCGATCGACGAACGCCATCGTCACCGCTATGAGGTGGATACGAAATACCGCAAGGCGCTTGAGGGTTGCGGCCTGAAATTTTCCGGCATGTCCCCGGACGGCCGCCTGCCCGAGATCGTGGAATGGGTGGATCACCCGTGGTTCATCGGCGTACAATTCCACCCCGAGCTGAAATCAAAGCCGTTCAAGCCGCATCCGCTGTTCTCGGATTTCATCCGTGCCGCGATTGAGACGTCGCGACTGGTTTAGGCTCATCGTCGATCACGCGTTTCGTGGCCAGATCGATGGCCGGGCTAAGGATATCGCGTAACAGGCTGGGGTTACGGCTGTATGTTACCTGCTCCGCTTCGCGGTCAATCCGCAGGGTGTCGTTCAGCAACGTCGCCAGAATATTTTCATCCAGAATCCATCGCCCGCGCCGTCTCTCTTCACGGTCGGCTTGCTGGTAGGCCAGCCATTTCGCGATGCGCTTGTGATCATGTGACTCTCGCTCGGGATAGGCCAGGTAAAAGCCGCTGTTGAGCCGCAGACAGATGTTATCCAGAACCCGCGCCGCGCCGCGATAGGCCTCGGGCACATCACGCTTGGGCATGTAGTTGAACCGTTCGGGCCCGCCGTTCAGAAACGCCGTCAGCGCTGTGCTCAGATCAATGCACTTCTTTGCCATGACCCATCCCAGCACCTTCTCGGGCTCAAGGTTCCAGTCATAGTTTCGCGCAAGTTTGCGCAGCTGCACATCCGTTGCGCTAAGCGCTTTTGTCAGCTGCGCATCGCCCGTCGCTGTGGACCAATCGAAACTGTCAAAGTCCTGCATAGCCTGATTCCACTCTTGCCTGTTCTTGCCCTGGGGTCTGTTTGCTCGCCTAAAGCGTGTTTATTGCGGAGCAATTGTGACCGGTTTATGACCATGGCAATAATCCGCCGACTGACCTACAATAAAAGTCGAAAATTATCTGCGAAACTGAAAGGATTCCCCGTGACCAAAGGATACTGGGTTGCCCATGTGGATGTAGAAGACCCCCAGGTCTACGAAAAATACAAGGCCGCCAATGCCGCCCCCTTTGCACGCTATGGCGCCCGGTTTCTGATACGCGGTGGCGAACAGCAGGTTCGCGAAGGCGCCCTGCGTACCCGTACCGTCGTGATCGAATTTCCCAGCTATGAAGACGCGGTGGCCTGTTACGAATCAGCCGAATACCAAGCTGCCAAAGCGCTTCGCGATCCTGTCTCGGCCGGGGATCTGGCGATCATCCGGGGGTATGACAGCTGATGCACGCATATTTTCCTTTGAAACCTCGCGCCAGGATAATCTAGGCTACTGCAATGCTCTCTCGAATTCTTCACGCGTTTTCCGCCCCAAAACCCATCCCCCTGCCCGAGCCGGATGAAAAGCTGGCGCTTGGGGCCCTGATGGTGCGCGTCGCGCAATCTGATCACAATTATCGACAATCCGAAATCAGCCGGATCGACCGCCTTCTGGCGCGGCTTTACGGACTTAAACCGATTGAGGCCGCCAAAATGCGCGCCACCTGCGAAAAGCTTGAAAAACAGGCCCCGAACACCGATCGCTTTGCCCATCTGATCCGCGAAACCGTCAGTTTCGAGGCCCGTATCGAGGCGCTTGAAGCGTTGTGGGAGGTCGTGCTTTCCGACGGCGATTCCCAGCTAGAAGAGTTGCAGGTGATGGATACCGCCCGCGAGGCGATGGGCCTTTCCGAAGCCGACAGCGCCACCGCCCGCGCCATCGCCGAGGGCAATTGACACTTTAAAGCATTTCGACGTGAGCGAGTGTCTAAGGTATAAGCCGAAACGCTTTTGGCATTGGCGGGTCGGCCTGCGCGGCCTATATCTTGGACATGTTTGCAGAGTTCCTGAAAAAGCTGGTTCAGCCCACCCCCGCCCGATTAACCGAAATCGATGCCCAACTGGCGTTGACGGCCCTGCTGGTCCGTGTCGCCCGCACGGACGGCTATTACGCCGCGGACGAGATCATGCGCATCAATTCCATTGCCGAAACGCGCTTTGGCCTGTCTCATGCCGATGCCGAAAACTTGCGCACCCGCGCCGAGCAGCTTGAATCCGAAGCCCCTGACACCGTCCGTTTCACCCGCGCGATAAAAGACGCGGTCGCCTATGAGGACCGCGTCGGTGTGGTAGAGGCCCTGTGGCAAGTGGCCCTGGCCGATGGCGTGCGCCAGGCCGAAGAAGACGCGCTTTTGCGTCTGGTCAGCAGCCTTTTGGGGGTCAGCGACATGGACAGCGCCCGCGCCCGTCAAAGGGTAATACCTACCGGATGATCGCCAGCCTGCCCATGTATGATCGCACCGAAACGGCAGCAGCCAACGACCGGCTCTGGCAGGGCATCCGCACGAACCTGGGATACGGCCCCCAGACGCTGACCCGCAAAGGCGATGTCTGGGATCACTGGCTTAGCCCCGATCTGCTGTTGTCGCAGACCTGCGGCTATCCCTACCGTGCGCGTCTGCACGGCAAGGCCACGCTGGTGGGCACGCCGGTTTATGACCTCGACTGTCCGCCGGGGCATTACTTCAGCGTGCTTGTGGCCCGCGCCGACGATCCGCGCAGTGATCCACGCGATTTTGCGGACGCCCGGTTTGCCTATAACGAAGCACTGTCGCAAAGCGGCTGGGCCGCGCCGCAGAATTTTGCCGCGCACCATGGCTTTGCCTTCAGCAACCCGCTTCAGACCGGCGGACACCGCTTATCTGCGATGGCTGTGGCCGAGGGCCGCGCGGACATCGCCGGCATTGATGCGCTGACATGGAAACTTATTTGCCGCCACGACAGCTTTGCCAGAACGCTCAGGGTCCTGACGCAAACCGATCCCACACCGGTTTTGCCCTATATTACCGCCAAGGGGCAAGATGCCGGGGCGCTTTACAGCGCAATCGAACCGGCCATCGCCAAACTGTCTACGCAAGATCGCAAAACCCTTGGGTTGAAGGGGCTTATTCGCATTGACCCCCAAGAGTATCTGGCCATCCCGAATCCGACCCCACCACCCGGCGCCTGACCTCCGGAACGGACTTACCCGGCGTCAATTCGGCCGAAAACTCTTCCAATCCGCCGTATTGCAAGTTGCATTGCGCCATTTTTTCGGCCCTATTGTCTGACGGAACCCCTTTGTCAACATAACGGACGCTGCTTTGCCCGACGAAACACCTGTCATCGAAATCCGCAATCTTCACAAAGCCTATGGCGCACTCGAAGTCATCAAGGGCGTCGACATTACGGCTCATCGCGGCGATGTGGTTTCGCTGATCGGCTCATCGGGTTCGGGCAAATCCACCATTCTACGCTGCGCCAACCTTCTGGAAGACAGTCAGAAGGGCGATATCCTGTTCAAGGGCGAGCCGGTGATCTGGAAAGGTAGCGGTCTCAATCGTCATCCGGGCGACCCCAAACAGGTGCTGCGCATCCGCACAAACCTTTCCATGGTTTTCCAGCAGTTCAACCTCTGGGCCCATATGTCGATCCTGCAAAACGTAATGGAAGCCCCCGTTACCGTGCTGGGTCGTGACCGGGACGAGGCCGAGGCCGCTGCGCGCAAATACCTTGATAAGGTCGGCATCGGCGACAAATGCGATGTCTATCCCGCGCAGCTTTCGGGCGGCCAGCAACAGCGCGCCGCGATTGCCCGCGCCCTGGCAATGGAGCCCGAGGCGCTGTTGTTTGACGAACCCACCAGCGCCCTTGACCCCGAACTGGAACAGGAAGTTGTCAGGGTGATCAAGGATCTGGCCTCTGAAGGCCGGACCATGATGATCGTCACCCATGACATGAAAATGGCTGCTGATGTCTCGGACCACGTTGTGTTCCTGCATCAGGGGCTGATCGAGGAACAAGGCGCGCCCAAAGATCTCTTTGGCGCGCCCAAATCCGAGCGGTTGCAGCAATTCCTCAGCTCAACCATGGCCGCTTGATAAAAAACCAAACTACGGGAGAACACTCATGAACAAACTGCTACTCACAACGGCCGCCCTTGCGCTCAGCGCCAGCTTTGCCATGGCCGAAACCACACGTCTGGGCACCGAAGGCGCCTACCCTCCGTATAACTTCATCAACGACAGCGGCGAAGTGGACGGGTTCGAGCGCGAGCTGGGCGACGAGCTGTGCAAACGTGCCAAATTGACCTGCGAATGGGTCACCAACGACTGGGACAGCATCATTCCGAACCTGGTGTCGGGCAACTATGATGTCATCATTGCGGGCATGTCGATCACCGACGAACGCGATGAAGTCATTGATTTTACACAAAATTACACCCAACCTGATCCGTCAGGCTATCTGGCAGCCTCGGCTGATGTCGACATTAAAAATGGCGTGATCGCAGCCCAGACCGGCACCATTCAGGCCAGCTTTGTCGCCTCAACAGGCGCCACGCTGGTTGAGTTTGCCACGCCCGAGGAAACCATTGCAGCGGTCCGCAACGGCGAAGCTGACGCGGTTCTGGCCGACAAGGCCTATCTTGGCCCGGTCGCCGACGAAGACGACGGCCTGGTTCTGCTGGAGCAAGAAGAGCTGATCGGCGGCGGTGTAGGTCTTGGTATCCGCGAAAGCGATGGCGAGCTGAAGGCGACACTTGATGCCGCTATCCAGTCAATGAAAGACGACGGTTCGCTAAACGCGATGATCGAAAAGTGGGAAATCGGCGTCAAATTCTGATCTGAAAAGGATCGGCGGGGCCATTCTGGGCCCCGCCAATTTCAAACATGTTTTCATATTGCACCGATCCCAATGCGCTATCCGGCCTGACCTGGCTTAGCTGCTACCTGACCACAGGCAAGCACATGGCGTTCTATTTTTCCTTCGGCACGGTGCTTTTGCTGCTGGCGATCACCGCGCCTGTGGCACTGCTTTTCGGTTTCTTTGGCGCCTCTGCGGCGCGTTCGCATATTCTGCCACTGCGATGGTTCGGCAAGACCTACATCGCGCTGGTGCGCGGCGTGCCTGACATTGCGTTTTTCCTGTTCTTCGTCATTGCTCTGGATCAGATGATCGAATGGACCCGCCACAAGATTCTGTGTCCGGAATGGACCGAACCAGTGCGTCAGGGCAATGATTTCGTGGTCTGTCAGGCCGCCAAAATGCCGCTAGGCAGCGCCCCGCAATGGGTTCACGAAACCTATGGCTTTACCCTTGCGGTGTTTACCTTCGCCATCGTGTTTGGTGCCTTTGCCGCCAACGTCATGTTCGGCGCCATGCGTGCCGTGCCCCGCGCCCAGATGGAAACCGCCGAGGCCTATGGCATGACCCGCCGCCAGGCCTTCCGCCGTATTCTGGTGCCGCAGATGTGGGTCTATGCCCTGCCCGGCCTTGGCAACCTGTGGATGGTGCTGATCAAGGCCACGCCGCTGCTGTTCCTGCTTGGGGTCGAGGATATTGTCTATTGGGCCCGTGAAATGGGTGGCTCGAAAACCTCGAAATTCACAGAATACCCCCATGGCGACTGGCGCATGTGGTATTTCTTTGCCCTGCTGGTTTTTTACCTGTGCTTCACCCGGATCTCGGAAATCTTTCTTGAACGGGTGATGAAACGCCTCACCAAAGGTCAGGCCACCACCGGTGGCGAAGCCCAACGAAAGGCCCCGGCATGAGCTGTTGGATGACCATTCAGGATTACGGCCTGCGGGCTGTCGGCATCGGCGAACGCCTGCTCCCGCGTGAGGATTTCACCCTCTGCCAGCAGTTTACCCTGATCGGCTCGGGTATGATCTGGAATATCTATTTCGGCGCCTTCGCCCTTATCAGCGGGTTCTTTTTTGCCAACGCCCTGGCCATGGCCAAGAGCGCGCGCAGCCCGTGGCTGCGCAAACCGGCGGAATGGTTCATCTTCATCTTCCGCGGCTCGCCTCTGTTCGTGCAGTTCTTTTTTGGCTACTTCCTGTTTCTCAGCCTGAAACAGGTCTTCCCGATTTTCACCCCCTTCACCGCCGCCTGGCTGGGGGCACTTGTGGTGCTGTTCCTGAACACCTCGGCCTATTCCGCCGAGATTTTCTTTGGCGCGCTGCGCTCGATCCCCAAGGGGGATGTGGAATCTGCCGACGCTTACGGCTTTTCCGGCTGGCCGCGCTTCAAGAAAATCATCTGGCCCACAATGCTGCGTCTGGCCTGGCCCGCCTACACGAACGAGGCGATCTTTCTGTTTCACGCTACAGCACTGGTGTTCTTCTCGGGCTTTCCGGCCTGGCAGCAAAAGGGGGACGCGCTGTATTATGCCAATTACTTTGCCGACAAGACGTTCAACCCGTTTGTGCCCTATCCGATACTGGCGATGTACTTCATCCTGCTGACGCTTGTCGTCCTCAGCATCTTCGGGCTGGCCAACCGCTTTCTCAACCGGCACCTGCCACAAGAAGCCCGGCGCAAGATCAAACTCAAGATGAACGTGATCCGTTGATTTAAGCGTGCTGCTCGGGCTGACCTTAGTCCCACCACGGCCCGTGATGCTTGCCCTCTTCCCCCAGCCGTTCAAAGCCGTGATGGCCAAAGAAATCACGCTGCGCCTGAATGATGTTGGCCGTGCCAAAACCCTGCCGCATGGTGTCGTACCACGCCAGTGCCGCCGACATCGCAGGTACCGCATGGCCCCCGTGCACCGCACTGGCCACCACTTGTCGCAACGCCGGAACTGTGCGCGCCAGCATCTCGGCAAATTTTGGGGCCAGGATCAGTTGCCCGGCGGGCAGATCACCCCGGAACGCCTCGGATATATCATCCAGAAGGGCCGAACGGATGATGCAGCCCGCGCGCCAGATCTCGGCAATGCGGGCAAAATCCAGCGTCCAGTCATATTCAACCGACGCGGCTGCCAGGATGCGGAACCCCTGCGCATAACATAAGACACGCGAGGCCAGAAACGCCTCGGCCAGGGTATCGGCATCGGCGTCAATCGCGCTGCGAGCGCCGCCCAGAATGGCCTGTGCCTGCTGACGCGTGTCCTTTTCCGAAGACCAGCTGCGCGCACCAACTGCGGCCTCGATCATATTGGCCGATTGACCCATGCGCACTGCCTCGACGACAGTCCAGCGGCCGGTGCCTTTTTGGCCGGCGGCATCCTTGATCACGTCCACCATCGGGTGACCGGTAACCGGATCGTCATATTGCAGTGCCTTGCCGGTGATCTCGACCAGATAGGATTTCAGCGGGCCTCTATCCCAACGCTCGAACATCTCGCCGATCTGCGCAGGCGTCCAGGCCGCACCATTGCGCAACAGCCCGTAAACCTCGGCAATTACCTGCATATCGGCATATTCGATCCCGTTATGAACGGTCTTGACGAAATGCCCCGCCCCATCCGGGCCCAGGTGGTCGACGCAGGGATCGCCCTCAAATCTGGCGGCTATCCTGCGCAGAATGGGTCGCAACTGTTGCCAGCTATGCGCCGTGCCCCCCACCATCATCGACGGGCCAAAGCGCGCGCCCTTTTCGCCCCCCGAAACGCCCATGCCGACAAAATGCAGATCCTGCGCCTGCAAGGTCTGCGCCCGGCGCCGCGTGGCATGAAAATCGGCGTTGCCGCCGTCAATGATCGTATCCCCGGCCTCCAGCAGCGGCGCGATGGACTCGATCATCATATCCATTGGCTTGCCCGACGGGATCATGAACAAAATGATCCGCGGCGTGGCCAACCCGGCCACAAAGTCTTTCAGCTTGTCATAGGGGTGCAACTTGCCAGCCAAATCACCCGCTTCCGCCATGAAACCGGCGATCCAGTCGGTCTCTCGGTTGGTGACGGCGACGTCAAAGCCGTGGTCAGCCATGTTCAGCGCCAGTGCGCTGCCCATGGTACCCAACCCGTAAACACCGATCTGTGATTTTGACATCCTATGTCCCTGACACTTGTTATTTTGGGTCAGGCTACGGTTTGGGCCGGGATTTGCAAGAGGACGCCGCCCTGTGTCACCCGGTTGTGTCCCCACCGGCAGATGTTCAGATGCCTGTAAGCAGTCTGTTTCCATGACCTCGCATACTGGCTGATTTCGCCTCGGACCCGGCAAACTGCTGAAATTGGGCGCGTCTTGCACTGCGCGGCGCAAGCACGACAGAACCAACAGGTTAAAAATCTGTGGGGCGCATGTCAGGGTAAACGCGCTATGGCAAAATTTTTCCGGCAAGTGGCGGTTTTCGCAGGTCACAAGGCTTTGCCGCGCGGTATAGAACGCCCTAGCATGTCTTCTGCAACAAGGCAGGAAGCTGCGTGGTTGCCTCTGGCAGTAGGAAACAGGCCCATGACAAAACAGGTTCGCGTTGCGGTCATCGGCGGGGGCGTCGCCGGGGTCAGCGTGCTCTACCATCTGTCCAGGCTTGGCTGGACAGATTGCTGCCTGCTGGAGCGTACGCAACTGACCGCTGGTTCCACCTGGCATGCGGCTGGTCTGCTGGCGCTTTATTTCCCCAATCAGACGATGAGCCAGATCAATCGTCACTCGATTGCGCTATACAGCCAGCTTGAGGCCGAAACCGGTCAACCTGTGGGCTTTCACCAATGTGGCCAGTTGCGGCTGGCGTCATCCAAGGATCGGCTGGATGAGTATCGCGCTTATCTGAGCTATGCCCGTGCTTTTGGCATCGAATGCGATATCATTTCACGCGACGAGGCCCGTAAACTCTGGCCGCTTGCAAATCTGGACGACATCATTGCCGCGCTCTACCATCCAGACGACGGCCACATCGCGCCCGCCGACCTGACGCAGGCCATGGCCCTGGCCGCGCGAAAGATGGGTGCAAAAATTCACCTGAACACCGAAGTTTCAGCAATACACCAGACCGCCTCAGGCGAATGGCTGCTTGCAACCAACACGGGCGAAATTCTGGCCGAGCACGTTGTTTGCGCCACCGGGAACTATGCCCGTCAGACCGGCGCGATGGTCGGATTGAACGTGCCATCAATCCCGGTCCTGCACCAATATGTCGTGACCGAGACCATTGCCGAATTCGAGGCCCACAACAAAGCCGGCCTTCCAGAAATGCCGGTACTGCGCGATGACCGCACCCGGTTCTACCTGCGTCAGGAAAATGACGGGCTGATCCTTGGACCCTATGAGCCGAACCCCGCAAGCTGGGCGGTCAATGGCGTGCCACCCGGATTTGGCGCCGAACTTCTAACGCCTGATTACGATATACTTGAGCCCTTTCTTGAAGGCACGATGGAACGGGTCGCGTCGTTTGGTGATGCGGGCATCAAGACCGTTGTGAATGGCCCCATCGCCCACACCCCTGACGCCAATCCGCTTGTCGGCCCGGCACCGGGGCTGCAGAATTTCTGGCTGGCCGAAGGGTTTGTCTCGGGCATCATGTTTGCGGGCGGCAACGGCCGGTATCTGGCTGAATGGATCACCGAAGGGGCGCCAACGATTGACATGTGGTCGGTTGACCCGCGCCGGTTCAATACCCACGCCGGAAAAATCCACACCAAGGTAAAAAATGAAGAGACCTACGGCCATATTTTCGACATCCACTATCCAAATCTGGAAATGCCTGCCGCGCGGCCCGGCAAAACCAGCCCCTGCCATGACCGGCTGACCCGTGCAGGTGCGGTCTGGGGCGTGGCCGGTGGGTGGGAACGCGCCCGGTGGTTTGACGCCGACGGGTCGCGCACACCTGAAACGCCGACCTTCCGCCGCTCGAATGCGTTCGAGGTGATCGGCGAAGAATGCCGCGCCATCCGGCAGGGCGTGGGCCTGATCGACTTTACCAGCTTTGCCAAATGGGAGGTCACCGGCCCCGGCGCGCTGGCGTTTCTGGAACACGCCCTGGCCAATACCATGCCCAAACGCGATGGCCGCGTGACGCTGGCGCATGCGCTTGATCAAAACGGCCGGTTTTGTGCAGAATACACCGTGGCGCGGCTGGCCGAGGATCGTTTCTATCTCTGCGGCCCGGCCTTTTCCGAAGTGCACGACGAGCATGTGTTGCGCAGCCGCCTGACACCGGATGACAACGCCACCATCACCAATGTCAGCATGGGTTGGGGTTGTTTCACCGTGGCCGGACCCAAATCGCGCGAACTGTTATCGCAAATCGTTGACGGGTCGCTGGAAAATGACAGCTTCAAATGGTTCGACGTGCAGGAACACGAGGTGGGCTGGGCCACCGGTGTGCGCGTGATGCGGGTAAATTACTGTGGCGAACTGGGGTGGGAACTTCATCACCCGATCGCTTTTCAGCATCACATCCTGGATCAGCTGGAAAAGGCCGGGGCCGATCTGGGCCTGCGCCATGTCGGCTTTCGCGCGCTGGACAGTTTGCGGATTGAGAAATCCTATCGCGCTGTCACACAGGAACTGACCACGCAAAACACGCTGGCCGAAGTTGGTCTTGAGCGTTTCATCGGCACGGATAAAACCGATTACATCGGGGCAAGGGGCGTTGCCGCGCATGCCGGCAAAGAGCAGGTGCAACTGATCACGCTGGAGGTGCTGGTGGGTGACGCCGATGTCGAACCTGCGATGAATCAGGCGGTGCGCGCCGGCGACAAGGTGATCGCCCTGACCACTTCGGGGGCCTATGGTCACTATCTGGGCAAGCATCTGGCGATGGCCATCGTTCCGCGGGAATTTGCCGCCGAAGGGACAAAGCTGAGTGTTGAAATCCTTGATACGCGGTACAATGCCATCGTCATTGCAGACAGCCCCCATGACCCGCAAAACCTGCGCCCGCGTGGGTGATATCCCTATACGGTAAGATAATGGCACAAAATGACTTTGAATTGATCGTTGTGGGGGCCGGCATTGTCGGCATGTCCGCCGCGCTTTGGGCGCAAAAGGAAGGGTTGAAGACCCTGATATGCGACCCCAACCCCCCGGGATCGGGCACGACCTATGGCTCGGCCTGTACCATCGCCACCTATGCCTGCATCCCGGTCAACAGCCCGTCAGTTTTTACGTCGCTGCCGCATCTCCTGACCAGCCGGGAAAGCCCGCTGAGTTTCAACCTCTGGCACGGGTTGAAAAACCCGCGCTGGATGGTGTCATTCCTGAAGAATTGCCGCACGGCCAATGTGCGCCACATCAGCCAGACGCTTGGGCAGATCCTGGCCCAGGCGGATGCCGGGCTGAACCCACTGATTACCGAAGCCCGCGCCGAAGATCTGATGGTCAGCAATGACTGTCTTTATGTCTGGTCCAGTCGGTCTGGCTACGAGGGTGCGCTGGAAAGCAACGCCATGAGACGCGCACAAGGCGTTGACTTCAACGAGCTGTCACCCGATGAGGTCCGTCAGCTGGAACCAGACCTGCAACTGCCTGTACACCGTGGCCTGCATTTCAAGGGCGCGCGGCATGTAACCAACCCCCAGGAACTGGTTACACGGATGCAAAAACGCTTTCAGGCGCTTGGCGGAACCTACCTGCCCCACAGTGTTATCCGGTGCCGGCCTGATGACACAGGCGTGACGGCCTACATGAGCGACGGCACCCAGATCCGCGCGGGCCGACTGGCGTTGTGTGCTGGCGCCCGGTCCTGCCAGATCAGCGGAAGCGGCGCAGAACGCCTGCCTCTGGGAACCGAGCGGGGCTATCATATCCTCTATCGCAATCACGGCGGGCTGGTATCGCGCCCCGTTGGATGGGCCGAGGCGGGCTTTTACGCAACGCCCATGGCGCATGGGCTGCGCATCGCGGGCACGGTGGAAATCAACGCCATCGACGCCGCGTTCAACACCAGGTGCACCAACTACCTGCAACGTAAATCGCACGAAATGTTCGGCCCGCTTGGCCCGCCCGAAGACACATGGCTGGGGCATCGCCCAACGATGCCGGATGCGCTTCCGGTGATCGGGTACTCACCCGCCTCAGACCGCATTATCCTTGCCTTTGGGCATCAGCATATCGGGCTGACACTGGGGGGCGTGACCGGCAGAATCGTGACGGATCTGGCCAGGGGTCAGCCATCCCTATGCGACATCACCAATTTTGCCCCTCAGCGGTTTGGCCGACGGGATTAGACTGTCTGCGTCAGGGCGCTGAGTTCAATGAAATCGGCGCTCAATTCAGAGTATGGTCTTGTCGGCTCTATACCCCCAGGCACCAGCGCATGACTGCCTTTTGCGCATGCAACCGATTTTCTGCCTCGTCAAAGATCACAGAATTGGGGCCATCCATGACCGCCGATGTCGCCTCTTCCTCGCGGTGGGCAGGCAGGCAGTGCATGAACAGCGCGTCAGGCTTGGCCCCTGCCATCAGCCGTTCGTTCACCTGATAGCCGCGCAGCATATTATGGCGACGTTCCTTGGTGGACTGGCTGTCATGCATCGACACCCATGTGTCGGTGACAACCAGATCGGCGCCTTCAACGGCTTTCATCGGGTCGCGCTCGATCGTGACCGTGCTGCCGGCCTTGCGCGCCAAGCCGATGAATTCGGGTTCCGGGTCCAGTTGCATCGGGCCGGTAAATGTCAGGTCAAACCCGAATTGTGCCGCCGCATGCAGAAAAGAGGCGCAGACATTGTTGCCATCCCCGG
The DNA here is from genome assembly GCF_900172295.1 of Roseovarius litorisediminis. Taxonomy (GTDB): domain Bacteria; phylum Pseudomonadota; class Alphaproteobacteria; order Rhodobacterales; family Rhodobacteraceae; genus Roseovarius; species Roseovarius litorisediminis. Next base: position 48,597 of record NZ_FWFL01000011.1, read on the forward strand.
ACCAGACCACCTTTTTGCCTTTGATCGGGCCGCGATGTTCTTCATAGGTCATCACATCGGCCATGATCTGACAGGGATGGGTACGGTCGGTCAGCCCGTTGATCACCGGTACATCGGCATATTCTGCCATATCCAGCAGCACACCTTCGTCAAACGTCCGGATCATGATCAGATCGACGTAGCGGCTTAGCACCCGGGCGGTGTCGGCGATGCTCTCACCATGGCCCAGTTGCATATCGGCGCCAGACAGCACCATCGTCTGCCCGCCCATCTGGCGCACGCCCACATCAAATGACACGCGCGTCCGGGTCGACGGTTTTTCAAATATCAGCGCCACCATGTGCCCCGCCAGGGGCTGATCGTCATCCGGTGTCCCGCGTGGACGGCCCATACGGGCGGTTTTCATCGTCAGCGCATTGTCGATGATCCCGCGCAGATCGGCAGGGTCGGTTTTGTGGATGTCCAGAAAATGGGTCATGTCATATCGCTTTGTAATTTGTCAGGTAATAAGGTTCAGGTCCGGGCCGACTCTGCAGCGCGCTCAAGTTGCGTCGCGGCAGCCTCCAGACGGGTGACAGCCTCGGCAATTTCGTCGTCGGTGATGTTCAGCGGCGGCAGCAGGCGCACCACATTGTCGGCCGCTGGCACCGTGGCCACCAGCGCGTCATAACCGGCACTCACCACATCCGCATTCAGCGCCTTGCATTGCAGCCCCAGCATCAGGCCCGCGCCGCGCACCCCTTCAAAGACCGAAGGATGGCTGGCCACCAGCCCCTCAAGCTTTTGCCGAAAAAGCCCTGCCTTGCGGTTTACGTCCGCCAGGAACGCAGGCTCGGCCACAATATCCATCACCGCACAGCCCACGGCACAGGCCAGCGGATTGCCACCATAGGTGCTGCCATGGGTACCAGCCACCATGGCCGATGCCGCATTTTCCGTCGCCAGAACCGCCCCCAGAGGAAAGCCACCGCCGATGCCCTTGGCCACCATCATGATATCGGGCTCAATCCCGGCCCATTCATGCGCAAACAATTTACCGGTCCGGCCCACGCCGCATTGGACCTCGTCCAGGATCAGCAGCATGCCATGTTCGTCACACAGATCGCGCAGGCCTTTCAGGCATTGATCAGGCAGCGGGCGAATACCGCCCTCGCCCTGCACCGGTTCAATCAGGATGGCAGCGGTATTTTCGTCAATCGCCGCCCTCAGCCCTTCGTGATCGGCCCAGGCCACATGTTTGAAACCGGGCAGCAAAGGCCCAAATCCCTTGGTCATTTTTTCGGATCCGGCAGCGGCAATCCCTGCCGCCGACCGGCCATGAAAAGACCCCTCAAAAGCAATGATATCGGTCCGGTCCGTCTGACCTGCGTCATGGAAATGCTTGCGGACCATCTTGACCGCCAGCTCGCAGGCCTCGGTGCCCGAGTTGGTGAAAAAGACAGTGTCTGCAAAGGTGGCCGCGACCAGCTTGTCGGCCAGCGCCTGCTGCTGCGGGATTTGGTACAGGTTCGAGGTATGCCACAGCTTGCCTGCCTGATCCGTCAGCGCTGCTACCAGGGCCGGGTTGGCATGGCCCAAAGCGTTCACCGCAATCCCCGCACCCAGATCCAGAAATCGGCGACCGTCAGCCTCGATCAGCCAGCTGCCCTCGCCTTTGACAAATGTCATCGGCGCGCGGTTATAGGTCGGCAAGACGGACGGGATCATCAGTGGTATCCTTTGTTCAAGAAGCCCTTTGAGTGCCGGAATGCTCCGATCAAGTCAACAAGGGCGGGATCAATCATGTGAAGAGAGTTTTGGCGTTTCAAACGCCGGGATCAAACGGGCGGGACGTCAGGCGCGAAGGCGTCGGCGTCGGTCAGCAGTATATGTAGCGCTTTTGATCATGGCGTCGGCATAGCCGCTTGTAAGGCCTACGTGAAGCCCAAAAATGCATCCGCGCCCGTCTTACGCTGTCTCAAGCGGCGCGGCATTGTCAAATTCGTGCGATACCGGGGCAAGCTGACCACGGTCTTTCCCCAACCTCGGGTGCAGCACCCGGGCCAGCGTATATGCGGCCCACAGCCCCGCACCGCCAAGCGCAAATACACCGGCCAGCGGCGCCACAAGCAATACCATCCACGCCGCCCCCGGCGTGACAATTCCCGATACATCGCGGTAGCTGGCATAAATCGCCGACATCTCGGTGCGCTCGGACGGTTTGACCGCCAGCAGAAACGGCAGGCCCGCCGAAACATCCAGCAGGATCAGGAAAAACGACGCCATCACCAGACACAGCACCGTAATCCAGGGCAGGTCCACCATAAGACTCCCCCCCAGAAACAACGCGCCAGACACCAAAAACCCGACACGCACCGCATAGCGGATCGATGTTCGCTGCATCCAGCGCAGCATGAATGGTGTCAGGAAAAGCATGCCGTTGCTGATCGACAGGGCCGTCCCGCCCAACTGATCCCCCAACCCCTGCTCGACCGCGAAAATCGGCAGATAAACGATGTATATCCACCAACCACATGACCGGATCACCGCAAAAAGCCATCCGGCGACCAGCCGGGGTTGAGCAAAAAACCGGGGCATGTAGGACAAGGGGTTTGTCGGGGCAAGGTGGGCTTTGGTAATCAATCGGCCGTTGCCCAGCCGCATATATAAAAACACGGCCAGCATGATTCCCGCTGCCACGGCGGCAATCAGAAACGGCAGCGGCCGCCAGACGCCCAGCAGAAAAACCCCCAGTGCCGGGCCCACCGTCCAGCCCAGCGCGCTATAGAACATGCGCGAGGTTTCGCATTGGCCCAACTGGGTTTTGGCGATGTAATCCAGCACATAGGCGTTAAAACAGACGAAGGTGGTAACCGTCGCCACCGTGATCATGATCAACGCCGTGACAGTCGCCGCCGCACTGCCCTCAAGCGCCAGCAACGCGCCAAAAGCAAACATCAGGGCGCCTGCCGAATAGATCCAGCGCCGGGGCACAAACCGGCCCAGAAAGGGCACCATCAGCCCCGCGATCAGCGACAGCAAGCCCACTGCAAAATACGCCTCGGACACCAGGCTGGCATCCTGCAGGACGTTATACATCTCCAGCGGAAAGACCGAAATCAGGATGCCGCGTGCGATTGCCTCGGTTCCGGCAAGCACGGCAAACCCCCGCACACTGGGCGCAGGCGCATGGCGAAGCCATTCTGGAATTCGGCGCTGATGCATGCAAACCTATCGCACTCTAAAGCTCTGCCTTGACACAGGATTTGCAGCGTTTCATGGCTCCAAACGACACGCTGTCGCTTTTGGCATTTCGGACACGTAAATGTTAAATCCTGCCGCCGGTGCCCGGATCATTTGGTGCGGGGAATGGACTTCATCATTTTTTGCCATCAATCTGGCCAGCAGAGGGTAGCGAAACCAGCAATGCAGCAGGTTTCAACCGCATAGAGGATTACATGCGCAAACTGTTTCTTTTCGTTGTGGTTCTGGCTTTGCTCGCTGCCGTAGCCATTCTGCCCAGGAATTTTCAGGCGCGTCAGCAGGCGCAAAAGGACTTTGAAGAGGCAAGCCAACGCATAAAGGCCACCATTGCGGCTGGAAAAACCGTGCTTGATTTCAGCGACTTGCCCCGCCTGCGCCAATTGCCAGATGAGATCGGGCAACTTCCCGACCTGTGGCACCTGAACCTGGCAGAAACTGAAATTTCATCTTTGGGCAAAATCTCGCAACTGCCCCAACTTAAATATCTTAGCCTAAGAAATACCCGAGTTCACGATCTTGCGCCGCTCGTCGGGAACGATAACCTCGAGTTTCTGGATATCGGCAAGACCCTTGTACAGGACCTGGAGCCTTTGACACAGATCCGCTCGCTTGAACGGGTCGATATCGGCAGCACCGAAATCCTGACACTGGAACCGGCCACCCGTATTCGCAGGCTGATTTGGATCAACCTGCATCGCAGCTATGCCCATGACGGATCACGCAAGCACTATGACCGGCTGTTTGAAACTGTGCCCGAGGTCTTTAACGGCAGTGCCTTCAAACAAAACTACGTCCCTGCCCCGCTATATCTGCTCAAAACACAATTGAACCGGCTGGCCGACAGGCTCTACCTGCCGCGACCGTTTCCGCGACCCTGAAACTGGCAACCCAAGAAAATGAGGTTAGCACCGTTTCTGGCTTGCAAGCGGCGTCTGGGCATATCAAGCCTTGGCGCATGTTCACGCCCCGCGCCCATAACCCCGGCCTTGCCGCCCTGCTGACGCTGGCGGCCTCGGCTTTTGCTGCGGGCACCACACTGCTGGCCAAGGCGATTGGCACAGGCGCTCTTGGCCCCGCGCTGCATCCCCTGCAGATCAGTCAGGGCAGGTTCATCTTTGCTTTTCTCGCCATTGGCATGGCCGCGCTGATCATGCGCCCGGGCTTCAGCCGACCCGATCTGAAACTACACACCGCACGTTCGGCCCTGGGCTGGGGCGGGGTCACCTGCATGTTTGCCGCCGCCAGCTTCATTCCGCTGTCGGATGCCACCGCCATCAGTTTTCTCAATCCGGTTTTCGGCATGATGCTGGCCATTCCCCTGCTGGGTGAAAAAGTAGGGCCCGTGCGCTGGTCTGCGGCCATCATTGCCCTTGTCGGCGCGGCCATCCTTACCCGCCCGGGCGGGGGCACCATCGCCTTCGGGGCAATGCTGGCGCTTGGCTCGGCCCTGTTGTTGGGAACCGAGTTGATTTTCATCAAACGGCTTTCAGGACGCGAAGGGCCTTTTCAGATCCTGCTGGTCAACAACGCCATCGGTGTGGTCATCGCCTCTTTGGCAATGATCCCGGTCTGGATCGCGCCCACGCTGGCACAATGGGCGGCGCTGATCGGAATTGGCGTTCTGATGGCGCTGGCGCAGACCTGCTTTGTCAACGCCATGGCCCGCGCCGATGCCAGCTTTGTCGCGCCCTTCTTTTACGCCGCTCTGGTTTTTGCCGCGCTTTACGACGCACTGATTTTTGACGTGCGTCCCGATGCCACCTCGGTGCTTGGGGCCAGCATCATTCTGGCAGGCGCGGGCCTTTTGGCTTGGCGCGAGGCGCGGCTTAAAACCCCGGTTGTGACGCAACGCCCCCTTTGACAATCCCCCCGCCGATTGCGCTTAATTGCGCGTGAAAGGGGAAATCGTGCCACTCAGCATCCTGTTACCCATGGTCGTGATCGGCATCGCCGGGCTTGTGCTGCTTTTGCACCTTCTGGGTCTGTCGCACCCCGCTACGCTGACCGGTGACGCTGACGCCCGCGCTGCCTGGGCCCGTGAGTTTCCTGACGATACCGCCACCCGCGTCATCCTCAGCCATGATCACCACGCCGCACTCATCGAAACCGCGCGCGGCACCGGAATCGTCTGGCACATGGGTGCCGATACCACCGCGCGGTATCTCGCCGGGGCCCACATCACCCGCACCGCCCGTGGCCTGCGCATCGACTTGCCCGACTACACCGCGCCACACATCAACCTGACACTGGATGCGGACGAGGCCGACAAATGGCCAACCCTGCTAAAGGATACCGCATGACCGACATGCTGACCTACCCCGAAGTGACCCACTGGGCGGTGCCGTTTTTCATCGCTGCCATCCTGGCCGAACTGTTGTGGATCGTGATCAAAGGCCGCGGCGGCCGGTACGAAACGCGCGATGCCCTGACCTCGCTGCTGATGGGGGCAGGCAATGTGACTTCCACAATCCTTCTGGGCTTTGTCGCCTATAGCTTCTTCATGGCCCTCTGGGCGATCACGCCGCTGGATCTGGGCACGTCCACCTGGGTGGTTGCCCTGTGTTTTGTGCTGGATGATCTACGCTATTACTGGGTGCACCGCTTTGGCCATCGCATCCGCTGGGTCTGGGCCAGCCACGTCAATCACCATTCCAGCCAGCACTACAACCTTACAACTGCCCTGCGACAGACCTGGACCGGTACGTTCACCTTCATGATGATCGTCCGCGCCCCGCTGATCCTGCTGGGGTTTCACCCGGCTATGGTGCTTTTCTGCGGTGGGCTGAACCTGATCTATCAGTTCTGGATTCATACCGAGGCAATCGGCAAATTGCCCCGCTGGTTTGAGGCCGTGATGAACACGCCGTCGCATCACCGGGTGCATCATGGCCGAAATCCGCGTTATCTGGATGCCAATTATGCCGGGGTCTTTATCGTATGGGACAGGATGTTCGGCACCTTCGTGCCCGAACTGGACAGCGAAAAGGTGGACTACGGCCTTGTCCATAACCTTGGCACGTTCAACCCGATCCGCGTCGCCTTTCACGAATGGATCGGCATTTTTCGCGATATCACCCGTCCGGACCTGACATGGCGCGAGCGGTTGATGTATGCACTCGCCCCCCCGGGCTGGAGCCATGATGGCTCGCGCGACACCTCCGAGCGGATCAAGCGGAAACATCTGGCCCAACACCCCGAAGATTCCGGCACCCCCGGATTTGATCCGCGTCCATGACCTCAGGCTAACGTCAACGCACTTTTTTGTTATTTGACCGTTCGTTCCATACCTGCTTCTACTGCTAATCATTAATGACTCACGACCGGACCACTCATTTCCGGCATCGTAGGCGAGGGCCCATTACTCAACCCTTGCATGCGGTGTCGGGGATGGTCTACGTCGTGTTGGGTCAAATCATTTGTGCCCAGTGATGCCATTGCCAGTCTACTATCAAAGGTCCACGGATGCCCTGGGAAAAATCTTATAACGATCTTGACGTGCTTGACAGGGCCACCCGCGCTTTCTGGGCCAAAGGGTTCGCGGCCACCTCGATGGCAGATCTGGTCAACGCCACCGGCATCAACCGCGGCAGCATCTATTCTGCCTTTACCGACAAACGCACACTTTTCCTGCGCTCGCTGGAACACTACGACAAAAATTACTGTACGGACTTTCTGAGGCATATCCGGGATAACACGCCGCCAAAACAGGCCATCATCGCGATGTTTGAAGCCACCGCAAAGCCCAACAAGGGCCTTCCGGGCGGATGCCTTATGATCAATACGGCACTTGAAATGTCACCGCATGACGAAGAGATCGCGCAATATGTCGACAGCCGCATTGCCGAGGTTGAAAACTTCTTTCACGATTGTATCGTCGCTGCGCAGGCCGAGGGCACGATACGCCGCGACATCGCACCGCGCAGTACGGCACAGGCGCTTCTTGGCCTGATAATCGGCCTGCGGGTTCTGACCCGCGCCACCCCGCGCAAATCTGCCATCGCCGCCATACTGGCACAGGTTCACATCATGCTGGGGTGATTTTTTTTGGCCCGGATTGGAACGCTCGTTCAAAATGCAAAAGGAGAAAACCCATGACTGTATCTTATCCTGCCCTTCACCGAACATGATGTCAGCGACCCGGACGTGATGCAGGCCCTGTGCGCCCGTCTTCCCCGGGCCCGGTCAATCCCGCAGGTTTTTGTTGATGGCGAACACATCGGAAACGATCAGGATTTACGCCTCAGACTGGGTTAGACGTCCCGCGCCTGCCGACCTTAGGAAATCGCCGCACAAACCTTACAGAGCTTACAAAACAGCGCTGGTTCGATCCACGCAAAATATTTTGATCAAATTCCATTGGCAAGCGCCCCCCGGTGAGGTTAGACTGTCGCAAATTCTGCACAGGACTACCCCATGGATCTTAGCCAATTCCCCACCTTCCGCGTTGCCGCCTGCGATCTCAATGGCCAGATGCGCGGCAAACGCGTCCCCGCCAGCTATGCTGCCAGCCTCGACAAAGGTAGTGTGCGCATGCCTTATTCCGCGTTGAACGTGGATATTTTTGGCGCCGATATCGACGACAGCCCGCTCGTGTTTGAAAGCGGCGATGCCGACGGCATCCTGCGCCCTACCGAACGCGGCCCCATGCCCCTGCCCTGGATAGATGTGCCCCAGCCGCTGGTTCCCATGTCGATGTACCACGAGGATGGCCGCCCCTTCGCCGGCGATCCGCGCCATGCCCTTGTTGCCGTGCTTGACCGCTATGCCGCGCGCGGCTGGGCAGTGATTGCCGCAACCGAACTGGAATTCACTCTGATCGACGATACAAGCGGCAAACTTGCCCATGTGCGTGACCCGCGCAATGGTCGCCGACTGAAATCGCCCGACGTCCTGTCGGTTTCGCAGATGGATGGGTTTGATGAATTCCTGAGCGCTCTTTATGAGGGCTGCGCCAAAATGGACATCCCCGCTCAGACCGCCACCTGCGAAGTGGGGATCGGTCAGTTCGAGTTTACCCTCAACCATCAGGATGCACTGCGCGCCGCTGATGATACATGGGCCTTCAAGACGCTTATAAAGGGCTTGGCGCGCAAACATGGCTTTGCCGCCACCTTTATGGCCAAACCGTTCGAGGATGACGCCGGCAACGGCATGCACATGCATTTCTCTGTGCTGGATGCGGCTGGCAACAACGTGTTCAACAACGGCGGCAAAGAGGGCACCGACACAATGCTTTCCGCCATCGCAGGCTGCCTGGCGGCGATGCCAGCGTCGACCCTGCTTTTTGCACCCCATGCCAACAGTTACACCCGTCTGGTGCCCGGCGCCCATGCCCCGACTGGGGTGTGCTGGGCCTATGAAAACCGCACCGCCGCGATCCGCATTCCCGGCGGTTCCACGGCTGCCCGCCGGATTGAGCACCGCGTCGCTGGGGGCGATATCAACCCCTACCTGACACTGGCAGTTATCCTTGGCGCAGCGATGAACGGAATCGAAGACGGGCTTGCCCCCCCCGAACCGATCAAGGGAAATGCCTATGAACTGGATCTGGAGCAGCTGGCGCCCAGCTGGAAGGCGGCGATCAATCTGTTTGAAAAAGACCCCGGCATTGCGCGTATCTTTTCACCAGCGCTGATCCGCAATCTGGTGATGACCAAACGGCAGGAACGAAATCGCATCGAAAAAATACCGCCGTCGGCGCATTGGAAAACCTACCTTGATACGGTTTGATTGCCTATCGCGTTCATTTACAGCAATCTGTGATTGGACTTGCTGCAGCAGGTGCTCTGCGCTATCAATAATTTGATCAAATTACGAGATACCCATGAAGATCGGCATCCTAATAACCGGCCACGCCATCCCCGAGTTTCAAAAAGACATCGGGGATTACGATGCCGTTTTCGCCCAGATGCTGGACGGCCACGGGTTTGAGTTCCGGGGCTATAACGTGGTCGATGAAGAATTCCCGACCGGTCCGCATGATGCCGATGGCTGGCTGATTACCGGCTCGAAGCACGGCGCCTACGAGGACCACCCCTGGATCCCGCCGTTAGAGCAACTGATCCGCGATATCTATGCTGCTGGCCGCCCACTGGTCGGCGTGTGCTTTGGCCACCAGATCATTGCACAGGCGCTTGGTGGCAAGGTCGAGAAATTCAAAGGCGGCTGGTCGATAGGGCACACAAAATACACGATCGAAGGTCAGGAACTGGCGATCAACGCCTGGCATCAGGATCAGGTGACAGAACTGCCCCCGGGGGCCCAGGTGATCGGCACGTCAGACTTCTGCGCCAACGCAGCCCTTGTCTATGACCACCGCATTTATACCATTCAGCCCCACCCCGAATTCACGTCGCGCATGGTTGGCCAGCTTCTGGAAACCCGTGGTCGCGGCCTGGTACCGGACACGCTGATCGACGACGCGGCCGCCAAACTCGACATTCCCATCGACAGCGACAAAATCGCCACCCGCGTGGCGGAATTCTTTAAACGAGGAGCCTGAGACATGGCTGACTGGACAGACAAACTACCGCAAGCCGCCCGTGACTACCTGGAGGGCCGCCGCCTGGACGAGGTCGAATGCATCGTCTCTGACCTGCCCGGCATTGCCCGCGGCAAGGCGGTTCCTGCAACGAAATTCGCCCGGCAGGACTATTTCCACCTGCCCGACTCGATCTTCTTTCAAACCATCACCGGTGACTGGGGTGAAGCCGCTGACGAAGAAGAAGGCTTTATCGAACGTGACATGACGCTGCGCCCGGACTTTTCAACCGCGACGGCCGCACCCTGGACCGGCGATTGGACTCTTCAGGTGATTCACGACGCCGAAGACCGCGATGGCAAACCCATCGGATGCAGCCCGCGCAACGTGCTGAAACGGGTGGTTGACCTTTATGCCAAACGCGGGCTCAAAGCTGTGGTTGCGCCCGAAATGGAATTTTTCATAGTCGCCCGCAACATTGACCCGTCCCAGGAAATCAAACCGATGATGGGCCGCTCGGGCCGCCCCGCCGCCGCGCGCCAGGCTTATTCGATGACTGCCGTGGATGAATTTGGCCCGGTGATTGACGACATCTATGACTTCGCCGAGGCGCAGGGATTCGAGATTGACGGAATCACCCAGGAGGGCGGCGCCGGACAGCTGGAGATCAACCTGCAGCACGGCGATCCGGTGAAACTGGCCGACGAAGTCTTTTACTTCAAACGTCTGATCCGCGAGGCGGCACTGCGCCACGATGCCTTTGCCACCTTCATGGCCAAACCGATCGAGGAAGAGCCCGGCTCGGCGATGCATATCCACCACTCGATCCTGGACATCAAAACCGGTGAGAACATCTTTGTCGGCCCGCAGGGCGGTGACACAGACGCGTTCTATCACTTCATCGGCGGCCTGCAAAAACACATGCCCGCCGCTATTGCCGTGATGGCGCCTTATGTGAATTCCTACCGGCGCTATGTGAAAGACAACGCCGCCCCGATCAACCTGGCCTGGGCCCGTGACAACCGCACCACCGGTATCCGTGTGCCGCTTTCCAGCCCCAAGTCTCGGCGGGTGGAAAACCGGCTGGCGGGCATGGATTGCAACCCCTACCTGGCGATTGCCGCCAGCCTGGCCTGTGGCCTGCTGGGGCTGCAAAATGAAACCCGTCCCGCCAAGCAGTTCAAGGGCGATGCCTACGCCGGCGAGGCCGAAATTCCGCAGGTGCTGGGCGATGCGCTGGATCTTTTTGATGAAGCCAGGGAACTGCATGACATTCTGGGGCCGGAATTTGCCCGGGTCTATTCGATCGTGAAACGCGCCGAATACGAAGAGTTCCTGCAGGTCATCAGCCCATGGGAACGCGAGCATCTTTTGCTGAACGTCTGATCCGGGGATCAGCGCGGGCATGAGTATTTTGGGAAAAGTGAAAGCATGAACCTGCTTTACGCCAATGACCGCCAGGGCCAATACCCTGCAAGCTGGTATGCGGCAACCGCGACGCCGCTGGACCCGTTTGAGCGCCTGAAAGGCCAGACACGGGCCGATGTCTGTGTCATCGGCGCCGGCTACACCGGCTTGTCAGCGGCGCTGCATCTGGCCGAAGCCGGCTATGACGTGGCCCTGATCGAGGCGCATCGCGTCGGCTTTGGCGCCTCGGGGCGCAATGGCGGCCAGTTGGGCAGTGGCCAGCGGATGGACCAGACCGGGCTGGAAAAGATGATGGGCCACGAGGATGCTGCGAAGCTGTGGAATCTGGCCGAAGATGCAAAGAACCTGGTCAAGTCGCTGGTGGCAAAGCACAAGATTGAATGCCATCTCAAGCCTGGCATAGCCCATGCCTGTTTTACCGCGCGCGAGGTTGCCCAAGAGCACGGCTATGCCGATCATCTGCGTAAGACGTATGGCTATGATCAGATCGAAAACCTGGAGGCGGACGCGTTTTATGAGATCTGCCCTTCGCCTGCCTATAAGGGCGGCACGCTGGATATGGGGGCCGGCCACCTGCATCCGTTATCCTATGCCCTTGGGCTGGCGCGGGCAGCGCAGAGCGCCGGTGTCCGGATTCACGAGAACTCTGTGGTGCACGACATCCAGCGCGGCACCCGCGTTGTGGTGCGGACTGACCATGGCCAGGTCGAGGCTGATCATGTGATTCTGGCGTGCAACGGCTATCTGGGCGGGCTGGAGCGAAAAGTGGCCGCCCGTGTCATGCCGATCAACAATTTCATCGCCGCAACCGAGCCGTTGGGCGATGATGCGGCCCGTGTGCTGACCCGCGATATCGCCGTGGCCGATACGAAATTCGTGATCAACTACTTCCGCCTGTCGCACGACAAACGCCTGCTGTTTGGCGGCGGCGAAAGCTATGGCTACCGTTTCCCCAGCGATATCGCGGCGACGGTGCGCAAGCCGATGCAGGAAATCTATCCGCATCTGCGCGATGTCAAGATCGACTACACCTGGGGCGGCACCCTTGGCATCACCCTGAAACGCATGCCTTATCTGGCGCGGCTAGCACCCAATATCCTGTCGGCTTCGGGTTATTCCGGTCATGGGGTCGGTACAGCCACCCACGCGGGCAAGCTGATGGCCGATGCGATTGCCGGACAGGCCGAGGGCTTTGATACCATGGCCCGCGTCCCGGCTCCGGCCTTTCCCGGCGGCAGCGCCCTGCGCTCGCCGCTGCTGGTTCTGGCGATGACCTGGTATGCCATGCGTGACCGTCTGGGCGTCTGAGCGTGCTAAAAAGCAACAATTAAAGCCGGATCCGATCAAGATCCGGCTTTTTTATTGGCGTTTGATGCTTTCATCACATTATGTTTTCTGAAAATCCGAAGACAACATTCAGGAAACCCGAAGACATGTCCCTTCCCCCCAACGTATATGACGCCGAACCCATTCCCGCCGCAGCCCGGGCCGAGATTGACCGGATGCTGGAATCGGGTGATCTGTTCCGCTACACAGCGCCCGAAAGTGCGCCCGTGACCCTTCTGGAACGCGAGTTTGCCGACCTGATGGGCACAAAATACGCTCTGGCGGTGTCGTCCTGTTCGGCGGCTTTGTTCCTGTCCCTCAAGGCGCTTGGCCTGCCGCGGGACGCGCGTGTGCTGATCCCTGCCTTTACCTTTGCCGCGGTGCCCTCGTCGGTGGTGCATGCCGACTGCATTCCGGTCCTTTGCGAGGTGGGCGAAAATTACCGTATTGATATCAACGATTTTGCGGCAAAACTTGAGAGCAATATCAGTGCCGTCATTGTCAGCCATATGCGTGGACATACCTCGGACATGGATGCAATCACGGCGCTTTGCGAGGCCCGCGAAATCCCGATGATCGAAGATGCGGCGCATTCCTTGGGCACCACCTGGAACGGTGCGAAAATCGGCACCATCGGGCGCGTGGGCTGTTTCAGCTTTCAGTCCTACAAACTGGTCAATGCCGGCGAAGGCGGGATCATGGTCACCGATGACCCCGATCTGATTGCCCGCGCCGTGATCATGTCGGGCGCGTATGAGCATAACTGGGCCAAACACATTACCCAGCCCGATCCGGCGCTGGATGCCGCCTTTGCCAGGGCGCAGAACCAATTGCCGCTGTACAACCTTCGGCTCAACAACATCTCGGCGGCCATCATTCGCCCGCAACTGCCCGAAATTGCCCGCCGCGTCACAGACGGCCGCGCCAACCACGACTATGTTGCAAAGTTGCTGAATGCATCCCCCTGGCTGCAGGTGCCGGAAAAGCTTGAAAAGGAAAACCGCGCGCCGGATTCCATTCAGTTCAACCTTGTTGGCCTGAGCGACGAAGAAACCCGTGCCTTTGCCAATGCCGCCGCCGCGCGCGGCGTCAAGGTGCAGGTGTTCGGCCTGTCGGCGGACAATGCCCGCGCCTTCTGGAACTGGCATTTCCTGCCCGGTGAAACGCCTGACCTGCCGCGGACCCGTGCGATGCTGATGCGCGCCTGCGACACCCGCCTGCCCGCCCGGCTGAAACGTACTGAACTTGACCTGATCGCCGGGGCCCTGACCAGCGCCGCCGATGATGTCATGGGCGATACCCGCGCTTACGGGACTTGACCACCGGCCTGCGCCGGCGCTGAATGGGCGGAAAAGGGGCATGTCATGGATTTCAGCAAAGGGGCCGCCTGGATCAAAGGGCAGATCATGCCGATTGATCAGGCCACAATTGGCGTCACCGACTGGGCGGTGACCCATTCCGACGTCACCTATGACGTGGTGCCGGTGTGGGACGGGGCGTTTTTCCGGCTGGACGACTATCTTGACCGGTTCGAGACCTCAATGACCGCCCTGCGCATGGAAACCGGTATGGACCGAGCTGCAAGGACCCGTGCCTTGCACGCCATGGTCGCGCGCTCGGGCCTGCTGAACGCCTATGTGGCCATGGTAGCGGCCCGCGGGGTACCGCTGATCCCCGGCAGCCGCGATCCGCGCGACTGCGCCAACCATTTCTATGCCTGGTGTGTGCCCTACGTGCATGTTGTCAAACCCGAGATTGCGGATCAGGGCATTGCCCTGTGGTTGTCGGAAACCACCCGCCGCATCCCGCCAGACAGCGTGAATCCACGTGCCAAGAACTATCACTGGGGCGATTTCACCGCCGGATTGTTCGAGGCCAAGGATCGTGGTTTTGAAACCGTTGTCCTGCCCGATCACGCAGGCAATGTGACAGAAGGGCCGGGATTCAACATCTTTGCCCTCAAAGGCGGGCGCGTGGTCACACCCGATCAGGGTGTTCTGCATGGAATCACCCGCCGTACCGCGATCGAGCTTTGCACCTCTGAAGGCCTGCAGGTAGATCAGCGCGCCCTCCCTGTCACGGAACTGATGCAGGCGGACGAAGTGTTCCTTTCATCCTCGGGCGGCGGCATCATTCCTGTGGCCCGGATCGGCGAGAGAACTTTTTCAAACGGCGCCGCCGGCCCCATCGCCAGCCACTTGCGCCAACGCTATTTCGCCCTGCTGAAGGATCCGGCCTTCCGCACAGAAATCCCGTATTGAACAGGCAGGTTGCCCAAAATAAATAGCTGCCCGCATCCCCGCGGGCAGCCTGTTCCGTGAGCAATGAAAAGTTTGTCCGTTCGTTATTCGGCCTTGCCGGCCTCGATCGAAATCTGCACCTCAACCTCGTCGCTGACGTAGGGCGCAAACTTGTCCACACCAAAATCCGACCGCAGAATGGTGGTGGTTGCATTGAACCCCGCCCAGGGCTGACCGTCTTTCATCGGGTGTCCTGTAGCTTGATTCAGCTTGGCATCCAGAACAACCGATTTGGTTGTCCCGTTCATCGTCAGGTCGCCTGTGATATTGGCGGTGTTGTCACCCGTCACCTCGATCCCGGTGGATGTAAAGGTCACCATGTCCCCATCGCTGGCACCAAAGAAATCATCCGACATGAAATGCTCGAACCGTTTCTCCCAGCCGGTCATCATCGACATCACCGGCATCGAAACGCTGACTGATGAGTTGGCAGGATCTTCCTGATCGAACATGATCTCACCCTCAAACCCCGAGAACATGCCGAAAGTGGTCGAGAAGCCCAGATGCTGGTAGGAAAACACCACCTGGCTATGGCTGGGGTCCAGCGTATATTTCTCGGGTGCGGCCAAAGCCCCGGATGCAGTCAGTGCCAGAGCGGCAGCAGCAAGGATTGTTTTCATTTTTGGTTTCTCCATAACGCGTTAAAACATTCTGGAGATGTAAATAGGCTGCCCGTGAAAACGGGCAACCCGGCAATTTTAAACATATCGTGTGGACTGGCGAACAACCGCCAGTTTCAGCCTGCGTCGTTAATCGCAGCGCGCAGCGCACGTTCTGTCGTCTTGCTGTGGATAGAAAGCGCCACAACCTGATTGCCATCCGCATCGCGGGCCGTCAGCGACCCATCCTGAAAATTCAGTTCCGACAGCGAATCCAGATCATGACAAGAGGTCACCGCAGGATGACCCAAATTGTCAAACTCAACGATGCGAAGCTGCCGGTTTATGGTGTCAAATTCAATTTCCGGCTCGTCGTCCGGCTGGTCCATGGCGCTGATGCACATCACCCCAAGACCCAGCATCGAAAATGAGAACACCAGCTTGATCAACTGCATTGCCGCATCACCGGCCCCTGACGGCAGCAGCCAGACACCAACTGCGGACAGGATCAAGGATGTGCCCGCCACCATTTTCACCGCCTGACGCAAGACCACCGTTTTGGGGGCCGTCGCCTTGTCAGGGCGTATCTGTGCAGTCATTTGCGATGTATCAGGAAGCGCAACCATTCTTCTATCCTCACTATTTTACTCCTTATTAGTGTCAGTCAGAAAAACGACAGGAATTGGGCGGCTGCACGGTGAATTTCTGGCAGTTGCAATCTACCTTGCGTGGCGCCGCGATCCGTCGTATACGCGCCCTTCCTTTCGCAGATGAATTTGACCCGCGCAGACTCTCGTGGATGGGCCGCGAAAGGATCTAACGGCCCACCTTTGAAATGCGCCTTGATAGAAGTGGAGCAAACATGCCGCTGTATGAGCATGTAATGATTGCGCGTCAGGACTTGTCCAACACGCAAGCCGAAGGCCTGATCGAACATTTTGGTGCCGTGCTGTCCGACAATGGCGGCAAACTCGTCGAGCACGAGTATTGGGGCGTCAAAACGATGGCCTACAAGATCAACAAGAACCGCAAGGGCCACTATGCCTTTCTGAAAACCGATGCGCCTGCCGCAGCGATTCAGGAAATGGAACGCCTGATGCGCCTGCATGATGACGTCATGCGTGTTCTGACCATACGGGTCGACGAACATGCCGAGGGCCCCTCGGTTCAGATGCAGAAGCGCGAAGAGCGCGGCGACCGTGGTGATCGTGGCGAACGCCGCGAACGCCGTTGATCATCAGCTTGAAGAAAGGACGCTAAACCATGGCTACAAAACCGTTTTTCCGTCGCCGCAAAGTCTGCCCCTTCTCGGGCGATAATGCACCCGCGATCGACTACAAGGACACCCGTCTGCTGCAGCGCTACATCTCGGAGCGTGGCAAGATCGTGCCGTCCCGTATCACCGCCGTCTCGGCCAAAAAGCAACGCGAGCTGGCCCGCGCCATCAAACGCGCCCGCTTTCTCGCCCTGCTGCCCTATGCCGTGAAGTAAGGAGAAAAGCAGATGCAAGTTATCCTTCTTGAACGTGTGGCCAAGCTGGGCCAGATGGGCGAAGTCGTTGACGTAAAGCCCGGCTTTGCGCGCAACTATCTGCTGCCGCAAGGCAAGGCGCTGTCGGCGTCACAGCAGAACATCGCAGACTTCGAAGCCCGCAAATCGCAGCTTGAAGCACAGAACCTGGAAACCCGCACCGAGGCCGAATCGATGGCCGCCAAACTGAGTGGCCAGCAATTCATCGTGATTCGCCAGGCCTCGGACTCTGGCTCGCTTTATGGCTCGGTCAGCACACGTGACGCCGCCGAAGCTGCCACCGAAAATGGCTTTACTCTGGATCGCAAGCAGGTTTCTCTGACCCGCCCGATCAAAGAGCTGGGTTTGCATGACGTGATCGTATCGCTACACCCCGAGGTCGAAGCCACGATTCAGCTGAACGTCGCACGCTCGCCCGAAGAGGCCGAGCTGCAGGCGTCGGGCAAATCGATTCAGGATGCCGCTGCAGAAGCAGACGAAGCCGCCGATTTCGAAATCGCCGAGCTTTTTGAAGATATCGGCGCGGCCGCCTCGGAAGATGAAGATCTTGCCGATATGGTCGAGGGCGATTCTGGCGCTGACAATCGCGAAAACGGCAACGATGACGACGAAAACTGATTAATTAGTCACGTTGACGGAAACAATAAAAGCCGCGCAATCTGATTGCGCGGCTTTTTTTATTCAATAAACCATACTCACAAGTATTCTCGACAATTGACTTTAAATTGTGCTAGCCTTATCGCCTAGTGGTAGTAGTTTCCTCGCTTTGCAATTGAGGTGAGGCTTGTTTTTTTTTGTTATGAGGGAAGCGTAATGAACTCTATTGATAAATCGGTCGGCGCACGTATACGGACCTACAGGAAAGCTTTGGGGCTTAGTCAGACCGAATTGGCTGATGCAATCGGCGTCAGGTTCCAGCAGGTCCAGAAGTACGAAAGCGGTGCGAATCGCGTTGCGGCATCCCGCCTTTGGCAGATTGCTGAGACTTTGGGGGTTTCGGTTGTTTCGCTGTTTCAGGATCTTCGGGATGATCCGGCATCGTCACGCGAAAGCTGCGAACTGCTTGACCTTTTCCACCGCCTGCCGGATTCTAAACGCCCGATGGTCGTAGCCTTTATTAAGGCCCTGTCGTCGGAACGTATCATGGAGCCGGAAAAGGCTGAAACTTAATCAATTGACGCGCTAGAGGGGGGCTCTATCCGCGTGCGTGACCAGGAACGCCAATGGACCTAGTTGACCTTCACAATGCACAGGAAAACGATGCCCTCTTCACCACGTTCCTGCATCAGGTTCGTGAAAAGTACGAATTGGATCATGCCGCGTATGCCGGGATGAACCCGATCAGTGGTACGACGCATGGGCACGTAACCTATTCTTCTGACTGGACCACGCATTACTTTCAGAACAAATTTCACGAGATAGACCCGACACTGGCCGAGGCGCGGCGCAGTATCGCACCGGTCGACTGGGGCCGCCTTGGGGAACGCGACAATTTTCGCGCTGTGTTCAATGATGCGCGCGAGTTCGGCATCGGCGATTGCGGCATGACAATTCCCGTTCGGGGCCCCTATGGCGACATTGGCGGCTTTAGCGTGACGCGCGATTGCGGCGAGCGTGAGTGGGGTTTGCTCAAACAAAAGATTATAGGCGAGTTGCAGACCCTCGCCGTACATATGCATGATATGGTGATCCGGGCGGACCCGCTGAGCCGGGTTCTCAATGCCCCGTCCCTTTCAACCCGCGAAGTTGAGATCCTTCAGTGGACAGCTGCAGGCAAATCTCAGCAGGACATCGGCGATATTTTGTCGATTTCCCATCGCACAGTCGAGGTCCACTTGCGTTCGGCCCGGCAAAAGTTAAGTTCCCTGACGACGCCGCAAGCGATTGGGCGCGCCATCAGTTTGGGCCTTATCTACCCCCGCTAGTTGTAAATTTACCACTATAAGACGTATAACTCACAGGCGTGTGATGCTTCCCGGTCCTAAATACGGGATTTCCCCAATGGTTTTGGCGGTAGAATTTTCTACTCTCTGACTCATGAAGCCACCACTCAAGGGGAAACCAAGATGATCTTAGTCATCGATGCAATAAACAAAGAAAAATTCGGCGGCGTACTGGACGAGATGTTCAGGTTGCGAGCCCGGGTATTCGGCGACCGCCTGGGATGGCAGGTCAATGTCGCGAATGGAATGGAACGGGATCTGTTTGATGATCTTGATCCGGCCTATGCTGTCGGGCTGGACGACCAGGGGGAAGTCGTCTCCTGTGTACGTGCGCTGCAAACGACAGGGCCACACATGCTGGCAGATGTGTTTTCCGATATTCTGGATGGCGAACCTCCGCTGCGTAGTGCCACACTGTGGGAATCAACACGCTTTTGCGTAGACACAAAACGTCTGGGCCGTGGCCGGGACCGGAATTCAGTATCCTATGCCACCTGCGAACTCATGATCGCCTCGCTTGAAGCGGCGAAGCAGGCTGGTGTAACCGATATCGTCACCGTTATCGATCCGGTGATGGACCGTGTCCTGAAGCGTTCGGGCAATGCACCCTATGACTATGTTGGCAAACAGGCCGACATGGGCAAGGTGCCCGCCCTGGCGGCCCTGCTTGACTGCACTGACGAACGGATTGAACGGATCCGCGAATTTGGTGGAATCGAGGAAGATGTTTTTATCTCAGATGAAGCCGCTCTTGCCTTGCCGGCAATCAAGGCCTTGTCCGAGCAGCCCAACGAGCCACAGGATGACCTAGCTAAATACTGTAAAGAACAGATCGCAATGGCCAGCACTGATGAAGAACGCGCAGCGGCCCTCGCCCTGCAAGACGCGCTTGGAACCATAATTCGTTCACGCCCCAACTGCGACGCCTAACCCCCAGAAGGTGCCGTCTTCCCGGGGTAGATTGACCCTCCTCCTCGGGGGCGAATGAACGAGTAGGGCCGCCCCATTTATAGGGGCGGCCCGCTTTATTTCAGGTCTGGTACGACCGGGCTGACTGGTTCAACCCGGCCGCTGGTCTGTTATTCGTCGTTCAGTGCCTCAATGGCTTTTTCCAGATCGTCTTTGCTGATTTCTTTGTCTTTGACGTCAGCCTTTGCGACCACATGATCGACAACCTTATCTTCAAAAATCGGAGCACGCATTTGCTGACGCATCTGCGGGTTTTTCTGTACGAATTCAAAAAACTCACGCTCTTGCCCCGGATACTGACGCGCCTGGTTCATCACCGCCTGAGTCATCTCGGCATCGGTCACTTCGATCTCGGCTTTCTGCCCCAGGTCGGCTAGCAACAGCCCCAGACGTACGCGGCGCGCAGCCAGGGTATTATGCTCGTCTGTGGTTTCGATTTCCGGGTGGTCATGGCCCTGCACGTCAGGGTTTTCCTCATGCCACATCTGATGGGCAATCTGTTTGGCTTCGGTTTCAACCATGGTCGGCGGAAGCTCAAAGCTGACTTTCTCGTCCAGCGCGTCTAGCAGACCGCGTTTCAGGATCGCACGGGCAGCGCCCGCGTATTCCTGCTCCAGACGCTCGCGGATCTGTGTCTTCAGACCCTCCAGGTCTTCCGCACCGTATTTCTGAGCAAGCTCGTCGTTGATCTCAGCGGCAGCCGGGGCTTTTACGGATTTGATCGTGCAGTTGAAAACCGCTTCTTTACCGGCAAGGTGCTCGGCCTGATACTCTTCAGGGAAGGTCACGGTCACATCTTTTTCTTCACCCGCCTTTACACCAACCAACTGTTCTTCAAAGCCGGGGATAAAGCTGTTTGATCCCAGTGTCAGCGGGTAATCTTCGGCGCTGCCACCTTCAAACGCTTCTCCGTCAACCTTGCCGACGAAGTCGATCACAACCTGATCGCCGTCTTTGGCCTTGCTGCCCTTCTTGCGATCTTTGAAGTCCTGGGCGCTTTCCGCCAGATTGCCAAGTGCCTCTTCAACACCCGCATCGTCGGCCTTGGCAACCAGTCGTTCCAGCTTGATTGACGTCAGGTCAATCTCGGGAATTTCCGGCAGTGCCTCATAGGTCAGCTCGACCTCGACGTCGTCGCCCTCTTTCCATTCCTGGTTGGCCATCTTGACGTCAGGCTCGAACGCCGGGCGTTCACCCTTTTCCTCAAAATGCTTGGACATGGCGCCATCGACAGTTTCCTGCATGGCTTCACCCAGAACGCTCTGACCAAATTTCTTCTTGATCAACGCCAGTGGTACCTTGCCTTTGCGAAAACCCTTCAGTTCGATATCGGGCTGCGCATCTTTCAGCTTCTGCATCACCTTGTCGTCCAGGTCCTTGGCGGACAGGATCATCTTATAGGCGCGCTTTAGGCCTTCGTTCAGTGTTTCGGTGACCTGCATTGTTCGTCCTCTCATATGCATTAGGCCGCGGAGGCGTCCGCGGCGGTCAAAATCAGGGGCCGTTCTAGGTGTGCCGCGCCCGGCTTGCAAGCAGAGTCTTGCGAATTGGGCGGCGTAAAACCTCTGCCTGCCCGATCTGCGAGAAAAGCAACCGAAAAGCCGTCATGAATCCGCTTCCAGGGCCGAGCCATGAGCGGGGATAAACATGTGTTGGGGCCGATCAGAAAAAGATTTTACACCTGCCCGCATCGTTCGGCTTTCTTCTCTTGGGCGCTGGCGGTCTGGCCGGTCTGCGTCGTCTGAAAAAGACATAAGACTGACGGTTCTGTGAAAACCATGAAAAGGCCGCGCTTCCGGGCGCAGCCTTTTTCTATGGGGGCAGACGGACCTTAAGTTGCAGAAACTGTCGCTTACACTGCGCCCGCCAACCCCTGCACCTGCGCCCAGACGGCCTCTTCCAGATCAACCGGGTCCATGGCTTGCTTGCCCTGCCCCGGCATCCGCGCACCTTCGTCCATGGCAACACCTTCAGCCACCTGTTCCAGACGATCGTAAAACGCGCCTGAAACGTCAGGGTCCATCAGCAGATAGAACTGGCCCAGATCATGCGGTGGCCCCTCGGGCGCCTTCAACGGCTTCACATCGCGGCTGACCACGCCGCCGGTCATGCCCGCCGCCAGCAATTCGGCCATCAGGCCAAAACCCCAGCCCTTGTAGCTGCCCATGCTGACCAGCGATCCGGCCAGCGCCGCCTCGGGGTCGGTTGTGGGGTTGCCCGCCGCATCCACGGCCCAGCCCTTGGGGATGCTTTCGCCTGCCGCCTTGGCCATGGTGATCTTGCCCAATGCCACCGTGGTGGTGGACTGGTCAAACTGCATTGCAATTCCGCCCGTGCCGTCGGGCACGGAAAACGCAATCGGATTGGTGCCGATCACACGGGTCTTGCCGCCCGGTGGCGCCACGATGGGCGAGGCATTGGTCATTCCAATTGCAACCAGCCCCTGCATGGCAATCTGTTCAGTGAAATACCCCAACGACGTGCAGGTATGCGCGTGACCAACTGCCAGGCTGGCGGTGCCGCATTCCCGTGCCGCTGCCAGCGCCTCGGGCAGCGCCCGCGCAAACGCAGCCTGGGCAAAGCCATATTTTGCATCCACCATCACCGCACCGGGTCGGGGCCGCGTCACCACAGGCTCGGCATCGCCTTTGACCCGTCCGGTTTCCAGCTGTTTGCAATAGCTTTCCAGATAGTACAGCCCACAGATCTTGTTGCCGACAGATTCAGCCTTGCGCACCGCGCGGGCCACTTCATCTGCAACCCATGGCGCCGCGCCATGCCGTTGCAACGCTGTCTTTGTGGTTTGTTCAATGTCGTTCAGGGAAATCTGTACCATGTCGCCTCCGGATGCTTCGGGCGTGACATTGGTCCAGGCGGGTCGTGCCGTCAATCGCAACCACCCAAAGCCTCTGGTATTTCAGCGAAGATATAGAATATTAGCAGAACCCACTGAAAAACTTAAAACACCTCAGCCGGGTACAACCCTGCCCTGATCCAGCCGCACCACGCGATCCATCCGTGCCGCCAGTTCAAGATTATGGGTGGCGATCAGCGCCGACAGGCCGGTGCCCCGCACCAGTTCTACCAATGTATCAAACACCTGATCCGACGTCGCCGGATCCAGATTGCCCGTGGGTTCATCCGCCAGCAGCAGCCGCGGCTCATTGGCCAGCGCCCGGCAGAACGCCACCCGCTGCTGTTCGCCCCCGGACATGGCCGAGGGCCGGTGATCGGCCCGTTCACCCACACCGACCCGTGCCAGCAGGTCACAGGCGCGTGTCAGCGCCTCACCGCGCGGCACACCATCGGCAAGTTGCGGCAATACGACATTTTCGCAGGCGGTAAATTCGGGCAGCAGATGGTGAAACTGATAGATAAACCCCACATCCTGCCGCCGCGCCACCGTGCGCCGCCGGTCACTTAACCCCGTCATATCCACGCCGCCGATTTCAACCGTTCCCGCATCGGGCGTATCCAGCAGCCCCGCAATATGCAAAAGCGTCGACTTGCCCGCACCCGAAGGAGCGACCAGCGCCACCATCTCGCCTCTGGCAAGTTCCAGGTCGGCACCGTCCAGAACCGTCACCTCACCGGTCTGGCCCTTCTTATAGGTCTTTTTAAGACCGCTCAGCCGCAGCATCACCTCACTCATAGCGCAGTGCCTCCACCGGGTTCAGCCGCGCCGCCCGCCGCGCCGGAAAGATCGTCACCACAAAGCTTAACCCCAAAGACAGGGCAACCGCACTGGCGACATCGCCAAACTGCAGCTTGGCTGGCAGATGATAAATCCCCCGGATCGACGGGTCCCAGACCTGCCCACCCATCATCACGTTCACAAAGCTGAAAATCGGATCGATATAGATCGCAAAGAGACACCCCAGGATCACCCCCATCAGGGTGCCGATCAGCCCGGTGAACGCCCCACAGATGAAAAACACCCGCAGCACCGACCCTTCGGTCAGGCCCATGGTGCGCAGGATGCCGATGTCGCGCCCCTTGTTCTTGACCAGCATGATCAGCCCGCTGGTGATGTTCATTGCGGCAATCAGCACAAGAATCGACAGGATGATGAACATCACATTGTCTTCCACCTCCAGCGCCCGCAGAAACCCGCCGCTGGCATCCTGCCAGGTCCAGACCAGCGCCCGGTCTCCGGCGGCGCGCAGCAGGGACAGCGCCAGATCGTCTACCGCCTCGGGGTCTTCTACCATCACTTCCAGCTCATCCGCCCGCCCCTCACGGTTGAAATAGCTTTGTGCCTCGGCAAACGGCAGGTACACCCGCACCTTGTCGATGTCATACCGCCCGGCAGAAAAGATATAGGCCACCTCGTAGGCGTTGATCCTGGGGCTGGTGCCAAAGGCGGTCTTGACCCCGTTGGGCGAGATCAGCTTGATCCGGTCGCCCAGCCCCACGTTAAGATCCTGCGCCACGCCCGATCCGATGGCGATGGGCCAAAGGCCTGTCTCAACGTCCTTGCCCCTGCCGAAATCATCAATCGCCCCGCGCGCCGTTTCAGCGTTGGCAATCCGCGGAATCGTCTTGAGGTTCTCCAGTGTGATGCCAAACACCTGCACACCCGCGTTGCGATCGCGCGCGTTTGCCATCACCTGGCCTTTGACCAGCGGCGCCACCCGTGTCACCCCCGGCACCTCGCGCACCCGTGCGGCCATAGCCTCATAATCCTTCAGGGTTCGGTCAACCTGGCCGGTCTGCGCGTCCGTCTCGCCTGCGTTGTAGACGGTCACATGCGCGTTCGAGCCCAGGATCGTATCAACAAATTCAGCCCGAAAACCTGAACGCACCGCCAGCGTCGCAATCAGCGCAAAGACCGCCAGCGTGATGCCGATCAGGCTGATCCATGTCATCACACTGACACCCCCCTCAGCCCGCTTGGCCCTCAGGTAACGCCAGGCGATCATCCATTCAAAAGGGGCAAAAGGGGCGGGCGAAGATGCCATGAACGGCTCCGGGGTTTGTTTCGCGCAGACACTGCGTTTTGTGGGCGGTGGCGTCAAGAAGACAGGGCAGCTTTCCGCCTCAGATAAAACGCACGGCCCCAAAGGCAATCGTCGCACCCGTTCACAATTGCTGCTTGAACGCGATTCTCCAAGGTCGCGCAAAACGGTTAAATCTCTGTAAAATAACGATTTCCCGACATTTAAATCCATTGTGTGCTATGTACCTCAAACGTTACGGCATACCGCAGGATTGGAGAGCCCGATGAAACTTTCGGTCGTACAACAACCGCCGGTCTATCTGGACCTGGCAAAATCAATGGAACGCGCGGTCGAACTTGTCGCCGCTTCGGCAAAGCAGGGCTGCCAGATGGTGGTCTTCCCCGAGGCTTGGCTTCCCGGCTACCCGACGTTTGTCTGGCGTATGGCTCCCGGTGCGGGAATGGGCAAAACCGACGCGCTTTATGCCTTGTCGCAAGCCAATTCAGTGGACCTGTCCAGAAATGGCCTTGCCCCCCTGCAAGAGGCCGCCCGCGACCATGGCACGGTCATCGTTCTGGGGTATCAGGAGGTCGATGGCGCGGTCAGCGGCAGCACGCTGTACAACAGCTGCGCGATCATTGATGCCGATGGCCGGATTGCCAACAACCACCGCAAACTCATGCCCACCAACCCCGAACGCATGGTCTGGGGCTTTGGCGACGGATCGGGCCTGAACGTGGTCGATACCGCCGTTGGCCGCGTTGGTGCCCTGCTCTGTTGGGAAAATTACATGCCTTTGGCACGATATGCGCTTTATGCCCAAAATATCGACATCTATGTCGCGCCCACGTGGGACAGCGGCGACACATGGCTTGCCACCATGCAACATATCGCACGCGAAGGCGGGTGTTGGGTCATTGGCTGTGCAACCGCTCTGGAGGCCAGCGATATTCCCGAAGACATTCCTTACCGGGATGAACTCTTTCCGAGCAATGATGAATGGGTGAACCCCGGTGATGCGGTCGTCTACCAACCTTTCGGCGGTCTCTCGGCTGGTCCGATGCACAAGGAAAAGGGGCTGCTGGTCACCGATATCGATCCCGCCGCCGCCCGCGCCTCGCGCCGGAAATTCGATGTTTCCGGCCACTACGCCCGGCCCGACGTGTTCACCCTGACTGTCAACCGCGCCAAACAATCGCCGGTCGAGTTCGAATAAGACCGACCCGCAGTTCGCACCATGCGATGCGTTCTGTGCGACCACATTGGTTTCTGACCCCCTGTCAGGCAGGTGAAGCGCACGTATTAAATCATCTGAAAATAGCCCGACAGAGTTGTATTTTGTACGTTTTGTACGCCGGCAGCCAAAAATTCGGATGCCAGCGTACGAAATTCACGTACAAAACGTACGGATCGTACAAAACAGGCTCAGGCGGGATGGCCCTCAGCCCGACGCCGCCGGAACAGTCTGGCCAAACCGCCCAACAGGATGCTTAACACACCATACCCGGTCAAATAGCCTACCGCCGCCAGCCCCAGCCCCTGCGGGGTCAGCGGGACCGCCGGTTGAAAATCGGACAGGGCCTGCCTTGCAACTCCGGAATCTGTAAAGCGCCAGAAATTCAACACCTTATCGGCCATCGCTGACCCTTTCAAAACCTCGAGATCATTGGTCAGCCGGTCATATCGCTCCAGCACATATCCCATCGAAAGCGCCTGAGCCTGAGCCATTTTTCCACCCTGGCGCAAATCTTCCATGGCGGTGTCACGGCTCAACCCAAGGCTCTCTGCATCCGCATCGAACCGCGCCACCACATGCGAAAGTTCGTCCACAGCACCTGAAAGGCGCTGCATATACTGTTGAGAATACTCAGGAAATTGCGAAAGCCCGGCGGCGCCAGCCAAGCCGCCCGCCAATGCGAGTACCTTGATAAACATCTGCTCTGCCTCGTTTTTTTGCAGAGCAGTATACCCGATTACACCCAAGTGTGGAATGATTGCTTTGCCATCGGCTGGGCAATGTTATGGTGATGATGCGGGTGATAGATTTCTAAAATCTTTTCAATGGCTTGCTGCGGGGGCATTTCAACGCTTTCCCCCGTACGGCGGCTGGTCAGCTCGACCACACCGTTTTTCAGGCCCCGCGGCCCGACCGTAATCCGCCAGGGCAGTCCGATCAGGTCCATCGTCGCAAACTTGCCGCCTGCCCGCTCGTCCCGATCGTCATATAAAGCTTCTAAACCAACAGCTTGCACGGCTTTGTAAAGGCTTTCACAGGCGGCGTCCGCCTCGGTATCACCCTGCTTGAGATTGACAATGCCCACATGATACGGCGTCACCCCTTCGGGCCAGATGATCCCCTTGTCGTCATGACTGGCCTCAATGATCGCCCCGACAAGGCGGCTGACCCCAATCCCGTGGCTGCCCATATGCACCGGTACCGGCTTGCCGTCCGGGCCCTGCACCGTGGCGCCCATTGCCTCGGAATACTTTGTTCCGAAATAGAAAATCTGCCCAACCTCGATTCCACGGGCTGTCCGCCTGCGGTCTTCGGGTATCTTGTTGAACTCGGCTACGTCGTGGGTTTCATCCGTCCGGGCATACCTGCTGGTGAACTCTTCAAGAACGGCCTGACACTGTTCAACAGAATCGTAATCCAGTTCCCGGTCACCAAATTTGAGATCGGTAATCTGGCTGTCATAGAACACTTCGGATTCACCCGTGTCAGCCAACACCAGAAATTCATGCGTATCATCCCCGCCGATCGGGCCGCTGTCAGCGCGCATCGGAATGGCCTGAAGCCCCATCCGTTCATATGTACGCAGGTAGCTGACCAAGTGGCGATTGTAAGAGTGAAGCGCGTCTTCTTTTGTTAAATCAAAGTTATAGCCATCTTTCATCAAAAATTCGCGGCCCCGCATCACACCAAAGCGCGGGCGCACCTCGTCCCGAAATTTCCACTGGATATGGTAAAGCGTCAGCGGCAGATCTTTGTAGCTACCTACGTGCGAACGAAAAATATCTGTAATCAGTTCTTCATTCGTGGGCCCATACAGCATATCGCGCCCGTGGCGGTCGGTAATCCTGAGCATTTCAGCGCCATAATCATCATACCGCCCGCTTTCACGCCACAGGTCAGCGGATTGCAGCGTGGGCATCAACATAGGAATATGCCCGGCGCGCGCCTGCTCTTCGTGCACGATATTTTCCAGCTTGCGCAATACCTTGAAACCTAAAGGCAGCCACGAGTAGATCCCGGCACTGGCCTGCTTGATCATCCCCGCACGCAGCATCAACCGATGGCTGACAATCTGCGCCTCGGCAGGGGTTTCCTTGAGAACGGGCAGAAAATAGCGGGACAGGCGCATGGTGGACCTCGGAAATTTGATGTTATCCCCCGTTTATGGCTTTGCGATATGGCACACAAGCCATGTTGCAGCCTTTTCGCGCCACTGCTCTTGAAAGCCGCGCGACCATGGGCGATGTGTAAGACAGACCAGAACCCGAGGTAGCGATGGCCCTGCCCGTCAAGGATCAGATGAAATACTGGGGGATCGCTTCGGCGGTCTTCTTTGTGCTGCTCTGGTTCCTGGGCGATGTCATCCTGCCCTTCGTTCTGGGCGGAGCGATTGCCTATTTCCTTGATCCCGTCGCTGACCGGCTCGAAGCGATGAAATTCAGCCGGGCGGCCTCGGTTGCGATCATCACGCTTGTGGCGCTTTTGGTGTTCGTGATCATGGCCCTGCTGGTCGTACCGACACTGGTTGAACAGGCTATTGCGCTTTTCAACATCGCACCTCAGCTGGCGCAGGACCTGCAACACTTTCTGACCGACAGGTTCCCGGACTTGCTTGACAGCAACTCGACAGTACACAAGACGTTGATTTCGCTGGGCGAAACCATCCGAGAGAGAGGCGGGCAACTGCTGCAAACCGCGCTTAGTTCAGCGGCATCACTGCTTAATGTAGTGGTTTTGTTCGTCATCGTGCCGGTGGTGGCTTTCTACCTTCTGTATGACTGGGATCATATGGTTGAAAAGGTCGACGACCTTCTGCCCCGCGATCACGCGCCCGTCATCCGCAAGCTGGCCACCGAGATTGACCAAACACTTGCAAGTTTCATCCGCGGCATGGGCACTGTAAGCTTAATTCTGGGCACCTATTACGCGGCGTCATTAATGCTAGTCGGATTGCAATTTGGTCTGGTCGTGGGCTTTATCGCCGGGCTTATCACCTTCATTCCATACGTTGGGGCGCTTGTTGGGGGCGCACTGGCCGTCGGGCTGGCATTGTTTCAGTTCTGGGGGGATTGGGTCTCGATCGGACTTGTCGCAGGCATTTTCGTTCTTGGCCAGGTGATCGAGGGCAACATCCTGACCCCCCGTCTGGTAGGCAATTCGGTGGGATTGCATCCTGTCTGGCTGATCTTTGCCTTATCGGTATTTGGCGCACTTTTCGGGTTTGTCGGCATGTTGGTCGCCGTCCCTGTCGCTGCATCTATTGGTGTTCTTGCCCGGTTTGCCCTTGGCCAATACAAGGACAGCCGCCTTTATCTTGGTCTGGCGGCGCGGGACGAAGAATAATGGCACAGCAGCTTAGCTTTGATTTGCCCGCCAGGCAGGCTCTGGGGCGCGACGATTTCTTTGTCTCGCCCGCCAACGCCGAGGCCGTGGCAATGATCGAAAGCTGGCAGGGCTGGCCCAACCGCAAGCTGGTACTGGCAGGCCCCGCGGGCGCTGGCAAAACCCACCTGACCCATGTCTGGGCCGCGTTGACCGGTGCACATATCCTATCCGCCACCCATTTGATCGGGGCGGATATACCCGCCCTGGCCGCCGCCCCCGTCGCGGTTGAGGACGCAGACCAGATCGCCGGAGACCGCGCCATGGAAGAGGCGCTTTTCCATCTGCACAACCTGATCCTGGCCGAAGGGCAATCGCTTTTGCTGACAGCCACTACCGCACCCAATTTCTGGGCCCTCACCCTGCCCGACCTGGCCAGCCGCATGCAGGCCACCACACTGGTAAAATTGCGCGCGCCGGATGACGCACTGCTGTCTGCCGTCCTCATGAAATTGTTGTCAGACCGGCAATTGTCGCCTGGCCCGGATATCATTCCCTATCTTACGCGCCGCATCGACCGCTCGTTTGAAACCGCACGCAGGGTAATAGACGCCCTTGATCGCACAGCGCTCGAGACCGGGCGGCCCATCACCCGCAAACTGGCGGCGAAGGTGCTGGACAACCTGGGCGGATAAGGCCACAATTGACCTCTTCCCAAAACGTTACATAGCCATAAGGCACAGATGACAAACGCTGATTTTCTAAAATCCCCACTACCCGAAGCCGTTGATGTGCCCGGCCTGGACATCACTGGCCCGGGTCGTTTTTACAACCGCGAACTCAGCTGGTTGGGGTTCAACTGGCGTGTTTTGGAAGAGGCGCAGAACCCGCGCGTTCCCCTGCTGGAGCGGCTGCGCTTTTTGTCTATTTCGGCCACCAATCTGGATGAATTCTACAACGTCCGCGTTGCGGGTCTGCGCGAACTGGCCCACGCCGGAAATACCACCCCGGCCGACGACGGGCTGACTCCGGCTGAGCAGCTGGTACTGATCAATGAAGATGCCCGCAAATTGCTGGAGACACAGCAAGACACATTCGAGGCGCTTCGCGTTGAGATGGAAGCCGAGAAAATCTCGATCCTCGACAATGCGCATCTGACCGAAGCGGATAAAACCTATCTGGCCGATGTCTTTTTGCACAAAGTCTTTCCAGTTCTGTCGCCTCTGGCTATCGACCCGGCCCACCCGTTCCCGTTCATACCGAACCTGGGCTATTCTCTGGCGCTGAATCTTGAGCGCAAGAAAGACAAACGACCCTTGCAGGCCCTGCTACCTATCCCACAGCAGATTGACCGGTTCGTCACCCTGCCCGCGCCTGAAGGGACTTTTCGTTTTCTGCCGCTGGAAGAGTTGCTTTTACTGCACCTCAACAGCCTTTTTCCCGGCTACAAATACATCGGCCACTGCGCGTTTCGCGTGTTGCGCGACAGCGATCTTGAGGTCGAGGAAGAAGCCGAGGATCTGGTGCGCGAATTTGAGGTTGCCCTCAAACGTCGCCGTCGGGGCGAAGTTGTGCGCATGAAAGTCTCGGCTGGCGCCCCCGAGGCCCTGCGCCAACTGATCATGGAGGAACTGCACGTCAACCCCGACGAAGTGGTAGAGGTCAAAGGACTTATCGGTCTGGCCGATCTCAAAGACCTGGTGCTGGAATCCCGCCCCGATCTGCTGTGGCCCAGTTTTACCCCACGCGTGCCGGAACGTGTGCAGGATCATGACGGCGATATGTTCGCTGCGATCCGCCAGAAAGATATGCTGTTGCACCACCCCTACGAGACCTTTGACATGGTGGTGCGGTTCCTCACACAGGCCGCGCGTGATCCCGATGTGGTGGCAATCAAGCAGACACTTTATCGGACCTCGAAAAACTCTCCCATCGTCGAGGCCTTGTGCGAAGCAGCGGAAGACGGCAAATCCGTCACCGCCCTGGTAGAATTGAAGGCCCGTTTTGACGAAGCGGCGAACATTCGCCAGTCCCGCAGGCTGGAGCGGGCGGGCGCGCATGTAGTGTACGGCTTTCTTGACCTTAAAACCCACGCCAAAATCTCGATCGTGGTACGCCGGGAAGGCGACAATCTGGTGACCTACACCCACTATGGCACCGGCAATTACCACCCCATTACGGCCAAGATTTACACTGACCTGTCGTTTTTCACCTGCGACGCCACGCTGGGCCGCGACGCGACCAAGGTGTTCAACTACCTGTCTGGCTACGCTCAGCCGGACAGCCTTGAAAACCTTGCCATCTCGCCGATCTCGCTCAAGTCCCGGCTGCTTGAGATGATCGCTCGCGAGGCGGATTTCGCGCGCGAGGGCAAGCCTGCACAAATCTGGGCCAAGATGAATTCACTGATCGAGCCCGATATCATCGACGCGCTTTATGCCGCCAGTCAGGCGGGGGTAAAAATCAAACTGGTGGTACGTGGCATCTGCGGCTTGCGCCCCGGCATCAAGGGGCTGAGCGAAAACATCCGGGTCAAATCCATCATTGGCCGGTTTCTGGAACATTCGCGCATCGTGTGTTTTGGTAATGGTTCGGGCCTGCCGTCAAAAAAGGCGCGGGTCTATATCAGTTCAGCCGACTGGATGGGGCGTAACCTGAACCGGCGCGTTGAAACGCTGGTCGAAATCGAAAACCCCACCGTCAAGGCTCAGATTGTCGGTCAGGTAATGGCCGCCAATCTGGCCGATGTGGCGCAAAGCTGGGTGATGGCCCCCGATGGCAGCTTTACCCGCACGCCAACGCCCGAAGGCGAGTTTGCGTTCAATTGTCACAGGTTCTTCATGGAAAACCCGTCATTATCAGGCCGCGGCTCGGCTGGGGCTTCGGATGTGCCCAAACTAACCCACACCGAAGATTGACCCGTCTCGCCCGACGTCGCATATATGAAACGGCCCAGAACCGGAGGTGACATGGACAGTAGCGATCCGGCGCATCAAGATGCAGGCCCCTTTGGCCGCGCCCTGTTTGATAAGCCTTCGGCGCGGGCACTCAGCCGCGTGGGTGTGGTTGATGTCGGATCAAACTCTGTCCGGCTGGTGGTTTTTGACGGCGCCGCGCGCAGCCCGGCTTATTTTTTCAATGAAAAGATCATGTGTGCCCTTGGCGCCGGAATGTCCGAAACCGGTCGCCTGAACCCCGAGGGTCGCAAACGCGCACTGGCTGCAATCAAACGCTTTCAATTGCTGGGCGAGGGCATGGGCACCGGCCCGTTGTCGGCGGTTGCCACCGCTGCCGTCCGCGAGGCCGAAGATGGCCCGGAATTCCGCGATCAGGTCGAGACCGAAACCGGCCTTAAGCTATTTGTCATTGATGGCCGCGAAGAGGCCCGCCTGTCGGCACAGGGCGTATTGCTGGGCTGGCCCGGGGCGTACGGGCTTGTCTGCGACATTGGCGGCTCGTCGATGGAACTGGCCGAGATCAACGGCGGGCATGTAGGCAACCGCGTTTCATCCCATCTTGGCCCCTTGAAACTGCGCGATATGAAAGGTGGCAAAAAGGCCCGCAAGGCTCACATCCGCGAAACGCTTGCCGCCATGCGGGACGAGCTGGGACCCCAGAGAAACCGGCTTTTCCTGGTGGGGGGATCATGGCGGGCCATCGCCAAGGTAGATATGGCGCGTCGTGGATATCCGCTGCATGTCCTGCACGAATACCGCATGACCCCCAGTGCGGTGCGCGATACTGTCAATTTCATTGCCAAATCCGATATCGAAGAACTGCGCCAGCAGGCCGGTGTCTCAACAGCCCGAATGTCGCTGGTGCCAAACGCCGCAGAAGTCCTGAGCGAAGTGGTGAAGACCTTCAAACCCCGCGATATCGCTATTTCCAGCTATGGTATCCGCGAAGGGCTTTTGTACGAACAGATGCCCCAGCAACTGCGCGACCGTGATCCGCTGATCGAGGCCTGCCGCTTTGCTGAATCAAAAGATGCCCGCGTACCTGGTTTCGGCAAGGTGTTGTATAATTTCATCCAACCGCTCTTCAAATCTGCAGGGCCCGAGCGCACGCGCCTGATCAAGGCCGCCTGCCTGTTGCACGATGTCAGCTGGCGCGCGCACCCCGACTATCGCGCCGAAGATTGCTTTGACAACGCCACCCGCGCCAACCTGGGCGGGCTGAAGCATTCCGAACGGGTATTCCTGGGCCTGGCCCTGCTGCACCGCTATTCGAACAAGCGCGATGGCACCCGGTTTGAAGATCTGTATGGGCTGGTGACAGAAAAGGATCAGCTCGAGGCTGAAATCCTGGGCAAGGCGATGCGATTTGGCGCTATGCTCTGGCTTAAAAAGAACGCCGATCTTGGCGAAATGCGCTGGTTCCCAAAGAAAAAGGTCCTGGAACTGCGCCTGTCGGTTAAAGCCGCCCCGCTCTTTGGCGAAGTCGCTGCGGCGCGCTTCGCATCTTTGACTGACTCACTTGGTGCTGAATCGGTCATCAAGGGCCTCTGAGCAGGCGATTGGATATTTCGCCTTCACCCGAGGCAGGGTTAAGGCCAAACGCTTCAAATCTCGATTTCGCTGTCCGGCTCTTGGCTCAACTCTTGCGGTGTTTTCTTGCGCAGGATGATATCCCCGTTGGGCAGAATCTCGGGCGGGTGATAGGCATTCAGATCATCAATCTTGCCCATGAGATCCGCAAAAGCCGGCCCCATTTCCTGTACGAATTCGCGTAGCGCGGGTTCCATCTCGTCGGCCAGTCCGCGCAGATCGTCCAACGCAGGCTCCATCTCGCGCATGATGCCCTCGAAAAACAGCTTTGCGCCCTCTTCCATCAGGGAAAACCCATTGTCGTCAGCCGCATCATCCGCCAGCGCGGGCAACGCGCTCAGGCAGATAGCGGCGGTTATCGTGGCAAACCGTTTCATCAGCTTTATATAAGCAGGGTCGTCAGGATTTGTAGATCACAGATCAACATCAATCGTCACCGGAAAATGATCCGACGCCGTCAGCAAAGCGTCACACAGCTCGTGCATGTTCCAGCAATCCGGGTCGTCAAACGGGTGCCATATGCGCCATTTTGGTTCTTTGGCCCGCAGATCCGGCGAGACCATGATGTAATCCAGCAAAGCCTGCATATAGCGTTTTTCATGCTTCAGATAAAACCGCGCGGTCGAATTGATCACCCCGATCTTCCGCGTCAGGGCGCGCCTTGCATGTGGATCATACAGCTTCAGATCGGTATCGCTTCCTTCGCCCATGATGATCTCGATCGAGGACCGCCCGAACAGATGCTCATATTCGTCAAGGCCCGGACCGTCATTCAGGTCACCAAGCAGGACCAACGGATCGCCGGCATCAAGATGCGCCTGCACACGCTGCCGCAGCCATACCGCCTGCGCCATCTGTTTACGCCGGTTCGAGATCGCCATACGCATCACCTCGTCCCGGTTTCGGGCCCCATGCGGTGCCTTGGATTTCAGATGTGCCCCGATCATCCGAAATGCAAAACCGCCCGCCGTTGTGACGGCTACTTCAAAAGGCGGCTTTGAGAATTCAACCAGATCCTCGGTGGCGTCTATATCCAGGTCAATCCGGAACACCCCGTCAAACCGCGGCGCATCGGTCGATCCTTTGCGACCGGTCTCCTCTCCTTTCGGGTCATGAACCGCAGTCAGGACATCCGGATCATAAAGCAGCGCAATCTCCTGCTGGGTATCGTTTTCAAATCCCACCAGTGCCTTGCGGGTGCGCAGCTGCATCTTTCGGGCAAAATTTTCCAGGGCGGGAACGGTCGAGCGCTTGCCATTGTGATCCGGCGCTTCAATGATCATAACCGCGTCTGCATTCATGGCCGTAAAGACAATACCCAGAGCGGCCAATTGATCGGCCCGGGTCACGTCATACCTGGCAGACCATTCGCCATCGTCCAGCATCTGACCTTCGTCGTCGAACAGCGCGTTGAACCATTCAACGTTATAGGTCGCAATCCGCATCTCAGCCCCTTTCGCTGATTTCCTCCCAGGCACGATTGATATCAACCATGCGCTTTTCGGCCAGCTTTACCGCTTCTTCGGGCACGCCGCGCGCCATCATCTTGTCGGGATGCGTTTCGCGCACCATCTGGCGCCAGATGGTGCGTATTTCATCGAGGGGGGTATCAGGCGTGACCCCCAGAACCGAATAGGGATCGGGTTTGGCATCCGGGACAAACCTGCTGCGCAGTCCGCTGAACTGTGCGTCGGAAATGCCAAAGATTTCCGCGACACGGCCCAGAAACAAATCCTCGTTCGGATGGTACACACCATCCGCCATGGCGATGTGGAAAAGCCCTTCCATCAGGTCGCACAGCGTACCATCCTGATCCCCGAACATCCGGCTGATCCGGGTGGCATATTCCTCGAATCCCGCCACATCCTGACGCGCCAGGTTAAACACCCGCGCCGCACCTGCCTCGTCGGCCTGGGCAATCTGGAACACTTCGCGAAAGGCGGTCACCTCGTCGCGCGTCACCAGACCGTCGGCCTTGGCCATCTTGGCGCTCAGGGCGATAACCGCGATGGTAAAGGCCACACTGCGTTCAGGCGGGGTGCGCAAACGGTCAAAAACCGCACTCAGCCCCTCGCCGCTGGTCAGCGCAGACAGCGCTTCGGATATTCTGGTCCAGATCGACATCGCGCCCAACCTACCGGCTTTGCCCCTGCTTGTCAGCGCAGGTTTTAAAGAAGTTTCTGTAACAGGATCAAATCCATCCAGCGTCCGAATTTACGGCCTGTTTCCGGCATAAGCCCCACCTTCTGGTATCCAATTCGTTCATGAAAGGCCACGGCACCGGGATTTTCAGAGCTTACACCGGCCACCATCACATGCAGGCCGGCATGACGTGCCTGATCTTCCAGCCGTGCCATCAACGCGCGCCCCGTACCCTGTCCCCGTGCGCAGGGCGCTAGAATCACCGTGTGCTCAACCGTGTGCCTGTATCCCGGCCCGCCGCGAAACGGTCCGTAGGTGGCAAGCCCCACCACCTGACCTGAATCTTCTGCAACCAGAAACGCATCACCGCGCGCCTTGATATCCGCCCGCAATCCTTCCGGCGTTTTTTCGATCGTGCTGAAAGTCACGCTGGTGTCGCGGATCAGCGGGTTCCAGAACCCGGCGATACACTCGGCATCGTCGACCCGGGCCGTACGGATGATCACTCCAGCACCCGTTGACCCAGGGGCGTCATGATCTCGGCAACAAGCGCTGCCGGGCCGGTCTCAAATACGATACGCGGATCCTCCAGAACCGGCGCCAGCGCCGCCTGCAGGTGGCCCGCATGCGGATGGCGGATCAGCAGGCGCTCCAACCGGCAGCCCGACGGCGCCAACAGGTGCGCCGGATGCTGCGTGCATTGCCATTCGATCAATGCCGGGAAATGGTTGTCATAGGGCAGAATTCCATCATCTGGCACCGCCATTTTCCAGCGCAGATCGCCCCGTGCCAGTGCTACGGGTTGCCCCGCCGCCGGAAACTGCGCAACCTCGCGGTCCAGATTATCCGTGCGACATATCCAGTTACTCAGCCGCGGCTTCCCCTGAAACCGGTCCAGATCAAACCACCGTGCATAACAGGGTTTGGGGGCTCCCGGGTCAATCGCGATGACCTCAAGGTATAATCCGTCTTCCAGCCCCAGCAGCATGTTATGCGTGCCAAAATGCGCATGTTGCCCGCCAGGCTGCAGGGCAACACCAAGTGCGCCTTCAACCATCGCGCGCCCCGCATCCAGCGTTTCTGCCGCGACGGCAATATGATCCAGGTGCAGCATGGTTCCTCCGGTGACGCGTCCCAGTTCCGGACACAGACCAATGCCAGTTTGTCCAAGGCAGGGATACATAAGTGGTTAACGCAGAAAAAGGCAATGTTGTTGCGCGCCATTTACCGTTTCTGCGCTTATACCGCTTCGGGAAAAATCTATTTGACGCGCATGCTCCCGGCCTTCGCCGTCTTCATTCCCGTTCTGTCATACACCATCAGACATAAGTCGGATCATCTCAGCCCAAAGCGCCCCAAGCCTAACCGACGTAACTGACCAGCCTGAACAGCGCCCAAAGGGCGACCAGAACGGTGGGATAGAACGTGGCGGCAAAGCCAAAGGCCCGCAGCGGTGGCGACATGTGATAACCGCCCCAGAAAGCCAGTCTTGCCGCGGCAAATCCCAGTCCCAACACCATGATAACCCCCGGCCCCTCGCCCGCCAGAATAACCGCAGCGGCGGGCCAGACACACAGCGCCAGCACCAGTTGCTCAACCGTGTTTACCAGAACTCTGTGATCAATCTCGGCGCTGCTTTGTGATTCAAAAGGCTGCCCGTCAATGAGTGCGTCGTCATAGAACCGCCGCTGCGCCAGCCGCCCGATCATCATGATCAGAACCAGACCCGGCGCCAGAAACGCAGTCATGATCGTGGGCATCAGGGTGAACACCGGCAGCACCACAAAATTTGCAGCCCCCCACAGCAGCGCCATGGCCCAGATCAATCCCGCCGTCATACCGACCGTAATTTTGCCCCGCTTGCCCATCGTGCTCTTTCATTTTTCCCAAAAATACTCTCGGGGGGCACGCTGATACTGTCAACAGTATCAGCGGCGGGGGGCAGATCGCCCCCCGGGCGTTGGCAACATCACGCCCGCGCTTCACGGATCAGGCGCAAAATGTCCTGGGCCGCTTGCGGAATGTTGGTGCCCGGACCAAAGATTGCCTTCACCCCGGCCTTTTTCAGAAAGTCGTAATCCTGCTGCGGAATAACGCCGCCGCAAATGACCAGAATATCCCCTGCATCCTTGGCTTTGAGCGCCTCGATCAGTTTGGGCGCCAGCGTTTTATGCCCCGCCGCCTGAGAGCTGATGCCGATCACATGCACGTCGTTGTCGACCGCATCCTGGGCGGCCTCTTCCGGCGTCTGAAACAGCGGGCCGACATCGACATCAAACCCAATATCGGCAAAGGCAGTGGCGATCACCTTGGCACCGCGGTCATGGCCATCCTGGCCCATCTTGACCACCAGCATCCGGGGGCGGCGCCCCTCATCCTCGGCAAAATCCTCAATCGATTTCTGGATCGCGGCAAAACCTTCGTCGCCCTCATAGGCGGCGCCATAGACGCCTGCCAGGGTTTTCACTTCGGCGCGGTGGCGGCCGAATTCCTTTTCCATACTCATGCTGATCTCTCCGACCGATGCTCTTGCGCGGGCGGCCTCAACCGCCGCCTCCAACAGGTTGCCGCCTTCCTTCGCGCGGCGTGTCAACTCGTCCAGCGCCGCCTGACAGGCCGCCTCGTCACGGGTTGCACGGATATTTTTCAGGCGCGCGACCTGCGAGTCGCGAACCGATGTGTTGTCGATATCGCGGATATCAATCGGGTCCTGTTGCGCCAGCTTGTATTTGTTGACGCCAACAACCACCTCATCCCCGCGGTCGATCATTGCCTGCCGCCGGGCCGCTGATTCCTCGATTCTCAGCTTGGGCATGCCTGATTCAACCGCTTTGGTCATGCCGCCCATTTCTTCGACCTCTTCGATCAGTTTCCAGGCTTCGCTGGCCAGATCGGCAGTCAGTTTTTCAACGTAATATGATCCCGCCAGCGGATCGACCACATGGGTCACCCCGGTTTCTTCCTGCAGGATCAGCTGGGTGTTGCGGGCTATCCGGGCACTGAAATCAGTGGGCAGGGCAATTGCCTCGTCCAGCGCGTTGGTGTGCAATGACTGCGTGCCGCCCAGCACCGCGCTCATCGCCTCATAGGCGGTGCGTATCACGTTGTTATAGGGGTCCTGCTCCTGCAGGCTGACACCCGACGTCTGGCAATGGGTGCGCAGCATTTTCGAGCGTTCGTTTTTGGCGCCAAACTCGGTCATGATGCGGTGCCACAGCAGGCGAGCGGCGCGCAATTTGGCCGCTTCCATGAAAAAGTTCATGCCGATCGCAAAGAAAAAGCTCAGCCGTCCGGCAAACTTGTCCACATCCATGCCCGCCTCGATGGCAGCGCGTACATATTCGCGGCCGTCCGCAAGGGTATAGGCCAGCTCCTGCACCAGGTTGGCCCCGGCCTCTTGCATATGATAGCCCGAAATCGAGATCGAGTTGAATTTCGGCATCTGGTTCGAGGTATATTCGATGATATCCGAAATGATCCGCATCGAGGGTTCGGGCGGATAAATATAGGTGTTCCGCACCATGAATTCTTTCAGAATATCGTTCTGAATGGTGCCTGACAGCACGCTCTTGTCATGGCCCTGCTCCTCTCCGGCGACGATGAAGCTGGCCAGAATCGGCACAACCGCCCCGTTCATCGTCATGGAAACGCTGACCTGATCCAGCGGGATACCGTCAAACAGGATCTTCATGTCCTCAACGGAATCAATCGCCACCCCGGCCTTGCCGACATCGCCTTCGACGCGGGGGTGATCGCTGTCATACCCGCGGTGCGTGGCCAGATCAAAGGCCACCGAAACCCCCTGCTGCCCGGCCGCCAGGTTACGGCGGTAAAAGGCATTTGATTCCTCGGCAGTGGAAAACCCGGCATATTGCCGGATTGTCCAGGGCCGGCCGGCATACATAGTGGCTTTCACGCCCCGGGTGAACGGCGCCTGCCCCGGAATTGTTCCCAGATGATCCAGACCGGTCAGGTCCTCTTCGGTGTAAAGCGGCTGAACCTCGATGCCTTCCAGCGTTTTCCAGGTCAGATCATCCAGGGGGCGGCCCCGCAATTCCTTTTCAGCAGCGCTACGCCAGTCGTCTTTCTTCGATACCATTGGGTTGTCCTCTTGTCGTATTCTGGCCTGTGGACGGGTTCTGCCCCGCCTTCTCAGGTCCGGTTTCCTCTATCAGTGTCGCGCACCCATCCGCCCCGGCCCGCAGCCAGAAAAGATCGTCCGCATAAGCCTCGCGCAGGGCGATGGTCTGGTGCCGGTCAAACGGGTGCCACCGGCCGGTTCCTTCGGGCAGGCGTCCGGCATCGCCGCCGCGATCCGTCACAATCTGGCGCAGCCTGGTCAGGTCAGGCGCGCGGTTGAGCCATTCGCGTGCATGTTTGCGCGGCGGGTTGGCCAGCCCGGTCATCTGTGCCAGCTTGCGCTCGGGCAGGCCGCCATAAATCTCATAGGGCATCACCTGAATCTCGGCGCCCGGCAAA
This sequence comes from Roseovarius litorisediminis, assembly GCF_900172295.1. Classification (GTDB taxonomy): domain Bacteria; phylum Pseudomonadota; class Alphaproteobacteria; order Rhodobacterales; family Rhodobacteraceae; genus Roseovarius; species Roseovarius litorisediminis. The sequence goes on from NZ_FWFL01000011.1 coordinate 89,082, forward strand.
GCGCAGTACAGATCAGCAACCACCTCGCGCCAGTGGCGGTTTGTGGTAACCAACCGGTCCAGGTCATCTTTGCGGGGCACCACGTGCCCGCGCCCAACGGCAAAAGCGGCTGACGAGGCCCAGAAACCATCCTGACTGCGGATCGACAAGGCGACACGCACGATCTTCCCGGCAAATGCGTCGTTGTATCTTGCCATCCGTTCACCCACCCCGGCGTAGAGGCAGGAATCGCGCAAATTTTTGCGTGCCGCGCCTATCATGTTTTCATCGCTGACGATCAGTTGGCGGATGCCCTTGTCGCGCGCCGTTTTCAGGTGAAGCGCGATGCGGCCCTTGGCCCGGCCAAGCTGGTCTGCGGCTGTGCGCCTGCCCGGCACCGGGATGATACCGCTCAGCAAACCGTCCCGCGTTCGCAAAGGCCCCCAGAAACCAATACCCTCCGGCATAAGCTTCGCCGCATTTTCACGCATATAATGCTGAAAGCTGGTGGATGCCGTTCTATGGGCCCCCAAATGCAATATCACATCCATCGTTACGCGCACCTTTCGCCGGATTGCCGCGAAACGCGGGCTTGGAACGGTCATGGCCTGCATGATGCCCCTCCAAAGCTGACAATGCGATTAACACTAAAATTTTCATCACCCCCGTTGCGATTGGCCTTCGCATTCCCGGCAGCCGCCCCTATATCTTGGCTGACAGGAGGGACGATGAAGCAAACCATATCCTTTGTTTTTCTGACGCTTATCGCAGGCTTTGCCTTTGCAGATACGCCCACGGTGACGGACGATCCTGCCGAACCGCAGGTGATCCGGTCCGGCCTTGAATCGGATTTGAATGAATTTGTCTGGATAAAACGACCGCTTGTCATTTTTGCCGACTCTCCGGCGGACCCCAGGTATATCCAGCAGATGGGATATATCACCGAAAGGCTGGATGTTCTTGCCGATCGCGATGTTGTTGTCCTGACCGATACCGACCCTTCTGCCAAAAGTGCCCTGCGCAAAGCACTGCATCCGCGCGGCTTCATGCTGGTTCTGATTGGCAAGGACGGCACCAAGTACCTGCGCAAACCCTTTCCCTGGGACGTGCGCGAAATCACCCGCGTGATCGACAAGCTGCCGATGCGCCAGCAAGAGCTGCGCGACCGCCGTAGCGGTAGCTGACGGGCGCAAGGCTCAACCATCAGCTGCCCCCATTGCCACGATTAGCATACCTGTCCGCGGGTCCAGCAGCATCAGCGCCGCGTGGCGCTTGTCATAGGCCAGCACGGCGCGTGGATTGACCAGCGCATAGCGAAAGGCGCTTTCAACCGTTTCATTCATACACGCACGCCCCTCAAGGGCCGCGCGGCGCATGCCGCTTCCGGTTGCGCGGTCTAAGTTTACCAGTGCCACCATCCCGGCATCCGGTGTCTGTGACGGATCATCCAGTGCCGCGGCACCGCGACGGGCCAATGCAATCACCATTTCGGGCAGGCCCTGCGTGACTGGCATGGCAGATTTCACGGCGTCATCGGTCAGCCCGAAAGCGCCCGCTGCGCAGTTACCCGTCGCATGAAAGGCCACTGTCGGACCCAGTGCATACCATTGTTCCAGCCGCCCGCGCAGCGCTTCTTCATCCTCGCGCGAACATCCCGCAATCATAGACAGCACCAGACAGGCCAGCACCAGCGGTGCCTGGCTGTGGGATCGCATATGATCGCGGGTCAGGTTCATGAATTCATTCGAACTCCATTATCACATCATCCACCGCCAGACTGTCACCGGGACCGGCATTGATCTTGCTCACTACCGATTTCCTTTCGGCCCGCAGAATGTTTTCCATCTTCATCGCCTCGACCGTGCACAGCGCCTGCCCTTCCTGCACCTCGTCGCCAACCTCGACATTGACCTTCACGATCAGGCCGGGCATCGGGCACAGCAGCATCTTGGATGTATCAGGTGGCAGTTTCTCGGGCATTAACGCGGCCAGTTCAGCCTGACGCGGGGTGCGCACATGCACTTTCAGATCTGCGCCCCGGCTGCGGATGCGGAAGCCGCCGCTGATCTTGCCGACCTTCAGGACCAGGGGCGATCCATCCACCTGCAGCGTGGCCAGTTGATCACCCGGTGTCCAGTCACTGGTGACGCGCATCTTGTCGCCATCCTCAAACCGCACCGTCGATCCGGCGGGATCGGCATCAATCGTCACCGGAAAGCTCATCCCCTGCAGGCTGACAACCCAATCATTGCCGACATGGCGTTCGTGATTGTCCATCCGGCCCGACACGCGGGTACGGCGTATCTCGGCGACACGATGCATCGCCGCAGAACTGGCGGCAATCCGGCGCAGGGCATCTTCTTTCAGTCCAACCCCTTCAAACCCATCGGGATATTGCTCGTCGATGAAAGCGGTTGTCATTTCTCCGGCAATGAAGATCGGATGATCCATCACCGCCGCCAGAAACGGCAAATTGTGCCCGATGCCTTCAATCTCGAAACTGTCCAATGCGTTGCGCATCCCCTCGATTGCCTCGGCGCGGGTATGGCCCCATGTGCACAGCTTGGCGATCATCGGGTCGTAGTACATGCTGATTTCGCCGCCCTCATAGACGCCGGTATCGTTGCGCACCACAGCGCCTTCAATGGCCAGTTCCTCGGGTGGGCGATAGCGGCTCAGACGGCCAATGGAAGGCAGAAACCCACGATAGGGGTCTTCGGCGTAAAGGCGGTTTTCAATCGCCCAGCCATTGATTTTCACATCCGACTGTTTCAGCGCCAGTTTTTCGCCATAAGCCACACGGATCATCTGTTCGACCAGATCAACACCGGTGATCAGCTCGGTCACAGGATGCTCCACCTGCAGACGCGTGTTCATCTCGAGAAAATAGAAATTCCGGTCTCCATCAACGATGAATTCCACCGTCCCCGCGCTGGAATAACTCACCGCTTGCGCCAATGCGACCGACTGTTCGCCCATGGCCTTGCGGGTGGCCTCGTCCAGAAACGGGCTGGGCGCTTCTTCGACAACCTTCTGGTTCCGGCGCTGAATGCTGCATTCCCGCTCGTTCAGGTAGATCCCGTTACCATGGCTGTCGCACAGCACCTGAATTTCGATATGGCGCGGCTGGGTCACGAATTTCTCGATGAAAATCCGGTCATCGCCAAAACTGCTGGCCGCCTCGTTTTTCGAGCTTTGAAAGCCCTCACGCGCCTCGTCGTCGTTCCAAGCAATCCGCATGCCCTTGCCGCCGCCGCCGGCACTGGCCTTGATCATCACCGGATAGCCGACCTGATTAGATATTTTCACCGCCTCCTCGGCGTCTTCGATCAGGCCCATATAGCCCGGCACGGTGCTGACATTGGCCTCTTGCGCGATCTTCTTGCTGGTGATCTTGTCGCCCATCGCCTCGATCGCCCCCACCGGCGGCCCGACAAAGGCAACGCCTTCAGCCTCCAGCGCCTTGGCAAACCTGGGATTCTCCGACAGAAAACCATAGCCGGGATGCACCGCCTCGGCTCCGGTTTGGCGCACGGCCTCCATCACCTTTTCAATGACGATATAAGATTCGCTGGCAGGCGACGGGCCAATATGCACCGCCTCATCCGCCATACGTACATGCAGCGCATTGCGGTCTGCGTCGGAATAGATTGCGACCGTTTTAATGCCCATGGCTTTGGCGGTTTTGATCACCCGGCAGGCGATCTCGCCGCGATTGGCGATCAGGATCTTCTTGAACATCTCTCGTCCCTTCTTTTGGTTCTTGGCCACGCGACGTTGCGCGCGGATCCGGCATGCAAAAAACCACCGGCGCGCGGCAACGCACCGATGGTTTGATTATTCTTTTCAGCGCCCCCTGTGCGGGGGAGGATCAGGTTAGCAGCGGCTTGGGTAGGTCTGGCAATAGACGACGTTCCCTGCCGCGCCGACAGCTGCACCGGTAAGGACACTGCCGCCAACGACCGCGCCTGTGATCGCTCCGGCGCCGCCCCCCAGAACAGCCTGTTCAGGAATTGTATCGCCGCAGGCCGACAGGCCGACAAGGGCCGTGACTGCCAGGGTTTTTGTAAGAATCGACTGCATCTTAATTTGCCTCGTATTTTGTTATTGGGCTTCTTCCGCACACTCAACGCCAATCCACGGCCATCGTCAAAACCAGTCTGCACCCGCGAACCTATAACGGCAAAGCTTCGCCGATCACGCCGACCTGCAGCACCAAACAAAAAAGTGGGCGGCTTGCACCACAACGCGCAAAGCCGCCCTTCAGGGGAAGGGTAACGGATTAGACTTAATGTCTCAGCCCCTTGGGGGAGGGCCTCCACTACGCCATTGACGCTGCACACAATTCCCCGGTTTTCCAAGCGGATTGAAAACAGCGCAACCACATCGGCTGCATTCCGCGTAAATCCGCAAGTCATGGGCAAAATCGCGCCAATCGAAGACACTACCACCCCTCCCCGTCGCTGAATGCATCAGGAAAGGAGGCGCGCGCCGCCTCGACGTCCAGCACCAGCAATGCGTCATAGCTTGCCGGGTCGAACGGATCTTCGGCAGGTAATACCTCACGACCGAAAAGCCAGTTCAGCCGCCCGGCGTCCAGATTGCCGCGCTCAAACGGCTGATCGCCAAAATTCTCCCACAACGCTCGCACAAAGGCCGCGTCCGCGCGCCGGTCAACCGACTTGCGATCACGATACCGCTCTCGGGGGATCAAAGGTGTCGCGCCCTTGGGATTGGCGCGTCTTACGGTAAATTGAAAATCCGATCCGGGAAGACGGCCCGGAAACCCGCGATGCTTCAGCATGATGCGCCCTCGCTATCAGCGAAGGCGCCCCACAAGGCCCCCCCGACCAGTTCAATTGACCGGGGGAACGGGTAAATGTCAGACTGCGCCGCCCTGACCCTGGCCACTACCCTGGCCCTGACCAGTTCCCTCGCCCGGCCCAGGCCCGGCACCCGGCCCAGAGCCCGCATCCGGTCCTGGCCCTGTACCCGGATCACTTCCGGGGTCAGATCCGGGATCTGATCCGGGATCACCTTCCGAGCCGTCGCTTGAATCACCGGTTCCGGATGCGCCATCTTCGTTGCCGTTTGCGTCGGCAACCCCTGCCGACGCAGTTGAGGCACCAGCGTAACCGGCAGGCAGGCAGACGTCTCCGGACAGTGCATAGCCTTCCGGACACATGGCCTCGCCATATTTTGTGAAAGTCGGCTGGACACCAACAGGCGTCGGCTCTTCCTGCTGCGCACACGCGGCAAGGCTGGCCATTGCCGCACCAAGCAAGATTGTTTTTGTTTTTCCAAACATTCTTCAATACCCTTCCAAGATAGAAACACACAGCAATTACCGCCGTGCGCACGGGCAGAATATCGAACAAAATCTGGGATGAATTGATCTAGGTTAATCTCCGCACCAACAGCGGACAATGAAACCTGCGCCGGAACAGGCGCAAACGCCTGCCCCGAACTTTGCCCGAAGGTTTTACTTGTATTTGCCGGTGTGAACCGGTTCGACCGAAATCGGCTCCGGGTCGACGACAACGAATTCGTCTTCTGCCTGTTGGGCACAGGCCGCCACGAAGGCAACCAGACTGATGGCCAGCAGGCTCTTGATACTGTTCGACATTTATTTCTCCTGTATGTGAACGAAGACAAACCGGGAAAAATCCCCCGTGCCTGCCTCAGTTGCAAGGTTCGGTTTGCGTTTTTGCAACCGCGCGGCAGCATACTGGAAAATGAGTAAAATGGATACGCGTCAAAGGCGAACGCCCGCGCATGTGATCCGAAAGCCTCAAACGTGCAACCACCTAAGCTTTGGCCCGCAACATATTGTGTATCCATCAAAACATCTCCCAGATGCAGGTGTCATTTTCGATGCTATAGGCCTCGAAAACCTGCGTTACGTTGGGGTCGGCCACCCCAAATTCCGACGGACGGTCAGCAAGTGAAATAATCACCTGACGGGGCACAGGTCCAAGATTGGACAGGCGCGCCAGCGCATATTCGTTACACAGATATTCCAGATCAGCCCTCAGCTGATCAAAATCCCCGTCCCCGCCCTTGAACGCGGGCGCCACAAACCGAAACCGGTACACCAGCCCGCTGCCGGGTTCATTCCACAGCATCTCCTGCAGTTCGGCCTCCAGACCAGACGGCAAGAGGATTCCCTGATCGGCCAGCGCCACGGGCTTTTGACCTCCGCCCATCCACAACGCTCCCGCTGTGACCCCGGCAGCCGCCAACAAAGCGCCTGTGATCATGGCTGCTTTCATGCGGCCCACCGCATCCAGCGCGCGCGGTTCCTGGGACACTCCAGCACCTCGCCAATCCTTGTCTCGGCCATGGCCCGTGCAAATCTGCCATCCACCTGCCCGCCTGCAATCACGTCCAGACCCGCGTCAACGCGCGTCACCTGAACCACCGGAGAAAACCCGCGCAGATCGCGCAGCACCCGCCAGATATCCTGCCGGATCTGCCGGGCGATCCGGCGGCGCGAGCCACTTGGCAAAGTGGTCCGCACCGCCAGATCAAACCGCACCGGCACCCGGCGCGCATAGGTCAACACGCCGTCCTCCTCCAGGATATGCCAGTGCTTGTCTTGCATTTGCTTTTCGATCTTTCCAAAGGGCCCGGAATCGCTGCGGCACCATTGTCCGAATTGGACATTCACTGGGTTCCGGGCTGTGTTCAACCGCTTTAGAGGGGAATATTATCGTGCTTTTTCCATGGGTTGGACAGCTTCTTGTTGCGCAGCGAGGCAAAGGCACGGCTCACACGCATCCGGGTGCTGCGCGGTGTGATAACCTCGTCGATAAAGCCGCGTTCGGCCGCGACAAACGGGTTGGCAAACCGATCTTCATAGCTTTTGGTATGCGCCGCGATCTTCTCAGGGTCGCCCAGATCGGCGCGATAGATGATCTCGGTTGCGCCTTTGGCCCCCATCACCGCAATCTCGGCCGTGGGCCAGGCATAGTTGAAATCGCCGCGCAGGTGCTTTGACGCCATAACGTCATAGGCGCCACCATAAGCCTTGCGGGTGATCACCGTCACCTTCGGCACGGTCGCTTCACCGTAAGCAAACAGCAGCTTGGCCCCGTGCTTGATCACGCCGCCATATTCCTGTGACGTTCCCGGCAGAAAGCCCGGCACATCCACCAGCGTCAGGATCGGAATTTCAAAACAATCGCAAAACCGCACAAACCGCGCCGCTTTGCGGCTGCTGTCGATATCCAGACAACCGGCCAGCACCATCGGCTGATTGGCCACCACCCCCACGGTTTGCCCCTCAAGCCGCATGAAGCCGGTGATGATGTTCTTGGCAAAGTCTTCCTGAATTTCGTAAAAATCGCCTTCATCGGCGATCTTTTCAATCAGCTCTTTCATGTCATAAGGTGTATTGGCATTGTCGGGGATCAGCGTATCAAGGCTCTCCTCTACCCGGCCCGGCTTGTCAAAGAACGGGCGCACAGGCGCTTTCTCGCGGTTACTCAGCGGCAGGAAATCGACCAGACGGCGCACTTCGGCCATTGCTTCGACATCATTTTCAAACGCGCCATCGGCCACGCTTGATTTGCGCGTGTGGGTGCTGGCACCGCCCAGCTCTTCTGCGGTCACCACCTCGTTGGTCACGGTTTTGACCACGTCAGGACCGGTCACAAACATATAGCTGCTGTCTTTGACCATGAAGATGAAATCAGTCATCGCGGGGCTGTAAACCGCGCCACCGGCACAGGGGCCCATGATGACGCTGATCTGCGGGATCACACCGCTGGCCATGATATTGCGCTGGAACACCTCGGCATAACCCGCCAGCGATGCCACGCCTTCCTGAATGCGCGCGCCACCGGAATCGTTGATGCCGATGACCGGCGCGCCATTCTGAATCGCCATATCCATGATCTTGCATATCTTTTCGGCGTGGGTCTCGCTTAACGAGCCGCCGAACACCGTGAAATCCTGACTGAACACATAGACCATCCGACCGTTGATCGTGCCCCAGCCAGTGATCACACCATCGCCAGGCATCTTGACCTTCTCCATGCCGAAATCAGTGCAGCGATGCGCCTTGAACATGTCGAATTCTTCGAAACTGCCCTCATCCAGCAGCAATTCGATCCGTTCGCGCGCTGTCAGTTTGCCCTTGGCGTGCTGCGCTTCAATCCGGCGCTCACCCCCGCCCATGCGGGCTTCGGTGCGGCGGTCTTCCAGTACCTGAAGGATATCTTTCATGGCGGTCCCCTTGCGATTTTTCCGCTACAATAGGCAAAAAACCACAGGTAACAAAGCAGAATCCCGCAAATTTGCAAAATATTGAAAACCCTATTTTGAATATATGTAAATTTGCAAACCATCCCGCGTTGACATGGACATCACCATAGCGCCCTCCTACCCATTGGGTTATGACCAATGACCTACAGGTTCGGTTTCTCGACCGCACCACGCCACCGCATATAGCAACGCTTATCCTGCTTGCGGGAATTGCTGCGCTGGCGATGAACATATTTCTGCCCAGCCTTCCCGGAATGGCCAAGGAATTTGGCACCGACTACCGCGTGATGCAATTGTCAGTTGCGGTCTATCTCACGGTCAATGCAGTGCTGCAACTGGTCATCGGTCCGATCTCGGACCGGTGGGGGCGCCGCCCGGTTGTTCTGGCCGGAATAGTCCTGTTTTTAATGGCGACACTGGGCTGCGCCCTGTCGGGGAACGTATATGTTTTCCTTGGATTCCGGATGATGCAGGCCGCCATCGTCGTGGCCATGGTGCTCAGCCGCGCCATCGTGCGGGACATGGTACCGCAGGATCAGGCCGCAAGCATGATGGGTTATGTTACGATGGGCATGGCCGTTGTCCCGATGGTCGGCCCTGCCATTGGCGGCTTTCTGGACCAGTGGTTTGGATGGCAGGCAAATTTCTGGCTGCTGCTGGTGCTTGGCATGCTTGTTCTCTGGCTGATGTGGGCTGATCTGGGCGAAACCGCCCCCCTCAGCGGCCGCACCCTGGCCGGGCAGTTCCGCGAATACCCCGAGTTGCTGACCTCACCGCGTTTCTGGGGATATGCGTTTGCGTCAGGCCTGTCGTCGGGGGCATTTTTTGCCTATCTCGGGGGCGCCCCTTTTGTCGGGGACAAGGTATTCGGGCTGGAACCGGCCGAACTGGGGCTATATTTCGGCGCCCCTGCCATCGGCTACTTTCTTGGCAATTTCCTGTCGGGGCGGTTTTCCGTCCGGATCGGCGTCAACCGGATGGTGCTCTGGGGCACCATCGTAAATGCCGCCGGGATCGCGCTGAACCTTGCGTCGTTCTACGCAGGCCTGGGCACCGCTCTCAGCTTTTTTGGCCTGATGACCCTTATGGGTCTGGGAAATGGCATGACAATTCCCAATGCCACCGCCGGCGCCCTGTCCGTCCGCCCACATCTGGCCGGCACCGCCAGCGGGCTGGCAGGTGCGCTGATGATCGGCGGCGGCGCGGCCCTCTCGGCCCTTGCAGGTGCGCTGCTGACCCCCGGCTCAGGTGCCTTTCCCCTGCTCTGGATCATGCTGGTCACCGCCCTGCTGGCCGTTGTTGCCATTATTCTGGTTATCAGACGAGAGCGCAGGCTGGCGCACCCCTGAAACAACCGCGCCCCTGATTGGCCCAGGCTTATCGTCTGAAATCGGGTAGCCCAGGCAACGCCCGCTTCGCTGGTTTCGTGCAAGTCGACCGGTTTGCACCTATGGCTGCCTTGCGGACAAAGCGGACATATTGATGTGCGGAGCAGTCTGTTGCCCTGGCGCATTTCTGTATCGGTAGCGTCGCAGGTCACCTGAAACACCAATACGTCGCCCCCAATCCTATCCGCGCGGGCGGAAAGTACGGACTATTCCGCTGCTATTGCGTGTGTGTAATCGGATTGATCTTTAAATCGTGTCCATCTCAGATTTCCGCGATAGCGCCAGGACAGCCTGCCTTCATCATCCATGGCGATGAGGTGAAGCCACCCGTTGTCAAAAAGCTCGCACACACCGGGATGGCGCGTGAGAATCTCGGACATTGCTTCGCGTGGTGCTTCGACGATCACAGACAAGCGCAGCGGATCGTGTTGCAACCTGCTGCCGTCATGGACTGATTGCCACGGCAAACCCGGACGCGGGGCGCCGTTGTTGCCCTCCAGAACTCCGATGCCACCCACCACATTATGCAGCAGCTTGTTGCCGCCACCGAACAGGGTCGGCGCCACGGTCGAGCCGTAATACTGAAGGCTGATCCAACTGGCGACGACCACAGGGGCGGTCATGATCAATTCAAGAACGCCGAACCCGTCATCGCGACGCCAGTCGTAGTTGTGTAGGAATGCCTGCCCGGACAGGTCTGCGCCGTCAGTGCGGTGGCGCGGCGCGGCGATAAAGGCACGGCATCCAGCCAGCCCCCATTCGGGACGTGTTTCGGCCCAGTCCCGTGCCCGGTGTGGGACGGTCGCTGCTCCTGCCGCGCGCGGCAGACGTTGCGTGCGCTCTGCACGGGCGAGGCTCCCGGCCGCGGCCAGCCACTTTTTCAGCTGTGTGAGCCCGCCCGTTGTTTCACCATGCGGCAAATCCTGCTCGAAGAGGGTCACCTCGTCAGTCGTTGTATGGTGCATTGCGGGCAGGAACACCGTGTCCGAAGGGATGTCGATCCCGTTTTTACGCAACCCAAACTGCACGCCACGATCATTCAAAAGGCCAGCCAGAAGCCGGGCATTCACGTCCCCTGCGTAACCGCCACAGGCACCACACTGCAACGCGCTTTCGTGCGGATTGTTGGTCACGTCGGCGCCGTGACCGGTTAGCAATACGATCCGCGCAAAATTGTCTGTAAGTGACATGGCGGTCAGCACTGACTTCGCCAGTCCAACACGTGTTTCAAGGTCGATTGCCGGGTCTATCCGGGGTGTAGGTTCTGCTGTCGCCTTGCCGCCAAGACCCAGCGAATCCCGAACCAGTTTCCCTGCATAGAGCGGCCCTGTGGCCTCCACGAAGGCAAAAGACGATACAGCAGCCAGCTTGAACCGGCCCCAGGCCCGCTTAGCCCGTGCGGTGTGGCGGCGGTCAAGATCGGCCTTCTTGGGTTCGGCCGCCTGTGATGTCATGCCGGGTTGCAAGAGAACCGGCCCGCGCAGTTCGGTCACATCCGAGCCGGCGGCCTTGTGCGCGCTGGCCAGCCCGAAGAACCCGGCAAAACCGATAGTCTCGATGTTATTGTCCTGCGCTTCCAGTGCGCGACGGAAGACTTCGGAGCGAACGTCGATACAGAAGGCCGCTTGCACATCCGGACGGCCTTGGGCCTTGCGCGGTTTGCCCCGAAACAGCTTGTCTGCCAGAATACGCTGTTGTGCCCTTTCAGCGGCGTCCTGGAGCACCGCGTCGATGACAAGATCCCTTGAAGGAATGACAAGTGTCTGGTGGGCCGCGATAACCTCTGCCCAACGCGCCGCGATCTGCTCTTCATAGAGTTCAAACAGCGCTTCATCGAACACCATGCGGACAGCCAGAAGCTCGGTCACGGTGCTTTCCTGTTCGCCATCCAGTTCCGCCTGCCACAAAAGGTAGCGCCCGTATTGGGCCCATCCGCCCAGCGTCATCAGCCAACGGTGGAACGCGGTCGTCGCGGAACCGGTGGTCACTCCGAGCTTTTCCGAAGCGCGGCCTATGGCACGCCAATGCGACCGGTTGGTTTCAGCGACAAAGGCACAAAAGCCCGTCAGGCCCTGAATCTCGGGGGTCAGATCGCGCGAGGCGAAATCCCGCCAGGATTTGAAGGGCCCTCCGGTGTTGGCCTGCTGCCAGAGAGTCTGTCCCTGGTCAAAATAACTGGCGGCCCATGCTCCAATGCGGTCTTCGATCAGCCCCGGCCAGTCAATGCCCGAAACCTCCGCCGCCAACTCAGCCACAGTGGGAAAGGCCTTGGGCTCGGGTGTGTCATCCTCCAGAGCGGCTTTGATGTCCTGCAGGCCCAGCACATGGAACCGCCCTTCGACCGCAGTCAATGCATCCAGCAGGTCCGTTTCCGCGATTTCACCTGCGTCCAGTTTGCTGGCCCAGTGCGCGCGCGAAGGTGTAATCCGGGCGCCGCCCACCCGCGCCAGACGCGCAGCGGTGACCGCCAGGGTCTCACCGGTCTGGCCCAGGAAAGGGTTCACCGCAACATTCGCGGAAAGCGGGAAAAGCGGCGGGATCGCCTTGGCGACATTGTTGGCTTCGGCGACAAGTTCCAACAGGGCGGCGGGGTAGGACTCGAGTTTTGCAAACATGAGGTTTGTTCCTTTCAGGCTGCTGAGCGCTTGGACCGTCCGTCCAGAAGCTTGTCGAAGATCGCATTGGCATAAAGACCGTTGGTCAGGTGAACGCGAAGTCCGGCTGCCGCCGGGTGCGATGCCCACAGCGGGAATGTCGCCTGAGCCACGGCGACAAAGCCAAAGCTCACAAGCGCAAGGATGATGAGGGCCCACTCCAGGGGACCGGGGCTCGGGGTCGGGGGCAAGCTACCGGCGGTGAGAGACTGCGCGACGACCTGAAGGGCGAAATAGCTCACCGAAGTCACCAAGGCATAGATTGCAGTGCGCCGCATCAACGCGCGCGGTGCCGCATCGGCAAAGCCCTGCGCCAGCAGGTAGGCAACGCCAAAGATCAGGATCACGCCCAAGGCCATGGCCTGGATCGATTTCCCAACAAACCCCGGAATGGTGCCGACCAGACCATAGATGACGATGGCAATGGCAAAGGCCTGCAAGACGTTGCGCGCACTTGGCACGGCAATCGGTCCGGGGCGGCGGATAGCCGCGACATTGCGCACGGCCTCCCCAGAACTGAGGAACGCATGCGCCTTGTACAGCGAGTGCGCCACGATATGCAGCAAGGCCAGCGGGAACAGCGCCAGACCGCATTGCATGACCATGAAGGCCATCTGCGCGATGGTCGACCACGCCAGCGACGTCTTGACCGCCGGCTGGGTCAGCATCACCAGACCACCGAACAGCGCAGTGAACCCCCCAAGCATGACGAGGAGTGCCATGACCCCCGGAGCCAGAAGCATCACGTCCGCGAACCGGATCAAGAGGAACCCGCCCGCATTGATAACACCCGCATGCAGAAGGGCGGATACCGGTGTTGGGGCCTCCATCACTTCGGTCAGCCAGCCATGTACCGGGAATTGCGCCGATGCCAACACTGCCGAGACGGCGATCAGCAGGGCGGCCACCATTGTCAGCCAGTTGGCTTCGATCGTAGTCAGGATAGTTTCGATGTCGCTGGTCCCGGTTGCGGTGATCAGCAGAATGACAGCACCTGCCAGAGCGCCTTCACTCAGCCGCGCGACGAGTGCTTTCTTGCGGGCGGCGCGCCGTGCAGTTACGCGCTCGGGGTAAAAGAGGAGCAGCCGGTTTAGCGACACGCTGGTGAGTGTCCAGGCCGCGAAAAGCTGAAACAGATTGCCCGACATTACGATGAACAGGACAGCCGCCAGCGTCACGGACATCCAGGCGGTGAATGCCCCCTGTCGGGCTTCTCCATCCATGTAGGTCTTGGAATAGCGCAGCACAATCCAGCCGATGAAGCTGACCAGCACCAGCATCACCGCGCTCACAGCGTCGAGCCGCACGGACAGGCCAACGCCGTACAGTCCGATCAATGGCGATGTGCCGTCGCCTTTGATCACAAGGAGCGTTGCAGCCACCACCGCGACCACGAAGGCGGCGAAAGCGGCAGCCTCGGTCATCTGTGGCACCATTCCCGGACGGCGCCCCGGGTTTCGGGCCGCATGAAGTGCCGCCGCCAGCAGGACAAGTGGGCTGACAAGAGGCAAAAAGAGATAAGCCATGATCGAGATCCTTTTAGTTTTCGCGGCCAAAGACCTTTGGAAACTGGTTAGGATAGAAGTTCTGGCAATAAAAATTCATTGTTCTTGAGTTATCGTTCCATTAAATAGAACGTTATGCCATTGAACTATCATCACCTCCGGTATTTTTGGGCGGTTGCGCATGACGGGAACCTGACGCGCACGGCACAGCGGTTGAACCTGTCGCAGTCGGCCTTGTCAGTTCAGATCAAGCAATTGGAAGAACGTCTTGGCCATGCTCTTTTCGAACGGCGTGGGCGGCAGCTTCACCTGACCGAGGCCGGACGCATTGCATTGGACCACGCGGATGCGATTTTCTCGACCGGCCAGGAACTTGTCGCCACCCTGACGGGCACCGTTCAAAGCCGCAAAGCGTTGCGGGTGGGCGCGCTCGCAACCATGTCGCGCAACTTCCAGATCGGTTTTCTGGGGCCGATTCTGTCTCGCATCGATGTTGAGGTGATCCTGCGCTCAGGCAGTCCTACTGAATTGCTTGAAGGATTGGGAACGCTCAATCTCGACCTGGCGCTCATGAACCGCCCGCCACCAGACGACAGCCTGACACCGTACGAAACGCACCAGATTGGTGAACAGGACGTCAGCATCGTTGGTTCCCCAGAGAGGCTCGATCCGGACCGTCCGATCAGGGAACTTCTCCTCGATCAGCCCTTTATTCTGCCCACGACCGACAGCAGCGTGCGCACCGCTTTCGACGCCATGGCCAGCCGGTTATCCGTGCGCCCGCAAATCGCAGCCGAGGTGGACGACATGGCCATGATGCGCCTTTTGGCACGAGAGGATATCGGGCTTGCGCTTGTAGCACCGATTGTTGTGAAGGATGAGTTGAACTCCGGTCGGCTCAAGGAAGCCAAAGAGCACCCTCTGATCAAGGAAACCTTTTTCGCCATCACGCTACGGCGCCGGTTCCCGAATCCCTTGGTCCAGGATCTTCTCGAGCGAAGTACCAGTTCCGCGTTTTTGTCTTGAAGTGCAAACATGCGTGCAATCCGCAGACTGCCGAGCTACCAAAGGCTGTTCGACTTGCTGGGACCGGGAAATTCTCTTGCTTTGGCTTTGCCGACAAGATCGCTGCTTCTGCCAAATCAGAAATGGAAGCATGTCCGCTTCGGGTTCTTACCAGTCATCTGGCGCTTTCAGTCCATTTATCAGCCCTACCCCCAGATGATTGCAAATTTCGGTCCAGGATTGGCATGGCTTGCACCCGACGCTTTGCAAATCTAACCTGCAATAATAGCTAATCTGCAAACCTGGGAACCCGCCATGCCCCCTCAGAAACTCTATGCCGGTGCCAAACTGCGTGAAACCCGCCAACGCCTTGCGCTGACACAAAAGGATTTCGCGGCAAAGCTGGGTGTCTCACTTCCCTATCTGAACCAGATGGAGAACAACAACCGACCCGTCAGCACCACCGTGGTTCTGGCCCTGGCGCAGGAATTCGGCTTTGACGTGACCGAACTCAGCACCGGCGATGCCGAACGCATGGTCAGCGACATGCGCGAGGCCCTTGCCGATCCGGTTTTTGCCGATGATCCGCCCCCGCTGGCCGATCTGCGCCTTACCGCCTCGAACGCCCCGGCGCTGGCGCGCGCCTTTCTGGAACTGCACAGCGCCTATCGGCAGACCCACGAAAGGCTGGCCTCCCTGGACGAAGCCCTGGGTCGTGAAGATGCCCGCACCCAACCCAGCCCCTGGGACGAGGTGCGCGATTTCTTCCACTACTGCGACAACTATATCGACGCCGTAGACCGGGCCGCCGAACGGTTCGCGACCTCCTCGGAAACCCCCGGAAGCATCCGTGACATCGCCATCGCGCGCCTGTCAGAGATGGGCATCAAGGTCAGTTATTCCGACAGCCCCAGACTGCGGTTTTACGACCGGCAAACTGGCATGCTTTACCTGTCATCCCGCGCCCTGCCCGAAACCGTGACCTTTCAGATCCTGCTGCAGCTGGCGCTGCTGACGCAGGACAAACTGCTTGAGGCGACGCTGGATTTTGCCCGATTTCAATCGGATGCAGCCCGGGCCATCGCCAAAATCGGGCTTGCCAACTATTTCGCCGGCGCGGCCCTGATGCCTTACGGCGCCCTTCTTCGGGCCGCCAAAGAGTGTCGGCACGACCTTGAAATACTGGCAAACCGCTTTGGCGCCTCGATCGAACAGGTCTGCCACCGCCTGTCGACCCTGCAACGCCCCGGCGCCAAGGGCATTCCGTTCTTCTTTGTCCGGGTCGATCAGGCCGGCACGATCACCAAGCGCCACTCGGCCACCCTGCTGCAATTTGCCCGTTTTGGCGGGGCCTGCCCGCTGTGGAACGTGCACCGCGCCTTTGAAACCCCCGGTCGTTTCCTGCGCCAGCTGGCCGAAACCCCCGACGGCGTGCGCTATATCAGCCTGGCGCGCGACGTGTCCAAACCCGGTGGGTCTTTTGGTGCACCTGTGCGGCGCTTTGCCATTGCCCTGGGCTGCGAGATCAAACACGCCGAGGCGCTGGTCTATGCCGACAACCTGGACGTGACCAACGCCCGCGCGTTCGAACCGATCGGCATTTCCTGCCGGATCTGCGAACGCACCGAATGCCACCAACGCTCGGTTCCGCCGCTGGAACGCCGCCTGTCGATCACCCCCGATGAACGCGGCGTGCTACCCTACAAGGTGGGATGAAGTGGATGCTGAGGCTTTCCCTTTTGCTGGCCATATTGACCGGCGGCCTGTTTGCCAACCTGAACCGGATCGAGGTTCAGGCCGTATATCCCTTTGATAAAAAACGTCAAAGCCCTTCCAGCGCAGGTGCGCCTGCACTGCACGAGCGCATTGTCAAAACCAATGGCCAAAGCCTGATCCTCTGGACAGCTGCCCCAAAACCGGGCCAGCCGACAATCCTCTACTTCCACGGCAACGCCGGCAACCTGGCCAATCGTGCGGGTCGGTTTCAGCGATTTCAGGCGCGTGGCTACGGCGTGATTGCCCCCGCCTATCGCGGCTCCTCGGGTAGCAGCGGCAAACCATCCGAGCCCGCCCTGAGCCGCGACGCACAGCACATCTACCGTCATCTGGACCGGTTGATCCCGGGTCTCACGCCATCACAAACCGTGATCTACGGCGAAAGCCTGGGCACCGGCGTGGCCCTCAAACTGCTGGCAAAGCCGGGCACAGCCCAACCCGCCGCCGTGGTGCTTGAGGCGCCCTATACCTCGTTGCCCGACGTCGTCCGCCACACCTACCCGCAGCTGGAACCGCTGATCCCGCGGATGAAAAATATCTGGAACAGCCTGGATCATGCCCGCGCCCTGTCTGTCCCCCTGCTGGTCCTGCACGGCACCGACGACGCGTTGATACCCATAAATCAGGGGCGGCAGGTTTTCACCGCCGCCCCGTCGCAAGCAAAACGCTTTTTGGCTGTAAAAGGCGCCGGCCATACCGATATCTGGCGCTCAGACGTCCTGCCAGCGCTGTGGCACTTCATCGACCAACATTAAGTTCAGGCCGATAGCATCCGGTATAGCTCATCCTTCAGCGCCGCCCGCTGCTTGCGCATCGCAACTTCGGTCAACTCCTCAACCGGTTCGACATTGGTCTCCGCCCTATGCACGGCGCGGTTGACCTCATGGTACTCATCTGCCAACCGGGCAAAATGCGCATCCGCCTGTTTCAGCCTGGTAATCTTGTCAGCATGTTCCGGGAATTCCTCCTGCAATTCATGAGGCGTATGAGACATCGCGCTTTTCTCCTTTGTCCAATGTTCGCAGACCACGCTAGGCCCTGCCGCGCGATCCCTCTTTGATCCGGATCAAATGGATAAGTTTGCCGGGAAAAATCATTGCATTGCTTGCCGGAATTCCACCCGCAAGCCCTGACGCCGCACCCAGGTAACTGTCGGTTTATGCACGGCGGGGCCCGGCCCCTGTCTTGAAAGACAACAAACCTGCACTTTCACTTTTCCTCAAATACTCAAAAAGAATCAAATACTCAAAAAGAACATGGCAGATATGACAATCGCCCCGGACAGGGCATCGCGGTGTCCCGGGCGCCGGGGCGGGCGCAGCCTGACACGGAATAAAGCGCGCGCGCCAGCGCGCTCCTTCGGATCAGCGCTGTGCCGCCTGCCAGTCCGGGTGCATCCAGGGTTGTGCATTTTCGGGCGTCAGCGGCGTCCGGCCAAGAATGTGATCCGCCGTCTTTTCGCCCACCATGATCGACGGCGCATTCAGGTTGCCATTGGTAATCCTGGGGAAAATGCTGCTATCAGCCACCCGCAGCCCGTCCACCCCGATCACCCGCGCCTGGGCGTCAACCACGGCCGTTTTGTCCTCCGCGCGCCCCATGCGGCAGGTTCCGCAAGGGTGATAGGCGCTTTCGCCATGCTCGCGGATAAACCCATCCAGTTCATCATCGCTCTGAACTTCTGCACCGGGTTGAATCTCTTTCTTTACAAAGGGTTTGAACGCCTCTTGCGCAAAAACCTCACGGGTCAGCCTGATACATTGCCGGAAATCCACCCAGTCGCTTTCTTCACTCATATAGTTGAAACGGATGACCGGATCGGCCTCGGGGTCCGCACTGCGCAGGGTCACCGCCCCGCGCGAGGCGCTGCGCATCGGGCCGACATGGGCCTGAAACCCGTGGCCCTCGGCCGCCGCCTGACCGTCATAGCGCACCGCAATGGGCAGAAAATGGAACTGAATGTCCGGATAATCCACCCCCGCACGAGAGCGGATGAAGCCGCAGCTTTCAAACTGGTTACTGGCTCCGGGCCCGTTCTTACCAAGCAGCCACTGTGCGCCCACCCAGGCCTTGCCAAAAATGTTCCAGTATTTGTAAAGGCTCACCGGCTGGCTGGCGGCCATCTGGATGTAAAGCTCCAGATGATCCTGCAAATTTGCACCTACCCCGGGGCGGTCGGCGACCACCTCGATACCGTGTTCGGTCAGATGCGCCGCCGGCCCGATACCCGACAGCATCAGCAATTTGGGCGAATTGATGGACGACGCCGCCAGAATTACCTCGCGCCGCGCGCGCACCACCTGCGTCTGACCCTTTATCGTGGCCTCAACACCGACGGCTCGGTTCCCGCACATCACCACACGGCGCACCAGCCCGCGCACCAGATCGCAATTCTTGCGTTTCAAGGCAGGCCGCAGATAGGCATTTGCCGTTGACCAGCGCCGCCCTTTCCAGACCGTCATTTCAAACGGGCCAAACCCCTCTTGCTGCTCGCCGTTATAATCGTCGGTCAGCGGGTATCCCGCCTGCCCACCGGCCTCGACAAAAGCCTTCACCAAAGGATTCTTGCGCCCGCCCCGCGATACATGCAGCGGCCCGCTGTCGCCGCGCCACCCGGCATCGCCGCCATGGCCGCCATCGTGCCAGTTCTCCATGCGCTTGAAATAGGGCAGCACATCGGCATAGCCCCAGCCATCCGCCCCCTGATCGCGCCAATGGTCATAGTCGCAGGCGTGCCCCCGCACGTACACCATCCCGTTGATGCTGGATGAGCCGCCAATCACCTTGCCACGCGGACAGGCCAGTTCTCGATTGTTCAAATGCGGCTCGGGCTCGCTGCGATACCCCCAGTCATAGCGCTTCATGTTCATCGGATAGCTCAGCGCGCCCGGCATCTGAATGAACGGCCCTGCGTCGGTGCCGCCATGCTCGATCACCAGCACCGATTTGCCCGCCTCGGACAGTCTATAGGCCATGGCGCAGCCCGCACTTCCCGCCCCCACAATCACATAGTCCGCTTCCATCACAACCTCAGATCAACTTTCGAGTTACCGCCGCCTTGGCGCGACGGGGTGGGCGGGTGGGCGGCGCGCCAAGGCGGCGGCCCCCACCCAATCAGGTTTCAAACCGTGTCACGCAGCATCTCATAGGACAGCATCACCGCTGTCCGATACGCCGGGCGTTCAGCCAGCCGGTCAAAATAAGCCCGCACCTCCGGAAACTCCCGACGTTCAATCTCGATATCAAAGTACCGAAACAGGACATGGCCAAATTGAATATCAGCCAGACTAAGATCATCCCCGCACAGGTATGCGGTTTTTGCCAAACGTGGTTCGGCAATGGCCAATTGGTTCTCCAGTGCCTCAACCGCACCCCGAATTGCCGCCACATCCCAACGCGCCCTGGGTGTTCGCACGACCCGCCAGAATACCGGCCCGGTAAATGCCTCTGCCACGTCATGCTTGGCCCATTCCGCCCACATATCCACCTCGGCCCGCGCCACCGGGTCGCGGGGCCAGAATGCGGCGTCGCCATGCTGCCCGGCCAGATAACGCAGGATCGCAGCCGTCTCAAAAAGCGCCCGGTTGCCAACTTTCAGCACCGGGATCTTGCCATGCGGGTTCATCGCCCTGAAGTCATCCGTGTCCAGCCCGCCATGGTTTTCACCATAATCCAGCCGCTCATAGCTGAGGCCGAGTTCCTCCAGCCCCCACAGCAAGGCCTGTACATTCGATGAGGTGGCGCGACCGTAAACGGTTAACATCACTCTCCCCTCGGAAAGCGTTGATTTTCCTCGACAACATTCAGGTCCATATGGTTGCGCATGTAGCGCTCGGATGCCTTTTGCAGCGGTTGATATTCCCAAGGGTAATAGCCGCCCTTGCGCAGTGCCTCGTACACAACCCACCGGCGCGCCTGACTTTCGCGCACGGAGGCATCAAAGCTGTCCAGATCCCACCGCGCCTCGGCCTTGGCCTGTAATTGTGCAAGCGTACCCGCATGGGCCGGATCCGCCGCCAGATTACGCAGTTCATGCGGATCGGCCTCAAGATCAAACAACTGATCGGGGTCAAGACTGCAGCGGTTGAACTTCCACTTACCATAACGCAGCGATACCAGCGGCGCATAAGATGCCTCGGCGGCATATTCCATCGCCACCGGCTCCTGCCGCTTAACCCCCTGCCCCTGCGGCACAAGGCTCTGGCCTTCGGTCCAGGGCTCAACTTCGGCCATGCTGACCCCGGCCAGATCACATAAGGTGGGGCAGACGTCGATATTGCTGACCGGGTCCGTCACCAGCCCCGGCGCCATCCCCGGTGCCGAAATCATCAACGGCACGCGGGCCGAGCCTTCGTAGAAGCACATCTTGAACCACAGGCCCCGCTCGCCCAGCATATCGCCGTGGTCCGACACAAACAGGATGATCGCCTCTTGCCGCGTTGTCTCAAGCGCTTCCATTACCTCGCCAATCTTGTCATCCAGATAGCTGATGTTGGCGAAATACGCGCGGCGCGAGCGGCGGATATTTTCTTCCGTGATGTCGAAATTCCGCCAGTCATTGGCATCAAAAATTCGTTTCGCGTGCGGGTCGTGATCGTTGTAATCCATCGCCGGAACCTCGGGCAAAAGATGCTCGCAATCCTCGTACAAATCCCAATACTTTCTCCGCGCCACATAGGGGTCATGCGGGTGGGTGAACGAAACCGTCAGGCACCATGGCCGCGCATCATGCCCGCGCGCCAGATCATAGACCTTGCGGGTGGCGTGATAGGCCACCTCGTCGTCATACTCCATCTGGTTCGAAATCTCGGCGACGCCCGCCCCGGTGACCGAACCCATATTGTGATACCACCACTCAATCCGTTCGCCCGGCTTGCGATAGTCCGGCGTCCAGCCAAAATCGGCGGGATAGATATCGGTGGTCAGACGTTCCTCAAACCCGTGCATCTGATCGGGGCCGACAAAATGCATCTTGCCTGACAGGCAGGTCTGATAGCCCGCCCGCCGCAGATGATGAGCATAGGTCGGAATGTCAGCGGCAAATTCGGCGGCATTGTCATACACCCGACTGCGGGACGGCAGCAGCCCGGACATGAAACTGGCCCGCCCCGGTGCGCACAGCGGACTGGCCGTATAGGCATTGGCAAACCGCGTCGACCGTGCCGCCAGCTTTTTCAGGTTGGGCGCGTGCAGCCAGTCGGCCGGCCCATCTGGAAACAGCGTACCATTCAGTTGATCCACCATGAATATCAAGATGTTAGGCGCGTTCATTCAAGTGATCCTTCAGCCAGGCTTGTGTCAAGATAATGCAACAGAACATCGATCGCGGCAGCGGGCGACATCGGGTCCGACCGCAGCGCCTGCCGGATGTAAAGCCCGTCGATCATCGCCGCCAGTCCCCGCGTCAGCATCCGCGCATCTGCTCCCGCTATCTGCCTGAAGGCGTAGTGCAGGTTCGACCTCAGTCGCCGCTGGTAAACATTCAATAGCCGACTCGCTTCCTCCGATTTCTGCGCCTGGACGTAGAAATTCAGCCAGGCCGAAACAAACTCGGGCCGGAATTGCGCCGGGGCAAAACTGGCGCGAATAATCGCCTCGATCCGATCGCGCGGGGATTTCGCCATCAGCAACGCGCCGCGCACTTCGGCACCGTAGATTGCCAGAATATGGCGCATGGCCGCGGCGAACATCTGTTCTTTTGACCCGAAATAGTGATGTGCCAGCGCGCTCGACATGCCTGCTCGCTTGGCGATCTGGCTTACCGTGACATCCAGTGTCCCCTGCACCCCGATTTCATGAATCGTGGCCTCTACCAGCGCCGAACGCCGTATCGGCTCCATCCCTAGCTTGGGCACAGAACATCCTCCTAAAACGTCTTTCCAATTTCTGTTGTCAGACTCGCCTAATCATGTTTAATTGACTCGTCAATCAATAAAAAAGGTGGCCATGCCAACGCTTGTTTTCTATAAATCCAACAATGAACTTGCACAGCCGCGTCGCGTCAGCCTAGACTTTCGCCGTGCAATCCTTGTTCCAGAATGACGGGCCTATTGGTGAAAATGATCCTACCGACCGCGAAGTGTGATGTTTCACATGGCCGTAACCCTTCACAGAAAGACACAATGGAATCCGCCCGGCACCTTCCAGAGGTGACCGGCCCTCGTATCAATCATAACAACAATCAGGGAGATAACTCATGACAATCATAAACTCTGGCGGCTTGAATCGCCGCCGTTTTCTGCAGACGACAGCCGCAACCGCCATGGCGGCCTCGATGCCGCTTGGTGGTGCGTTGGCGTCAACCCCCAAACGCGGCGGCCACCTGCGTATCGGCAAGGCCCACGGCCAGACAACCGACACCCATAACCCCGGCACCTGGGAAAACGGCTTTACCATCGGCATGGCCTTTGCCATCCACGGTCGCCTGACCGAAGTGCTGCCCGATGGCTCGGTCGGTCCCGAACTGGCCGAAAGCTGGGAAGCATCCCCAGACGCCAAAACCTGGCGTTTCAATATTCGTCAGGGCGTCACCTTCCACAGCGGCAAACCACTGACCCCCGAAGATGTCGTGGCCTCCATCGCCTTCCACCGCGGTGAAGATTCCACCTCGGCGGCCGGCCCCATCGTGGCGCCGATCGAAAACATAAGCATTGATGGCAACACCGTCGTGTTTGAACTCTCGGGCGGCAATGCCGACTTCCCGTTCATTCTCAGCGACTATCACCTCACCATCCACCCCGCCAAAGGTGACAGCATCGACTGGCAGTCAGCCGATGGCTGTGGCAGCTACATCCTGAAAGACGCCGATTTCGGCGTCGGCTGCACGATGGAGCGGAACCCCAACCACTGGCGTGATAACGTGGCCTGGTTCGACAGCATCGAAATGCTGGCACTGGTTGACCAGAACGCCCGCACCACGGCGCTGGTGTCGGGTGACGTGAACGTGGTTGACCGTCTTGACCTGAAAACCGTGGGCCTTCTGGCGCGCAATCAGAATATCAACATCCATTCGGTCGCCGGCACACAGCACTTCACCTTTGCAATGTCGACCAATCAGGCGCCTTATGACAACAACCACGTCCGTCAGGCCCTGAAATACGCCGTCAACCGCGAAGAGATGGTTGAAAAGATCCTGTTCGGCTACGGTTCGGTCGGCAATGACGTGCCCGTTGGCCAGGGCCAGCAATATTACAATACCGAACTTGAGCAGAAAACCTTTGACCCCGACAAGGCCAAATGGCACCTCAAAGAGGCTGGCATGGACTCGCTTGAGGTCAGCCTGTCCGCCGCCGATGCCGCCTTTGCAGGCGCCGTGGACGCGGGCATTCTGTTCCAGGCCTCGGCCAAGGAATGCGGCATCGACCTCAAGGTCGTGCGCGAACCCAACGATGGCTATTGGTCGGATGTCTGGATGAAGAAACCCTTCTCGGCCGTTTACTGGTCGGGTCGTCCGGTTCAGGATCAGATGTTCTCAACCGCCTACACCTGTGGCGCGGCGTGGAACGACAGCTTCTGGTGCAACGACCGGTTCGAAGAGCTTCTTGTTGCGGCCCGCGCCGAACTGGATAGCACCAAGCGCGAAGCGATGTATTTCGAGATTCAGGACATCGTCAGCAATCAGGGCGGCGTCATCATCCCGATGTTCGCCAACTATGTCTTTGGTACCTCCAACGCCATTGGCACACCTGAAAAAATGGCGTCGAACTGGGATATGGACGGCGAACGCTGGGCCGAACGCTGGTGGTTCGCGTAACTCCAGCGCTTATCCATCACGTGCAAGGGGCCGGTTCATCCGGCCCCTTCGCATTTCAGGGCCGCCACATAGGTTCTACAATCGCTTTGGGCGCGCTCTGCCGCGCCAGATGCCCGGCAACGGGGATGCGCCTGAAACGTTTTACACGGATTGTTCGCCAAGTTCCTTCAGTTTTCGGGTATTCGCTGCGGTCTTGAATACCTTTCCAAGGTTTTCCTTGTCGTCGCTCTCAATTGCGGCAGCCAGTTGCGCTGATACGGGCATGCCCGCCGCCTGACCATCCGGCTGGATCATTTCCGGGCTGGCCGGCCGCTTCAAGGCCCGCAGCACTTCTACAAGGCTCGACATCGAGGCATAGAATTTATACCAGAACGGCCCGCCCAGTCCGATCAGAAACCCCGCCAGAACGACCTGTATGAACCAGTTGACAGACGACCATTGCCATTTACAGATCATATCACCCTCAGGACACGTCGTCTGCTCGCCTTGCCTCCCCCAGAACGCGGATGTCTTATATCCCAGGGGCAGCGCCATCTCACTGTCCAGCTTCTCCAGGGTCTGACGGATAGCCTGCACTTCCTGGGCAAGATCAACCCCTTCGGGGTCAGCCGCGGGCGCAGGTTCATTACCACCCTCTTCAGCTGCCGTAGCTTCGGTCGAAGCCGCCCCGGGCGTCACCACGGCCGGAACTGCGGGCTGCTTCAACAGCGATTGCAACGACCGCACAGCCTCCTGGTTTTCCTCTACCACCGCCGTTGCCTCAGCCAGCAAAGCCTCGCGCGTTTCCGGGCTGTCCATCAAATGGCGGAACACCGTACCGGCTTCAAAATTCACCGCAAAGGCCAGCGCAAAGGAAATCCACAAGGTCACCGCATGAGCCCGTTTGCGGAAAAATTCATTCGATGCAGCAATGTAACGTTCGTAAGTGGTGGAAAGATCGGCCAGAACATCACCCAGCTCGGCCTCGGCCAGCGTTGCCAGTTTTTCTCCGGCTTCAGTCTTGGCCAGCCGGTGCAGAAACGCGCAGGTGCTCAACCGGTCCACCCGGTTGGCCCCATCGCCGCGGCAAAACCTCAGGGATTTTCTTAGAATACTGAAGGGCCAACTCCCGCCAGCATCCTCCATCCGGCTGCTCAGCGATGGGTTCACCGTCAGCGCATCCAGCAAATTCTGCGCCGGTTGCTGCTTTGCTGCCTGATTTTTTTGCTGTACCGCATCGACAACAGGCTGCAATACCTGCGCCGACACTGTCGCGCCTTTTTCGGTCAGTTCATCCTGCAGCTTTTGAAGCTTTTCCTGTAGCGCTGAATCCAGCTTCTCCGTGCCTTTGCTGATTTCCTCAACAACTCTGTCCAGATGCGCCGCAAAGAACGGATCATTCTTCAACAACTCGCCAATTGCCCGCACAAGCACCCTGGGCCGCATCGCCACGATACGCATCAATGCTTCGGTCAGGGTGGTGGCGATGGTTGAAAAAATGATCATCACCAACGCAAAGGATAACGTCGCTTCCAAAATCTCCATGTCGGCCCCCACAGCTGCAACACTCAGGAAACTTGCCTGAAAAACGCAATCTATGGCTGTAATTTACACAATTTTTACGTGAATTTCCAGAATTTCCTCTGGCGGGGTTATAATCAGACCTTGGTCGCCGTTACCGATGGGGTCACCCCACGACGTTTCAGCACCGTCTCGCGCCAACTGATAAAACTGATGGCGCCGACAATCACCATGCCGCCCAGAACCACATAAAAATCAACGGGTTCGTCAAAGACAAGCGCGCCCAGCGTCACCGCCCATATCAGCTGTAAAAAGGT
This sequence comes from Roseovarius litorisediminis, assembly GCF_900172295.1. Lineage (GTDB taxonomy): Bacteria > Pseudomonadota > Alphaproteobacteria > Rhodobacterales > Rhodobacteraceae > Roseovarius > Roseovarius litorisediminis. The sequence continues at coordinate 115,227 of NZ_FWFL01000011.1, forward strand.
CACCGGCTGGGACACCGCCAAAGGCGCGGCACGAAACGCCAGGGTCATGGTGTAATGTCCAGCCGTGGCCAGACAGGCCACACCAAACAGGATTGCCAGTTCAGCCCAGGTTGGTTCAATCCAGTTCCACGCCGCCAGCGGCGCCAGCCCAAGCGTGACAGTGACCGACAGCATCGCCACCACCACCAGCGGGCTGCACCTGCCCGATACCTGCTTGGCCAGCAGGTACGAGGCACCGAAACAGATCGCCGTCAGCAACATCGCCAGATGCCCCGGCCCGATTTCGCGAAACCCCGGGCGCAAGATGATCAACGCGCCCACAAGGGCCGCCGCCACGGCCAATACCCGGCGCAACGCCAGCCTTTCGCCCAGAAAAAGGGCGGCACCCAGGGTCACATAGACGGGGGACAGATAATTCATCGCCGTCACATCGGCGATTGGTATCCGCGCCATGGCGTAAAACCACAGACCCACCGCCACCGTATGCACGACACCACGCCAGGCAAACATTTTCACCGTCATCCGATCCATGTGCAACTGGCGGGGGGCCTTCAACATCGGCAGAAAGAAAACCAGTCCCAGTGCATAACGCAGAAAGGCCGCTTCTGGTGCCGGGATACGTGTACCCAGATGCTTGACCAGCGCCGTCACCCCGATGAACAGAACACCGGTCACGATCATCCAGAAAATGCCCCAGCCGGGCCGCGCTGCCTGTGCTATACTCATGTCGGCATTAACACGGATAGTGCACCGCTTGTCGAGGGGGGCCGAACCCTGCGTCGCCTGTTCTAACTCCTAGAAATTTCGCAGAAATTTCGTAGCGCACGATTTTTCTGCGAAAAATCTCTCCCTGCGCCAAGGGTCTTAGCACGCCCAACCTGCGCGCAGCCCTTCCAGCACCGCCTCTTCGGCGCTGCGCGGAGCCAGACAATCGCCCAGACCGGTCACATTGGCCATGCCCGCGGCCTGCAATGCCCCCAGCAATCTATCCTCGGCGATCTGACCCTGCGCCAGCACCAGACTGTCCATACCTTCCAGCACCATCGCCTCACCGGTCGCGATATGCTGAAAATAGGCGGTATCGCCATCAGCCCCGTAAAGCCGCGCATAGGGGATCAGTTCAACCCCCAGCCGCACGGCGCGGGCCACCATGGTGTCGCGCACATAGGATTGCAGACCTTCACCCGCTGCAACAGCGCTTACTGCCAGCCTCACCTGCCGCCCCGAGGCGGCCAGCATCTCGGCCAGCCCCAGGCCCACCCAATCTGCCCGCCAGTCGGCAATAACCACGCGGCTGCCCAGGTTAGCCTCGCCGCGCAGCACAGCCCAGGCATCGGCTACATGCGTGCCCTCGCCCAGCTCCAGCGCCTTCGGCCAGTAGGGCGTGCCACCAGTGGCCACCAGCACCTGGTCAGGGGCCATGTCTTCAATCATCCCCACCGTGGCTCGGGTATTCAGCCGCACCTCAACACCCGCCAGCGCCATCTCGCGCGCCAGATTTGTAACGATCCCGCCAAACTCCGCCCGCCCCGGCAGGGCCTGCGCCAGCAACGCCTGCCCCCCCAGCTGCGGCCCGGCCTCCAGCAGGGTCACCACATGCCCCCGCGCTGACGCCACGGCGGCGGCCTTCATTCCGGCAGGGCCACCGCCTACAACAACCACCCGCCGCACCGGATCGGCCGGTGGCAGATCGCCGTACTGCAGCTCACGCCCGGTCTCGGGATGCTGAATGCATGAAATTGGCACACCTTTGTGGAAATGCCCGATACAGGCCTGATTGCAGCCGATGCAGGCGCGGATATCTTCTGATCGGCCCTTCGCGGCCTTGACGGGCATCAACGGGTCACAAATCAATGCCCGGGTCATCCCGCACATGTCCACCTCACCACTCGCAATCAGCTTTTCAGCCTCCTGCGGCTGGTTGATCCGACCCGTCGCAATCACCGGAATGTTTACCATCTGTTTTACCGTCGCCGCAAACGGCGCGGAATAGCCCGGCGCGTAGAACATCGGGGGCACGATATGCACTGCCGCCCCCAGCGTGGCTGAACTTCCGGCGACAACGCTCACGTAATCCAGATGCCCGGCCGCGTCGCGCACCACCTGCAACACCTCATCTGGCTCCACGCCGGCATCGTCATGCTCTTCGCCGGTGATCCGCAGGCCCAGCACAAACTCCGGCCCCGTTGCCCTGCGCACCGCGGCCAGAACCTCGTGCAGGAACCGCGATCGCCCGGCCAGATCGCCGCCATAGGCATCGGTGCGCAGATTTACATGCCGGTTCAGAAATTGTGCCGGCAGATAGCCATGGCTTGCCACCACCTCGACGCCATCCACACCTGCGCGCTGCAACCGTTCAGCCGCGCTGGCATAGCCTGCAATGACCTCCGCAATCATCGCCTGCGACATGGCCCTGGGGATGGTATGAAACCGTTCGCTTGGCACGGCCGAGGGTGCATAGGCTACCGGCAGCGTGCCGTCGCTGGTCTCCATGATCTCTCGGCCCGGGTGAAACAGCTGCACGACCAGTCGCGCCCCTTCCCCCTGCACCGCCTTGGCCAGCCGCTCGAACCCGGGGATACAATCGTTATCGGTTCCCATCAGCACATGGCTGGTATAGCGCGCAGTTTCATGCACCCCCACAACCTGCGTCACGATCAGACCCACACCGCCCCTGGCCCGGGCCCGGTGATAGGCGATCAGCGCCTCGTTCACCTTGTCAGACACCGGCAATGTGGTGTCATGCCCGGTCGATACGATCCGGTTGCGTATTTCGATCTTGCCGATCTTCAGCGGTTGAAACAGGGCTGGTGTCTGCATTGTATCGGGTTCCCTTGCGGCGCTTTTCCATGCGCATCCTGCACTGAACCTAAAACGTTCAGCGGGAAACCTGAATGGCGGTTTTGCACAAACCGCTCAAACCGCCCTTGAATTGCGCGATATTTTCCGCCCCCGCCAGCACAGGGGGTTTTCACACCCCGCCATTGCCGCCATCATACCCCCTGACCCAACTGGTAAAACGAATGCTTCGGACCCTGGCAATCCTCATCTGCCTTATGTTGTACCTGCCTGTGCCCGCCGGCGCGCAGCCCCCCGGCGATTGTGCTGACCCGGCGGTTCCTTCCGCAGAGCTGATTCAGGAACTCACCCGCTGGATCGGCGCGCAGACGGGGTATGACATCACCCGCACATTAGCTGATCCGCCCCGCGTCAGCTTCTGCGACACCGGCCAGACTATCATTTACGAGGATCAGACCCTGATCGTCGATCCCGGCCTGCGCGCCGCTTATGACCTGTCAGACCGGCATATCTATCTGGTCCTGCCCTGGGACGCCGCCAACCCCAAGGATGTCTCTGCCCTTCTGCACGAACTGATCCATGACGTGCAGCTGATCAACCGTGACTGGCCCTGCGTCGGCGCCCCCGAGTGGCAGGCCTACAAACTGCAAGAGACATGGCTGGCCGAACGCGGCATCGACCCCGGCTTTGACTGGCTGCATATCTACATGTACAGCCGCTGCCCGCGCGACATCCACCCCGACTGACCGGTCAGCCCAGCAGCAGCTTGGCCGCAATCGCCCACATGGTCAGCCCCACGACCACGTCCAGCACCCGCCAGCTTTGCGGCCTGCGAAAGACCGGCGCCAGCACCCGGGCGCCATAGCCCAGACTGAAGAAAAACACGAAACTGGCCAGCACGGCACCGGCGCCAAATTGCAGCTTGTCAGCGTATTGCGCCGAAACCGAGCCCAGCAAAACAACGGTATCCAGATAGACATGCGGGTTCAGCCAGGTCAGCGCCAGACAGGTCAGCACCGCACGCGCCAGACTGCCGGTCCCCTCGCCCGCCTCCAGCACCTCGCCGCCGCGCCACGCCGCGCGCAGGTTGCTGAAGCCGTACCACAGCAGAAACGCCGCCCCGCCCCAGCGCATAATCCGCTCCAGCCCCGGCACCATCTCGGCCAGCGCGCCAAAGCCCGCCACCCCCGCCGCGACCAAAACCGCGTCCGAGATCGCACAGACCAGCACCACCGCCAGCACATGCTCGCGCCGCAGCCCCTGACGCAACACAAACGCATTCTGCGCCCCGATTGCCAGGATCAACGAAAACCCCAGCGCAAACCCCGCCAACCCTGCCTGCATTAGAATTCTTTCCTTAAGGCCGGGCTTATCCCGCCATTGTCTGTCGTAATTTTTGCCGTCTTGGCTGAACGCAGATCAGCGTCACTCGTCTGGGGTCCACGCTAGAAAGGCATTCTCGTGGGCGCAACAACAACCGACGCAATATCTTTTGGTGGAAATTGGCAATGGATATACTCCTTTAAATTGCACGAAGGTGAGGATGCATGGCTGGCAAATTGGTTTGCGAATCCGAAATTTTCCACAGCATCGATGAAAAGGCCAATACAGCCAAGAATGAATGCTTTTTTGTTGGCTTCCTTGATGGAATTTTGGCCAACAACCGAATTGATCACACCGAACTTGAACCGCTTTTAGCAGAATGCGAAGCAATCTGCCGCCAGGTAAGGGATGAAGATGCAGCGGAAATCATCGCAGAAGCATCGGCGGGCCATCAAAATACGCCACAAGAACTTCTCGATCTCCTGACCCAAATCGCAGAAATTAGAAGTGAAAAAATTGTTTCAGGGTGTCGGCGATCCTCGGCAAATAGACTGTTGGGATTTTGTGCAGGCATTAACTGCGACAATGTAATTACAACACGAGAAGCCAGTACTCTTTTTGAGCGGTTAAAATCCGCTCACGATTTAGAAGATGATCCTCGCATTGTCGCACTGCGTCATGTTTTGCTGGATGCACTTGAGGATGGAAAAATTGATCCCCCAGAGTCAGCCGAAATAAGCCACCTCATCACAAGTTTGGTCGGCGACAGCTACGCAGACACCGGCATTCCAAGCAGCGACGCACTACCAGTCGTACAGGACTTGGATGAAATCGACCTGAACCTTCTGGACGCAAGTCGCGTTGTGCTGACGGGCAGCTAAGACATCCCAAAACGTACGAAACGTACGCCCGTTTCCCGAAACGCTCTGAATAACGTACGAAATCCACGTACGTTTCGTACGTATCGTACGCTTCCGAATCCCCGCTCAAAACGCAAAAACGGCGCGGGTTAAAGCGCCGTTCTTAACCATTGGTGACCAATTGTTAACCTGATCAGAGCTGATCCATCACCTCGTCCGAGGCCTCGAAGTTGGCGGTGACGCGCTGCACGTCGTCGTCATCCTCCAGCGCGTCGATCAGCTTCATCAGCTTCTGCATGCCCTCCAGATCCAGCTCGGTGCTGGTCGTGGGCTTCCACACCAGCTTGGTGCTTTCGCTCTCTCCAAGCTCCGCTTCCAGCGCGGTGGACACCTCGTTCAGATCGGTGTCGGCACACCAGATGATGTGGCCATCCTCGGACGATTCCACATCCTCTGCGCCCGCTTCGATGGCGGCCAGCATCACCGTGTCGGCATCGCCCACCTCGGCCGGATAGCTGACCTCGCCCTTGCGTTCAAACATGAAACCGACGCTGCCGGTCTCGCCCAGATTGCCGCCGTTCTTGGTAAAGGTGCTGCGGACGTTGGATGCGGTGCGGTTCAGGTTGTCGGTCATCGCCTCGACAATCACCGCCACGCCGCCGGGGCCATAGCCCTCATAGCGGATTTCCTTATAGTCATCGCCTTCCCCGGCCTGAGATTTCTTGATCGCCCGGTCGATCACATCCTTCGGCACCGAAACCGCCTTAGCCTCCTTCACCGCCATTCGTAACCGCGGGTTTTTGTCCGGGTCCGGGTCACCCATTTTGGCAGCTACGGTTATCTCTTTGGAAAGTTTAGAGAAAAGTTTCGAGCGCGCAGCGTCCTGCCGCCCCTTGCGGTGCTGAATATTTGCCCATTTTGAGTGGCCGGCCATGCGGTGCCTCCGATTAGAAATCTCTGATTTGCGCCTCTATAGGCCAGTCACCATACCCCTCGCAAGCCGGTTGCATTTACCCGCCCGATGAGTTTGGCTTGCACTCAATAAGGAGGGCCGCCGTGACCACCGACCAAATCATCCTTTTCTGCCTTTTTGGGGTTGTGTTTGCCTTTCTGCTTTGGGGCAAATACCGGTATGATATCGTTGCCTTTTCCGCGCTGATGGGGGGGGTGGTTCTGGGCGTTGTCCCCGCCGCAGACGCCTTTGCCGGGTTCGGTCATCCGGCCACGCTGGTGGTGGCACTGGTGCTGGTCGTCTCGGCCGGGCTGGTGCGTTCCGGGGCTGTATTCCTAATCACCCGCACGCTGATCGACAGTTCGCGCGCCCTAGGCGGGCACATCGCCCTGATGGGCGGGATTGCAGGGGTGTTGTCGGCCTTCATGAACAATGTCGCGGCTCTTGCCCTGCTGATGCCCGTCGACATCCAGACAGCCAGAAAGGCAAAACGCCCGCCGGGGCTCAGCCTGATGCCCCTCAGCTTTGCGACCATCCTTGGTGGCATGGCGACGCTTATCGGCACACCGCCCAACATCATCATCGCCGCGATCCGCGAAGAAGAGCTTGGCACGCCATTTGCAATGTTTGATTTCGCCCCGGTGGGAGGACTGACCGCTGTTGCCGGGTTGATCTTTGTGGCTTTGATCGGTTGGCGCCTGATCCCAGACCGGTCTGATGCAACCCTCCAAGCCTCTGAAATAGCTGAATATATCGCCGAACTGACAGTTCCATCCGGGTCAACCCATGTCGGCAAGCGCCTGATCGAGCTAGAGAAAGAGGCCGACCGCATCGACGTCGCCATTCTTGGGCTGATCCGTGACGGCAAGCGCCGCTATGGCACGGCCATCAACACGCAAATCAAAGAGGGCGACATTCTGGTGCTAGAGGCGGGGCCAGATGCGCTGGACGAATTCCGCGCCAGCCTGTCGCTGGCCTTTGTTGATGAGCAGCGCGAAAGCCATTTGAATGCAGCCGGTGAAGGCCTGGATATCATCGAGGTCGTCGTGCCCCAGCACGCCCGCATCACCGGGAAGACTGCCCAGTCGATCGGCCTGCACTGGCGCCAGCACTCGGTTTTGATGGGGCTTTCCCGGCAGGGCCGCAAGATCACCCAGCAGGTTCGAATAACCCCGATACTCGCAGGCGACATCCTGCTGCTGCTGGTGCCCAAGGATACCGGCAATGACGTGACCGACTGGCTGGGCTGCCTGCCGCTAGCCAGCCGCGGGCTGGCCGTGACGCAAGACCGCAAGACGTGGCTTGCCATTGGGCTGTTTGCCGCCGCCGTCGCCGCTGCCAGCTTTGGCCTGATCTACCTGCCGGTGGCGCTTGGGCTGGTGGTCATGACTTATGTGTTGGCGCGGATCGTGCCGTTGAGCGAGCTATACGATCACATCGAGTGGCCGGTTGTGGTGCTTTTGGGGTCAATGATACCGCTGGGTGCTGCCCTGCAGGATGCTGGCGGCACCCAGCTTATTGCCAATGCTTTGGTAGGCCTGACCGAAGGTTTCCCCCCCTGGGCGGTGCTGACCGTTTTGATGATTGTCACGATGAGCCTGTCAGATGTGCTAAACAACACCGCAACCACAATCGTGGCCGCCCCCGTGGGCATCCAGATGGCGCAAACCCTGGGCGTATCGCCCGACCCCTTCCTGATGGCCGTCGCCGTCGCCGCCTCATCGGCCTTTCTCACCCCCATTGGCCATAAAAACAACACGCTTATCCTGGGTCCCGGCGGCTATCACTTTGGCGACTACTGGCGTATGGGCCTGCCGCTTGAGCTGATTGTGGTCGCGGTATCGATCCCGGCCATTCTTTTGTTCTGGCCGCTCTGAGCCCATATTACCGGATGCTGCGCGGTGCATGAATGGCGGCTTTGCAAGACTTGCCCCCAGTGGCATCAGTTTAAAACCGTGTACTATTATTAGAGGAGTGAAGAACGATGGATCAACGCCACCGGTAATCGGCATCAGGCCCATGAGGCGCAACTGCGCTCAGGGTAACCGACGCCCGGATTCCGTCGAACGCAAGCTCCACGGAGCTTTCGTGCACAAACTACGGAACAAGACCGCCCTCATGACTCGGGGCGCGCTAATTTGAGCCTAAAGAGGAAGTGGAATAGGCTGCATATATGAAGTCGCTTTTTCTGATCATCGCATATCTTGTCGCTGTGACATTGCCGTTAATCCTGTCGTGGTTGACGGGCGGTCCGCCACGACCATTCCTTGAGGAACTCGCCTCTGGTCTTGGTATTCTGGCTTTTTCGATGGTCCTTTTGGAATTTATCCTGTCTGGGCGCTTCAAGAGTATTTCGAACGGTGTTGGCATGGATGTAACCATGCGGTTTCATCAGGTCTTGGCACGCACCGCTCTGGGTTTTGCGCTGATACATCCGTTCCTCTACCAAGGTACGCCTTCCGGAGGTCAGCGTCCTTGGGATCCCACGCGCCAACTGACGATCACAACCGATTTTTCCGCTCTTTCTACAGGCATTGCCGCCTATTTGCTTCTTCCAAGTCTTGTTCTTCTGGCGATTGGGCGCACTCAACTGGACTACAAATACGAAACCTGGCGCCTGATACACGGGATCGGCGCGCTCTTGATTGCGTTGCTTTTGTTGCATCACACTGTCTATGCGGGGCGATACGGATCGCAGCCTGTGATGACGTGGGTGTGGTTGGCGATGACGGGTGGTGCAGTTGGATCGCTGCTTTATGTTTACCTGCTTGTGCCCCTTCGGGATAAGGCTCGTGCGTGGCAAGTTACCTCCGTCACCCAATTGACGTCCAAGCAATGGGAAGTAACGCTGAAACCAGATGGACATTCTGGCCTTGATTATAAGGCTGGGCAATTTGTCTGGTTGAATTTGGGTCACAGTTCCTTCTCGATGAAGGAAAACCCGTTCTCCATTTGCTCAGCACCAGCAGCCGGACCTGAAATTTCCTTCATGATTAAAGAGCTTGGCGACTTCACACGAACCCTTGGCCAAATAAAGGCTGGAACGGCCGCTTACCTTGACGGCCCATATGGGAACCTTTCTGTTGATGGTCGCACCGAACCGGGGGTCGCCCTGATTGCAGGTGGTGTGGGGCTGGCGCCGCTGCTGGGCATCCTCAGGCAAATGCGCCTGACCGGGGATCCTCGCAGCGTAAGGTTGGTCTATGGGAACCGGGTAGTTGATCAGATTGCCTATCGTGATGAATTGGGTGCACAGGACGTTTTTTATGTGCTGTCAGACCCTCCTGAAAACTGGTGCGGAGAAAAAGGTTTCGTTGATGCAGCGCTGATGGATCGCATTTTTTCAGTAAAAGAGTTCAACGAATGGGTCTTTGTAATGTGCGGACCCACCATCATGATGGATATCGTTGAGGATCACCTGATTGAGAGGGGCACGCCCTCTCACCGTATTCTCTCGGAGCGGTTCAACTATGACTAATCCATTCAGGCATATGAATCTGCGACGACGGATTTCTTTGACGATCTGGATTCTGAACATCATCATATTCTTGATACTTCTCACCTTTGTACTGCGCTGATTGGTATATTTGCAGCGGCCCTTTAGTCCGCGCTCCCGGCCTCCAGGTGCTGGTTGACCTTGCTCCCGCAGCGACGGCGACCAGTATCGAACGGCAGGATTCGGCCCATAGCGGACCTTTGTGCAATCTGCGGCGAATGACCATTCAGAGCCGATTCTGTGGAAAAACAACGTGTTGCTGTTGCAGAAAGTGTGGTTCTGAACAGAGCGCGAGCGCCTTTTCTATCAGGCTTTGCGCGTTTGCTGCGGTGCAGGAAGGATCTTGGCCAGTTTGCGGAGGTTTTGGGCGGTGGCGGCGAGGAGGAATTCGTCATTTGCACCGCATGGGCCGCGTAATC
>NZ_FWFL01000021.1 GCF_900172295.1 Roseovarius litorisediminis
TTCTCGCCAGGGCTTTTGCGGGTTCCAGTTGTCTTTCTCATCGTCCACTCCTCAGTGGTTACGATGAGCCAAGAACACTCCCTTATCAAATCACCCTATTTGGACCCATAAGCGCTGACGTCAGACACCCCCCTCCAAGCAAGGCGGCGATTAGTACCAGCGCAAGTAGACCTCCGCCTATATAGTACGGCGTCCAGTCCCGTTCGCCGGTCTGTGAACGAGTAAGCTTGCCAGTCTTTGCCTGATCGGTATTGCCCATGATGATCTCGGTTCGACCGATAGACGTTTGTTGAGTATGAGTGATAGTTACCGAATTGCCATCTTGCGCGGCTTCGTTGGTGGTATTGGACAAAGAATTTAATGTGGCGCGGAGCGCGTCAGAATCGACCTTCATCTGGTGCGCTTTTGCGCTGACATCAAGCACCTTATTATTATAATCGGCCAGCATCTGCGCGCGTTCTTTTTCCGGGATTCCAGAAAGGTCAATTGTCGGTGCTGGTCCGAAATTCACCTTTGCAGGGGTATGTTCCACACGGGCACTGTCAGATTAAATCGGCTTGAGGCCGGGAAGTCAGTTTCGTAGCGTCGCCGGATGACAAAACGCTCCCCATTTCGCTATTTTAAAACCAGCCCTGAGATCATCCGCCTTGCTGTGATGATGTATGTTCGATTTCCGCTTTCACTACGCAATGTCGAGGATCTTCTCCATGAACGCGGCATTGATATTAGTCATGAAACGGTTCGATTTTGGTGGAACAGATTTGGGCCGGTTTTTGCTGCGGAAATTCGTCGAAGGCGGGCTAGATATCACCGATCACACTCGAATTGGCAATGGCACCTGGACGAAGTTTTCGTGAAGATCAACGGCGCGACGCACTATTTGTGGCGGGCGGTCGATCACGAAGGTGAAGTGTTGGAATCGTTTGTCACCAAGCGCCGCGACCGAAAAGCGGCATTGAAATTCCTCAGAAAATCAATGAAACGCTACGGCGCACCAGATGTAATTGTGACCGATAAACTGCGTTCAAACGGTGCTGCCATGAAGCAAATCGGGAATACCGAAAAACAAACTATCGGCTGCTGGCTGAACAATCGAGCTGAGAATTCACACCTTCCGTTTCGACGACGAGAGCAGGCGATGTTGCGTTTTCGACAGTGGCGAACCCTGCAAAAATTCGTCTCCGTTCATTCGTCGCTTCAAAACCATTTCAATCAAGAACGCCACCTTTACTCACGAGCAAATTTCAAATTGAACCGAGCCGCCGCTCTCTCCGAGTGGCGGCAGCTTTGTTCCGCATAAGTTCACGCGTTCCGCGGTAAACTGAGACTGGTTCGAATTAGTCTGACAGCTTCCAATCGCTTGCTCAATGTCCGTCCTTCCTTTCGAAATAATCGGAGAAGCCAAAAGTCTCTCGCGATACCATGTACTTAGTTTGCCAATAATGCGAGGTCATCGGCCGTCGCGCAGAAGGCGCGTCATGAGATTAGTGACCTGTTCGTCCGACAGCCCCTGGTGTAACGCCAACAGGCGCCAGGTCTCGAAGTCCAGCGCTAGGGCAATCGTGGCCGTCAGAAGCGGATCCTGCCGCGCCGGCTCTGGGAAGGCCGCGAGAAGGATCTCCCCCGCGGTCTTCCAGTAGCCGTTATAGGGCGCCATGATCGGACTACCGCGCAGCTCGTCGATCACCGAGGAGATCATCGGCTCGGTCTCGCGGTGGAAGGAGTAGGCCGCGGCAAGCCCGTGGCGGAAGCGCTCTTCGCTGCCCTCCACAGCCGCCCATTCCTCGAGATCGGGAAGGGGGTGGCGCTCAAAGTACGTGCCGCTGCATGCGCTGAGTAGTTCCATGTCGTCGGCGAAGTGGCGGTAGACGGTGACAGTTCCGACGCCTGCCTCCTGCGCCACGTCGCGCATCGAGGTGGCGGCTGGACCCTTAGACTGGTGCAGCTTGATTGCCGCCTCGACGATTCGTTGCCGGGTCTCCTCCTGCGCTGCGGCGCGTTTTTTCTGCTGATACTTCCTGGCCATGATTTGATGATACACGATATTTCACGAAGCTTGACAAGCTTTCTTATTTCGCGGTACGGATAGTTTCGTGAAAAAGTAGGTTTCACGAAAATCAAGAAACCGTCAGCAAGGAGACCCGCCATGTCCTCACTCACCATGCAGAACCCCGTTTTCGTCATCTACATGATTGCCGCAGCCCTTATGGTGCTGAAGCTGATGGGCCAGGGATGGGTGACCGTCTACCGGATGTTGAAGGTCGGCTCGGGCTGGGCGTCGCCGGAGGATCTCAGGACCGGGCTGATCAACCGCCACCCAGATCTCGCGCAATTGGAAATCAACGACTACGTCGACCGGTCACGCCGCATCCACCGCAACGATCTGGAGAACATCCCGGCGTTCCTCGCCGTGGGCCTGCTCTTCGTGATCGCCGGGCCCTCGACCCTGCTCGCGGGCGTGCTGATGTACGGCTTCGTCGCCGCCCGGCTTCTACATACAGTGGCTTATACAACCCAGCAGAGCCACGAGATCCGCGCAACTCTCTACACCATCGGCTCGGTCGCCGTGATTGTGATGGCGGTCTACGTGCTCTGGGTCACGCTGGCTCTTTGATCCCAAAAGACGACTGATCTGGTTGCGCTCGCCGAACCCTTGAGCCCAGCCAGATCAGTCGGTGAAGACGAAACCCGTCCCCTTACTACAGGTGCCGTTGTGAACTCCAACCATGCGAAACTCGAGGGATAGCGATATGCCGAAACTCTATGGCTACTTGGCATGCCCGCGCTCGAGAATAGCGCTTGTTGCCGCGAGCGAAAAAGACATCGACTGCTCGTTCCGAGCTGTCGCGTACTGGGATGGCTTGGATAAGCTGTCGATCTTCACTGTGAATCGGCATAGAAATGTGGCCCCCTTTGAATTCGACCTAAAGCATTGACGATCCTGCTCTATTTGGCGAATCTAAGGGGTCACGATCGGCGCCGATCGTGACCCCACTAAAGGGAAAACTTTCTAAATGAATTCAGTCTCTTGAGCTTGAAACTGCCGGGGTCAAGATTCGGGGCCGATTCACAGAGGGGACATCGCCGAGAAATGTCTCACCAAGAAAGAGCGCCGCACGCGTAACTCTGACATGAAGGCATTTCACACACAGCAGATTTCCAAAGCATTGGACTATCACTCTGCCCACAGCCTTATTCCATTGACACAAGGGCGTGTTTAACCGTTAGGAGCGGCAGCTTTTGCCTGACTGCTGCATCGGCCGTTGGTTTTCCGGCAAGGATCTTGGCAACGCTGCGCGCAAGGCTTGCGTTCAACGCTTCCAACTGAGCAACCACGGCGCGAGGCATCTCGGCGGTTCGTGATCCCGCTTGGCGCGATCCGACGCTTTGTCTGGATCATTCTCAACGGCGAGATGCGCGTAGAACGTCGAAGGGGCGATCTGTAAAACACGGCAGATCGGCTCGACCCCACACACCCCACGATGTTCTTTGATAAAAGCAATCATTTCCGAAACGGGCGGTCGAGCTCCGCCTGCGCAAAATACGCCGATGCTATCTTCAGTATCTCATTGGCTTGCCGAAGCTGGCGGTTCTAGCGCTCCAAGGCTTTGATCCGGTCACGTTCTGCGGTTGTCACACCATCACGTCGACCACTGTCCGCCTCAGCTCGTCGAACCCACGCCCGAAGCGTATCAGGCCCACAACCGATCTTGGGCGCAATCGATTTGATCGCAGCAGATTGACTGTCAAATTCGCCCTGATGCTCAAACACCATCCGCACAGCTCGCTCGCGCACTTCAGGTGAATATCTGTTTCCACATTTGTTCTTTTCCATAACCCAGCATCCTTACTTCTGGGCCTCCGGCAAACAAGGGGCGGTTCAAACCCCGATACGTCAATGCGGGCAAAGTCATTCTTCGCAAGGATGGCGCTGTGAAAAGCGTTTTCTTCATAGCCTCGGGCGCGGTTGAACTAGAAAGCGCGGGCCGGGCGTGCCGCTTGGGCCGGGGAGAGATGTTTGGCCAAGTGGCCATCCTGACGAAGAACGCCTGCCGCGCAGAGGTGCGCGCAATCGTGCCCTCGATGCTTCTTGTGCTGGACATGACGCGGTTTTGTTCCCTGCTTGCGAAAAGCGTAGCGCTACAAGACGCGGTCCGCGCAAGTGCTGTACAGAGGGGAATAGATCCCGATGTGCTTCTCATGGGGAGCACGAAGGACACGCAGTGCAATGGGCAGGCCTCTACTTCAGGAGCGGCCCAACCTGATCAAGATAGCTCTACAACCTAACTACTTGCAATAGGATCGGCGCGTACCCATCTTAAGAGTGCAAAGCTTCTTCTTACGACCTTCTGTTTCCTGACGGCTCCAGTCGATCCTACGACGACACTGAGCCGGGCTATCGCGTTATGTGGATGGCAACAATTTAGGAGACAACACGATGGCCAATGGCACCGTGAAATGGTTCAATACCCAAAAAGGTTTTGGTTTTATCGCCCCTGAGCATGGATCGAACGATATTTTCGTTCACATCTCCGCCTTGGAACGGGCAGGAATTCGTCAGCTGGATGACGGACAAACTGTGACCTTCGACATCGAAAGCGGCCGGGACGGTCGCGAGTCGGCGAGTAATCTTGCACTGGCATAAGCCAGTTCTGGATTGAACTGCGGGGCGGGAGTAGCCTTGGGCTTTTCCCGCCTTCTTATTTGATATCCCTATGATCGTCAGAAAGGTTATCCCGATACTCAATGGACCTAAAAAAGTGATAGAAATTAACTGGGGAAAACCCCTGACCTTGATCTTGTCACCGAAAGGTGGCAGTCAAAAGTTCACAACGATTGAACAGGCCTGCTATTGGCTCCGCAAGAAGTGGCCGGTTGCTGATCATCACAGAGACCTTGCTCTCGAACAGGTTGATGCGGCGATGCACTGTCTGACAACGGTTGGCGCTGCCCGCAAAGCGTTCATCGCGGCTGCAAAGACTGCTGGGTTCAAACTGGGCCCTACGGGTTTCGATGCAGACGCCGTAACTTGATACTGCTGGCTCAGCACCTGCTTTGCGCGCCGGTTGATACCCGCGATCCAGGCACAGGAAACGTTTCTTAACTTTGGCCCGGCTGCCTCCGATGTGCCCCGCAACAAGTCCGTCAAGGAGATCTAAAAAATGGTCAAACTAACAAAGACCACGTTGTTTAAGGCCTCTAAGCCCGCTGCAGAAACCGTGATGGACAAGACGACGCGCGTCGTGAGGGAAATGCTCGACGAGGAAACCGAACAACGTGAGATCAGGACAGCGCGCCTTCGCACGGCCCGTCTTGAACGCGAGGCAGTTACGCCGAAGGAAACGGCCAAGAAAGCTCCCAAAGGAACACGTAAAAAGCCGCCAGCCAAGGCCGTCTGACAGGCCCGGCAGTCGGCACAGACTGAACACAGGAAGCGCCCCGAAAACCAAGGGGCAGATCAATCACTCCAAAAGAAAGGTTCTCGTTTGCGACCCTCTGAATGGACCCGGATTCTCGCCAAATATCGCGAACCGATCCTCTCCCGCAGCCTTTTCGAACTGACCGTAACTCTTGTGCCGTTTGTGGCGATCTGGGCTCTGGCCTGGTGGGCACTGTCGATCAGCCCCTGGCTGGCACTGGCGTTGGCATTGGCAAATTCTGCCTTCCTGGTCCGTTTGTTCATGATCCAGCACGATTGCGGCCATGGCGCGTTCTTCAAGGACCGCCGATGGGGCGACCGGTTGGGCCGGATTCTGGGAGTTCTAACACTGACACCGTACGATGTATGGCGCAGAACCCACGCCATTCATCATGCGACGACCGGCAATCTCGACCGGCGTGGCGTTGGCGACCTACCCACCCTGACGGTTCGGGAATATCGGGAAAAGCGCTGGACAGGCCGGGTTATGTATCGTTTGGTCCGCAATCCGGTTTTCCTCTTCGGGGTCGTTCCGTTCTACACGTTTTTCCTGCAAAACCGGCTTCCGGTCGGTTTGATGCGATCAGGCTGGCAATATTGGTTCAGCGCACTGGCCACCAACGTCGCAATCGGAGCTGCCCTCGGCGCGCTCGGTTGGTTCGGCGGTTGGGATGTGCTGCTATTCGTGTTCCTGCCGACCATGCTTTTGGCGGCAATGACGGGGATGTGGCTCTTCTATGTCCAGCATCAGTTCGAGGACACCTCCTGGGACGATGAAGAAGACTGGGATGTGCACGATGCCGCCTTCAACGGAAGTTCTCACTACGATCTGCCCTGCATCTTGCGCTGGATCACTGCCAATATCGGTGTTCACCATGTGCATCACCTGGCCAGCCGCATCCCGTTCTACCGACTGAGCGAGGTGGTCAGAGACCACGACATCCTGGCGCAGTCTCATCGCGTTACACTTTGGGAGAGTTTCCGCTGTGCGCGCCTTCATCTCTGGGACGAGAAAAGCCGGAAATTGCTTTCCTTTTCGGATGCGCGGATGCTTGCGACTTGAGCTTTGCGTAAGCGGTCGTTGTTCGTACTGTCCTAAGCGGTGGCGTAGCTGCCCCAAACCGGGCGTTCATTGATTGCGCAACATTGTCGTTGTTCGGAGCGAGGCGTTAGAGAAGAAGCGGGCTTGAAAAATATCCAGTCCATCAACAGCGGAGTCTCTCAGGCTGTGGGATACAACCCATGGCCGATGCTCTGAATTAACCCTACAAGGATATTATCGGAATGCAGATAAGCCTCGTGGTAACTGCGAAACAGGAGTTGTGCCCGTGGTAGAACCAGAAACATTTACGTTCCTTGCCGATCTGGGAATGAACAACCGCAAAGCCTGGATGGACGAGCACCGCGTAGAACGTGACGACGCCTTGCGCAATTTCGCTGGCATCGCGATGACACTGCACGACTATGCTGATCGCTTTGACCCTTTCGTGGCGGACGCGAGGATCAAACCGAAGCAAAGTTACACCAAGTTCTTTCAGGAGCCGCGCGACCGCATCGGACGTGCTCTGTACCGCGCGGACGTGGATGTTTTTGCCAATGCCGGCCATCCCACAGAAGACGTCGGATACTACCTTCATATTGAGCCAGGAAATTGCTACGCGGGTGCCGCGCTTTTCCAACCATCCAAGGCTGCGCTCTCGCGGTTGCGGACGCGTTTGGTCGATGATCCAAACGGCCTGAAAGCCATCTTGGCCGATCCTGAGTTCAAGAAAACTTTCCCAGACGGAGTTGTCACACGAAAGCCACTGGGCGCTGTACCGGACGGCTTTGTAAACAGCGACCCCGCGGCACCCTATCTTAAAATGGTCGGCCTTGGATGCCGCAAAGACCTGCAGGACGCGCTTCTGCTTGACGACGATGTGATCGATGTGTTGATCCCGATATTTCGCACCGCCGGCCAGTTGGTGCGCTACTTCGACTGATTGCGCACAGGCGAGATTATGTAAGCGGAGGTGTTTGCATGTGATGATGCCTCAAAGGCCTTGAGGAAAACAGAAGCGGTTTTGCGCGGAAATTGTGGGAAATGTGGTCGCCGAACTGGAAGTTTACAGGCGAAGATTTCAGAGGCAGCGAGAGAGCCTTTCAAAATCCGGACTTTGTCGAGGTGGTTATCCATTCTTACCGACACAGGTTCGGCCGGTACTGTCAGATCAAACCAGCTTGAGGCTGGCGGTGGTGTATCTTAGCGTCATCGGATGACAAAACGCTCCCCATTCCGCTACTTTAAAACCAGTCCTGAGATCATTCGCCTGGCGGTGATGATGTATGTCCGGTTTCCGCTCTCCCTTCGCAATGTCGAAGACCTGCTGCATGAGCGCGGCATTGATGTTAGCCACGAGACCGTCCGATTTTGGTGGAACAGGTTTGGTCCGTTGTTCGCTGCGGAAATTCGTCGAAGGCGGGTTGGAGCTCACCGGTCACACTCGAATTGGCAATGGCATCTCGACGAGGTATTCGTAAAAATCAATGGCGAGACACACTATCTGTGGCGCGCCGTTGACCACGAAGGCGAAGTTCTCGAGAGCTTCGTCACAAAGCGCCGTGATCGCATAGCAGCGTTGAAATTCCTCAGGAAAACAATGAAGCGATACGGGCGGCCTGATATTGTCGTCACGGATCGGCTGAAGTCTTACGGCGCAGCGATGAAAGTCATCGGCAATTCTCGACGACAGATGACAGGCCGCTGGCTAAACAATCGGGCAGAGAATTCACATCTTCCGCTTCGACGAAAGGAACGGGCAATGCTCCGATTTCGACGTCTGCGGTCCCTGCAGAAATTCGTCGCAATTCATTCCGCCTTGCCATACGGAAGCCTTTTTGAGTTTGATGGTGCATCGGATATTCTCCTGGCACTGTCAGAAGAAACCAGCTTGAGGCCGGGAAGTCAGTCTCGTAGCGTCGCCGGATGACAAAACGCGATCCATTTAGGTATTTCAAAACCAGCCCTGAAATCATCCGCCTGGCGGTGATGATGTACGTCCGGTTCCCGCTCTCCCTTCGCAATGTCGAAGATCTATTGCATGAGCGTGGCATCGACGTCAGCCACGAAACTGTCCGGTTTTGGTGGAATAGATTTGGTCCGATTTTTGCTGCGGAAATTCGCAGCGACCGAGTTAATCGGTCGCGTGCATATTCAAACTGGCAGTGGCACCTGGACGAGGTTTTCGTAAAGATTAATGGCGAGACACACTATCTTTGGCGGGCTGTTGATCACGAAGGCGAGGTACTGGAAAGCTATGTCACAAAACGCCGAGATCGAAAGGCTGCATTGAAATTCTTGAGGAAATCAATGAAACGGCATGGCCGACCGGAGGTTGTTGTTACGGACCGGTTGAAGTCTTACGGAGCAGCGATGAAGGTCATCGGTAATGCTCGGCGGCAGATGACAGGCCGGTGGCTGAACAATCGGGCTGAGAATTCGCATCTTCCATTTCGACGAAGAGAACGGGCAATGTTGCGTTTTCGGCGACTACAAACCTTACAGAAATTCGCCGCCATCCAATCTTCAATCCACAATCATTTCAACCAGGAACGTCATCTTTATTCACGAGCCGATTTCAAATTGAACCGAACCGCCGCTCTCGCTGAGTGGCGGCAGCTTTGTTCCGGATATCAGGGTGGTTCCTACCGCCTGCATGGCTGGGCGTGACATACTATTTCCGCTCAGGTCTAAGCATTTCTGTGGTTAAGTTCGTATGTTCTTGGTCCATGTTTTCGAGGCGGACACGGCGCACCTTGTGGTAGGCGGATTTGATTGTCTCGTAGCCATCTTCCAGATCGAAGACTTCAATGTATTTCACCAGCGCCGCTTCAAGATCGACCTCTGCCTCACGACGCCACATTTCAACCCAATCAAATATCTGCGCGTAGTCATATTTTGATTTCGCACCTAGTTGCTTTCGCTTTTTGGGTCTGATGACCGGTACTTCAAGCTGCTTGGTGAGTGCAAGTTCGTCGTCATCATGCGGATCAAATTCGTCAATCTTGGCACATACATTTTCAAAGTAGGCACGCGCATTGGCGGGCAGTGCATCAAGGTTTGCCGAGAGCGCAGCCCAAGCATCATATGCGTCGCTCACTTCCTCGCCGTCCGAGTGGAGTAAATCTGCATTCTGCTCAACTGCCATTTTTCTCGAAATCCATAGGTTTGGTTTCTAGTCACCTTCAATGATGAAGGTGGCGACAATGTGGAAAATCATGAAAGGACCCACAGCAATGCCAAAATTTCATAGCAAGCATCCCCTGTACGCCAAAGACCGGAAGGTCGGAAAAGAGTTTTTCTGGTTACTCGTTCATGAGGGGTACATGTCACTATTCCCACCCATCATCAAAACTGGTAAGCGATGGGAAAAAACGAGAACACGGATTATTCGACAAGCAATCGAACTCGGCTACAATGTGCCTCAGCAAATGGCAGATAGCATAAAATCCTAGAATTTGCCAACGCTCTCGTCGATCTCACCGCAACGGCCCGGGTCGATTTGCCTTGAGATTGGCGAGCGCCCCGGCTTTTACGTGGCGCTGCGCGGTGTCTTGGGGTTTTGGGCATTGTGGTGCCCGGTTGCGCATTACTCTCGTCAAGTCAAACTTTTTGAATGCTTACCATGAACGCAGCTTCCAGTATGTTGGATCAAGGACAAATCACAAGAAATCAGCCTCTCTCTTGTCGCCGGGTCACTGTATAGCCGACAATTGGACCGTCTGCCTTTGCATCTCGCGCGTTTTCGAGAGTATGACCGCTGGCGCGCCAGACAGATAGTTCGTCCCCAAATGCCCGCTGACAAACCATGCATAAGCTACAAAAAATTTTGGGGCCCATAGGTACAAGAACGATGCGTGAAACGCCCAGTAGAGAATGTATCAATGTCCGCATTTCCCAAAACGCTTGATAGGGTGATAACACTGGATATCGAACAATCCTACTTTCCTTAACAATCTCAAGGAGCGGCTCATTTGCATCAGTTACGCGAACTTCAAACCGATTGTCGTTACCGATAGGAAAAAAGCAAAATGTCGAACTCGGATCCAAGAACTCAACTGCGCCTACAGCGTGGTCAGGTTCATAACCAAGACCAAGAACCAGAACCGCAGGCAAGTCGGGATTTGCCGTCCAACCACCGAACCCTTCTAATGGTCGAAAATCCAGAAAATCTAGTTCTTCCGCGATAGGCTCATTAAACTGAGCAATTGAGTAGACTACAAGAATACGACAACCTTTAAAGAAGTCCGAATCCAGTAGCTCAACAAACAAGGACGCCATAGCGCCTCGGTTCATAGACGAAACGTCGACCATAATTGTGGAATTTTGGAACGACCATCCGGGCCGTTCACTTTCTAATACCGACTGCAGCGATTCATTGGGTGTCAGTTTCAGAGCACCAGTAGCATTGCGATGTGCATCATTCTTTTCAAAACTCAGTATGTGACCGTTAGGAAAATAATATCCGACCGAAGTTTTAGCCAAGTCGCTATACTTACGCGCGACGTGGCCAGCACGATCTTCATAACCGACAGCATAAATTAGCAACTCCACCTCTGCTTCAAAAGGATCAGTGAAGCTGGTGATTTCAAGATTCATTTGAAAGATCCATTTGCGCCTGCAGCCGACTTTGTGACCGCTCAAGCAATGCGGAAAGGCTGATCTCGCGGTCTAAAGAAAGCGGAAGTTTGTAATGTGCCGATAGCAAATAGTTCAACCGAAATCTCTTCTCTACTACATTAGATAGAATATCTTCCGAAGCGTGATCCGGCACATAGATTAATGCACCGATGTTTAGGGCTTTCCCAATTGCCGATAGGTACTCTGGATGCACTCCTCTATCTACACGAAAGGATAACGGAGGTTGATCGTTGAACTTTGTGGCGACGATGCCGTGGTACAATCCACTGCCAACCGCATCCAAGAACCGTAGCAACCCTTGGCCAGAGTCAGTTTTCTTCTTGGTCGGAACCGTCTTTAGAAGTGATCGCATGACACGAATGGACTTCTGAATTTCGATTGCCTGTTTTGACTCTGAAACCTTTCTTTTCCCTTCCGACAGCCTGTATTCGACGATCAGTGGAGAAAGTAAGTTGATTAGCATTCGAGGATTGCCTTCAGTCAGTGCCAACATAGAAGGTATACCGGAGTAGAGAGCAAAACTCTTTCGAGGCCTGCTATCCAAACCATCCGCCAAGAGTCCTGATTTCGAAGGTCGGGAAAAATAATCACGTATAACAACTACGCTTCGAGCCTTCCGAAGAGTTCTCGCCATCGTGTTCTCGTCCAAGCCCGCCACATCCTCAAGACTGATTTTTTTGCGGGCTAGGTATGCTCTGTCTGACGTCAGCGCTTATGGGTCCAAATAGGGTGATTTGATAAGGGAGTGTTCTTGGCTCATCGTAACCACTGAGGAGTGGACGATGAGAAAGACAACTGGAACCCGCAAAAGCCCTGGCGAGAA
>NZ_FWFL01000019.1 GCF_900172295.1 Roseovarius litorisediminis
ACATCATCACCGCAAGGCGGATGATCTCAGGGCTGGTTTTAAAATAGCGAAATGGGGAGCGTTTTGTCATCCGGCGACGCTACGAAACTGACTTCCCGGCCTCAAGCTGGTTTAATCTGACAGTGCCAACTGGCCCGCACCGCATGGAGCGTTCTGCGGCACGGATCGAAGTATGCGGCGCAGAGAGACGAGGCTTTGGGTGCCATCTGAAGCGCCCTGAGCCCCAAAGGGGTGCTGCCAGACGAATTCGACAAGTCTCCGAATGGACAGTGACGCTGCCTCTTATTTTGCGCAGAGGCCGCGCCACTCGGCAAGAGCGGCGGCGCGGTTGAGTTTAAAATTGGGTCGTGAGTGAAGGCTTCTTTCCGAATTGAACAGGTTGTAAATTGAGGCGTGGACGGCGGCGAATTTCTGCAAACTTCGCATGCGCCGGAAGCGAAGCATTGCCCTCTCTCGTCGTCGAAACGGCAGATGTGAATTCTCAGCGCGATTGTTCAGCCAGCGACCTGTTTCCTGCCTGCCAGACGCACCGATCTCCTTCAGCGCTGCTCCGTACGAACGCAGTCGGTCCGTGACGACAACCTCCGGGCAACCATGCTTACGCATTGCTTTCTTTAAGAATTTCAATGCGGCCTTCTTATCGCGCGTTTTTGTCACAAAGCTTTCCAGGACTTCGCCTTCATGATCGACCGCGCGCCATAGGTAGTGTCGCTCACCGTTGATCTTTACAAACATCTCGTCCAGATGCCACCGCCACCGGCTGGATTTCATGCTCGCAATTCGGCTTTTCGGATCTCAGCTGCGAACAGTGGACCGAACCGATGCCACCAGTATCTCACAGCTTCATGGCTGACATCGATGCCGCGTTCGTGGAGCAAATCTTCCACATTGCGAAGCGAGAGAGGAAACCGCACATACAACATCACCGCCAGGCGGATAATCTCACGGCTCGTTTTGAAATAGCGAAATGGATCAGGTTTGGTCATCTCCACACGCTACAAATCCGCCGTGCCCGCCTCAAGACAGTTTCTTCTGACAATGCCATCGTTTCAATTGTTAAACCAGTTATGCGCAACGACAGCGACATTTAAGCTTAATTATTTGTTTTTTATATATTTTTGTTTTTTCGCCAAGATTTCAGTCGAATTACAACTGAAACACAAAACCCCGGTTTGCGAAAACTGATTGCAACATTGAACCGGCAAATTCTTCCCATCGAAATCAACGGGCCACGAGGTCCACCACAACGTAGGAAGCATAGGGGTTCAGATATGAATACCGTAACAAAACAAATAGAGCTGCCAGTTTCAGGCCGCAGCCTGTTCAGGATGAACATCCGCAAACGGCTGGAAGTACGACGTCAGCGCAACGCTCTCAGAGACCTTGATGATCGTTCGCTACGCGACATCGGAATTACCCGCGAAATGGCGCGACACGAAGCCAATCGCACGATTTGGGACATGCCTGAGCATTCCTGATCATTCTGTATGCCGATCGACAACCGTTCGCCTGCAACGCGAGCTGAAAAGCAAAGCCAGTTTTTTGCAACGCTCGCGACCACCATCACAAAAAAGAGCTTCTAACATGCAACATGCTCGCAATATCGAATCTGAAATCAGTGCCCATGGGCTGAGTGCCGTCAAGTCCGAAATGATTGAAATGGATACAGGGCGCATCCGCATCTATTTTCAGGGAGAAGGTACACCGCTGGTATTTCTGCACAGCGCCGCCTGTGACAACCGCCAGTGGCGCGACATCTCTCTTAACTGGTCGCATCATCATCAGGTTGTGATGCCTGATCTTCCCGGCTGCGGTGCGTCAGATGGTTTTGAAGCTGACAAGTGGTTGACGCTTGAAAACGAAGCTAATGCCATCATTGCGGTCGCAGATCACCTGCAACAACCTTTTCACCTGATTGGGCATAGTTATGGTGGGGCTGTCGCTTTGAAATCCGCAATGCAACTGGGGCCAAAGCTCGCTAGTTTGACCCTGATCGAGCCGACTTCGTTTCATTTGTTAGGTCATGGAGATCGGTTTGAGAAAGCTATGCTTGGTCAGATTGACCGATTTGCTGCTTCGATCGAACAGGCTGTCATGTCCGGTTTTGACGAGACTGCAATGATGCAGTTTGTTGATTTCTGGTCAGGGCCCGGCTCCTGGGACAAAGTGCCTGCTGCAAAGCGAGCAGCACTCTTGCCTCGCGCCCATAAGCTGCCCGGTGACTTCGGCAGGTTGTTCAACGAAGATCTGCGTCCGGCGGATATCGCAAAACTGACGGTCCCGACTCTGGTTATCTGCGGCACCCAATCACCTGAGCCGGTGCGCGTCTTGTCCCGGCTGATCGCGAAATCAATCATACACAGCCGTCATCGCACAATTGGCTGGGCTGGGCACATGCTTCCGCTTACCCACCGTGCCCAGGTCAATGTTCTGCTGGAAGAACATTTTGCGCTGAGCAAAGCAGCCTTGGCTGCCTGAGAATAGTTCAAGTTCGTAACGATTATAGGGGACCTCGCAGCCCAAAAGAGAAAGCGGCGCGGGGTCTTCGGTTCTCACCTTTCAAACCCTAAACCAAACAAAGGAAACATGAAATGAATATTCAGACTGAAGTAAAAATTGCCGACAACGGCGTTAATGTCGAAGCCCTTCTGGGTGCCCGTGAAGCGCTGTCTGAGGCGCCCGCCGCGGCCCAGTTCACATGGCGTGCTGCCTGTGAATGGCAAAATGGCGTGCACAGCCGCTCGACCGTCGAAGGCTTCTTTGGCCTGGGCGAAGAACATAAGCACCGTGAAGCCTTTGCCATCGACGCCGATCACCCGGCAGAGTTTGCGGCCGAAGACAACGGTCCTACGCCAGTGGAAATCGTGCTGTCCGGTCTGGCAAGCTGTCTGACCGCAGGCGTGGCCTCGGTTGCACAGAACCGCGGCATTCAGCTTCGCTCGGTCCGGGCCTTTGTCGAAGGTGACATGGATCTGTTCGGTATTCTTGGCATCGACGCCGATGTGCGCAACGGCTTTTCGGCAATCCGTGTTCGTTTTGAAATCGATGCCGACGCATCGCATGAAGACATCGCAGCGGTGGTTGCGCAGTCGCAGAAACGTTCGGCTGTCTTCGACATCATCACCAATCCCACCAATGTCCACGTTACCGTTGCGTAAGCGGTACCTGGCCTGAATAAGGAGCGAGCGTCATGAAGCGCACAACGACCGTCATAATTGGCGCCGGACAGTCCGGGCTCGCCATGAGCTATGAACTTACCGCGCGCGGTGTGGATCATCTGATTCTTGAGCGCGGCAAGATCGCAAATAGCTGGCGCACAGAGCGTTGGGATTCCCTGCGCCTGCTGACACCCAACTGGATGAACGGATTGTCCGGTGCAGACTACCGCGGCCAAGATCACGATGGTTATATGTCCGTAAGCGACCTGATCGAGAGGCTCGACAGGTACGCCGATGCAATCAGTGCCCCCGTAGTGGATGAAACCACAGTGCTGGGTGTAACCCGCGCCGGTGTCGGATTTCTTGTCTGGACTGACCAGATGTTGATCGAATGTGAAAGCGTCGTTGTCGCGACTGGTGCCGCGTCCAAAGCCAGCCGTCCCCGCTTTGCCGGGGCCTTGCCGGGTGGCATCGCTGACTTTACCCCCCTCGACTACAAACGTCCCGGAGACCTTCCACCCGGCAATGTTCTTGTTGTTGGGGCTTCGGCATCAGGCACGCAGATCGCCCGCGAGCTTCAGGAAAGCGGCCGTCAGGTCACTCTTGCCGTCGGAGAGCATGTACGGGTGCCCAGAAGTTATCGCGATGCTGATGTGCTGACCTGGATGGAAATAACCGGCCGCTGGAGCACGCGATACGACGAAGTTGACGATCTTGCACGCCAAAGGCGTGTGCCGTCATTTCAATTGGCTGGTTTGGCGGGAGACAACCCTCTTGATCTGAATGCCTTGCAGGAAATCGGCATCGAGCTTGTCGGGCGCATGGCGGCCCTTCAGGACGGGCAGGCGATTTTTTCCGGCGCGCTGAACAATGCCTGCACGGCGGCTGATCTGAAGCTTGATCGCCTGCTGAATGGCTTTGATGACTGGGTTCGTGAGAGCGGCATGGAGCCGCTCATGGCCCCGTCATATCGCCTGCCACGAACCCGGATCCCAAAGGCACCACGTCTGTCAATCGATTTGAAACGTGAAGGCTTTGGTGCCGTAATCTGGGCAACAGGCTACAGACCGGATCATAGATGGATCAACCTGCCGGTCTTTGACCGTAAGGGAAATATCCAGCACGACGGCGGTGTCGTCGCTGCCGGGCTTTATGTCATGGGCTTGCCGTTTTTGCGCCGCCGGAAATCTACATTCATTGATGGCGCGAGCGAAGACGCCAGCGAACTGGCGATGCATCTTGAAAACTATCTCCGTCGCAAACAGGCCGCCTGAAGGAGCCGCACCAATGGAAAAAACTTACTTCGAACACAGTTCCTATGACGCCATCATAATCGGGGCCCGTTGTGCCGGTGCCGCAACTGCGCTGCAGCTATCCAGGGCCGGCGCCCGCATCCTGATGATTGACCGCGACCTGCCGTCGAACGACACGTTGTCAACTCATGCGCTGATGCGCCCCGCGGTTGCACTTCTGCATGACTGGGGCCTTTTGGAAAGCATTGAAAAAGCAGCTACGCCTTTAGTGAAGAACACTAATTTCCACTATGGAATGGAAAAAATTTCAGTTGCCCTTAAACCTGATCACGGGGTGAAAGGGCTTTATGCGCCACGCCGTGGGTTACTTGACCAAATACTAGTGGATGCGGCTGTTGACGCAGGTACGGAACTGCATACCGGCGTTACCTTTCAGGCGGTAAAGAGGAGCCCCAGCGGTCGCGTATCCGGAGCGATTTTGATGACTCGGGACGGTCGCTGCAGAACTGTATCCGCGGCCCTTGTGATTGGTGCCGACGGCCGCCTTTCTTCGGTTGCCAGAGAAGTCGGCGCAACAATTCAAAACACAGCTCCGGAGCGTTCTGCCGCGGTTTACGGATATTTCGACGGGATTGCGAATGAAGGGTATCGCTGGTATTTCGGACGCAACAGTTATGCCGGAGTGATCCCGACCAATTCCGGTTTGCACTGCGTTTTTGCCGCTACACGCCCCGACGCTTTCAAGGAAACTTTTGCTTCCGATCCAATCACAGGCATGACAGGCCTTATCGCTCAGTGTGATCCGGCGATGGCCCATCAGCTGCGCGAGTTCCGCAAGGATGGCCCGCTGAGACGGTTTGGTGGGGCACTTGGGCACATGCGGCAATGTGTTGGGTCCGGCTGGGCGCTGGTCGGTGATGCCGGATATTTCAAGGATCCGATTACCGCTCATGGCATCACGGATGCATTTGTGGATGCCCACCGACTTGCAAAAGCGTTCTGTCACATGCCTTCTTTTCCAATATCCTATCAGGTTAAGCGAAACAGATTTGGCATTCAGTTGTTTGAAGTTACGCGGAATTTGGCGGCGCTGAACTGGTCATTTGGCCAAGCAAAATCAATGCACCTGCAGCTGACCGAATGCATTAAGGCCGAAATGGCGAGTATAAGGGGAAATCCCACTGAATCTGCGATTGCTGCCTGATGCAGAACCAAGGGGTTATGAGAGCTGATTGCCAGTGTCGCCGTGTGATAAGGCACAGCCCTGAAGTTTGTCGTCATTTGCGCCAGTTGGCGCAAATAAAGTGACTATTTCCTTTTTGCCAAGCCAAGATTTTCTTTTTACACCAATGCTATAATCGAATGGCAAGTCAGATGTCTTGGTACAGAAAGGCAGGTCCAAGCGCTGAAAGTTTATGCGAAACATATGAGAAACAAATGAAACACGCACGGACACCCACAGAAATTCGCCCGAAACATCGCGCCCCTAGGTTTCCCCAAATCATGGAAACCGGAGCGCTGTTATGCGGACCAAAATCGAAAACTCTTTTATCGCCATCTCGCCCGCTAAGATCGGCATGGGATTTGCCTGGTTGGGTGTGCTTATCTACGCCTCGTCGAATTCCATCGCCACATTGCTGGTCGATATCGGATCCAATAGCCCCGTGGCTGGCGGGCGCAATGCGATTACGTTCACAAACCTGCTGTTTCTCAGTTCACTGATCTCAATTGTCCCAATGGTCGTTTTGTTCCGCAAAGACTGGACAGGTGCCAATCTGCGCCACCTGAACCGCCGGGACTGGGGGCTTCTGACATTGTCGGCCTTTCTGTCATCGGCGCTGACGCCCGGGTTGTTTTTCTACGCTCTGGAACATTCCAGTGTGACCAGCGTGTTGCTGATCAGTCGGATTGAGCCGCCTTTATTCCTGCTTGCTGCCGGATTGTTCCTGAAGGAACAAATTAAACCACGCGTTTTTCTTGCCGCTATCATTGCGCTGTGTGGTGCAATGCTGATGATCAGCATGCGCGACCCTGACAGCCACGGCGTCTTTGGCGCTGGTGAAATCGCGGCCGCTGCCGGGGCGCTGTCTTATATTACCTCGGCCATTTTCGCCCGCAAGGCGCTGAGATGTGTCCCCATGGGCATCTTTTCGATCTACCGTGCGACGATTGGCACTTTGATCTATTTTCTGCTGATTTCTGCCCTGCAGGGCCCTCAGCAGTTTCAGGATATCTTTTCGCCTGTGCTGCTGAAATGGATCTGGGTCTATGCCATTATTGTCGTGATCATTGGCCAGCTATCCTGGTTTATGGCTCTGAAATATGCGCGCTCGGATGATATGTCACTGGCCACTTCGTTCTCGCCGCTGGCAGGCATCATTTTTGCCATGTTGCTTTTGGCTGAAAACCCGGGGCCTGCATTCGTCCCGGGCGGCGCCCTGATCCTGCTGGCGATCTGCGTGGGCAGAATGAACGGTACAATTTCCGGTCGGTTGCAGCGCATTGGGCGGTCGCTGGGAAATGGTTGGCAAATGCGCCCTACCTGTGCACCGGGCGACATTGCGCAGGTCTTGGTGCCCGTCGCGGCCTTTAATCGCATGCCGCGCCAAGCGTATACGGGAAGTTACTGAGGAAAAGGGGTCAGTCTGGATCGTAAATATAGCCTATCCCGCGGACCGTTTTAATAATCTGCGGCTTCTGCGGGTTGGGTTCGATCTTGCGCCGCAAACGCGAAATGCGAATGTCGATACTGCGGTCAAAAGGATCCCATGATCGGTCATGTGCCTGCTCAAGAATCTGATCGCGGTTCAGGACCCGGCCCCGGTTTCGGGCAAAAAGGCTGAGCAAGTTAAACTCCATCGCCGTCAAAGGCACCTCGTCACCGTCGACCGTTCGTAGTTTGACTGCAGTCAGATCGAGCAGGAATTCCCCAAAACGAGCGGTCTCAGGTGCGTCCTTGCGCTTTGATTGACCCACCGGTTGGGACTTGCGGCGCAAAACGGCCTTAATCCGCGCCTCAAGTTCTCGAAGATCCACTGGCTTGGCCAGATAGTCATCGGCACCCATTTCAAGCCCGACAATCCTATCAATCACCTCGCCTGCCGCAGTTAGCATGACCACAGGCACCTGATTGTTGACCCTGAGCGATCTGAGTGTCGTCAACCCGTCCTCGCCGGGCATGTTGATATCCAGCAGAATTATGTCCACCGGCGCCTTTTCTAATTCTGCCATTAGTTCATCGCTGTTGCTAGCCGTGACAATCGTGAATCCGCGTTTTGTAAGGTATTCCGCCAGCATTTCACGTACGTCACGCTCGTCGTCACATATCAATATCGTCTTGGGGCCAGTCATTCAGTCACCTGCTTTGTCTTTGCCAGAATCTCGGTCACAAACGCACGCAACTCCTTCGGGGAAACGGGTTTTTCGATACATGGCCGGTTCGCCTCTCCCAAAAAGGACTGCGAGGATCGGCCCATCGTATCACCGGTAACAAACCCTGTCTTGCTGATCATTTCGGGAAATTCCTGTTTGATCGTCTCAAAGAAACCACGACCATCTGTTTCCGGCATATTCAGATCGCTCAGGATCAAACCGTAATCATGGTGCCGCATGCTTTCCAGTGCCAGTTCGGCGTGGTTGAAGGTATCCACCTGATACCCGCCGCGGGTCAGAATTTCAGCATTGAGCTCAGCTACATCCTCTTCATCATCCAGGATCAGGATGCGGAGCCGATTAGTGGCCAGATCGGACGTTTGGCTGGCTTGTGCATTTCCCCGCACTTCCGTATCTCGCGGCAGGAATATCCTGAAAACCGAACCGCCATTAGCCCCGGCAGCTACCGTGATGTGACCCTCGTGCGACTGTATAATTCGGTGGCATAGCGCCAGACCTATCCCTGTGCCGTCTCCCACCTCTTTAGTGGTGAAAAACGGTTCGAACACGCGGCTACGGATGTTTTCAGGAATGCCCGGTCCATCATCTTCGACCATTATTTCAACGCCGGTGTCGTTCTTCGCTTGTTGAGTCGAAACGGTGATTTTTTGCCCCACTCCAGCGTCGCGCATCGCCTGCTCTGCGTTCAGGATGAGATTGATAAATACCTGCGTGATTTGGTCAGAATCGGCGCAGATTTTTGTCAAATCCGTCCCCAAGTTACAGGTGATGTTCACGTCACTGGCGGCGTCGCCATAACGCACAACGTCCACGGCTGTATGGGCAATTTCATTAATATCGACGCTTTGCATTCTGGCTGTATTTTGCCGTGCCATTGTTAAAAAGGTTTTCACGATTCTCGCACAACGCTCGGCCGCATTGCTGATTTTTTCGACTTGCCGCAGCAGTTCAGGCTCTTTGCAGTCTTCACGTAGCATCAGCGAATGCCCGACGACCACCGATAGCGGATTGTTCAACTCATGCGCAACGCCCGCTAGTAATTCTCCCATCGCCGACAATTTCTCGTTTTGGTACAGGTGGTCCCTTTGCTGGGCCAGTTCTGCTTCAATACGCAACTGTTCAGTCATGTCGCGTGTATTTGAGACGATTACTTCCTCGCCATTATAGCGGATCAGCCTGGCCGAAACCGCGCCCCAGAACGGCTTTTTGTCCGCGTTCAGATATTGCCCTTTGTATTCGGTGACTGATCCATCGCGTCGCAATTGTTTTAGATATTCCTCGCGTTGATCTGGCTTAACGTAGAATTGCTTTGCGCTGTTGACCCGTCCGAAAAGTGAAATCGTCTCGCGGCTACTGAACAAAACCTCGCCTGTATATGCCTTGCTCATCTGGATTGGCGTCGGACAAGCCTCAAGAATCTGGCGGATCATGGCTTCACGCTCTTGCTGATCGGTCAGATCCATAATTGCGGTTACCACATAGGTATCGCCCTCAAATTCAACCAGCCGTCCCCAGGACGTAGTTGCACAGAGCTGGCCCCGGGCATCCCTAAGAGTAACGTGATAATCATCCACCCGCCCGGCGCGCATAAGCTTATCAACGTATTTTTCACGGTCTTTCGGGTCAGCATAATGCTCAAACGCATTCTCGGTTTCCCCGAAGAATTTCACGGCCGCGGGGGAGCGGTACAAAATCCGGGCATCGTGCAACCTCGCCATGACAATTGCCAAAGGGCTTGTTTCCAGAACCGTGCGCAGAATGTTTTCCTGTTCACGCATCAGAGCCTCGGTGCGCTTCCGCTCGGTAATGTCAGTGCAAACAACGACGAATCCGCCACGGTTTGTCACGCTGAACTGCGCCTGACAGATTACGCCGTTGGCCAATTCAATCTCAATTGTCTGGTTTAATGGAAATTCGTCGTTCAGGCGTTTTTCAATCCATTCTTCAGGGTTGGTTGCTGCCTCGGCAAACTGGCCGCGCTCAGCCCCGGCGATCAGTAAATCCCGCCACAAAACCCCCGGCACAATCAGGTCGCTGACCTTCGGGAACAAACCTATATATAGCCGATTGCAGGTGATTAGTCGGCGTTCGGCATCAAACACGGCAATTCCCTCTGGAAGCACTTCCATCGCGTCCCAAATCAAATCGGCCTCGTCCGGATTTCCACTGATCGCATTATTCTCTTTACTTGCCATGGTCACTTCTTAGCCGGTTTATGTTTCAGCGTCTTTTCAGTCTGGGGCCCAATTGTTTCAATTGTAACAGCGCGGACACGGGCGAAACGTGAAATTCATGGCCTACCTATCTGCCAGAGATCGTTTTTCCGTGGTGACGTTTGGCAGCCGTACGTTTCACAAATGAAACACAAAACCTCCTCTATGGACAACAGAATGCAACGTTGTTCGCGCAGAAAGATGTGATCAAAACCAGCGGGCAATCTGCTCAGATTAAAAGGACAGGGAAGAGTTGAAACACGGATACGCATTGCCGGGCAGCAGGACAGGTTTCCACGCCAGTCACACACGATACCGGCCCAGGGATTTCGCAAATCTTCATGCAAGAAAACATCAGGCCGCTCACTGAGTACGCCCAAATCAAGGAAATCATTATGACCCAAATCAAACAGTCCATATTGGAAACGATCGGCAACACCCCCATCGTGAAAATCAACAATCTCACGCCCGAAGGCGTGGAAATTTTCGTCAAACTCGAGGCTTTCAATCCCATGGGGTCAGTCAAGGACCGCCTTGCACTTGGTATAATTGAAGCCGCTGAGCGTGACGGCAGCCTTAAACCCGGCCAAACTATCGTCGAGGCGACTAGCGGCAACACCGGCATCGGTCTTGCCATGGTGTGTGCGCACAAAGGCTATCCTCTGGTCGTGACTATGGCTGAAAGCTTTAGTATAGAGCGCCGCAAGCTGATGCGCTTTATGGGGGCTAAAGTGGTATTAACGCCCGCCGCTGAAAAAGGCAGCGGTATGGTTGCAAAGGCGCGCGAACTTGCCAAAAAACACGGCTGGTTTATGTCGCGCCAGTTTGAAAATCCAGCCAACGCCGACATCCACAGCGCCACCACAGCTCAGGAAATCCTGCGGAGTTTTGGTGAGGGCGGGCTTGACTACTGGGTCACTGGTTTTGGTACTGGCGGCACGCTTACCGGCGTGGCTCGCGTTCTAAAGGCCAAAAGCCCCGGAACCCGGATCGTCGCGGCTGAGCCCGACAATGCGCAACTGATGGGCAGCGGCATTGTGCAACCTTTCAATGCCGATGGTGGCGCGGCTGCCAGTCACCCCGAGTTCCGCCCACATCCGATGCAGGGGTGGTCACCGGATTTCATCTCAGATTTGGCCAATCAGGCTCTTGACGGCGGATTGATAGATCGGATGCAGCCTGTGGCTGGTGCCGACGCGATGGCCATGGCCAAGGCATTGGCCCGCAAGGAGGGCATCTTTTGTGGAATCACCGGTGGTGCGACCTTTGCGGCCGCACTGGAGATTGCCAAAACGGCCCCGAAAGGGTCTAAAATACTGGCGATGCTGCCTGACACCGGCGAGCGCTACCTTTCAACGCCACTGTTCGAGGACGTCCCCGAGGAAATGACGGCCGAAGAAATGGCGCTGTCGCAGTCCACGCAAGGGGCGCGGTTTGATATTGCGACCTCTGCCATGCCAGCCGGCGCTGCACAGGCGGCGCGGCCCGAGGCGATTGAGGCGGTCAAACAGATTATTGCCGACAAACCCGTCGTCGTATTTGCGCTGGAATGGTGTGAGTTCTGCTGGTCCGTGCGCAAGATGCTGGCCGCAGTCGGTATCGCCTATGAATGCATCGACCTGGATAGTCCGGCCTGCCAAAAGGATAACAAAGGTACCGAGATGCGCGCAGCCCTGCGCCAGATCACCGGGTCACCGACAATTCCGCAGATCTTTGTGGATGGTCAGCATATCGGCGGCGCGACCGAAACGTTTGACGCCTTCAACGACGGTAGCCTTCAGGATCAGCTTGCAACCCTCGGATTGCCCTGTGGCCCGGCGTCGAACATCAACGCGTACTCTTTCCTTCCTAAATGGATTCACCCCAGATGAAACATGCACATGCATTTCCCGCCGTCACTGGCCCTCTGGCAACGGCTTCGGCCTACGCGACAGGCTATCGCGACAGCAAGAAACACCTGCACCCGACAGCAAATCTTGATGACTTGCGCAATGCTTTTGGCGGTGATCTTCCCGCCAAAGGCCAGCCTGGCGAACAGGTGATTGCCGATCTCATTCACGCGGCCGAACCGGGCCTTGTCGGCAACACTCAGCCAGGGTTCTTAGCCTGGGTTATGGGCAGTTCGCACACGACGGGCGTTGCCGCTGACTGGCTCACGTCGATCTGGGGGCAAAATGCGGCGATTTACCAATGCTCCCCCGCGGCGGCTACCGCCGAGGAAGTTGCCTGTGACTGGGTCCTCGACATCCTCGATCTGCCCCGCAAGGCGTCGGTAGGCATCACCACCGGGGCTACCATGGCAAGTTTTATCGGTCTCGCGGCTGCACGAGATGAAGTCCTGAGGCGAGCAGGCCATGATTTCAGTCAGGACGGATTGCAGGGCACCCCGCGCATCACTATTTTTATCTCGGACGATACCCATGTCTCGAACCTTGCGGCGCTGCGGTATCTGGGCCTTGGCAACCGCAATATCGAACGTATTCCAACTGACGATCAGGGGCGGCTTGTGATCCGCGCCCTGGCAGACAGGATGGCGCTTTTTCGCGGCCCCAAGATCATGGTCGCTACGGCAGGGCACATCAACTCAGGGGCTTTCGATGATTTTCATGCCTTGGCCGATCTGGCCATACAACACGATGCCTGGCTTCATATCGATGCCGCCTTTGGTCTCTGGGCCCGGGCCAGCCTCTCAACCCGAGCCATGACAACTGGTATCGACCGTGCCGACAGTTGGTCGACTGACGGTCATAAATGGCTGCAGATTCCGTTTGATTCCGGTTTTGCGATTGTCAAAGACAAAGACGCGCACCGGCGCGCCATGGATATCTCGGCCAGTTATCTGTCCGAAGCGCCGGGTGATGGCCGCAACGCAACGCACTTTAACCCAGAACTGTCGCGCCGCGCGCGCGGATTTACGGTATGGGCGACACTCAAGGCATTGGGTCGTGACGGTATCAGCGACATGGTGCACAACCACTGCAACTGTGCCAGCCTTCTGGCCTACAAGCTGGAAGGCACGCCCGGGATCATTATTCACAATGACGTAGTGCTGAACCAGCTTGTCCTGTCGTTTGATCGTGGTCGGGGTGCTGAGGATACCGATCAAATGACCCAAGCCATGGAGGCAGCGCTGAATGCGGATGGCCAGCACTTTTTCCGCACGGCCGTCTGGCAGGGCCGCAAGGTGCTCCGGGTTTCGATCATCAGTGTCGACACCGGCCCGCTGGACATTCAGTTGCTGGCACGCAAAATGAAAGATCTCTGGAAAGATATTTGCGGCTGAAACGCTCACAGGGAATGCAACCACTTACGCAGCTACGAGGGAAACCTCGCTGGTTTACACCAGCGGGGTTTTCGCAATCGGATCCATAATCAGTACCATTGATACACGGCAGGAAAGCGGTCGAAACAGTTGAAACATTTTATCGTCCCGGTTGACCAATTGTTGAAACACATATCCCTTAAAACCGAACCACAGCCGATACGCGGCACCCCGTCCGCCGGACAATTAAACCAAGAGCTGAAACATGAAGCCTGTGATTAAAATACACCGCGCATTTGGCACCCTTGGCCAAAAGGCCCGCGGGTTTGCTGCCCGTTTAACCCACGCCCCATCCATCACGCCGGAAAAGCGCGATGGATGGATACTTTGACCCCGAAAAGGAGATCCCAATTGACTCGCTTTAAGAACAGTAACAGCATCGCCAGGGCGCAAATGGCCTATGTCAGCACCAAAAAACAGCGCAACCCAGTCGCGCCGACGCATGTGCAATCGTTCTTCCGCAGGATCGGCTTTGACACTGCAATGATCTGAAACGTTGAATTTCATCGCCGGGGACGGACATATCTGGCCCTCGGTGATGATTTTACCGGCAAGGGATATTATTGTTGGCCGCCAAAACACAGCCAGTTCGTGCAATTTTCAGGTGTCGCCGACACAAGCAAAATCAGCAAACCGCCTCTTTCACCGATTGTCACCGAATTCTCTTATGGCCCGGCGAAAATACCGTTCATCTAGAAACGCAGGTGAGATTCCCTAGAGTTGCATTTTTCTTGCGAAGATTGACGAAAGCAGGCAATACCGCTTACATTTCAAGTCTCTGGCTACGTTGGCATAAGTGAATCGTAGCGCGCCTGAGGCATTAGAGGCACTCATGGAAAAAACACTTTTTGAAAAATACGGTGGTTTTTCAACTATCAGCAAGCTTGTCCTGACGTTCTATGACCGGATGCTCGAAGATGATGATGTTGGTCCTTTCTTTGATGATGTGGATCTGTCGAAACTAATTGATCATCAGACCAAATTCATCTCGGCGCTGATGGGTGGCCCCGCCACTTTTTCGGATGATCATATCGAACGTGCGCACCGCCATATGACCATCGAAAATCACCACTTTGATCGCCTGAAAGAGATTGTGGCGGAAACCCTAGCAGATTTCGATATTGAAGCTGCAGATATTGAAGCTGTTTTGGACGGGTTTGAACAACGCCGAGTGCTGCTGATTAGGAATGCGAATGTCGATTGAAAGCATCAACGAGCAGCTTTTGCGCGCCATCGGCGTCGGTGTGGCCCTGATCGATCTGGATAGGCTGACGCTGCAATTTCGAAATGATACGTTCAACGAATGGTTCGGGGAAAACGATCCCGCAGCCATACTGACTGACCTTTTTCCCGATCTCGACAGTAAAGAACTGGTTGCAGAAATGCACAACGGTGGCCGCATGGCGACCGAGACTTCGTTTAAACTGCGTCGCCGCAAGATGACTGTTGCGATGGAGTTCAATCGCGCCGACGACGCAGACCGGAATATTGCCGTTCTTGTCTGTCAGAACATCACACGCATCAAGGAACTGGAATCTATGATCGATTCCTATTCCATGATGGTCGAGCGCAATACGCATGAGATCAAACGCGAAAAAGAGCAGGTCGAAAAGCTGCTTCTCAACATGATGCCGCGTGCAGCTTATGAAGAATATAAAACCTTTGGCGTTGTGTCGCCGCGCCTGTTCGAACCGGTTTCTGTTCTGACATTGGATTTCGTGGGGTTTGACGATCTGCTGACTGAACATGAACCGGGTGTCATCGTCAGCGAACTTAACGATATCTACAGTGCTTTCGATCGGATAGGCGCGCAATTCGGGTGCCAGCGTATCCGAACAAACGGCGACAGCTATGTTGTTGTCTCGGGTGTTCCTGATCCCAACGACTTGCACGCAATTGCTATTGCCAATTCTGCAGTGCGTTTCCTGAGGTATCTTGACCGACGCAACGCGTCGCACCCGATCACATGGATCGCGCGCATCGGAACCGCCGCCGGATCGGTGATTGGATCTGTGGTGGGTAGCCAGAATTATATCTATGATGTCTTCGGACCAACCGTCACCAAGGCCCTGTCCAACCGTGCGAATGCCAGTCCGATGTCGGTGGTTTCGGACAGAGACTTTGCAGCCCAGATTGCTGACAGGTTTCAGATCAACCCGGTCGCTGGCAACGAAGGTCAGGTCATGATCGAAGATCTGCCTGCCTCCGGGCAAACAGGCTAGAGTGCGATGCCCGCAGCTCCGGACAGGTCTGAACCTCGTGCTGATGCCAACGCGCTGCATGACGTGGTCGAGTTTCTGGATCAGGGCGTCGCCGTTTTCGATGCAGACGCGCAACTGACACTTGCCAATGCCAGCTTTCGTGCCTTTTATCCCTCCCTTTCAGATGTTCTGAAACCCGGAGTGCCCTGGAGCATTTTTCTGCGCGAGGCGGTTAACCGCGGCGTCATGCCTCCTACAGTCAGTCAGCGCCTCGACGAAATGGAAGCTGGCTTTGAGGCTAATCCGACCCTTGCTGATGTCGTCCAGATGCCATCAGCGAGAAGGCAGGTTTATGCTATTAAATTGGGCCAGTTAGCAGGCGGCGGGTTTACTCTTACTCAATCTCTGCAGGTCGACGAAACCCATGAAATAGATGCGGCACGCGAGGCCGAAGCCGTTCTTAGAAAAGTTCTTGAGGCGTGCCCGGCGAGCCTGACCATGTCCCGCGTCACTGATGGTCAAATCATCTACCGCTCGCCTGCGGCCACCGAATTGTTGGGTGCGGCGAAAAGTAGTTTTGCCCATTTCGCCCATGCTGAGGAACGCGCCGATTTCGTCACGCTTCTTTTGCCGGATGCCTCGGTAGATAACATGCGCCTGACATGCCTGCGACCGGACGGGCAGGAATTTCCGGCCGTCATCTCAGCGAGGCTAATCGACTACCGCGGCGAGGACGTGATTGTTGCAAATATCGAGGATCTGACCGCTGAATTGTCTGTCCAGGCCGAACTGGATCGCCAAAAAGAGCGGTTATTTCAATCTGAAAAACTGTCCGCCCTAGGAGAGCTATTGGCCGGGATCGCACATGAATTGAATAATCCTTTGTCCATAATTGTTGGGAATGCAGACATATTGCAGGAAGAGTTGGAAAACTCTTGTTTCGAAGGGCGTATTAGCAAGCTCTCGCAAGCTGCACATCGTTGTGTGCGCATTGTCCGGTCCTTTCTGTCGCTGGCGCGTCAGGAACCGCTTGATTTGCGCCCAGTAGATCCTGCCAAACTGATTTATTCTGCAATCGACGCGGTTACGACCGAGGCAAAAGCCGCCGGAATTCGGATTTCGTCAGAGCATCCTCAAAAATTCCAGCTTATTAATGCGGACGAAGTGCAACTTATCCAGGTCATCATCAATTTGCTGACAAACGCTATCCACGCCATTCGAGACGCTAAGACCGGCGGCCAGATCACAATCAAATGTGATCAGAGCGACAACAACCTGTGCCTGACCATATCTGACGACGGGCCGGGCATTAGCGCCGAAATCAAAAATCGCATTTTTGATCCTCTTTTCACTACAAAGGATATCGGCAAAGGCACTGGTGTAGGACTTGCTTATTGCCACCGGATCATTGCGGCACATAAAGGTCGGATACAGCTCGAAAGCGCAACCGGCAGGCAGGGCGCGACTTTTTCTGTTGATTTGCCATTCTCCGCTAAACCCTGAGAAGAGCCGTGCAGGATTCGAACCTGCGACCCACTGATTAAAAGTACGTATGGGAAGCGACTAACCGGATTGAAAACCAAGCATGTCCGTCGTCAGGGTTTTTGGCACCAAAGGCGGCTTAAACTAAGAGAGTTTTCGGCTCATCTGGTTGATTGCATTATGCGGCACGTTGTCTGTGATGCAAGCGTCGCGCGTCGATGGTCTTTCGTT